>NZ_JAHLLW010000020.1 GCF_019426345.1 Marinomonas lutimaris
CAACACGATTTTTACCGTAAGGCATAGATAGGCCTTGCTGTCCGATAGAGTCTTTCTGTTAATGACTCTGAAACGCCATAAAGTCGCGCAACTTCGTCGCGTCGAACTGATGGCATTGCTAATGCTGGCATTCGTAGGGCGGATGAGGGAGGTACGACCGTGATCCGCCGCTGGTGCAGGCCCTTTCCCACAAGGGGACAAGTGCCCACGAAGGCGGGAACCAATCTCTTGTGGGCTAGGGCGGGGTTATCTCTTTGTTGTGTCTCGTCACGATCTTAACGCTAAAAAACACACAATATATTTATGGTTTTCGCTTTTANCCCGCGAAGGCGGGAATCAATCTCTTTTCGTACTTTTGGCTTCATTCAAATACTTTGTATTCCCGACTTTTTTTCCGCTCTGCTGAGCGGGTAACTTTTGTCCAGAGCCACAAAAGTAACCAAAAGGTCTCTTTATCGGGCTATCGCCCAAACGTCTCATTCGCTTTGTTTAAGGTAGCGTTTAGCAACACGATTTTTACCGTAAGGCATAGATAGGCCTTGCTGTTCGAGAGAGTCTTTCTGTTAATGGCTCTGAAACTCCATAAAGTCGCGCAACTTCGTCGCGTCGAACTGATGGCATTGCTAATGCTGGTTTTCGTAGGGCGGATGAGGGAGGTACGACCGTGATCCGCCGCTGGTGCAGGCCCTTTCCCACAAGGGGACAAGTGCCCACGAAGGCGGGAACCAATCTCTTGTGGGCTAGGGCGGGGTTATCTCTTTGTTGTGTCTCGTCACGATCTTAACGCTAAAAAACACACAATATATTTATGGTTTTCGCTTTTAACTTCTTGTACTCTGTAAAGAAATGGTCAGGGAAGACGAGTGAATAACACATATCAAATTAACACGTCTTTCTCCCTTCACCTGATCTACATTAAATTTGAAACACTCGATTTTGCTTAGTTAAAATAGTGACTACAAGATAAGTAAAAACATGACTTAGAAATTCTGGTACTAACATCGTTTCGTTGAAAACGCCAAAATGATTACAACCAAGTCAGCGCTGCTTTTTTGCAGGAATAGCATCAGGGATAAAAGCATTAATTGCTTTACTAAAAATCCGAATAGATGGCTGCAAAACGACTCTTGTTAAAGCTTGATTTTGCTTGCAAAAAAACGGTGTGTCCATAGATGTTAGAATTTTTTGGAAGTATAGGGATATCTGATGAAAAGAGGTAGATATTATCTTGGACGAGTCGTTAAAATAAATCTCGATCAAAAAAGCTTGATGGATGCGATGACGAATGCTCCTATCATCACGGTAGGAAAATTCGACTGGACTATTACTGACATCGAGGACAATAGGAATGATGAATTCCCATATGTTTTCGGAAAGCTATCTAAGTATGCAAAGGATGGTCACGCAAAAGTAATTGACGAGATTAGCCGTTCTCAAGTGGACACCGATGTTCCGAACTTGCTTGAGGCTAGTTCATCATTTGTATATTTGCCTGAATGTTCAGGTATAGCGTTTTTGCATGTATGGAATGGGATACAAGAAGATGTATTTCCTCGGCGATTCAAGTCTGTAATTGAAGCGGCCTTTGATGGTTTTATGGTCGCTTGTGATATCGAGCCAATATCTGACTACAGAGCGTTCACTAGTAGACTAAAGAGATTGAGTCATTTTACAGAGTTTTCAGCAACAGTTTACCCACCAAACCCATTGTTCGGCCGATTGTGGGGTAGCCTAAATGAGTATATTGATAGTCGAAATGCATCTGAAGTAGCAATCAAAGAACAGACTTCTAAGCCAAAAGGTCTGAAATCAAAAATAGTTGAATTGATGGATAGGATCATGGAGTCGCCAGAATATGAACCTGAAGAGGTTCCTGCGATAGGCGATGCTGCAATCCTTATGGCTGCAGATGGTTATGGTCGAGGCAAAGTAGTTGGTATTGAAAACGGCGATGAAGTAGTTATAAAAACAAGTGACACCCAAAAAAGTTTTCTTCATGAGAAAGAGCCAGAGCCGCAAGAACTTGCTGTAAAGACTAAATCCCAGTTTGACAAAGTATCAAACGAAAGAGATATGAAGCATTAATGAAAGCAATCTACTATTTAAGGGTTTTCCTTGTCAGCTATGAGTTCGTTTTTCTAATTTTTAGCGCGGCCCTCTATATCCTCTTCGGAGAGTTACTTGAAAAGCATTTTCTTGTAGTTTCAATAAATGAGGATGCTTTAAAGTGGGCAATGCTATTCCCTATTAGCATTTCTGGGTGGACCTTGAAGGATGGTGTTAGTGTGATTTTTCCTGATGATAAAACATCGAAAACTTTACATGAATGGCCTGATTTCTGGAAACTTAAAGTTCATTTTAATGTTGGTATCATGAACAGCATTATTTACCTTCTACCGTGCGTAGCAGTCTGGTTTATTGGCGGACTGAATAAATTTGATGGCGCTTGGTTATTTTTCATGTTTGCTGTCGCAACGTCACTCAACGCATTCAGTTTTTATACCGCAAAAATAGGCATTCGGAGCGCTTTAATTAAGACTAATGAGTAGAAAAATTCTAACAAGCGCGTCAATTAGGACACTCGCAAGCTCGCGCCTATTTCGCGGGCGTTAGGCTATGCTCTCTTACCATGTATGCACTTGGTGGCTTTTGATATGTTATTATCTCATTAGATACACAATAATTCAGGCCGTTATTTTGAAGAAAATTTTGAGTTTAATTTTAGGCCTATCATTAATCGGTGTTCTTTGGGTGTTATCTACTGAAGAGCTAAGCGCTCGAGAAACTTCTTTATTTAGCTCCGTACTAGCTCTCCTTTCTATAGCAGTTTCTTGGTTGATCACTGACTTATACGCCGAAAAGAGTAAACAGTCTGCACTAGAAGAAGCAAAGCAATTTCACCTGGATAGTTTGAAAACGTACGTAATAAATGCGTCTGAAAAAGTAAACAATATTTCGAATGAATTAAGTCGACTAACACGTAGATTGAAGTCTATGGGAAATTCAGATGAAGAGATAATCTCCAGAGAAGTCGTTGGCGAGAGAATAGATAATGTTATTCACATTATCGAAACATTGAAGTCAGTAAACGATACCACAATCAATGATTGGCGTGGGATTATCGGCTTAGAAATCAAGACATTTAAAGAGCAGCAAGAGGAGCAACGAGAAAAAGAGATAAATAGCCTTCTGTTGAGAATTGAAAACTTGGAAGCATTGGAATTATCAGGTTCGGAAACAGAGCAATCTGTAGTAGATGCTAGATTATCACTCGATGATCTCTTAGGTGATACAGGGTATTCTTTGAACGAAAGTGAAAGTATTAACAGGGTTACGCGTCAGTGCCCAAGTTGTAGTACGATGTTTAGTTATGATCAACATACTCGAAGTGACAATTATCGTCACCTTAGATGTCCTAAGGCTTCGTGTAATACATTTCTTATTTCAGTCTATAAAAATGCTACGAGAAAAATAGATCTTCGGAAACCAAGAATGATACTTCATCAAGTTTCGTGTGCTATTTGTCAAGATATGAACGAAATTAGTGTACCTGACTGTGACGGCGGAAGAGGTAAGCAGAAGTGTAAATGTGGGAACATCATAACACTAAAGTATGACAAGAATTATGAGCTAATCGAGCATAACAGTAAGGCGCTACCGAAATCGCTCGAAGATGATATGCTTCCGATATCCGAAGAGCTCATTCAGGCTGTTAAGTCTAGGCTTCCTCAACAACCATGGGAAAAACATATCCATAAAACAATAGCTCAAGAATTAGGCGCTTCAAACTCTCAAGTAAACAAAGTTACTCAGGAGCTAATAAGAAGGGGTGATTTCTATCAGCAAGTCGATGGCGTGCTGTATGAAAGAGTCAAAAGCACTGCCTAACAATCTGTTTAAGAGGGATTAGCAATGCGTGGCATTTTCAGCATGCATTGAGTTCTGTGATTAAAGCGGTGTGCGGTAGCCTATCTAGTGCATTGCTCACCCCTTAGCAGAACTAGCATCGGTATTACTTGGCAATCTATATTTATAGAAACTAATCTTATCAAGGTATTCATTTTTAAATTGAACTGCGCTGCCGAGAAGGGTGTGTTTCGTGTCAGATCACGCCTCGTTCCTTGTCTCATCTGACCTACATTATCTGTTGGGTGAATATTTGCCTGATCACATTCTATCAATGAGGCTTAGAATTACTAATGAGTCGTACCATTAAACAATTATTCAAGGGCTATTTGTTACAGTTGGAGACGATTGTTAATAAAGTGCCGCCTGAGTTGTTCGCTGTGTCTTTAACGGATGATATGTTTTCTCTTGAGATGAACGCAAAAATAGCCGCCAATTTTGTGTTAAGAGGATATTACCCACTGTTAGAGAAAGAGGCTGTTTCGTTAATGTCTGATGAGCAGGGCAAAGCCGCCGTCGTTCGTCAAATCATAGAAACCAGAGAGTTATTAGAAAAGCTTCCTGAAATTCATAACCTTGATGATAGTAAAGTCATAACCGATAAGGCTGGTTTCTCAGAAATACACCTGTGCCAGTCGGATTTCATTCATCAATACACAGCGTCGAATTTCTTCTTTCATATGGGAATGGTTTACGCTATCGCTAAAAGCAAGGGTGTCGCGGTGAGTAAAGGCGATTTTGATGGTCTTCATTCTTATCCTGCTGACTTTAGCTTTGTAAAAAGTTAAGTATGGCTGGCTAAAAAGCTATTCGCCTTTGCGTATCTAAATTTATTGTGTTTTTTAACAAGGAGTGTTTAATGCGTATGTTCAAAATTGAGACATTCTCCCACGATAGTGGGGAGTTAATAGATTCAATGTCCGTTCCTACTGTATTGGTAAAATCTATGCTGACGTTGCTACCTAAAAAATTCATGTCTAAGTTTGATGAAAATGGAGATCAGCTAGAGGTGTTACTTTCTGCAGTGTTAAACCCTGATTACAATGGGGTTATTCTTGATTTGGTAGACGTTGCAGATAATGAGCGAGTTGTTTTTTCAGTGACTTAGTTGTGCCCATAAAGAGTTAATATCAAAGCTTTTATATATGCGGTCAGATGAACCCCCGTACTCTTCATCTGCTCCAATTCATTTACATCAAAAATTTAATTTTGTAGTTCATGTTCAGACTCCAATTTATCTCAAGTCTTCATCTTGAATATAATTACAACGTAACTACAATGTAAGTCATGGATGACTTAAAATTCGAATGGAATGTCGACAAAAGCGTATCAAATATAAAGAAGCACGGTGTCTCTTTTGATGAGGCAAAGACTGTGTTTACGGATGAGTATGCGCGATTAATTGGCGATCCTGATCACTCGCAAGATGAAGATCGCTTTTTGCTACTTGGTACAAGTATAGAATCTAACTTACTCGTTGTTTGTCATTGCATACGAGAAGCAGAAAGGATTTGTATAATTTCTGCACGTAAAGCAGGCAAACAAGAGCGTAAGATATATGAGGATTATCGCTATGCGTGATCATTATGATTTTTCAAATTCAGTCAAAAACCCTTACGCTAAAAAGCTTAAGAAGCAGGTCACGATAAGGCTTGATGAAGATACTGTTGAGTATTTTAAGGCGTTGGCGGATGATAAGGGAATTCCTTATCAAAGCTTAATCAATTTGTATTTAAGGGATTGTGCGCAATCACACCGTGACTTGAAGATGGAGTGGCAATAAGCCATTTTTATACATCCTAAAAAAAGAGTCTGCAGCATCTTTAAATTCAGACACTCAGACTCTAATTTATTTCTCAAACACGACATTCACTTGATGTCGGTCTAAAAAGAGACAAAGTATTGTTTGTCTCTGATAACGAATATTATACGTCAGCGCCGCCTAGAACTTTGTCTAGTTGCATTTCTGTCAAAACACGGTCCTGAATAGGCTGTTTGGCAGCGTTAATTTCATCCACTCCCCAGACCAAGCCAACAGGTGTGCGTGTTGGGCGTTTACCAGCAGGCATGTCTGCTAGGGCTAAATAAGCATCTACGACCATTTGTGGATTAGGTGCTTGATCACTCTGCATAAATTTACCGAATTCTTCGAACATGGCGGCAGGGATGTTTGCCAATTCACCGTAGCTGTCCAGTATATCTGTACGTGATGGTTGTTGTCCTGATGCGCTTAAACCTGTTGGGAATGGGCCAGGTTGTACGATGGCGACATCGATACCGAATGGCGCTACTTCGTAGCGTAAACCTTGAAGGTAGCCTTCTAAAGCATGTTTGGTTGCAGCGTAGGTAGAGAAATACGGAGCAGAAATTTGGCCAACCATGGATGAGGTGTTGATGATAAGGCCAGACTTAGCTTCACGCATCGCAGGTAAAACGGCCAGAATAGTGCGCATAGCGCCATAGTAGTTGGTTTCCATTTGCTCGCGAGCTTGGTCAATACTAAATGCTTCGGTAATACCAAGATACATTACGCCCGCATTGTTTAGCAAAACATCAATTTTTCCGGCTTTATTTAGTACGCTCGCAATGGCGTTTTTGACTGATTCGTCGTTGGTAACATCCATATCAACAACTTGAATTGAATCGCTATACGCTTCCAGCTCTGCTTTAACTGCAGAATTTTTACCTTCTGGACCGCGCATAGTGGCGAACACTTGATAGCCTTTATCTGCAAAATCTTTTACTGATTTTTGACCAAAGCCACTGCTGCTTCCTGTAATAACGATGCTTTTTTTTGTATTGCTCATTTTTTCTTTCCTATTCGATTTGCTAATTAAGTACCAGGCGGTACAATAAGCGCAAAAGATTAGTATGTCAAATTAAAATACTAGGTGGTATTAAAATGAGTTTAGATTCAATTAAGCCTTCAAGGGGGCGACCAAAGACCCTAGATCGCGATCATATTTTAGATGTGGCAATGAATTCTTATTGGAAAGAGAACATAGCCAATTTGTCTCTTAATGAAATTTGCAGGAGGTCTGGTGTATCAAAGCCTGGTCTTTATCGTGAGTTTTCAAATGAAGATGGCTTGATGAAGGCTGTGCTTATAAGGTATCAAGAGCAAGTGTTAGGTCCAGTTCAGCAGATGCTCAATAGTGCAACTCCATTTCGGGACGCTCTTGATAATCTTGTGGTGTTTGCTACTTCAGTTAGTTGTAATCATGAGTCCCCAAATGGCTGTCTTTTTATAAAAATGCGTGAATCACGAATTCATTTGGGTGAAGAAACACGAGCGCAAGTCGATTTTCTTGAGGGGCAGGGATTAGTTACTTTCAGAAAGTGGGTAGAGCGCTCAAAGGCCAAAGGTGAATTTACTGCCGATATGTCACCAGAGTTTGCTGCTACTTATATTGATGCTCAGCTAGGTAATGCTTCGTCACAGCTTGCACGAGGCGAAGACCCACAGATGGTCAAGAAGATACTTGTGGCTGCTTTTTCTATCTTGAAGTAGGCATCTGTTAGCTCAAAGTGCTTTTGGATAATCAAATTTTGCTGAGTTCTGTGTAAATGGTTCAGAAAACCTCATTTTCATAAAAAAAAGGGAGTCTTGTAGCGTTTTCTCATCTAAAACGCCCCAGACTCCAATCATCTCACTTCAATCTTTTCTCAATCACTGCACTGACCTTGGCGTTTGCGTGAATAGATAGCTCACGGCTTGTGCCAGTTGTGGGCTGATGTGTCCGCTGCGTAGCAGTGACCAAAGCGGTTGTTTGGTTTCTGGGTGTTGGCTTAGTTCGGCTGCGATTTGTTTGAAGGCTATATAGCCATCTTCTCGATGTGCCAGTTTTTCCATGATGATGCGTAGTAGCTGTGGGTTTTGGCCTAACCAATGTGGGCATTTTGCCGCGAGTGCGGCGATAGGGTGAAGGTCGTCGTCTTTGCATTCTGCTAGGCTGCCAAGCAATCCAAACAGTGATAATAATAGTGTGTCGTTTAAGTCTGCTCTGGACAGGGCGCGTAGGTAGCTTGCTTGCATGAGAGCATCTTGCTCGGTTTGCAGTTGCGCGATAAGCGTGTCTTGTAATTTACTAGACAGGTTTTCGTGCTCAAGAGCGTGGCATAAAGCGCTAACAACAGGTTTGGTAGCTTGTTGAATGGCTTTTTGTATTAGCTTTTGGTATTTGTCTTCGTCTACTCTGGCAGCGAGTTCTGCAATACCTTGAAGTCCTAGTGTTTGCCAGCTGTCGTCTTCTTCTGTTAGGTCTGATGACAGGTACTGAACAACGTCATCGAAGTAGTGCGATGGTGCTTTGTGTAGGTCTTTGCCTAGAATGGCATGCAAACTTGCCATGCGCTCTTGATCTGGTTTGAAGGCATAAGGGCTGTCTTCAAGGGCTTCTGATAATCCT
The DNA here is from genome assembly GCF_019426345.1 of Marinomonas lutimaris. Classification (GTDB taxonomy): domain Bacteria; phylum Pseudomonadota; class Gammaproteobacteria; order Pseudomonadales; family Marinomonadaceae; genus Marinomonas; species Marinomonas lutimaris. The sequence goes on from NZ_JAHLLW010000020.1 coordinate 8,316, forward strand.
GCTTCTTCGCCTTTATGCAATATTTTATCGACGATGCTTTTGATAAAATGATCGCGTGTGCCAAGGTTTAAACAGCCAGCTTCGTCTAGCGGTAGTTTAATAAACCAAATAACGCCTTGATCAATGATGTCTGTTTTTTTAAATTTTTTACCTTGTTGGCTTCCCATGTTTAATAAACATGCCAGCCAAGCATGCTGGCGGAATGGGAAAGGGTAGGCTTGTTGTTTACGGTCGAATTGTACAGTTTGTTGTGGCGTGATTTTGGTGATGTTGCGACCTATGTCATAGTAGCTTACGTCACAACCAACCAGATCAAATAAGTCAGACAGAGATTCTATTTTGTTCATGATAAAGTTTTGGCTCTTGTTGCCGATAAGGGCGCTAGTGCGCGCCGTTATACGTGTGCTTTTATATTGAGTTAAAGTTGCGCTATCTTACCGTTTTTCAAAGGAGAAATCAGGTTGAAAAAAGCCTTTTCTGCCCATCATGTGTTGGCTGATTTATTGATGGACTTGCAAATGGCAATGCAAGATTGCGATGTTTGGGAATGTGAAGCGCCAAGCGATAAAGCGTTACAGAGTTCTGAGCCTTTTTGTATTGATACAATGAGGTTCGAGCAATGGTTGCGCTTTGTGATGATTGAGCGGTTTAAAACAATGTTAGCAACGGGAAGTGATCTACCTGTGCGTTGTCATATTTCGCCAATGGCTGAAGAAGCGTTTAGTGATAAGCCACAGGCTAAAGTTGGTCATATTGTCACCTGTTTAAATCGGATCGATCAGCATTTAAGTGGTAGTTTGTGATATCTGATCAGGTTCGTCATCCACTGGTCAAAGATCTTGCCTGGCTGGTGGAAGGTCATTATATCGAGCGTGATTTTGATCTGCAGCCTTATTGGGTTGCGGATGTGAATGAACGTTTGTTAGTGCTGGACAGTGACCCAGAACCTTTGGTTGCGGCAATGGCAGCATGTAAGTCGCACTTTCTTGGTAGTTACTTTGAGACGTTGTTTTCGTTTGCGATAGTACATTTATCCCATTTGAAAATCCATTTAGAGCATTTCCAAATTGAAAGTGAAGGAAAAACGCTGGGTGAAGTGGATATGCTGGTTGAAACGCCTAATAGTGAACTTCACCAATTTGAAATAGCCATTAAGTTCTATTTAGAAAGGCCTGATCTTTTTCCTCATGATTGGATCGGGCCAAATAAAAATGACAGTTTATTAAAAAAAGTCACTCGAGCAAGAGATCATCAGTTACAAATTTTGCAAACAGAAGAAGGTTTGTCTGTGATTGAGGACGTTGCTAAAGGGCGACATCCTATTTCAAATCTATTGGTATTTGGGCGATTGTATTCTGCTTTAAATAGTCAGGAAGAGGTGAGTACCTGGTTTAACCAGGCCAATCACGGCGGTTGGATCCGTGTATCAAATATTGATTTACTAATGTCGTATTTTTCACACTTTACAATCTTACAAAAGCCTCATTGGTTGGCTTCGCCCAATATTAATGATAATTTTCCTTTCAATTCTCTGCAATCTGCCTACAATCTTGTAGGCGAATTCCTACTTGATGACCGACCTCAACATGTATTTTTATGGCAGGCTTTTAATACAGCAGAAATATTCAGTGACAGTACAAACAGAATAAGCCGATGTGTGTTTATTGTGCCCGACTCATGGTGAGAGGTTCGACAGAATTTAATATCAGAATGAATAAAATGTATTTTAGTAGCCTTCAAAAGAAATGACTGATTTATCAAAATTACTGCATCGTAAAATGCCATTAGCTGCTTGGATTATAGACATAGAGCAATCCAGTGTGCCATGGTGCAATGAGGCTGCAGAAATTCTATTGATGGACTCATTGAGTGACATTAAATCGGGTCAGCGTGTGATTGGGTCTGAGTTAAAAGATCGCTTGTCTTTGTATATAGAGGCGCTTGATGTTGGCGAAGCTCTGCCGTTCAAATGGCCATTTGTTTCGAAAGATGGCTCGCATTACAATGTAAGTGGCTCTGTTATTTCTTTAGGTGGTGCGCGCAAGGGCTTATCGGTCGAGGCGCATCCTGTTTTGCCTCCTCGTGTGTCTAACAACAATTCCAACTGCGGTCTTCTTTCACAATTTAGCACCTTATCCTTTGCTGTTTTTGAACAGAGCGGTGTCTACGTGGAATCCAGTAAGCGTTTCGCTGAGCAGTTTGGTGATATCAAGCATGTGCGAGATTTATTTGCGGTATCTGGTGCTGCCAATAGTTTTATTCGTCGTTTAGCCCAGCGGGAGAGTTTGTCTCAAGAGATAAGGCTTTCTACTAAAAATGGGGTTCGTTGGCACAAAATTGAAGTGTCGCATCAGCCGACTACCGATGTTGTCTATTTGTTAACTCACGATATTCAAGAAGAAAGAGATCACGAAGTCGCGCTTTATCGTCTTAACAATTACGATGGTTTGACTCATTTACCGAATAGGAACTTGTTGTATCAGCAGTTAGAAAGTGCCTTGGTGAATGCGCGTAAGCGTCATCGTCAATTTGGTCTTTTGTACTTGGATTTAGACGGTTTTAAAGTGATCAATGATAACTTTGGCCACAGGGTGGGTGACGAGCTTATTCAGCGAGTTGCAGAACGCATAAAAGACAGTATTCCCACTGCTGCTTGTTTGTATCGATTGGGTGGTGATGAATTTGTGGTGGTATTGGAAAATACCAATACCATTGAAGAGTTAGAAAGCATTGCTCAAAGCATCATGCAAAATGCGAGTAATACCTATCCTGTTGCCAAAATGGAAATGATGATTACCGCCAGTATTGGTATTGCAAGCTATCCGCAGCATGCCGACGATATAGATAATTTGCTCAAAAATGCGGATGCCGCCATGTATCGAGCCAAGTCTACAGGCCACAATATGTATTGTGTGTATGAAGATCACATGGCCGATAACATCAATGCGCATCTCACATTGGGCGGTGGTTTGCGCAAGGCGATAGAAGAAGAGCAATTCATTCTTCATTATCAGCCGAAGGTTCGACTTCCTGATGAAGTCGTAGTGGGCGCAGAAGCCTTGATTCGCTGGGTTCATCCTGAGCTTGGGATGATCAGTCCTGATCAATTTATTCCCTTGGCAGAAGAAAGCGGTTTGATTCTCCCTTTGGGGGAGTGGGTCATTCGAAGAGCTTGTCGTCAGCTACAAGAGTGGCGTGAAGCGGGTTTGGCACCGATCAAACTGTCGGTTAATTTATCTAGTCGTCAATTTATGCAAGCTGATTTGGTCGATATGGTACAGCAAGTGTTAGAAGAAACGGGTGTTGATCCAGAGTATTTTGAGATTGAGCTGACAGAGAGTATGTTGATGGCAGATGCCCAGCAGTCGATTGAAAAACTACATGGCTTTCGTAAGTTGGGTCTGACTTTATCTATAGACGATTTTGGTACTGGCTATTCGTCGCTCGCTTACTTGAAAAAATTCCCAATACAAACCCTAAAAATAGATCGTTCTTTTATTCATGACCTAGGTCTGGATTGCGATAACGATGCCATTGTGAAAGCAACCATTGCGATGGCAAATAGTTTGAATTTAAAAGTTATTGCAGAGGGTGTGGAAAATCGCTCACAAGTCGATGTCTTAAATGGTTACGATTGCCAAGAAGTACAAGGTTATTTGTTCTCTAAACCTTTATGCAGTGACGATTTTCTTATTTATCTGAAAGATCATAGCGAAAAGATTTAGACGCTATAAGTTAAAATGAAACGTTGAAATAAGAAAGCTTTATAGCTTTAGCTTTTTTTTGATGTTCTGCTTGCGGCTAATAGGTTATTCTCCTTGCTCAGCGCCAATTAATAAACAATGGGTACACTGTGTCGACGCTCGAAAACCTTTCTTGTCCGATAGATGCCGCACCGTTAAGCCGTGATGAACGTGTTTTAAAGTGCGAACATGGACACACTTATGACGTAGCCAAAACGGGTTACGTAAATCTTCTTCCTGTACAAAATAAACGCTCTAAAGATCCTGGTGATAGCAAAGAAATGGTTGCAGCGCGGCAAGCCTTTTTAAATCAACAGCATTACTTTCCTATTGTTAACGCTATTTTATCTTCTTGGCCAAAAGACCATTTAGTCAAGGGCGTCCGAATTTTCGATGCAGGCTGTGGCGAAGGTTATTATCTTAGCGAAATAGGTAAGACTTTAAGCGATCGAGATATTGCTATAGAGCGCACAGGGCTCGATATTTCAAAATGGGCAATTTTAGCAGCAAGCAAGCGTGATAAAACGGTGAGTTGGTTAGTTGGTAGTAATGCAAGTTTACCAATGCCAAAGGATCGTTTTGATGCCGTTTTATGCTTATTCGGTTTTCCTGTGTTTACTGAGTTTTCACGGGTACTAAGTGGCGATGGATTGTTGCTATTGGTCGAATCTGGCTCAGATCATTTGATTGAATTGCGCAAAATACTTTACCCATCGATTCATGAATATAAGCAGACCTTTTCTGAGGGGCTCGCAGATTTTGATTTGGTCTTGGAGCAAGCGGAAACTTTCACTTTCACCCTAGATTCACAAATACAAATTCAAGATTTATTAAGTATGACGCCTCATATTCATAAGGCGTCATACGAAGGTCGAGAAGCTGTTAAGCAGCTCGATTCTATCATCCTAACTGCGGACATTAAGCTTCGCTGGTATCGAAAGAAAATTAAGGAAGTGAATCATGTCTAGCCATTTAGATGACCTTTTTAATAAAAACAGAGAGTGGGCTGCGAAGGTTACGGCTGAAGATCCAGAGTTTTTCTCTACATTGTCTAAGCAGCAACAACCAGAATACCTCTGGATTGGCTGTGCTGATAGTCGCGTTCCTGCTAACCAAATTGTCGATCTATTGCCCGGTGAAGTCTTTGTTCACCGTAACATTGCTAACGTTGTGGTGCATACCGATTTGAACTGTTTGTCGGTTATTCAATTTGCGGTTGATGTGTTGAAAGTGAAGCACATCATGGTTGTTGGTCATTATGGTTGTGGTGGTATCAAAGCTGCAATGGGAACCGAAGAGCACGGCATGATAGATAACTGGTTGCGTCATATTAAAGACGTTTACCGCTTACACAGAGAAGAGTTGGACGCTATAGAAAGCGAACATAGTCGCTTTGATCGTATGTGCGAATTGAATGTAGTCGAACAAGTTGCGAACGTTTGCCAAAGCAGTATTGTACAAAATGCATGGAAAAATGGACAAGAATTGCATGTACATGGCTGGTGTTACAGCATTGATAATGGTCATATTACGGATCTGAAAAGAACCGTGTCCAGTGCTGAGGAATCACTTGAGCAAATGAACAATATGTAAAAAAGCGAGCTTTACGTTATTTTGTAAGCCTTCTTGAAAAGTAAAAAAACGAGCCATGTGCTCGTTTTTTTGATTACTTGGCGATGGATAGACAATTATAAATTGTTGTTTTCCGCAATGGTCTTGGCGCAGCCTGCGATAGTAGAGCGAAGCCAGATATGGCCCGGATCGTGTTGCAGCAATGGGCTCCACAGCATTTTTAATTCGACCGGTGGAATTTCAAATGGTGGAGGAAGAACCACAACACTAGTGTTACCCTTCATTAGACGAGTTGCCAATGACGGTAAAGTCGCAATTAAACCAAGCTGTTCTGTTGCTCGCATAGCAACATTGTAGTTACGAGTAAACAAGCGAATATTGCGTTTAAAGCCTAGATCAGCTAATGAGCCATCTACCCAGCCTAATTTTTGAACTTCTTCTGGTTGAATGCCAACGCCTACACCAAATCCTGTTTTACTTACCCAGACATGAGGAGAGGCAAGATAGGTTTCTAACGTGAAGTTTTTGGCAATCTCAGAATTGGCTGGTACCAAACAAGAGAAGTGGTCAACCCAAACAGATTTTTGGTGAAACGACTGTGGCAAGGTATCGAAGCGATTGATGACTAAATCGACTTTACCTTTTTCAACGTCATGAAAGCTCACATCACTTGGATTCATTACATCGAGAATGACGTTTGGCGCTTCTGCTTGGAGCTTTTTCATTAGCGGTGGAATGAGTGTGGCTTCGGCGTAATCGCTGGCCATAATGCGAAAAACACGAGAGCTGGATTCCGCTTCAAAGCTTTGTCCTAAGTGCAGAACTTCATCAACAGATTGTAAGATACTTTGTACACGCGGCTGCAATTGAATCGCCAGAGCAGTAGGCATCATGCCATCACTGGTTCTGACTAATAGTGGGTCATGAAATAGATCTCTTAAACGTCTTAACCCGTTACTCATCGCTGGTTGTGTGATACCTAGTTGGTTGGCGGCGTGAGTGACATTTTGCTCCCGAAGTAAGGAGTCTAAATAACGAAGTAAGTTAAGATCTATTTTGTCTAACTGCATAAGGGAAGAGGCCCGTGTCCACTAATCGTAGGGGCTGCATCATACTCCATTTTAGCAATGAATAGAATGTTAGCCCCCACTCAGTAGAGAGATTACACAATAAGGTTATTAAGATTGCTTGGTGAGTTGGTCGATAACTTCATAACAAGCGCCCATAGTGTGATAGTCGGTTTTGCCTGCTGGGCTCTTGCAGTCATCGAAAGCCTTATTGTCTCTAGTCAGAATTCGAAACCAAGCGCCGTATTGATGGTCGATCATGTGTGACCAGCTGTATTGCCAAAGTTGTTGGTATTTATCCCAATAATGCTCTTCTTTGGTGGCGAGGGCTAACATAGCGGCAGCTGCAAAGGATTCGGCTTGAACCCAGAAATACTTGTCACCGTCGCAAATATTACCCTCTGGGTCGTAGCCGTAACAAAGGCCGCCGTTGGTTTCGTCCCAGGACTTTTCCCATGCTGAATTAAACAGTTTTTGAGCGGTTGGTACTAGCCAGTCTAGAGGCGAGCGCTGGTTAATCAAAAGTAGTAGTTTAGCCCATTCTGTCTGGTGGCCTGGTTGGAATCCCCAAGGGCGAAACAAATGTTTTGGGTCTGCTTTGTTGTAGTCCCAATCAACTTGCCAATCAATCGTGTAATGTTCCCAAATTTCACCGCCAGCTAGAGCGGCTTGGCGCAAGCAAATGTTATTTGCTAATAATGTAGCGCGTTCAAGGTAATGAGGTTCTTGCGTGGCGTCGTAAGCGGCAAGCAATGCTTCGCAGCTGTGCATATTGGCGTTTTGTCCACGATAAGGCGAAACATCTTGCCAGTCGCTGGATATTTCGTCTTTGTATAACCCAAACTCGGCATCCCAAAAATGCTTTTCCATGACATCAAAGGTTTCTTGAATCCATGGTTTTGCTTCTTCTACACCAGCTTTATAAGCGGTTGCATAAGCGAGTATAACAAAGGCAAAGCCATAACAATGATTGGTTTCATCAAGATTTTGTTCTTTGTTGAGTAACCAGACATAGCCGCCGTTTTCTCGGCGATGACGATTTCTCAAATAGCTTAAGCCGTGACGTGTAGCCTGTAAATACTCAGCTTTGCCTTCCGCTTGATAAGCTTTAGCATAGTTGAATATGAAGCGAGTGCTGCTGACCAAGTGGCGAGTATTTGCGTCGTAAATGTCGCCACTGTCTTTGAAGAATTGAAAAAAACCACCCGCAGGGTCAATGCAGTTTGGGTGATAAAAATTCATTGTTGATTGAATGTGGTCTTTTAAAAAAGCGGCAGATGTAAACTCTGGAAAAGAAGGCATGTTGTCGTCCTTTGCTTCGGCTCTGCTGTATAATCTGAGCCTTGTTATTTTTGTAAAGCTGATTTCTCATCTTAATGAGTTATGCGATTAAATCAATTAGATTTATTAAATGATGGCAATCCTTTGAGATCTTTGCACAATGTTACGAGTGAAGTAGAGAAAATCTTCCTAATTTATTGGCTCAATATAAGAATAGGGTTATATGAAATCGTCAGGTAGTACTTCTGAGCAAAGCCGCATTTATAATGAGCGCATCATTCTTCATTTGGTTCGACAGCACCCTGAAATCTCTCGAGTAAAGATTGCCGAACAGACGGGATTAAGTGCTCAAACGATTTCTGTGATCACCTCGTCTTTGCTTGAAAGGCACTTATTACAAGTTGATGGCAAGGTAAAAGGTCGTCGAGGCCAGCCTTCTATAAAGCTTAGCATCAATAAAAAAGGCGCTTATGGTTTAGGCATCAATGTCGATCGTGATCATATCAGCGCTGCTTTGTTAGATTTCAGTGGCGAATGTGTTTTGCTGTTAGAACGAATGGTGTCGTTCTCCACTGAAAATTTAGCTAAGAAAATCGCTCAAGATTTGATTGAAGAAGTGAAAACAACACTAGGAGAAGATTGGAGCAAGATTCAAGGAATTGGTCTGGCAAGGCCCGATTATATGGATTCTTGGTTGGAAACCTTGGTGACGGACTCGGATCAAAGGGCGGATCTAAGCAATCTAAAAGCCGCTTTGGCCTATTGGCAATCGGACGCGTTTGAGACTTGGTTGACGGATTTAACCGGCGTGCCCTGTTTCTGCGAAAACGACGCTGTCGCTGCGGCGACCAGTGAGTTGTTGCTGGCATCGATTACGCCACAACGGGACTTTTTTTATCTATTCGTGAGCACTGCTTGTGGTGGCAGTTTTGTAGCTAATGGTGAATGTTACTTTGGTGCTCACGGAAAAGCCGGTAGCTTTGGTTTAATTCCCACTGCAACGGGCAAGCATGGCAAATGGATTCTTGAAGCCTTGTCTTTGTCGTCCTTGCGTCGTTTTTTTGCTGATCAGCAAACTCAATGGCCTTTGTCTGATGAGCTATGGTTTGGCTCTGAATACACTACACTTATCGAGCAATGGGCAAATGAAGTGGCGTTTGAGGTGACTCCGGCTTTGGCATCGGTGATTGCTTTATACGATCCAGAGGCGGTTTTGATTGGCGGTCGTTTACCGTCTCCTGTATTGGCTGCGTTAATTGTCTGTCTTGAAAGTGCGTTAACAGCACACAGTATGTTGCCGTTACCAGCGATTCGTATTGCACAAACCGGTCATACCGCCGGTGTTTTAGGTGCTGCCGTGTTGCCGCTTTATGGGAGCTTTGCTCCGCAGCAAAATCTATTGTTGCTAAGTTCAAAATCCGCCGTTTCAGTCTCTTAAAGAGAGCAAAATAGAAAACTAAAGAGAGAAGTGATGAGGTTAGAAATACAATGTGAAGACAGAATAGGTATGGTGCGAGAAGCCCTCGACTTATTTATTCCTCATGGTATCGATATGCGCTTAGTGGAAGTCGATACCAAGCGTCGTTGTATTTATTGTGGCTTTTCCGATATACCTTTTTCAAAACTGCAGCAGTTGTTAGCGGATATCCGTCGCTTAGATAGCGTAGAAGACGTTAAAACCGTGATGTTCACGCCATCTGAAAGAGAACACAACGCGCTTTATACCTTGTTAGAAGCCTTACCCGATGGTGTGATTTCTGTTGATTTGAAGGGCAATATCACCATGGTAACGGAGCTTGCTGCACAAGATCTGAATGTGCCTGTGTTGAACCTGCTACACAAACCTGTTCAGCAGTTTATCAAAGGAATTAATGTTTCCAAAGAAGCATGGGCGAATCCACGTGATGGCATGAGTAAACGAATTCGCATTCGTAACAAAACTTTATTGCTGGAAATGAAACCGATTTTTGTCAGTGACGACGAGGGTGTTGCCAATCCTGCTGGCACTGTAATTTATTTGAAATCTAAAACACGTTTGGATCGACAAGCTGAAAGTTTAAAGCAAGCGCCAGATGCAGAGAATCATTTAGAAACCTACTTCCAGCCAGCGCTAATTAAAAGCGCCGTTATGAAACGAACCTTGTTGCAAGCAAAAGCCTTTGCACAAGTACCAATGCCTTTGCTGATTCAAGGGGAAGTGGGCACGGGCAAGCGAGATTTGGTTGATGCGCTGTTTCAGTATTGGCAAAAGCGTCAGGGCGAGCTCGAGGCGCAGCTTATTATTCGCCATGCCAGAGAAATAGTGAAAGACGACATCATCGCATTAGAAAAACTGTCTGGCTGGTTTGTGATTGAAGATATTGAATTCCTTGATGAGCAAGCTCAAGTCGCCTTAGCAGATTGGTTGTCTCGCCAACCAGGTGAAAGTACTAGCCTTGATAGTAATGTTCGTTTGGTTATTTTGTCTTCGTTAAGCCAAATGCAGCTTGGTAAAGGCGATATTTTAAACAAAGATTTGTATTTTTCCTTGGCTGCTTTGGTGTTACCTATGCCATCGATTAGGGAGCGAAAAGAGGATATAGAAGGGCTTGTGTTGCAAATTGTATCGGTTCAAGCGGAGCGTTATCGCATGCCTGTACCTTCTATTTCAAAGGGGGCTTTAACTAAGCTGGCTTTGTATTCTTGGCCTGGTAATTTGAAAGAGTTACAAAACACTTGTCTACAAACCTTATTGACGACTCAAGACAAAGAGTGGCAAGCGGATGATGTGCAGTTACCAGAGAATAATTACATGGCTGACATGGTGTTGATTGATGATTCGTTGGAAGTGACAGTAAAGCAATGGGAGGCTGAGTTACTAAAACGACTTTACCCCAGCTTTCCAAGTACAAGGCGGCTAGCTAAAGCTGTTGGCATGAGTCATAGTGCAATAGCGAATAAACTAAAAGAGTACGGGATAAATACGTATTTGCCAGACTGAAAGGTTTCAATCTGGCAAATAGATAGAATGGAGAAAGGGTTAGTTAGTATGGGCGTCTATGACGTGGTACAGGACGACGTACTTCTTCGCGCTCAATCTTGATTGGTTGTAGCTTTGTTTTCGGTTGTGCGGTGTTTTTCTGGATATTGGCTACCAAGAAAGCAATTGCTGCGCAGGCAGCGACGAATAACAAAAATTCAAACATGGCATTTCTCCAAACTAATTATTCTTTTAACAATCATGGTTCAAAATGATCGTTGGGTAAAGGCTAAATATGTTGTCTTTAAGTTAATGGAGGAGATTTTTTGTAAATCAACCCCAACCTTTAAGATTACAAGTTATACCTTTTAAGATTACAAGTTATACCTTTTTCTTAGATACCTTGCTACGCCATCTTCATCATGATGACCAATGACATCGGTAGCAGCATCTTTCACATGAAGCAATGCGTTATCGGTTGCAAAGGCTTCATCTGAAGCAGAGAACATAGATAGATCATTGTCTCCATCTCCAAATACTACCAACCTTTCGGCACCAATTTCTGCTTTTAGTTCCATCAATGCAGAACCTTTACACACATTGCTGTGGTGGATGTCTAACCAGAATGCATCAGGGTTATAAATGCCACCACCGGAATAGGCGGTTAAATGGCTGTGTTTTTGGCTATCTAGGACAATTTTTTCAATAAACTCGGGGCGGCCCATCGCACTAATATTAGTGATTCTTGCATTATGAGATAGCTCCGCTATGGGGTGAAGACTCATATTTTTATGGTTGCCCAGCTCATTGGCGATGTGGTCGCTCAAATGTCCAGTCAGCGGCGAATGGTAAACTCTGTGCGAACCATCGTCTTCTAGGCAAAAAATAAAAGGCGTGACTTGGTTTTCTTCAAAAGATGTAAGCAGCTCTGAAATATGGCTTTGTGATAGTAGGTTGCGATGACGATATAGATTTTGTTGAGGATCCCACCATTCAACACCGTTCTTAAAAATCTGCCAGTTTGGGAATTCATGTCCTTCAATACAAGGCATGGCTGCAAAGTGAGTTCGGCCTGTCGCAACCGTGTAGAAAACCCCTGCAGATTTTAAACGCTCAAGGGTATCGAGTGTGTAATCAGACAGGCGTTGATGTCGATTAAGTAGAGTTCCGTCTAGATCAAATGCCACTAATTCCATAATCACCTCATATATGCAATGTTCAACACTATCGCATTTTATGAAAGGGGAGTTCAACCATTAAGGCATGCGTTAAGCTATTTTTTGGATTGCTTGGAAAGGCCACAGCGAACAGTAAGTGTGTGTTGTGGCCTTTTAAGAGACTAGTCTTTCTGAACAAGCGCTGTCGCTGTGAATGTAATACCGCTCCAGCCATTTTCAATAAATTGGCGAATGTTTTGATGGTCGCTGGCTTCTGGATTGTCTAACACATCGACACGGTAAAAATCACCAAACAAATTCAGTGTTTCTATTTCAGTTAGCTGGTGAATAGATCCGAAAGAAAAAATCTTACAAGAACCATTGTTTTCATTAATGCCATTGGTCTGCTTGCCATTAGAAAACGCAGCAGGCGTGAATTCGTACTCGCGCTCAATGACATCAATGACTTCTTTGAATTGAACCTGTTCTGGCGTGCTTTTGATTTTTTCGATTAGCGTTTGTGTACTTAGCATTGGTACTCCGTCAATTAGTCGGTTTAATAAAAAATGTCGGTTTAATGTAATAATTTGATGGATTATAAAGTTAGTGATCAGCGGTTGGTTCAGCGTATCGAACGGTCACTTTGAAACAAATAAAAGCAATTATGCCACAAGCGGCAATGGTGCCAAGCATGGGGACAAAAGTGCCATTGTGAAGAATACTGATGACGGCGCCACCTAAGGCACCAAAGGCGAAACGAGAGGTTCCGGCAAGTGCTGTGACGCTACCGTTATGACTACCTGCATGTTTTAACGCGCCTGCCATAAAGCCACTTCCTAGAATTCCCATTGGTCCCATAAATGACATACTGGCAATGATGATAATCCATAGTGGTGGGTGATCGAAAAAGCTAAGAGCAATCATTAATATTGAGGCAGCCAATGGAATATATATAGCATATTTAGATAAAACTTCTGTTCCAAGCTTTTCAACATAACGACCATTAATGGTTGAGGCCAGCATCATAGAAATAACGTTTAAGCCAACTAAGAAGCCGAAGTTTGCCGGATCAACGCCATATATTTCAATGTATACAAAGGAGCAGCCAGTAATAAAACTCATCATGCCCGCAAAGTAAAAGGCAGAAGCCGCGATATAACCCATGACCGAGCGATTTTTAAGCAAAATTATGTAGTTTCGAATCGCGTTGCCAAATGAGAAGGGGGTGCGTTTTTCAACGGGGAGCGTTTCAGGTATGGTGCGCAAAAATAGCACAATGGCGAGAATTGCTAGAATGCCTAGCAGGACAAAAATATAGTGCCAATTTAAAATGGTGAGGATGGCACCACCGATAATCGGTGCCGCCAAAGGTGCCAATGCCATCACTAACATGATCATCGACATGGCTTTGGCAAATTGATTAATCGACATACCGTCTTTCACCAAAGCAGGAATGCACACAGCTACAGCGGCACCGCCCAAGGCCTGAACTGCTCGTCCCACTAGCAACATTTCGTAACTTTGTGTCAAGGCACAGATAAAGCTGCCAATAGCAAAAACCGTTAAACCACCGACCACAACTTTACGTCGGCCAATAGCGTCGGAAATAGGGCCAAAAAGAATCTGTAGAAAGGCAAACACCAGCAAATAGATACTTAACGTCATCTGAATGAGGCCAATATCAGTGTTTAGGCTCTTGGAAATAGTTGGGATACTTGGTAGATAAGCGTCAATTGCTAAAGGTGTCAGTCCTGATAAAAGACCGAGTACTAAAATAATAGGGAATGTGAGTTTCATATGGCAACTTAAAAGATTGGTTAATCGGTTTTATCGAGTTGCACTCATAAATCCGCAAAAGGTTTGATAAATTATAATCTGTTTACGTTTGATCGTTTAGTTTAATTGTGCAAACACTGAGTAAAACCCAGTAGGCTACAATTTGTAAGGGTTATCTTTTCTGGTTTTCATTTATGGAACGTGGTTCAATTTCGCTTTCATTTCTAGTGGGTAAATAAAGTCCATTTTATTGCCCTGTCCAGCACCCATTTTTGTTTCATTTTGTTTTTCTAGTGGTGTCAAGTTTTAAAGGTTTAATAAGGAATCTTATGTTACGTTTTTTTGAAAAATGGGTGCCTGCTTACCCTGATATAGAAGCCATACAGGCTCCAAAAACGCTGTTTGCGTTTTGTCGTTACTACTCAAGAGGGGTGGAGCTTCCGCTGTTTCTAATGTCTCTTTTGACCGCCGCGATTGCTATTTTAGAGGTGACGTTGTTTAGCTTTATGGGGCAATTAGTCGATTGGTTGATTAATAAGGACCCAGACACTTTTTTTGCTGAAGAGGGCACGCATTTATTATTAATGTCTTTAATGATTCTTGTACTGATGCCTTTAGTGACCTTTTTTCATTCGGCAATTATTCATCAAACCCTATTGGGTAATTACCCAATGCGTATTCGCTGGTTGTCGCATCATTACATCTTGCGTCAAAGCATGTCGTTTTTCCAGGATGAGTTCGCTGGGCGTATTTCCACCAAGGTGATGCAAACGTCACTTGCGGTTCGTGAAACCGTGATGAAATTGCTCGATGTCTTGGTTTACATCGGTGTTTACTTTATTTCTATGGTCGTGCTGATCGCAAAAGCAGACTATCGCTTGATGATCCCAATGTTAGGTTGGTTGGTTTGCTATGTTTTGCTGCAAATGTACTTTGTTCCTAAACTGAAAAAAATCTCCGCTGATCAAGCCGATGCCCGCTCAACCATGACAGGACGAGTGGTAGACAGCTATAGCAATATTTCAACCGTTAAGCTTTTCTCTCATCATCAACGTGAAGCGGATTATGCAAAAGACGGCATGGATGGTTTCTTGCAGACGGTTTACAAGCAAATGCGTTTGGTCACTATGCTCAGTGTAGGTGTGCAAACTTGTAATTATATTTTGGCATTTTCGGTAGCAGCTCTGTCTATTTGGTTATGGACGGGCAGCATCATTAGTGTTGGTGCAATTGCTATTGCAGTGAGTTTAGCACTTAGGCTAAACGGTATGTCTCAATGGATTATGTGGGAAATCAGCGCGCTATTTGAAAACATCGGTATGGTTAACGATGGTATGAAAACACTGTCTCGACCTATCGAGATAGAAGACAAGCCAAACGCGCCAGCACTTTCAGTACCTCATGGGCTTATTGAATACGATGCGGTCAATTTTCACTATGGTAAGCAAGACAGTAAGGTCATTGAGAACCTTGTCTTGTCTATAAAAGCGGGTGAAAAAGTCGGCCTTGTCGGTCGCTCTGGTGCCGGTAAGTCAACGATTGTTAATCTATTGATGCGTTTCCATGACATTGAATCAGGTCAAATTCGCATTGACGGACAAGACATCAGCGCTGTTCAGCAAGATTCGTTACGTGGTCAAATTGGTATGGTGACTCAGGATACGTCTTTACTACATAGAACGGTTCGCGAGAACTTACTTTATGGTCGACCTGATGCCACGGAAGAAGAAATGATCGCTGCTGCTAAGCAAGCAGAAGCTCATGACTTTATTCTAGACCTGACCGATCCGTTCGGTAATGCAGGTTACGATGCCATGGTCGGTGAGCGTGGTATCAAGCTTTCCGGCGGTCAGCGTCAACGTATTGCCATTGCGCGAGTCTTGTTAAAAGATGCGCCTTTGTTGATTCTAGATGAAGCAACATCTGCATTGGACTCTGAAGTAGAAGCTGCAATTCAAGAGAGCTTGTACAAACTGATGCAAGGTAAAACTGTGATCGCTATTGCTCATCGCTTGTCGACCATTGCGGCAATGGATCGTTTGATTGTTTTGGATAAAGGCAACATCATAGAGCAGGGCAGTCATGATGAGTTGATCCAGCATGCTGGTATTTATGCATCACTTTGGGCGCATCAAACCGGTGGTTTCTTAGCTGAAGACATTGATATCGAAGATGTTGAGCTGGAAGGCGCGAAGTAAAAATACAGTTCCTGTTGGAATCGATAACTTAGAGAAGGGCTTATGACGTATTTTATTTTGTTTCTGGCTATCTTAGCTGAAGTCATTGCTACGACTGCTTTAAAAGCGTCAGACTCCTTCACTAAATTGGGTCCAAGTATTGTGCTGGTGGTTGGTTATGCTATGTCGTTTTACCTTTTGTCCATCGTGATGCGATCTATGCCAACAGGCGTGACTTATGCAATTTGGGCTGGCTTAGGCATTGTTTTGATTTCGGTATTTGGCTATCTGTTTAACAGTGAAAAGCTTGATTTGGCGGCGTGTGTTGGAATGTCGTTGATTGTCGCTGGAGTGGTGGTGATTAATGTATTTTCTAAAACGGTCAGCCATTAATAAAGAGTTGAATACTGGAAGCATAAAAAACTCGCTGATGGATTTCAGCGAGTTTTTTTGTTTCATCCGCAAGCTTTATGTGGTTTTTGTATTAAAGAGCGTCTGCTATTTCTTTCACTTGTAATCTGAGGCTTTGTAAACCATTGCCTGACAAATACCAAAGTTTAGGTGACAAATAAGCGACTTGGATGGATTGACCACCTTGATCAGCAAGCTCTGATTTTAGCTTTTCAATATCGAGTGATTCTTTTGTGTTACCAATCGCTGCGCTACGGTCAACGATAAATAAAGTCGTTGGTTTCATCTCTGCAATATTGTTCACGCTAAGTGATGTAAATGTACGAGTGCCGCGTTTTTGTGGTGTTACATGAGACGGAACTTTTGATGCCTCTAAGCCTAATAACTGAGTCGCTATAGGTTCATCTCGTAATCCGAAAGAGCCATTGTTATGTGTCACAACCAGAATAGTCGGATTGCCTTTAATGCCAGTTTTTGTTGACTCTATATCTGTGCTTAGTTCTGCAAGCGCTTTATTTGCAGTGTCTTTAGCATTAAATAAAGCCGCAATTGAGCTGACGTTTGCACTGAAACTTTCCCAGTAATTATCACCAGAAGCTTCAACTTGTTTAACTTTACCGATCCTTTCTAGAGCGTCTTTTTGGCCTGCTTGGCGACCAGTAATTACGATAAGATCAGGATTGAGCGTTTTGATGGCTTCTAGGTCTGGTGTTTTTAAGCCCCCCACATCAGTGTAACGAGCGTCATTAAATTGTTTCAGATAGTCTGGAAGAACTTGCTTTGGTACGCCAACCACTTGGCTTTCTAAGCCTAATGCAGTGATGGTATCTAAACTGCCAAGATCAAAAATCGCAGCTTTAGGCAATTGCGTTTCTGCTGTAGACAGTTGGCTGAAGGTGATCAATGTTCCGATGGCTAGGATTTTTCTTAAATTCATCATGTTCACAATTACCTGTGTCTTGAAATAAAAAGAGCTTGAAATAAAAATAACCATTATCAATTATTGATAATGGTTATCATTGTCTCATTTTTATTGACAGGTTTTGTGTCTATAACCTAGCACGGTGTGTTGCTAAACATGAAACGACAATTAACTCTCTTTGATCTTCCCTTTCTTGTTAGCAAGCCAAACAAACTGATAGGGCATTAAGGTGACTTTGCCTAAATGGTCTTCGTAAACTTGTTCAGACACCAAATCTGTCCAGTCATCGGTGGCAATTAGGTTAAGTTCAGACAAGTTAAAGCTTTGCGGTTGGTCTGTCATATTGTAAACGGCAAACAAGCTTTGTCTTCTGTCTAAGCTTTGACGCCAGAAGGCGAATAGGTTTTCACCCATGTGTAGCACATACTGAGTAGCATTTGGGTGAAAGGCGGGTTGTGCTCGGCGTATTTGAATCAATTTTGTTACGCTTTGGAACACCTTCTGATGATGAGTTGGTGTATTCAAAACATGATCTAAATCTTCCATATCCCATATATGGCGGTTGATTGAGCGAAATTGACCAGTATTGTCCACACGCTCTAAATCGTTTTCTGTGCCAAATAAGCTATGAATATAAAAAGCAGGAACGCCTTCCAAAGCCATCATAACGCCAGCGGCGCAGAGGAAACGAGCAAATTGCCATTTGTCTGGGCCGTGCAGTGCTGATCCTGATAAGGCATTCCAAAGACTAATGTTGATTTCATAAGGCTTGGCTTCACCTTGCGGCGTAGTACGTGAGCTTATTTTACCGCCAAAACGCTTCATGGTATTGATTAGCGTTTCCAGTTCCCATTCCGACAGCAAACCTTCCGTTGGACGTAAGCCAATGCCATCATGAGAGGCTAGGAAATTCAGGTAGGTTGTGCCTTGCTGAGCAGGCGTCATGCTCATTAACCATTGTTTCAAGTGGCTGCTATTTCCCGTAACCAAGCTATTAATAAGTAAAGGTGGCAGTGAGAAGTTGTAGATCAAGTGGGCTTCGTTGGCGTTACCAAAGTAGGTGAGGTTTTCCTGATTTGGTATGTTGGTTTCGGTGATAATTACAGATTCTGGTGCGTAATGTTCGATCATCAATCTTAATAAACGGATGATTTCATGGGTTTGCGGCAAATTGATGCAAGAGGTGCCTGGGACCTTCCAGAGAAATGCCACTGCGTCCAAGCGAAACCAACGAATACCTTTTTCAAGATATAAACGAATGATACGCAGGAACTCTAACAGAACCGCTGGGTTCTCAAAATTCAAATCAACCTGATCATGACTAAAAGTACACCAAACATGTTTTTCGCCATTTTTAGTTTGTATCTCTCGCAACAATGGCGAAGTTCTAGGGCGAACCACAGCACTTAAATCAGCATTAGGATCGGCTTCATAAAAGAAACTCGCACCCGGCTCAACGCCAGCTTTGTAATTTTCAAACCACATACTGCGGCTTGAGCAATGGTTGATGACTAGGTCGCCCATGACTTTAAAGTCTTTAGAAAGATTAACCACATCGGCCCAGCGTCCGCAAGATGGGTTGACGGTTGTGTAATCCATCACGCTAAAACCATCGTCTGAGCTATACGGAAAAAAGGGTAGTAGGTGAACGGCGGAAATACAATCTGACAATTTGCTTTTAACGAACTTATGCAAAGTCTCCAAAGGCGCTTCTTCTTTTTTGCGCAAGGTATCCGCATAGGTAATCAGCATAATGTCTGATTGGTCCCATAGATTTCTATGAGGACGAGGAGACTCAGTTGACGGATCTAGATTAAATGTGGCTAAGCACTTTGAAGCCAAATCCTTATTGTCTAAGCTTGGGTAAATGACTTGCAAATGAGCGATTAGGCGCTGTTCTAGATGCGACAAAGGAGCATTTTCCATGTTTACCTACCTGTCTTTTTAGTGATTGAAAAGCAACGTAGTAACGTTCAACTTAGCAAAAAGATTACTTTAAGGGCCAGTTCTTTTTTTGATCGATCTTTTATTTATAGTCTTTATTATTGTTTAGGACCGTATTGGGCCATATCCAATTCAACGGCTTGAGCCAGTTGATTCATGACGCCAGGGAAAGCGCTCACAACACGGTTCCAGCTTGGAATAAATGGTGTTTCCATTGGGTTGTCTAAATACTGGTTGCCTGCTTTCATAATGTTACTGGCGAACAGTTCAACCGCTTGCTCTTCCGTATGAACGTCTAATTTTAGGCCGTTGATTTCCGCATCGTTGCGGTAAGTCTCTATAAAGTCGAGTGCAACGCGATAGTAGGTAGCTTTAATCGTACGGAAGGTTTCTTGGTTGAAAATAGTGCCGTTTGTCGCCAACTTTCTGAAAATGGCTTTGGTGATGTCGATGGACATTTTAGACAAGCCGCCATCGTCATTATCGGCAGACAAGTCTTGGTGTTTGTGATCATAAATATCGGCGATATCCACCTGACACAAACGGTTGGTTGAATAGTTACGGTACATTTCACTCAGTACGCCAATTTCTAAGCCCCAGTCACTAGGGATACGCAAATCCGTCATCACATCGCGACGGAATGAAAACTCGCCAGCGAGCGGATAACGGTAGCTGTCTAAGTATTCTACGTAGTCCAAATGGCCAAAGACTTTTTTCAGCGAGCACAATAAAGGCGTGACCAATAAACGGCTAACACGGCCATTCATTTTTCCATTGGCTGCGCGAGCATAAAAGCCTTTACAGAATTCGTAGTTAAATTTTGGGTTCGCCACAGGGTAGATAAGACGAGCCAACAATTCACGATCATAAGTGACGATGTCGCAATCGTGCATGGCAATGGATTCGGCTTTGCCTGCGGCTAGGTTGTAACCCATACAGAACCATACATTACGGCCTTTACCTGGATCAGATGGCGAAAGGTGTTCGCCTTTTAATACGCTGTCGATTTCCCTTAAGCGAGGGCCGTCGTTCCAAAGTACTTTAACGTTTTGTGGTAATACGCTGAAAAACTCTAATGCATGACGGTATTGATCTTCTGTTGCTCGGTCTAAGCCGATGATAATTTCAGACAAGTAGGGAACTTGCTGCAAATGTTTAAGGATATTCGGCATGGCGTCTGTTTCCAGCTCGGAATACAGACAAGGTAGGATAAGAGACATTGGGCGTGTTTTAGCAAACTCACACAGTTCTTTTTCCATTTCTTCTAACGGGCGGTGTGCCAGATTGTGAAGCGTGGTGATGATACCGTTTTGATGAAAGTCGCCCATAGTAATTCTCCTAATGTCGTAATATGGTGTGTTTATTGTTCTTTTCGTCGCTTACAAAATACCTTGTTTAGTGAGCTGTAAATTAATCGCCTGAGCCCAGCCTTCTGGCCCATAAGCATCACTAAGCCAAGCATCGCTTCTATTTGGAATTTCTGGTGGCGCATGAACCGGGGAGCGAATCACCACTGGAATGTCGGCTTTGCTCAACATGCCTACGTCGTTTTCACCATCGCCTAATGCCATAGTAGTAACGTCTTCGTCACTTTGTTGTTCATACAATTCTTTGAGCCATAACATGGCGTTTGCTTTATCACAGTGCTCGCCCATCAGATGGGCAAAACGGCCACCTTTCTGAATTTGCACACCAAATGGCGCAAGGTCGTCACGCAATACATTAAGAGCAAGGTTAGAGTCGGTCCAAACCATAGGCTCGGTAAATTCTCGTTGCATGGCTTGCTTGGCGTTTTCTTCACTCAAACCTGTGATGGAAACCAGTTCTTGCCATGTCATCTCGCTGAAGCGTTTAAAGGTATATTGATCTTGCTTGTCATTGGTCAGTTCGATTAGCTCGTCGCGTTTCGGGCCAAACGATTTACGCCAATAATCGCCGCAGTCCTCTAAGTCTTCGTTTATAGAGAGGGCTAAATTTTTAGGGATATAAACGGCAGAACCGTTTTCTACGATAAAAGCGTCTTGATGGTTGAGCGCTTTTCTAAGTTCCACAAGCTCAACAAAAGTCTTGCTGGTGTTGATCACGCAAGGAATAGAAAAAGTCTTCAGCGACTGTAAGGCCGCCAGTGCTGGTTTGAAACTGTATGTGTGATGATCGAGTAATGTGCCATCCAAATCGGTAAAAATTAAAAGCGTTGTCATGTCGATTCCTTTTTGGGTCCATCAAAATACCGCTGGTGGACGTTAGTATAAGTCTTGCAAATCTGGTGCCAGTGCGTAAAAGTGGCGTTTTCCTTATGAGGACAGTCCTAAGATAAACTAGGCTATGGAACAAATAGATGACAAGTTTGCTACGTTTATGTGTCTTTGTGATTTTGGCTTTGTTGGCGTTCGCAGCAAACTCTGTATTGTGTCGTCTGGCGCTGAGCGATGGGCTAATCGATCCAGCTCAATTCACCGCGTGGCGCTTGTTCAGTGGCGCATCTACCTTGGTCTTGCTTAGCGTTTTTCAGTGTCTCAAAAAGCAACGAAATGATGTTAAAACTGTATGGCTAGAAGGTAGTTGGTTATCGGCTTCTGCGCTCTTTGTGTATGCCTTGGGCTTTTCTTATGCCTACGTCACATTAGAAACAGGAATAGGCGCTTTAATACTCTTTGGTGCGGTACAGCTTACCTTGATCTTATTTGCCGTGTGGGCAGGGCAAAAGCTGGTTTGGTTGGAATGGTTAGGCTTGGTGATCGCCTTTGCTGGCTTTGTCTATTTAGTGCTTCCTACTTTATCATCACCTTCTTTATTGGGCTTTGTCTTAATGACGCTAGCAGGTATGGCGTGGGGCTTGTACACATGGCGAGGTAAAATTTCAGCTAAGCCTTTATTCGCAACAACGTCTAACTTCGTCAGAACCATTCCCATGCTACTGGTCGCACTGATTGTCATTCATTTTAATACGGCACAAGCCGCCAGCCCGCAGTTTGACGGCATTATGCTAGCGATCGCTTCTGGCGCTATTATGTCTGGCTTAGGTTACGCAATTTGGTACGCTGTCTTGCCTTATCTTAGTGCTTCCATGGCTGCTGTGTTACAGCTACTGGTTCCTATCATTGCCACAATAGGAGGCGTAGTTTTTGCCAAGGAATCCATCACCTTACACCTCGTTATCGCAACGTTAAGCGTCCTAGGTGGCGTCTTGCTCGTTATTATTGCAAGAAAACGAACACCTAAAAATGCCTAGTTTTGGTGCGTTTATATCTCAATGCGCCATAATTGATAGGCTTGTGTTTGAAAATTGATCGTTTTTTCCAGCCTAACAATGTGATTACTTTCTCCTAATGGTGAGATACACCATCACTCTTAAGGTTGCGGGTGTATTCAACTAAAGCCATCTGTTCAATTTCTAAAGTACAATTTAGCATTGGTAAGCACTTCTGAATATAAAACTACCCATCTAGAGGTAGGTGGGTAGTTTTACTTATACCAAAATTTAGATATTTTTAGATATTAACAGCAATGTTATTTAATTTGGCAATGGCCTCACTCGGTAAAATCAACTTCGCTGCGGCTAAGTTTTGTTGTAGATGTTTAGTTGAAGATGTTCCAGGTATTAATAGAATATTAGCTGAACGCTGAAGTAACCAAGCCAAAGCGACTTGCATTACTGTGGCGTTTAGTGATATCGCAACTTCTTCTAAAATGGATGATTGTAGTGGTGTGAAGCCGCCAAGTGGAAAGAAAGGTATATAGGCAATGCCTTCTTTTGCAAGCAGATCAATAAGTGCATCGTCTCTTCTGTGTACTAGGTTGTACTGGTTCTGTACACAAACAATTGGTGCGATACTGCGTGCTTCCTCAATTTGGTTTGCAGTAACATTACTGACACCTAAGTGATGTATCAGGCCTTCTTTTTGTAACTCGGCCAGTACGGATAATGGTTCTGCAATAGAGCCTTCGGATGGGCCACTAACATCAAACATAGCTCGCAGATTGACTACCTCAATTTGCTCAATACCAAGGTTGGTTAGATTATCATGCACGGCTTGAATAAGTTCAGGCTTTGAAAGAGCTGGCAACCAATCGCCTTTTTCATTGCGACGAGCACCAACCTTAGTCACCAATAACAGTTCTTTAGCATAAGGGTGTAACGCCTCACGAATGATTTGGTTCGTAATATGTGGGCCGTAAAAATCGGAGGTATCTATATGGTTAACGCCACTTTCTATTGCGGCTTGAAGGACAGCAATGGCTTCTTTTTTATCTTTAGGCGGACCAAAAACACCCGCGCCAGCCAACTGCATAGCGCCGTAACCCATTCGGTTGATTGTTTTATTACCGAACTTGAATGTACCAGCTTGTTGAATGTTAACCATGATGATTTTCCTGTGTGATCTGTTGGGTAGGTGACCTATTCTAGGTCTCATTAATTTGTGCGACAATCCATTTAATTGGAATGTATTGTGCGAGATTTAGAACAATGAAATCATCTATAAATGACATTACGGCATTTGTTGCTGTTGCCAGAGCTGGCGGTTTTCGTGAGGCTGCAAGAGTAGAAAATATAAGTGCTTCACGTTTAAGTGATGCCATACGACGCTTAGAAGGGGAGTTAGGAGTAAGATTGTTTCATCGTAATACTCGCAGTGTTGTCCTCACGGAGGTGGGTATGGTTTTGTTAGAGCGTATGAACCCTATTATGAGTGAATTTGATTCTGCGTTAGATATGGTCAATCTATATCGTGATAAACCAGCGGGTAAACTTCGTCTTAACGTACCTGTTAGTGCTGTAAAATTAATATTGCCAGCTATTGTTCCTGCATTTTTGGAGGCCTATCCTGATATTGAACTGGACGTGACGGCGGAGAGTAATGTCATCAATATTATTGATGCAGGTTTCGATGCTGGTATTCGTTATGACGAGCGACTAGAACAGGATATGATTGCCGTTCCTATCGGCCCACGCCAACAACGATATGCATTAGCCGCTTCACCTAAATTATTAGATAGATTAGGCCGACCAACTCACCCTCGTGACCTATTAAATTATCCTTGTTTAACCGGTCGGTTTCGATCAGGGGTGGCCAACACTTGGGAGTTTGAGAAAGATAATGACACTATAGATATAAAGGTTTCAGGTCCTTTAGTGGTTAATATAGGTAGCGCAGTTGACCTTGCTGTAGATGCTGCGGTTGCTGGCACGGGGGTTATTTATTTGTTTGAGGAATGGCTACAACCTTATTTTGATTCAGGGCAACTTGAACCTATTCTTGAAACGTGGTGGTTGTCTTTTAGTGGGCCGTATTTGTATTACTCTGGTCGAAGATTGGTGCCTACTCCCTTACGAACCTTTATTGATTTTATAAAAGATATGGATAAAGAATGAGTTGAGTTGCTTGTTCTATTGTGCCTTTGCTTTAACCATTGGCATATTTAAAAAACGGACACCTTTCAATGGCGTCCGTTTTTTGTGAGAACTAACTACTTACGCTTCAGGAATGTATTCTGAAAGCGCAGCGTACGCCACGGTGAAGGCGCCTTCTTGGAATGCACGTAAGCCTGTGGCTTTGAAAGGAATCGGCATTGGGTTGTGTTGCAAGGAATAATTGGGGGCAGATGAAAAATCGCCTTAATTTTCATCTGACCCTAAATTAAAATTGACGACACCAATAAAGTGCACCGCCACAGGCTTCAATACCAATGACGCAAGGTGGAAGATTAGCAATGCAGGGCAACAACTTGCTACGGCTGAGATTTTTTCTGATAACCGTTTGCCTATGGCTGTCTAAGCCGTGTAGTTGAAAGCTGGTTTTGCTCAAATCGACTCCGAGAGTACATGCCTGACCTTTTGGGTTCTTCACCTTTAACAGCCATCAAACTTAAGATAAAATAGCGTTGGAAATATCGTCTAGAAGAGAGGCACCTTTAGGTGTCCAACCTAATGCCTTTTTACTTTCTTCGCCGGACGCATTAAGCGATAGCTCTGCAAAATAAGCATAGGGTCCGAAATAGTCTTGAGCTTGTTCTTTGGTTATGGCGTGAGTTGGAAGGTTAAGTCGATTACCAATGGTTTGCATAATTGTCTTAAATGGAATGTTTTCCTCGCCCACCGCTATGTATTTATGTCCACTTTCTCCGTTTTCTAACACTAGACGATATAAGTTGGCGGCATCTGATAAGTGAACAGCAGCCCATTGATTATTTGTGTTTTCAATGTAGGCAGAGACTTGTTTACTTTGCGCAATCTCTAGTATGGGACTAATTAAGCCAAATTTATAAGTATTATGAACTTGTGGTAGGCCAACAATCATGCATCTTGCACCATTTTCATGACAGACTAAAGCGGCTTCATCTGACGCTGCACGTGGAAACTGCTCAGAATGAGACCCTATAGCCCAAGGCCCTGATGTGACAATGAGTGGGCATGATTTATTATTAAGCGCTTTTCCTAGAGCTAAGATAATATGTCGATCATCTTCGCAGCTTTGTTTGTAGATAGCGAAATCATGATTGAAGGCGGTATGGATCACCGCATCGACACCTTCTATGCCTGCTAAAATTGAATTGATATCTTGTAATGATCCAATGTGTGCGGTTGCGCCAAGATTCTCTAACATTGCAGCACTGCTTTTATTGCGTGCTAGTCCCACAATATCGTAATTATTGTCTAGAAGATTTTTTACGATAGCTTGCCCTAGAAATCCTGTTGCGCCAGTAACAAATATACGTTTCATAGTTTGCTCTACTTTATGTTGGTCAAAAAAGTCATTGTATGAAGTGCTGAGCTTTATTAAAGTAGTGACCTTATCGTGGTATAGCAACTAATAGGATAATTGTGAAAAGTACGACAGAGCAGCACCTTGCTATATTTCTAAAGAAAAAACGTCAAAGCATTGATCCTATTTCATTGGGCTTCGATAGTGTGCGCCGGCGTACTCCAGGGTTACGACGTGAAGAAGTGGCTCAGCGTGCCCACATTAGCGTGACTTGGTATACTTGGTTAGAGCAGGGGCGTGGTGGAGCTCCGTCAGAAGAAGTTCTATCACGTATCGCAAAAGCGTTATTGCTGACTAATGCGGAAAAAGAATATCTTTATCTCACGACGTTAGGGCATTTGCCTAAGACGGATTATCAATTATCTGATGTTATAACGCCACGATTACAATCTATCCTTGATGCTTTGAGTCCAAATCCTGCGATTATTCGTAACTTATCGTGGGATGTACTTGCTTGGAACGACGCTGCGGCTGTAGTTCTCACCGATTACTCATTATTGGCCCCAGAAAATCGTAATATTATGCGCTTATTCTTTTTAAAGAATGAAGTGAGAGCACACAATCCTGATTGGATTGATGCCGCTAATTTAATCGTTAGTGCTTTTCGCGCGGACATTGCTAGGTTAGGTGAAACAGAGCATACAGAGCAATTAGTGACCGAATTGTCTGAACATAGTGAGGTGTTTAAAAAGCTTTGGATAGCACAAGAAATTAGTAGCTCTAATGAAGGTGTGAAGTGTCTAAATAAACCAGATGTTGGCGAAATCTCTCTCGCGTACTCTTCGTTTAATGTTTCCAGTAGACCTGAGTTAAGTTTAATCGTTTATACACCAGAAACTGAAGACAGTTCCAATAAAGTAAAAAAACTGATTCGTGACTGTAAAAAAATATAATGCCTAGATTATTAGAGCGAAAATTAGCTTCTTTTACAGAAGCTATTTCGGCAGGACATTTTACTGATTTTAATTACTTGAAAGCGCGATAATTACGTAAAAGGGTTTTCTAAATAGCGAATAATATCCGTACATCCATTCAATTTTGCCCTCTTTTTCAATACGTAGACAGTGAATTTACTTGTCTAAAAATCCAATAGTCATCCTTCTTAGGGGGTAATTAGCCTTTAACGAAACGATAAAAGATGAATTCTATATAAATTCTTTCTGTGAAGTCGGTTGTTTTGTATGATCAAGTTACATTTAACGTGGGTATCTTGGTAAACATTGGGATGTTAGTTTATAGAGGAAATATCGTGGAAATTTGGAAGGTATTGTTCCGAAAATTCAGATAATAAGTGCACCACTCATGGTTGAAGCCACCCACGTCTGAAAATCAGTTATATCAATGCATCGTTTTGCATTCACCGCTAATAATTCAATAAGAAGCGACTAATCGTATTCTTAAATGATGAGTTATTGCTCAGATAAGGTGCTTGAAGGATGTGTTTAGTTAGCATAGTGTTTTAGCACTCTATTTAATAAGGAGAACACTGTGGATATAGATGAAGACAAAATCGATGACGCAGCCCTCGCTCTTTTTTATCTTACTTTGCATGATGATTTTGGCCATGCTTGGAAGCAAATTGATTGGAGTATAACCAATAGATTGCATGAGAAGGGTTATATTCATAATCCAGTTGGCAGATCGAAATCGGTAACCTTAACCGAGGAGGGGCTGGCGAAATCAGAGGCGTTGTTTACAGCGCTTTTCACTAAGGCCGATGGAAAGTGAAATAGCTTGTAGACAAAAAATGGACACTTCAGTCGTGTTCTATTTATTGTGTTTTTAACACTCCACATGGATCAATATGGAGTGTAGAATTTGAGGGAAGCAAAGGAGAGGATTATGAATAATTCACTTAAACAAATCGAAGAGCAGGCATTAAACCTGAGTCCAGAGGGTAGGATGGGAGGTTATTTGATCAGGTGCACCACTTAGAACAGGGATAACTATCAAAGATATCCCCGCAGTCT
Source organism: Marinomonas lutimaris (assembly GCF_019426345.1). GTDB lineage: Bacteria > Pseudomonadota > Gammaproteobacteria > Pseudomonadales > Marinomonadaceae > Marinomonas > Marinomonas lutimaris. Next base: position 36,059 of record NZ_JAHLLW010000020.1, read on the forward strand.
AATAAACTTAATTAGCTAGCGAACTTCAACTCTCCTGAGCCTTGCGCCCCAGCATTGTTCGAAGCAAACTCTTTTGCTTCCGCTGCGCTCATCACATTCCGGTCATATGGGCCACCACGCCATGAAGTTTCAGGGGATTTCTGACCTTCAACACTAATATTACTGCTGATATCAATAAACCCTTTCGCTACTCCTGCATCAGCTAAGACTCCAACCATACTTGGCTGACCACCACCATTGCGGCCATTTTCAAAGAAGTTTCCTTCCGATACTATCGTAGCACCTGTGTGTGCAGTAAAGCCTAGGTTGAAATCATCAATATGATTATTGTATACATCAAACTGCCCATAACGCATTAAGCCTGGCGCGCGCGTACTTAGATCTTCAAAGTCATTATGTGCAATGGTCATACGAGGATAGCCCGAGTACTTATCCGACGCCTCTTTAGTATCTTCTGGGTAGCCCAGAATTAAACCATATTTGTTATTTTCAAACTTAGAATTGGTTAAACTGACATTATCTGCGGTTCCGCCCACATACAGCAGTTTGTCTTTGCTATGATCATCTGCCCCTTGTTGATCTTTAGTACCGCTAAAAGTATTGTGATCGATCCAATAGCCTTCGCCCTTGTCAATGTAGAGTGGGATATCACCATTCGCATTGTATTTTGCATCATGGCTAAAATGTAGGTTTTGGAAAACGTCGTTACCTGCGCCTTCACCGCTTCGAAGATAAATGTTGTGTAACTTGTTATTGTCACCATCTCCTACTAAAGTTTTGTTAGCACCAAACTCTAAATCGGTTTTCTCTGTGGCTGAAATGTCACTACCTAACTTAATAATACGTGGTTCGTCCCCAGCCAAAGCCTGCTTCAACTCACCTACAGAGTTCACGGTGACGGTTTCACCACCAGTACCACCTTTTACACCTGCCGCTTTGGCGAAGCCTTCCATACCTTCAGTAGAACCCAGTCCTTGACTCGACGTTACTTTGGAAGTTTTATCACTAGCCTCAGTACTAAGGCCGCCTGTATTGGCAGCAATATTCGCTGTACCGCTTTCTACAGATTTCGTATCGACGGATTTAGTTGGGGCGCTCGGTGTTCCAAAGGTTTCTTTGTTGTTATCCATCATTCCAGTAACCGCTTTGGTCATTTCAGGATACTGATTATTGATTTGCCCACCACCATCTTTTGCTGGTGACACGGCACCTTTTAACGCAGCCCCCCCAGCATCTTGCAATACCGCTGGTGCAACGTCATGTGGTGATGGTTGATTATTCATTTGTGGCGTAGAAGCCCCCGTACTAGATGCACCAGAAGAGGGACTGTTTCCCTGCTTGTTAGCCCTTTCAAATAAGGACTGCATCATCTGATTGAGTAGATCAACAAGGGATTCCATGTTGCTCATACCATTGGCACCACCGAGTCCCGAAGCGCCTGCGCCACCAGCACCGGAATTTCGATCCATTAAATTGCCCAATTTTGACGACGGCTGACCATCAGCTGCACCACCGCTATTGCCTTGAGGTTGGGACTGGTTATTTTTCCCCTGTAACAATTGCTCTAGTATCGGCATAAGCAACTGAAGCGCAGCATTGTTTGTCCCTTTAGTATTTGTTTGAGGGTCAGCTTGGGACTTTGAGGGGGTAGGGAGACCACTTGGCTGATTGGGGCCAAGATGTATGCGAAATTCAAGATTCATCGACTTTACCTTTCTCTGTTCTCGGCTTGGCTGTACCTGTAATTCTAGATATCTGTGCATACAGATAAGGCTAGCTATGTTACTAGACAAACAATGAGTGGGTGAAAGTGGTTAAGGGTTCCCAATCGGAAAAGCTTATACCATTCAGACACTAAGAGTTATTTCCATGTTATCCAAGTTTCACTAAACATCTCAGCGCTCTTAACAGCGTAAACGGATGATTTCTTCTCTCCTTTTAGGAACCTTTGGGACATGCTTGGAAGCAAATTGATTGGAGTATAACCAATCGATTGCATGAGAAGGGTTATATTCATAATCCAGTTGGCAAATCTAAATCGGTGACATTAACCGAGGAAGGGCTGGCGAAATCAGAGGCGTTGTTTAAAGCGCTTTTCACTAAGGCCGATGGAAAGTGAAAAATAATTCAGACAAAAAAACGGACACCTTTCAACGGCGTCCGTTTTTTTATTGCTAAATCTTACTACTTACGCTTCAGGAATGTATTCAGAAAGCGCGGCATACGCCACGGTGAAGGCGCCTTCTTGGAACGCGCGTAAGCCAGTTGCTTTGAATGGAATCGGCATTGGGTTGTGCTGAAGGATGTCTTTGGTTTTTGCGCCGCTGAACAAGTCGACTTCGACCGTATCAATCAATTGGATAGCCGCTTCAATTTTAAAGCCTACCGCGCCGCCAGCGAATTTGCCTTTTGTTGGGCGTTCACGGATTACGGCTCTTTTCACTTTGTAATCTTCAAACAGTTTTTTCAGCATGAACTGAAATTTGCGCACGCTTTCGCTGTCGTTTGGGTTGTTCAGTGTGTGTCGAGTTTGGCGACAATCGGCGATTTGAAACAATCCGTCTTGTTTAGACAGAAGGCAAAGAATCACTTCGCTGCCTTTAATTTCGATACCACAAGTAATCATAACGAGGTCCTGAATAGGGAGTTTCGCGCATTATCGCACAGTTAATAGGTATTTCGCAGAGTAAAAAATACTGCTTGTTGAAATGGAAACCAGTCAGATCTAAGGCGAAAATCAAAGCAGCCAGTTTATTACACTCTTTTCATTTTGCTGCCTCTTATTATTCAAATGGATATTGTACTATTGCCAGATAATATTTTGTAAAAATGCAAATCACGATATTTTCTACTGTGAAAGTGTAAATAACTGCTTTTTACTCTAGAGGTGTTTTTTTCAATATTGACCATTTTTTTTATTTTTAACTAACATAGGGCTGCATAAAATGACTGCTTCATCGCCAATGGGCATTCCTCGTCCCCAGGTGAAATCTTTAGACGAAATTCTTCCTCACGAACCTTTGTTAATGATGGGCGCGGGCCCTGTTCCTATTCCTGAGCGTGTCGCCAAGGCCAATTCTGTGGTGATTAACCACCTTGGTAGTGTGATGGCGCAGGTTATTGGACAAGTTAAAACAATGGCGCGTTATGTGTTTCAAACAGAGTCTAAATGGGTGCTTGGCGTAGCAGGGCCAGCGTCAGCCGCGATGGAAATGGCGGTCGCCAATTTGTTGCAACCGGGCGAACGTATTTTATGTATTAATAATGGCTTTTTTAGTCATCGTATGGCGGAAATGGCGACACGTATTGGCGCCGATGTTCATGAATTGCACGTTGGTGTTCATGAAGCGGCAGATCCAGAGCGTGTTCGTAAAGCCATCGAAGAAACACGTCCTAAAGTATTAACACTGGTGCAAGGCGAAACATCGAATACGGTGTTTAACCATTCATTAGAAGAAATCACCAAGATTGCTAAATCTTATGGTTGTTTGGTGGTTGTGGATGCAGTTTGTACCTTGAGTACTATGCCGCTGAAGATGGATGCGTGGCAAGTAGATGTAGTTATCACGGGTGGGCAAAAAGGTTTGTCGTCCATTCCAGGTGTGTCGCTTTTGGTGTTTTCTAATGAAGCATGGGCGGCAGTGAAAAGTCGTACTAAACCAACGGCACAATGGTGTTTCGATGCTCAGCTTGCGGAAAATTTTTGGCATAACGATGGTTATCATTATACCGCGCCAGTATCTGGCATTATGGCACTGCATGAAGCTTTGAAACTGGTATGTGATGAAACGTTAGAGAATCGTTTTGCGCGTCATTTGCGTTGTTCTAAAGCGTTGCAAGCCGGCGTTGAGGGAATGGGCTTAGAATTGTTCATTCCGCCTGCATCGCGCTTGAATTCTGTAGTAGGGATTAATATTCCTGAAGGCTTAACGGCTGGACAAATTTGCCGCCATATTTCAGAAATGTACCGAGTTGAGATTGCTGGATCATTTGGTCAGCCTATCGTACGTATTGGCCAAATGGGCGAACAGTGCCGTGAACACAACTTGTTCCGCACTTTGCATGCGCTTGGTAGCACCATGCGCGATTTGGGCGTAAAAGTAGATCAACCAAACGGCATGGCGGAAATGGAAGCCTACTTACAGAAAATTCCTCGTACACTTTATCAAGTGGCTTAATCTTTTAATTTTTGTGGTCTAACCAGTATCTACCCAATACCCTTGGTTTCAACCGTCAAGGGTATTTTTTTGTTCGGCATTAAGCTGGCAAATAGGGCACCAGCGGTAATTAGCAGACAAGCGATAATTTGCCCAGTGGTAAGTTGCGCTTCGGTGAAAAGTCCAAGCCAGGCTGTCGATAGGGCGGGGGCAGTGTAGGACAACACCCCCAGCAGCGACAAATTGCCTTTTTTTACCCCAAAATCCCAGCAGAAAAAAGCGATGCCAACTGGCCCGAAGCCTAACCCTAAAATAGCAATCCAAGTGCTTGCAGGGAAGTTTATGGAAGGCTGCCAACTTTGGGCTTCAATCATAATATGCGAAGCGCCAGCTAATAGCGTGGTAATAAGGCAGTACCAAAGTACCGCGCTGGAAGGCACGCTTTGAAATCGTCGGTTTGCTACCGAATAGCTAGACCAAATCAGCGCGCAGGCAAAGGCGGCAGCGTAACCAGTCCAATTATAATTTGTGTTTGTTTCTATCAAGCTTGTCGATGCCCTCGATTGAAGCATGATGCCAGTGCCGATAAAGGCAATAACAGCGCCCACCAAGTGTGTCCATGACAAAGAATTGCCTGTAGTCATGCCGGCCATTAATACAATCAGCAAGGGCCAGAGGTAAGCGATAAGTCCAGCTTCTACTGGCGGTGCATGTTGGAAAGCGTAAAAGTAACAGAAGTGATAGAAATAAAACCCAAGCCCACCCATTAAGATGGCGGTTTTAGGTGTTTTTGACCAAGAAGATTTCAGTTCGCCTTTCACTAAATAAACGATAAAAAACAATAGGCTTGCAACGCCAAAGGTGAGGGTGAGCAAGAGTAATGGCGGTACTAAATTGGCTTGTGTAGTAAAAAGCGCAAGGCTACTCCAAAGTAAAATGGCGATGCTACCAATTAGGGTGGCTTGTGGTGAATGCGTTGTCATCTTGTTGTTTCCTTAATCCTGATCTAGTCTGATTAAGTGCCAGATTAACTTGTTCGCATGCTAAAAGCATTGTCAAAAGTCAGCGACTTGCTTTGTCATAAATTTGCATCTTGATACGTTAGAAATACATTTTTTAACATGATTAAGTAAGAAAAGTTGATCTATGACAGGGTAGTGACAGGTTTGAGAGGTAAGGTTTAGCCACTCAAGTTAATTGAAATATTTATTTTAAGAGCTTGATTAGCTAACAACAAAAAAAATAACAAGCAGGAGATAACCATGCTTAATACCATTTCTTTGAAGTCTGTTCTAATTTCCAGTGCAGTCGCACTAACTATGGCTGGACAGGCTTACGCCTTCGAACCAGCTCGCAGTGGTGAATGTATTGCCCCAGCGAACCCAGGTGGTGGATGGGACTTTACTTGCCGTAGCGTTGGTAAAGTATTAGTTGATGAAGGTTACTTCAAAGGTAACGTACAGACAGTTAACATGACGGGTGCTGGTGGTGGTGTAGCTTTCGCTCACACGATTAGTAAACGTGATACAGATGAAAACCTGATTGTTGCCGCTAGTACAGCAACAACAACACGCCTTGCTCAAGGCCAATTCCCAGGCATGAATGCTGACCAAGTTAAATGGGTTGGTACATTAGGTGCTGACTACGGCATTATCGCTGTTGGTAAAGATTCCAAATACACTTCTTTGACACAAGTTCTCGAAGCGCTTAAAAAAGACCCAAGTGCGGTTAAATTCGCTGGCGGTAGTGCATCTGGTGGTTGGGATCATTTGAAAGTCCTGATGACTGCACAAAAAGCGCACGTTGAGAATTTGCCAAAAATTCGTTACCTAGCATTTAGTGGTGGTTCTGAAGCCTTGGTTCAAGTTGTTGGCGGCCACGTAGATGCGTTCACTGGTGACATTTCTGAAGTAAAAGGCTTCATGGATTCTGGTGACTTACGCGTTCTAGCGGTTCTTTCTGAAGAGCGTTTACCAGCACCATATGACTCTATTCCTACAGCGATGGAACAGGGCATTGATTCTGTAGCTCCAAACTGGCGCGGATTTTACGTACCAGGTAATGCAAGCAAAGAATCTTACGATTGGTGGGTAAAAACCATGGATGAGTTGTACACGACTCAAGAATGGAAAGACGTCATGACTAAAAATGGTTTGATGCCATTCCACAAGTCTGGTGCTGAATTCACTCAATTCGTAAAAAACCAAACTTTAGATATCAAAATCTTATCGCAAGACATCGGTCTAATTAAATAACCTCAGACCGCTTTTGGAGGGGGTATTTGTTTTAATACAGAGCCCCTCCTGTTTTCGACTATTTTTCACCCTTTGATTTATTAACATGGAGCAGAGACATGCGTATTAACGATCGTGTGTTTGGCATGCTAATGCTTATTCTTGCCGTAGGTTACGGCTGGGAAGCAACGCAATTCCCCATTCCTTTTGGCGGACAGGAAAGTGTCGGTCCTGAAACTTTTCCTATTATGCTAGCCATTATTTTAGGTATTAGTTCAATTTATATGATTGTTCGTCCTGACCAAGACGAGAAATGGGCGCCGGCGGCCATGTTGATTGAGCTTAGTGTTGTTGTTCTTTCTATGCTTGCTTTTGCATGGGCAATTGAACCGATTGGTTTTATGCCTGCTGCGGCATTGGTTGTGAGCTTTTTAAGTTGGCGTATGGGAGCAAGCATTGCTAAGAGTATTATCACTGGTGTGACAAGCTCTGTAGTTATCTTTTTCCTTTTCAATAATGTGCTTGAATTAGCACTGCCTCTAGGTCTATTGGAGTTTTAATATGGATACTATGAGCTTATTAATGCAAGGCTTTGCGGTAGCATTAACGCCGGAAAGTATTATGTTTGCGGTTATTGGTGCTATTTTAGGTACCTTGATTGGTGCATTGCCGGGTCTTGGCCCTGCAAACGGTGTTGCTATCTTGATTCCATTGGCGTTTAGCTTAGGTTTGTCGCCAACTTCTTCTCTTATCTTGTTAACGTCTGTTTATGCGGGTGCCATGTACGGCGGTCGTATTTCGTCTATCCTGTTGAATATCCCAGGTGACGAGCCAGCCATGATGACCTGTTTAGATGGTTATCCAATGGCGCTAAAGGGCAAAGCAGCAGAAGCCTTGGCTATCTCTGCAATTGCTTCTTTTATCGGTAGCTTTATTGCGACAATCGGTCTAGTCATTCTTGCGCCAATCTTAGCGAAATTTGCCCTAAGATTTGGTCCATCTGAATACTTTGCCTTGTTTGCGCTGGCTTTTGCGACCTTGGGTGGTATCACAGGTAAAAACCAGTTTAAAACTTTGATGGCGGCGGCTATTGGTCTAATGATCGCGACGGTTGGTATCGATATTTCAACTGGAGTACAGCGCTTTACGTTTAACACTCTTGAGTTATTCGAAGGGGTTGATTTTATTATCGCGATTGTTGGTTTGTTTGCTATCAGTGAGTTGTTGTTCTTCTTAGAGCGCCATGCTGGTGATGGTCTAAAACAGGTTGCCATCAATAAACTTAAATTATCTGCAAAAGACATAATCAAAGTGCTTCCGGCTTCTTTCCGTGGTGCGGTACTTGGTTTTGTTGCTGGTGTATTACCAGGTGCGGGCGCTTCTTTGGGTAGCTTTATTAGTTACACTTTGGAAAAACGCGTATCGGATAAAGGTGAATTTGGTAAAGGTGACCCTCGTGGTGTTGCTGCCCCTGAAGCCGGTAATAATGGTGCTGCATCTGGTGCACTTGTACCAATGTTGACACTTGGTGTTCCAGGAAGTGGTACGACTGCCGTGCTTTTAGCGATGTTGATTTCTTTAAACATCTCTCCTGGCCCAATGTTGTTTCAACAAAATGCGGATCTAGTTTGGGGTGTTATCGCAGCAATGTTTGTTGGTAACCTTGTGTTGCTACTGCTAAACATTCCAATGGTAGGTATCTTTGTTAAACTGTTGAGCATTCCACCTAAATACCTAATGCCGATTGTTACCTTGATCGCATCTGTCGGTATTTATTCTGTAAGCCACAGCGCATTAGATTTGTACTTTATGATTGGCTTCGGTGTATTGGGTTATATCTTCCGTAAGATTGATATTCCACTAGTGCCAATCATTTTGGGTATGTTGCTCGGGCCAGAAATGGAGAAAAGCCTTCGTCATGCATTAGTGTTATCTGATGGTGACTGGACAGTACTTTTCAACAGCGGTTTGAGTATTGGTCTATGGACTGTTGCGATACTAGGTTTGGTTTTACCTATGATAGTAGGTCCAATTGTTCGCGCTAAAATGTCTAAGTCAAAAGAAGCTGTTAAAGACGTTTAAGCCCTGCAATACTATTGGCACTGTAATAACAAAATTCGAGCAATGTATGTTGCTCGGATTTTGTTGTTTTTATAATAAAAAACATGATGGCTAAAAGTTATGCGAATTCTGGTGGTAGAAGATACTCAGGTATTAGGGCAAGCGATCTGTGAGCGATTAACAAGCCTAGGGCATGGCGTTGATTTAATCGGAGACGGCAAGCGAGCAGATGAGTTGCTGAAGTATCAATCAGTCGATTTGATTTTGCTTGATCTTAATTTACCTGGATTATCGGGATTGCAATTGCTACAGAAGCTGCGCCAGCGTGATGATGATACGCCAGTATTAATTTTAACTGCTCGAGATCAAATCGAAGACCGCATAAGACTTCTCGACGAAGGTGCAGACGATTACCTAACTAAGCCGTTTGATTTTGGTGAGCTAGAAGCTCGATGTAGGGCCTTATTGCGACGCAAGCAAGGTTACGCGGCAAATGTCACTGAACACGGCAATATAGTTGTTAACCGAGACAGTCGTCAGGTATTTATTGATGGCGAGCTCACTGCTATCACTAACCGAGAATTTCGGTTGCTGGAAATATTCTTGGGCCATTTAGGTCGCGTCCTAAGTAAAGATGAAATCACCGATCACTTATTTAATTTTAATGAAACGCCAGGACCTAATGCGATAGAGCTTTATGTTGGGCGTTTGAGAAAAAAAATGGCCACGGGGGATTTGGCAATTAGTACTCTAAGAGGAATCGGTTATGTGGCAGAAATCGCCAAACCATCGAAACCTTAGTGAAGAGGAGGAAAAAAAAGCCTTAGCTAATGCTCCGTCATTACGATTTCGTTTTATACTCGCCGGTGTGCTTGTTATCGGTGTTATTGCAGGCTTGGCGATTAATTTAATCTTTGACTACAGCCAAAAGTTAGCTGATTTATCCTATGACCGTTTATTGCGCAGTGCCTTGCTGCAAATGGATGAAAACGTCGGTTTGATGCGTAACGAGGTGAGCATCGATATTCCTTGGTCGGCGTTCGCTACTTTAGCGCAAGCGGAAGAAGATCGGGTTTTTTATAAAGTAGAGAGTTTGGAGCAAGGGTTTATTACTGGTTATCAAGATCTTGATAGTCAGCCACCGCAACCTCCTGTTTCAGATCAAATTCAATTCTATAATCAAGAATATTCAGGCGAGATGGTTCGCTTTGCTTGGGTGCAGCGCCATATAACGGATCCAGAAACCGCGCAAACCGTGCGTATTATTTTAGGTCAAACGCGATTGTCACGAGAGCAAATGGCGTCTGCAGTGACACAAAAAGCCGTTGAAGTTGTCGTGTTTATCGTCTTGGTTGCTATTACTTTAATTATTATCGGCAGTCATCTTGTCTTAAGGCCCTTGCATCGAATTGAGCGAGCGTTAGAAGAGCGAGCCATGGGTGACCTCACGCCAATTGATATCAATACGCCAAAAGAGACTCATCATTTAAAAGTCGCCATCAACCATTTCATGGCGCGATTACAAACTAACCTTGAGCAGCTAGAAAACTATACTGCGGATGCGGCTCATCAATTACGTACGCCGTTGGCAAGTTTACGAGCACTGGCAGAAAATGCTCGTGATATTTCTTCTTTAGGAAACTCACCAGAGCGCCAACATCAGGCTTTAGAGAACATCGTTAATCAATGCGACACCTTGAGCCAGACGGTCACCTTATTGCTTAACCAAGCGGTGGTTTCTCACCGTTTGCAGACGCACCGATTAGAACCAATTGACTTGTTAGCACCCATTACGGCGTCTTGTCGAGAGCAGGCGGTGACGGCGTTGCATCAAGGAGTTCATCTTTCACTTGATTGTGAATTAAAAGAAACCATGATTTTAGGTGATTCTTTTTCGATTCAACAAATGATGCAAAACCTTATTGAAAATGCGGTACGTTACAGCCGTGCTGATGTAGATCAAGCGACGGAAGTTATCGTTCAAGTTAGTGAGTTTGAGCGCTTTTATCGCATTAAGGTGATTGATTATGGTAATGGTATTCCCGACATAGAAAAAGAGCGGGTGTTCGAGCGCTTTTATCGAGGACGTTATGATATTGCGGGCAGTGGTGTTGGTTTGGCGATGGTAAAAGATATTGTCGACCACCATTCAGCACGAATTCAGATATTGGATACCGAGCCAAAAGGCACCACGTTTCAAGTGGATTTTGCCAAATTTCGATTTGATGAGGGCACTTTATGAAACGGATGCTTTTCTGCTTGATGCTTATAGCTGGTCTTGTTGGAACTAGATCATGGTCAGCAGAACCTGTTTGGTTTGGTCATACTAATGCACAGCGAGTTTTGCTAATCAATTCAGCGATGGACTTGGCGTCCTTTGCACCGATTTTAAAAGAGTTTGTGATTCTTCACCCAGATGTTCGTGTAGCGTATCGAGATGTAAATACGTTGGAACTGTATTACCAGACGATAAGAGAGCAAAAAAAACCACAAGCGAGCTTAGTGATTAGCAGTGCCATGGATTTGCATCTTAAGTTAGTAAACGATGGTTACGCGCAAACCTATCAGTCGAGTTTTACCGATCGTTTGCCAGATAACTTTAAATGGCGGAACCAGCTGTTTGCTTTTTCACTTGAGCCAATTGTTATGTTGGTGAATAAAAAAGAATTTCCTGGAGAATTACCTGAAGATCGTCAGACTTTGCTGCAAACCATTCGTCAAAATGAAAAAACGATGACCAAACGAATTGGTACTTACGATATTCGACAAAGTGGTGTTGGCTATTTATTGGCGAGCCAAGATGCGCGACAAGCGGATGTCACTTGGGGGCGATTATTGGAAGCTTTTGGTAGTCACGATGTGCAAACCTATTGTTGTACGCACGATATTATTGACGATGTTGCGTCGGGAAAATTGGTATTGGGTTATAACTTATTGGGTTCTTATGCATCACAAAGGGCCCAAGAAGACGATAGATTAAAAATGATCCTACCGAAAGATTATACGCTGATGTTAATGCGCGCTGCACTGATTCCAAAAGGTGCGCCAAATGCAGAAGATGCCGGTATTTTCTTGGATTTTTTGCTATCAGATAAAGCACAAAAAATGATGCAAACACAAGGCTTGCTGTTTCCCATTCGCCCTGATTTAAATAATCCTAATGATCCTTATGTGGTGAACGCGCCAGGGCCAACTGGCATTATCGAATTAGATCAGCAGTTACTGGTAGGGCGTGATTACGCTAAACAAAAGCGTTTCATTCGTAACTGGGAAATGGCACTGGAAATTAGTGATGAAGATTAGCGCGGTAGCAGCCAGGCGTAACTTGATAGTATTTAGTAAATAGGCGAACAAGGGCGCTAGCATTACTTATTCCTGTTTTTTCGGCAATATACTCTAGGCTTTTATTGGTTGATCTTAACCACATTTTTGCTTCCCTTAAGCGGCGTTGCTGAAGGTATTGCTTCGGTGTCATCTTTAGGTGTCGCTTGAATAAAATAGTTAATTGGCTTGGGCTTAAATGCACGTCAGCGGCAAGTTCTGCTAAGCTCCAAGGCTCCTGAAAGTTATGATCTAGTCGGTGTTTGGCTTTGGTTAATCGGGCGTCAGCCTGCAGTATTTTTGCTTGCGGAATGGGCAATAAATGTTCCAGCAAATTTAATGCTTGTTGAGTTTTAAGGGAGTGATGAGATTCACTTATCAAGCTGGATAGAAATGGCAAATAGGCTTTGGTTTGAGTGTTTAGCTCGACAAAGTTATTGGTGCTTTCAATCTTGTGATCCCAAACGGGAAGAGAATTGAGTATCAAGCAGTGGTTGTCTTCCCTTGCTAAATGCGTATGAGCTTGATTTGTAGAGATCAGACAGGCCTGTCCAAATTGAACCGCTTGCTGGCGGTTTTCTACATCTAGTATTAGGCAGCCAGAAAGTGGCAAGACTATTTGAGTGTGATTATGCGAATGAGCACTCGCTGTATCTTTATAGGAAATGACTTCGATAAGGTCTCGCATGGCACTCATTCCTTGTTGTCTGTTTGGTACTCATTTTTGCTGGTGGTTACAGAAAGTATGATGATCTATCTTTGTTTTGCTGTAATGATATTAAAACTTAAGCGGACAAATCAAAAGGAAAGAATATGCGTTATTTATTTGCTCTAGTGTTTTCTCTCTCTATGCCAAGTGCATGGGCAGAGATGACGTTGACTGTTCTAGACCAAGATAATCTTCCGGTGCCGGATGCGGTTGTTATTGTCTCTAACCATGAAGTAAGTACGCCTAGTGCGGTTGCTGTAATGGATCAGATTGACGAATCTTTTGTACCGCGAGTGTTGGTCGTGCAAAAAGGTCAGTACGTTAGCTTTCCTAATAGTGATGATATCCGCCATCACGTTTACAGTTTTTCTCAGCCAAAAACTTTTGAAATTAAGCTCTATAAAGGCACTGAAATTGCCCCTATCTTGTTTGATAAGGCTGGTCTTGTGGTGCTCGGTTGTAACATACATGACGACATGATTGGCTATATTCTTGTAGCGGATAACACTTTTGCGCTGAAAACAGGCAAAGACGGCAAAGTACGTCTGCCAGTAAAAAAGGGTGATACTGTGTCTTTGTGGAGTGAGAGATTAATCGATGGCTTGGGTTCTATGAAGACAGTTAATATTAAAAACGATGTCGAGCAGACTCTTTCTTTGGGGCTTTTGCCTCCAATTGAAGCGATGGATCACAGTAGTATGAACACAGGATTTGGCAAAAAGAAATGGTCAAAATGATCCATATTTAATGAGTAGCAGAAATTTAATGAGTAAGAGCGTTATAAAAGTAGTAGCCATGAGTTGCTTAGTTTTGTGTACGGTTCCAACAATGGCGGCCGATGGAAAAATATTAACCACCGCCGGATTGTCGCAAGTTGAAGGCAGTGGTGGTGGCGGTCTTGTGCCATGGGCTACGTTAGCGGGATATGATAGCCGTGACGAAACCTCTGCATCGTTTTTTATCACCGATGTAAATGTAACAGATTATCGCCTTACGTCGATTGGCGTAGCGACCAGCTTTTACGACAGAGTTGAGCTGAGTTATACCCAACAGACATTTGCTTTGCCTGCGTCTTTGATTACAGGGCTGAGTCTTGACTCAGAAGATATTAAGCAGGATGTCGTCGGTGTAAAAGTTCGCTTATATGGCGATGCTGTTTACTCCACCTATCCCCAAGTTAGTGTCGGTTTGCAATATAAGCAATTAGACAGTGATTTTGTTGCTTCGTATCTTGGGGCAAAAGACGACAGCGGTACGGATATTTATATTGCTGCAACCAAGGTGCATTTAGGTGCGGTTGCAGGTTATAACCTAGTTTGGAACTTAACCGCCCGAGCAACTAAAGCGAATGAATTGGGGTTGTTGGGTTATGGTGGACCAGACAATACTAGTTACCAAGTGATGATGGAAGGCAGTGTTGGCTTGCTGCTATCGCCAAACTGGATTGTGGGTATGGAATATCGTCAGAAACCAAGCAATCTATCTAGTGTAGAAGAAGATGATTGGAAAGATATTTTCATCAGTTATTTGCCGAATAAAAACCTCAACATCACCGCCGCTTATGTCGATTTAGGTACAGTTGCCACCAAGAAAGATCAAACAGGCATTTATTTATCCATGACGGGGTACTTATGGTAAACCTATTAAAAGCATCGTTTCTTGCATTGAGTATATTTTTGGTTGCCTGTGCGACACCTGGTAAAGCACCACAAAGCCTATATGACGAAATCGGTGGTCAACCGACAATAGAAGCCATTACCGATAACTTTATCAACGAAATAAGCTTCAATGAAACTATCTATCGTTATTTTGAAAAAACCAATATAACTCGCTTCCGTGAAAAGTTCATTGAGCATCTTTGTGTGAATACTGGCGGCCCATGTACTTATACTGGTGACACAATGCTAAGAGTACACCAAGGTCAAAATATCAATGAAACTGACTTTAATTTAACTGTCGATTTGTTGGTAAACGCCATGAAAAAAGCCGGCTTAACCTACCCGCAGCAAAACCAGGTGCTTAAAGTGCTCGTGCCGATGCGTGGAGAGATGCTTTATAAATGATTTTTGATTGGAATTAATGGCTTTGTTCAATCGAAAGCGACCTGCGGGTCGCTTTTTTATTTGATCTCGGTCAGCCAATAGCAAAGCATTCATAGTCTTGTCGTGAGCATCGGAGTAGGGTGAAAGGTAACCTTTGTGAATTCACTACAAGGTAACGTCAAATAAGAGAAATAAGATGCTGGCTACTTTTACTGATTTAGCAGATTGGCTCACCTTCATATTATTTGGCTTATCTCCGAATTCGAAGCTCGGTGATGCGGTTCATTTCTTTATTGAAGACACGACCAAGATATTTTTCCTCTTGGTCATCATGATCTACTTTATTGCGCTGTTACGTGCATCTCTTAATATTGAACGAGTCCGAGATTATCTTGCCAAGAAAAATCGTTTTGTTGGCTATTTAACCGGATCTGTCTTCGGCGCAATTACGCCATTTTGCTCCTGTTCAAGTATTCCTGTGTTTCTCGGTTTTACCTCAGCTGGTATTCCTGTCGGCATTACCATGTCATTTTTATTGACCTCGCCGCTGATTAATGAAGTCGCTGTCTTGCTACTGCTTAGTTTGGTTGGCTGGCAAATTACCTTGATGTACGTTTTGGTTGGCATGGCGGTTGGTATCTTGGGCGGGGTGTTTCTTGATCTCATTCGAGCTGAAAAAATGCTGCAGCCTTTTGCTTTAAAAGCCTATCAATCGGCAACACCTGTCGCTGACTTAGATGGTGATTCTGTCGTAAAACCAACGCTATCTTTTCGTGAGCGACATGACTTTGCTAAGAATGAGCTGTGGGATATTTTCTCGCGAGTGTGGAAATGGGTTTTTATTGGTGTTGGTCTTGGTGCAGCCTTGCACGGTTATGTGCCTGTATCTTGGCTAGAAGGCAATCTTGGCGATGGTCAGTGGTGGTCTGTGCCTTTAGCTGTATTGCTTGGTATTCCGCTGTATTCAAATGCCACGGGCGTGATTCCCATCATGGAAAGTTTGATTACCAAAGGTCTGCCAATCGGTACCACCATGGCGTTTTGCATGAGCACTGTCGCGGCCAGCTTTCCAGAATTTATCCTACTTAAACAAGTGATGACGTGGAAATTGCTTGCCATCATTTTGGCGATGTTGCTTTTCTCCTTCACTTTAGTGGGTTGGATTTTGAATCTTGTTAACTGAAACGCTAATCAAAAAAGGAACAATCAAATGAAGCAAGTCAAAGTGTTAGGTAGTGGATGTAGTAAATGTGTGAAAACGGCTGAACTTATCAAAGCTATTGCCGCGGAAAACGAAGTTCCAGTAAATGTAGAGAAAGAAACCAGCGCCGAAGTCATTATGAGTTATGGCGTAATGAGCACACCAGCTGTGGTGATAGACGATGTTGTTGTGCATTACGGCTCGATTCCCGATAAGACAAAAATACAAAGCTGGTTTTGATTAGCGAATGTGATCCACATACCGAATATAGCGTGACGATTATGGATTCTCATAAAAGTCTTGTAGTAGGCTTATTGGCTAGTCAAGGAAGGTATGTTGTATGGTGAATTGGATTTCTCCTGAATTTCTTGGCTTTAAACTTTGAACCAACCAAGAATCTGGAGCATTTTATGATTCCAAAGACAGCAAAATTGCGTGTTGCAAGACCAACTGACAACCTAGCTAAAATCACCGACATGTATGTTAATGGTCTAGGTTTCAAACTGCTCGGTAGCTTCGAAGGTCATAATGGCTTCGATGGTTCTATCGTCGGTCATGAACAGCATAACTACCACTTAGAATTTACCCATCATAAAGGCACAATCGTCGGTAAAGTGCCGACGCAAGATAACTTACTCATTTTCTATTTTATCGACACGCAAGTATGGGAAGAATGCTGTGAAAAGATGCAAACAGCAGGCTTTGTGCATGTGCCATCCTACAATGAATATTGGGACGACGTTGGCAAAACCTTTGAAGACATAGACGGCTATCGCGTGGTGTTGCAAAACCGAGAATGGACCGCTTAATATCAAGCTGTATAGGCTATAAAATGAAAAAATACGTTATATATTCTTCTCTGGTGATATTGAATTTTGTGGTGAATTTCTTAATTTACAATTATTCCTTTGTAACACAAGCAACCCCTTATCTTCATGAAGAGCAGCGCGTAGAAAGTGCGATAGCCATGTTTGAGGTAACAGTGCCTGCTTTTTTTGTATCGTCTTGCTTCATGGCTCTGTTGTTTTATGTTGCTGCAAAAAGGTTAAATAAGGCCTAGTAATCACTATAAAATAAACCCTTATGATAGGTGGTACTTTTGAAAATGACTTTGTCCATCAGTAGTCAGCATCTCACGTGGTTAGTTGTTAGTATTATGTTGGGAATGACGATTGCTTACTGGTATACAGGTTGGCCAGTTATTGCTGCGTATTTCGGTATTCCATCAGGCATCTTGAGCGCTTTAGGGTTCTTTTTAGTTGATACGTTTTTCCTGAAATATGTACAAAGCTTGTTTAAGCGTTTTTTGTTAAGAGTGCTTTGTATGCTTATCATTTCAGTGGCTGTCTTTGCGATGTTTGTGCTTTTAAAGTGATATGGATAGGGTTTATTTACCAAAAGCCATGAATTCAAAGTACTGTAATTGCACTTAAGTCCCTTATAGGCCTGAAGGCGCGACTTACGTGAGAATGAAAGCTTCGCTTTCTAAGGCGCTATTAATTACAGAAAAGCTGGCGTACCTTTCAGTAGACTGCGGTCTTTGTCTTTCCATCCCTGAACCCCCTAAGAAATCAGTTCGACGTGCTTTTTTTAGGGAATCGATTACGAGACCTTATGGAGTTTCAGAGTCAGTTAAAAATCCCCTTTCTAGTCACTTCAAAAACAATCTATGCCTTACGATTTAATTCGTCTTGCTAAACTAAGTTCAAACAGAATAAATGAGACGTTTGGGCTGAAAGCCCGATAAAAGATTTTTTGGTAACTTTTGCATCGATTGGTAAAAGTTACACGCCCAGCAGGGCGGAATAAAGGTCAGGAATACAAAGCGATTGAGAGGAAACAAACGTACTCGCATACTCGAAAAACAAAAAAGGCGACTCATCAGTCGCCTTTCGCATTTCTAGTGTGTTTGCTTATCAAGCGTGAATATCACCACGTTTCACCTGCATGCGACGCAAGAACTCCGACATGATGTGCATGTAAAGTTCATCGCCTAGGTATTTGTCTTCTACGCCGCGGTCGATACTTGGGTTGTCGTTAACTTCGATAACGTAACCACGGCCGTTGATTTCTTTTACGTCGACGCCGTATAGGCCTTCACCAATCGGTTTGGTGGCGGCGATGGCGGCTTGTAGCACGCGTCGTGGCACTTCGAAGGTTGGTAAAGTATCAAATCCGCCGCTTTGGCTTTTGCTACCTGTATGTTGGTAAATCTGCCAGTGGTTTTTCACCATGTAGTAGCGACAAGCAAAGATCGGTTTGTTGTTCAGTACGCCGATACGCCAGTCGAATTCGGTGTAAAGGTATTCTTGTACCAATAACAAAGACGATTTTTTAAACAAGGTGTTCAAACTCTCAGTCAGAGCTTCACGGTTTTCTGCTTTGATTACGCCTTTAGAAAACGCGCCGTCTGGAATTTTTACGACCATTGGGTAGCTGATGACGGCTTCCAATGCGTCTTCTACGTTGTCTTCACCCTTGTGTACGATGCGCGTTTTTGGGCAAGGTACTTTGTGGGTGTTGAACAAATCTGCTAAGTAGACTTTGTTGGTACAGCGCATGATGGATTGTGGGTCGTCCATAACAACTAATCCCAAGCCTTCGGCTTTTTTGGCAAAGCGGTAGGTGTGGTGGTCGATGTTGGTTGTTTCACGAATGAACAAACCATCGTATTCTGGCAGACGCATAATGTCTTTTGGGCCAATCGTATCAACGTGAATGCCAAGTTGTTTACCGGCTTGGATAAACTTTTTAATCGCTTGGTCATCACTTGGCGGCATGGCTTCTTCTGGGTTAGTCAAAATTGCCATATCGAATTTCGCGGCACGTTGAATGCGGCCTTTGCTCCATACCTTGTTGCTAAAAGCTTCCAAAGATTCGGCGAATAGGGTTTCTTCTGCGTCGTTCAGTTTACTTTGTGATGTAGAGAAGAGGGCGGTGACTTGCCATTCTTTGCGGAATTTCAAAGTTACTTCCAATACAGGGCTAGGAAAACTCTCGAATAATTTGCGTGCGAATTCCTTCATTTCTGGATGAATCGTTTTGCCGAATACGCAGTGGAATTTCATTTCCATCGGTGCTTCTGGTTTGGCGAGTTTTTTTGCCAGCAATGGTAACCACTGAGAGATCTCTAACTCATATAGGTCTTTCTTGCTTAGGTCATTAAGCACGCGCACAGAAGGCATAACGTGATGACCACGGCTTTCTGCCAACAGGGAGCAGTAATATCCGTCAGACAGATATTTGCTGCTTTTACATAGGTTGATGATGCGTGTGCGTCCTTGGCTTTTTGTCGCTGCCAAGTTTAGGTATTGAGTAAAAGTGATCACTCGATCACTAGGTAAAAACGCTGACCAATCTTTGGCCTGATCAACAACGATGTAAGTCTGTGACATTGGTTATGCTTTTCCTTTTGCTTAAAGATCATTATGTTTGTTTAAAAGTGGTTTCAAAAAGAGGGTTAAAAAACACTCTCAATTTGTGCGGATGGTGCGCTTTATTTATTGTTTTAACAATAGTCTAAAATGAAAAAATAAAATGTTTTTTTGATGAAAAAATAGACTATCTTTTAAACAGGTTTCGCCCTAGAATGCGCGAAAATTTTCATCGTTAAACTGTCAGTAGTTCGACGATCCTAGCGACCTTTTGCCCTTTAGAGGCGATGTAATGATCACAAGCTCGGTCACCTGTTCTTCCCCAAATATTGATATACGTTTAGCCAGTATAGACGATTTAAAAGCATTGCTCGTTTTAGAGGGCAAAGCCTTTACTGGCGACCGTCTGAGTCGTCGTAGTTTTCGTCATGCAATTACCAGTTCTGGTTCAGCTCTATTTGTTGCTATGAAGGAAGACGGTGAACTGCTGGGTTATGCCTTGTTGCATCTTCGCCAAGGTACTCACTTGGCTCGTTTGTATTCGCTTGCGGTATCACCTGAAGCACGCGGCCTTGGCATCGGAAAATTGTTGATCCAAGCCTGTGAGAAAAAAGCCCTTAAAAAAGGCAAGATGTTGCTGCGTTTGGAAGTCAGTGATGTGAATCACAATGCCATCGCCTTGTATCAAAAAATGGGTTACAAGGAATTTGGTCATTACGATGCTTATTACGAAGATCAAACCGATGCAATTCGTATGCAGAAACGTTTGCGTCATGCCGGTGACGAGCAAACCACGCGAGCGATTCCTTGGTTAGCGCAAGGTACGCCATTTACCTGCGGGCCTGCTTCGTTGCAAATGGTGTTGTCTTCGATGCACCCAGATTATCAAGCGACGCCTAACGATGAGTTAGAGATTTGGCGTGAAGCGACGACGATTTTCATGACGTCTGGCCATGGTGGTTGTCATCCTATGGGATTGGCCTTGGCCGCTAAAAAGCGCGGCTTGTCTGCGGATGTTTGGTTGAGCGAAGAAGGTCCGTTGTTTGTCGACAGCGTGCCCTTGCATTACACTGCGATGCCGTTGGCACAATTGATTGAAGCGTTTGACGATGGCGCCTTGGCGATTATCTTGATCAGCACCTTCCGCATGGATGGTAAGAAATCTCCCCATTGGGTGGTGATGTCTGGCTACGACGAACATTGTATTCTGGTACATGATCCAGATTTAGACGACGATAAAAAATTACCTGACGATCCACCAAGTCCATTGGATTGCCAATACGTGCCGATTGCCCGTGATGAGTTTGAAAAAATGTCACGCTTTGGGCAAAGTCGTTTACAGGCCACTGTCGTATTAAAAAATCTGTAGTACGGCAAAGTTTGTAGCGCGGAAAACAGCTTAGTTTTTTATTTGTTTGATTTCTTATATCGGAAAGCCGCAGAGTTTTGTGGCGTTTTCCCAGAAAAACTTTGCTCGTATACTTGCATCAGGAAACTGCTTCTCTGCAAGGCTGAGCAAGGTGCCATAATCCATTCTGTGTTGCGCTTTTAAGAACGGCCAATCCGATCCCCAAATGATGCGATCCTCTCCGAAACTTTCAACAATGGCATCGACATAAGGTTTTGTGTCGGCATAAGGGAATACGCCTTGCGTGAATTTGGCAAAGCCAGAAACCTTGATGTAAGCACGTTGCGTTTTTGCTAGCGCAAGTACGGCTTGAAAGCCTTTGTTTGTTACGCCTTTTTCAATATTAGGTCGGCCACAATGGTCGATTAATATTTTTGCCTTGCTGTTCATCAATAAGGGCGTGAGATCGAGCATTTGCTCGTCTTCGATTTGCACCTGAACAATCATATCGAGATCCGCTAGGCGATCCATTAATGGTGCGGATTGTGCAAAGTGCTCAAATCCATAATAAGCGACATTGAAGGTAACTCCGATCACGCCTTGGGCTTTTAGTTGTACAAGCTCTTCTGATGATGCGTCTTGTTTGACTACAGCCATGCCTTTGAAGCGACCGTTGGAGCGAGCAATTGCATCTAACAAAGCGCGATTGTCGTTTTCGCCATACGCGGAGTTTGGGCCAACCAATAGAGCGTGGGACACACCGTAGGTTTCTAAAACTTGTAGAAAGTAATCTGCCGTCGCAATCTCGTGGCCTTCTGGTGCATAAGGTGTATTTGCTTGATAGGGAAAGCTCTGTGGGTCAAAAATGTGATTGTGGCAATCTATTTTACGTTCAGTGAATACCGACATGGGAACTCCTTTCATATTGTGTCTGTACAGTAATGAAAGAAGGGCTGGCAAGCTATTTGATTTTGGTCTTTAGGTATTGGAAATACCGGATAGTTTTTTTTCAAACTTTTATTCTTTTGTATTCATAGGTTTAGCTCATAGCACTGTAGTGTTTTACCAGTGTTTAATCGGCCGATGAACATTGACTTCTTTGGTTTGTTTTTTCTTTATTTTTACTTCTCTTTTATAGTTTTAGTCTATGAGCAAGGTTTAAGGAACTTATTTGTGCGCCTTGATCGAGCCGTATTTTAGTGAGATAACGAAAGTAATTGTTCTAAAGCGAAAATGTTTTTGTTTAATACCGAATGTTCTCACGAAGGAAAAATAGTTCGGTTGACGGAAAGTTTTGATGCTGAGAGTCAAAATAATACATATGGAGATAAAAGCAGATGAAAGAACTAGCTAAGCCTACCTTGACTGGCGAGTTTGTTGCCGAGGTGATTGGTACTGGCATATTTATGTTTATTGGTACAGCATCTGTAGCGGCGCTAGTTACGGCAGGCGCACAGTTCGGGCAATGGGAGATTAGTATTATTTGGGGTCTTGCTGTTGCGATTGCTATATATGCTGTTGGTGGCGTGTCAGGTGCGCACATCAACCCAGCTGTTACACTTGCGCTGGCGACCTTTATGGGGTTCGAATGGCGCAAAGTTCCTTTCTTTATCCTCGCGCAGTTTATTGGCTCTGTCCTTGGTGCAGGCCTTACTTATTTTCTCTATGGACCTGTGATCGCAGAATGGGAATCTACTCATCAGGTAGTTCGTGGCACTGTCTCCGGCTTACAAACAGCGGGAATCTTTACTACGTTTGCTAATGCTAACATTACATATTGGCATGCCATGTTGGTGGAAATGTCAATTACGGCTTTGCTTATGTATTGTGTACTTGCCCTTGGCGATGATAAAAACGGTGGTTCAAAAGGCGTGCTAACTGGACTTTTTGTTGGTCTAGTGGTTGCTATCATTGGTGCTTCTGTTGGCCCGTTGACAGGGTTTGCGATGAACCCAGCGCGTGACTTAGCACCTCGCTTGATGATCGATGCGTTAGGCTGGGGAAATGTCGTGATGACAGGCGGTCGAGATGCAATTTATGCTTGGGTACCAATTGTTGGGCCGATTTTGGGCGCGCAATTAGGTGCGTTTATTTATACCCGATTTGTCAGTCCATCTTTGCCAGAAAATATTCAAGATCGAGCCGTTGCTAAACAAAAAGCCGTGGTGTCCCATCAGTAATTGATTATAAAGCCTATAAAAACAAGGAGAACTATCATGTCAGAGCAAGCCAAAAATAAACCGTATATTGTGTCGTTAGATCAGGGAACCACCTCTTCTCGAGCGATTATTTTTGATCATAACGCCAACATCGTGGCGACGTCTCAGCGTGAGTTTAGTCAATACTTTCCTCAGTCTGGTTGGGTGGAACATGATCCAATGGAAATTTGGTCTAGCCAAAGTTCGGTATTAGCCGAAGTACTTGCTAAGACAGGGATTCAACCGGACCAGTTAGCGGCAATTGGTATTACCAACCAGCGTGAAACAGCTATTGTTTGGGACAAAAAAACAGGGCGTCCTATTTATAATGCAATTGTTTGGCAGTGTCGTCGTACTGCGGCTATTTGTGATGAGCTGAAAGCTCGTGGTTTGGAGGATTATGTACGCGAAAATACGGGTTTGGTCATTGATGCGTATTTTTCGGGTACTAAGGTAAAATGGATTCTCGACAATGTGGAAGGTGCTCGTGAAAAAGCGGACAACGGTGAGTTGTTGTTTGGCACAGTGGATTCTTGGTTGATCTGGAATATGACGCGTGGGCGTGTGCACGTCACCGATTATACTAATGCGTCTCGTACTATGTTGTTCAATATCAAAACCCTAGAATGGGATAAGCGAATGCTGGAAGAACTTGGCATTCCTGAGTCCATGTTGCCAGAAGTGAAAGGCTCCAGCGAAATCTATGGTGATACAAACATTGGCGGTAAAGATGGCACGCGTGTGCCAATCGCAGGAATTGCAGGGGATCAACAATCGGCTTTGTTTGGGCAGCTCTGTGTAAAAGAAGGTATGGCGAAAAATACCTACGGTACAGGCTGTTTCTTGTTGATGAATACTGGCACAAAACCAGTTCAATCTCATCATGGTCTAATCACGACTTTGGCTGTTGGTGCAAAGGGTGAAGTGAATTACGCATTGGAAGGCTCTGTTTTTATGGGGGGAGCGACGATCCAATGGTTGCGTGATGAGCTGGGTATTATTCGCGATGCACAAGATACCGATTACTTCGCTGCGAAGGTAGCAGACAGCAATGGTGTGTATTTGGTGCCTGCCTTCGTTGGTATGGGGGCGCCATATTGGGACCCGCATGCGCGAGGTGTTATGGTGGGGCTAACGCGTGGTACGAACCGTAATCATATTATTCGCGCTGCGCTGGAGTCGGTGGCATTTCAAAGTCGTGATTTGGTCGATGCTATGAAGCAGGATTCTGGTATGGATTTGCTTACTCTAAAAGTGGATGGCGGCGCTGTTGCTAACGATTTCTTGATGCAATTCCAAGCAGACATTATAGGTACTCATGTAGAGCGGCCTAAATTGACCGAAACGACGGCACTTGGTGCCGCGATATTGGCAGGGTTAGCGGTTGTTTTTTGGGATTCTATCGACGATATTAAAGAGCATGCAAAAATTGATAAAACGTTTGAACCTACTATGCAGGATGCCGAACGTGCTAGGCGTTATAAAGGTTGGCAAAAGGCCGTGTCTCGCTCATTAAAATGGGCTGAGGAAGATGGTGAAGAGTAAGCTGGTGTTTTTCTAAAGGCAGAGTTTATTGATTCTGTCTATGAAAATAGGCCATGTATTTTAATGCGGTAGAGAATTAAAAAATTAAAAGCGAGTATGTTTTTGCATACTCGCTTTTTTTAGCTGGGTGCTTCTTGGTCTTGTGATTGCTCATAAAAAATAATTTTTTTGAAGTGCACAAAAATCCAAGTCATTTATCAATGAAGCTGGCATGATATTTTGATCAGATTAATTGCCATATCAACGAGCTAAATAAGGAGTGATTTAATGAAGGTTGCGTTTACTAGTGACAATATTGCCGGCGCGTCAGATTCCGTTTTTAAAGCCATGCTGGAAGCCGCGCAAGGTGATGCCATGCCGTACGGTAATGATGATGGCACGGCGCAAGTTACGCGTATGTTGTCGGAGCTTTTCGAGTGTGATGTGGATGTGTTTTTGGTTTCTACTGGGACGGCTGCGAATTCGTTAAGTGTGAGTGCTTTTACTCCGCCTTGGGGCAGTGTGTTGTGCCACTCTGAAAGTCATTTGTTGAATGATGAATGTACTGCGCCTGAGTTTTATACCAGTGGTGCGCGTTTTGTTGGTATTGGTGGCGCTGATGCCAAGATGGATCCTGTTCAGCTACAAAAATTGGTCAATCAAAAAATCGGAGATGTGCATTCATGCCAGCCTTCGGTGATCAGTTTGTCACAAGTCACCGAAGTCGGCAGTGTGTATTCGTTAGATGAAATACACGCCATTACGAGTGTGGCGAAATCGGTTAACTTGCCTGTTCATATGGATGGTGCGCGTTTTGCCAATGCTTTGCTTGCTTTAGGTTGTACGCCAGCGGAAATGACGTGGAAAGCGGGCGTGGATATTTTGTCTTTTGGCGCGACAAAAAATGGCGTTATGGCATCTGAAGCCATTGTGGTATTTAAACAGTCTCTTGAAGAGAAAGGGATTTCAAGTGATAGAGTGTCTAAAGAGCTGGGTTATCGTCGTAAACGCGGTGGGCATTTGCATTCAAAAATGCGTTTGTTGTCTTCACAGATGATTGCTTACTTAACGGATGATTTGTGGCGTACCAATGCGACTCATGCCAACGCTATGATGGCGCTGTTACAAGATGGTTTGAAAACCGTTCCGGGTGTAAAAATTAATACACCAGCTCAGGCGAATATGTTGTTTTGTACCTTGCCCTTGTCAATGATTGACCACCTGCAAACTGAAGGTTTTGGTTTTTACGGCGGTCGTTGGGAAGAAGGTGTGATTCGATTGGTGACGTCTTTTAGAACACCAAAAGAGGGTGTTGAAGCCTTTGTTGAAAGTGCGAGACGTTTTGCAACCGTGCAATAAAGAGTTTGATTAAGAGCGGTAGCTTGACGGCGCAACGCCAAAGGCTTGCTTAAACGCTCGATTGAAATGGCTTTGATCATAAAAACCGACATCTGCAGCGATGTCGGTGATCATGGCATTGGTTTTGGCTAATTGTGCGCAAGCTCGTTCTAGTCTTAAGCGCATTAGCCATGCATGTGGCGCGAGTCCGGTTTGCTTTTGGAAACGTCGAATAAATTGAAAGCGAGTTAATTCGCATATTTCTGCTAGGTTATTCAAAGAGATTTTGCTGGATAAGTTGGCTTCGCAGTAATCTCGAACACTTTGTATTTGTTGATTCGTTAGACCTGCGTTTTCTTGGATCAATGGTTTTTTCTCTGCCGCAAACAGTAAGTTTGAAAGCGCGTTCGCCCATAACGTATCTTTGTGGAGTTGGCTGGCGTATTGGCTTGGATCAAAAGCTTGAGCAAGTTGTAAAAACGAACTGTTGTGTGTGGGCTGATTGATTATCGATGGGGCAAGCTGAAGATTGGTTTCTCTGTCTTGGCTGTCTAGCAGCGCAGCTTGCATTAATTCTATGGGAACTCGAAAAGTTTTTAAATGTCTCATAGTACTATCTCGACCGTAGCCGTCGTGAACTTCGCCCGGTGGCATTAGGCAAATTTCTCCAGGAACTAAATCTAGCGTTTGATGCTGAACTTTTTGATGCTGAGTGCCTTGGGTAACAAGTCCTATGTGGTAATCCAAGTGATAATGCGGCTGAAAGTGAAACTTTGTGAGTGTCGCTGCACTGATGACTAGGCCTGGCAGCTCTTCAATATGTTGGTAGCGAAAGGATTCAGTGCTCGACATCGTGCAAAGGTCTCATGGCTTCTTTGGATAATCTCGTATTGTTGGTGACTTTTGCTTCCCAACAGTGCTTACTATGGTAGCGATAAATTTGTCGTTCCGCTTGTATTTTTGTGCGTGGTGATTCATAACAGCGTGGAAAGAAAATAAGTCGGGTGTGTTTTGAAAACTTAAGGATTCATTGTTATGGAAGAGTTACTTAGCTATATATTGAGCGTTCAGACTTTGGTGCTTGTGCTGGTGGTTGTGCTGCTAAAAACCTCGATCAAGTTTGTGCCACAAAATCAGGCATACGTTATTGAGCGTTTTGGTAAGTATCAATCAACAAAAGAGGCTGGGTTGAATTTCATCTTTCCTTTTATTGATCGTATTTCTGCCGATCGTACGTTAAAAGAGCAGGCCGTTGATGTGCCTGAGCAAAGCGCTATTACCAAGGATAATATTTCTTTGCGTGTCGATGGCGTATTGTATTTCCGTGTATTAGATCCTTATAAAGCAACTTATGGCGTAGAAAATTATGTCTTCGCCGTGACTCAGTTGGCGCAAACTACTATGCGTTCTGAGTTAGGTAAAATGGAATTGGATAAAACATTTGAAGAGCGTGATGTGCTCAACACCAATATTGTGGCGTCGATCAATGATGCAGCAGGTCCTTGGGGTATTCAGGTGTTGCGTTATGAAATAAAAGATATTGTTCCACCACAATCTGTGATGGAAGCAATGGAAGCCCAAATGAAAGCGGAACGTGTTAAGCGTGCGCAGATTTTGGAATCGGAAGGGGATCGTCAAGCTGCGATTAACCGTGCCGAAGGTCAAAAAGCGTCTGTGGTTTTGGCGGCAGAAGCAGATAAAGAAGAGCAAGTGTTGCGCGCAGAAGGTGAGGCGAAAGCTATCGTTGCTGTGGCATCGGCTCAAGCAGAAGCCCTTCGTCAGGTTGGTGAAGCTGCGGCGACCGAAGAAGGTCAAAAAGCCATTCAGCTTGATCTTGCAAGCAAGGCAATCGAAGCTAAGCGCGCGATTGCCAAAGAATCGTCTGTGGTCTTGTTGCCAGATGGCGCAACTGAAGCGTCTGCTGTGGTTGCTCAAGCTATGACGATTATTCAGAAAATGACGAAAGGGAGCTAGGTATGGATATCATTGCCAATAATCTGGCCCAAAGCTTGTTTATTGTTGGTTTGATTCTATTGGTCATCGAAGTGGCGGTACTAGGTTTTTCTACCTTTGTGCTGTTCTTCGTTGGCTTGGCTGCGATGGCGACCGGTGCTTTAGTTTATGTTGGGGTATTGCCGAATAGTTTGTTGAGCGCTTCTTTAAGCACTGGCGTGATGACCATATTGGCCACGTTAATATTGTGGAAGCCGCTTAAACGCATGCAATCTAAGGTGAGCACCAAAAAAACTAAAAGCGAATTTTCCGATCACCAGTTCTATTTGAAAGAGTCTGTGTCGCCAACTCAGTCTCCTAAATACCACTATTCTGGCGTGGAATGGTCTTTGGTGAGTGATGAATTCATTGAAGCTGGCACGAAAGTGGAAGTGACTGAAGCGGAGGTGGGTAAATTGCACATCAAAGCGATTAGCACTAAGTAAACGGCTTTAGATCCTGATAAAAGAAACGCCAAGTGTGTCGGTTGTAGCGCCGAACATGCTTGGTGTTTTTTTATGGCTTTGGGTGGGAGGCAAAAGCCAGCATTCAGTGATAGACTTGCTTTTAACGTGGATAGGAGTGATGCATATGTCTGACGCATTAAAAACCGTACTGGATAATATGGAGCTATTAACGCCTAGTGAAAAAGCTTTGGCAGCTCATTGTCTTTTGTCTTCTCTTGAAGGTGAGCCGAGTAATGATGTTGAGTCGGCTTGGTTAGCATTAGCAGAAAATCGCAGCAATGCTTTGTTATCTGGCGATGTAAAGGCAGTACGCTGGGAGGATATTAAGGCGCAAGTTGTAAAATAAGATGCTGAATTTAACCTTTCACCCAGATGTCAGTCAGGAAATTAAATCTTCTTATGATTGGTATCAACTTCAAGCCAAAGGGCTTGGTGATGATTTTATGAAAGAGCTTGAATCTGCATTCAAAACCATTCTGGCGCTTCCTCGAACTTGGCACCAATTTCGGTGCAAATCATCATAGATTTTTATTATCTCGTTTTCCTTTCTCTGTCATTTATCAAGTACATTCAGATAACCTTTATGTGGTTGCCATCATGCATAACAGTAAAAATCCGGGTTATTGGTTGAAAGAGGTTAATTGGTGTTTTCTGCACTGGTGATTTTTTGCGGCAACCAGAATGAAATAACACTGGTAAGTATAAGAAAACCGCAAGACACCCAAAGACAGGCAGTTAGCCCAAAATCTTGATAAATCCAACCCGATAGCATCGTGCCAATGAGCCGCCCCATGGCATTAGCCATGTAGTAAAAGCCCACATCTAAGGAGACGCCATCTTCGCTAGCATAGTGAACAATTAAATAGCTATGCAAGGATGAATTGATAGCAAACACCACGCCGAATATTATGAGTCCGCTCAATAGAATCCATAACGTCTGATCGGCGTTTTCTAAGCCAATCGCGATGGTCGCTGGAATAGCTGTTAGTAATATGGCCCAGAATTTGGCTTGTGTGCCGGTTGGTGCTTGTTGCTTTGTTTTTCCTGTGAGGTGTGGTGCAAGGCTTTGGACAACACCATAGCCGATGACCCACAAGGCGAGGAAGCTGCCTACACGCCAATGATCCCAATCAAATTGGCTGGATAAATACACTGGCACAGCAATGACAAACCATACATCCCGAGCGCCGAACAGAAAGAGGCGAGCCGCCGATAGAATGTTGATTTCAGTGCTCTTGGAAAACATTTGTGAAAATTTCGGTTTGTTCTTCGACTTGCCTAAATCCTCTCGAAGTAGATACAAACTGGCAAGCCAAACGATAGCAAGGGCAATCGCCATGGCTAAGATGGCATTATGAAAACCAATAGCGCTGAGTAGAAAACCGCCAAGGAAAAATCCCACGCCTTTGAGGGCATTTTTCGAGCCGGTTAGTAGAGCGACCCATTTGTATAAAGTGCCGCTGGCGTTTTTGGGAACGAGTGTTTTGATGGCACTTTTGGCACTCATTTTGTTGAGATCTTTGGCAATGCCGGATAAAGCTTGTGCCGCCATCACCCAAGGAATAGTTAAAAAGCTGGTGGGCAATAAGAGCATAGATAAAGCGATGACTTGCATGGCGAGGCCAATGTTCATGGTGCGATTGAGTCCCCATTTTGCCCCAAGCCAGCCACCAAAAAGATTGGTAATGACGCCAAAAAATTCGTAAAACAAGAAGAGCAAAGCAATGTCTAATGCGCCATATCCAAGCTGGTAGAAATACAACACGACCAGCATGCGCAACGCGCCGTCAGTCAGAGTGAAACTCCAGTAATTACCCGTGACGATAAGGTACTGACGAACGCTTTTTGGTAATTGTGACAGCATGGGGTGTTTTCGCTTTGCTCTGTTGTTTGTATTAGATCGCTTTGTCTAGCTTGCCGACTTTGCGCACCAATTCGGCTGTACGATTTGCGTAACCCCATTCGTTGTCGTACCAAACGTAGAGTTTTACTTGTGTCCCATTAATCACCATGGTGCTGAGTGCATCGATGATGCAAGAGCGTGGATCGGTACGGTAATCAATCGATACTAATGGGCGAACTTCGTAGCCAAGAATGTTTTTTAATTCGCCTTCGCTGGCGGTTTTGAGTAGTTGATTGATTTCTTCTTCTGACGTTGGGCGTTTCATTTCAAACACGCAATCAGTTAAAGAGGTGTTGGTCAAAGGCACGCGCACAGCGTGGCCGTTTAGCTTGCCTTTTAGTGCTGGAAAGATATGTGTGATGGCAGTTGCGGAGCCTGTGGTGGTTGGAATCAAACTGCTGCCACAAGAACGAGCACGGCGTAGATCTTTGTGTGGCGCATCGATGATGGTTTGTGTGTTGGTGATGCTATGAATCGTGGTCATAGAGCCATGTTTGATGCCTATGGCATCTTGTAAGACTTTGACGACTGGGGCGAGTGAGTTGGTGGTACAAGACGCTGCGGTGATGATAGGGTGCAAGCTTGGATCATAATCGCCATCGTTAACGCCCATGACGATATTCAGCACGCCATCTTCTTTCACTGGTGCGGTTACCACGACGCGCTTTACACCTTGGTCTAAATAAGCTTGCAGAGCAGCTTTGGTTTTCATTACGCCAGTCGCTTCAATCACCACGTCGCACTGTGACCAGTCCGTTTCTGCAATCGTACGATTTTGTGTACAAGTAATGGTTTTGCCATTCACAATGATATTGTTGCTTTCGCTGCTTGCCTCGTTGTGCCAGCGACCATGAACAGAGTCGAAGTTAACCAAGTGAGCAAGTGTGGCTGCATCGCCTTTTAGATCGTTGATTTGCACAAACTCTATATCGTCCCAGTCAAAAGCTGCGCGAAAAGAAAGTCGTCCCATACGGCCAAAGCCGTTTATTCCTACTTTAATAGTCATTGTGTTGTCTCAAATACATGATGAAAATTGGATGGTTAGCAGCAAGTTCCAGTACGTTTTGGCCTGCCGCCCATGGTTTCGAGCTGATCTATGTTGTCTTTTAGCCACAAAATTTGGTTGTCTAGTGTGGTTTGTAAGACACTCTTCGCCCAATTGGGCAGTTCTGGATGTAATTGATAAAACACCCATTGTCCTTGTCTTCGATCACTCAAAACACCATTTTTTCGTAGCTGGGCAAGGTGGCGAGATATTTTAGGTTGCGTTTCATTTAGTGCTTCGGTGAGTTCGCAAACGCACAGTTCTTGATATTGAGTAATGAGTAATAGGCTTCGCAATCGGGTGTCATCGGCGAGCGCTTTGTAGAAATGATCGGGCTTCATTGTAAAAAACACATCAGTTAATGTTGATGGAAGTATATGTGGAAAAACGTATATATGCAAAATCGTATATTCTAATTGTTAAACATTTAACAAAAAGTTCATCTATGGTTTGGGCTGACAATAGAAAAGTCGAAGGCAATAAAAAGGGCGAGTTCCGAGGAAGTCGCCCTTGATAGATATTGTTTGATGGATATTGCTTGATGAGTATTGTTTGATCGAAATTGAATGCTCTAACGCAAAATCAAAAGTGGAATATCGCTCTCGATTATCATCTTGCTAGTGTTGCTACCAACGAAGAATTGGCGAACTTTAGAGTGAGCATACGCGCCCATCGCCATAAGTTCGATCTGGTTCTCTTCACGGTATTGAGTCAGCACAGGGTAAATCTTCCCCGGAATGATGGATGCCGTGACGTCAAAGCCTTCTTCTTCAAGTTTGCGATGTGCTTCTTCTAGTTTCAGACGTCTTTCTGGTGTTGCTTCGCCAGCCATGACTAGGTGGCAAGGTAGGCCAAGCAATAACGGACTTTGGGCTATACGTACTATGGCGTTGTCCGCGGCTTCTCGGCCATCGTAAGCAATCATAAAGTTGGTCGGTGCTTTAAATTGGCCAACACTAATTAATATTGGTCGATGCAATGTTCGAGCGACTCGCTCAATATGAGAGCCAATGGTGTGGGCGCTTTGAGTATGGCCGCTGCCACAACGACCCACGACGATAAGGCGGGTTTCTTCCTCAAGGTCGAGGAGGTTTTCCACTAAATCGCCATGACGCTGCAGCAATTCGATTTGCTTGGCGCCAGCCTTATGAGCAAATTCTTTGGCGTTTTCGAGCACCAGCTTGCCATGCTCTAAGGCTAATTTGGCGCGTTTAGCATCAAGGGCAACGAGTTCTTCTAGTAAGTGCTCTCGGCTACCTAAGCCGATTGAACCAGAAAGATCTTCATCGGTTCTCGCCGCTTCTTTTTCCAAGGAGTGCATCAAGGTTAATGGCGAACCCATTTGCTTGGCCGCCCACACTGATGCTGTGGTGACACACTCAGATAGAGAAGAACCATCGATACAAGCTATTATATTAGTCATGTTGCACTCCTTGTTGTTATTCTAGGGTGTTTTAGTGGCCACCCATTACTTTTTCGACTTCTTCAGGGTTGTTGTGAACCCCAAATTTATCGACGACTGTCGCACTGGCTTCGTTCATTCCTACCAGCCCAACCTCAGCACCTTCGCGACGGAATTTAATCACGACCTTATCCAAAG
This sequence comes from Marinomonas lutimaris, assembly GCF_019426345.1. Classification (GTDB taxonomy): domain Bacteria; phylum Pseudomonadota; class Gammaproteobacteria; order Pseudomonadales; family Marinomonadaceae; genus Marinomonas; species Marinomonas lutimaris. The sequence continues at coordinate 68,573 of NZ_JAHLLW010000020.1, forward strand.
CGGATACGGCTGTGATGTCCCAGAAATGTGCATCAGTTAAATCAATCGTAACTCTTTCAACCGCTTCTTTAAAATCAAAAGACGCGTTAAATTGATCTGACGATGCAAAAAACACTTGTCCGATGACTTTATAAGTACGATGACCTGTTTGTTCACCTTGTTCGTTTTTCACCACCATAAAACGGCCGATTTTGTGAGCAAAGAACAAAGATGCCAACAACACACCGACAAAAACACCGATTGCTAAATTATGTGTGGCAACCACAATAGAAACGGTCGCCAACATTACAATATTAGTCGATAACGGATGTTTTTTCAGGTTGATGATAGATTCCCAAGAGAAAGTACCAATCGATACCATGATCATCACGGCAACCAAAGCAGCCATTGGGATTTGACTAATCAGATCGTCCAAGAAAACCACCATGATCAACAATAAGAAACCTGCGATAAAAGTGGAAAGACGACCACGACCACCGGATTTTACGTTAATGACAGATTGTCCGATCATGGCGCACCCCGCCATGCCGCCCAAAAGACCAGAAGCTATGTTAGCAACCCCTTGACCTTTACACTCGCGGTTCTTGTCACTGCCTGTATCAGTGAATTCATCAACAATGGTTGCTGTCATCATGGATTCCAGCAAACCGACGACAGCAAGACCAAGTGAGTAAGGCAAAATGATCATTAGGGTTTCTAGGTTTAACGGTACGTCTGGCCAAAGGAAGACAGGTAGGGTATCTGGTAGTTCACCCATATCGCCAACGGTACGAATATCTAAGCCATAAACCATTGCAAAGGCAGTCAGTACGACGATACATACTAATGGTGAAGGAAGTGCTTTGCCTATGACAGGAAGCAATGGGAATAGATAAATAATACCCAAGCCAGCGGCCGTCATCGCGTATACATGCCAAGTGACATTGGTTAGTTCCGGCAGCTGCGCCATAAAAATCAAAATGGCTAAGGCGTTAACAAACCCTGTTACGACGGACCGCGAGACAAATCTCATTAATGCGCCGAGCTTTAAATACCCCGCTATTATCTGGAAAACACCTGTTAATAGCGTGGCTGCAAGTAAGTACTCTAAACCATGCTCTTTTACCAAGGTAACCATTAATAGCGCCATCGCACCTGTGGCAGCAGAGATCATCCCAGGGCGACCGCCTACAAATGAGATCACCACAGCAATACAAAAAGAGGCATACAAGCCTACTTTAGGGTCAACGCCTGCGATGATCGAAAAAGCAATTGCCTCTGGAATCAAAGCAAGAGCAACTACAGTACCAGCGAGAGAATCGCCTTTAATGTTTGAGAACCAGTCCCGTTTTATCGTATCGATCATGTATTACCTTCTGAATAAATTAGAGCAAATAGCTGTAGCCGCTAGTTTATTAGCGGTTTGCTTTATAGGTTTTTTATCTTGTTAGCCGTTTTTATAAAAATATGTTCGGAATATTAGGCCATGATTAGGGGTATGCGAAACACTCCCATAAAGGCTCATAGAATGAGTCCTAGAGACTCTGAAATAGGCATCGTGCAGCGTTTGACCCTTAAGTGCTTAAGATCTGTGCCCGAAAGAGCAGAAATTATAAAGAGTTGATTTATGCATAGCAATGACAATGAGGTAGAAGGAGTGCGGTATTTAGGGAGGAAGGTAAAAAAGAACCAAAAAAGGATAGAAAATGTTAAAAAAGTGGACTGACTGTACCAAGGTACAATAGCGACCTTGTCTTTTATCCCCTATCTTGAGAGTAATTATAGAACTATTACGACTTACTTTTAGTCTTCTTTTTTAGGGAAAGTATCATGAGCGACAGTCAACCACCATTTGCAACACTAGGCAACGCGATCGGCTTTATCACTAAGTTAACCGGCTCCGTGACTATCCAATCTATTGATGGCCAAGAGCGTGTGGTGAAAATCGGCGACCCGATTTTCTTCGGCGAGACTGTCGTGACAGGGAAGAATAGTTCAGTGACGATCGCCTTTGTCGATGGTACTGAAGTGGTGATTGGTGGCGACTCTGCTGTCGAAATGACGGACGAAATATACAACACAGGCGATAACGCAGATCTTGTTGCTGACTCTTCTACTGATGTTGATGCGTTACAAGACGCCATCTTAGCGGGTGATGACCCTACCTTAATTCAAGAAGCTCCGGCAGCGGGCGAACTTACAGGTGAGCAGCAACGCGTTGATGTCGATATTGATCGAAACGACAATACGGCACTTCCTACCTTTGGTAATGATACGTTCAATGCACTGCCAACGTTTGGTAATGACACAAATAACGGCAACGGTGGGCAAACCACACAACCTCAAAATCCGACGCCTTCCACTTCGGATAGAACGACTCCTGCTGCAGTTAGTGCGCCAGCAGTTGCAGGTACCGTTACAGTTAATCCAATTACCGCAGATGATGTTGTCAATGAAGCCGAAGCAAGTGGCACGATTACTGTAACGGGTACAGCTACTGGTGGTGATATTTCACAGGGTGACCCAGTTGTATTGGTGATCAATGGTGTTACTTACACGACAGTAGTTAGCGCAATTGGGACTTGGTCTGTTGGGGTAGCTGGCGCAGATTTGGCAGCAGATACAGCATTTGATGCGGTTGTAACATCCAGTAATAGCTCTGGAAATACAGTTCAGAGCACAGGCTCATCGACTCATACGGTTGATGTTTCTGCGGATGCTACGATTACTATCGATCCTATCACTGACGACAATGTCATTAATTCTAATGAAGCTTCAAGCACTGTCAATATAACAGGTACTGTAGCAGGAGATGCTGCAATAGGTGATACGGTCACTTTAACTGTAAATGGTCAAAATTATACAGGTTCAGTCGTTAACTCGACGGTGACTGGGTCGACTGTTTTGGTTTATAGCATTGAAGTGAATGGATCTGATTTGGCAGCAGATAGTAGCATCGTTGCTAGTGTTACTGGCTCAGATGAATTTGGAAATAGCTTCACTGCTAATGCTGTGGGAAATTATGATGTTGATACAAATGTAATCGTTAGCATCGATGATAATGGAACAACACAAGAAGGAGATGATGCTCAATTTATTATATCTTTAAGTCAAGCGCCTGGAAGTGATGTCACAATTCGACTAACAACTTCTTTTGAAACGGCGAGTGCTGATGATATTGGCGCGATGGGAGTTAGTTACGTTGATAGCAATGGCGATACTCAATCATTAACTGTTAGCTCCGATGGTTCTGTGACAATACCAGCAGGTGTAACTAGTTTAAATGTTACTGTGCCAACGATTGTAGATGGTATCCAAGAAAGTAATGAAAACTTTTCGGTAAGAGTTATTGGTGTTGATGGCGTTATAGGTAATGACATAGCGACAACAACCATCATAGATAATGATAATGCTCCTGTTGTTAATAATATAACTTCTGCAGTGAATGCGGATGGCGACGCGGTGGATGAAGGCGAAGGCGCCGTCTTTACTATAAGTCTAAGTAATGCAAGCAGTAGTGCGACGACCTACGATTTTAGCTTGACGAACGGCACAGCGGGCAGCGACGACTACGACACAGACCTGTTGAACGTGACGTTCAGCGGTGGTGTCACTTACGATGCGGACAGTGGCAAGATCACAGTCCCAGCGGGCGTGACCGAGTTCACGGCGACGGTCGCGACGACCGATGACAATATCTATGAAGCAAATGAAGTATTTACACTTACGGTTGGTGGTCAGACGGGGACTGCTACAATTATAGATAACGAA
>NZ_JAHLLW010000021.1 GCF_019426345.1 Marinomonas lutimaris
CCTCTTTTTTTCTTATAATAGTACTATTAAAAGTACGGTCTGGACTTCCCAGACTTTACTAGACACTTGTGGTCTGTATGAGTATCTAAAAAAAACCACTAAAAAATGACTCATCCATCTTCAAGTACACCAATTATATGCAATTATATTTTTTCTTATAAATTATATGTTTTCTTATAATTGGCTACTTTCCTCTAGAGGTATGACATAAAACAACAAAGCCTCACCTTCTAAAAATTAATCATATAATTGATTTTTAAGGTTTTTTATTAAAACTGAGTTGTGGGTTCTTATAGCAACCCAATGCTTTGAGCATAAAACTATTTACACTCAATCAATAAGGCTTCACAAGTTAGAAGACATTGAAAATTCCACTGTCGATTGCTACCGGCACCCCAGACAGTTTCCAGCTATACTACATACCAACAATCAATGGTATTTTAGTTGATAGATGACAACCTCAATCAAGTATTCAAGCATATTTGAAGTAATTGCTGCCAATGAGGAGGAAGCACTGAGCCTAAAGGCTCAAGCAGAGATTCCAAGTTGAAACCATAATACCATCTAGAATAACTCTTGCCTGTTCATCAGATAAGTCCCAACGCTCCTGTGGACATTGTTACAATAGCTATAAGTCAACCGTTGCTATTATCTTGTCTGCTGGCACATTAGTGGCATTTTCTTTAGTACCTTTATCATTCATGGAACACTTCTCAATCAATCATTATAGTTTGAACTTTTGAACTAATAGCCCATTTCTATTTTCTACATTTTGGTTCAAAAAACCTTTGGTAACTCATCCCATCTAGTAGTGTAGGCTGGCGATAGATGTTCTCTTTTCATTGACCACTGAGGTGACACACCTTGCGAGGCGAAGAAGACGTTGCCGAGGCCGCTGTGGTTGATTTTGTCCACGACGTTCATTAAGGCTTTTGAGTTGATTTTTGTGTTGTCGGCTCGGAATAAATCTTGTTGGAATGCACCATGTTCATAGAAGTCGGCGAGCATTACGCCGCCTTTGGCGTAGCGATAACCTGCACGATAGATACGGCGAAACAGCACGTCGGCCACTTCTAATAAGTCTCGCGTGTCGTCTGTTGGGTTGGGGAGTTCTGCAGACAGGGTTTTCGAGTACTGCGGTTCGTTTGGAATGAACGGACTGGTACGAACGAACACACTCACCACACGGCAAAGGCGTTTTTCCCCGCGTAGTTTCTCGGCCGCTCTGGTTGTGTACTTGGCGATGGCTTCCCGTAGTTCTTGCTTGTCTGTCACCTTGTGACCAAATGACCGACTGCAAATGATTTGCTGCTTTGTTGGCCTGACTAATTCCAGATCCAAACACGACACCCCATTCAACTCTCGAATCGTTCGCTCCAACACCACAGAAAACTCGCTTCGAATCGATTTAGGATCAGCATTTGCTAGATCTAACGCGGTATGAATTCCCCTCGCCTTTAGCTTTGCCGTGGTACGACGGCCAACACCCCACACATCACTGACATCAACAATTGCCAATAAACGCTTTTGTCTGTCTGGGTCCATCAAATCTACCACCGAACCCGTGGCTGGGTACTTCTTCGCTGCGTGGTTAGCCAACTTCGCCAGCGTCTTGGTTGGCGCGATGCCCACGCCTACCGTAATGCCTGTCCATTGATCGACCTTGGCTTTTACTCGTTTGCCAAACTCCAGCAAATCGGTCACGTGATCCACACCGGTTAAATCCATAAAGGCTTCATCAATGGAATACACTTCCAGACGTGGCGCTTCCTCTTCTAATATCGTCATCACCCGATTCGACAAATCCGCGTACAGTGCATAGTTCGACGAAAAACACACAATACCGTGCTTTCTTATCTCGTCCTGAACCTGAAACATCGGCACACCCATCTTAATACCTAGCGCCTTTACCTCTTTGGAACGCGCGACAATACAGCCATCGTTATTCGACAACACCGCAACAGGCGTGTGCTTTAAATCTGGCCGGAACAACTTCTCGCAACTGGCGTAAAAGTTATTGCAATCGACCAAGGCAAAAACCGTCTTCATCAACCGCGCTCGTACTTACGAACCACACCCGTTACCACGCCGAAGATTTCCAGCTCAGACTCTTCGGTAATATGAATCGCTTTGTAGGCTTTGTTCTTCGGACGAAGTAACACATTGGGCTTCAGCTCCAACGTCTTCACCGTCATTTCCCCATGAATACAAGCAATCACAATATCCCCATGGCGCGCGGTTAACGACCGATCGACCACCAATACATCACCCGAATAAATGCCCACCTCGATCATCGAATCACCCTGAGCACGCACATAAAACGTCGCGTTCGGATGAGCGACACAGAACTCATTTAAGTCTAACGATTTTTCAACAAAGTCCTGAGCGGGCGAAGGAAAACCCGCCGATACCGAATCCACATAAAGCGGGATTCGCACACTATTGGCCGCGATAAACGCTGCCGACTCAGACACACCAAGATAAGTCACACGCATGATCAACACCAGAATACTGTACATATATACAGTATAGTTTTAAGCAGCGTGAATGACCACGTGAATTTTTTTAAGAGATATGATTTCCGATTTTACGACCAGAAATGAGGGGCCAAAGAGAGTTTTTCATCTGCCCCCAAATATCTACTATGTAGGAAACTGGGTCCATACCAATGAGCTAAAGCTCGAATTGTTATTTTAGATAATTTGCTAGTTTTGATATACAAAAGTAATAGGCGGCAAGAATCAAGGCCAGCCAGCCCCCCCCGCGATTCTCCATTAGATTTTTGAAATGTCGATATCCCGATACTCTAATGCGAAACAGTTATCTTGAGAGATAAAAGCTTCTCGCAGAGTTACTTTGGGCTCATGGCTTTCTCTGTTGGAATTTATGGTGTTAGCTATATTTGCTATTAGCTTTCTCTTATCATCAGGGAAGTCGCACCCTAGCGTAATACTGGACTTCCCAGACTTTACTAGACACCCATTAACGTTAAAATCTAGTTAATCAAGAGGTGTTTTATGAAGTCCAAACGTTACCCCGAAGAATTTAAAAGAGAAGCGGTTAAGCAAGTGACTGAACGTGGTTATTCTGTTGCTGACGTCGCTCAACGACTCGATACGACGACTCACAGTCTATATGCCTGGATCAAAAAGTTTGGAGAGCCACAGCCTAAGCCTTCATAAGTTACACGCATATTTCTAATAAAATCACCGGGAAATTTATGATGGCTACATGGGCAGTGGCTTGTCAGTCACAACCTCTTTCATCACAATAGTCGATGTTAGCCTTTTGACATAAGGTAGAGCCGAAAGCACAGAATCATACAATGCTTGGAAAGCATGGAGATCCTTCTCAACAATATGAAGTAGATAATCAGGTTCCCCAAATAAACGCTGTGCCTGAATTACTTGTGGAATACATCTAACTTCATTCTCAAATTTCGCAACAGCCATGTTATCTCCTTCCTTCATGGTTACAAATACCAGGGCAGAAAACCCTAAGCCGATGCGCGAAGCATTGAGTTGGGCTTTATACCCAGCAATAGCACCTGAGTCTTCCAACGTCTTTAAGCGCCGATGGCAAGGTGACACACTTAACCCTACACGCTCTGCTAAATCTGTGACTGACAATCGCCCGTCTATTTGCAACTCAGCAAGAATTTTCTTATCTAGACCATCCATTTGAAAATATTTCCCAATTTCAACGTAATTTCAGCAAAATATTGAAAGCACATTCTAACGAATACGACATACCATTCACAGTACATACACTTTAAAATTTCACATTCGTTTGGAATATATAAACAAAATGGCAATCAATCTGTTAATCGCGTTCTGGACTGTATCCATACTGTTCGTTATTACCCCAGGTGTTGACTGGGCTTATGCAATCTCTGCTGGTATGAAAGGGCGAGTTGTTGTGCCAGCCGTAACAGGTTTAATACTGGGGCATTTCATTGCAACCTTGATTGTTGCAGCCGGTGTTGGTGTCATTGTGTCGAGTATGCCTTTAGCAATGACCACGTTAACCCTCATCGGAGCAAGTTATCTGATGTGGATTGGGGTACAGCTCTCTAAGAATCCACCAAAGCCAGACGGCAACTCAGCATTGGAGCAACATTCTTGGTGGCGCTGGTTGACAAAAGGGACATGCGTCAGTGGTTTGAACCCGAAAGTGTTTCTGCTCTTTTTAGCTCTACTTCCTCAATTTACCGATCCGACGTCTGATTGGTCGATTTCCACTCAAATCGTCACATTAGGATTGATCCACATTATCAGCTGCACCATTGTTTACCTGATCGTGGGGTACTCCGCTCAGTTTATTCTTTCAACACGACCAAAAGCCGCATTGATGGTTGGTCGGGTTTCCGGTGTGCTCATGATTTTCATCGCACTGGGTTTACTCGCCGAACAAGCAACTTTATTTATCTAGGAGTTTTTTATGTATACAGGACACTTATCCCCTTATGGCAACGGTAATATCATTGATAAAGTTAGCAAAGTACGAATACCTCATTTGCAGCAGCTAAAAATTGAAGGGAAAAAATGGGCCATGTTGACTGCTTATGACATGTTCAGTGCCCAAATTTTTGAAGAAGCCGGGATCCCAGTCTTACTTATTGGTGATTCGGCATCTAATAACGTCTTAGGCAACAGTACTTCTCTGCCCATCACGGTTGATGAAATGTTACCGATGGTTAGGGCGGTCAGTCATTCAACTAAGAAACCGTTGATTATTGCTGACTTACCCTTCGGATCATACCAAGCCTCGGCTGAGCAGTGTTTCCATACAGCGGTAAGGTTTATGAAAGAAGGTGGCGCACACGCAGTTAAAATTGAAGGAAATTTGTCGATCTTACCTCAAGTAGAAAAACTTGCGCTCTCTGGGATCCCCGTCATGGCTCATATTGGTTTTACCCCTCAGTCAGAACACCAACTGGGTGGCTATAAAATTCAAGGTAAAGGTGACAGCGCAGATAAATTAGTTGAAGCAGCAAAAACATTTGAGAAAGCAGGTGCATTTGCACTCCTAGTTGAAATGGTTCCAAGCGACGTAGCAACCCGTATAACACAAGCGGTTTCGATACCGACAGTTGGTATTGGTGCAGGTTCAGGCTGTGATGCTCAAGTCCTTGTGTGGCAAGATATGGCTGGCATGAGAACTCAAGGTTTACCTCGATTTGTAAAGCAATATGCTGATATGCGGTCTATTTTATCCAATGCGGCTAAAGCTTATAGAGAAGACGTGGAACAAGGCACTTTTCCAGATAAAGAACACTCATTTTAAAGATCGTTTTGAAACTCGTTATCTATTTTTGATTAACAAGGTACTAACAGATTTATGCATTACTAAAATTTGGGCATCTTAAGGTCACTAGTCTCAACAATCTGGAACCCACCGACTCAGAATGGGGCATAAACGTTTTAGAAAAGGCAGAGTACCTATGTGATCGCTGCCATTTCAGTATAAAACTTTAATACTCAGTATGAATCTTTAATACTCAGTATGAATCTTTAATACTTAGTATCAAACTGATTACTCTCTCACAACAAGAGATCAAACCTTGTAAGTTTGTTCAGGCTTATCGGTTGGTTGATCTTTGATTAGTTTCACGGCATAACAGAAGGCGTTCGTGTCTGAAGGCCAAAAAATAAAAATTTTGAGACACGGTAATTCGTTTTACTAAGCGATATCTTAGTACGAAAATACAGAAACAAAAGGTGCTTATCGTGACGAAATTACCTACAAACTCACCAACTGACTTTTGCGTAGCCTTTATAGAAAGGGAACTTGAAGATAACCGAGAGAAAAAGATTTGGATGAGCCGCTGGCCACTTATGCAACGGATGTGTCGTGAAGTTACTTCGGCCATAACATCATCTAAGCATTCTTGCTTTAGATATTGGATAAAGTAATAAAACCCTAGATACCATCCATTCTCATGGGACTGCCAACAGTAATCTAAAAAAGTTAGCTTCGAAAATTCTTGTTTTTTAATCCAATTGATTATCAATTTATCATCAATATTGCTCATGTCATCCATTCTTTAAATCACTCGTATTATTAAGATTATGAACAACTAACGGTGTCAGGTCTCGCCTTTTGTTTAATTTGTAGAGTTACTAACAATCTTCAGTCCATCTTTGAGCCAGCTAGCTCATAGCTGACCAGAAATGAGCTTCAGCGGATGGTCAAAAAGTCATAAATACCTAGCGAGAAGTGAGCTGTGCTAGCGTCAGGAGTGGCTTTATTATTTTACTTTTCCACCATTCATCTAAATTCCCTTTTGGTAGAGTGTTGGTTTCTCACAGTGAAGTCATCGCATTGCAAGTCTTTAAGGCCAAGAAAGCGTACGCACTATTCTAAATGGTGTGTACGCTATAAAGATTTTCTGTAAGTATTGGTATAAAAAGGATAGAACTCACTCACACGCGAATACACATAGTTTTTACTATATACTCTCTTTAACGTGCTTTCTTATCTCGTCTTGGACCTGAAACATCGCCCTCCCCATCTTAATGCCCAGCGCCTTCACTTCTTTGGAATGCGCGACATTGCAACCATCGTTATTAGACAACACAGCAATTGCAGATCAAACGTCGAAGAAGTAAACATTTTTGATGAGACAATCGCTTCATTAAACATACTCCCCAAATTCCATTCTTCGAAGCGCTTGACGCACAACTTCGCGGCCAGCATGCGAATCAAGCATGCTCACTGGAGTTTCTCCTCCAAAGGCTGGAATAGACGAATGCATCCATTCCTTCGCCAAATCTAATGATTCATAGATTTTTGCAGCCTGAATATAAACTCGCAGTAGGTCAATTAAATTATCCGTTGCAGTAGAAGATAAGCGTTTAGTTTGATAACTCTTACTTAAATTTGAAGTGGTGCCGATTGACCGAGCAATTAACTCTTTTTCCCCTATAAAATCCGTAATCGCCTTCAATTGATCACCACTAACTCTTGATCGAACGATCGACAGACAACCAGTTGGCGACATGATATCGACACCAGAAAATAGATCATTAATAGAATCAAGTGAAAATTTATTCCTAATTCCAAGCGGTTTCATGGGCTATCCATCAGCTATTGTTTTGATGATATTGAATACTCTAGATCACAGACTTTAATAAAATTGAGACTCCAAATAGTCTTGCAGCTCTTCAATTCTTTCTGCTATCAGATGCTGCTTCTCTAAAGGAATTTTAGAAAGATCCTCAAAAGTGATCGATTTAACAGTAAAAAACAGTTCTAGAAGAAAATCATTTTGGGTAGTCATTTTTCAATCCTTGAATAAATTATCAACAATAGCAATTGCCCTTCCGTGGGCTTTATCTACCTTTTCGGTAGGTTTATGTTCATCGTTGCGGAATTTTACTTCCAGTCCTAATCTCAGCTGCCCATGCGGCAGTACACAAAAAATACTTTAAAAAATAGTTATAACTTACAATAATGTAAACCAATTTTATAAAAAACATCTAATTTCTTTGGTTATTTCTAGATGTCTACTCTTAATGGGTGTCTAGTAAAGCTTGGGAACTCCAAATGGATCATCAATATCGCCATGATCAGCGAAGGGACGGACATACCAAGGTTGCAAGTTTGCTGTAGTCTTACCGAGGTCACCACTGAGCTTTACTTCCGTCAGATTCTTGGTCGAATACTTCGGGTGACCGGACATAAAAAAGATTTAGCTTACATGCGTATACTGGCTAAGCCAAACCTAGTGGAGTTTGTAGAGCGACTAAATAAAGCGATCCTTGGTGCATACAATTACTATAAACTAGAGAAATTATTAGAAGACTTAATCCCTGCCAATATGCACCAATTAACCAAAGTGCTGGAGACTCCGAAAAATTAGAAATATAGTCAAATATATGCTCCTTAGGTTTTATTAAAAACACAGAAAGTCCTACACAACCTCTAACTTCAGATTTAGCAATGACAGCTTTCAACGCTATTAATAAGTTTATCTGTTGTTAGCATATACGCATTAGAGTTCACATCTAGTTTTTACAGATAGGCCTCATAGATTTTACAACACATTCAAACAGGCTAACCTTTACTGGGCCATGGGCTTTCAGAGACGGTGACACCGTCAGGAGTTGGTACGAGAGACAATATACGAGCTTCGATCCCATCATTTTGCAGCTTGCGCATGAAGTAACGCGCTTGCAGGGCGTCATGAGTTGCAATCACAACCTGAAAGCCGTGATCGACGACGTAATCACGAAGCACATCAAATACCGATGAAGCATGCACCAAGTCATGGTGCTGAGTTGGATCGTCTAGAAGTAGACACCGCCAAGAAGACCACTGATGATCAAGTGCCATTGACAGCAGGAAAGTCAACTGCAGATCCGTCAGCTGTGCCTCACTAGCTATCGAAGGTACAGGGACAGCCGCTCCATTTAGTGGAACAGATACTCCAGCATGCACCTTCTTATAAGAGCTACGAAAGTCTAGATTTGCATCGCTAAAGCGCCACTCTCTAACCACTCGTTTCAATAGCGCCTGCCAACGCGGAACTACAGCTAACACATGTTTTTGGACATTTTCGATTTCGCTGGATAGGTGCTGATTAAACGTATCTATCGCTTCAGATAGCAGCAACAGTTTCTTTTTACTCAGTTGTTCTTCTTCTATCAGCTGTTGCAGTTTAATAGTAAACTCATCCTCCGACAACTCGCCACGCCGACGATCTAGGACACCTTGAGCCAAGCTCACCTGCTCCAACTTTTTCCAACCACCAATCTCAATTTTGATGGTTTGGAGCATTTCTGTGTGTCGAACCAACTCGGTAACTGAGGACTGCAACTCAGACTCTCGATTATTAACAACTTCGGCAACTGGGTCTCCTAAGAACGATAGTTGACGCCATGAAGCTCGGATGGTAGCAAGTCGCGATTGTGCATCGGATAGCTTTGTTTCCAGATTTGAGACTCTATTCGCTGAGTCATTAAATTGAGCCTGCTGCCGATCAAAGGCAGATTGCTCGGCCGCTATATTAGCAGTCAGAGCATTGATCTGCTTGGCATTTTGACTACGATCTAGAGACAACTCTTCAACCGATTTGGTTGCAGGAGTGTCTGCATCAATTACTGCCAATGCTATGAACGCTTGCTCAAGCCTGCTACTTGCCTCTGACCGACTTTGCCTTGCTGAGTTCAATACACTAATTGCCGATTCGTAGGCAAGCTTGGTCCTATCACAAATATCTTGAGCTAATGGGAAAGGAAGATTTTGCAGCTTCTCGTCAAGCTGGAGCATTGCTGATGCATTTACATCTTCGCGGCGCCTGATCGACTCTTCTGCGACAGAGACGGTATCACCGCCGAGTAGAGTATTACTTTTGAAATCCCTAATATCTGCCTCTAAAGCCTCATACTGGGATTTCAACTCAACAACCTTTTCCTTGCATGCCTTCAACTCTGCTTCGGCAAGTCCTACCGCTTCTTTGCATTCACGCAAAGCATCAGTTGCTTTCTTGATGCGCAGTTCTGCATGGACAACATTTGGATCGATAGCCTCTAAAGCCTTTTTTATACGCTCATGAAGTTTTTCTGCCCCGTGCTCTTCGCCACATAGGGGGCAGTCACCTTGATTATTCGGCAAGTGAGCCGCGATGGATGCAACAGCTTGTCTTATAGAATCAGCAGCAGAGTTCAAAAACTCATAATGGCTTTTCGCATCTAACTCCTCAGTTTCAGCGGATACCTTTGACGAAATCGCGACGCTAAGGCGCTCTTGAAATACTTTTTCTTTCTTCTCTTCATCCTTGATCAAACTCTTAATATCATCAGCTCGCTGCAGCGACTGCTTCCAGCTTTCCATGAGTTGATTCGCGGTAATGAGGTCTACACTTATTTGCACCAAGCTCTTGCGTTGCTTGTTAATAAGGTCATGTTGGATACCAAGTTGCTCGTTGGCCTCATGCTCTACACGCAAACAAGATGCCTCAGATTCAGCGCTATTCAATTTATTATCAGCAATATCTAATAGCTTCTTGTTCTGATCAACAGTCTCTTTGGCTTTTGTTTTATTTATATGCTGATTTAGCTGTTGAGTGATAGTATTACGCTCACTCTCTGCATCGACCAACTCCAACTGAAGCTTTTCATGACTAGCAGCCAATTTATCCCGATCCTGTTTCTTCTGCACAAGATCCTGCCTAGCACTCACAAGCTCGTTACTAAGTAACTCTGAACGTGCTTGTTCAGAAATAAACTTGTCGATAAGCCCATCAACCTCAGCCAGCGCCGCGATCTGCTCACGAAGTCGATCGAGTTTTGTTTCTACCAATTGCTCAAGCGAGACAAGAGCCGTCTCTAGGCCTCCCTGGCTCGGGGACGACTCCAATAAGCCTGGGGGTAAAAGCTCGAAACTCTGAGCCTTGTGTGCGATGTCCGCAATAGATTTAGCGATAATATCTTTACTTCGAAGTACACCTTGAGACTGAGAGTCTGCCAAATCCCGCTCCAAAACTAGGCTTTGCCATTCACCAAATTCTGCTTCGAGAGTCGTGAGTGTACTCTTAGCTTGTTTTAGCTGCTCTGCAACTGCGCGTCGAATACTTCCAAGAGCTGAGCTAACTTGATCGCCATCTTTTCCGATCGGCAACCGAGCCAGCTGTGAGCCTGCAACCTTAGAATCAGCCTTTACTAACCACTCTCCTTCACGTTGATCAAGTAAATGGGTAAGCCTCAGCAAAAATGGAATATCTTCAGAGGGTATGTCCGGAAAAAGAGAACTAAGGTCACCTTCTCTTTGAACATCACCATTGCTGCTTACTTGAGCAGAAGCTTGTACATCACCAAAATTGAGACTCACCCGAGCCATCGTTTGAGAATCTCGAATGATGGGAGAAAGATTTCCACCAAGTCGAGAAATTTTACCGGTAAGTCCAAATTCGATGGCTTCAAAAATTGCGGTCTTTCCTGTGCCATTAGGAGCTAACAATATGGTTGCACCGCTACCAAGTTCAAGCGTGATGTCGTTACCAAACCTACGGATATTAGAAAGTGTAATGGATTCTAAATTTTTCATTTTGAACTCTCATCATCAAGTACCAAAGCCTTCAAATCTTCAGCAATTTCGCTGCCCGCCCTTCCAGATAAAAGTAACTCTCGCCACATATTAGAATCAACCCAAGAATGCGCCTTAACAAGAGCATTCAAAGAAACTAATAATGGATCGTTAATATTCTCTGAACTACTAGCAGGCGAAAGAGGTGCCAAAAAACCTCGGTTGAGAAATGAGTCAACATCCTCCCCTTCCCTTACCACTATTTTTCTACAGAAGCGATCATCTGTCTCAAGCCGCGCAGCGTCTTCTGACTCAATTCCCTCAATCAACATGAACATATAAAGGTCGGCTGTTTGTGGCTCAGCAAGATTGTCACGGACGTCCGCCGCCCACCTAAATGAGTCTTTTATTTTTTCCAAATCATAGGGAAAAGCTACGATCAACACAGTTTTCCAGCCCGCACCGTCCCGATTGATTCGCCTAAGCTGTAGCGTCTTAGAGTCGACCTCGATCGACGTCTGCACCAAATCAAAAGTCTGTAGCAAGGAAACTTCATAGCGACCTATAGCGCGAAGTGAGATGGCTTCAACCATTGTTTGAATTGTTAACATTTCATAGTCCTTTTGTATTTGCCTCAATAGCTGACTCACGAGCAAGCTGCCGATCTTGCCATTGCTTATTAAAATATTGTCGCACAGAGGCCAAATCCCCATTACGCAGATAATTAAATATTCCAGAACGGGTGACAAGCAGGAGTGGCTGGCGCTCAGCAGCCATACTGGTAGCCGCTTCGACGTCATCAGCCATCCCTATGTCCAACAGCGCTGAAGGAGAAGCACTCACGCCTGAGAGGATTACTACTGGAGCAGGAGACGCTCCGATGACTGCCATCAAATTGTCGTCAGATAACTCACGGACTTCTGATACACTCCCTGCGGGGCCAGACCAGTATTTAAGAGCGATACTCAACACCTGCCCACAATTGGGAAAAGAATTCCAGTCAGCGCCACTTCCACCAATCCCCACTGCAACGAGCAACAAGACTTCAACAGCGGATACTAATAGACCCACTGTACGAGGACCAAGGCGAAATGCGTGTTCCACATTTTTCCCTTCCGTTTCTGGGTACAGAAGCTGCTCCAGAAACTTTCGACGACTCTCGGGATTATTAACGAATCCGGTCATCCATGTCTGCCAAAGCATTTCCATTTCATTTGCGAGAGCTGGATCTTTAATTAAAGCAAATTTTTCGTAAACACCTTGAGCAAGCATTTGCCACATAAATTCATCCATAGCATTGGCAAGCGCATCAGCCTCCGATCGAGCAGCACTTTGCGTACTAAACTCGTGACTCAACGAGCAAACAAGAGGCTCAGAGTTTTCTATCCAATGGAGGTTACTAAGGTCGTTCTCAGCGCAACCAAGAGTGTGTCCGACTTCATTCCCGACACTGACTCTCCATGCAGTTTCGCCTAGGATCAAACTCTGACTACCATTAGGTAAGTGCAAAGCCATGCGCATTATTGCTGATGGAAGAGTGAGATTTGCCCCGAAAGAGGATGTGTATGGCGCGTATATTCTGAGTTTTCGATTTCTAGACTCACTACTCCACATGTGCTCAACAACTCCCTGCCCAGACCTAGGAGTCAGACTACCAAGGTCATAAGTCCCAGCTAACGACCATGATTTGCCGGTCAACAGAGGTTCATCACTTAACATATACTGAACCCAGGTATCTATATCAGGACGAAGTTCGTGCTTAAGTGCTCTTACTACCGCATGACAGCTTAAAGCAGACACATCAGATGTCTCGCTAGTGATGTAGGTTATCAGAGATTTAAGAGCCTTTTCAGGGTCAGTAAAGTACCGACTGAGAGATTCAGCAGAGCGTTGCTCTAAAGCGGTGTCATTGCCTACACAAACAATGGTGACTCGGCGCAAAGTGTCCCTAATTTCACTCCAATCGTTGAAACCACACCAAGTTTTGAGCCATAGATATGTTCGTTCAGTAGGGCCATCCTTGCGGTTGGCAAGATCAACTAGATCAAGCCCATCCAGACGACACAATTTGCACAACGCATCCAAATGGTCGACTGTCAGGTTTTTTTTAATTTTCAGATGAGCACCAACAAGGGTCAGCTGAAAATTGCGATTGGGTCGGGAATTAAAAGTACCTAAACGGGCATGTTTAGCCAGACTTGAGAATGCTGAGTCTATGACTGAGTCAGCGGGGGCTTTGCTGGCAGCCCCCTCTTTGGGTGCTTTGACTTTGTGTTTTGTCTTATCCGGATTTTTGTTGCAGAAATCAGTGGTCTGACGTTTGACTTGTAGATGCTCAATTAAGTCTGAAGAGTGGAGGATTACCACATCATCCCACTCCTCAATCCCCCCCTTTTCTGCACCTATTGAAAGTGGAGCATGTCTGCCACTCAAGAATTTATCGATCATATCCGACAAGCGTTGAGCGATCACCAACTTCTCGTAATGAGACTTCTGCTCCAGTCGGAACCTTCTGATCATCCTGATATCCTTTATTATATTTTCTAGCCCCCCCCAACGTTGAGGGTGAAAGCTGTATGGTATATGAAGTTTACTTCTACCGTGCAAATTAGATTAACACGCCAAGGACAGACCTAAAGAGTTACTCAACTTACATGTCTTTCCTAGGCAAGCTCTCAGACAACTGCTCAGGCGTAATCCCAAAACGATAAGCGTTATAAAGCCAAACATGGAATTGTTCTAATAACTTATTGTTCTCACGCTCTAGTCTCTCAATTTTTCGCTGTTGGCTCTCGATACGCTCTGCAGCAACTTTAAGGCTTGGTGGGAGCTTAGGTTTATTGAAAACAGTTTGACCAGAAACGATCTCTTTAACTTCTTTAAATGCCTTCTTAATTCTGTTTTGCTTTTGCAGTGTCTGCCTTGTTGTCTTGAAGCCATAAGCATGCTCGACAGCTTCTACAAGCCTATCCCATGAGAGTTTCGAGTCCGTAGGCCAGTCATCTAAAATATCAGTAATATTAGAAATGTCTTTATCTGTCAGGTGCTTAGCCATTAACTTTCATCCTCCAACATATAATCTAGGCCTTCAAGACTATCAAGGTCATCAAAAGCACTTTCATCAGGGGTATGATTACTATTTTGGCCAATTAGGTGATCAAGTGTCACTGTCTGAATTCGCTTGAAATTGGTAATCTTCGGGAGGCGCTTCACACCATTTGCGATCATGGCTCTATCAAGCTGTGTAATGTCTTCTACATTACTCAATTTGATTAAGGACCCGTTCTCTATGTCGGGGCTCTCCATAAGCGTCAGCAGTTGTTCAAGGCGCTCTGCTGTGATTTTTCTGCGCTGATACCACTGCTCTGCTCCTTGAACTTTATCATCGACTGCTTTTTTATCTTTTTGCAGAACCTTTTTTTCAAGCTCAAGTCGTCTCCTAATACGATCGCACTTATCATCATCACCCTTTATACAAACGTGCTCATTACAATTAATGCAATCTTTGAACTTTGTACAAGGCTCACTTAAATACGACGTAACACACATTCCAAACTCAGTGGTGTGAGTGGTTAAACTTGCCTTAGTGTTAAGCTCCTGAATAGTGCGAGGGTTAGCAACTTGAACTTGAATCTGTATTTTTGTGTTTTGATCCCGTAAGGCTAGTTCTTTCTCACGATCTTCAATAAAATCGGCACCGTACTCTTCTGAAGTCGTATGATTATAGTAACGATTATGCTTCGGATCAGATCTCTGAGCCCATTTTGCACGTAGCTCTCCATCCATACCATTTACAGCAGCCATAGTATCCAGCATATGCCGCAATTGATGCGATGTCAGAGATAAGTCTCCGTATTCCCATCGTTGAAAGACTGATAAATCATTAAAAGCTAGCCCACCAGTTGATCGATTTATTTTTTTACTTGGCGCTAAATCTTCATTTAAAGTGTTAATTGTCGGAATAAAAAGCTCTGTATAAAGGGTATTTTTTTTAGCATCAAGTGAATTTTTAAAGCCTGCATACAATGCATCCGACCATTTTAATTTCACATTCCCCTCTCCCTTCTTAAAGGAAATATATGGAAAACCTTCAGGTAAATCACGTCGGATAATTTTGTTCAAATCATGAAGATTCACCTGATAATCTGAGCGTTCTATTCCTTTCCGTCTTAACAACTGATTTCGACTTGTTCTCATTTGATTTCTATCTTCATAACTCGACAGGTCTAAGCCTAGAGCCAACGCTGCCTCATCCATGGTGAGCATCGTATCATCTGCAACATCAGGACAGAGATGGTGACGAGGAAAACTAGGCGAGTTTTCCAATGCCTTTGCGAAATTGCGAGCATCTTCAGATAAGGCTTTGAGCCTTTCTACAGCTGTAGTTACCACTTCTAACATGACAGTTGGCAGCCACTTATTTTCGTGCCCGTAACTTTTACCTGAATACCACCGTAACCCTTTTAAAGTCACCTTTTCTTCAAAATCGTTTATTAGCTGGCCTTTATCCTCTTCTACACACCATTTTTTAAGCTGCTCTATGTCTTTCTCTGACAACCCTAATGCTAAAGCTCTCGATGATTTCATTTTTTCTTCATGCAAACAATTAGCGCTCAAATATAGAGGTTCTGACCCACGAGCTGGTGCACTTAATAACAATGTCATTGTTGATACAGTAAATACATCACGAGGACTTAGGTCTTCATTTTTTGAAGCACTTATTTCAGCTAGCGCAATAAGGGCCCGCTCATCCGGCATTTTACTTTGTCTGCGCTTATCACCTTCATCTCCAGTAGCGTTCTCAGCGGGCTTGTTGATTGGACTTTTCCACATAAATCTAGCGATCATCTTATGATCTATTAGAAAAACAAGGAGATTTTTTAGACCTCTACCTGCTTGATATGCGGCTCCAGCGCCAATAGAGCCACGAATAACTTCAGCAGCCAAATCAAATTCAGTGGACGTTAAACTAGTAACGTCAACTCGGCCGTACAGTTTAACGCACGCTGCATTAATCGCCTTCAGTGCATAAAGTTTTACACTCAATCCAGCTTTAGTACTAACACCATAAGTCACATAAGCTTTTGCAAAAGGTAGCAATGAATCATCAAATACATTTGCAGGGTCTCGATCTTGGTTAGATACACCAAAGTTTGTGAAGTTACCAACACCTTGCCAATGATTGCTTTCATAGCTGTACTTATCATTCAACTGAGGTAATTTCTGGGCTAGCTCAATAAAATCTCGAAGGTTTTTTCCATATTCCAATTCATGACGAGGAGTAAATGTATAAACATTAGTCATTTTTCTTCTCCTCACATAGCTTGATAACCTGACATACAGCTACAATCGCTCTGTCATTAATACTAACTAGGGTCATATCTTTATTTGTAATATCAATTAAACTTTTTCTTTCTTCCATCAACCATTGCAAAACTAGATGATGTGGTGCACCAACCCATGGGCGAAACTTCGTACACAAATAACATGCAATAGGAGCATAGTCTTGGCAAAATGCGCTTGACCCGCATGACCCAACATCACAGTCTTTCTCACGCAAAGGTATACGAGTCGCTCCAAAAACCTCCTCATTTGCTTCACTTTCATCCTTGATGATTCTTCCGGCAAAAGCGGATGCATATCGTGCCAGCGGCTGGTTCATTATTTTTGAAATTTCAACTGCATACTCAGGTACATTTGCAACATAGACGTCTGTGTGTTGAGTGTCGGAATGATCTAATAATGTGGCAATAACTTGTTTACCAGCGCTTTCGATAGCAGCACGAGTGCCTATGGTATAACGAAAACGATATGGATTAATTTTAATCAACTGCCCTGTACGCTCAGAAATAACACCAAGAGACGATACTGCTGATACCAACCGACTACTTAAAGTTTGAGTTTTCAAATGAGAAACCTCGGTCTTTAAATAATCCAGTAAATAGCTTCCCAATGGCTTCTCTAACAATTCGTTGTATAAATTCCTACCGACAAATAGGGGCAACTCATTACGCTCCAGTAGAGTCAACTTACGCCCCAAAGAAGCCTGAATACTAAGAACAGTATTACTTATATGTTTTTCAACAATTTGACCAACATAATTTAACAGACCAAAGGCCTTAAACTCACTTCGAAAAAGCTGTCCTCCTTGTTTAATTCTAGGAATTTTAACAACATAGATAGGAGTCCCTATGTGCTTTGAGCTCATAGAAAAGTCCTTCACTTTCAGTGAACATATCTGATCAGGACGCCTGCCTGTAGCCTTAAAAAGTGATATGAGAGCGTAACCCTCCACGGAAAGCTTACCTTCAGCAAACTTTTGAGCCGCACGCATACCAATTGCTTCAAATTCTAAAGCACTAAACGGTCCGTTTTCAGGGTCAAGAGACAAAACAGGAACCCCCCTCACACCCGCTGATAGAGACCATTGATCAAAGAGCTTATAAATACCGTCGTCAATAGTTCCGCTTAAGCCTAAATATTGCATCTGACGAACAAATGTTCTAACTGTAGCGAGATTCGGTTCTCCAGCTTTAGACAGAAAGAGTTTCATTTTTTGAAAACCTAGTACTGAAAACTCATCAAGTTCACTTATATCCATATATTTTTTAATATTTTCAGCAAAACTTTGGACATATTTAGGTGAGTAATTTTCTGCGAAGTACAAAAATGTCTTGCGAATATCCACGGCTAAAGGTCTGTTAAACCGCTCGAGAAAGCTTAAGTTAATGGTAATGTTTCTATTCAATACCCATTTATCTTGATTAAAGTCAAATTCAAACCCCCTCAAAGAAACATAAAGAGACTCATCATTTTGATCTAATTGTTGTAACTCCATACTTAACATCTCTTACCAGTCAATATCGTCATCATAAGCACCAACAATTGAATTAATTTTAGTACTATCTTTTTCTTGTAGCTCTAACCCAACCTCAAATGCCCGCTTATCGTCATGTCTCTTACTATATGTTTTTGCCATTCTTGAGCCTTCACTCCAACCCATTAACTTCTGGCGATCACTCTCAGACTTAGATTCAGAAGTTTTGCCTTCCGCAATACGTTTATCTGCATGAGCGCTAAATTTGTCATTCCAAGCATGACGAAATGCGTGTGGATGTACCCGAAAACCTACGACTTCAGAAATTTCACGGCATAACTTATTAACAGCAGCAGATGAAAGTGCTCTAGGTTGAGAGCCACGATGGTGATGAGTAACAAATAAATAAGGAATCCGCTCTGCTCCATTCACGTTACTACGATGATTTATTAGGTAGTTGTCGTACATATCGGCTAATCGCTTATCCATTGGTACAAGACGCCCTAGAGTTTTTCCCTCAGGTCTGTCCAATCGTTCGTCGTATTGATCGACTTCTGAGCGAACCTTGACATAGCGCAGCCCGTTATTAGGGTTGGTTTTAATATCCTCTGTACGCACTTTCAATAGCTCTCCTCGACGAAAGCCGATAGCTTCAAGCATATTAATAATGAGTTGGTTTCTAAATCGAAGCGATTCATTTTTCCAAGGATTTTGGGGAGAGTCAGGACGAACAACATCTAAGACTCTTAAAACTTGCGGAGAGGTTAGAGATTTATAGCTTTCATCATGATCCCAGGAGTGGCCTTTTGGGCTGTACTTTCTTGGTCGAAGTTGCTGTAATTTTTGTTCTGTCGTTGATTTTTTGGATGGAAAAAATTCCTGCTCTAACCATCCAACGTACTTAGAGAATGTTGTTAGCCTGTTATAGGCTGTAGAAGACTCAATGTCGTCTCGATGATTAATGACTAATGTTGCCCTAGCCGTTTCTAACTTATTTTTGCGGGGAGATAAAACTATGATGTTTTTTGCTTTGTTGACCGCCACATGCTCGCGAAACGCTTTCACTGTACTTTTAGCCCATTTGGCAATGGTTTCCATTTCCTTCTTTTTTAGAAAGTCTCCGCTCCTACACCTTTCAACTAAATCAATATTGAGAAAACTACAAATTTCATAAAAGTATCGTAGGTGCTCAAAAGCGATGTAACAGGTATTGCTAGCATCAGATTTATTTCGATGATGTAAAGTCACAAACAAATTGGGATATGGCATAGGCAAGCCATCGCTACTCAATAAGACTGAATAGTTCTCACCACCTGACATCTTAATTCTTTCAATCTTCACACATCGATCCCCAAACGAGACAAAACATAACAAAAAAAACAAGGTACATCATAACCAAAAAAAGAGTAAAAAAAAAGTTTACAGAAATATTGAAATTCATCTGTAAACTTTTTATAAGGCACTGATTCTATTAGTTAAAAACCATAACTTAACAAAAACATATCTCTAGTAACCGTCAGAACGGGATATCATCGTCAAAATCATCAAAGTTTGGCGCTTGTTGAGGCTTTGGCTCAGGCGCTGGTGCGCGTTGAGGAGCTGGCTGTGGAGCACGCTGCTGTGGTGCTGCTTGAGCCGGAGCTTGCTGTGGCGCATTACCCCAGCTTCCAAATGACTGAGGCTGAGCCGCTTGCGGTGCAGGCTGATGCGCTGGTTGCGCTGGCGCTTGGTAGCCACCTTGAGGTTGATTGAAACCACCTTGAGGTGCATGCTGCTGTGGAGCTTGTTGCGCAGGCGCTTGACCGTACCCACCTTGTTGAGGAGCAGCTGACTGTTGCGGCGCACTGCCATAGCCACCGCCTTGACCACCTTGCATTGAGTCGTAACCACCACCTTGTTGCCCTGCGTTATCGCCACGGCCATCCAGCAATTGCATTTCGTTCGCCACAATTTCAGTTGTGTAGCGTTTAATACCATCTTTTTCCCACTCACGAGTACGCAATGAACCTTCTACGTATACTTTAGAGCCTTTCTTAATAAAGTCGCCTGCGATTTGACCAAGACGGAAATTACCACGATCCATAAAAGCCACACGGTGCCATTCCGTACGCTCTTGCATTTGACCAGTTTGCTTGTCACGCCAGCTTTCTGTTGTTGCCAAGTTAACGTTTGCAACCGCTGCGCCAGATGGCATGAAACGCACTTCGGCATCGTTGCCTGCGTTACCTATCAAGATTACTTTGTTTATTCCACGTGCCATGACGTTCTTCTCCAACTAAAAGATAGAATAGTGTTTTACTTAAAGACGCACTTGCGGTGCCAGACGCACCAGAGCATCTTTGTCTAATATTTTTTTATCGACTTTCAGATAAGCGGTTTGCTCATCTTTAAAAATTTGCATACCTTCCACTCCTTGGATTTGCGTAAGTTGATCCGCCAACTTCGTTACTTCTTCATCTGTCATATTGGGCAGGCTAAACGCCAGACTACTTAACTGACGAGGTGCAGGCTGGATGGCACAAACAAGTGACCAAGCCAAAAACACCACGCCGACAACCCAAAAGACGCCACTGTTTGAATGATGTTGAAGCAGCCAACCGCCACCAACGCCACCCAAAAATGATCCCATAAATTGATGGGTAGAAAACACGCCCATCGCTGTGCCGCGATAACCAACTGGCGCTAACTTGCTAATAAGAGATGGCAACACAGCTTCCAGTGAGTTAAAGCCTACAAAATAAACCCATAACAACACCCCAAACACCCAAAGGTAAGGAGCCCATTGCAGCAATATCGAGCTTAAACCCAACAAAATCATTACGGCGATTAACACACCTTTTGTCTTACCTTTTGATTCGGCAATAATCACCAATGGTAGCATACCTGCGAAGGCAAAACCCATGATAGCTAAGTAAAGCCAGCTATGCTCTGACAAGGGTAAATCAAATTGTTGAATCAACAAATTTGGCACAGTGACAAACAGCGCCATTAGGCTTGCATGCAACAACAAAACACTCACATTCAGGAACCGTAGTTTCGAGTCTTTCAGCACCAAACCAAGAGCCTTAAGGCTCGGAGTCGTGTCACGTTTAAAGGTGTGCTGGACAATATTCGGCACAGCAAAAATGATCAAGAGTATGCCCAGTAAAGATAATGCAAAGGACAAATAAAACAGCCCAGAAAGTCCGACCAAGGCAAAAATCCAAGGCCCTAATACCAAAGACAACATAAACGAGGCGCCGATACTAATACCGACAATCGCCATGGCTTTGGTACGGTTTTGCTCTCTTGTTACATCACTCAATAACGCCATTAAAGTACTGGCAATAGCGCCCGCGCCCTGAACCGCTCGCCCAACAATCAATGTATTGATATTGCTCGCATTAGCACAGATCAAACTCCCTACAGCAAACAGCAACAGCCCGATAATAATGACACGTTTACGGCCGATTTTATCCGACCACATACCCATCGGAATCTGCAAACTCGCTTGAGTCAGGCCATAGATACCGATCGCGGTGCCGATTAAAGCTGCATCCGCTCCAGTTAGTCCATCAGCTGCAACACTAATGACGGGCATAATTAGGAATAAACCTAACATTCGGAATAAATAGATCAGTGCTAAAGCAAGAACTGAACGTCGTTCAAGTAGATCCATAAGGAGGTTTCAACCGTTTAACTAGGTGGTTAAGAAAAAAGATTGTCAATTTTACAAAAAATACCGTTGAAGCTCCATTTCAACTACTGTAAAAATAGACAGTTATTTAATTTACTGACAGATTTCTTTCTGTTGATCGACTTCACATTGGAGACTCATGGATACCATTACCATACGCGGGGCCCGCACACACAATTTAAAAAATGTGGACCTAGACATCCCAAGAGACAAACTTGTGGTGATTACTGGCCTATCCGGCTCAGGTAAATCCTCTCTCGCTTTCGATACTTTGTACGCAGAAGGACAACGTCGCTATGTAGAATCCCTTTCGACATACGCTCGACAGTTTTTGTCCATGATGGAAAAGCCAGACATAGACCACATTGAAGGCCTTTCACCAGCCATCTCTATCGAGCAAAAATCGACTTCCCATAACCCTCGATCAACAGTCGGTACAATAACAGAAATCTATGATTATCTACGATTGTTATTTGCTCGAGCAGGGCAACCTCGCTGCCCAGATCATGGTGAGCCACTAGAGGCGCAAACCATATCACAAATGGTTGATAAAGTTATATCGCTACCAGAAGAAACTAAGATGATGCTACTTGCACCGATCGTCAAGGATCGAAAAGGTGAGCACTTACACACTATCAGCGATCTACTTTCAAAAGGCTTTATTCGCGCGCGAATCAATGGCATCGTCGTCGACTTAGATGATGCGCCAGCATTAGAGAAAAACAAGAAACACACAATCGAAGTGGTTATTGACCGTTTCAAAGTTCGCTCCGATCTACAACTTCGTTTGGCAGAATCCTTTGAAACTTGTCTTGGCTTATCTGACGGTATCGCCAAAGTCATCAATATGGATGATGACCAAGAAGAATATATTTTCTCTAGTAAATTTGCCTGTCCAGTTTGTGGTTACAGCTTAACGGAATTAGAACCTCGTCTATTCTCATTTAACAACCCAAATGGTGCCTGCCAGACATGCGATGGATTAGGCACTCATCAAATGTTTGATCCAGATCGAATCATTCAAGATGAAACACTAACGCTTGCTGAAGGTGCGATCCGAGGCTGGGGCCGACGTAGTATTTTTTACTACCAGCAACTTAGCGCCTTAGCGAAACACTATGGATTCGACATAGAGTCGAAATACAAAGATATACCGAGCGATTTCAAGAAACGCATTTTACAAGGCTCAGGTAAAGACAAAATAGATTTCATCTACATCAATGAACGTGGCGACAAAATGACACGCTCTCATTCATTTGAAGGTGTCATCCCAAATTTGCAACGTCGCTATCACGAAACAGAATCTGATAGTGTACGTGATGACCTTTCACAGTACATCAGCATTCAACCTTGTCCAGATTGCCATGGCTCTCGACTCAATCGGTCTGCTCGTAACGTCTTTATTGCTGAACAAACATTACCGGAAGTCGTGACCTACCCAATCGCAGAATGCTTGAAGTATTTTGAAACACTTGAACTTCCAGGATCACGCGGTGAAATCGCCTCTAAAATTCTTAAAGAGATACGAGACAGATTAACCTTCTTGGTAAACGTTGGCTTGGACTATCTAACATTAGATCGAAAAGCAGACTCACTATCTGGTGGCGAAGCACAACGAATCCGACTTGCTAGTCAAATTGGTGCCGGTTTAGTGGGGGTTATGTATATCCTTGATGAGCCGTCTATTGGTTTGCATCAACGCGATAACGAAAGACTGATAGCCACACTGACCAGACTAAGAGACCTAGGCAATACTGTCATTGTCGTTGAACACGATGAAGACGCCATTCGTATCGCTGACTTTGTTGTCGACATTGGTCCTGGCGCAGGCATTCACGGTGGCGAAATTATCGCCAGTGGTACGCCACAAGACATAATGAATTGTCCTGAATCCATTACAGGACAGTTTCTAACAGGCAAACGCAAAATTGACATTCCAGCTATTCGCCATCAAGCCAAGGACAAACAATTCCTTAAGTTAGTAGGTGCAACAGGTAACAATCTAAATACTGTTGATCTTAAAATCCCTGTCGGTGTAATGACTTGTATCACTGGCGTTTCTGGATCTGGTAAATCGACATTAATAAACGGCACGCTGTACCCACTGGCCGCTACAGCACTTAATGGCGCAACAACACTTAAAGCGGCGCCTCATGAACGTATTGAAGGTTTAGAATTATTTGATAAGTGTGTGGACATTGATCAAAGCCCTATCGGACGCACACCAAGATCAAACCCAGCAACCTATACTGGTATCTTCACTCCAATGAGGGAACTGTTCTCAGCGACACAAGAATCTCGCTCACGAGGCTATAAGCCAGGGCGATTCAGCTTTAACGTAAAAGGTGGCCGCTGTGAAGCTTGCCAAGGCGATGGCGTAATCAAGGTTGAGATGCACTTTCTTCCTGATATCTACGTTCCTTGTGATACTTGTAAAGGTAAACGCTACAATCGCGAAACGTTAGAAATCCATTACAAAGGCAAGAACATTCACGAATGCTTAGAAATGACCATTGAAGACGCTAGAGAGTTCTTTGACCCGGTTCCTTCTATCGCAAGAAAGCTACAAACCCTGATAGACGTTGGTTTGGGTTATATTCGCCTTGGACAAGCGGCGACAACGCTTTCTGGCGGTGAAGCACAGCGAGTTAAACTGGCAAAAGAACTGTCTAAACGTGATACAGGTACAACACTCTATATTCTAGATGAGCCGACAACAGGCCTGCACTTTGCTGATATAGAACAGCTGCTAAAGGTGCTTCATCGATTAAGAGATCACGGCAACACCGTCGTTGTCATTGAGCATAACCTTGATGTGATAAAAACAGCAGATTGGATCGTAGATTTAGGCCCTGAAGGCGGCAGCGGCGGCGGATACATAGTCGCTGAAGGAACGCCTGAAGACATAGCAAAAGCAGAGAAGTCTCACACAGGACGATTCTTGAAACATATGCTAAATTAGTCATCACATAGAAAATAAAAAACCGGTAAATTTTTACCGGTTTTTTTGTGCCTGAACATCAGTTTAATTTTTGCAAAAAAAAGCCGAGCTATTAGCTCGGCTTTTTATTACAAACTGATATTACTCAGCGGCTTCTGTAACTGGACGATCGACCAATTCAACATAAGCCATAGGCGCGTTGTCACCTGTGCGGAAGCCACATTTAAGAATGCGAACATAACCACCAGGACGAGCTTGGTAACGAGGACCAAGTTCAGAAAACAATTTACCTACTGCATCTTTGCTACGAGTACGAGCAAAGGCAAGGCGACGATTCGCAACAGAATCAACTTTCGCCAATGTGATCAATGGCTCAGCAACACGACGTAGTTCTTTAGCTTTCGGCAACGTAGTTTTAATAACTTCGTGTTCGAACAAAGAAGCAGCCATGTTTTTAAACATCGCTTTACGATGTGAGCTAGTACGGTTTAAGTGACGTCCACTCTTACGATGACGCATTTTACATTCCTTACCAAACTACGGTGGTCAGGGAACAATGACCTAGCGAGCTAGAACTTTGCTATCGTCCTTCAAACTAGCCGGTGGCCAATTCTCTAAACGCATTCCCAAAGACAAACCACGCTGTGCTAAAACATCTTTGATTTCAGTTAACGACTTCTTACCTAGGTTAGGCGTCTTAAGAAGCTCAACCTCAGTACGTTGAATCAAATCACCGATGTAATAAATGTTCTCTGCTTTTAAACAGTTAGCACTGCGAACGGTCAATTCAAGATCATCAACCGGGCGTAGCAAAATTGGATCAATCTCATCCTCTTCTTCTACAACAGGTGCTTCGCTTTCGCTTTCAAGGGCGACAAAAACCGCGATTTGCTGTTGTAAAATAGTCGCTGCACGACGAATTGCTTCTTCAGGATCGATAGTACCATTAGATTCGATGTCTAAGACTAACTTATCTAAATCTGTACGCTGCTCTACACGAGCATTATCGACACTGTACGCAACACGGCGAACAGGGCTGAATGAGGCATCCAGTTGCAAGCGACCGATTGGACGAGTCTCATCGTCGCCAGCAACACGAGCATCAGCAGGCTCATAACCACGGCCACGTGCGACTTTGATCTGCATAGTTAATTCAGCAGTGTCATCCAAGTGCGCAATAATGTGATCCGGGTTAGCGATCTCTGCATCAGCAACCAACTGGATATCTCCAGCTGTTACGATACCAGGACCTTTTTTACTTAGAGTAAGAGTTGCTTCATCTTGCCCGTGTAGAGCGATCGCAACTCCTTTCAGGTTAAGAAGAATTTCAATTACATCTTCTTTAACCCCTTCGATTGCGCTGTATTCGTGTAATACACCGTCGATTTCAACTTCAACAATCGCACAACCTGGCATTGAAGAAAGCAAGATACGGCGCAGTGCGTTACCCAAAGTATGACCAAAACCACGTTCTAGCGGTTGCAGTGTAACTTTAGCGCGACAGTTGCCTAGTTCCTGAACTTCAATGTTGCGTGGGGTTAACAATTCGCTCACTGAACGCTGCATAGATCCACCTATTTCTTAATCCTAATTACCGACTTACTTAGAGTAAAGTTCAACAATTAGGTTCTCATTAATTTCAGCTGATAAATCGGCACGTTCTGGAAGTGCTTTGTAAGTAGCTTCCAGTTTAGTTGAATCAACTTCGATCCAATGGATCGGTGCACGACCTTTAGATAGCTCTAGTGCGCTTTGTACACGCAATTGCTTCTTAGCTTTTTCACGGATTGACACAACGTCACCAGCTTTA
The DNA here is from genome assembly GCF_019426345.1 of Marinomonas lutimaris. Classification (GTDB taxonomy): domain Bacteria; phylum Pseudomonadota; class Gammaproteobacteria; order Pseudomonadales; family Marinomonadaceae; genus Marinomonas; species Marinomonas lutimaris. The sequence goes on from NZ_JAHLLW010000021.1 coordinate 26,273, forward strand.
ACTTGGTAAGACGGAATGTTAACCGTAGCGCCATTAACTAGAATGCCTTTATGGCCTACTAGCTGACGAGCCTCCGCACGTGTAGAACCAAAACCTGCGCGATATACAACGTTATCTAAACGTGATTCCAAAAGTTGCAGAAGGTTTTCACCAGTTGCACCTTTAAGGCGAGCTGCAGATTTGTAGTAATTACGGAATTGTTTTTCAAGAACACCGTACATACGACGTACTTTTTGTTTCTCACGTAACTGTAAGCCGTAATCAGAAAGACGACCGCGACGTGCACCGTGCACACCAGGAACCGTTTCTACTTTACATTTCGACTCAAGAGCGCGTGAACCGCTCTTCAATTGCAAGTCGGTACCTTCACGACGAGACAACTTACAAGTTGGACCTATATAACGAGCCATGTATCTGTCTCCTCAATTAAACGCGACGTTTCTTAGGTGGACGGCAACCGTTGTGCGGAATTGGCGTCACATCTGTGATGTTATTAATACGCAAGCCCAATGCATTTAATGCACGAACTGCGGACTCACGACCAGGACCTGGGCCCTTAATCATTACGTCAACGTTTTTAAGGCCGAACTCTTGTGCGACAGTACCGGCACGTTCCGCTGCTACTTGAGCTGCGAAAGGAGTACTTTTACGAGATCCGCGAAAACCAGAACCACCGGCAGTAGCCCAAGACAAAGCATTGCCTTGGCGGTCAGTGATAGTCACGATCGTGTTATTAAATGACGCGTGTACATGAGCAACACCGTCGACGACCGTCTTTTTGACTTTTTTCTTGGTGTTGCGCGTAGCTGGCTTAGCCATATTGCACTTTCCTATTTAATGCTCAGCTCTAGCGAACTTAGTGGCTAGAGCGAAACGCGTTTAAATTACTTACGAATAGGCTTACGAGGGCCTTTTCGTGTACGAGCGTTCGTTTTGGTACGTTGACCACGAACTGGTAGGCTGCGGCGATGACGAATCCCGCGATTACAACCTAGGTCCATCAAGCGTTTGATAGACATACTGACTTCACGACGTAAGTCACCCTCTACAGTATACTTAGCAACTTCACCACGAAGTTCATCAAGGATATCATCACTTAATGAACCAATTTTCGCAGTTTCAGCAACACCCGTAGCAGCGCAGATAGCGCGTGAACGAGTGCGACCAATTCCGAAGATGTAAGTCAGAGAAATGACCGCATGTTTATTGTCAGGAATATTGACACCGGCTATACGAGCCATTCACTTTACTCCGTTGTTATTGATGATTAAATGTTAATTCATCACTTTACTTTCATGAGGGCGGCTGATTATGCCTATCTTTAGGACATAAATCAACCACCCTTTCCCATCATCGAGCGAACTCGCTATTAACCTTGACGTTGTTTGTGACGAGGCTCAACGCAAATCACTCGAACTGAACCGTTACGACGAACGATTTTGCAGTTACGACAGATTTTCTTTACAGATGCACGTACTTTCATGTTCAACTCCAACCTACGCTTAACGCATTAGGCCATTTGGACCATAACCAGTCAGATTAGATTTCTTCATTAATGACTCGTATTGCTGACTCATCAAATGACTTTGCACTTGCGACATAAAGTCCATGACAACTACCACTACGATCAACATAGAAGTACCGCCAAAGTAGAATGGAACATTCCACGCAACAACAAAGAACTGAGGCATCAGAGACACTAGAGTGATGTATAAAGCACCAAACAGTGTCAAACGAGTCATTACACCATCAATATATCGAGCTGTATGATCGCCTGGACGAATACCCGGCAAAAAAGCACCGGATTTTTTTAAGTTATCTGCCACATCTTTAGGGTTGAACACTAGCGCCGTATAGAAGAAGCAAAAGAAAACAATTGCTATCGCAAACAACAGCACATAGAGCGGTTGCCCAGGAGCTAGAGCCAAAGAGATATTTTGCAACCATTCCATTCCTTCACCCTGACCAAACCATTGTCCGATCGAAGCTGGAAACAAAAGGATACTTGAAGCAAAGATAGGTGGAATTACACCAGCCATGTTCACTTTAAGAGGCAAATGACTCTTTTGTGCAGCAAATACTTTTTTGCCTTGCTGACGCTTAGCATAATTAACCGTGATACGACGCTGACCGCGCTCGATGAAAACAACGAATGCGATAGTCGCAATGGCTAATATACCAATTAGCAACAAGGCTAAAATATTAATATCGCCTTGACGAGCCGACTCAAATGAACGGCCTAAAGCAGAAGGCAGGCCTGCAACGATACCCGCAAAGATAAGAATGGATATACCATTACCAATACCTTTCTCGGTAACTTGCTCACCTAACCACATCAAGAAAACAGTACCAGCGACAAGAGTTACAACAGCAACAGCATAGAATTCCATACCATTACTAAATGAGATCCCTTGGCTTGCCAAGCCAACTGCCATACTAGCAGATTGAACAAGAGCAAGAAGCACAGTGCCGTAACGAGTGTATTGAGTAATCTTACGACGACCCGCTTCACCCTCTTTCTTTAGCTGCTCTAGCTGAGGACTCACAACCGTCAATAACTGCATAATAATAGAGGCAGAAATGTAGGGCAAAATCCCAAGCGCAAAAATACTCATGCGCTCAAGCGCGCCCCCTGAGAATACGTTAAATAAACTCAGAATAGTGCCTTCATTTTGATCAAACAACGCAGACAATCTGTCAGGATTAATGCCTGGAACAGGTATGTGCGCACCGATTCGGTATACAATAATTGCTAGAAAAACGAAACGGATACGAGCCCAAAGCTCGCTTAATCCGTTTTGCATACCAGCTGGTAGTGAGCCACGCTTTGCCATTTATTCCTCGACTTTTCCGCCAGCTGCTTCAATAGCGGCACGAGCACCTTTAGTCACTTTAAGACCACGAACAGTGATAGCTTTGTCGATAGAACCAGACAAAATCACACGTGCAGTCTTAATTTGATGACCAAGAATGTCGGCGCTTTTAAGAGCAGCCAAATCTACAACTTCAGCATTTACAGCAGCAAGCTCGTTTAAACGAACCTCAGCAACATACTTTGCCTGACGTGAAGTAAAACCGAATTTTGGCAGACGACGCTGCAAAGGCATTTGACCACCTTCAAAACCAGGTTTTACTGAGCCACCAGAACGAGATTTAAGACCTTTATGGCCTCGTCCGCCGGTTTTGCCCAAGCCGCTACCAATGCCGCGACCAACACGTTTAGGAGCATGCTTGCTACCTTCGCCAGGACGAAGTGTATTTAAGAACATGTTATTCCCCTACCACTTTAACCATGTAATAAACTTTATTAACCATACCACGTACAGAAGGAGTATCTTCCAACTCACGTGTTTGGCCAACTTTACGCAAACCCAAGCCTTTAACAGTTTCACGGTGCTTTGGAAGACGACCGATCGGGCTGCGGGTTAGTTGAACTGTGATGGTATTATTCGCCATGACACATTACCCCAAAATTTGATCGACTGACTTACCGCGTTTTGCCGCGATTTGTTCAGGTGCTTTCATATCCTGCAAACCTTTGATCGTAGCGCGAACTACGTTTACTGGGTTTGTGGAACCGTAACATTTCGCCAAAACGTTGTGAACGCCAGCGATTTCTAGAACCGCACGCATTGCACCACCGGCGATGATACCAGTACCTTGAGACGCAGGCTGCATGTAAACTTTAGATGCTCCGTGATTCGCTTTAACAGGATACTGTAGAGTATCACCATCTAGCTTAACAGAGACCATGTTACGGCGAGCTTGCTCCATTGCTTTTTGAATAGCTTGAGGAACTTCACGCGCTTTACCACGACCAAAGCCAACTTTACCTTTACCATCACCAACGACTGTCAAAGCTGTGAAAGAGAAGATACGACCACCCTTTACAACTTTAGCAACGCGGTTTACTTGAACTAGCTTCTCTTGGAGGTCGCTAGTTTGTTGATCATTAACTGCCATTTGCTACCCCTTAGAACTCTAGACCGGCTTCACGTGCAGCGTCAGCAAGAACTTGAACGCGGCCATGATATTTGAAGCCAGAACGGTCGAATGCGACCGAAGTGACACCTGCTTCTTTAGCGCGTGTAGCAATCAAAGTGCCGACTTCTTTAGCCGCTACTTTATTACCAGTCGCTGAGCCACGAAGAGCTTCTTCAAGAGTAGAAGCACTAGCTAGTACTTTACTACCACAAGGAGAAATCACTTGAGCATACATATGGCGTGGTGTGCGATGTACAGTAAGACGATTCGCACCTAAGTCACGAATATGCAAACGAGCACGACGTGCACGACGAATCCGAGATTGTTTTTTAGTGTTCATGAATGCCTACCTACTTCTTCTTAGCTTCTTTACGACGAATTACTTCGTCAGAATAGCGAACACCTTTGCCTTTATATGGCTCTGGTGGACGGAAACCGCGAACTTCTGCAGCAACCTGACCAACGGCTTGTTTATCAATGCCACGGATCACGACTTCTGTTTGAGAAGCACATTCAGCTGTTACGCCTTCAGGAAGTTCGTAATCTACTGGGTGAGAGAAACCCAGAGATAGGTTAAGTACATTGCCTTTAAGCGCAGCACGGTAACCAACACCTTGAAGAAACAATCTTTTCTCGAAACCTTGACTAACACCAACAACCATGTTGTTAACCAAAGCACGAGTTGTACCAGCTAAGGCACGGCTTTGTTTTGCACCATCGCGCGCAGCGAAGGTAATAACATTTTCTTCTTTAGACACTTGTACGCTTGTGTGAACATTAAACTCTAAAGAACCTTTGCCGCCTTTAACAACAACAGTTTGTCCATTTAGGGTTAAATCTACACCACTAGGAAGCGTCACGGGACTATTAGCAACTCGAGACATACTAACTCCTAGAATACTGTGCAGATTACTTCGCCACCGATACCAGCAGCACGAGCTGCACGGTCTGTCATCACACCTTTAGAGGTAGAAATGATTGCAACACCAAGGCCAGCTTCTACTTTAGGTAGAGCACTAGTGCCTTTGTATTGACGCAAACTTGGGCGAGATGCGCGTTTGATTTGTTCGATAACTGGCTTACCTTCGTAGTATTTCAACTCGATAGTAAGCGTCGGTTTTATTGCTTCGTCTACAGAAAAGTCACCTACGTAACCTTCTTCGCGTAGAACAGCAGCAATCGATGTCTTCATTTTTGATGAAGGCATGCTCACAGAGGTCTTTGCAGCCATCTGTGCATTACGAATACGTGTAAACATATCCGCAAGGGTATCTTGCATACTCATTTAAGAGCTCCTAATTTAAAAACCATTGTGCAGCAAATAGAGCTCGCGCATAGTACACAGCAGCGAGCAGAATGTCCAGTATTTAGACACTCCACTCACTGCCATGTATTATGATCGCGCTCTACTTGCTTACCAACTAGCTTTCTTCAAGCCTGGTACGTCGCCACGCATCGCTGCTTCACGCAACTTGATACGAGACAGACCGAAGCGACGGTATACACCGTGCGGACGGCCTGTAATTTGGCAACGGTTACGTTGGCGTGAAGAAGATGAATCGCGTGGAAGCGCTTGCAATTTAAGCGTCGCTTCCCACTTTTCATCGTCCGATGCATTAACGTCGCTAATGATCGCTTTTAGAGCCGCACGCTTTTCAGCGAATTTAGCTACTAATTTGGTACGTTTTGCTTCGCGCTGAATCATTGATATTTTAGCCATGATTCCTACCTCTTATTTCTTGAAAGGGAAACTAAAGGCTGCTAGCAAAGCACGACCTTCTTCATCGGTACGAGCAGTCGTTGTAATGGTAATGTCCATACCACGTACACGATCTACTTTATCGTAATCGATCTCAGGGAAGATGATTTGCTCTTTAACACCCATACTGTAGTTACCACGACCGTCGAAAGACTTAGGATTAAGTCCACGGAAGTCACGGATACGTGGAATAGCAACATCAACCAAACGGTCGAAGAAATCCCACATACGCTCGCCACGTAGAGTCACTTTACAACCGATCGGGTAACCGTCACGGATTTTAAAGCCTGCTACAGATTTGCGAGCTTTAGTCACTACAACTTTTTGGCCGCTAAGTGCTTCAAGATCATTTACCGCATGCTCAAGAAGTTTCTTGTCTGCGATAGCTTCACCAACACCCATATTTAAAGTGATTTTAGTGATTTTAGGCACTTCCATCACATTCTTGTAGCTAAACTCTTCTGTAAGTTTTGCTACAACTTGATCTTTATAAACTTGCTTAAGTCTCGCCATGGCTATAATTCTCGCTCTTAGGCGTCGATCGCTTCACTATTTGATTTAAAAACACGCACTTTCGTACCGTCTTCGTTCAATTTAAAGCCGACGCGATCCGCTTTACCCGTAGCATTGTTAAAAATGGCTACATTGGAAACCTGGATAGGTGCTTCTTGTTCAACGATACCACCAGTTGACCCCTTCATAGGGTTTGGCTTCTCGTGCTTCTTAACAGTATTAATGCCAGAAACTAGAACTCGGTTTTCGTCTACTACCTTAACAACTTTACCGCGTTTGCCTTTGTCTTTCCCAGCAATCACGATAACTTCGTCGTTACGTTTGATCTTACGCATAATGTCCCCTCTCCCTCTTACAGCACTTCAGGTGCAAGAGAAACAATTTTCATGAACTGCTCAGTACGCAATTCACGTGTTACAGGGCCAAAGATACGAGTACCAATAGGCTGTCCTGAAGCATTCAATAGAACCGCTGAGTTTACATCAAAACGGATCACTGAACCATCAGAACGACGAACACCTTTCTTAGTTCTAACGACAACTGCGTTAAGAACCTGCCCTTTTTTAACACGACCACGAGGGATCGCTTCTTTCACTGTGACCTTAATGATGTCACCGATAGCAGCATAACGACGATGTGAGCCACCCAGTACTTTAATACACTGAACACGCTTTGCGCCGCTGTTATCTGCTACATCAAGCATCGATTCTGTTTGAATCATTACTGCTCTCCAATCAAATTAGATAACAAGTCTCACGAAGGAAGGAGCAGCTTATACAGCTGCTGCTTTCTCTACAACTTGAACCAGATTCCAAGTCTTAGACTTAGAGTAAGGGCGTGTTTCAACGACCTTAACTGTATCACCGATCTGGCACTCATTGTTTTCATCGTGAGCGTGTAGTTTAGTCGAACGACGTACAAACTTACCGTATAAAGGGTGTTTTTCTGTACGCTCAACTAGTACCGTGATGGTTTTATCCATCTTGTCGCTTACTACCTTACCAGTAGCTGTACGCGCTTTTGTTTCTGCCATCTTAGTTACCTGCCTTATCATTTAGCACGGTTTTAACACGTGCGATATTGCGGCGAACTTGCGAGAGCAAATGAGTTTGCGCTAACTGACCAGTGGCTTTCTGCATGCGCAGAGTAAATTGCTCACGTAGCAGTTCAATCAAGGTCGCTTGTAGCTCAGCTACAGACTTTTCTTGCAGTTCTTTTGCTTTCATCTACATCACCGTACGCGTTACGAAAGTTGTGGACAGAGGAAGCTTAGCAGCAGCCAACGCGAATGCTTCGCGAGCTAACTGTTCTGAAACGCCCTCAACTTCATAAAGCATTTTTCCAGGTTGAATCTGTGCAACCCAGTATTCTACGCTACCCTTACCTTTACCCTGACGAACCTCAAGAGGCTTCTGAGTAATCGGCTTATCAGGGAACACACGAATCCAGATTTTACCGCCACGCTTGATGTGACGAGTCATTGCACGACGCGCCGCTTCAATTTGACGAGCAGTAAGACGACCACGTTCTGTGGACTTCAATCCGAATTCACCAAAGCTAACTTGGTTTCCGCGAAGAGCAAGACCGCGGTTACGGCCTTTCTGCATTTTGCGGAACTTAGTACGTTTCGGTTGTAACATGACTTACCCCCTACTTAGACTTCTTCTTTTGTGCGCCTTTGTCAGCTCGCACTTGTTCAATACCGCCCAAGATTTCGCCTTTGAAGATCCACACTTTTACGCCAATGATGCCGTAAGTTGTAGCAGCTTCATAAGTAGCGTAGTCAATGTCAGCGCGTAGAGTGTGTAGAGGCACACGGCCTTCACGGTACCACTCAGCACGTGCAATTTCTGCACCGCCTAAACGACCACTTACCTGAACCTTGATACCTTTCGCGCCTGCACGCATAGCATTTTGTACTGCGCGCTTCATAGCACGACGGAACATTACGCGACGCTCAAGTTGGCTAGCAATATTTTGCGCAACCAATTTAGCATCCATTTCAGGCTTACGAATTTCTTCGATGTTGATGTGGACAGGTACGCCCATCATTTCAGAAACTGCATTACGTAGCTTCTCAACATCTTCGCCTTTCTTACCAATCACGATACCCGGACGGGCAGTGTGAATTGTAATACGAGCGGTCTGAGCAGGACGCTGAATCTCGATACGAGAAACAGAAGCCTGGACCAATTTTTTCTCCAGGAACGCACGAACCTGAAGATCGTTTAATAACAGCTTAGAGTAGTTTTGATTATTCGCATACCAAGTAGAAGTATGATCTTTAACTATCCCTAGGCGTATACCAGTTGGATGAACCTTCTGACCCATTGGGTTTCTCCTAATTAGTCAGCGACTTTAACTGTGATATGGCAACCGCGTTTTAGAATACGGTCAGCACGGCCTTTGGCACGTGGCATAATACGCTTTAGAGTCATAGCCTCATCAACGTAAGCCGTAGACACACGCAAGTCATCTACATCAGCACCTTCGTTATGCTCAGCGTTAGCTATAGCAGACTCTAGTACTTTCTTAACAATTACTGCCGCCTTCTTAGGACTGAACGTTAAAATGTTCAGTGCTTCGCTAACAGATTTGCCGCGGATTTGATCTACAACCAAACGGGCCTTCTGCGCTGAGAGGCGAGCACCCTTCAATGAAGCTTTTACTTCACTCATGTTAATACCCCTTATTACCGTTTGGCTTTCTTGTCCGCAGCATGACCACGATATGTACGGGTCGGAGCGAACTCACCCAATTTATGACCGACCATATCTTCAGTTACTAGAACTGGAACATGCTGGCGACCATTATGGACAGCGATAGTCAACCCTACAAAATCAGGGAAGATAGTAGAACGGCGTGACCAAGTTTTAATTGGACGACGATCATTTTTCTCTACCGCAGCCTCTACCTTTTTCAACAAATGAAGGTCGATAAAAGGACCTTTTTTTAGTGAACGTGGCACAGTCGTTTCCTCTTATTACTTAGTACGGCGACGTACAATAAGTTTGTCAGTACGCTTGTTGCTGCGTGTTTTGTAACCTTTAGTAGGCACACCCCATGGCGTAACTGGGTGACGACCACCTTTGCTACGACCTTCACCACCACCATGCGGGTGATCCACTGGGTTCATCGCCGAACCGCGAACGGTAGGACGAACACCACGCCAACGCGTAGCACCAGCTTTACCAAGAACTCGTAAGCTATGCTCAGAGTTTGATACTTCACCTAAAGTAGCGCGACATTCCGTCAATACTTTACGCATTTCACCTGAACGTAGGCGAAGAGTAACGTAACGACCTTCACGAGCAACTAGCTGAGCAGAAGCACCAGCAGAACGTGCAACTTGTGCACCTTTACCTGGCTTAAGCTCGACACAGTGTACGGTACTACCAACTGGGATATTTTGCAGAGGCAAAGTATTACCCGCTTTGATAGGCGCATCTGCACCACTAAAAACGATATTGCCAGCGACCATACCTTTGGAAGCGATAATGTAACGACGCTCACCATCAGCATATCTAATCAATGCAATATTTGCAGAACGGTTTGGATCATATTCCAAACGCTCAACTACCGCAGAAATCCCATCTTTGTTACGACGGAAATCAACCATACGGTAATGCTGCTTATGACCACCACCTACGTGACGCGTAGTGATGCGTCCGTTATTGTTACGTCCACCAGATTTGCTTTTTGTGTCTAGCAAAGGTGCATATGGTGCGCCTTTGTGCAAATCGTTGTTGGTAACTTTAACAACGTGACGACGGCCTGCAGACGTTGGCTTACTTTTAACAACAGCCATTGACCTATCTCCCCTTATTCAGCGACCATGAAATCAATGTCTTGGCCTTCAGCCAAACGTACATACGCTTTTTTCACGTCTTTACGTTTACCTAGACCACGAACTGTACGCTTAGTTTTACCTTTATGGTTCAACGTGCGAACAGACTCAACTTTGACTTCAAAAAGCGCTTCGATAGCTTGTTTGATTTCAGGTTTCGTTGCATCACCAGTTACACGAAAAACGTACTGACCATTACCTTCGGCAACGATTGTAGCTTTTTCGGAAATGTGTGGACCCAACAGAACTTTATAAATACGTTCGCCGATCATGCTAGTGCCTCCTCAACTTGTTTCAGAGCACCAACTGTCACCAACACTTTGTCGTAAGCAATCAAGCTAACAGGGTCGATAGACGCTGCATCACGTACATCTACGTTAGGAATGTTGCGAGCCGCTAAGAATAAATTGTCATCCAATTGATCGGAAACAATCAAAGCGTTCTCAATATTCAATTCTGCCATTTTTGCTATGAAGAGCTTAGTTTTTGGAGCTTCCAATTTAAGATCTTCTACAACAACAAGACGGTCTTGACGTACAAGCTCAGACCAGATGGTGCGCATTGCTGCACGGTACATCTTCTTGTTCACTTTCTGAGAGTGATCTTGTGGCTTAGCAGCGAAAGTAACACCACCAGAGCGCCATAAAGGGCTACGGATAGTACCTGCGCGTGCACGACCAGAACCTTTTTGTTTCCAAGGTTTGCGTCCACCACCTGCTACTTCAGAGCGTGTTTTCTGTGCACGTGAGCCTTGACGAGCGCCAGCCAAGTAAGATGTAACTACTTGGTGAACCAACGCTTCGTTATATTCACGAGCAAAGGCTACATCAGAAACTTCTACAGTTCCTTCTGCGCCTGTTAGATTCAAGTTCATTGTCTACCCCTCTTAGCGAGCTTTAACAGCTGATTGAAGAATAACATCACCATTTACTGCACCAGGTACGGCACCTTTCACAAGGATAAGGTTACGTTCTGTGTCTACGCGAACCACTTCTAGTGATTGTGTAGTTACTTGTGCAGCACCCATATGGCCAGCCATCTTCTTGCCTTTCCAAACACGACCAGGTGTTTGACATTGGCCGATAGAACCAGGTGCACGGTGAGACAATGAGTTACCATGTGTAGCATCTTGCATACTAAAATTATGACGCTTGATGGCACCTTGAAACCCTTTACCCTTTGATTGACCAGTTACATCAACCATTTGGATAGATTCGAAATCAGCAACAGTCAGCTCATCACCAACATTGATTTCTTTTTCGTCACCTGCCAGGCGGAACTCCCACAAACCACGACCTGCCTCAACATTTGCTTTTGCATAATGACCCGCAGCAGCTTTGTTAACGCGGCTCGAACGGCGAGAACCTACAGTAACTTGAACAGCTTGGTAGCCATCAGTTTCTGATGTTTTCACCTGAGTAACGCGGTTCGGTTCAACCTCGATGACGGTTACTGGCACGGATACACCATCTTCAGTGAAGATACGTGTCATACCGGCTTTGCGTCCGACTAATTGAATAGCCATTTTTTACCTCACTTGCCAGTTGTGTATGGGGCTATCACCCGCTACGGCTGATCATTCCAGATCATTCCACTATTGTGCATATAGCCGACTGATAACCAGCCGGTTGTCGCACCCCAAACTTTGAGCTATTAACCCAAAGAAATTTGTACTTCCACGCCTGCCGCAAGATCTAGCTTCATTAGAGCATCAACAGTTTTTTCAGTTGGCTCAACGATGTCTAGAACACGTTTGTGTGTACGGATTTCATACTGATCACGCGCATCTTTGTTTACGTGTGGAGAAATCAATACTGTATAACGCTCTTTGCGAGTAGGAAGTGGAATCGGTCCACGCACTTGCGCACCTGTACGTTTCGCTGTGTCCACAATTTCTTGTGTTGAAGCATCGATCAGACGATGATCAAACGCTTTCAGACGAATACGGATTTTTTGGCTTTGCATTTCCAACTCCAAATACAATGTTTTGATGACTTAACTGTACATTTATTAAGCCACAATCCTTTTTTAAGGACGGCGAATATTAGCCATTCAAAAACTGGTTGTCAAGTAACCAATTTCTGAACAAACAAAATAAACCATAAAAATAAAAAGGCCACCCGATCTGCGAGTGGCCTTTTCTAAATCAAAGTAAGCAGATATTAATATCTAATTACTTAAGGATTTTAGCTACAACACCAGCACCAACTGTACGACCACCTTCACGAATCGCGAAACGTAGACCTTCGTCCATCGCGATTGGGTGAATTAGCTCAACAGTCATTTGAATGTTATCACCAGGCATAACCATTTCTACGCCTTCAGGCAGAGAACATGCACCAGTTACGTCAGTTGTACGGAAGTAAAACTGTGGACGGTAACCTTTGAAGAATGGAGTATGACGACCACCCTCATCTTTACCCAACACGTAAACTTCTGCTTCAAACTCTGTATGAGGAGTGATTGAACCAGGCTTAGCCAATACTTGACCGCGCTGTACGTCTTCACGCTTAGTACCACGTAGAAGAATACCACAGTTCTCACCAGCACGACCTTCGTCTAGAAGCTTACGGAACATCTCTACACCAGTACAAGTTGTTTTAGTAGTATCAACGATACCAACAATTTCAACTTCTTCTTGGATTTTGATAATACCACGCTCAACACGACCAGTAACAACAGTACCACGACCTTGAATAGAGAATACATCCTCGATAGGCATCAAGAATGCACCATCAATAGCACGCTCTGGCTCAGGAATGTACTCGTCAAGAGTTTCAACTAGTTTACGTACTGCAGTAGTACCCATTTCGTTGTCGTCTTCGCCTTTCAACGCCATTAGCGCAGAACCTGGGATGATTGGAGTATCATCACCTGGGAAGTCGTATTCAGAAAGAAGGTCACGCAATTCCATCTCAACCAACTCTAGCATTTCAGCGTATTCTTCAGAATCCGCACCACCACAGTCTTCAGCCAACAAGTCAGACTTGTTCAAGAAAACAACAATGTAAGGAACGCCTACTTGACGAGAAAGAAGAATGTGTTCACGAGTCTGAGGCATAGGACCATCAGTCGCACCACAAACTAGGATCGCACCGTCCATTTGAGCAGCACCAGTGATCATGTTTTTAACATAATCGGCGTGTCCAGGACAGTCTACGTGTGCGTAGTGACGAGTTGGAGAATCATACTCTACGTGAGAAGTAGAGATAGTGATACCACGCTCACGCTCTTCAGGAGCATTATCGATACCGTCAAAAGCAACAGCTGTTCCGCCGAATACTTCTGCACATACGCGAGTCAATGCTGCAGTTAGAGTTGTTTTACCATGGTCAACGTGACCGATTGTGCCAACGTTAACGTGCGGTTTATTACGTTCGAATTTACTCTTTGCCATGATACATACACCTTAAGAATTAGTAAGTATGATGATTAATCTTCATTTTTGATGATCGCGTCTGCCACACTAGCCGGTGCTTCAGCGTATTTCTCAAACTCCATTGCATAACTTGCACGCCCTTGCGACAAGCTACGCACGTCAGTTGCATATCCGAACATTTCCCCAAGAGGAACTTCAGCACGAATAATCTTCCCTGACGGGGAATCGTCCATCCCCTGAACAACACCACGACGACGATTCAGGTCACCCATCACATCACCCATGTATTCTTCAGGAGTTACAACTTCCACTTTCATTACAGGTTCAAGAACGCAAGGATCAGCATCAGCCGCTCCTTTTCTTAGCCCCTGAGAAGCTGCAATTTTAAAGGCCATTTCATTAGAGTCAACATCATGGAATGAACCATCGATCAGCACAACCTTGATACCCAATAATGGATAACCAGCGATTACACCGTTCTTCATTTGCTCCGAAACACCCTTTTCTACTGCAGGGATGTATTCTTTAGGAATAGCACCACCAACAATCTCGTTAACAAACTCAAGCCCATCTTTATCAGTCGGGATTAACTTCATCACGACGTGACCGTATTGACCACGACCACCGGATTGACGCACAAATTTGTGATTAACCACCACTTCTTTGCGAATTTTCTCCCGATAGGAAACCTGAGGCTTACCAATGTTTGCCTCCACCTTGAACTCGCGACGCATACGATCGACAAGTATATCAAGGTGCAGCTCACCCATACCGGAAATAATTATTTGACCCGTTTCTTCGTGCGTTTCCACCCGAAAAGAAGGATCCTCTTGCGCCAATTTACCCAGCGCAACGCCCATTTTATCCTGATCAGCCTGAGATTTTGGCTCAACAGCGACGGATATAACAGGCTCTGGAAACTCCATACGCTCAAGCACAACAACATCATTCATATCGCAAAGCGTATCACCCGTAGTTACGTATTTCATTCCTACGATAGCAGCAATATCACCCGCCAATACTTCTTTGATTTCTTCACGATTATTAGCATGCATTTGAACCATTCGGCCAATACGCTCACGCTTCTGCTTAACAGAATTGTAAACCGCATCTCCTGAACGCAACACTCCAGAATACACACGAATAAATGTTAATGTACCCACAAATGGGTCTGTCGCTATTTTGAATGCCAACGACGAGAATGGATCCTCATCATTAGCTATTCGAGTTACAACAGTTTCACCATCTTCAAGCGTCCCTTCAATCGCTTTCACTTCAAGCGGTGAAGGTAAATATTCAACAACAGCATCCAAAACAGCCTGAACACCTTTATTTTTAAAGGCAGAACCACAAGTAACCAAGACAATTTCATTGGATAACGTGCGAATTCTCAAACCGCTTTTTATCTCATCAACAGATAGCTCACCTTCTTCAAGGTACCTATCCATTAATTCATCATTCGCTTCAGCTGCCGCCTCAACCATGTGCTCACGCCACTCTTGCGCTTCCTCAAGCAAATCATCAGGAACCTCCTCCAAAGAGAAAGTCATACCATGATCTTCTTCATTCCACACAATAGTTTTCATCAAGATCAAATCGATTACACCTCTGAAATCTTCTTCAGTGCCAACATTGATCTGAATTGGAACAGCATTAGCCCCAAGACGAGTTTTTAACTGACGAACAACAGCAAAAAAGTCAGCTCCCGTACGATCCATCTTATTGATGAAAACCATACGCGGCACTTCATACTTATTTGCTTGACGCCAAACCGTCTCAGTTTGAGGCTGCACACCCGAAGAACCACAAAGCACAACAACAGCACCATCCAAAACACGTAGAGAACGCTCTACTTCAATAGTAAAATCTACGTGCCCAGGCGTGTCTATAATGTTGACACGATGCTCTTCAAACTGCTTATTCATTCCACTCCAGAAGCATGTTGTTGCTGCTGAAGTTATCGTGATACCACGTTCTTGCTCTTGCTCCATCCAATCCATTGTTGCTGCACCATCGTGCACTTCACCAATTTTATGAGATAGACCAGTATAAAAAAGAACGCGCTCAGTTGTCGTCGTTTTACCTGCATCAACATGCGCACAAATACCGATGTTACGGTAGCGGTTGATAGGTGTTTTACGTGCCACTGTGTATCCTTCTCCGGATGATTAGAAACGGTAGTGAGAGAATGCTTTGTTAGCTTCTGCCATGCGGTGAACGTCTTCACGTTTCTTAACAGCAGAACCTTTGTTTTCAGCAGCATCTAAAATTTCGCCAGCTAGACGCAAAGCCATGGATTTTTCACCACGCTTACGAGAAGCATCAACCAACCAACGCATAGATAAAGCTGCGCGGCGAGCTGGACGAACTTCCACAGGAACTTGGTATGTCGCACCACCAACACGGCGAGATTTAACCTCAACCATTGGCTGGATAGATTCCAATGCTTTTTCGAAGATAGCCATTGGCTCTTCAGTTTTAGCGCGAGCTGCTACAGTATTTAGCGCATTGTAAACAATGCTCTCTGCAACAGACTTTTTACCGCTAACCATTACATGGTTGATGAATTTAGCGAGAATCTGGCTTCCGTGTTTAGGATCCGGAAGGATTTCACGCTTAGCGACGACGCGTCTTCTAGGCATATCTATATCCTCTTCAGGTTCGCCCGAGACAATTATATTATTGCTCGGCCTTACTGTATTAAAAAATTATGTCTAAACGATGAATTAAGCTGATTTAACTTACTTCTTAGGACGTTTAGTACCGTATTTAGAACGGCCTTGCTTACGATTTTGTACGCCTGAAGTATCCAAGCTACCACGCACTGTGTGGTAACGAACACCAGGAAGGTCTTTTACACGACCGCCGCGAATCAGCACTACGCTGTGTTCTTGCAGGTTGTGACCTTCACCACCGATGTAGGAAGTAACTTCGAAGCCGTTAGTCAAGCGAACACGACATACTTTACGCAAAGCCGAGTTAGGCTTTTTAGGTGTAGTAGTATATACGCGAGTGCAGACACCGCGGCGTTGCGGACAAGCTTGTAACGCAGGAACGTCACTCTTTGCCACTTTACGTTTACGTGGTTTACGAACCAACTGGTTAACGGTTGCCATTAGACAAGCTCCACAAATCCAATTCTTATGACGGAAATCGCCAAAATTAAGGAGGCGCAAGTTTAATTTGCGCCTATAAAACAGTCAATAGGGAGGCGACTAAAAAATCACCTCCCTTACGATTTAACAGCAAATAACTAGTCTTTCAGTGCAGCACTCAATGCTTCTTCAACATCTGAGGCACTTACTGTCGAACTTCCTTCCTTCGCTGCTAGTGCAAGCTCTTTCTTTCTCTTGCGCTCATTGTGGTAAGCCAAACCTGTACCAGCTGGTATCAAGCGACCCACAACAACGTTTTCTTTCAAGCCACGTAAGTGATCTTTCTTACCAGTTACCGCACCTTCCGTAAGAACTCGAGTTGTCTCTTGGAAAGATGCCGCTGATATAAAGGACTCAGTAGCCAAAGAAGCTTTCGTGATACCTAGAAGCACACGCTCAAACTTAGCAGGGAATTTACCCTCTGCTTCCGCTTTTTCGTTTGAATCTAGCAGATGAGTAAACTCAACCTGATCACCTTGAATAAGATCTGTATCACCAGACTCACCAACTTCTACTTTGCGTAACATTTGGTTAACGATAACCTCAATGTGCTTATCGTTAATTACTACGCCTTGCAAGCGGTAAACTTCTTGCACTTCATTCGTGATGTAATCAGCCAAAGCCTCTACACCCTGAAGACGCAAAATGTCATGAGGGCTCAAAGGACCGTCGGCAATAATCTCACCTTTAGCCACTTCTTCACCATCAAAGATGTTGATTTGACGCCATTTAGGAATCAAAGTCTCGACTGGATCATCACCGTTTTGAGGAGTGATAACCAAACGGATCTTACCTTTTGTTTCTTTACCGAAGCTAACCACACCGCTCGTTTCCGCCATAACAGCAGGATCTTTCGGACGACGCGCTTCGAATAGGTCTGCCACTCGTGGCAAACCACCGGTAATATCTTTGTTACCAATAGATTCTTGAGGAATACGCGCAAGAACCTCACCTGATTTCACTGTCGCGCCATGATCTAGACTCAACAATGCTTTTTCAGGAAGCATGTACTGTACTGGTGATTCAGTACCAGGAATCAATACAGGGTTACCCTCTGCATCAACAACGGCAATCATCGGACGTATGTCTTTACCAGCTGCAGGACGATCACGCATCTCCATAACTTCAATAGTAGTCAAGCCCGTCATTTCGTCAGATTGACGACGAATAGTAACGTTCTCTTCCATACCACTGAACTCAAGGCGACCTTCCATCTCAGATACGATTGGGTGTGTATGTGGATCCCAGTTAGCGACGATTTGACCCGCAGTAACTTGATCACCTTCACGCACACTCAATACCGCACCGTAAGGAAGCTTATAACGCTCTTTCTCACGACCCGCTTCATCAGCAATGGCCAATTCAGAAGAACGAGATGCAACAACTAGGTGACCAGTATGACGCTCGATACTCTTCATTTTATTGAAACGTACTGTACCCGCACTCTTCACCTGGACACTATCAATCGCAGACGCTCGAGATGCCGCACCACCGATGTGGAACGTACGCATCGTTAACTGCGTACCTGGCTCACCGATAGACTGTGCTGCAACAACACCAATGGCTTCACCAATGTTAACTTGATGACCACGAGCAAGATCACGACCGTAACACTTAGCACATACACCATGACGTGTATTACAAGTGATAACAGAACGAATGATCATTTCATCCACACCAGCCGCTTCGATAGTACGAACGTCATGCTCGTCAATCAAAGTACCAGCAGCAAGAACGAAATCGCCTTTACCGTCAATCACATCTTGAGCCACTACACGACCCAATACACGATGACCTAGCGGAACAACTACGTCACCACCTTCAATCATGGCTGCAACGGAAATACCGTTTGTAGAGCCACAATCTACTTCAGTGATAACCAAATCCTGCGCTACGTCTACTAGACGACGAGTCAAGTAACCAGAGTTTGCTGTTTTCAATGCCGTATCGGCTAGACCCTTACGAGCACCGTGTGTAGAGGTAAAGTACTGAAGTACTGATAGACCTTCACGGAAGTTCGCAGTGATTGGTGTCTCGATAATGGAACCATCTGGTTTCGCCATCAAACCACGCATACCACCCAACTGACGCATCTGCGCAACACTACCACGGGCACCAGAGTCAGCCATCATGTAAACCGAGTTAAAAGATTGTTGTTCAACCTCTTCGCCCGCTTTATTGATTGTCATCTCTTTTGCCAAGTTTTTCATCATGGCTTCAGTAACAGTTTCGTTGGTACGAGACCATAAATCGATTACCTTGTTGTACTTCTCGCCTTGAGTTACAAGACCATCAGCGTATTGGTATTCGATTTCTTTAACTTCTGCTTCAGCTTTCGCAATGATCGCTGCTTTCTCCGGTGGAATAACAAAGTCATCAACACCAACAGAAGAGCCTGACGCCGTAGCGTAAGCAAAACCTGTGTACATCAATTGGTCAGCAAAAATACAGCTCTCTTTCAAGCCGACTTTACGGTAACACTCGTTGATCAAGTTAGAGATCGCTTTTTTCTTCATGGTTTGGTTAACCACAGAGAACGGTAGGCCATCAGGAACAATATCAAACAACAAGGCACGACCAACAGTTGTATCTGCAATGAAAGTAGACGGCACTTTGTCGCCATCAAGCGTGGTATCAACTTGGCTGATACGTACTTTTACTTTCGCGTGCAATTCAACCTGTTTAGCACCATACGCACGGTGTACTTCTTTGATGTCAGAAAATGCCATGCCTTCGCCTTTGGCATTGATTTTCTCACGAGTCATATAGTACAGACCCAATACAACGTCCTGAGAAGGAACGATGATCGGCTCACCGTTTGCAGGTGATAGGATGTTGTTCGTAGACATCATCAATGCACGAGCTTCTAGCTGCGCCTCGATAGTCAACGGAACGTGAACCGCCATTTGGTCACCATCGAAATCGGCGTTGTATGCCGCACACACTAGTGGGTGCAACTGAATCGCTTTACCTTCGATCAACATTGGTTCAAACGCTTGGATACCCAAACGGTGAAGTGTTGGCGCACGGTTCAACATCACTGGATGTTCGCGAATAACCTCATCTAGGATATCCCACACTTCAGGTGTTTCACGCTCAACCATTTTCTTAGCCGCTTTGATCGTCGTCGCCATGCCACGAAGTTCAAGCTTAGAGAAAATGAATGGCTTGAATAACTCAAGTGCCATTTTCTTAGGTAGACCACACTGATGTAGACGCAGTGATGGACCTACTGTGATTACAGAACGACCAGAGTAGTCAACACGCTTACCTAGCAAGTTCTGGCGGAAACGACCTTGTTTACCCTTGATCATATCAGCCAAAGATTTTAGAGGACGTTTGTTAGAACCAGTAATGGCGCGGCCACGACGACCGTTATCAAGCAAAGCATCAACAGATTCTTGCAACATACGCTTTTCGTTGCGTACGATGATATCTGGAGCTGATAACTCTAACAGGCGTTTTAGACGGTTGTTACGGTTAATTACACGACGGTAAAGGTCGTTCAAATCAGACGTCGCAAAACGACCACCTTCAAGTGGCACCAATGGACGAAGATCTGGTGGAAGAACTGGCAATACATCTAACACCATCCACTCTGGGTTGTTACCAGAATGATAGAATGCTTCAACAAGCTTAAGACGCTTAGAAAGTTTCTTAATACGAGTTTCAGAATTAGTGCTGTTTAGCTCTTCACGCATGCTGTTAATTTCTACAGGCATATCTAAATCGCGAAGCAACATCTGAACCGCTTCCGCACCCATACGGGCATCAAACTCGTCACCGAATTCTTCTAGCGCTTCAAAATACTGCTCATCGTTTAGCAATTGGCCTTTATCAAGCGTTGTCATACCTGGATCGATCACGATGAAAGATTCAAAATACAAAACACGCTCAATGTCACGCAACGTCATATCTAAGATAAGACCGATACGAGACGGTAGAGACTTCAAAAACCAAATATGTGCAACAGGCGATGCAAGCTCAATGTGACCCATGCGTTCACGACGCACTTTAGACAGAGCCACTTCAACGCCACACTTCTCACAGATAACACCACGGTGTTTCAAACGCTTATATTTACCACACAAGCATTCGTAGTCCTTAATAGGACCAAAGATTTTTGCACAGAACAAACCGTCACGTTCTGGTTTGAACGTACGGTAGTTGATGGTCTCTGGCTTTTTAACTTCACCGTAAGACCATGAACGAATCATATCTGGTGATGCCAAGCCAATGCGGATCGCATCAAACTCGTCAGATTGTCCCTGTGATTTTAGAAGACCTAATAAGTCTTTCATGGATATTCGCCCCACTCGTAAGGCCGGGGAGTCTTGCTCCCCAGCAGGTCAAATGTGATTCGTGCTTATTCGTTTTCCAGCTCGATATCGATACCAAGAGAACGAATCTCTTTCACCAACACGTTGAAGGACTCAGGCATGCCAGGTTCCATACGGTGGTCACCATCTACGATGTTTTTATACATCTTAGTACGGCCATTCACGTCATCGGACTTAACAGTCAACATTTCTTGAAGCGTGTAAGCAGCACCGTATGCTTCTAGTGCCCATACCTCCATCTCCCCGAAACGCTGACCACCGAACTGAGCTTTACCACCCAGCGGCTGCTGAGTAACCAAGCTGTAAGAACCGGTAGAACGTGCGTGCATTTTGTCGTCAACCAAGTGGTTCAACTTAAGCATGTACATGTAACCAACAGTTACAGGACGTTCAAAAGCATCACCAGTACGGCCGTTAAACAATTTAACTTGGCCGCTTTCGTTGATTCCAGCTAAACGCAACATACGTTTAATTTCAGACTCTTTTGCACCATCAAAGGCACCAGACGCCATTGGAACACCACCTGTTAGGTTAGATGCCAAGGTCAAAATTTCTTCGTCTGTAAAGCTGTCCAAATCTTCAGTACGCGCACATTTCAAATCACCTTCGTAGCCGTTATAGATCTCGTCAAGGAAGCTACGCAGTTCTGCAACTGCCTCTGCTTTCTCACGCTCTACAACAAGCATCTCGTTGATCTTACGACCCAAGCCTTTAGATGCCGCACCTAAGTGAGTCTCCAAAACCTGACCAACGTTCATACGCGAAGGAACACCTAGCGGGTTCAAAACGATATCAACTGGATCACCGTTTTCATCGTACGGCATATCTTCAACTGGCATAATTTTAGAAATTACACCTTTGTTACCATGACGACCGGCCATTTTATCACCTGGCTGGATACGACGTTTGATGGCAACATAAACCTTAACGATTTTAAGAACGCCAGGCGCTAGATCATCACCTGTTTGTAGCTTGCGTTTCTTATCTTCGAATTTCGCATCAAGTTCTTTACGGCGCTCAATCAAAGCGGCTTGTGCTTTTTCAAGCTGCTCACTCGCTTCTTCATTAGCAACACGAATTTTAAACCACTCAGGGTGATCTAGATTCGCCAAGTACTCTTCCGTAATAATCGCATTGCGAGCCAAACCAGGACCACCTTCCGCTTGCTGACCGATTAGGGCTTCAGCTAGACGCTCGAAAGTCGCTTTCTCAACAATACGGAACTCTTCGTTCAAGTCCTTGCGAACTTGATCAAGCTGCGACTTTTCAATGAACTTAGCACGGTCATCTTTTTCGATGCCATCACGAGTGAAAACTTGCACGTCGATAACTGTACCGCGCGTACCCGTCTTAACACGTTGCGACGTATCTTTTACGTCGGACGCTTTTTCACCGAAGATAGCTCGCAAAAGTTTCTCTTCAGGCGTTAGCTGTGTCTCACCCTTAGGCGTTACTTTACCAACTAGAATATCGCCCGGCTCTACTTCTGCACCGATGTAAACGATACCGGATTGATCCAACTTAGAAAGCGCACCTTCACCCACATTAGGGATATCAGCAGTAATCTCTTCTGGCCCAAGCTTAGTATCACGCGCAACACACGTTAACTCTTGAATGTGGATAGAAGTGAATCGATCTTCTTCTACAACACGCTCAGAAACGAGAATCGAGTCTTCGAAGTTGAAACCGTTCCAAGGCATAAAAGCAATACGCATGTTTTGGCCTAGTGCCAAATCACCCATATCTACAGAAGGGCCATCAGCCATAATGTCGCCAGAAGCAACCTTCTCACCTTTCATAACCAAAGTACGCTGGTTGATACAAGTGTTCTGGTTAGAACGCACGTATTTAGTTAGGTTGTAGATATCTACACCCGCCTCACCAGCAATTGTTTCTTCTGAATTCACACGTACAACGATACGGCTCGCATCAACAGACTCAATCACACCACCGCGGTTCGCAACGATACAAACACCAGAATCTTTTGCTACATTTTTTTCCATCCCAGTACCAACTACAGGCTTATCTGCCTTAAGTGTAGGTACTGCTTGACGCTGCATGTTCGATCCCATCAATGCACGGTTAGCATCGTCGTGCTCTAGGAACGGAATCAAAGATGCCGCAACAGAAACAACCTGACGAGGTGACACGTCCATTAGGTTTACTTTCTCTTTTGGAATCAAAGTCGTTTCGTGCATGTGACGCACCTGAACCAACTCATCAACCAAACGACCTTCCGCATCAACATTTGCAGATGCTTGGGCTATTACATATTTCGCTTCATCGATTGCAGAGATATAAACTGTTTCATCAGTCATTTTGCCATCGATAATCTTACGGTATGGCGTTTCTAAGAAGCCGTAGCTGTTAGTGCGCGCATAAGTTGATAGCGAGTTAATCAAACCGATGTTTGGACCTTCAGGTGTTTCGATAGGACAAACACGGCCATAGTGAGTAGCGTGTACGTCACGTACTTCAAAGCCTGCACGTTCACGCGTAAGACCACCAGGCCCTAACGCCGAAACACGACGCTTATGCGTTACTTCAGATAGCGGGTTGTTTTGGTCCATAAACTGAGACAACTGGCTTGAACCGAAGAACTCTTTAATAGCGGCAGCAACTGGCTTCGCATTCAAAAGGTCTTGCGGCATAAGGCCATCAGCTTCTGCCATTGACAAACGCTCTTTCACTGCACGCTCAACACGAACAAGACCAACACGGAATTGGTTCTCGGCCATTTCACCAACAGAACGAACTCGACGGTTACCCAAGTGATCGATGTCATCAACCATGCCGTTACCGTTACGGATATCAAGCAAAGTTTTTAGAACAGCTACGATGTCGTCATTATCAAGAACGCCAGCACCCGTATCTTCTTCACGGCCTAAACGACGATTGAATTTCATTCGACCAACGCCAGATAGGTCATAGCGATCTTCGGAGAAGAACAAACCTTGGAACAAACCTTCAGCCGATTCTTTGGTCGGTGGCTCGCCAGGACGCATCATGCGATAGATTTCAACTAGAGCTTCTAACTGATTACTCGTTGGATCAATACGCAGCGTATCAGAAATAAATGGACCATTATCCAAATCGTTCGTATAAAGCGTTTCAACTTCAGTAATACCAGAAGAAACCAACGCCTCTAGCAAATCAACAGACAACTCAGTGTTTGCTTCCGCAATCAACTCACCCGTTGAAGGATGAACCAAGTTTTTCGCTGTTACCTTGCCAAGCATGTACTCAAGCGGTACAGATAGACGCTCAAGACCTGATTTTTCCATCACACGAATGTGCTTAGCAGTAATACGGCGACCTTCTTCTACGATCAGTTCGCCATTCGCATCAGCAATATTAAACAGTGCAGTCTCGCCACGTAGACGATTTGCAACTAGATCCATTTCAAAACCATCACGTTTCAAATAGAAACGAGTAGAGTCAAAGAAAGTATCTAGAATTTGCTCAGTTCCGTAACCCAAAGCGCGCAACAAAATAGTTGCCGGCAACTTACGGCGACGGTCAATACGAACAAATACGCAATCTTTTGGATCAAACTCGAAGTCCAACCATGAACCGCGGTAAGGAATAATACGAGCAGAATGTAGTAACTTGCCTGAAGAGTGTGTCTTACCACGATCGTGGTCGAAGAACACACCAGGAGAACGGTGTAATTGAGATACAATAACACGCTCAGTCCCGTTGATTACAAAGGTACCATTGTCTGTCATAAGCGGAATTTCGCCCATGTAGACTTCTTGCTCGCGAATGTCTTTGATTGCCTTATTGGACGACTCTTTATCATAAATAATAAGTCGCACACGAACACGTAAAGGTGCCGCGTAAGTAACACCACGCAACTGACACTCTTTAACATCAAAGACTGGCTTGCCTAAACGGTAATCGACGTATTCTAGCGCCGCATTGCCGGAAAAGCTGACCATTGGAAAGACAGATTTAAAGGCCCCATGCAGACCTAATTCCCCACGCTCTGCAAGACTTTTACCTTCCTGCAGAAAATTACGATAGGATTCAAGCTGAATTGCCAGCAAGTATGGCACATCCAAAACGGGCGGCAGTTTACCGAAATCCTTACGGATACGTTTTTTCTCAGTGTATGAGTAAGCCATCAGCATTCCCCAGCTTGTGCACATTGACGCAAAAGGCCCAAATCAGGCCTTACCATATATGGGAGCATTATCTCCCATGTGAAAATTCTTTTAAGTTTTATTTGAGTTTCAGAAACCCAAAAAGGCCGGTGACAATAATGTCACCAGCCATTTCGACTATTGGTCGAAATCTGGAAATACAAGTATCATTACTTGATTTCGACAGATGCACCAGCTTCTTCAAGAGCTGCTTTAAGAGCGGCAGCATCTTCTTTAGAAGCAGCTTCTTTAACAGTCATTGGAGCGCCGTCAACGATAGCTTTAGCTTCTTTCAAGCCTAGACCAGTCGCTGCACGAACCGCTTTGATTACGTTTACTTTCTTCTCGCCTGCAGCAGTAAGAACAACGTCAAATTCAGTTTGTTCTTCAGCAGCAGCGCCAGCTTCAGCAGCAGGACCCGCAGCTACAGCAGCAGCTGCAGATACGCCGAATTTTTCTTCCATTGCAGAAATTAGTTCAACAACGTCCATCACAGACATTTCTGCTACTGCATTGATGATATCTTCTTTAGTTAGAGCCATGACTCAGATTCCTAGCATTCTTTATAATCACCCTAGGGTGATAAAACAAATATTTATCAAGAAGGGATACGGTAAGCCGTATTAAGCCGCTTCTTGCTCTTTTTGATCGCGAACCGCTGCAAGAGTACGTACAAACTTGCTTGTTGCGCCCTGAATAACACTCATCAGTTTCGCAATAGCTTCGTCGTATGTAGGCAGTGTTGCCAAACGATCAATGTCGCCAGCTGGGATCAACTCACCGTTGAACGCCAACGCCTTTACTTCAAACTTGCTGTTAGTTTTCGCAAACGCTTTCAACAAACGAGCAGCCGCACCCGGATGTTCGTTAGAAAAAGCAATTAACGTAGGACCAACAAAGCTCTCAGCTAGACATTCGAAGTCAGTGCCTTCAACTGCACGGCGAGCCAAAGTATTACGTACTACACGTACATAAACACCTGCTTCGCGCGCTTCTTTACGTAGTTCTGTCATACTACTCACGGTAACACCGCGAGAGTCAGCAACTACTGCAGATAATGCAGTTTTAGCAACTTCGCTAACTTCGGCGACAATGGCTTTTTTGTCTTCTAGACCTAATGCCACTGGTTTTCTCCTGGATTAGCAGGGAATAAATTCCCCTATTTTTACCAACTCTCCGATTACTCGAAGTACTTGCTGGTGAGTTAGATCCAGTTAATCTGAATCGGGCCACACCATCTGCGCAGGACAAACATTTTTCAACGTTGTTATTAAACCATTAGGTTCCTGCGGTCTTTGACGGCCTGCTCAACAAATAAATGAAGGCAGACCCCAAAGCTCATGATCTAAACACACTTACTTAGTAGAGTTAAGCGCGCCTAGATCAATTTGTAGACCAGGTCCCATTGTAGAGGACAAGGTCACTTTTTTCAGGTAAACACCTTTAGAAGACGCAGGTTTAGCACGACGCAAGTCGGTCAAAAGCGCTTCCAAGTTACCTCTGATAGCATCCGCAGCGAACTCAATAGAGCCAACAGCAGCGTGAATGATACCATTTTTATCTGTACGGTAACGAGCTTGACCTGCTTTTGCATTTCGTACTGCAGTAGCAACATCAGGCGTTACTGTGCCAACTTTAGGGTTAGGCATTAGACCACGTGGGCCTAAAACTTGACCTAGCTGACCAACGATACGCATTGCATCTGGAGATGCAATAACTACGTCAAAATCAAGGTTACCAGCTTTAACTTGTTCAGCTAAATCTTCAAAACCAACAACATCTGCACCAGCTTCTTTCGCAGCTTCAGCATTTGCACCTTGCGCAAATACAGCAACACGAACATCTTTACCGGCACCATGAGGCAATACTGTAGAACCACGAACAACCTGATCAGATTTGCGTGGGTCAACGCCTAGGTTAACAGATACGTCGATAGACTCTTTAAACTTAACAGTAGAAAGCTCAGACAATAGAGCAACAGCTTCTTCTACAGAGTAAAATTTAGTTGCTTCTACTTTTTCAGCGATCAAACGAGCGCGTTTAGTTAATTTAGCCATTAGTTAACACCCTCAACTTCTAGACCCATAGCGCGTGCGCTACCAGCAATAGTACGAACTGCTGCATCCATGTTAGAAGCAGTCAAATCAGCCTGCTTAGCAACAACAATCTCTTCTAGTTGAGCACGAGTAACCGTACCGACTTTTTGAGTATTTGGACGTGGAGAACCACTCTTTAAACCAGCAGCTTTTTTAAGCAAAACTGCTGCAGGAGTAGATTTAGTTTCGAATGTAAAACTACGATCACTGTAAACAGTGATAATAACAGGCGTTGGAAGACCTGGCTCAAGGCTTTGAGTTTTAGCATTGAACGCTTTACAGAATTCCATGATATTCACACCGTGTTGACCAAGTGCTGGACCAACTGGTGGACTTGGGTTCGCTTGACCCGCTTTAACTTGTAGCTTGATATAAGCTTGGACTTTCTTAGCCATTTTTCAACTCCAATTGGGTCACTGCCCTAAGGCTACCCGTTCAACAAAATCAGGCTTTTTCAACCTGACTAAACTCCAAATCAACAGGTGTAGAGCGCCCAAAAATAAGCACTGCCACTTTGATTCGACTTTTATCGTAATCCACCTCTTCCACAACACCATTGAAATCAGCGAACGGCCCTTCATTAACACGAACCACCTCACCCACTTCAAACAAGGTCTTAGGACGAGGCTTATCAACACCATCACTAACACGCTGCAGAATAGCATCCGCTTCACGAGTTGTAATCGGTGAAGGCTTATCCGCCGTACCACCAATAAAACCAAGTACGCGAGATGTGCCTTTAACCAAATGCCAAGAGGCGTCATTCATATCCATTTGAACCAATACATAACCTGGATAGAACTTTCTTTCACTCTTGCGCTTTTTACCATCTCGGATCTCGACCACTTCTTCGGTCGGCACCAAGATGTCACCAAAATTTTCTTCCTGCCCCATAACCTGCACCCGCTCAATAAGCGAACGCATTACGTGCTTTTCGTACCCTGAGTACGCCTGTACTACATACCATCGTTTGGTCACGAGCAACTCCTAACTAATTACCGAGGAAACGATCCAACCAAGGAACGAATCCACCCCCCATAGCACGAGAGACATAAAAACAACAACCGCTAACACTATTAAGGTTGTTTGCATGGTTTCTTGTCTAGTTGGCCATACAACTCTGCGAATTTCAGTTTTAGCTTCTCTTGCCAGAGTAAAAAAAGCCTTACCTTTCACAGTTTGCAACGCAACAAAACCAGCGACACCAGCCAACACCAAGATAGCGATTAAGCGATACAATAGTGACTCAGCAGAATAATAGTTATTACCAATCACGCCTACCGCAACTAGCAGAACAACAATTGCCCACTTAAACACATCTCCGCGAGACGCTTGAGCTTCAGTACTCGAACTCATACTTCAGGTGATCCCTAACTAAGAAATAGGATACGAAAGATGGCAGGCCAAGAGGGACTCGAACCCCCAACAGCCGGTTTTGGAAACCGGTGCTCTACCAATTGAACTATTGGCCTACATTCGTATGGGCGAAGGATGATACCTGAACAAGCCAAATCTGGCAAGGGTATCTGCCCAAAAAACAGACAATAAAAAAGGCGGTCAAACCACCTATCTTTTGCATTGGAAATGCTGGAGCTCATGAGCAGATTTGAACTGCCGACCTCACCCTTACCAAGGGTGTGCTCTACCAACTGAGCTACATGAGCCTGGAGCGGGTAGCGGGAATCGAACCCGCCTCTTCAGCTTGGAAGGCTGAGGTAATAGCCACTATACCATACCCGCAATTGGTGGAGGGAGGTGGATTCGAACCACCGAAACTTTCGTGGCAGATTTACAATCTGCTCCCTTTGGCCACTCGGGAACCCCTCCACGTACTCAGCGCTACAACGCAACACCCCAAAAGGTGGGAGCCATTATATGAATCGTCTTGCCAATTGCAAGCACTANGTACTCAGCGCTACAACGCAACACCCCAAAAGGTGGGAGCCATTATATGAATCGTCTTGCCAATTGCAAGCACTAGCAAGGATTTTTTTCTACTTTTATCATCATCTTGGTTAGATCGAAGCGTGACATAAACTGCTCCCAGTCTTTTTCATCTACTGGCTGCGCAATATCAATCTGCTGAAGCGAGACATTTCGCATATGTTCATAAACATCAACAGCATAGCCAGATACATTTTGTATGCGTACTTTCGCTTGATCAGCTCGCTCTTTTGAGGAATACAATCCTAAAGAAATACGGTTCTTCATTTCTGCGCGATTAATAACAAAGCTATCAATAGATTTAGAGGCAAGTTCTTTTACTATGCGCTCTGCAATGGCAGGGGTTTCTGGTGCCGCAATGTAGAGCCAAAACTTCGGCCGTTTACCTGAGACCTCTCGATCTTTATAAGCCCAGCCAAAACTCTTTAGCACTTTAGTAATTTGTTTTTTATCATCATCTCGCTCCGTTTCTAAGCGTGGGCAATATAATTCAGACGAATCACCAGCAGATTGCTCAATAACTTTACTAAGTGCCTCTTCAAGGCTCTCATTAGCCGCGACTCCGGAACTATAATCTTGCTCACTAACTGCTGGAGCTTCCGACAATAAATGAATCTTTTCACTGACGGGTGGGCCGTAAATCGATTCTTGATTTTTTTCCGGCTTATCTTGAACAAAACTATGCCAGCTCAAGAAGCCAGCATTAAGTAACACTACAAAAAGAAACAGCCACTTCATTTATTGCCTCTTAACTCTTCATCGCCAACAAGCTTTGCACCCAAAGCCACAAGATTAGGCAGACTCTCTAGTGAAATACCCAATGCACCTAATAACGCTTGCGCATCTCCGCCCGTCACAACCCACTTGAATTCTGGGTAACGATGATGAATACGCTCCAAAAAACCCAATGCCATCTCGCGACAACCTTCCGTTACGGCCCTTGCTGTTGAATTAGGCAAGCCGTCCCCTACGACAACCTCATCGGCAGCATAGCGAATGCGAGCTGTTTTTGAGAGCAAAGATTCTTCCATCATTACCAACCCAGGAGCTATATAGCCACCAAGATGAACGCCTTCTTTATTGACCACATCCACCTTAATTGCCGTACCAGCATCCACCACCACAACATCCTCCTTTACCAGATGGTGGGCAGCAATCACCCCAAGCCACCGGTCAATTCCCAAACGCTCAGGTTCAATATAGGCATTGCTAACACCACAAGCAAACGCCTGACTCGTTAATGTGACCCATTCACTGTGTGGGAATTCAGCTTGAATATCCGCATGCAGCAACGCGCTCAACTCTTTAGAACGAACACTGGCAAAATAAATCACATCAGGCGCAAAACCAGTATCAGTAGGAAAACCTTCTCCTCTTTGCACCCATAATACTTGCTCACCTTCAAAGGCGGTAAACTTGATGCTGGTATTACCAGCATCAACCACCAAGACCCTAGCCGCGACGGACACTAATTTCTCCCCCATGAAGAGCCACCAGCTCACCATTTTCTTCTAGAAGCAAGGCGCCTTTTTGGTCAATACCTCGGGCGATCCCTTGACGTTGCTGAGAAACCGTACTGACAGTAACAGATTGATTAAACAAAACGTCATATGCCTGCCACTGATGCTGAAAGTGCTTCATGCCATTACCATCTTCAAACAACTGACAAATACCAATTAGCTCTTTGGTTAATTCACCCAAGATGACATTTCGGCTCGGACGAGATTTCAGGCGAGAAAGCAGATCAGTCCAAGGCTGATCTACGTTCGTCATAAAGGCATCATCCATTGCTACATTAAGCCCAATGCCGATGATCACATGACAAACATCCTGATCCGCCACCATCTCCAATAAAATACCGCAAATTTTCTGACCATCAACTTGTACGTCGTTGGGCCACTTCAAGCCAGGATTCGGAATGCCTGCTTTTTTTAACACCCTAGCTACAGCAACACCCACAGCCAAACTCAGACCCTCAACAACATTTGGGCCATTATCAAAGCGCCACGCAAACGAAAATGTCAGGTTTTTTGCGACACCTGATTCCCATTGACGGCCACGACGTCCCTTGCCTTGAGTCTGACGCTCAACAGAGATCAAAACAGGCAAAGGCTTACCTTGGGATATATACTGCTTAGCATCGCCGTTAGTTGACTCCGTCTCAAACGCTAATTTAATCGCCACGTCATTTGGCACCCCATTTTCGCGTAACAAATCTTCTGACAACAGCTCGACCGGAACTGGTAAACGATAGCCACGGCCTTTTACTGAATGAACGGTCACACCAATAGATTCTAGCTTTTTAAGCTTTTTCCAAACCGCTGCACGGGTAACGCCTAATGCGGCTCCCAATTCTTCGCCAGAGTGAAATTCGTTATCACTAAGCAGGGCCAAAACAGCTTGCATCAACACACTCCAATTTCAATTTTTCACTTCGCATGAAACGGCACAAAAGAAGAACCCTTCTTCGCTTGAAGCCAATTTAATTCAGGATATTCACAAGTATTATCAACGGCATGGATAGCATAAGCATGGCGAGATTTTCCCGATCTATTAGCATAACTAAGATGCGGAAACTCACCATTCAAAATAACCAAAGAACCTTTAGGCACAGGCATTGCCACCAGCTCATCTTGATGCCACTCATGTTCTTTTAGTATCACCATTTTGGTTTCTATCGCATCAGCACCAATACGCTCAAAACGTTTTAACAACCCCTGTTTGTGGCCTGTAGGCACACCCCAAAGACAGCCATTTTCAAGTGTCGCGTCCTCTATGGCAAACCACAGCCCTATCACGCTCATCGGAGTGGTATAAAGGAAAGTACTATCTTGATGACAATTCACCTCACCTCCGATTCCTGGCTGCTTAAAAATATACATGGATTGCGCTGCACGCGGATCAATCATCCCCAATTTGTGTAACAACTCCCCCCAAACTGAAGATAATGAAAAAGCCTTGAACACCGGATCTTGAAAATGAAGGCTGTGCCCTACTTTGTTAATGGATAACTCAAGTGGTTGCTTAAGAACACCGACTTCATCAAAAGCCTCTTCCTCAAAAAAGAAAGACACTTTGTTAGCCGACTCCATAAAGTAATTATCGGTATGGCGAGATTGCTCATTGGTAGTAAAAATGGAGCGCACTGAATCAGGCTCGAAGGAAGCCATGAGTTCTGACATACGAGTTTTTAATGCATCACATAGCGCTTTAGGAACAATCGATTCTAAAACCAAATACCCATCATTATGATACTGATCTATTTGCGATTGGGTTATGCCAACCGACGAAAGACCAAGGCCCATTTTCTCTGCCATAAGCTATCCTCTTTATCTATTGCTGTTAGCGTTTGCCTTGATAAAAAAAGCGACTTCTTGCATTAACGAATTGAAGTTCGGATTCCAAGATATTCGTGCCGCATGAGGGCTGTTTTTCGTTAATGCATCAGAACCCTCACCAAACCAATTGTTTTTATCCGTTCGACAAGCTTGATACAAAGGCTCATCCTCCTGATACCAGCCGCAAATACGATACTCCCCCATAGCACCGTAATAGGTATTATCAGGGCTGCCATGTACCGCCATATGTGAAAGCCCTAATATTTTAGCTTCTGGCAAATTCGTATTGTAAACCTTAATGCGATCTGTGTTGGCGCTCATTTGATCTTTACTATAAAGCACCATCTGGCTCTTCGATCCGATCATTCCTATGTTAAAAACCTTTTCTGACACAGATGAGTCTACTGTTTGATCATCTTCTGACAAAGCGATGAACACGGGTAATTTTTTTGGATTATCAATAATCAAGTTGCGCACTTCTTTAGATAACTTGTACACCTCAGCAATAGCTGGAAGCGGAATCGAAGCGTATTTAGCGAAGTCGTCACTTGGGTAATTGTCCAGCCAATCTTTCACCATTGCCAACCAAGGCGAAAGCCAATCAATGCTGCTGTTCACCTTGAACACAGGGGAGAACAAAATAGCACCAGCGACACTGTCTGTGTGCTGCCATGCATATTCCGCAGCCAGCGCACCGCCAGTAGAAAAACCGCCAACGTACATTACATCCACGTCTTTACTGAATTCATCCGCGGCGTTTCGAAATGTGGCTCGCCAATCATCACGAGAGACGTCAAGAAGGTCTTCTGATTTTGTACCGTGGCCGGGCAATAATACTACGCGCACTTGATAACAAGCCGCTTGAAGCGCAAGAGCTGGATCTCGCATCGAAAAAGGAGAATCTGACAAACCATGCGACAACAACACGCCAATGTGCTCTCGTCCTGCACAGTTTTCGGCATTCGGTAATAGCTCAAAAGGCAGAACGGCGGCAAGCTCTCTCGGCTTGTCCTCAGTATTAATCCACACCTTACGCTCACCTACATATTGTTTTGCACGTGCGACATAATGAGCAAAGGATTCTTCTGGCTCGTAAACAAATTCCGTTTGTTCTTCCGCTGCCAGCCCTATTACAGAACCAGACAATGCCAAAACACAAAAGCACCAAAATACTATTTTTTGCCGCACAATAACCTCCATTATAAGCAATTCAATTGACCTGACATTCTTAGAGTAGCCGATTATGCTATTCTCAAACATCCAATCACCACACATATTCAACTATGAAAACACCCGATCTTATCGCTGAACAAGTTCCTTCACTTTGGTTTCCTCTGGTGAAGAAATTTTATCAAGAGCATTATCCAAGCGGTAAACCAAACAAAGCGGATCCTATTTGGGTAATAAGAGATAAAGGCAAAATTCTTTGCGCAGTAAGACTCAAACAAATTATCGACTCTCAACTACTTACAGGCATGGTGACAGAGCCAGCCCATCGAAATCTTGGCCTCGGCAGCCAGCTAATAAGTAGTATTCACTATCCGTTAAGTGAAAAGCCTACTTATTGCTTCGCATTCACTCACCTTGTGCCTTTTTATAACGCAAATCATTTTACGACCATCTCAGCAGAAATATTACCAAAAGAACTAGAAAGTCGCTTCCGAGCCTATACAGCACAAGGCCGAGATCTTACGCCAATGCGCTATAACCGCTGCTAAAAAGACCTTAAAATGCGCTTAAATCTTCTTAAGTTACTAAAACCACATTCCCATTGTTGACGCTTTTCAGTGTCCTCCAGTACCTTTGAGTGCAATACATTCCTTCGCGAAGACAACAAATAGAAAGACTGGGGACAACATGTCAATCACCTTACCATCAAATTCGAAAATGCTTACCTCCGATTTTACCTTTGGCGTGGCAACCGCCTCCTTCCAAATCGAAGGCGCAACAACCGCTGATAATCGTCTTCCTTCTATTTGGGATATCTTCTGCGCAACACCCGGAAAAGTAAAAGGCGCAGATAACGGTGAAGTGGCGTGCGATCATTATCATCTATGGGAGCAAGATATCCAGCTGATTAAAGATCTTGGTGTAGACGCGTACCGACTATCCATTGCTTGGCCCAGAGTGATGAACGAAAAAGGCGAAGCAAACCAAGCGGGACTAGATTTTTATCGCAACTTGCTTAAAAAACTCAAAGCAGAAGGTCTCACTGTATTTGCGACACTTTATCACTGGGATCTACCGCAGCACCTAGAAGATAAAGGCGGCTGGCTTAATCGAGAAACAGCCTATCAGTTCAAAAGCTACGTTGATTTAGTTACCAAAGAATTAGCGGAATGGGTTGATAGCTGGTCGACCTTTAACGAACCTTTTTGCGCAGCAATATTAGGTTATGAGTTGGGTATACATGCGCCGGGTTTAAGCAAACCAGAATTTGGTCGACAAGCTGCCCATCATATTTTGCTCGCCCATGGTTTAGCGCTTCCTGTTATTCGTAAAAACGCACCAAAATCTCAGGTTGGCATAGTACTAAATATGAACCGCTCCTACGCCGCCAGCGAAAAAGCCGAAGATCAATTCGCGTGCTTGATGCGAGAAACTCTAGATAACCAATTTTTCATCGAACCGCTAATGAAAGGGCAATATCCGCAGTTACTCAAAACCGTCGCTCCGCAATATTTGCCAACAGTTTTACCTGGTGACATGGACATCATTTCTCAACCGATTGATTTCTTAGGCATGAACTTCTACACCTGCAATCACAATGCCTACGACGCTGATGACATGTTCAAAAATGTAAAAAGCAGCCAAGCTGTTGAGTACACAGACATTGGTTGGGAAATTGCCCCTCACGCCTTCACTGAGCTATTAGTCAATCTTCACAAACAATATACCTTGCCACCTATTTATATTACCGAAAATGGCGCAGCATGTGCGGATAAGATCATCGATGGCGAAATAAACGATGATCAACGAGTACGTTATTTAGATAGTCATATAAACGCTGTGCATCAAGCTATTGAAAGTGGTGTTGATATTCGCGGTTATTTCGCTTGGAGTTTAATGGATAACTTTGAATGGGCAGAAGGTTACAGCAAGCGCTTTGGTCTAACTTACGTCAATTACCAAACCCAAGAAAGAACCATCAAACGCAGTGGATATGCATATCGCGACTTTCTAAATAGCCGTAATAGTTAAGAATCTTAGGGCTCTTTGTTGAGCAACAAAAAAACGCCCGATGCGAAACATCGAGCGTTTTTATTTGCTAAACAAGTAACTTGTGCTTAGAGCGTTACTTCAAATGGCCTGCATTATGGAGCTCTCTATCTTTCTCCGCTGGCGGGGTCCATTGGTACTGCCAAGTTTCAGTAAGCGGCTGGCCATTGGCTTCCAAGTGAACGGTTAAGTTAATTGGTTTAGGCTCTCCTTTTGGCGGTACTAAATCAAACATCGCACGATAACCATCGATTGAATGCAGTGGTCGAGCTGATTCGATTTCCACTCTACCTTCAGAAGACGTAATCACCGCTTTCACTTTGGTGTCATTACCTAACATAGACAAAGAACCACCCGCAAAGTCAACCACAAAGCGTTTGCTGTAATATTGACGCTTCTTACCAATCACTCCGCCAATACCAGTGAAGGTATCAACAACGCGAGCTCGGTTAGATTGCACAGGAGGATGACTACCCCAGTACATGTTGTAGCTATATAGAAGCTCTTGACCCGCTTCAACCGGAGCATCTGGATTCCAAAACGCTACGATGTTATCGAAAGTTTCATCTAGAGTCGGAATTTCTACCAATTGCACAGAACCCTTACCCCAGTTACCTAGTGGTTCAATCCATAAGCTTGGACGCTTCTCATAGAAAACACCGTCATCTTGATAGTGATCGAAGTTACGGTCACGCTGTAGTAAGCCAAAGCCTTTTGGATTCTCATCACTGTAAGCATTAAACTGTAAGTTTTCAGGGTTAGCTAGTGGACGCCAAATCCATTCGCCGTTACCTGTTTGCATCGCAAGACCATCAGAATCATGAATCTCAGCACGCCAGTCATAATTTGTTCTACGATCATTTTCGCCGACCATAAACATACTGGTCATTGGCGCGACGCCTAAACGCTCAACCGATTTACGCGGATAAATAGCGGAATCTACTCGCATTTTGAACGGTTCGCCCGGTGTCATATCAAAACGATAAGCACCTGTCACACTAGGGGAATCCATTAACGCGTAAACAGTAACAACATCGGAACCTGGTTTTGGTTTCTCTAACCAAAAGTCGGTAAAAGTTGGAAACTCTTCAGGATGAGGCATTGCGGTATCAATCGCCAAGCCTCGAGCGGAAAGACCATATTGCATTTCACTGCCAACGGCACGGAAATAACTCGCACCCAAAAAGGCAACAACATCACGCTGCCAGTCTGTGGCAAACTGCATTCTAAAACCTGCAAAGCCTAGATCCTTGGGAAGCTTATCACCATCTACTTTAGATTTACCGTAGGTAAACTCAGATGGCATGTACGGAATAGGCGTGGATTTACCATTTTCAAGTTCATTCATGTGAATGGGAGTATCAAATCCTAAACCAAGATGAAAAAGTCCGGTGCGGAACTCCGATTTTTGATCGTGCCATAACGCAGCGTCTTTATTGAACTGAATTTCTTGGTAGTCATCCCAGTCCAAGCCTTTTAAGCTCTCTGGCATTTCACCTTGATGGCTTTCATAAGGCTTAGTCGACAATTGACGTGCATATCCTTTCAACCAAGCATAGTTGAACTCTTCACCTTTTTTAGGTTGAGCAATAGAGGCTTGTGAGGATGGTGAAGACTCAGGCTGAGATTGCGCAGCACAAGCGGTAAGACTAAACAACACACCGACAGCCACTAAAGACCGACTAGCCAAGCGTTGCAAATTACTAGACACATTTGTTTTTCGGGATTTTCGCAAAACCTGCGGCCCGACCAAGTTTGAATCCTTCATGGATTCTGAAAAACAATGAGGAAGCATAGAACATGACCCTATCAGCTAAAAAGTTACTATCTATACTAGCGAATTATGATCTGATCGAGTGTTCAGATTGAGTAAATATTTAATATATTTATATGGGAAATTTAGTATGTTGGTTTACATTTTGTTCTAAATTCAATTTATCCAAAGCATAACCCCAATTCGAGACAGCAAATATATCTTTTAGTTGCAGAAAAAAGATCATTCACTAAATTATTCCCCCCCCCCTTCTGCCCTCACAAAAACCACCTAATAGTAAGAACAAAGTAAGTTTGTTACATAACAATACAGAGTAGCATCATATGCTATACAGCTGAAAAAACTAATTGGGATTAAAATAGTCAACGTGAAATACAAAATTGTGTCGCGTATATAGACTGCAGACTCTATTTTTCATTTGAACATAGATAAAAAGATTAAGGTGAAGAATAATGACATATCCTTGGGTAACAATATTAGGCTACTTTCTAGCTTTGTGTTTTTTACTCATGCTTATAAATGTCTACATCAAATTGAAAGCAGACAACCGCAAACTTATTCAAAGCGTCAGACGTTCTGAAAGCGATAAACACCAATTAACATCGTCACTAGACAGCATTTTTGATCCCATTTGGATAAAAGACAAAAACCAAAAGTATGTTTATTGTAACCCCTCATTTGAACAACTCGTTGGTTTATCAAAAGTAGATATAATCGGCTATAAAGATGAAGAAATTCAATCTCAGCACCCTCAATTAACTCAAGACTTCCTCCCCACCATTACATCAAATACAGAAACAGGAACGGCTGAAGAATACATTTGCTTACCCAGTGGCAGTATCGATTATTTTCAAGTCAATACAACCAATACACACAATAAAAAGGGCCAATTCTCAGTTGGCCATGCATATCGAACAACGCCATTTAAAGAACGAGAAAGCGAACTTGTTGAAGCTGAAATTCGTGTAAACGAAGCGTTAAAGTTAACTAAAGTGGGCATTTGGGAATGGGATGTCACCAAAGATATTTGGTTTGCTACTCCATCCTACTTTACTATGCTGGGCTATGCTCCCGTCGAAGGTATGGCAGATAGAAAAGCTGAATTGGAAAAAATACACCCAGAAGATCGTCAGCGAGTTCTGAGTACCATTCAAAGCATTTTAAGTAGTAAGAAAGAATCAAACTATTATAAGTATCAGGCACGAATAAAACATATTGACGGCAGCTATCGTTGGATTGGTGTACGCTGCATCGTGACTGAGTTTGACCAAGAGGACAAGCCTGCTCGCATGCTTGGTGTCCGTATTGACATTGATGAAATTCAAAAGGCACATGATCAAGTCGAGTGGTTAGCACATCACGATTCATTAACAAAACTTCCGAACAGAGTAGCGCTTCACAAAACGTTTCATCAGATTATTAAACCCGATATCAAACTAGCCTTACTATTTATCGACCTAGACCACTTCAAAAACGTCAACGATACATTAGGCCATACCATCGGCGACCAACTCCTACTAACCCTTGCAGACAGGATGCGCTCTTTAGTTGGTAAAATTGGCTACGTAGCACGACAAGGTGGTGACGAATTTATTATTCTCTTACCAGCAAAAAATGAAGCTTGCTTGATAGAAAAAACCAGCGAAATAAAGGACGCTTTATCAGCACGTTATAACATAGATCAGCATCAGTTTTTTATTACTCCTTCCATAGGTGTGAGTTTATATCCACGAAATGGCAAAGACTTTGACACTTTATATCAACAAGCAGATACCGCCATGTATCACGCTAAACATGCAGGTAGAAATAGATACGCCTTCTTCATAGAAGAAATGCAAGCTACCTCGACACGAGCTCTAATTTTAAGTAATGCACTACATGACGCCTTAGAGCGAGAAGAGTTTTCCTTACACTATCAACCGCAAGTTTCACTCATCACAGGAAGAGTCATTGGAGCTGAAGCACTCATACGCTGGCATAGCAAAGAATTGGGGGCGGTTAGCCCAGGAGAGTTTATTCCTCTTGCGGAAGAGAACGGACAAATTTTAGCCATAGGTGAGTGGGTTCTACGAGAATCAGCACGTCAACTCAAACAATGGTTAGAAGAAGGAATTACCCCAGTTAGAATTGCAGTAAATCTCTCATATGCTCAATTTCAAGCAGACGACCTTCCTGCCACTGTGGCTGGAATACTCTATGAATATGAAGTCCCAACAGAATACCTAGAACTAGAACTCACCGAGCGCATTGCCACAAAAGATCCTGAACATACGATAACAATATTAGAATCCTTTCAAAAACTCGGCATACACACCTCTATTGATGATTTTGGTACTGGCTATTCTTCTTTGAGCTATCTACAAAGATTTCCCGTTTATAAACTGAAAATAGACCAGTCTTTTGTCCGCAATATGACCACCAATGCGAATGATCAAGTGATTGTAGGTACGATTATTCTACTCGCGCAACAACTAGGCATGACCACAATAGCCGAAGGAGTGGAAACAAAAGCACAACTAGAAATGCTCAATAATATTGGTTGTGATGATATTCAGGGCTACTACATCAGCCGCCCCCTTCCAGCAGAAGAGTTCAAAACAGGCTATTTGGAGAAAAAACAGAGACTCAATATCGCTGACGACTAATTACCTCAAACTAACGGAATATCCCCAACAAAGCTCGCACCTGTCTGGCACTTATACCGACTTGCCTATAAAATCCCTGCATTCAAAACCACCCAAGGATTTTACCTATGAAAAATGCCGTCTTAGGCATTCAAATGCTGTTTGTTGCATTTGGCGCTTTAGTGCTTGTCCCACTATTAACTGGATTAGATCCCAACGTTGCGCTTTTTGGCGCTGGCGTCGGAACGCTTTTATTCCAATTAACAACTCGCAGAACAGTCCCTATTTTCCTCGCCTCCTCATTTGCGTTCATTGCCCCAATTATGTACGGCGTTCAAACATGGGGTATCCCAGCGACTATGGGAGGCTTAATAGCAGCAGGTTTTGTCTATGTCATTCTTGGTGGAGTAATTCGCCTTAAAGGCGCAGGCTTCATTCACACCCTATTACCACCAGTTGTTATTGGCCCAATCATTATGGTAATTGGTCTTGGGCTAGCACCCGTAGCAGTCAACATGGCGCTAGGCAAAGCTGGAGACTCTCAAGTTATTGATGCCAATATCGCTATTTGGATTGCTCTTGCTTCATTACTAACAACCATTTTAATTAGCGTGTTCGCAAAGGGTCTTTTCAAATTACTGCCTGTCTTTGGTGGTATTGTCGTTGGCTATGTTTTAAGTTTATTCTTCGGAATAGTCAATTTTGATCCTATCTACAATGCAGCATGGTTTGCTATGCCAAACTTTAGCGCGCCTGAATTTAACATTAATGCGATCTTGTTCATGCTGCCTGTTGCTATTGCACCAGCAGTTGAACACGTAGGCGACATACTATCTATCTCCAACGTCACTGGAAAAGACTACCTCAAAAAACCAGGTCTACATCGCACTATTGCTGGCGACGGTATCGCAACGATGGCTGCGGCTATGGTTGGCGCACCACCAAATACGACTTACAGTGAAGTAACTGGCGCAGTGATGCTTACCAAGGCATTCAATCCTGTCATCATGACGTGGGCCGCTATTGCAGCCATTGTTCTTGCTTGGGTTGGTAAATTAGGAGCTGCTCTGCAAACTATCCCGCTACCAGTAATGGGCGGCATTATGATTCTATTGTTTGGTTCTATTGCCGCTGTAGGACTAAATACTTTGATTAAGAATCAAGTCGACCTTCATAAGTCTCGCAACTTAATCATCGTTGGGGTGACTCTAGTATTTGGTATCGGTGGTATGGCCTTTGGTATTGGTGAGTTCAGCCTTCAAGGCATCAGCTTATGTGGCATCGTCGCGATCACGCTGAATTTAATTTTACCGAAAGACATCGGTGATAATCACATCGTCGACAAAGCACAAATGGAAGAGTAATTCTAGGCAAAAGAAACAACTAAAACGGCCCTAAACGAGCCGTTTTTTATACCCTAACTCTTGTAGAAAATATCTCTTAAGCAATCATCGGATAAGTGAATAAAAAGAAATGCGTAATATTTAGAGCAAAATGGCACAAGATCGACCATTCAATTCTCTTAGTACGATGGAAAAGGTAGCCATATCCTAACCCTGCTACACCGGCAACGAAAACATACTCAACACCACCCGCAATATGAGCTAGACCAAAAATTAACGCTGAAAATATGGGTGCAATTAATAAAGAAAATCTTCCCTCCAACCAATTTGACAACTCTCGCTGCAGAAAACCTCGAAAAAAAGCCTCCTCGGCAACACAAGTAAACAATAAATTTATAGCAAGAAAGCTCAACCAAAAACTAGGTACCTTAAAATCAAGTTGAATCAATCCTAACAGTAAAGCCAAGCCCAAAGCGAAAAAGAGAGTAAATATGACAAGCACTAGCGTCTCTTTAGGTTTCTGCTGATTATAAAAATAATCGACTCGCGCTTGTCCGCTAAAAAAATAACCTAATAGAAATAAACCAGCCAACCCTTTATCAAAATTCGCATACAGACTAAAGGGGATCGCATCTGCGCTTACTGTTTGCTCTACAACAACAGCAGAATTATAAAAGCCAGGCAATAAATGCATAGCAAGAGCCAGAGAAACAGCGCCAAACAGGCAAACAGTTACTCTGCGTAGCCAAATCTGCTGCAATGTTAGCGAGCCAAATAAAATACCTGAATATACCAATACAATAAGAACACCCTGAATATCGACAACCTTGTCTAAATAGCCAGAAATAACTGCTGTAAAGCAAGCAAGACACCACAAAGGAATCTGTATTATTGGAGTTTTACATGGGAAAAACGCCAGTACAATAGATAAGCCAAGAAGATAAAAAGCCACAAAAACCCCTTTGTAGACAACATATGCAGAATCACCGAATAATATATTTGGATCTGGTTAGTATACAGCGATTGCTTGAACTTATTAGGATTGAGACCCTTTTTCGAGACGAAAAAAAGCCCTGACATGAAGTGACCCCCAATAGTTGGACAACCAATATTGGGGG
>NZ_JAHLLW010000022.1 GCF_019426345.1 Marinomonas lutimaris
TGTTGTAGACGCGAGCAAACCAAACACCACCGCTCGACACTATCGTTTGACCTCGCTCTTGGTGTTTGCTTTGCTCGTATAAATTAGCTTTTTGATGTTTTAACGTTATGGCGCTACAATGTCAAAACTCCAAAAGTCGTCGAGGTGTAACATGAGTAATTTATCAAAACGTTCAACTGTCTACTTTGAGCCTGCTATCCATCAAGCGTTAAAAATGCGAGCGGCATCATCCGATGTTTCTATTTCAGAACTAATTGATGAAGCGGTTCGTTTGTTTATGAGAGAAGATCAAGAAGACCTTGCTGCCATATCAGAACGAGTAAATGAGCCAGAAGTGACTTATGAAGTTTTTCTAAACGAGCTGAAAGCTAATGGCAAAATATAAAATTTCTTTCAAAAAGTCGGTCAGCAAAGATTTTAAGAATATCCCTAAAAAAGACGTACCCAAAATACTTCAAAAAATTGAAAGTCTAGCTGATAACCCAAGAGCAGAAGGCTGCATCAAGCTATCGGGTTTAGATAATTATCGTGTAAGACAAGGCTTATATCGGATCATCTATCAGATAAGAGATGACGTATTGATCATAAACGTGATTAAAGTTGCACATAGATCTTCCGTATACAAAAACAATTAGCTTTGTTCTTGGCGTCCGCCTTACTCCACATCAACCTTATAAGTTATTGATTTAACATTTTTTGTAGGTCGTGGCTTTAGCCCGACAACGTAATTATTCTCTTATGCTTTATAAGATTTGGTCGAGGGGGCTATTTGTTCCTGCAAAATGTTCACCGATAACATGGGTATAAATTTGTGTGGTTGATACGTCATTGTGACCTAACAACTCTTGAACCGTTCTTATGTCTCTACCAGCCATTAATAAATGCGTTGCGAAAGAATGGCGAAAGGTGTGGCAATTTACTCTTTTCTCATTAACTCCGGCGTCATTGACGGCTTTTTTTAATGACTTACGAGGCACTGACTCATGTAAATGATGCCTGCATAATTCACCCGTTAAAGGGTGCGGGCAAATTGATGTAGAGGGAAATAAAAACATCCAACTTAATTGACGAAATGCATTTGGGTACTTTCTAGATAGCGCAAATGGCAATGAAGGGCCATAACCCTTAGCGTTGTCATCATATTGGATTTTCTGAGCAAAGGCTTTTTGTTTGTTTAAAGGTTCGGCTAACTTACGACTGAGGATAGTAGTTCTGTCTTTATTGCCCTTGCTACAACGAACAATCAAACTACCTTGATCTAAATTAATATCTTGAATTCGAATGCGTAAGCATTCGCTAATTCTAAGGCCAGAACCATACAGTAACGAAAATATTAAGTGGTCCCGTTCATTCATACAGCCTAGTATGTTTTGAATTTCATTGGCAGCTAAAACAATAGGTAAACGCCGTCCTTGTTTAGCATGCTGGAATCCTAAATCACCCAATGGTTGATTTAGCAATTTGTTATATAAAAAGGCGAGGGCATTGAGGGCCGATTTTTGTGTATTAATTGCAACATTTTTCTCAACCGCCAAAAACGATAAA
Source organism: Marinomonas lutimaris (assembly GCF_019426345.1). Lineage (GTDB taxonomy): Bacteria > Pseudomonadota > Gammaproteobacteria > Pseudomonadales > Marinomonadaceae > Marinomonas > Marinomonas lutimaris. Next base: position 1,546 of record NZ_JAHLLW010000022.1, read on the forward strand.
AACGTTCTTACCTCTTCCGCGCCCATGTTTTGAGGATGCTGTAGCTTATGGAATCGAATAAAATATTTGATCCAATATAGATATGATTTTTCTGTTTTTAAGCTATAGCCACGAAGACGTAGTTCATGGCGGATAAAATTGAGAAAAGGGCTGGAAGACATCGCACATTCCTTGTGGATAATTGATAAAAACTGTACAAATATACAGTTTATTTTTGGGATTGCCAATTTCTGGCTTGTTTTGTCTGAAAAAGAATCAAAAAAGTGCGTGTTTTTACTGGTGGCTGGTTAGAAAGTCTTTTAGTATCAATGAATAAGAATATCCGCAACAGAAATAACGCGCTGTGGATAAAAAGAATAGTGCGCACGCTCGTTTTTCCAGTTTTCACTTTTGTGAATAGCTTTATAAAACTTCTATTATTCAATTTTTTATAAAGTTTTTTGGGCAGTTTTGAAATTGTCTAAACGAGCATGCGCACTATTAAAATGTTATGTGCCTGGGAAGGTGAGATAGATGGCGTACACACCAGCTACGATTCTCAAGAAATGGACTAACGACGTGCCCGATGGCGAGCTATACGAAGCCTATGTCACTAAAAAAGGTTACGTCACTTCAGCGGTAGGCAGATTTTCGCATTCTTCTGGTGCCACTACCGTCAGCGTCAGGGAGTTTTTATCAGGCTCAATGCAAGACTTGGTAGCTGATACCATGGGACGGCAAGTACTAAACGAAATGCTGGAGTTCATCAGTGGCCTCAGCACATAACAATCGCAGGCACAGCGACGGCTTTTTCATACCGGCTGCGCCTCCATTTCAAAGCCGCGCGAGCTGCGGGCGTTATGCGGCTTCAGTAACTTCAAGGAAGTATGATGATCAAAAAATGGAGTGATATTGACACTCACGACAGGAGTAACCTCTTATTGGGAAATGGCTTCAGCATTGGTATTAGTTCTAACTTCAGATATGACTCTCTGTTAAAGGTTGTCGATGACAAAAAAATTGGTATGTACCCCCATGCCAGAGATTTATTCAATGAACACAAAATTGGCACAACAAACTTTGAAGAAGTTTTAAGGGTTATCTATCATGCTTACCTCGTGAACTTCTGGAATGTCGATGCGATTAAAACACTATATTTTAATGTACGAAAATCTCTCATAGAAGCTGTTAACTGCGCTCATGTAGATTACGAAAGTGTAGATGTTCAGGGTGTAGAGTCAGTCTTATCAAGTTACAGAAACATTTTCACTACTAATTATGACCTAATACCTTACTGGTCAATCATGAGTAGTAACTTTTCTGGTTATTGTGATTACTTTTGGAATGATGGTTGCTCATTTAGCCCTCGAAATACTGAAATATGGGGAAGTGAAACTCCGATTCACTATTTGCATGGTGCAATCCATTTAAGGACGCAGCCTGATTGTGTTACAACTAAGGTTAGAGCAACAGGGGAAACATCAATTAAAAATATTATTGGTGAAACAGATTTGAAAAACATTCCTCTTTTTATATCTGAAGGTAAGTCAGAAGTAAAACTACGAAGAATCCGCGAAAATGACTATTTGAGCTTCTGTTATAACAAATTAATGAATCTAGATGGTGATTTGCTTGTTTTTGGACATGGTTTAGATAAAGAGTATGATGAGCATATCTTGAAGGCTATAAAATCAAGCAAAGTGAAGAAGCTTGCTATAAGTGTGTTTTCTGGCATGACTAAAGAAGATAAAGATGTATTTGTTAGCAACGTAAATGCATTTTTTGCTGGGTCAAGTATTGAAATAGATTATTTCGAATCGAACACCCATCCATTATCTCTGCGGAATCCCGCATAACAAGTGCTTCAACCAAGGACGCAAAACAGCTGGCTTGCGCTCCTTCTATAGAAGCTACAGACAAAAAGCTTTCTATTTATTGTTAGGATTGTTTCTTGGCAGTTTAGTTACTGCATTTGATGGTTCAAAGATAATTTTTTCATTTGAGATTACCGGTCTTGCCTTACTAGTAAGTATGATCGGGACCATTATATTTTGGTCATTGTACGTTGCAATGAAGTCACATAGAGAAGAATTCTTTGCAGTATCCGGTGTTGGTACTTTTGTTTTAATTGTTGTCTTAGCTTTTGGGACTATTTCTCCTCCATCAAATGAGAGGGCAAGGTTAACAATTTCTGAACTAAGTCAGTTATCAGAAATATCATTAACTCAAGGTAATTATGAGCGTGCAATTAAACATCAAGAAGCTGTGTTATCAAAACTTAAAAAGAATGATGTGCGATATATCGCGGTGAAAGAAAAAATTGAAAAAATAAAGTTACTTCAAGTAGATGGCATTTAACAAGCGCATTAATTCTGACGTCACATATTGTCCGATTTTTTGCTTAAAAGACAATGACGCAAAAAAGCGTCCAACATGCTCAGCAGCTTATGCGGGCGTTATACACAAGGAAGGTCATGAAGTATTTCCATAGAGTCGTTTTTTACTCGCTCCTAGTTTCATCATTAGTTTGGGCTTGCTTTGCGCTAAAGACCAACCCATTTTCGCTTTTATATAATTTTGAGTTTATTGAGTCAGTTAAATTTATATACATACTGGGTGGTACGGCTGTATTTTGGCCGATTTTCTATGTCGAAATAATGGACTACTTAATATCTTCCTTTGGGCGGAATGGAAAGCTTTATAAAACCTATGCTAACAGTATAAAAAAAGACATTGTCGTAAGTTTTGTCGCAGCATTAATACTTGGAAGTATCTACTGGTTAGATCTCGTTAAATACAATTTCTCTGGGATAGATCTTGGCTACGTAGGGTTTCCGTTTCTAATTTATTCAATTTATACACTATTTCAAATCATGAAGATTAAAGTGGCAGGAAAACCTGTTAGAAAATTACCCATAATTGTCATGTTTGTTGTTATCGCCATATTTACTATTCTAGCTTATTCCACTTTGGTTAAAAATTCTTCAGGGGAGTATGAAGCATATCAAGCCATATGGTTTCAGTTGACAATCTTGTTTGCATCTTTCTTTATCTTTACTAGCGTTAGCTTTCAAAAGCATTCATTAGAAAAAGGTAAAGTTGAACTATCTCAGTTCAAAAAATACTTTTTTAGTCAAGTGATAAGGTCAAAAAATAGACTATATGAGAGCCTTGAAGAGCCTTTAATCAAGATGAATGAAAAGACTCTACAAGAAAAGGCAAAGTACTCTTCATCACTTCGAAAAAAAGGTAAAAAGTGAGCATGTGTATAACAAATCAATTAACTACGCCCCTGCGGGGCCGGACGCAGCAAAGCTGCGCCGGTTATTGAGGCGTTAGAATACAACCCAACTCTGTCTATATAAATCACAACCCTGCAACAAGGGCACTCCACCAAGCGCCCTTGCTCCCGCCCCAAAAAAATCACTTCCAAACCGGCTTTCTCACTTCATGATCCACATCCGCAGCCGTTAGGCCAATATCTTTCAGTTGTGCTTCGTTTAGGTGGCTCAGTCGGCTTCTTGTACGCCAGTTGTGAGCTATTTTTGCTAGGCGTTGTTTCCATGTGTTTTCTTTTAGTTTAGCTAATGCGTTTTTGCAGCTAGAAGTTATGTCTCGTTGGTTGTTTTCGTGGTTGTTCATTTCTTCTGATGTGCAGTTTTTCATGTAGATATCCTTTTCTTTGTTAATTGGTTTGTTTGCTTTATGGTCAAATAATCGGCTTTTAATTGCGGTGCGACAAACGAGAAAAAGTGTTTTATAGTTAAGAAAATCTTACTTATAAAAGGTGCCTTTCATGTCTTCTAATCGAGCTTTGCCGCCGCTTAAATCTTTGCAAGCGTTTCGTTATGCGGCGCAGTCGTTGAGCTTTAAGAAGGCGGCGGAGTCGCTTTTTGTGACGCAGGCGGCTGTGAGCCAGCAGATCAAAACTTTGGAGCAGGCGTTGAGCGTTGAGTTGTTTGAACGACACACTCGCCAAGTGGTGCTGACGTCGGAAGGGCAGTATCTGTTTGAATACGTTGAGAAGGCGTTTGGTTTATTAGAAGAGGGTGTGAAGGGTATTACGGAAGATCCGAACCCCAATACTTTGGTGATTAGTTCGGTGCCGTCGTTTTCGAGCCGTTGGTTGGTGTCGCGTTTGGGTGGGTTTCAAGCTAAAGAGCCAGAGATTAATCTTCGTCTGAGTCCGAGTATTGAGTTGTCGACGTTTGCGGACAGTGATTTGGATTTGTGTATTCGCTTGGGTCGAGGTGAATACGCAGGGCTAAAGTCGCAATTATTATTTCAAGAGCATTTAGTATTGGTGTGTCATCCGTCGATGATTCATATGGATGAACCGATTAAAGAGCAGTTGATCAATATTCCGATTATTACCGATACTGGACCTGATGTTGCGCATGTGTGGCCTGTGTTGCAGAGTTTTTTGGATCTTTACGATATGCCGATGAAGTCGCATTTGCATGTGGCGGATTCGACTTCCTTGGTGGAGGCGTTGTTGTCTCGACAAGGTCTGGCGATGATGCGTTATGGTTTGGTGTATGAGCAGATCGAGAAAGGTCAGCTTATTTGTCCGCTGCCTATTTATATGAAGTCCCAGTATGACTTTTATCTTGTGGCGCCTGCGCCGCATTTTAAGTACCAGAAAGTGATGACGTTCAAGCGCTGGATTGAGGGCGAGGTGAAGGTAATTGATTTGTCTTGGAAGACGTATTTGAAGAATAATCCTGACATGGAAGAGGTTAAGATTTAATTTCTATCGCTCATGTTGGTTATATTTTATTGCTGATGTTGTCGACTTTTTGCTTTATGAAATAGACAAGTCCTTTTTGTTTTTCCTTCCGTTTTTTATCAAATAATCAATTGATTATGCCTTCCATCATTGCTCAATTACGTTTTTTTAATCGCGATAAAATCTTATAAATCAGCGTGATAGTTCTTATTTTTTGCATATTTTTCGATGTTTTTATTCTGCGGCACAGTCATTGCTATGACTTATTTGACCATATTTGTTGGTTCAAACAATAAAAATAAAAGGAAACAATTGTATGTCAGATAATAAGTTGATTAATCAGTCTATCTCGCGTCGTCATTTTATCAAAGGCGCAAGCACCATTGCTGGGGGAAGTATTGTTTCTCTTGGTTTGATGGGTACTCAGTCCATTTTTGCAAATCCAGATAACATTATTCGTATTGGTTATGTTGTGCCTCGGTCCGGTCCGCTTGGTGTGTTTGGGCAAGGGGATGAGTTTTTGCTTGCACAGATTAATAAGCAGTTTGCCAATGGATTAAATATTGAGGGCAAGCAATACGCGGTTGAGATTTTGGTTGGGGATACGCAGTCGAGTTCGATTCGCGCTAGTCAGGTGGCGAAAGATCTGATTAATGGAAATAACGTAGATTTGATGTTGACGTCTTCGACACCAGAAACAGTCAATCCTGTTGCTGATGCTTGTGAAGCGGCTGGTGTGCCTTGTTTGTCGACCACAGCGCCATGGGAAAGTTTCTATTTTGGCCGAGGAGCTAAACCGGGTGAGCCTTCGCCGTTTAAATGGACGTACCATTTTTGTTTCGGGGTGGCCGATTTTGCCAAGTTGTATATTGATCAATGGAGCAAGGTCGAAACCAATAAGCGTGTCGGTGTGTTGTTGCCCAATGATGCTGACGGTAATGCCATTCGAGGCTTGCTGTTACCTAGCTTGGAAAAAGCTGGATTTACTATTGTTGACGCGGGGCCTTATGAAAATGGCACCAGTGATTTTTCTCAACAAATTAATTTGTTTAAAAAAGAGCAATGCGAGATTTTTAATACCTTTCCTTTCCCACCTGATTTTCCTGTTTTCTGGCGTCAAGCTGCACAGAAAGGTTATGCACAACAGGTGAAAATTGCTCAGTTAGCCAAAGCGGGTTTGTTTCCTGCAGAGCTCGAATCGTTAGGGCGCTTAGGTTACGGCCTTCATGCTGGTGCCTATTGGCACAAAGATTTTCCATTCTTTTCTAAATCCACGGGGATGTCTTGTCCTGAAATTGCTGCGGGTTTTGAAAGCGCTGCCGGTAAGCAGTGGAATCAGCAAGTAGGTGCAAATGCTGCATTGTTTGATGCGGCGGTTGAGTCACTGATTGCATCGAGAACGCCGAAAGACAAGGTGGCTTTAGCAATGGCTATTTCCCAGTTAAAGACAGAAACAGCCGTTGGTATTGTGGATTTTACTTCTGGTCCGGTGCCGAACTGTGCGACGACAGGTTTGGTCGGCGTGCAGTGGGTGAAATCTAAATCCGGTCCATGGGAATTTGATCTTCCTATTGTGTCGAATGCGGATCATCCGTTTGTACAGCTTACTGGTCAGATGACTCCTTACAAAATAGGGGGTTAATGATGACGATTCTTTCGACGCCGATCATAACCGGAATCGGGATAGATAAGCATTACGGTGCATTTCAAGTCCTGCATGAGGTGGATTTTTCTGTGAATAAGGGTGAAGCCGTCGGTATTGTCGGACCAAATGGCGCGGGTAAAACCACGCTGTTTGGTGTGTTGTCTGGAGCGACAACGCCTTCTGCTGGTTCGGTGATTTATCAAGGTGAAAACATTACGACTATCAATGCTGCTCAGCGTTGTCATGCTGGTATTGCCAGAACGCATCAGGTGCCTAGGCCATTTTTAGGTATGACGGTGTTTGAGAATTTACTGACAGCTGCGAACAATGGCGCAGGTCTGTCTGGTGATGACGCCGAAAAGTATGCGGTGAAGGCTTTGCAACAAACTGGTATTGCTCACCTGGCGAATCGGCCTACGGCAGCTCTGGGCTTATTGGATAGAAAACGCTTGGAGCTTGCCCGTGCCTTGGCGACGTCGCCTAAGGTGTTGTTGTTGGATGAAATTGGCGGTGGTTTGACGGAAGGCGAGTTGCATCAATTAGTCGCGCTGATTAGCGAGTTAAAAGCAGAAGGCCTGACGATTATTTGGATCGAGCATATTTTGCACGCTTTGCTGAAAGTGATTGACCGCTTGGTTTGCATGAGTGAAGGCCGAGTGATTGCGGAGGGAGTTCCTAGTGATGTGATGAATAATCCAGACGTGATGAAAGCCTACCTTGGTTCAGAATTGGAGGAGGCAATATGAGTGCTTTGGTTGTTGATCGGTTAGTGGCGAAGCATGGTTTGCTAACTGCGGTGAGAGATGTGTCATTTTCTGTTGAGCAAGGAGAGGTTTTATCTGTGGTCGGTGCCAATGGCGCTGGTAAAACCACGTTATTTCGCACCTTAAGTGGTGTCCATTCGGTTGATTCTGGTTCAATTTTGCTTAATGACGATGATGTTTCTGAGTTGCCTGCTTACCAGCGAGTGGAGAAAGGTTTGGCTATGGTGCCAGAAGGTCGTCGTTTGTTTGTCGATATGACAGTGCGAGAAAACTTACAAATAGCTGGTGAACATGGACGTTCTGGTTCGTGGTCGTTGGATAAGGTGGTGGCGGCTTTGCCTGCTTTAGAGCCGATTCTAAATAAAGTCTCGGGTGGTTTGTCTGGCGGTCAGCGTCAGGCGGTAGCGATTGGTCGAGCGCTTATGTGTAATCCGTCGGTGTTGTTGTTAGATGAAGTGTCTCTTGGTTTATCTCCGATTGCGGTGGAAGGCTTGTACCAGTCTTTAGAACTGCTGAAGAAAAGTCAGGAAACAACCATGATCATTGTCGAGCAAGACTTGAATAGAGCCATTCGATTCTCTGATCATTTGTTGTGTTTATTAGAAGGCAAGGTGGCGCTATCTGGGCGTTCGGATGAACTGTCACACGCAGATATTACTAAGGCGTATTTTGGCTTGGAAGAGGAGGTGCTGAATGCTTGATTCTCTGATTCAAGGTCTTTTGTTAGGCGGCTATTACGCCATGTTGGCAGCTGGTTTATCGTTGATGTTTGGTGTGGCGAAGTTTATTAATTTGGCCCACGGCGATTTGGCAATTCTCGGTGCCTATTTGGTTCTGTTTGGTGTGGATCAATTAGGATTTTCTCCTTGGTTGGCGGTATTGCTGTCTTTGCCTGTGATGGCGTTGCTTGGTTGGCTCCTGCAAAAGTTTCTTTTTACGCGGACGCAAGCGGCGGGTTTTTTATTGCCTCTGTTGGTGACCTTTGGGCTAGGCGCGGTGTTGCAAAATGGCTTGTTCGGCGTGTTTGGCTCCGATACGCGTTCTTTGGCAAATTACATTGGCGATTTGTCTTGGGATAGTTGGCAGATTACCGATGAGTTAAGTGTCGGAAAGTTGCCCGTTACGACCTTTGCTATTGCGATTTTAGTACTGTCAGGCTTGCAGTTAATGCTCAGCTTTACACGCCTTGGGCGAGCTATTCGAGCGACGGCAAGTGATCCAGAGGCGGCAGAACTAAATGGTATTAACTCTCATGCTGTTCATCGTTCAGTAGCGGCGATTGCAATGGTGTTAACGGCATTGGCAGGTTCGTTATTGGCAATGCGAGCTCAGATAACGCCATACGATGGTCCGATGCAGTTAATCTTTGCGTTTGAGGCTGTGGTCATTGGTGGTATCGGTTCGTTGTGGGGAACCTTGGTTGGCGGCATTGTGTTGGGTATTTCTCAAAGTTTGGGTGCCACGCTGATCTCCTCTCAATGGTTTCAACTTACTGGGCATTTGGTGTTTCTTGCCGTTTTGAGTGTGCGTTTCTATGGAACCATTGCTCACCAACGAGGTGGCTGGTGGATGTTGATTAAACAGCTCGCCGGGCCGATGACTGGTTGGTTATCACAAGGTTCTATTAAAGCAAAAGCCACGAAAACAAGAATAAAAAATGGGTGATTAAATATGAAGCAATTTTCACGAGAGACTCCTGAGCGTTTTACTACAGAACGTTGGTATCAAGTAGGGCGACCTGCTCTGTTAATTGGCGTGCTTTTGTTGGTGGTGTTAGCGACGGTGCCATTTTGGAGTAGTGGTTTGGTGGTCGATAAGTTGACTACCCTGTTTGTCTATATCTTGTTAGCTGTGATGTGGAATTTATTGGCGGGCTACGCAGGATTGGTGTCTGTTGGTCAGCAGGCATTCTTTGGTTTGGGTGCTTATTTTGCACTGCGTCTGGTGGAAATGGGTATGTCACCTTATCCGGCTTTTTTTGTCGGTGCATTGGGCTGTGCTGTTATCGCGCTTTTTATCTCGGTGTTTGCGCTGAAATTTAAAGACGGTGAGTTTGCCATAGCTATGTGGGTGACGGCGGAAGTGATTCGGATATTGGTGATGTTTGATCCTATTGTTCAGGGTGAAACAGGTACGTCTTTGTTGGCAATGAATCAATATGAACCAGAATTTCGCCGCAATAGTAATTTCTGGTTTGGCTTGGTTGCTATGGCAGGTATGTTGGGGCTGGTTTTGTGGTTAATCAACAGCCGTATAGGTGCCGCGGCGCAAGCTATTCGTGACGATGAAGAAGCCGCTAACTCGGTGGGGATTCGTGTGATGCGAGTGAGACAAATTATTTTTGTTGTGGCAGCGTTTGGTTGCGCTTTGGCTGGTGCTATTTGGTTAGCCAGCGCAGTGACCTTTCAACCACGAACCTATTTTGGTGTGCAGTGGACTGTTTTTATGCTGTTTATGGTGCTGGTTGGCGGGTTGAAAACCTTTGAGGGCCCAATTATTGGTGCAATTGTGTTCTTTTTATTGCAGGAATTTTTAGGGGTGTATGGCGTTTGGTATTTGGCTGGGTTAGGTGTGGTGGCGATTCTTTTTGCTTTGTGTGTACCAAATGGTATTTGGGGGGAATTAGAGCAACGTCGCGGTTTAAGGCTTTTGCCAACTGGAGTGATGCTTAAATTACAGACAAAAGATTGATTTACTCCCCTTAACTTAACAGATATGGCGTGTTCGAGTTGAGGGGCTTTTTTATTCTACTATTATTTTTTAGGAAAAAAGCGGCGAATTTGTTACAGTCTGTCGTTAGTTAAAAATAAGGTAGCACCTCTGTATTATGCCCATTAGAAATTCATTCGGTTCATTGCCTACTTTTGCAGTTGAACCTGACCAATTCCATGTCCTGCAATCTGCCCTTAGTTTTCGAGAGTATTTGTTAGAAGCGATCAATAACGCGACGTCTAGGATCTATCTTGTTGCGCTTTATCTTGAAAACGATGAAGCGGGCAGGGAGGTTTTAGCGGCGGCCTATGAAGCCAAGCAGCGTAATCCTGAGTTAGATATTGTTATTTGTGTGGATTGGCATCGTGCTCAGCGCGGTTTGATCGGCGCAGAAAAAGCCAAAGGCAACGCCGCTATGTATCAGGCGTTTGCTGAAAAATATGAGCATGCGATTCCTGTTTATGGTGTGCCGGTTCGTAATCGTGAAGTATTTGGTGTTTTGCATTTAAAAGGCTTTGTTATTGACGATACGGTGATTTACAGCGGTGCGAGTTTAAATAACGTTTATCTACATTATCTGGATCGCTATCGATTTGATCGTTATCATGTTATTCATAATCCATCGCTGGCTGACAGCATGGCGGGGTTCATTCGTAACGATATGATCGAAAATCCTGCGGTGAATAATCTTGCTGAAATGGATTTGCCTTCAACGAAAGAGCTTAAACCTACGATTCGACAGTTTAGAATTTCGCTGGGAAAGTCATCTTATGGGGGCGAAAAGCAAGCGGTAGGCGTTCAACAAGTGGCTGTGACGCCCATGGTTGGTGTAGGTAAGCGTCACAATGTACTCAACCAAAAAATCATCACGTTGTTGGCTGATGCGAAACAAGAGATTGTACTTTGTACGCCTTATTTCAATTTGCCTAAGGTGGTGTTGAGAGAAGTTAAGCGCGCTATTAAGCGCGGCGTGAAGGTTCATATCGTGGTTGGTGATAAAACCGCCAACGATTTTTATATTGCGCCAGATCAGCCTTTTAAAGCCATTGGTGGTTTGCCGTATTTGTACGAGATGAATTTGCGCAAGTTTGCTCACGCTAATGAACGTTATATTGCATCGGGTGGTTTGTCGATTCACTTATGGAAGCACGACAATAATAGCTATCACCTAAAAGGGCTCTGGATAGATCGTCGTACTATGTTGTTAACGGGCAATAATGTTAACCCTAGAGCCTGGGCGCTTGATTTGGAAAACGGTTTGTTAATTGAAGATCCAAAGCAGCATTTGCTTGCTAAATTCACGGCTGAATTTGACAATATCTATCAGCATACACAGCGAATTTCATCTTATAGTCAACTTGAAACGATCCATGATTACCCAGATAAAATTCAAAGATTGTTGAAAAAAGTCATTCGTACACGAGCGGATAGATTGCTTAAGCGAATCTTGTAGATTTCTTGTTTTAAAATCAAAGGGTTGAATCTTTAAGTTTCAGCCCTTTTTTATTTGTTCTAAAGTTTTTTATGCTCAGTAAAAGTCCGTGTTATAAGCAAAAAAAAACGAATCCGAAGATTCGTTTTTGGTGTTTTTTGGTTTTTTGGTTTTGTGTTGCTGAGCCACTTAAAGCTATTTTATTTAGCTTTAAGGTTCTTTTGAACAGTATTTGAGTACCATTCTAAGAAATTGATGACGCCGAATTCGTAGGTTTCTGAGTATGGACCAGGTTGGTAGCCAATGGAGTTGATGCCTAGCTGGTTACGTTCGCCAAGTACCTTGTCTTGCTCGTTTGTTGCATCCCAGACTTTACGTAGGTTTTCAGTATCGTAATCAATACCTTCTACTGCGTCTTTGTGGACGAACCATTTGGTCGTAACAATGGTTTCTTGAGCGGAAACTGGTAATACACGGAATACGATGAAGTGGTCGGATTGCATGTGGTTCCAAGAGTTTGGCAAATGCAAAATACGCATGGAACCAAGCTCGCGGTTTTGAATACGACCAAGTGGTAATGAACTGGCGGAAGAGCCGTCCATTGTCATTACTTGGGTGCCTTTTTTCAGTGGCATGCGTACGATTCGGTTACGCTGTACTTCGCCAAAGCTTTTACTTTTGTGCGGAATGCCTTCTTCGTCCCATTTCGCTGCTTGAGCGTTGTAATGGTCGTGGAAGTCTTGTGGCGCGCGAGGGTCTTCGGTGTCGTCCCACTCTAGTAGTGTATTGAGTAGTTCAGGGTGACTGCCCGCACAGTGATAACATTCGCGGTTGTTTTCAAGTACTAGTTTCCAGTTAGCGCGTTCGTACATGGTGGATTCAACCGCTAATTTGGTGTTCTCCACGTCGTAGGGTTCCATGTATTCTTCAAGTGTCGACAAAAAGTCATCGAATCCGTCGTCAGGCGCAGTTTTACCTAAGCAAACAAAGATAAAGCCGCCAGCAGTTTTGCAAAATGCCGATTTTAGGCCATGTTGCTTCATGTCGAAGTCTTTATTCATTTCTGTGCCAGCAAACAATAAATTGCCTTTTAGATCGTAAGTCCATTGGTGATAAGGGCAAACGAGGTTGGCAACCTTGCCTCTATGTTCGGTACAAAGTATTGAGCCGCGGTGTCTACAGGTATTGTGAAAGGCGTTCACATTGCCTTCGCCATCCCGCAGGATCAGCACTGGGTTTTGCCCAATTTCGACGGTGATATAGTCGCCTTTTTTGGGGATCTCGCTGGTCATACCCACAAATAGCCATTCTTTTTGAAAGACTTCTTCCATGTCGATTCTAAACATGTGTGGGTCATTATAAAGCTGGGCGTCAAGTGAATAATTGCTAGGACGTTTTTCTAGCATATCTGTCATTGCTGTTTGGGCTTCATCTAAAGAAGCATGGCGTATATTTAGTAGGTCGTGTTGATTCATCTTTCTGGGCCTTAAATGACAAAAAGAGTGATGGAAAGCGTCTTTTAACTACGAGGCTATAGTCGCTTAATCAATAGGGAAGGAAATGACCATTAACGACAAGAGTTGATACATAAATCGACTCGCAATCGCTTGAGCTACCTAGCTTTGACTGCCATGAGCAACTAATTGTCGCGCAGAGTTAACTCGGATTGTTCAACTGGACCCAAAATGGCCCGAAATGGTGTCATTTTACTTTTAGGTACTCGACTTTAATTAAGAGATTTCAATATGACCAATTCTTCTTCTACAAATATGGTTAACGCTGATTACTTGGCGCCAGTTAATACTCAAACTTGGGTGAACGGACGTCACAATGTTCGTTGTGTGAAAGTGATTCATGAAACGTGGGATGTAAAAACATTCTGCTTTATGGCACAGCAACCGGTTATGTTCTTCTTTAAGCCAGGGCAATTTGTCACCTTGGAACTTGAGATTGAAGGCAAGCAAGTGATGCGCTCTTATACGATTTCGAGTTCACCTTCTGTTCCTTATAGCTTTTCTATTACGGTTAAACGTGTACCTGGCGGTCAAGTGTCCAATTGGTTACATGACAATATGATTATGGGGTCTGAGTTGGCCGTGCATGGTCCAGTTGGTCAATTTAACTGTATTGATTTTCCTGCTGAGAAAGTCTTAATGCTTTCTGGTGGTGTGGGTATCACTCCTGTGATGTCTATGGCACGTTGGTGGTTTGATACTAATGCGGATGTGGATATTACCTTTATTCACAGCGCGCGTTCTCCACGTGATGTTATTTATACTCGTGAACTTGATCATATGGCGGCGCGATTAGATAACTTCGGCCTGTATTTGATTGTTGAGCGCATGGAGAATGGCATGCCTTGGCAAGGCTATCGCGGCTATTTGGATGAAGCAAAACTGGATATGATCTCTCCCGATTTTATGGAAAGAGAAATCTTTTGCTGTGGTCCTGTGCCTTATATGAAAGCAGTGAAAAGCCTTCTTCAGTCAAGAGGCTTTGATATGAGCCGCTACCATGAAGAGTCGTTTGGTGCGACGCCTGTAAACGTGGTAGAAGAGGCGATTGAGCAAGCAGAAGTGGCTCAGGCGGAAGCTGATTCCGTTAATCAAGCTGATTTGATGAGAGTTGAATTTTCAAATAGCGGTAAGAGCATTCAAATTATGGCTGGTGAAACCTTACACAATGCCGCTGCAAGACTAGATTTAATGATCCCGAAAGCCTGTGGTATGGGGATTTGCGGTACATGCAAAGTACTTGTCAAAGAAGGCCAAACGCAAATGGATCATAATGGCGGGATTACAGATGAAGATGTTGAAGCTGGTTATGTTCTTTCTTGCTGTACCGTGCCTCAATCTGATGTGGTTATTGAATACTAAATTTTATGAAATAAAGTGTTCCTTAAAAAGGCACTTATGGTCTATATTGGTGCATGGCATGGTATTGATTTTAGTAAAAAAGGAAAGGGCTACATTTTCACTGTCTTAGTCCTAGATTTTTGTCTTTTACTGTGTGAATTGAGAACTTTGTGTTTCCTTAGAAAAATAAAAAAAAGTATGTTTTATCGATATTAATTAGGGTTATCTAGATAACTTGGTCTGGATCTTGCCTAGCAATATAGATGCGCATATATGAGGACATTAATATGGAAAATACCCCCCTAGCTTTCGATGCAAGAAGCACAACTAAAGTAGGTTTTCTGTTGCTCGATCATTTTACAATGATCGCGCTTGCTTCTTCTATAGAACCGCTGCGAATGGCTAACCAGTTGTCAGCAGAAGAGTTGTATAGTTGGAGCTTGATTTCTGAAAGTGGTCAGCCTGTCACGGCAAGTGATGGTTTAGTTTTGACCCCAGATTTGTCTATGGAAGAAAGTGGTGAGTTTGATTTGATTATTGTCGCTGGTGGCGTTGATATCACACGAACTTTTACCGCAAAGCAAGTTTCTTGGCTGATGAAACAATCGCGCAAAGGTGTTCAGCTTGGAGGTATTTGTACCGGCGCTTATGTCCTTGCTTATGCCGGTTTGCTAAATGGTTATCAATGTAGTGTGCATTGGGAATGTTTAACGGCTTTGCAAGAAGCCTTCCCAAAAGTTAATTGTAACAACAAGCTATTCTCCATAGATAAAGATCGTATGACGTCTTCTGGTGGCAGTGCGCCGATGGACATGTTTTTAAACATGATGACCAAGCAGCACGGCCCTAAATTATCCAATGCCATTTCCGATATGTTTATTTGCGATCGTATTCGTAATGAATCCGATCAGCAGCGCATGCCAATGCGTCAGTTTAATAGTGCAGGAGTTTGCACGCCGAAGCTGGTGGATGTGATCGAGTTAATGGAAAACAACTTGGAAGAACCTATTGAGCTAGATGAATTGGCGACTTTTGTTGACGTGTCTCGTCGTCAAATTGAGCGTATGTTTCATCGCCATTTAGATTGTTCACCATCACGCTTTTATTTACGTTTACGACTCGAACGAGCGCGTAAATTGTTAAAGCAATCGAATATGTCGATTGTAGAAATCTCCATGGCGTGTGGATTTATATCGACGCCGCATTTTAGTCGCTGCTATCGCAAACACATTGGTGTCTCTCCTCGTGATGAGCGAAAAATTGCATGGAAAGGTGAAACCTCTGAGGCTCTGAAAGCTGAAAAAGGTGATTCGATTGTCTATATTCCCCATGCCCATGATGCGTTAAATCATTCGCATACTGAGCCGAGTTATGGGTCGGTTGCTGTGTAAAACTGCTAACTCTTTCTGATAAAAGCCTGAGTTTTATTAGTGATAATACGACTTGGGCTTTTTTGTGTGATTGTTTTTTTGATAAAACGTGATAGCAAAATAAAAGAAACGCATTTTTATTTATTTGTATTGATTTCCTTTTGTTAGTACAACTAGTCAGGGCGACAAGTTAGAGCAAAGTGCATTGTTAGCCCGATGGATGACAAGATAACAATAAAAGGAGACCTCCATGAAACCTTCCATTAGTCTTTTGGCGTTACTCGCTTTGTCTTATCAAGCGTCGGCCCAAGGCCTTTCTTTAAGTGAAAGTGAAGACCGTTATTTGCTTGATAATGGTTTAATTCAACTAACTTTATCTAAACAAGGTGATTCTCTATCTTTGATTAAAGACGGGGAGAACCTTGTCAAAAAACTGAGTGGTGTGAGCCGAGATCCGAATAAAACGCGTAGTTTCTATTTGGATTATCACACTGGAGTTTCAGGTGGCGCGACGAATTTTATCGCAGCATCTAGCGAAGTGCTCGAGAACAGTGATGAGCAAATTCATCTGCGTTTTGACGGTAAATCAAGCGATCATATTTTATTGGAATATCATTACATTTTGCGCCCAGGTGTTAGTGGTGTTTACAATTATGTTGTCGCGAAAAATCAACATGACTCTGTTACGCGATTAGCTGAGTTGCGTACGGTTTATCGTTTTGATTCTGCTTTAATGCCGCATCTTTATAATGGTGAAACGCTCGCTACACCACCAAGCTATGCATCTTTAGAAAACAGTGAGTTTGTGCAAGACGAAACTTGGCGTCTGTCTAATGGCGATGTTTATAGTAAATATGATTTGGTGAATTATCAGCGTGAAAGTAATTTGTGGGGAGTATTAGGCGAGAAATTTGGCGCGTGGGTTATTCCTGCTAGTCACGAATATTATTCAGGGGATTTGCTAAATCAAGAGTTACTGGTTCATCAAGATGCTATTGCGCTTAATTATTTAACTGGCGCTCATCTTGGTTCTCCTGATTTGCAAGCTCCTCCAGGGTGGCAAAAAATATACGGCCCTTGGTTAGTCTATGTGAATAAGGCAGTAACCCCCCAACAACTTATTAAAAATGCTCAGCAGCGAGCTTCTATAGAGCAAGCTAAATGGCCTTATGACTGGCTAAAAGACACTCGATATGAGCACCAACGGGCTTCTTTGAAGGGGAATGTGAAAACTAAGGCTCCTGTGGTAGTTACTTTAAGTAACGATCCGAATGCAGAGTTCGATCAGCAGACTTTAGGCTATTTCTATTCATCTAAAACGAATGCTCAAGGTAATTATGCAATTGCCAATGTCGTGCCAGGTGATTATCGGCTTGCTGTGTATGCGACATCAGGCTCTCAAACAGGTATTTTGTATGAGAGCTCTGTCACCCTAAAAGCTGGAAGTCAGGTTAAGCCAATCGAGTTGCCTTTATCAACACAGACAAGGCTATGGCAAATAGGCCAAGCAAATCGTCGAGCGGATGAATTTAAGTTCGCAGGCGAGCCTCGAAATAATCGTTGGCAACACGAAACGCCTGTTAGTTTGATTTACGATATTGGGAAAAGTAATGAAAAAGAAGATTGGTACTATGCACAAACCAAACCGGGTATTTGGCAGGTAAACTTTGATTTAGATAAAGTGGCCGACGCTAAACTTAATATCGCGTTTGCTGCGGCGAGTAATAGTGGCATGGGGAAAGCGACGACGGCACCTAGGTTGCTTGTTCGACTTAATGGCAAGCTGCTCAAAGAAGTGCACTATGCTAATGATAAAGCTATTTATCGAAGTGCGATGCAAAGCGGACGTTATCATGCAGAGACACTGGATGTTCCTGCTGAGCATTTAAAGAACCAAGGTAATCAGCTTGAGTTTGAAGTGCTTGGCGGGGCGTTTATGTATGACGTGATCAGTTTAAACCGCTAGATATATGCTATAAAAAAACACAAAGAAGCTTCGGCACCTTTGTGTTTTTCTTGTCTCAATTCCTTAGAGTTCGTCGTTCTATCAATTGCCATTATTGAGAAGGTTGGCAATACAGCAGTATTTCCCTATCGGTTTTGTCTCTTTCACCGCATGACCAGTTTGAATACACAGTATGATCATTCGCCGCTTGAACGATGAAAAATGCTTTGCTCTGTGTTGGTAGCCAAGAGTTTACATCGGTTGAGCGCTGTTTTGCCTTACCTGATGAATAGTATTGGCCAGAGAAAGGGCGTTTATGCAGATAAAATAAATCGCTTTGTGTGGCTTCTGGTTGTTGTTTCCAAACCGCAAGTATTTTGTCTTCTGAGCGTTTTGGCACTAAATCGAAATGTAACACGCTGATTAGTACAATAAGCAAAAATGGCGTGATGAAGCCGACTTTATAGAGCCAGCTTTGTAATGGTCTTTGGCTATGAAGATGCACCAATAATAATGCCATGGCTGGCAGTGCTGGCATCACGTAGCTGGCTAAAATATTGCCCGAAAAGCTGAATAAAATCATCGGCGACAACATCCAAAATAACAAGAAAGTGCCGAATCCATCTGAACTTTCTTCAACGTCTTTGTCGTCTTTTATCGTGCGAATCCATTGCCAGATGACAAGTGGGCTCCAAGGCAACATAGACATCAAGGCGTAAAACCAAATAGTGCCGCGAGTTCTTTCATGCGCACTGCCATATAAGTCACCCTGCCAGCCACTGACGATGAAGCGTTTAATATGTTCACCAACGATGAAGTAATCTAGAAACCCCGGTGTTTTGTATTCCGCAATGGCATACCAAGGCACGCAAATAACAAGAAACAGTAAGGTGCCAACTCCCCAAGGTAAAGTGTTCCATAGTTTTTTCCAGCGGCCGTTAGGGAGCAGCCAAATAGTCAAACTTATGCCAATCAATACAATTGCTAATGGGCCTTTTGACAGCATGCCTAATGCTAAACCAACAAAAAACAAATAGCCCCAGATCTTGCCTTTGTTGCTCCATGCTTGCCAGAAGCTAATCATACTTAGAGCAATAGAAAAGGTGAGGGCCGTATCTGTCATTACCGCGCCACTTAAGACAATAAATGAGACGGTAGATGCTAAGATGCTGGCAGCAAAAAATCCCATGCTTGATGATTGGAAATGATCTTTTGCCAGTTTATAAACTAACCCAATCACTCCTAACCCAACGATGAGATGAGGTACGCGAGCAGCGAATTCATTGACGCCAAATAGATTGAATCCAAGGCTGCTTAACCAAGTGAAAATGGGCGGTTTTCCCCAAAATGGCACATTGTAGTCAAACATTGGCGTGATCCAGTTGCCAGTTTCGAACATGATGCGCGCCATTTCACCGTAACGCGCTTCGGTGGTGTCCATCAATGGGTAGAGGGATAAAGAAAGAAAGCGCAATACTAAGCAGCTAATCAACAATGTGATCAGCAGTTTTGCAGGCGGCAATGAGAAGGTCGGTTGTTGCATTATTCAGAGTCCGAGTATTTGAAAGTGGGCTTTGTCATAGCATCTTCCATGAGTACATACAAAGGTCGTTGTTTGGATTCAATGAACAATCGACCAACGTATTCGCCCAGCACTCCAATAGATAAGAGCTGAATGCCACCTAAAAATAGTACGACGAGTATTGTCGATGGGTAACCAGCAACAGGGTCACCCCAAACGATGGTTTTGGTGAAAATAACCAGAGCCATAATAAAAGCGATAGCTGACGTGGTTAGGCCAGCCATGGTTGCCCAGCGTAATGGTTTGGTGCTGAATGAGGTAATGCCTTCCAGAGCTAAATGAATGAGTTTTGGGTAGTTCCACTTGGTATCACCAGCCAAACGGGGGGCGCGGTCAAAGGTGAGGACTTTGCGAGTAAAGCCAGGCCAAGCAAGTAAGCCTTTCATAAAGCGGGTTCTTTCTGGCAAGGTGTTAATAACCTTGACGACTTTTTGATCCATTAGGCGAAAGTCACCGACGTTTTCGGTAATCGGGTGATCGCTAATTTTGGACATAAAGCGATAGAAACAATGTGCTGTGGTGCGTTTTAACCAACTTTCTCCGTGACGCTCGCGACGTTGCATCTCGACGACTTGAGCGCCATCTTGCCATGCTTGTACCATCGCAGAAATATATTCAGGTGGATCTTGTAAATCCGCGTCAAGTAGAATGACACAGCGGCCTGATGCGGCTTTCATTCCCGCGCTCATTGCCGCTTCTTTGCCAAAATTTCGGCTTAATCGTAAGCTGCGTATTTGATGTAAAGGGTGCTTAAAATGACTCACTAATTCCCAGCTGTTGTCACTACTACCGTCATCAATGTAGATGACTTCACAATGCTGCTGTAGTTTAGAAAGTGCCTCACAGACACGTAGGTGGCAAACAGCCAATACATCCGCTTCATTTAAAAAGGGGATAATTACGGATACCAAAGGTTGTGCCTTGACTGCTGGTTCCTTTGCCGCGGATTCAACGTTCGCGTATTGTCTATATGGAATGGCGCTCATGATGTTCTCCTGAATACGGAAAAATTCGTTGAGTACATCCTAATAAAAGTGGTGTCGCAAAAAGGTGATTCACTTTTTTTTCATGCTTTTATGTGACAATTCAGCTTTATTAGCCCACTCTTTTTTTACAGCACTTTTTTATAGCGCTTTTTGATAATTGAGAAAAATATGAAATTACTATTAGTAGAAGATCACAAAGATATTGCTGGTGTAATCTTTGATTACTTTGAAATCAAAGATTACGTATTAGATTACGCGAACAATGGTTTACAAGGGTATGAGTTAGCAAAAGCCGAACATTATGATGCCATTATTTTAGATGTTATGTTGCCTAAAATGGACGGATTAACGGTATGTAAATCATTGCGTGAAGCTGGCATTGATACACCTATATTAATGCTCACGGCCCGCGACACTAAAGATGATATTTTGACGGGTTTTGACCATTTAGCTGACGATTATTTAGTGAAGCCTTTTGATTTGGAAATCCTTGATTCTCGATTGCAAGCCTTAGTAAGAAGACGAAAAGGCAGTGTGGCCAATCGGACGTTAACCTTCGGTAATTTATCTTTGGATATGAATACGCGAGTGTTGCAGCGTGAAGGTGGCCGTTACTCTTTAAATCCTTCTCAATACACCATTTTAAAATGCCTTATTCAAAAAGCGCCTGATGTGGTATCAAAAGATGAAATTTGCGATGCCTTATGGGGTGATGAAGAGCCTGATAGCAAAGTATTACGCAGTCATATTTATCAATTACGTAGTTTGATTGATCGACCTTTTGAGCATGCTTATTTAAGAACTGTCTCTAAGGTGGGTTATCGTCTTGTTGCTGAAGGTGATGAATGAAACAAATTAAATCCGCGAAACAGCTTACCTTCACTTATTTTTCGATTGTAGCATTCGCTATTATTGCATTTCATTTTTCTATGTTTACGTCGATGATCGAAAATATAGAAATGATCTATGCTGAAAATCGTATGTTAAAAGATAAAAATACAGCTATCTCTTTACTGGATGGCACTCAGTTAACTCATGTTTCTGTGCCGCCTTTTTCTGAAGTCTATGTGGGGAAAGAAAACTTACCGTCTGGGGTGGTTCTTGCTGAGAATACTAAAGACGATAAGCCTTATGAATTAGACAAAGAATCAGATACGACGCTAGAAATGTTTTCCATGCATTCTAAAGCTATGCTGAATGGTGAGTTAAAAGATATTTATGTGATTCATTACGACGAGATTTATGAAATCTCTGAAGAGCAGATGTTTGAAACACAAAGTACTCAGCTAGTGTTGTCTCTGTTGTTATTGATCGTCAGTTTGTGGGTGGTCATGCGAATATCTGATCGTTTAACCAAGCCGCTTGCCCAACTTTCTAAAAGTCTTGGTGATAGAACGCCTGCCAATTTGTCTGCGATTGAATTGCCAGAAGGGGCGGCAACACGTGAAATCCGTCATCTGGTTGATCGATTAAATAGTTACCAAAATCAAATTCGAGAATTGATTCAGCGAGAGAGAGCTTTTAACCGCTATGCGAGTCATGAGTTACGCACGCCTCTTATGGTCATGAAAGGCGCGACAACCTTGATAGGCAAATCTGATTCTAAAGAATTTTTAGAGCGTCAACGAGTGCGCATGGTTCAAGCTTGCCAAGAGATGGAAGACTACATCGCGACTCTGTTGTCTCTGACTCGTGATGAAGATTTGGCTGCGATTACTTCACGGGTTGTGCAAGATAACGAATTTGAAGATATTCGACAAATGCATTTGGGCTACTTAACTGGCAAGTCTGTCACAGTTGATATTGTAAAAAACGGTGAAGTTATTACCAAGTTACCTGTTCCTACTTTTCATATTTTAGTGGGGAATCTGCTGAAAAATGCCATGGCTTGCACCGAAGAAGGCTATGTGAATATCGTGGTATCTGAAAATGAGTTGTCTATTGTTGATACAGGTTGCGGTTTGAGCGGCAAACCGGGTGGTGAAAGTTATGGTTTAGGATTGATGATAGTGCGCGATATTTGCGCTAAGTATCATTGTTCTTTCTCTTTGAGTGATAATTTGTCGATAGACAGTGGCGCGCCAGGGTGTACGGCGAAAGTAATTTTTCCAAGTGGTGCATAAGTTTTTCTGAGAATATATATTGAAAAAGTGAATGGGTTAGAACCGATATCAGCATAAATCAATCAAGTTTATAGATGCTATCATGTACGTATTGGTAACATGATTTCTTGATGGAGAAACATAATGAGCTCATCAATTTTAAAACGAATTCCCCTTCAGATGTTCTGGCCAACATTTGATCCTTTTTTATTTTGTGCTTTTCATAACGACACTTATCCAAAAGCAAATGCTTCTATGGGCCCTGATGTATCGTTAAATAATCGTCCTTTGGGACAAGATTTTGGCGGTATTGATGGCTGGCGTATGTACCACGGTAAAAGCATCCCAGGGTTTCCTGCTCACCCGCATCGCGGTTTTGAAACGGTAACCATTGTCAATAAAGGCTTTGTTGATCATGCCGATTCTATTGGTGCGGCTGGCCGTTATGGGGAGGGCGATACTCAGTGGATGACGGCAGGCGAAGGTGTTCAGCATTCTGAGATGTTTCCTTTGCTAAACGAAGATGGTCCTAATCCCTTGGAATTGTTTCAAATTTGGCTAAATTTACCAAGCAAAAATAAAATGGTACCACCGCATTTCACTATGCTTTGGAATGAAGATACGCCTGTGGTACAGGTTGCCGACAGTAAAGGTCTGGAAACTCAAGTTAAGGTGGTTGCTGGCACGTTTCAAAATGTTGATCCTTCACCTTGTCCGCCTAATTCATGGGCGGCGGATAGTAAAAACGACGTTGCTATTTGGTTGATTGATTTGCCAGAAAATGGTGAATGGACCTTGCCTGCAGCGGCAGCTAATTTGAGCCGTACTTTGTACTTTTTTGAAGGTGAGAAGGTCACGTTAGATGGTGTAAATGTCTCTATTAATGAAGCTTTTGTCTTGAAAAGTGATTCGGCTTTGGTATTGCGTAATCAGGGTGAAAAAGCCAGATTCTTGTTGTTGCAAGGCCGCCCAATCGGTGAGCATGTTGAACAACATGGTCCGTTTGTTATGAATACGCGTGCCGAGTTACAGCAAGCGTTTGAAGATTACCAGCGTACGCAATTTGGCGGTTGGCCTTGGCCGCGCCATGATCAAGTGCATGATAAATCGAAAGGGCGTTTTGCAGAGCATGGTGCTGAAGAAGCCTAAGTTGGCAACATTGATTTTGTGGCAGTTTAAAATTTCGCGGGAGAAAATATCCAGAAACGTGAGAAAACGTAATTGAGCATCATGCCAATTAAAATGCCAGGGATCATGGCTAGATAAGGCCATAAAAGACTCAGTGTGGAGTTAGGTGTGGCTGGTGGTTGAGACATGAGTACTAAGTAACATCCCCAGTTGGGCACAAAAGCAATAGCAGAGCTGCCGAGAAATTGTATCCATTGCAGAGCGGTAGCTTTTTTGTTTGTGCTTGTTATTTGAGCTTTTGATTCGGTAAAGGTAATAGTTCTATTCCACCACCAATTTGAGCTTGCCGCTACCCAAAATGCGATGCCTCTTGCGACAAGGTGCGGCAACCAAAAGGAAAGCAGCAGCATACAGGTAAGGTCGACCAAAAAACCAGCACCACCCACGATGGCAAAGCGTACAAAAGTATGTTTGAAAATTGAGTTCATAATGGCATTCTAAACAAGGTAATATCAAAAAAAGATGAAACAATTTTATCTTAGCGTTTTAACCTTAACGAAATAAAAGGATCGAAAATGAAAATACTTGCATTTGGTGCGAGCTCTAGCAAGCAGTCAATTAACAAAGCATTGGCCGGCTACACAGCAAATCTCGTTGAAGGGGCAGAAGTAACGCTTCTTGATCTTAATGATTTTGAAATGCCGCTTTTCAGTGAAGACTTTGAGAAAGAATCAGGTGTTCCTGCTCAAGCGCAAGCTTTCGTTGATGCTATTGCTCAAACGGATGTTATTGTCGCGTCTTTTGCTGAGCACAATGGCTCTTATTCTGCGGCTTATAAAAACATTTTTGATTGGGCGTCTCGTATCGAAAAAGCGGTTTATCAAGATAAGCCTATTGCTGTGCTTTCAACATCTCCAGGACCTGGTGGCGCAAGTAGTGTGCTAGCCCAAACCGTAAACAGCATGCCGTTTTTCAAAGGTAATATTGTTGGTAGTCTGAGCGTGCCTAGCTTCTATAACGTGATGAAAGACGGTGAAGTTGTTGATGCGTCTGTTAAGCAAGCCTTGTTAGACATTGTTGCTAAATTTTAAGGACTTCATTATGCCCTATGTCAATATACGAATTACCGATGAAGGTGTGACTAAGGAACAAAAACAAGCATTGATTAAAGGTGCGACGGATTTATTGGTTGATGTGCTAGGAAAGAACCCAGCTACAACCGTTGTGGTGATTGATGAAGTGAGCACCGATAACTGGGGGATTGCAGGAGAGCAAGTCACTGAGTTGAGAAAGAAATAAAAAATTAAACGAATTCCTAATTGGAATCCAAATTATAAGATTTATTCCTTTTACAAATACATTTCTTAACCCCATGCTAGCGCTTTCAAATTGCAACATAAGGCGTTGGTATGTGGATCTTTATTACTCTGTTCGCAGCAGGTTGTCAGTCAGTTCGAACGGCGTATCAAAATACTCTGGCTCGTGAAACAGGATTCTTACATGCCACTATGTCACGTTCTTTATACGGCTTGCCTTTAGTCAGTGTGTATCTTGTTATTTGTTGGCAGCTATTTGGTTGGGTATCTGTCGAAAAAAGCCTAGTTTTTGTTGTTGCGGCGAGTGTTTGTGCGGTTGCTCAGGTTATGGCGACGTATTTTATGTTGCGAGCCTTTCAGTCTGGTAGTTTCGCATTAGGGACCTTGTTGTCTAAAACGGAAGCGGTTTTGGCGGCGTTAATTGGTTTGCCTTTGCTGCACTATACTTTGACGATGGGCGCATGGTTCGGCATTGCTTTTGGGGTGCTAGGAGCGATTGTGATGAGCGTTAAATGGAGCAATATCAGACAAGCTCATAAAGATGTTTCTCTCTTGTTAGGTCTGGCTAGTGGCTTGTGTTTTGCTATTACCTCGGTGACGTCGTCGATTGCTAGTCATTCATTGTCTGGTTCTCTTATTACCAGTGCTGGTGTCACACTTTGGTATGTTTTGGCTCTACAGTCTATTATTTTGTGCGGCATCCAAATTTATAAAAGCAAAGATGTTCTGGCGCCCTTTAAACATGAGTTTGTCTTAAGTTGTAAAGTGGGCGTGTTGAGCTCTTTAGGGTCAATCGGTTGGTTTACGGGGTTTGCTTTGGTTAATCCGGCTTTGGTAAAAACATTAGGTCAGATTGAAATAGTTGGAACCCTGTATTATTCAAAAGTGCGCTTTTCAGAGAAAATGACCAAACAACAATGGATCGGTGGCGCTATGATCGTAATCAGCGTTATTTTGGTAGTAACATCGACAATTAAGTGAGAGATATATGGAATCCAATAAGATCAATTATGTTGAATTACCAGCGCGAGATTTAGCGTTAAATAAAGCTTTTTTTAGTCAGGTGTTTGGATGGGAGTTTAAAGATTATGGGCCCGAATATTCAGCATTTGAAAATGCAGGATTGGATGGTGGTTTTTTTCAGGCGAACTTCTGTTCAAGACCTCAAAATGGCGCAGCGCTGATTATCTTATACAGTAATGAGCTCGAAGTGGTATTTGAAAAAGTGCAGGCGGCGGGTGGAACGATTGAACAAGTAATTTTTGACTTCCCTGGTGGTCGTCGTTTTCACTTTCTGGATCCGTGTGGTAACGAATGGGCGGTATGGAGTGAACCTAGCGAGTAAAAAAATGGCCTTTATACTGTATCGTGCAAAGGCCATTTATAAGCATGTCGAGTATTATTGAGGAGTGAATTCACCACAATAATTCGTGTTCCATTTCTCAAGAATGCCGTAATAGTTTTCACCTGTGGCAATCAGCCAATGGAGTTTGCAGAAGGCGGCTTCTAAGGTCATGTCTCTTCCACTTAATACATTCATCGAAGATAATATAGATCCCGCCGCATAAGCGCCCTGAGATACGCCACCATGTAGGCATTGGGTCAAATTAACGATGTTTTTCTTGCGCAACATGGCTTCTGTTAAAAACGATAAAAACGCTGGGTTTTGATCTGGCACATTGCCTGCGCCATAGGTTAGTAGAACAATGGCTTTGCAATCTTTGTCGTCCAACAGGCTTTGGTAGACAGCAGCTGGCTGACTCGGATGCAGAGTAATCACGCCAACAGCGCTAGCTTTAAAACTAACTATGTTGTTTTCAAGTGATGTTGCTGTGACTTCTTCATCGCTTTTAAGCATACGATTTGGATAAAGCTGCATACCAATAGCGAGTTCGCCCAGTAAATCATCATTTGGGGTATGGAAGGCTTCAAACCGACCACTGCTGATTTTTTGAATGCGATTACCGCGCATTAGCTTGCCATCAAACACCAGGCTCACGTCGGCAATTCTATGGGAAACTGCCAGTGATAATGCGGCTTGTAGATTTGATGTGGCATCACTGCGATTCATGCCTAACGGAATTTGTGAACCGGTCAGGATGATGTTCTTAGTGCAAGCGCCCAACATGAAAGACAAAGCTGAAGCGGTATACGCCATGGTGTCCGTACCATGGAGAATCACAAAGCCATCATAATCTTGCCAATGGGTTGCAAGAATAGACACCAGTTTTGTCCAGTGTTTTGGTGTGATATTGGCACTGTCTATTAAAGGCGAAATTTCCAGTACTTCAAAAGAGGGAAGGGTATTAATGCTCATCCCTAACGCCATTTCTATACGTTCTTGCAAACCAGAAGCAGGGGCCAAGCCCTGCTCTGTTTGAACCATGCCTATGGTGCCGCCCGTGTATAAGATGAGTACTTGCGCGCTCATATCACAACCTTACTAGGCGATAGCATGGATTGTGGGCTTAGTAAAATATTCACCTGTTCTTCCGTAAGCAGGTTTTCTTCAATCACTAAGGCTTTCACAGTATTGCCGGTGTGTAGTGCAGTATTTGCAATGCGTGATGCATTCGCGTAACCAATATGCGGAACCAGAGCGGTAATGATACCGATACTGTTTTCAACGTGGCCAGCACACACTGCTTCATTAGCAGTGATGCCACGTATGCAGCGAGTTTCTAACATTTGGCAGGCTTCTTTCAGCATTTTTAACGAATTTAGTACGTTATAAATGATCATAGGTTCCATAGCGTTTAACTGTAATTGACCTGCTTCAGCGGCCAATGTTACAGCAAGATCAGACGCGATAACTTGATAAGCTGTTTGGTTCATCGCTTCTGGAATTACCGGGTTTACTTTGCCTGGCATAATAGACGAGCCTGGCTGCATTGGTGGTAGGTTGATTTCGCCTAAACCAGTACGAGGGCCGCTTGATAATAGGCGCAAGTCGTTGCTCATTTTGCTTAGTTTAATAGCAAGGCGTTTCAAAATGCCGGAGAAAAATACGAACGCACCCATGTCGGATGTTGCCTCGACTAGATTGCTTGCTGGTACAAGTGGTTTTGTTGATATAGTCGCTAATTTTTCTACAACCAGTTTGGCGTAACCTTCAGGAGTATTGATGCCTGTACCGATTGCGGTGCCGCCAAGGTTAACTTCGCATAGCAGTGCGCAAGCTTCACTGATGCGATCAATGTCTTCGCCAAGAGTAACTGCAAAAGCGTCAAACTCTTGGCCTAGAGTCATTGGCACAGCATCTTGAAGTTGTGTGCGGCCCATTTTTACGATGTGCGAGAATTCACGAGCTTTGGCTTCTAGTGCTTCTTTTAGTGAAGCAAGACTTGGAACAAAGTTATCCGCTGCAAACTGAATGCCTAAGCAGGCCGCTGTTGGGTATGCGTCATTAGTGGATTGTGAGCGGTTTACGTCGTCATTTGGATGTAGGAATTTGTATTCGCCTTTCTCATGACCCAATTTTGTTAGGGCTATGTTGGCAATGACTTCGTTGGCGTTCATGTTGGTTGAGGTACCAGCGCCACCTTGAATAACATCGACAATGAATTGATCGTGATGTTGACCTTGGATCAAATCTTGGCAGGCATAGACAATGGCATCGGCTTTTTCGGTTGTTAGTAGTTTCATTTCTTGGTTGGTTCGAGCGGCAGCTGCTTTTACCATTGCCAAGGCTTTGATCAATTCAGGAAAGTGTGAAATCGGAACGCCAGTAATTGAAAAGTTTTGAGCTGCACGCAATGTCTGTATGCCGTACAGCGCGTCAGCAGGAACGTCCATATTGCCAAGTAAATCGTATTCAGAGCGAGTATTCATGATGTTCTTCCTGACGCCTCACTGGATCACAGTGAGGCGTAATCTAAGTTGGGTTATTGGTGGTTTGTGTTATGTGGCTTTTCACTATTTGGCCAAGATTCTTGGTCTAGATCCAAATCGGCGAAACGGTTTGCTTCAAATGTTGGTATTTTATTGCCTTGTTTACGCTGATCGTCAAAGTCTTTCATGACGCGTTTAGCAACTTTAAATAACAGAGCTAGAGCAAATAAGTTAACCAGCGCCAATAAGCCCATGCTCAAATCTGCAAAAGCGAACACAGTGCCTAGATCAAGAATAGCGCCTGTACAGCAAAGGCAAATGATGATGACGCGGAAGGCGTTCATGTAAAAACCATGATTGTCTGATTTAGTTAGGTAACTAACGCTGTTTTCACCCAAGTAGTAGTTATACAAAATAGTACTAAAGCCAAATAGTAGTAGAGCAATACTGACGAACATGCGGCCATAATCGCCCATGTGAGTTGCCAGAGATGCTTGAGTTAAGGCAACACCTTGGATTGTATCGGTGCTGCTTGGGTCATAGGCGCTGCCAAGAAGAATGATCAATGCTGTACAAGTGCACAATACGATTGTGTCGATAAATACAGAGAAAGCTTGAACAATGCCTTGGTTTGCTGGGTGTGGAATATAGGCAACCGCTGCAACGTTTGGCGCGCTACCAAGACCTGCTTCGTTAGAGAATAGACCGCGTTTTACGCCCATTAATATCGCTGCGCCAATACCACCGCCAAACGCTGGCTCTAAACCGAACGCACTTTTTACTATCATGATCAAGGTATCTGGAATCGCGCTTAGGTTCATCGCAAGAACGATAAGGGCAATTAACAAGTAGCCGCCAGCCATAATAGGCACCAGCACTTCAGCAACTTGTGCGATACGTTTAACGCCACCAAAAATAATCAGGCCAACAATTAACGCCATGCCGATGCCGCTGTAGTAGGGCTGGATGCCAAAGGCGTCTTCTAATGATGTCGCAACAGAATAAGATTGCAAGGTTGTGAAGGCGATGCCAAAAGTGGCCAATAGTAAGATTGAATACAGTACAGACAACCATTTCCAGTTTTTGCCTAAACCGCGCTCGATATAAAACGCTGGACCGCCGCGGAAGGTACCGTCTTTTTCTGCTGTTTTATAGGTTTGCGCCAGCATACATTCCACGAAACTGGTTGCCATGCCCATCAGGCCAACAACCCACATCCAGAATATCGCACCTGGGCCACCGATAGTGATAGCAACGGCTACGCCGGCAATGTTACCGCCGCCAACACGACCTGCTACAGATAAGATTAAGGCTTGGAATGAGCTTAAATGTTTTCCATCGGCTTCATGGTGTTTGGCTGTAAGAATACCGAACATATTGCCAAAATAACGAAATTGTACAAAACGGGTTGCAACGGTAAACCAGATTCCGATGCCGATTAATACAGCGATAAGAACCTTACTCCAAAGCAAGTCGGTGATAAGAGATAGCATGAGGGGGAACTCCTGTTTTTTTAGATTTATTATTTGGTTTTAAGGAGCTCATTGGAACGAAAAAAAAGTAGGAAAGGGAGTTCGTAAAAAGATGCTTGCTGATGCTAGTTGGTGCTATTGAAGCATCAGATAGCATCATTTTTTAAGTGTTTTCGAAAGGCGAATTCATTACACTGCTGATGTTTAACTTTGGCTCGTAAGGTGGGGTGAATTGTGGCTCAGGATTTTGCGGATAACTTGCAGTTATTATGCAGTTACTACAAATCGGTGGCGGATGTGTGTCGTCGGTTAAATATCAATCGCGCGCAATTTAATCGTTATTTAAATGGGACAACAGTACCGAGTAATAGCACTCAGCGGCGCATTGGTGAGTTTTTTGGTGTTGAGCCTAGTGAGATGGCGTTGGCGCACGCTCATTTTGCTAAGCTGGTACAGGCACGTCCGATTCGTCAAAATGAAGATGTCAAAAGTCTTACGCCAGAGCAGATGCAATTTAATAAACTGAATCAGTCTGGCCAGCATGGTTTAGCCAAGTATTGTGGCTATTACTTTGAATATTATCTTTCTATGGCATGCCCGGGAAAGATTTTACGCACCTTGGTGCACGTAGAGTCTCAAGGTGATAAAACTTACTATCAGCGTACTGAACGCTTGAACCCACGTAATTTAAAGAAGTCTTTTCATGGCGTTTATAATGGCGTGGTGCAGTTATTGTCGGATAGATTATTTTTGATCGACTATGAAAGCCAAACTCATGTGGAGATGACGCAGACGATTCTTTATCCTTCTTTTCAAAACCGCGTCGAGCGATTGACTGGATTGCGTTTAGGAGTGTCTGGGAGTGGTGAAAGAGCGCCATGTTGTGCGCGAGTTGTCTATGAATATTTGGGTTCGAATATTAATGAAAAGCGTGCTGTTGCTCAGTGCGGATTATATGAAGTGGACAGTGATCAGATAGATGAGGATATTTGCCAGTCAATCAAAAATGATATGAAAGAGGGAGACTGGCACTTTAGAGCGCGATTTTAAGCGTCTTTTACTTCGCTTGTCTCAGTTGCTTCTGTATCAACGTCTGAGTTTAGGTTGGCAGCCGCTTCGGCTTCCATTTTTGCACGCTCCGCTTTTGAAATGTATTTAGGCTTGGCTTTTTTAGGGTTTACCTTTAGGTTAGCCTGTTTCATGCGCTTGTCGTATATGTCTTTGATTTTTTTGCGGCGATTCATGTTTTGTTCCTAAGATGACGCTGTTGTCCCAGAATAGCATTCAAGGAACGAAAAAAAAGCCCTGATCAACGATCAGGGCTTTTTATGTTGGTACCAGTAGGCGGACTCGAACCGCCACACCCGAAGGCACAGGATTTTGAATCCGTCGTGTCTACCAATTCCACCACACTGGCCTTGAAAAAGGTGAGGCGTATTCTAGGGTATTTATAGGATAAGTCAACGGCCATGCGCATTATTTTTTATCTTTTTAACAAGTAGTGGCTTGGAAGTACCTTTTTGAGTGGATTTTCGCTAGAATGCTGGGTCGTTTTTTCCTAGGTAGCTTTCTTTTCATGCTCGTTTCCGATTATCACTTTGATTTACCTGATTCATTGATCGCTAATTATCCTATGCCTGATAGAACAGCCAGTCGGTTGTTGCATCTTGATGGTCCTAGCGGTGAAGTAGTTCATCGTCAATTTCCAGATGTGTTGGGCTTGGTTCAGCCAGGTGACTTGATGGTGTTTAACAACACTCGAGTTATTCCTGCGCGTGTTTTTGGGCAAAAGGAATCTGGCGGAAAAGTTGAGATACTAGTCGAGCGAGTCATTAATACAAATGAAGCACTAGCGCATGTTCGTGCGAGTAAGTCGCCAAAAGAAAACAGCAAGCTGATTTTGGGACAAGATAAAGGTGAGCAGATTGAAGCGACCATGGTTGGTCGTTCAGGTGCGTTGTTTCACCTTGTTTTTAATGAGCCTGTTTTAGATGTGCTAACGCGTGCTGGGCATATGCCGTTACCGCCTTATATTGAACGTCCTGATGAAGATAGTGATCAAGAGCGTTATCAAACTGTTTATAATCAAAAACCTGGAGCTGTTGCTGCGCCAACCGCTGGCTTGCATTTTGATGAGGCTTTGCTTGAAAAGCTTAAAGCAAAAGGGGTTGAAACAGCATTTGTTACCTTGCATGTTGGTGCTGGAACTTTTCAGCCAATGAAGGTCGAAAATGTAAAAGACCATATTATGCACGCTGAATATGTGGAAGTTGAGTCTAGTGTGGTTGAGCAAGTTAAAGCCACTAAAGCGCGTGGTGGTCGAGTTATTGCTGTTGGTACGACCAGTGTTCGTAGTCTTGAATCGGCAAGCCAAAGTGGTGATATAGCGCCGATGCAGGACGACACCAGTATTTTTATTTACCCAGGTTATGAATTTAAAACAGTGGATGCTTTGGTGACGAATTTTCATTTGCCAGAGTCGACACTGATTATGCTAATTAGCGCTTTTGCGGGTTATGACCATGTGATGGCCGCTTATAAAAAAGCCGTTGAGCAGAAGTACAGATTTTTTAGTTATGGTGATGCCATGTTTATTACACGAAATGCGCAGGCTAAAGGCCCGCAAGGTGAGGAATAAGACGTATGTCTGATAAGCGTCCAGAATGTTTTATGGATTTTGAACTTCACACTACGTCAGGAAAGGCGCGTCGTGCGACCTTGACGTTTCCGCGTGGGAAGGTCGAAACGCCAGCTTTTATGCCTGTTGGTACTTACGGTACAGTGAAGGGCATGTTGACCAAAGATATCGAAGAAATTGGTGCTGATATTATTTTGGGGAACACTTTCCATCTTTGGTTGCGTCCGGGAACGGATGTGGTGAAAGCCCATGGTGATTTGCATGATTTCACTCAATGGAAAAAGCCGATCTTAACGGACTCTGGTGGTTTTCAAGTGTTTTCGCTTGGCGAAATGCGCAAAATTACCGAAGAGGGTGTGAGCTTTCGTTCACCAATTAATGGCTCGAAGGTGTTTTTAAGTCCCGAAATCTCCATGCAAGTTCAGCGTGATCTTGGCTCTGATATTGTGATGATTTTTGATGAATGTACGCCTTATCCGGCGACGCCTGAGGTAGCGGCTAAGTCTATGCGCATGAGTTTGCGTTGGGCGCAACGTTCTAAGGATGAGCATGGTGACAGTCCATCTGCATTGTTTGGTATTATCCAAGGCAGTATGTACGAAAACCTTCGTGATGAGTCTCTAGAAGGCTTGGTGGATATTGGTTTTGATGGCTATGCGATTGGCGGATTGTCAGTGGGTGAGCCGAAAGACGAAATGATGAAGGTTTTGGATCACACCACTCCCAAAATGCCTGCAGATAAGCCACGTTATTTAATGGGTGTAGGTAAACCAGAAGATTTGGTCGAGGGTGTTCGTCGCGGCGTAGATATGTTTGATTGCGTTATGCCAACGCGTAATGCACGTAACGGTCATTTGTTTACATCAGATGGCGTGGTCCGCATTCGTAATGCTCAATATCGTCACGATGTTGGTCCATTAGACAAAGAATGTGATTGTTACACTTGTAAAAACTTTTCTCGGTCTTATTTACATCATTTAGATAAGTGTCAAGAAATGGTAGGGGCGCAATTAAACACAATTCATAACCTACGATATTACCAAACACTCATGGCGGGATTGCGTCAGGCGCTCGATGAAGGTAGATTTGACGCCTTTGTTGATGAGTTTTATGCAAAGCGAGGCCTAGAAACGCCAGCTTTGAGTGAATAATAAACAAAATTATGCGGATTCCTTTACAGAAGGGTTCGCAACAGTTTCATAAACCATTGGAGAGTTAACACCATGATCGCATTGATCTCACCAGCTTACGCTGAAGGCGGCGCACCAGCAGATGCAGGTATTTTTAACCTAGTACTTCTTGCTGGCTTCGTTGTCATCTTTTACTTCCTTATGTGGCGCCCGCAAGCGAAACGTGCAAAAGAGCATAAAAACTTGATTGCATCTCTAGCGAAAGGCACTGAGGTAGTAACTGGCGGTGGTGTAATAGGTAAAGTGTCTAAAGTAGACGATAACTATGTAGTACTTGAAGTGTCTGAAGGTATTGAAATGAAATTTCAAAAATCTTCAGTTGCTGCTGTTTTACCTAAGGGAACGTTAAAGTCAATTTAACCTTCTTTGAAAAGCGCCTACCAAGGCGCTTTTCTTCTTTATCGATCCATTTAATTTTTTAGGTGTAAAGGAATTTTCATGCTTAACAAGTATCCCTTGTGGAAGTATTTGCTAATTCTTCTTGTTTTGGCTTTGGGGCTACTATATGCCTTCCCAAACCTTTATCCGGATGATCCAGCGCTACAACTATCTACCCAAAAAGCGACTGCTGTTGTTGATGAGCAGGCTTTGCAAAAAGCGAAAAGTGCGCTTTCAAAAGCGAATATAGATTTAAAAGAAGCAGAGCTTACCTCTGCTGGCGGTACCTTGCGCTTTAATAGCGGTGAGGACCAACTTGCTGCTAAGCCGGTTGTGGCGGCAGCATTGGGTGAAGATTATGTGACGGCGCTTAACCTTGTACCTACGACGCCTGAATGGCTGTCTTCTTTAGGTGCTGGTCCTGCTAAATTGGGCCTTGATTTGCGCGGTGGTGTTCACTTCTTGCTAGAAGTAGATACGCCTGCAGCGCTAAAACAACGACTTGATGTTAGTGCTAGCGAGATGAAGGCGGCATTGCGCAAAGATCGTATTCGTTACCGTAGTGTTGATATTGAAGATGGCGTGCTTTCGATTCGTTTCTTGCAGCAGCCTGATTTGGCTTCAGCTGAAACCTTGTTGAAGAAGGACTTTTCTGAATACCGTTACGCAACGCGTCAAGATGGTACTGATTTTTACTTAGATGTTAGCTTTACCGAAGCGGCTAAGAAAGAGATTGAGTCTTATGCGTTACAGCAAAACTTAACCACCTTGCGAAATCGTGTAAACGAACTTGGTGTGGCCGAACCTTTGGTGCAGCGTCAAGGTAGTAATCGTATTGTTGTTGAGTTGCCAGGTGTTCAGGATACTGCAGCAGCGAAACGTATTATCGGTGCAACAGCTAACCTTGAATTTCATTTGGAAGCAGGTCTGGATGACAACGGTAGTGATGTTGAGACTTTAACTTTCCGTGATGGTAGTGGTCGTACTGCTCGTTTAGAGCGCGATCTTATTATTACTGGTGATAGTGTTTCTGATGCGAGTTCCTCTTTCGACGAAAATGGTCGCCCACAAGTAAACATTAGTTTGGATGCTAAGGGCGGCAAGCAGATGAGTAAAGTTACTCGTTCTGCGGTTGGTCGTAACATGGGGGTGGTGTTTATTGAGCATAAGTCTCGCAGTCGTTTTGTCGAAAAAGATGGCAAGATGGAAGAAGTGCGTAGAAGTTATAGTGAGAAAGGCATTATTTCTCTGGCAACTATTCAAACGACGCTAGGGAATTCATTCCGTATCACGGGTCTAGATAGTCCTCGTGAATCTTCTGAATTAGCTTTGTTACTGCGTGCTGGTGCTTTGGCTGCGCCAATTTACTTTGTTGAAGAGCGTACTATTGGGCCAAGCTTGGGTGCTGAAAACATCAAGTTGGGTGTGAGTTCGGCGCAAATCGGTTTGCTCGTTGTTATGTTGTTCATGCTGGTTTACTACAAGGTGTTTGGAATTTTTGCCAATATCTCGTTGGCGTTGAATATTGTGCTTTTGATGGCTTGTATGTCTTTACTTTCCGCGACGCTTACTTTGCCGGGTATTGCCGGAATTGTATTAACGATGGGGATGGCGGTGGATGCTAACGTGTTGATTTTCTCGCGAATAAAAGAGGAATTAGCAAGTGGTGTGCCAAGCCAGCAGGCGATTCATTCTGGCTTTAACCGTGCGTTTACGACTATTTTCGACGCCAACATCACGACCTTATTGGTTGCTGTGATTTTGTTTGCGGTAGGAACAGGTCCTGTTAAAGGCTTCGCAGTGACATTATCACTGGGTATTCTTACTTCTATGTTTACGGCAATCGTTGTAACTCGTGCACAGGTTAATCTTGTGTATGGCGGCCGTAAAAATAAGAAACTGTACATTTAGGAGAATGCCATGAAAGTGACAAATATTCCGTTTATGGCAATGCGTAAAATCGTAGCTGTCTTTTCACTTACGTTGATACTGATCTCTCTTGTTTCTTTGGCAACAAAGGGTGTGCAGTTTGGGTTGGATTTTACTGGCGGTACATTAATAGAGGTAGCTTATAAAGAAGCACCAAAATTGGATGACGTTCGTACACTGCTAGGTGAAAACGGCTATTCTGATGTTGTTGTGCAGAACTTTGGTTCGCCAACTGATGTTGTGGTTCGTATGGCAAATGCCTATACGGCGACTTTGGGTGATGAGGTTCTATCAACACTGCAGAATAATGGAGCGACTGATGTGTCTCTTCAGCGTTCAGAATTTGTTGGTGCGCAAGTGGGTGAGGAGTTGCGTGAGCAAGGTGGCCTAGGTATGTTGCTTGCGTTGGCTATCGTGATGATTTACGTGGCTGTGCGTTTTCAATTTAAATTCTCTGTAGCATCTGTTGCGGCTTTGATTCACGACGTGATCATCACATTGGGCTTCTTTTCTATCTTTGAGGTGGAGTTTGATTTGACGGTGCTGGCGGCCTTACTTGCTGTGGTCGGTTATTCCCTCAACGATACGATAGTAGTGTGTGATCGGATTCGTGAAAATTTCCGTATTATGCGTGATACAACACCATATAATTTAGTGAATGATTCTATCAATCAGACGCTTGGTCGAACTTTGATTACATCGTTAACGACTTTGTTTGTATTGGTTGTGTTGTTTGTTGCTGGTGGTGAGGCTATTCATAACTTTGCTATGGCATTGTTGGTTGGTATTGTGATTGGTACGTATTCTTCTATCTTCGTAGCGGCAAATTTATTGCTAGCGATGGATGTTAAACGAGAAGATTTAATTCCAGCGCCAAAAGAAGAGTTGGAAGACGACTTGCCATAGTAGCTAAGTTGACTTTTATCGTTAAGAAAAAGCCTGCTTCGTGCAGGCTTTTTTATGTGGTTTAATCGACAGAATGATTTTGTTTATCAGCTGCCAGTTTGTGTTTTTCGTGAATTGGCCTTACTTTGAAATTAGGATGAATCGTTCAGTATGTATGTTGTTTTGCTTAGTTCATTGCTTTTGTTCGTTAGTGCTCAGGTTAATGCCTTAGATTTGAGTGCTATGGATAAAACGGCTCAAGGCTTTTCTAATATAAAGACGGTACAGATCGCACATAAAGGAGAGCTTGTTTGGTCGAAGGCATATAACAAGGCGGATATTGATGCTGTTGCAAATATCAAGTCGGCCTCAAAATCCCTTATGTCTGCCATTGTAGGTATGGCGATTGAACGTGGCGTTGTTGAGGGTGTTGATCAGCCAATTGCGCCCTTGCTTGCCGATCAATTGCCTAGTAATCCAGACCCTAGTTTGAATGATATTACGATAGGTCATTTGCTTTCTATGCAGGCAGGGTTAGAACGAACCTCTGGTCGTAATTATGGTCGCTGGGTGGCGAGTAATAATTGGGTGAAAGCGGCGCTATCAAAGCCTTTTGTTGAAGCTGTTGGCGGTAATATGCAGTATTCAACAGGCAGCACGCATATGTTGTCAGCTATCATAATGCGCCAAAGCGGTCAGCATACTTATCGACTGGCTAATCAGTGGCTTCAGGGAGCAGGTATTCAAATACAAAGTTGGGAAACAGATCCGCAGGGTATTCCAATGGGAGGGAATCAAGTTGGTATGACGCCAGCTTCATTATTGGCGTTTGGTGAATTGTATCGGCGAGGGGGTGTCACGGAAGCTGGTCAGCGCTTAATCTCTGAAAAGTGGATAGAAGAAAGTTGGACGCCTCGAACGCAATCTCGCTTTCATCGCGGGCAATATGGCTATGGCTGGTTTATTCAAACCTTTGCAGGGGTGCAGGGATACTATGGTTGGGGTTATGGTGGGCAAATGATTTATGTATTGCCCGAGTTGGCTTTAACTATAGCGATTACGTCTCAGGAAAACCTACCCTCTGGTCGCACTGGTTATCGCGACTTATTGCACGAAATGGTCAGTCAGGATATTGTCCCTGTTATTCAGTCGGTGATGTAGTTTGTGTTTTAATGGTTTTGTTCCAATAAAAAGCCTGCTCAATGCAGGCTTTTATTAAGTGGTGTTTTTTTGTGATTATTTATCTGCAATCTTGCCGAAATGCATGCCCATTTTTGTTGGGGTTTCTGCTTGCAAAGATTCTTCCCAATCAACCGCATCTTTGCCAAATAATACGATAGCGGTTGATCCCAGTTTAAATCGTCCCATTTCTTCACCTTTTTTGATTTCAATGTTATTTAGTTCGTTGTAGTCCCAAGTGACGACATTTTTATTGAATGGTGTGACTTGACCTGCCCATATAGTTTCTATGCTGGCAACGATCATAGCGCCAACTAGTATCACTGCCATCGGGCCAGCTTCGGTATCAAAGAGGCAGACTGTGCGTTCATTGCGAGCAAATACATTAGGGATTTGTTCGGCAGTTACTTTGTTAACTGAGAATAGCTTGCCTGGGATATGTATCATTTTGGTTAGCTTGCCGGTCAGTGGCATGTGAACGCGATGGTAGTCTTTTGGTGATAAGTAAACGGTTGCGAAAGAGCCGCCAAGAAACTGATTTGATAGAGAGGCATCACCTCCTAAAAGGCTTGTTAGGCTGTAGTGGTGGCCTTTTGCTTGTAAAATTGTGCCATGTTCTATTTTTCCAAGTTGGCTTATTGCGCCGTCTGCAGGGCAAGCTATACCGTTATCTTTATCACAGATAGGGCGTAGTTCTGGGCGGATAGCCCGAGTGAAAAAGTCGTTAAAGTTGCGGTAGGACAGTGGGTCGCTGTTGATTGCTTCAGACATGTCTACTTGATATTTTTTGACAAATTGGCCAATAAAAGTGTTTTTTACCCAGTTGTTTTCGCATTCGGCTATTTTTCCAATAGCGCGAGACAGTGTTTTTTGCGGAGTAATGTGTTGTGCAAATGCAAAAAGTTGATCTTTAGTCACGTTGTTTATCCTGATATTGGTGAATTTATAATGTGTTGTGGCTGATTAAAGACACGATCTGTTTTAGGTTTTTATAATCTATTTCGTTGAATTCTGTGCGGGTTTCTAGCCAGAATATGACGGTTTCGTTTTTTGATATCTGTGTGGATGCCAAAATTAGGTGGCTATTTGTATCAATTATTTGATCCGATGTATGTGGAAAGTCTTTTAACAAGTTATCAAGTTTTTGTCCAAATATGTGGATGGCAGAGCGTTTGCTAGATAGTTTTTTAAATACGCTTGATGGTGCGCTCCATTGAATGGCTTTGATCACTTCTATGTTATAGCCAAATTGGTACATGGGGGCTGTTTTGTCATTTTCGTGTTTAAAAATAATGCTGTGTTGTGCGTTTGGTATAGCCTGCTTTATGGTTTTTAATGCCAGTCCAGTTTTTTGTTTTGTATCGTATTCACTGTTTTTACAGAGTGCTTTTTTGAGCGCGGCAATGGGTGATAAGGCGGCTTTTGGTTTTGATTTGCCCGTATATAAATCTGGGTCGAGTAATTGCTGTGCAAGCGGGATTTTTCCACCCGTATTATAGAGTTGTGCGGCCTCT
The DNA here is from genome assembly GCF_019426345.1 of Marinomonas lutimaris. Taxonomy (GTDB): domain Bacteria; phylum Pseudomonadota; class Gammaproteobacteria; order Pseudomonadales; family Marinomonadaceae; genus Marinomonas; species Marinomonas lutimaris. The sequence goes on from NZ_JAHLLW010000022.1 coordinate 41,107, forward strand.
GCACTCGCTAAATGGGCTGTTTGGATTATTTCGCCGATTCGACGATGCATTACTGTAGCAACAACGCGATAGAAAAAAGGTAGGTTTTTGGAATCCCACCGCATAAGGCTGGCTTCGTGGGCAACTTTGTTCGCGCAATATGAAAAAATAAGTGGGTTGTTTATTAGGATAATCAATCTTTTATCTTCTACGAAACCTGGTAGTTCTTCTGGGTGGTGCGCTAGGTGCGCTAGTGTCTGTAGCTCTTTTGTGTTGGGTATGTGTTTGGTTAAAAATGATTCGATGACTTTGTTTGGTGTGTGCCAATAGGTGCATAAGTGAACGGTAAGTTCATCTATGCGGCAGCCTAAAATGCTCAGCTCAGCTTGGCTTGCTTTTTCGCCTTGTTGAATCTTTTTGTTGATAGCTAGCATGATTGGGTAAGCGTAGAACCACAATAACCATCTTGCAGCATCTCGAAACAGGGTTATCCAGAATATATCATCTTCGTGGCTGGTTAGTTTTTCTATCGCCCAATGTCTGGCTATCGTGGCTGCTTCGTAGCTGGTCTGTAATTCACTTAGGAACGCCATTAAATGAGGCTGTTTTTGTTTGCCTTTGGTTTCATAAGCAACAAATTGTGGAAGTAGTTTTGCGATGCCGTTCATGCCAACCATCGCAGCGGCATGGAAAGGGGTTTTTATTTCGCTATTCTTATTCGGTATGATGCGATTTGCTTCATTTAGAATGGCAAAAGCCAATAGTGGGTCTGAGGCTATATTTGCTTGTATTCCATCAAGCGTGTCCTCTGTTCTTTTGGTTTGAGTCTTTAGGCGAGTTAAATTAACTGCTCTAACAGGAAATTTTTTATTTTTAAGAAAATGTAGCCATTCATTTAGGCCAGAAGGTGACTTGTCTATCATAGCTGGTTACATTAGAGGCTCGGTTGTTGTTGAGTTTTAAATGCTCTTATATTTTTGATCTCATTAATCATACTGTATATTGAGATGAGAGCATACTTTGTCGGTATTAAGGAAGAGAATATGTTTGCATTAGCTGGCTTGCTAGTGGTTATTGTTAGTGTTGTGACTGGCTATTTAGCATCTCATGGGAATATGTTGGCATTATGGCAGCCTTTTGAAGTTGTTATCATTTGTGGTGCGGCTTTAGGCGCTTTTATGGTGGCGAATCCATTCGTGGTGCAGAAAAAAGTGTTAATCATGTTGCCTCAAGTGATTTCTGGGAGTCGTCATAATAAGAAGTTTTATCTTCAGTTGTTGGGGTTGATGTATTGTTTGTTTCAAAAGAGTCGACAAGACGGTTTTTTGTCCATTGAGGAAGATATTGAGTCACCTTTCACGAGTGAGCTGTTTAATCGTTTTCCTGATGTGGTGCGTGATCATGAGGTAGTGAATTTTTTGACGGATAACTATCGAATTTTTACTTTAACGGGTCTGCCTGCTTATGAAATAGAAGCTATTATGGATAATGAAATTGAACAGATACAGGAAGAGCTGGTAGCGCCAAGTCATGCCTTGACTCGGGTAGCTGAAGCTTTGCCAGGTTTTGGTATTGTTGCTGCAGTATTGGGTATTGTTATTACTATGGGTTCTATTGGTGGGCCGTTAGAGGAGATTGGTGCGCACGTGGCTGCCGCTTTGGTGGGGACTTTCTTGGGTATCTTTTTTGGTTATGGCTTTGTTGGTCCTGCCGCTTCGCATTTAGAAAGCTTAGGGACGCATGAGCTGAAGGCCTATTTATGTATTAAGGCATGTTTGAATTCTATTGTTTCTGGCTATGCGCCTCCTGTGGCTGTCGAAACTGGTCGCAAATTACTTCCTCCAGAAATGCGTCCAAGCTTCATTGAGTTGTCAGATGGTCTTAAGCAATATCGTTAGACTGGGTGCATCGTGCTAAGTTGAGGAGAGTGTTAGATGGCCCTAGGTTCTAATGGGTTAGTAATTCGTCGGGTTAAGAAAATCAAAAAGGGCGGTCATCACGGTGGTGCTTGGAAAATAGCATTAGCTGATTTTGCCTTGGCGATGATGGCGTTTTTTCTTGTTTTGTGGATTATGAGTGTCGCTTCTCCAGAAGAGTTGAAAAGTATCGAGGGGTATTTTCAAGATCCTATGGGTGCATCTACGGCTGGATATAGTGCGAACCCTATAGATTTGGGGGGGAGTCCAGCAAAGAGTACAGAGAAAAAATTAGATCTGCAGTTACCTGAAGCGGGTAGTACTGATATGCAATCTAGAGATAAGCTTCTGGGGAATGGTCCTGATTCTGCAGAGTCTAAGAGCATTAATAACATGCTGCGAGAGGAGATGAGTAAAATGAACACTTTACTCTCTCAGCAGAAAAATATGCGCATTGAGATCACACCACTTGGTGTTCGGATTACTCTGTTAGATGATCCAAATAAGCCGATGTTTGAGCGTGGAAGTGCTCGAATGATGCCTGATATTGAGAATACTTTGCTTAGTATGGCGCCAATCTTCAATAGAGTGACGAATCCAATTGTTATCACCGGCCATACTGATTCATCTAAATTTGGTGGGGCTGGTCGAATTGATAATTGGGATTTATCTGCCCTAAGGGCTAATGCGGCGCGGCATATATTAGAAGAAGGTGGTGTTGAGGATAAGCGTATTGCTCAGGTGATAGGTTTGTCTGATACTATTCCTTACAATCGATTTGATACGGATAGTGCAGAAAATAGGCGTATCAGTATTACGTTATTAACGGATGATGCGTATAAGAAATTGCTGGACCAGAATCGTAGTAATTTTGGTAATCCTGGCCAGCAATCTGATTTTAAGTTAACACCTGAAACGGTTTTTTAGAACGCTTGATTCTCTCGTATTGAGTGCTTGATCCTTAAGAAGCTTTGGAAGCGGTGTTCTGTGATTTCGCCTTTTTCTAAGGCTTCTAGGATTGCGCATCCTGGCTCTTTTTCATGAGCGCAATCGCGGAATCGACAATAACCAATATGCGGTCGAAACTCGATAAAACCGTTCAGAAGTTCGTCTTCCGAAATATGCCACAAGCCAAACTCTCGGATCCCTGGGGAATCAATAAGATCGCCGCCTTTCGGCATATGAAATAGTCGAGCAGTTGTGGTGGTATGTACGCCTTTTTTGCGCTTCTGTGAAAGTTCACCAACGCTAATGTCTATATCGGGTAGTAGTGTCCCAATAAGGGATGATTTGCCTACACCTGATTGTCCAACAAAAACGCTTGTTTTATCTTGTAAGAAATCATAAAGCGCTTCCATCCCGGCTTGGTTCTTGATAGATGTCCTGATGATTTTGTAATTCAAATCTTCATAGGTTTTTAGTAGCTTGTCTAAATCTGCTTTGTTGCTGTCATCGATTAAGTCGCATTTGTTAAGTAGTATGACCGGTGGAATACCAACGGTTTCTGCGGCAACTAAGTAGCGATCTATTAAATTGGCGTGAGCAACTGGCTCGGCGGCAATAACAACAATTATATGATCTATGTTGGCGGCAACAGGTTTGATTCTGCCGTGCATGTCTGGACGAGATAGTGATGTATGTCTTGGTGTGGTAGCAACAACGACGCCACCTTCATTTTGTTTTGGGCGCCAGACAACCTTGTCGCCAGTTACAAGTTGGCCTAGATTGGCGCGTAAATTACAGCGTGTAGAGGTGCCAATAAAAGGCTCTTGAGTGCCTTCCACTTCAACTTGTGTGCCGAAGTGAGAAATAATAATGCCTTCAGTTTCAGGTCCTAGGTCGGATGACTGAAGGAGTTCTTCGGCGACATCTCCTCGTTTTTGAGTGCGTTCAACGCGCTCTTTGTGAATTCTTTCGATTCGCCAAGTTTGTTGTTTAGTAAGTTTTCGCTTCGACATTAGATTCGTCTGGTCATAAAGTAAGGCGCATAGAGTATAATGCTTGGCATTGATAATAAAGGACTTGGAAGATTATGAGCTTAAATGAAGAGAATTTAGTGTGGATCGATCTTGAAATGACAGGATTGGACCCAGAAACCGACACTATTATTGAGATTGCCACCGTAGTAACTGATAAGCATTTGAATGTGTTGGCTAAGGGGCCGAGCCTTGCTATTCATCAAGAAAAAGCGGTGATGGATGCAATGGATGAATGGTGCACTCAGCACCATGGTGATTCTGGGCTGACGGCTAGAGTGTTGTCTTCGACTATTAGCATGGCGCAAGCAGAAGAGGAAACGGTTAATTTTTTGGCCCAGTACGTTCCGGCTGGCAAGTCACCTATTTGCGGTAATAGTGTTGGGCAGGATCGTCGTTTTTTGTACCGTTATATGCCTAAGTTGGAAGCCTTTTTTCATTACCGCTACTTGGATGTTAGTACAGTTAAAGAGCTTGCAAAGCGTTGGAAGCCAGAGGCGCTGGATGGTTTTTCTAAATCAGGTTCCCATCTGGCTATGGATGATATTTTAGAGTCTATAGGTGAATTGAAGCATTATCGTAAAACCATGTTTGGTTTGGATGATAAGGCTTAAGCGATTTTGTGTTAATCTCTTCTTACGAATTAGCGAGCTTATAAATTGTTTTGAAGCTCGCTAATCGGTTTGTTTCTTCTTTTTTCGTCGTCTATTTCTTTGTTAGCCAAGTCCCGTTATCCCGTCCCATATTAGCTTTACTCCTGCCAGGAAAAGAAAGCTGTACATGACTTTAAAAAATAATACGGTAGATATTTTGTAGTGTAGCCATGCGCCGAGTTGAACGCCTATAAAAGCCACAGGTATAAAGCAAAGTGACAGAAGTATGTTTGAACTATTAAGTTGTCCAAGCATTCCATATGGAATGAGTTTTACATAGTTGATGGCGGTAAAAATAACCGCTGCCGTTGCTACGTACTGTGTCTTGTCTAGATTTGCTCTAAGTAAATAAACGCTCATTGGTGGTCCGCCAGCGTGAGCAATAAAACTTGTAAAGCCGCCAAGTGCGCACCAGAGTTTTCCGGCCAGAGTGCTGAGTGGTTTTAGCGGTGTTGTTCGGCTCTTTTTTGGCCATGAATTTAGAGTGAAGCCTACCGCGATAATCCCTACCATTATTTTTAGCCATTCTGCCGAAAACCATGATGCTGTGAGGCCGCCGATTACAACACCAATAATGGCCGCTGGAATACATCTTATGAGTTGCTCGGTGTTCCATTTTTTCCAAAACTTTTGCACGGTAAATATGTCCATGATGCACAGAATTGGCAGCATTATGGCGGCTGCTAGGGTTGGTGAAGTTTGCAGTGATATTAGCGGGACAGCGATAATGCCAAATGCGCCTGAAAAGCCACCTTTAGATATGCCTGTAATGAAAACAGCAATGGCAATGAGTGAAATGAAAAGCCAGTCCATGTGAATCCTTTATTGTGTGGTTGTTGTTATGGATGGAAAAGTTAAATTATTATGAGTTATTGGTGCTTGTTTCAAAAGGCTTCTGTATTAGAATTGTCAGAAATAAAATGACCGTGTGGTCAGTGTTTGCTCTATTTTGAGTGGGAAAAGGATCGATAGGTAATGCAAATAGAAAAAGATGTTTATGGCGAAGAAGCAATGGAAAGCTTTGGTGAAGCTTTTTCGTTGGCGCTGACGTCGGGCGCAGTTGTGTATTTGGAAGGTGATCTCGGGATGGGAAAGACAACTCTTGTGAGAGGGGTTTTGCGCGGTTTGGGATATCAAGGGCCCGTAAAGAGCCCAACGTATACGATTGTTGAGCCTTACGATTTGTCGGGTTTTGAAGCTTTTCATTTTGATTTGTATCGAGTGGCGGATGCTGAAGAGCTTGAGTTTATGGGGATTCGTGATTATTTCACTGACGGAAGTTTATGTTTGATTGAGTGGGCTGAAATGGGGCGCGGAGCCTTGCCGGAAGCGGATTTGGTTATATCGTTGAGCTTGATTCGACAAGGGCGTCATGTGTCGGTAGATGCCTATACAGAAAAAGGTAGAGCGGCTTTAGATGTTTTGCGAGGTGCTATAACTTCTTGATGTATAGAAGACTTTACTATAAGTAAGATTGAGATCCATTTAATCAGCAGTTATAGTGTGTCAGATATACTAGCTAGCTGTCTGATATGCATACTAAATTTCGTACTTATCTATTTATTTTTGTCAATTTAATTTTGTCTTTGTCAACCTGTAGTGTTTTGGCTGCAGAGGTTCGAGATATACGTGTTGCCCAGCAAGAAGGGGTGACGCGTTTGGTGTTTGAGCTTTCTGAGGCGGCAGAGCATCGAATTTTTCCTCTTTCAAATCCTGATCGCGTTGTTTTAGACATCAGTGGCGTCGATTTGAATGCGTCTGTTGTTAATGGCTTATCGGCATTGTCTTCCGATGTGTTGATGCGCGTACGTTACGCTAGGCGAGACACTGGTGTTCGTTTTGTACTTGATCTAGGTCAGGCAGCTAAGGCGAAAAGTACTGTGTTGGCGGCAAATGGTACTTATGGGCCTAGGATATTGGTTGAGCTTGAGTATGGTGCTAGAAAGCCTGCGACCATAGTAAAAAGCTTGGCGAGCTTATCCAAGGAAAAGCGCGATATTGTGATTGCAATTGACCCTGGGCATGGAGGCAAAGACCCTGGTGCCTTGGGGCAATACAATGTGCGAGAAAAAGATGTTGTGCTCTCTATTGGTCGAGAGTTGGCAAGTAGAATTAATGCGGTTGATGGCTTTAAGGCTGTTTTGACTCGATCAACGGACACCTATCTTCAGCTTCGAGATCGATCGAGGGTTGCTCGTGAGGCCAATGCAGATTTGATGATTTCTATTCATGCGGATGCGTTTACCAAATCTAGTGCTAGAGGTGCTTCTGTTTGGGCGCTTTCATTGAGTGGTAAGAGTTCTGAAATGGGGCGTTGGTTGGCTCAACAAGAAAATTCTGCCGATCTGGTGGGGGGGATTTCGCTGGATGATAAAGATCAGTTACTTGCTGAGGTTTTATTGGATATGTCGATGAACTCTACTATTCAAATGAGTTTGAATATAGGTAAGAGTGTTTTAGGTGAAATGAAAGGGGTTGCTGTTTTGCATAAAGACAGTGTTCAGCAGGCGGGTTTTGTTGTGCTGAAATCGCCAGATATTCCTTCTATATTGATAGAAACTGGTTTTGTTTCGAATAAAACAGAGGCCAAGAATTTGTCGAGCAGAACTTATCGTGTGAAATTAGCGGATTCTATTTCAAAGGGTGTAGTTGAATATTTTACTAAAAATGCCCCTGATGGAACCTTGGTCAATTGGAAGCAAAAGAAAAATTCTGATTATGTTTATACGGTTAGTAAGGGGGACACCTTGTCCGAAATTGCTCGTCGTAATCAAGTGTCTTTACCTGTTTTGCGGCAGGCCAATAATTTGAATAATGATGTTATTTGGATTGGTCAGAAACTTGTTATCCCTGCAGGGTAAAGTCTTATTGAGGCCTTTTTTGTTTTTCAAAAGGGCTGTTTTCACATCAAAGGTCGTTCATGCAAAGAATTAATCTTTTATCTCCACGTTTAGCCAACCAAATTGCCGCGGGAGAGGTGGTTGAACGACCAGCTTCCGTTGTTAAAGAGTTGCTTGAAAATAGTCTTGATGCAGGAGCCTCTCAGCTTGATATTGATGTGGAGCAGGGTGGTGTAAGGCGTATTAAGATTCGTGATAATGGTACTGGCATCATGAAAGACGATTTGTCTTTGGCTTTAAGTCGTCACGCAACGAGTAAAATTATTACGCTGGATGATTTGGAAGCTGTGCGCACGTTGGGATTTCGTGGCGAGGCGCTGGCCAGTATTAGCTCTGTTTCGAGGATGCACCTTACTTCTCAGGCAGAAAATGAAGTGGAAGCTTGGCGAGTTGAGGCGGAAGGGAAAGATATGGCGACAGCCATTCGACCTGCATCGCATCCTCAAGGTACTACGATTGAGGTGCGAGATTTATTTTTTAACACACCGGCTCGTCGAAAATTCCTTCGTACTGAAAAGACAGAATTTGTTCACTTGGAAGAAGTGGTAAAGCGATTGGCATTGAGTCGTTATGAAACTGGCTTTCGTCTAAGTCATAACGGCAAGCAGGTTTATGATCTTCGTCCTGTTACCGATCAGCTTCATGCTGAACATCGGCTAGCAACCTTACTTGGTAAAAAGTTCATTGAAAACTCCTTGACGCTGGATGTTGAGGCGGCTGGATTGCGTCTATGGGGTTGGATTGGTTTGCCGACTTTTTCTCGTTCTCAGGCGGATTTGCAGTATTTCTTTGTTAATGGTCGAGTTGTTAAGGATAAGTTAGTCGCTCATGCTGTTCGTCAGGCTTATCGTGATGTTTTGTATAATGGTCGCCATCCTACTTTTGTGTTGTATCTAGAGTTGGACCCTTCGACAGTCGATGTGAATGTCCACCCTACTAAGCACGAAGTGCGCTTCCGAGATGGGCGTTTGGTGCATGATTTCTTATTTAGTCGAATTCATAAGGCGATTGCAGATGTGAGGCCTGAATCTGATGCTGCGCCTACGGGTATGAATGATTCCGCTAATAATGAGTCTGCTGCTTATGGTGCGAATATTACGGAACAATCCGCTTTGCCGCTGTCTAATCGACCTGTGTCTAGTTCGATGGATTGGATGCGATCTACTTCAAATTCATTGGGGACTTCAGAAGTGCGTGGGCAGCTTGATGGCATGAGTCGTCTTTCTGGTTATGCGCAAGAATATGTTGCTAAGACTGAGGAAGTTGATCCTGAAACGGGCGAAATAAGAGAGGTTTCTCCCCCTGGCGCTTTAGGGCAAAGTGAAAGTCCGTTTGTGAGGCAAGAGGGTGATTATCAGGCCGTGCCGCCGTTGGGTTTTGCGGTAGCTCAGCTGCACGGAGTGTATATTCTTTCTGAGAGCGAGCAGGGGCTTATTCTGGTGGACATGCATGCGGCTCATGAGCGAATTGTTTATGAGCGAATGAAAACAGCGTTTTATCAGAAAAATATATCGTCTCAGCCTTTGTTAGTGCCGATAAATATTGCGGTTTCGCAAAGTGAAGCTGATCTTGTTGAAGAAAGCGGTGAGGTTTTTGAGGCCTTCGGTTTCCGTGTAGAAAGAACTGGGTTAGAAAGTGCGATGGTTCGCGAGGTTCCCATTATACTGATTCGAGGTGACGTAGAAGGTCTTGTGCGTGATGTTATTAGTGATCTGTCTGCTAATGGCGTATCGGATCTTATGGAGTCGCGGGCGAATGAATTGATGGCGTCAATGGCGTGCCACGGTGCTGTTCGTGCAAATCGTAAGCTTACGATTGCGGAGATGAATAGCCTTCTTCGTGATATGGAGGTGACTGAACGCAGTGGGCAGTGTAATCATGGTCGACCGACTTGGGCGCATTTGAGTATGTCCGATTTAGATAAACTCTTTTTGAGAGGACGTTGATATGACAAAACCGCATGTTGTGTGTTTGATGGGGCCGACGGCATCAGGTAAAACAGGTTTGGCAGTTGAGTTGGCAGAGCATCATGATTTTGAAATCATCAGTGTTGATTCGGCTCTTGTTTACAAAGGGATGGATATTGGTACGGCAAAACCTGACTCAGAATTGCTTGCTAGAGCGCCTCATCGTTTGATCGATATTATTGATCCGATCGAGTCTTATTCAGCGGCTGATTTTGTATTGGATGCGGTTGAGCAGTCTCAAGAGATTATTGCTAAGGGTAAAACCCCACTTTTGGTGGGTGGGACTATGATGTACTTCAATGCCCTACAAAAAGGCTTGGCGGAAATGCCGCAAGCTGATGCGGAGCTTAGGGCGTTAATTGAGGTTGAGGCGGCTGAGAAAGGTTGGGGGTCCTTGCATGAAGAGTTGCAAACCTTTGATCCTGAAGCGGCGTCTCGCATTCATCCTAATGACCCGCAGCGTTTGCAGCGCGCTATTGAAGTGTATCGCTTGACAGGCAAGACCATGACTCAGTTCTGGGCGCAGCAAGAGGTTGTCTCTTTACCATTTGATATGATTAATATGGCGGTGATGCCGAAAGAGCGAAGTGTGCTTCATGAGCGGATAGAGCAACGTTTTTACGACATGATGGATCAAGGTTTTTTGGCTGAGGTGGAAGGGTTTTATCATCGTGGTGATTTGACTGTTGATATGCCCTCCATGCGCTGTGTTGGTTATCGCCAACTATGGCAATATTTAGACGGTGTTGATTTGCTAGATGATGCTATCTTTAAGGGAGTGGTCGCCTCTCGCCAATTGGCAAAAAGGCAGCTTACTTGGTTGAGAGGGTGGGAGGATTTGATGATTTTTGATAGTTTGTCGAAAGATCTTGTACCTGAAGCCTTGAATTACATAGAAAGCAGGATTATATAGGGAAATAAATAAAGATTTGGTGTAGTATCTACAGTATTGTTTTATCAATAATTAATTTAATTTTTTTGCTTGTTTAAGGAGATTACAATGTCAAAAGGGCAATCATTACAAGACCCTTATCTAAATATTCTACGTAAAGAAAGAGTGCCAGTATCCATCTTTCTTGTAAATGGAATTAAGTTACAAGGTCAAATCGAATCATTCGATCAGTTTGTGATTCTATTGAAAAATACTGTTAGTCAAATGGTTTACAAACATGCCATTTCTACAGTTGTACCTTCCCGTACAATTCGCATCCCGTCTCCTGATCAGCCGGAAGATGACGCTGAATAGTTTGTCTGTAATAAGACAAGCAGAGGAATACTAGATTGTTTTTTGAACGTCCAGATAGTGGTGAAATAGCTGTATTGGTCCATATAGATTTTCACGATCAAAGTGAATCTTATGGACCGGAAGAGTTTGTTGAGCTTGCTATTTCTGCTGGTGCTGACCCTGTTGCTGTTGTTTCAGGGACTCGCCAGCGTCCAGATGCTAGATACTTTATTGGTACTGGCAAGCTAGCAGAAATTAAAGATATTGTTGATCGAGAAGAGGCGCAGGTTGTGCTTTTTGATCATGCACTATCTCCCTCCCAAGAGCGTAATTTAGAAAGTGTTTTGCAGTGTCGTGTGCTTGATCGTACAGGGCTTATACTTGATATTTTTGCTCAACGTGCACGTACCCACGAAGGTAAGTTGCAGGTAGAGTTAGCTCAATTACAACATATGTCGACTCGTCTTATTCGTGGTTGGACACACTTAGAACGCCAAAAAGGCGGTATAGGTATGCGTGGGCCTGGTGAGACGCAGCTTGAGACTGACCGTCGATTGCTTAGAGAGCGTATTAAAGCCATTCAAAAAAGATTGGCGAAAGTGGGTTCTCAACGTGATCAGAATCGTCGATCTCGCGATCGATCTTCTGTGCCAACTGTTTCGTTGGTTGGTTATACCAATGCGGGTAAGTCTACTTTATTTAATCGTGCAACGGGTGCAGATGTGTATGCGGCGGATCAGTTGTTCGCAACACTTGATCCAACGTTGAGGCGTCTAGATATAGAGCAGATTGGCTCTATAGTATTGGCTGATACGGTTGGGTTTATTCGTCAATTGCCCCATAGATTGATTAAAGCATTTCAGGCGACATTAAAAGAGTCGTCTGAGGCGGATTTATTGTTACATGTTGTTGATGCTGCTGATATTTCTCGTGATGAAAATATGAAGCATGTTGACTCTGTATTGGAAGAAATTGGTGCTAATGAAGTTCCAACTTTAACTATATTTAACAAAATTGATGCATTACCGACGGCAGAACCTAGAATTGATAGGGATGCTAACGGGAACCCTTTTCGAGTTTGGTTGTCTGCTCGTGATGGGCAAGGTATTGATTTGCTTAAGCAAGCCATTGCCGAGTTGTTGGCAGAGGATGTTTTTAGTGAAACACTTTATTTGTCGAGCAAGTATGGGCGTTTGAGAGCTATGTTGTTCGAACATGGGGCTGTAAAATCGGAGCGCTTTGATGAAGCGGGTCGTTTTGTTCTTGAAGTAAAGTTGCCTAAGAAAGATTATTTGCAGATTTTGGCTCGTGCGGGCATGTCTGAGGATCAGATAGAAGCTGTGTGAGCTGTACAGGATTATCATTAAAATAAAGTGGAGATGTAGTATGGCCTGGAATGAACCGGGTAATAACGACAATGACCCATGGAATCCAGATAAAAACCGTAATAATGGTGCTGGGCGCCCCGATGGAGATCGTGAAAAAGAGACCAATAATGACCCGTGGGGTCGTAAGCCTGGAGGTAAAGAGCAGGGTCCTCCAGACTTGGATGAAGCCTTTCAGAAGCTGATGGGAATGCTTGGGGTTAAAAAAACTCGCAAATCCGGTGGTTCTAATGGCGGCGATTCCGGTATGTCTGGCAAATTTGGCGGTGGCTTGATTGCTATTGTGCTAATTGCTTTGCTTGCCTTGTGGGCGGCTACAGGTGTTTATCAGGTCGATCAACAGGAGCGTGGTGTTGTCCTTCGTTTGGGTAAATACCATTCTACCGTTATGCCTGGTCTTCATTGGAATCCACCAATGATAGATTCTGTTAGTAAGGTGAATGTAACTAAGGTTCGTTCTCATGATCACAAAGCGCTAATGTTGACGGTTGATGATGCCATTGTTGAAGTGGGTGTTTCTGTACAATATTCTGTGCAGGATCCAAAGAACTTCTTGCTTAATGTTCGTAATCCTGAAGAGTCACTTGCTCAGGTCACTGAAAGTGCGCTTCGTCATGTTGTTGGTGGTTCTGAAATGGATCAGATCTTAACGGAAGGTCGTGAGTTGTTAGCGACGGAAGTTAAGGCGCGTATTCAGGACTACAGTGATGCATATGGCACTGGCTTATTGATTTCAAAGGTTAACGTTGAAAATACTCAGGCGCCTACACAAGTGCAAGAGGCATTTGATGATGTTATCAAGGCGAAAGAGGATGAGTTGAGAGTTCGTAACGAAGCTGAGTCTTATGCAAATGGTATTATTCCTGAGGCTCGTGGTCGTGCTCAACGTATCCGAGAAGAAGCGGAAGCTTACCGGTCCGAGATTGTTGCTCGTGCTAGCGGTCAAGCGGATCGTTTTGACAGATTGTATCGTGAGTACACTAAGGCGCCAGACGTAACTCGTCGTCGTTTGTATATAGAGACGATGGAGTCGGTCTATAAAGATGTGAATAAAGTTGTTGTTGATACTAAAGGTGGAAATAACATGATGTATTTGCCTCTAGATCAGTTGATGAAGCAACGTGCGGAGTCGTCTAAAGGGGCGGGTTCTGTAAATTCAGGGAATATTGGGGCGTTAACAGATCAAGTACTTGATGAAATACGTAAGCGCCAAAGTGCAACAGTTCGTAGAGAGGGCAGAAACTAATGAAAGGCTTTTCTTTTTCAGTTTTATTTGTTGTTCTTCTTGGTGTGCTGATTGCTTCCCAGACGCTTTTTGTTGTCAATGAGACCGAGCGTGCGGTTGTACTTAAGTTTGGTGAGGTTGTCCGGGATGATGTAGCGCCTGGTATTCACTTTAAACTGCCGATTATGAACGAAGTCAAAAAATTTGATGCTCGTGTTTTGACAATGGACTCTCGTCCTCAGCGTTATTTAACGTTGGAGAAGAAGGCTGTTATTGTCGATTCTTATGTGAAGTGGAAAATAGACTCCGTTACTAAATTCTATCAGGCAACGTCTGGTGATGAGTTTGTGGCAAATCGTGTATTGTCTTCTCGTGTAGATACTGGGCTTCGAAATAAGTTTGGTGAGCGAACTATGCATGAGGTGGTTTCTGGGGAGCGTGATCAGTTGATGACTGAGTTGCGCGACGACTTGAATAAAGTTGCTCAGAGTGAGTTGGGTATTTCTATTGTTGATATCCGAGTTAAGCGCATTGATTTGCCGCCAGATGTTAGTGAGTCTGTTTATCAGCGTATGAGAACTGAACGTGAGCGTGAAGCTCGAGAGCATAGATCAAAAGGTCTAGAGCTTGCTGAAGGTATTCGTGCGGATGCAGATCGTCAGCAGGTAGTTTTGGAGGCTGAGGCTCAACGTGATGCAGAGATGATTCGTGGTGATGGTGATGCTAAAGCAGCCGCTATTTACTCTAAGGTTTATAAGCAAGATCCTGAGTTTTACGAGTTTTACCGTAGTCTTCAGGCGTACCGTGAAAGCTTTAACGGTAACAATGATTTGTTTGTTCTTGAACCTGATAGCGAATTCTTTAAGTATCTGAATAGCTCTACTAGTCGTAGTGCTAAATAGAGTAGATATTCATCAATAATCGTACATGAAGCCTATTTGTTAAAATGGGAAACATGGTACTATTACACAAACCGGGCCAGGCCCGGTTTTTTAATGGTCAAAATAAAGAGAATCTATGCAGGAATTGTTGCAGTCGCTGCTGGTTGGCGTCAGCCTTTTATTGATCGCCGAGGGGTTTTTGCCATTTCTCGCTCCAAATATCTGGAAAGAAATAATGGTCAAAGCTATCGCGAGCTCAGATTGGAATTTACGTATTCTGGGCGCGGTTAGTATGTTTCTTGGATTAATGCTTCTTTTGCTGACTCGAAGCTAAGAGGATAATTTAATGACATTAGCAGATCGCTGGTTACTTCCTGAGGGCGTTGATGAGGCGTTGCCTGAACAGGCCGCTAAGATCGAGCACCTTAGAAGAACTCTGCTTAATCTCCATGAAAGTTGGGGATATCACTTAGTAATACCTCCTCTTTTAGAGTATCTGGATTCCCTTCTTACGGGTGCTGGCTCAGACCTAGAAATTGAAACATTTAAAGTTATTGACCAGTTATCAGGTCGACTTTTAGGTATTCGTGCCGATTTTACATCCCAGGTTGCTCGTATCGATGCTCATTGCCTTAAAGATGATGGTGTGCAACGTTTGAGTTATTGCGGCAGTGTTTTAAGAACAATGCCTGCTGGCTTAGATGGTACTCGTAGCCCTATTCAGTTAGGGGCTGAAATTTATGGTCATGGCGGCGTAGAAAGTGATGTTGAAGTTTTGTCTTTAATGTTGCAGACCTTGTCTACGGCCGGCTTGTCTAATCTCGTTCTTGATCTTGGGCATGTTGATGTTGTAAGTGGTGTACTTGCTGCTTGCGGTCTTAGTGCAGATCAAGAAGGTAAGTTGATTGAGCTTTACAAGGCTAAAGATTTGCCGGAGCTTGATCGATATGTTGAAGGGCTTGATTGTTTACGCGATATTCAGAAGCAGTGGCTGGTTGGTTTGCCGCGCTTGTGTGGTGGTAAAGAAGTGTTGCTGCATGCGACAGATTTGCTTGGAGGGGTTAGTGAGTCAATTCGTGATGCGATTGTCTTGCTGCAAAAAATAAGTGATTCAATTTGTCAGCGTTTTCCTAAGGTTGGATTGCATTTCGATCTGAGTGATTTGGTTTCTTACAGTTACCATACTGGTGTTGTTTTTGCTGCTTACGTTCCTGGTCATGGTAATGCAATTGCTCGTGGCGGACGTTATAACAATATTGGGCAAGTGTTTGGTCGGTCTCGTCCGGCTACGGGTTTTAGTACGGATGTGAAAGCCTTGGTTGCTTTGACTGATATTGTGGTCAATAAGCCAAAAACTGTTCTGTCGCCAATTTGCTCAAGTGATGAGCTTTGGCAGAAAGCGAATTCCTTACGCGCTGAGGGATATCGAGTGATAGAGGTCTTGGACGACATTTACGCTGGAGATGCTGATTTTAAGCTGGAATTTGTTGATGAAGCTTGGCAGTTGATGCCGGTTCAGAGCTAGACTTTTCTTTAAGAACTATCTAAATGAGACCTGAAATTATGGGTAAAAATGTTGTTATTCTAGGCACTCAATGGGGCGATGAAGGTAAGGGTAAGGTTGTTGACCTGCTTACCGAAGATGTTGCTGCGGTTGTACGTTTTCAAGGTGGTCACAATGCAGGCCATACTCTAGTTATCGATGGCAAGAAGACGGTCTTGCATTTGATTCCTTCTGGCATCTTGCGTGAAGGTGTTCAATGTATCATCGGTAACGGTGTTGTATTGTCTCCAGCGGCATTGAAAGCTGAAGTGCTTGAACTTCTTGAACAAGGTGTTCCGGCGGTTGATCGCTTGAAAATTAGTGCGGCTTGTCCACTAATTCTTCCTTATCATATTGCTATTGATCAGGCTCGTGAGCTTGCTAAGGGCGAGAAGAAGATTGGTACAACTGGTCGTGGTATTGGGCCTGCGTATGAAGATAAGGTAGCACGACGCGCAATTCGCGTTGGCGATATATTAGACTCTGAGCGTTTCGCTGCTA
Source organism: Marinomonas lutimaris (assembly GCF_019426345.1). Taxonomy (GTDB): domain Bacteria; phylum Pseudomonadota; class Gammaproteobacteria; order Pseudomonadales; family Marinomonadaceae; genus Marinomonas; species Marinomonas lutimaris. The sequence continues at coordinate 57,258 of NZ_JAHLLW010000022.1, forward strand.
AGCTTAAAGAGGTGCTTGAGTATTATAATTTTGTCCTAACTCAATACCACAAAGTGGAGCCAATCTCTTTTGATGAGGTTTATGCTGCTGGTTTAGAAATGGCGGAATTCTTGCGTCCTATGGTGGCTGATACTATTACTTTGTTGCATGACTTGCGTAAAGCGGGTGCGAACATTATGTTCGAAGGTGCTCAAGGTTCATTGTTGGACGTCGATCACGGTACTTACCCTTATGTAACATCTTCAAATACAACGGCAGGCGGCGCTCCGGCGGGTACTGGTTTTGGTCCTTTGTACTTGGATTACGTGCTTGGTATTACCAAGGCTTATACTACTCGTGTTGGCTCTGGTCCTTTCCCGACTGAGCTTTTTGACGAAGACGGTGAGCGTTTGGGTAGTCGAGGTCATGAATTTGGTGCTACTACTGGTCGTTCACGTCGTTGTGGTTGGTTTGATTCAGTTGCTTTGCGTCATGCGGTTCAGATTAACTCAGTTTCTGGTATCTGTTTAACTAAACTGGACGTGCTTGACGGCTCTTCTGTCATTAAAGTTTGTGTTTCTTACGCAGATGAAAATGGTAATCCTGTTGCTGGTTCTTTGGTTGATAGTGAAGGATACGAAAAAGCTAAGCCAGTGTATGTGGAGCTTCCTGGTTGGACTGAATCTACGGTAGGTGCAGAAAATTTTGAAGCGTTACCAAAAAATGCTCAAGATTATATCCGCTTCCTAGAAGAGCAGGTTGGTGTGCCGGTTGATATTATCTCTACTGGCCCAGATCGTAATGAGACAATTGTTATTCGCGATCCTTTTAAACAATAAATCCTATTTACTGGGTGTGTTGTTAGGAAAAAGCCGCTTATTGCGGCTTTTTTTGTTTTTATGGGTAGCTAAGTTCATCATATTAGTATTCTTTGTAAATAGAGTGAAAAGAGGGGGAGGAGTTTGTCTGGCGCTAGGGTAATATTTACAATTGAAATTAAGGCGATATAACTGCCTGCTAAATAATGAAAAAATGAGAGGAAATATTTATGGTTAAGTTATTGCTTGCTGATGATGATGCTCGTTTGTCGGATTTAATTAAAGAATACTTTGATGGCGAGGGTTATGAAGTAGCGCATGCTTGGAATGGTCGTGAAGCATTAGAGCTTATGGCTGCTGATATGCCTGATATTGTTATTCTCGATGTTATGATGCCGGAATTAGATGGATTTGAAACTTTAAAGCAGATCCGTAATAAAAGCTCAGTGCCTGTTATTATGTTAACGGCAAAGGGTGATGATATTGATCGTATCCTTGGTTTGGAAATGGGGGCAGATGATTATTTGTCTAAGCCATTTAATCCACGAGAATTGTTGGCTCGAATTAAAGCGATTTTGCGTCGAGCTAGTCAGGAGCGTGAGGATGATCCAACTGCTGATATAGATCTCTCAGGTGTATTGCTACGCCGTAAAGATCGTACCGTGTATTTGGAAGGCGAGTTGGTTGAATTGACTACGTCTGAATATACTTTGTTAGAGTGTATGTTGATGGCACCAGGTCAGGTATTAACGAAGCAGGAGCTTTCTGAGAAGGCTTTGGGTCGTAAGCTGACTATGTATGATCGTAGTTTGGATATGCATATTAGTAATCTGCGTAAAAAAATTGGCAATTTAGAAAATGGTGATCCTCGAATCAAAACCGTTCGTGGTGTAGGCTATATTTTTGTGTCAAATGAGCAAGGTGCTTAGTTTTTTATGAAAAATACTTTTCTACGTGTGTTTCTGGTGGTGTTACTGTCCAACATTGTTGTGGTTAGTGTTGGTTTAGGGATGGTTCAGTTTATCCAGAAACGTAATCAGGTATCGGCTGATTTACTGGGAGATGTTGGTGTTCAGTTGGTAGCTGGGTATGAAAAGTTTGGTATTACTTCTTTGCAAGAAGAAACAAAAAAGGCTGAGAAGCGCTTGTCTGGCACCATTTATCTTTATCAAGAAAATGGCCGTCCTCTTTTAAAGCCGTTGCCTCGTAATTTTAGAGAGCAAAATACACCGAGTGTAACCAGTCGGCCTGCAGCAGATTTTTTGCACAGTCAGTTTATTCAGGTTATAGGTGGGAATAATGTTCAGTATTTGCTGATTTTTAAACCAAATCCTGAAATTAGCTCTCTTGCTCCTGAGGCGGTAGTGGGGTTCTCTTTATTGGGTTTGCTGGTGTCTAGTGGTGTCTTAGCTTACTGGTTGCTAGGGCCTCTGTTGAAGTTGCAGCGAGTGGCTAGGTCTTTTGGTCAAGGTGATATGACTGCTAGGGTTGAAAGTAAGTTGGCCCGAAGGAGTGATGCTGTCGGTAAGCTAGCTCGTGAGTTTAATGAAATGGCGGTTAGGATTGATACCTTACTATCATCGAAAGAGCGGCTTATGCGAGATGTGTCTCATGAATTAAGGACGCCACTAGCAAGGATTGAGGTGGCGCTCACTATTGCAGAGGATAAGTATGCAACGGAGGCGCAAAAAGGTTATTTAAACCGTATTCGCACGGAGCTTCATGAGTTGGATGAACTTATCGGTCAGGTGCTTACTTTGAGTCGGCTCGAAGCTGCATCTCTTATCAAAGAGGAGATGCCTCTTCAGGAGTGGCTTGATGATATCGTGGCTGATGTCAGTTTTGAGAGTCAGTTGAAGGGTATTTCCGTATCTAAGGTGGGTCGTGTTCCAAAAACTATATTGGGTGACCCTCTTCAGTTGCGTCATGCCATTGAGAATGTGCTTCGTAATGCCTGCTTTTATGCGGGTTGTAATGGTGTTATTGAGCTCGAAACTCAAGAAAAGGCTGGAACGGCTTTTATCTATGTGCGCGATAATGGGCCTGGCGTTTCTGACGATAAACTAGAGAAAATCTTTCATGCATTTTATCGGTCGTCAGAAGCAAGGGAGGCAAATAGCGGAGGTTTTGGTGTGGGGCTTACTATCTCTCAGCGTATCATTCGGGCTCATAAGGGGCAGATAACAGCTAAGAATCGCGATGAGGGTGGTCTTGAAGTGTGCTTTGAGTTGCCTGTTGCTTGATTTTTAGCCTCATTTTTTTTGAATCTGCGATAAAATTTTCTGCTTTCGAGAAAGCGCTTGTTATTGTCTCTATAGATAAGTAATATGCGCCTCGCAAGTTGGCTAGGCAGTCGCCGCTCAATTTATTGGGGGGAGGAAAGTCCGGGCTTCGCAGGGTAAAGTGCCAGGTAACGCCTGGGGGGCGTGAGCCTACGGAAAGTGCAGCAGAAAATACACCGCCTAAGCAGTTTACTGCCGGTAAGGTTGAAATGGTGCGGTAAGAGCGCACCGCGCGACTGGCAACAGTTCGTGGCTAGGTAAACCCCACTTGAAGCAAGACCAAATAGGAACTCTTTGGCGTGACCCGCGCTGAGTTCGGGTAGGTTGCTAAAGACGTGCAGTGATGTACGTATTAGATGAATGACTGTCCACGACAGAACCCGGCTTATCGGCCAACTTGCAATTTTTTTCCTCAGTGTTTTACCTGTTTCTTTATTTCATAAGTACCATTATAGATGGTGATTTATGTTTTATCCCATTTCGATATCTTCTACTTCTACTTTTATCTCTTATTTGTGCTTGCTGCTGTAAGCGGCTTTCTTTTGTCTAAAAAGTGTCGTTTTGTGTTTTCTTTTCTCTTTTAGCCTCTCTATTTCTCTGCTTTTTGCTCCTTTACAAAATCATTGCATCTATTTTTGCCTATTTGGTTGGTTTTTTTTTACTCTTTTTCATAAATAGTGTTAAATTGTGGGATAAAGTGTCGATAAGTGGGATATGGCAATGTTTCGTGGGATTCATCAGGTGAGTGTAGATGTGAAGGGGCGAATGTCGCTTCCGGCACGCTTGCGCGATGATCTTGCCCAATATGACGACGATGGGGTGGTTGTGACCATTGATCCTGTTTCTCGATGCCTGCTGCTTTATCCCTTGTCTGAGTGGGAAATAATTCAGCAAAAATTAGATAAATTGCCAACGTTTCAGCCACAGGCTCGGCGCTTACAGCGTCTTTTGGTTGGCCATGCTACTGATTTGGAAGTGGATAAAGCAGGACGAATTTTGTTGCCTGCGCCGCTGCGTGAATTTGCTCGGTTGGATAAAAAATTAACGATTCTTGGTCAGGGTAAAAAGCTAGAGATCTGGAGCCAAGAAGAGTGGGAAGCGCAGCGCGAAGATTATTTGTCCCAAGATGCTCTTGAGGACTTACAAACTGAAACCATGATGGATATTTCTTTATGACAAAGACGATGGCAGAACACATAAGCGTAATGCTTAATGAGTCCGTCGATATGCTAGTAACCGATACCAATGGCCTGTATGTCGATGGGACTTTTGGTCGTGGTGGGCATACTCGTTTGGTTTTGGATCGATTAGATAAAGGTCGTTTGCTTGGTTTCGATAAAGACCCAGTGGCGATTGGCTATGGCAAGTTACTAGAACAAGAAGATTCCCGTTTCTCTATTGTTCAAGACAGTTTTGCCAATATGGCTGAACATATTTCTGATGTGTTTGGTGTCGATAAAGTTGATGGTGTGATGATGGATTTGGGTGTGTCTTCACCTCAGATTGATGACGCTGAACGTGGCTTTAGTTTTATGAATGACGGTCCGCTCGATATGCGGATGAATCCAGATAAGGGTATAAGCGCAGCGCAGTGGGTTGCTACTGTTAGTGAAAAGGATATGGCTGATGTGATGTATCAGTATGGCGAGGAGAGATTTTCTCGTCGTATTGCAAAAGCTATCTGTGAATATCGCTCTCATACTCCAATTCTAACAACGCTTCAGCTTTCAAAAATTATCGCTGAAGCGAATCCTGCTTGGGAGAAAGGTAAGAACCCAGCTACTCGTGCATTTCAAGGTATTCGAATTCATATCAATAATGAATTAGGTGATTTAGAAGTTGGTCTTGATGCGGCTGCTGAGGCTCTAAAAGTTGGTGGTCGATTAGCGGTTATTAGCTTCCATTCTCTTGAAGATCGAATTGTTAAGCGCTTTATGAAATTGAAAGCAAAAGGGCCGGAATTGCCGAGACACTTGCCAATTCGAAATGCACATCTTGATATCAAGTTTAAGACAATAGGTAAAGCGATCAAGCCATCTCAATCCGAAGTGAGTGAGAATGTGCGCTCTCGTAGTGCTGTTCTACGCGTTTTGGAGCGTGTCGGTGATTAAGGCGCGCTTTTCACCGTCAGTATTTGCTGTCGGTGTTGTGTTTTTGGCAGCCGTTTCTATTGCTGTCGTGATACAGGTTTACGATTTTAGAAAAGACTTCTCTTACCTTCAAACATTGAAGCAAGACGAAGTGGATTATGAAGTGAAATGGGGACAGTTGCTTCTTGAACAAAGTGCGCTAACCCAGCCGAGTCGCTTAGAGCAGGCGGCTATTAAAGATTTAAATATGCATGCACCCTCTCAGGATGAATTGATAATAGTGAAACCATGAGTATTGATAACAGTGTTCACACCCCAGGAAAATGGCGCTTTAGATTTGTCTATGGCGTCGCTTTGTTATTGTTTCTTATTGCAGGTGGTCGACTTTTCTATTTGACCGTGGTTGATAAGGCATTTTTACAAAACCAAGGCGAGATTCGGGCTGTACGGACTGAGGCTATTCCGGCAACTCGTGGCATGATCCTAGATCGTCGCGGAGAGCCTTTAGCTGTTAGTACGCCGACTTGGACTATTATTGCCAATCCAAGAGCCTTGTGGAAGCTTCCACGCGATCCTTCTCTAAATATTGGTCCAGAACAAGAGATTAAACGTCTGGCTGAAGTTATGGGGGTTGGTCGTGCTTGGTTGCAAGAGCGATTCGAAGCCAATAAAACTCGCTCTTTTATGTACTTGCGTCGTCAAATTCCACCTCATGAAGCGGATGCTATCATGGCGGCTAAAGTTGTTGGTGTTAGTAAAACCAAAGAATACAAGCGTTTCTATCCTGCTGGTGAAGTGGCGTCTCATGTTGTTGGTTTTACTAATATTGATGATAAAGGTCAAGAGGGGATGGAGCTTGCTTATGATCAAGCGTTAGAGGGGCGGCCTGGTCGTCGAAGCTATGTGAAAGATCTTTCTGGCAATATCATTCGAGGTGTTGGCGTTGAAGAGGCTGAGCACCCGGGAGAGAATATTGAGTTAAGTATCGACCTTAGGTTGCAGTATTTGGCTTATCGAGAGCTTAAAGCGGCAGTGACTGAGCATCGAGCTACATCTGCGTCGGCAGTGATTTTGGATGTTAAAACGGGTGAAATTTTGGCGATGGTGAATCAGCCATCCTATAATCCGAATGATCGTTCTAAATTAGAGTATGAGGAGCTACGTAATCGCGCGGTGATTGATTTGTTTGAGCCGGGTTCTACTATGAAGCCGTTTACTATTTCGGCAGCGCTAATGTCTGGTCAATATACAACGGAAACAACGATTGATACTTCTCCAGGTTATTTGCGTTTTGGTCGCTTTACTATTCGTGATGCTGCCAATTACGGTGTGATTGATTTTGAAAAGTTACTTATTAAGTCAAGTAACGTAGGGGCATCGAAAATTGCCTTATCGCTTCCTCAAGATGCGGTTTGGAATATGGATTACGAGTTGGGCATTGGTTCGCCAGTTGGAATTGGTTTCCCTGGGGAGGCCTCTGGTGTTCTTCCATCACATCCTAAATGGCATCCATCAGAGATTGCTACTTTGTCGTATGGTTATGGTTTATCTGTTTCAACATTGCAATTAGCTCAGGCTTATATGACCTTGGCTAATGGCGGTTACCGTGTGCCAGTTACTATTTTCAAACAAGATGCACCCGCAGATGGTAAGCAAGTGATACCGCAAAAAGTCGCTCATGATGTCGTGAAGATGATGGAGTCTGTAGTGACGCGAGGCTCAGGTAAAGCCGCACAAATCCCAGGTTATCGTGTTGCAGGTAAAACAGGTACTGTTCATAAAGTCGGTTCTAAAGGTTATGAATACGATCAGTATATTGCCTTGTTTGCAGGTGTTGCACCTGCATCAAATCCCAGATTGGCAATGGTGGTGATGATCAATGATCCGAAAGGACGTGAGTATTATGGCGGTGAAGTTGCAGCGCCAGTATTCTCTCGTGTGATGGAAGGAGCATTAACGACTCTGAATATTTATCCTGATCTACCTGAAGGGCTTAGGGAGGTTCGCTTAGAGCCTAAAAAAGTGCCTTATCAAGTTGTGCAGGGTGGTTAGATGGGGCAAATATCTCATGCTCAACTGCTTAGCTTAGCGGGTTATCCTTTGGGGGATAATCCGCATTCTGCTTTATATAGTCATCTAGAAACGGATAGTCGTAAAGTCGATGTGGAAAGCGTTTTTTTTGCTTTGCCTGGAGTTGCTTCAAACGGGTGGGATTATTTAGATAATGTCGTCGCTCTAGGTTGTGAAGTGGCGGTGGTTCCTGCTGAATTGAATTTGCATCGTGATGATATTGAACTTGTTTCTGTTGCCGATCCGGCAAAGCTTTTAATAGCTTGTTTGCATGGTTTTTTTGGGCGAATGCCTCGGCAGATGGTTGCGGTAACGGGAACGAATGGAAAGTCTTCTATTTGTTTTTATATCGCTCAACTTGCTAAATATATTGGTTTTTCCAGCGGCTTAGTTGGAACTTTTGGTGTAGGGCCTTTAGATCGTTTGTCTGAGGCTAAGCAAACCACACCAGATCTTCTTTCTTTGCATCTAACTTTAATGCAAATGGCTGAAACAGGCGTCGATTTTGTTGCTTTTGAAGCGTCGTCGCATGCTTTGGATCAGGGGCGCATTGAAGGTGTGCCTTTTCAAACCGCTGTGTTCTCGAATCTCTCTCGTGATCATCTTGATTATCATGGTGATATGAATTCCTACGCTTTAGCTAAACGGCGTTTGTTTTCTTTTAATAGTTTGTCTCATTCCATATTTTGTCTTGATGATAGTTATGCAAGTTTTATGGCGGAAGGTGCGGTTGAATCAAGTTGTCATTATTACAGTGAGCAAGATACGCGAGCTGATTTTTATGTAAAGCAGTTAACGCTTGAGTCAGCGGGGTGTCGGTTTGTTTTGTGTCATCCAGAAGGTGAAACTCCTGTGTTTTTGCCGTTGCTAGGGCGCTTTAATGTTCAGAATGCCTTGGCGGCTTTAGCTAGCCTTTGGTATGGGGTTAATGATAAAGCGACTTTAATAAGTGGTTTATCTACTCTGAGTGGCGCGCCGGGCCGTATGGATAAAGTTCAATTGCCAAATGCACCGCTTGTTGTGGTTGATTTTGCACACACTTCAGATGCTTTGGAAGTGGCTTTGCAGGGATTAAAAGAGCATACCAATGGTCGATTGATCTGTGTATTTGGTTGTGGTGGTGACAGGGATAGAGGTAAACGACCTTTAATGATGGCGGCAGCTATGCAAAATGCAGATTATGTATGGTTGACGTCTGATAATCCTCGTACAGAGTCTATAGAGCAAATTTTTTCAGATGTATTGGCACAAACGAACGATGATGACGCGTTTAGTTTTGAGCCTGATCGAAGAGTAGCTATTCGCCAGGCTGTATTGTCGGCTGGTCCCAACGATGTTGTCCTTATTGCTGGAAAAGGGCACGAGTCTTACCAAGATATTCAGGGTGTAAAGCATCATTTTGACGATAAAGAAGAGGCGCTGAAGGCGATAGAAGCTTATGTTGATTAATCTTACTCTTTCGGATATTGCTCGGGCTTGTGATGGCGAACTTGTCGGTGAAGATTGCGATCTAAATGCAGTTGTTACCGATACTAGAACCATCTCGGCAGGTTGTTTGTTTGTTGCCTTGAAGGGTGAGCGTTTTGATGGGCATGATTATATAGCGCAAGCAGTACAGGATGGTGCGGTTGGTGTTGTCTCGGATCGAAATGTTGGAGTGCCTAATTATGTTAAAGTGGCAGATACCACATTAGCTTACGGTGCTATTGCGCGTTTGATTCGAGATGCCTTCAAAGGGGTTGTTGTATGTATTACCGGCAGTAATGGTAAAACAACCGTAAAAGATTGGTTGGCGCAGTCTCTTGCTGAGAAAAATGTGCTAAAAACACGCGCCAATTTGAATAATCAGATTGGTGTGCCGAAAACGCTTTTTGAATTGGATGCTAATCACGATGTTGCGGTAATTGAGGCCGGAACCAGTTTTACTGGTGAAATACCATTACTGGCAAAAATTGCGTTTCCTGACGTGGTGATATTAACAAATGCCAGCGGAAGTCATTTTGAAGGGTTGGGCGGCCTCGAAAGTATTGCTAAAGAAAAAGGCGCGTTGATTTCAGGTTCTGCGGATAATGCCAGTGTCGTCTTAAATGCTGATGATGAATACTTTGGTTATTGGTGTGGTTTGGCGGGTAATC
>NZ_JAHLLW010000023.1 GCF_019426345.1 Marinomonas lutimaris
TAGTACTGTCAGGGCTTTTTTATATCTTGGGATTTCATAGGACTTTGCTGTGTGGGGTTTTTTATGAAAGACAAGCATGTGAGCGTAGGTCGTTATCAAGATTTGATTAAGAAGGCCCTGATAGGTAGTACGGTCAGGGCTTTTTTATATCTTGGGATTTCATAGGACTTTGCGGTGTGGGGTTTTTTATGAAAGACAAGCATGTGAGCGGAGGTCGTTATCAAGATTTGATTAAGAAGGCCCTGATAGTTAATACTGTCAGAGCTTTTTCCGTTTCACAAAAAAGTCATCGAATAACAATGGGGTAGGTGTGGAATTGCCTTAGTTTAGAATACTACCTAACTTAAAAGACCATCGTAACCAATGGTAAAAATCACGATATCGCAAGTCGAAGCTAGTAACGTCTTGTTAAAAAGAATTAAGCATTGAAAATGAGAAGCGTAAGTTTTACTTAAGGTTTCTTATCTATAGTATTTGATCATCTGTAGATTTAGGAACATCAAGTGAATACTTCTTTTTGTCAAATAAAATGGCTTGTAGTTTCTGTGCTTGCTTTTACTCAGTGTGACCTAATTAAAAAGACGAACTCCCTACAAGTTTTTTTATCAAAATGTGGCGTATTTGATCCTCTAACTCTGTTATTCTTTTCATCTCATGGTGATTTACTCAATGTTCGCCAAGGTGAAATGGATTTAGTGCAATTTAACAGCATGCAAAAATCAGCTTTGGCAAACTTATGAAAGAAGGAATAGGTTTGCGAATACTAGTTGTAGAGGATGATCTTTCGTTAGCAGATGGTCTTGTTACCGCCTTAAAGCGCGAAGGTTATACAGTTGATTTACTTCATGATGGCATTCATGCTTTGGAAGCATTAGTGAATGAAGTGTTTGATTTGGTTGTTTTGGATTTAGGCTTGCCAAGGTTAGACGGTTTGGCTGTACTGAAGCAATTACGCGCCAATGAAAATAGGGTGCCTGTTCTTATTCTTACAGCTAGAGATGGTTTGGAGGATAGAGTGGCTGGTTTGGATTTAGGTGCCGACGATTATTTAGTCAAGCCTTTTGATGTAACTGAATTGAAGGCTCGAGCACGAGCTTTATTACGTCGCAGTTATGGGCGAGCAATTAGTGAGATTCATTACAAAGGACTTGTGCTGTTCCCAGCAAGTCACAAAGTAACGTACCAAGACAAAGAGATAAGTCTAACTCGTAGAGAGTATTCTTTGCTGCATGAGCTTGTGAGCCAGCCTGGCCATGTATTTACCCGCGATGTCCTTCAGCAGCTAATGTACGGTTGGGGGGATGATGTCGAAAGTAATGCGCTTGAGGTGCACATTCATCATCTGCGTAAAAAACTCTTTCCTGAATTAATTCGCACCATACGAGGCATTGGCTATGTGGTCGATCAAGAAGTGGGCTAGAAAAAAATTATTAAGCTCAATTCGACGCAGGACACTTTTTTTTGTCATGTGCCTTTTTACCATGACAAGCATTCTTATTATGGTGATTGGTTTGCTGTTTGCAAATCATGAAGTTGAAGAGTTATTTGATGCCAGATTAGCTCAGCAAGCGCGCTTACTACTTACGTTATCTGAGAATATCGAAAAACTCAGTTCTAATGTAAGCACTATATCACCTCTCTTGATTGACGAGGCTAATACAGATTCATCTGTAGGTCATAAATACGAAAGTAAAATATTTTATCAAATTTGGAGTGGGGGTAAATTAAAAATTGCCTCTGACTCCATGAATTTCTCACAACAGAAGGAAGACTCATTTGGTTATGGTGATGCAATTGCCGATCACTATAAGTGGAGAACTTTTACCTTAAATCAAACCGCAGGTGATATAAAAGTCATCGTTGCTGAGCGTTCTGATGTAAGAGGAGAAATTTCAGATCAAATTGTCTTCCAAACTCTTTTTCCTGAGATATTAGCTTGGCCTATTTTGGCTGTTCTTGTGTGGGCTGCGGTTGGCCTTGGACTCGAGCCTCTTCAGCAGCTTGCTCGGCGTATTCAGAAAATTACTCCAACTAAGTTAGAACCAATCGAAATGTCTCATGTGCCTGAAGAGTTAATTCCTGTCAAAACTGCTTTGAATGGGTTGCTTGTGGAAATTGACGTGTTGATGGAAAGGGAAAAACGTTGGATAGCAGATGCGGCTCATGAATTAAGAACCCCCTTGAGTATTCTCAGGGTCCATGCTGAAAATGCAGCGTCGGCAGAGAATGATTTAGAGAGAAATAAATCGTTAACTCAGCTTACATCGGGCGTTGATCGTTCTACTAGAATAGTATCTCAATTGCTAGCGCTAGCTCGTCTTGAGCATCAGAAAAAAGTTATTAAAGAAAGAGTGGATGTACTGGCAATTAGCCGTTCGATGATTGCTGATATTCTACCCTTGGCTTGGAAGAGAGGCGTTGAGATTAGCCTAGAAGTTGATGATAACTTGCCTTGGTGTTGTTATGTCGAGACTAATCATATTGAGATATTGCTACAAAACTTAATTAGTAATGCCATTAAATTCTCGCCTAGTAACTCGGTGATTAAAGTAGTATGGGAACAGTTTGAAAATCAAGTTGAACTAAAGGTAATGGATGCAGGAAAAGGTGTTAGTAAAGAAGAAAAGCAAAGGCTCAGTGAGCGTTTTTTTCGTTCTGGAGAGGCAGAAGGTGCGGGGCTTGGGCTGTCTATTGTTAAAAATATCGTTGACAAGTATCAAGGTTCGCTTTCTTTCGAGAGTGTACTTCCTCAAGGGTTAACCGTTCAGGTTAAATTGCCTGTTTTAGCAGTGAAATAAAGTAATCTTCCTAAGAATAGTTTTTAGATATTAAGTTGTTAGCTAATGGCGATTTTATAAATGTCTTTCAAGTGCTTATGCTTTTTACATCAACTTGAAGCAGGGGAAAATATCATGAAAAGGTTTATCGCTACTATCTACAATGTGGTTCTAACGAAAAGTGGTCGTTCTAAAGCTGAAATGGACCTTCAGGAAGAATGGCAAGGGTGGGATGCTTGGGTCAATATAGACTCTAGATCCACGCGTTAAAGTTTAGTTTACAGTAAATACCATACCAGACATTGTCTGGTATTTTTTTGCCTTTCAGTATTCGTTTTTCATTCCTTTTTACATTGAATTCACCTTCTATATTTTTAAAGTGGTTGGTTAAATTTAGCATCTATAATAAGTGATCTAATGATTACAGATCTAAATAGTTCTTGATCATTTGATTCATTTTATTTAGTGTAAAGAGACTTAACGCTATTTTTTAACCATTTTTCTAAGGAACATGAGGTTTATTATGAAAAAGCTATGCAGAAAATATCTTATATCTCTAATGAGTTTTGCCGTTGCGCTTTTCTCCGTGTCTGCTGTGGCGACGACGTTAGATAAGATAAAAGATGAGGGCACTGTGACAATAGGTGTGGCCAATGAAGTACCTTATGGTTACACCACCCCAGATGGTGAGCCGGCTGGCGAAGCTCCTAGTATTGCGGTTAAAGTCCTGAATGATCTTGGTGTAGATAACGTAAAAGTTGTTGTTACGGAATTTGGTTCTTTGATTCCGGGATTGCGTGCTGGGCGTTTTGATGTGATTGCAGCAGGTATGTACATTACGCCAAAACGCTGCAAGCAAATTTTGTTCTCTAATCCTACATACAGCATTGGCGAAGGCTTTTTGGTTCAAAATGGCAACCCGAAAGAGTTAAATGGTTACGACAATATTGATGCTAAATCTGTGAAGTTGGGCGTTATGTCTGGTTCTGTTGAATACGGTTATGCGCGTGACTACGGTATTGATTTAAGCAAAATCGTAACTCTTCCAGATTATCCATCTGGTGTTGCTGCCCTTAAATCAGGTCGTATTGATGCGCTAGCTGGTACGAGCTTGACCATGGCGTCTTTGGCTCAAAAAGATGATCGTGTTGAATTAGCGCAGCCTTTTACTCCTCTTATGATTAAGGGTGAATCAGTTAAAGGCTATGGTGGTTTTGGTTTCCGCCCAGCTGATACAGCTTTGCGTGATGCATTCAATACAGAATTGAAAGGCTTTATCGATACAAAAGAGCATATTGCAATGGTAGAGCCTTACGGTTTTGGTAAGCATACTTCTCCTGGTGGCATGACTGCTGCGAAATTGTGTAAATAACACTGGGGAATTAGACTCATGGAATTTGGAGAAATTGTCTCCGTATTACTCCAGGGGGCCGTTGTTACAATACAAATTGTGGCAATGGCATTGCCTCTCGCTGTGTTAATGGCCTTCAGCTTTGGATTGATTCGCCTTTACGCTCCAACCCCATTCAAACAAATCGCAATTGTTTACATTGAATTCTTCCGCGGAACATCGGCTCTTATACAGCTGTACTGGATTTATTTTGTGTTGCCATTCTTTGGGATAACCATAGATGCGATGACGGCAGCAGTTGTTGCCTTGGGACTAAATATTGGTGCGTATGGTACGGAAGTAGTACGTGGTGCTATTCAATCTGTACCGAAGGGGCAATATGAAGCCTCTATTGCATTAAACTTTACTTCTTCCCAACGATTGTGGCGAATTATTATGCCGCAAGCCTTAGTTAATATGATCCCACCGTTTGGTAATTTAGCTATTGAGTTAGTGAAAGCAACCTCATTGGTATCTCTGATTACTATTGGTGATTTGACTTTTAAAGCAAAAATGCTAGCTGATACAACCTTACAGGTTGGTGAGATCTTTGGTGTGGTGTTGTTGTTCTATTTTGTTATGGCTCAATTCTTAGTCTTTTTTATTAGGCGTTTAGAAACGCACCTTAGCAAAGGTTTAGGTCGTGGAGGGCTTCATTCATGAATGGATTTCATTGGGACTGGGCGTTTACATGGGAAGTGTTTCCTATGATTCTAACCGCGGCAAAAGTGACTTTATTGGCAACTTTGCTCGGCAGCATTTTTGCGATTGTGATGGGGCTAGTTTTTGCTTTGTTGCGTCGTAGCAATAGTCGCACACTACGTATCTCGATTTACTGGGTGGTTGAGTTTATTCGGAGTACGCCTTTGCTCGTACAGATCTTCTTCTTGTATTACGTGATGCCGGAATTTGGTATCAGTATGTCACCGCTAGCAACGGGTGTGTTTGCTTTAGGTCTTCATTATGGCGCGTATTTATCGGAAGTGTTTCGTAGTGGTATCGATGGTATTGAAAAAGGCCAATGGGAAGCTGCTAGAGCGCTGAATTTAACGATTGTTGATACCTACAAAGATATCGTGCTCCCTCAAGCAATTCGTCCAATGATCCCTGCGACAGGTAATTACATCATTGCCATGTTTAAGGAAACGCCTCAGCTTTCTGCCATTACTTTATTGGAAATGCTGCAAATGGCGAAGATTATTGGCTCTGAGAACTTCCGCTATCTAGAACCCTTTACCTTAGTTGGGATTTTGTATCTCGTGTTTAGTCTTTTAGCAGCCTACGGTATTCATCAGGTTGAAAGACGCTTTCCAAAAGAAGGATTTAGTTTGAAATGAGTGCACCCATTATTGAATTCAAAAATGTGAAAAAGTGCTTTGGTGAAACCGTCATTTTTAGTGATTTTAACTTTAAAGTAGAAGAAAACGAGATAGTTTCAATCATCGGGCCAAGTGGCTCAGGTAAGAGTACCTTGCTACGAATCTTGATGACGTTAGAAGGTATTGACGGCGGTTATATAAATGTAGCAGGCGAGTCACTTTGGCATATGCCCTGGCAGGGACAACATGTTCCTGCGAACAATAAGCACCTGCATAAAATGCGTAATCATCTTGGAATGGTCTTTCAGCATTTTAATTTGTTTCCCCATATGACGGTGAAACGCAACATAACTGAAGCACCAATGCGAGTCAAAGGTGTTTCAAGAGCTGAAGCTGAGGAATTCGCAGAGAAATTACTGCAGTTGGTTGGTCTAGCAGATAAAGCGGACAGTTATCCAAATGATTTATCTGGTGGCCAAAAACAGCGAGTAGGTATTGCACGAGCGCTTGCGATGAAACCTTCTATCTTGTTGTTGGATGAGATTACTTCGGCATTAGACCCAGAATTAGTTGATGAAGTACTGGATGTTATTCGTAATCTTGTCAAAGAAGAAAGTTTTACTATGTTGCTGGTAACTCATGAAATGTACTTCGCAAGAGAAATTAGTGATCGAGTGTGCTTCTTTGATAAAGGTGCCATTGTGGAAGAGGGTGAGCCAGAAGCTATCTTTACCCAACCAAAAGAAGAGCGAACAAAGGCTTTTCTAAATGCTTATATTGGTCAGTAGCTTTCTGAAAAATATTATTTAATAAGTGTTTATAGGGCGCCTGAATGGCGCCTTATTTTTTGCCGTGACAAGTAACGTTGTCAGCACTGATAATGATGGTACACCTTATGGAGTATTGATTAAATGACCCCCTTGTATAGCATTATTTTTCTCACTTTATTTGCTGGCTTAGCTATGCCACTTGGCGCGCTGATTGCAAATTTTGAACGCATCAAACCAGCATGGTTAGAAACCGAGTTAATGCATGGCATTACGGCGTTTGGTGGCGGCGCTTTATTGTCTGCTATTGCTTTGGTTTTGGTACCAGAAGGTGTTCGAAATTTTGCGCCTCTGAGTGCTGCTTTATTGTTTTTATCAGGTGGTGTGGCTTTTATGTGGTTGGATATTCAATTGTCTAAAGGCCAAACTTCTATGAGTCAATTGGTTGCCATGCTCGCTGACTTTATTCCAGAATCCTTGGCTTTGGGGGCTGCGTTTGCTTTGGGAACAATTAATGGTCTATTGCTTGCTGCCCTTATTGCCATGCAAAACCTTCCAGAAGGATTTAATGCTTTTCGAGAGTTAAAGGCCTCATCAACTTATCGTTCATTTACTATTATTTTTTGGTTTGTGTTGTTGGCATTATGTGGGCCAATAGCGGGTGTCGTTGCGCATATTTGGCTTGCTGCGTGGCCAGTCGTTGTGTCTGGAATTATGTTGTTTGCCTCTGGCGGTATTTTGTATGCTGTGTTTCAAGATATTGCGCCTCAAGTCGCTTTGGAAAAGCATTGGGCCCCCCCAATGGGGGCGGTGATGGGATTTGCTTTGGGGTTAGTGGGATATATGTTAACGCGATAAAAAATGTATACAAAATTATCGTTTTTTGAAATATAGTAGCGCTCTTTAAAGCTGACAAGAGTGACTGTGTTGTGTTCAGAATATTAAATGATCTTAGCTTGAGTGCGATTGTCGCGGGTTTTGTGGCAGTGCTTATAGGTTTTGCAAGTTCTGTTGCTATTGTCTTTCAGGCGGCTCAGGCGGCTGGCGCAGATTCTAATACCATAGTCTCTTGGATTATGGCGTTAGGTTTTGGGATGGGGGCTACCTGTTTTTTCCTTTCTTTATGGTATCGTTCTCCTGTGATTACGGCTTGGTCGACACCCGGTGCGGCCTTATTAGCGACGAGCTTAGGGACGATAAGCTATTCTGAAGCAATTGGTGTATTCGTTTTTGCAGGTGTGTTAACTCTGCTCACGGGTGTTTCCGGCTTATTTGATAAAGTCATGCGTTTGGTTCCTTTGCCGCTAGCTTGTGCCATGTTAGCGGGTGTGCTTTTCAAGTTTGGCTTGTCTATTTTTGATTCTATGATGAGTGACGTATTCCTAGTTGGGGTTATGCTGATTACTTATTTGGTGAGTAAGCGACTTGTTCCTCGTTACGCTGTGCTTTTTGTTTTGGTTGCAGGTGTCGCGCTTGTGCTTGTAAGATCTGATGAACAGTTTATGTCTAGTATTCCTTTTGCTCTTGGCTCTCTTGTATGGGTATGGCCTGAGTGGAATATTAGTGCATTAATTGGTATTGGCATTCCTTTATATATTGTCACTATGACGTCTCAGAATATCCCTGGTGTTGCTGTGATGCGCAGTAGTGGTTACCAAACACCGGTTTCACCTCTTATTAGCTGGACTGGCTTAACATCCATTGTTTTAGCGCCTTTAGGTGGTTTTGCCTTTAATTTGGCGGCAATTACTGCGGCGATTTGTTCAGGTGATGAATGTCATAAAGATCCTAAACGTCGCTACATTGCAGGACTTTCAGCTGGTGTGTTTTATTGGCTTGCTGGTTTAGCTGGTGCCTCTGTTGTTGCTCTGTTTTCGATTTTTCCAGCCACTATGATTGCTGCGCTAGCGGGCATTGCGTTGTTGGGAACCATAGGAATGAATCTAAAAAATGCGATGGCAGATGATTCAAATCGAGAAGCCGCGCTAGTGACTTTTTTAGTGACCGTCTCCGGTGTGTCGTTTGCTGGTATAGCATCAGCATTTTGGGGTATTTTATTTGGTGTGATATGTCTTTTAATATCCAATACTAAGCTTAAATAAAAAAGGTTTTTTGTATGGATATTAGCCAAAGTATCAAAGAAGATATCTTAAAAAACCAGCTACCTAGAGGGGTTCCTTTACGGCAAACAAATCTCTCGACCCGATATGGGGTGAGTAGAATTCCTATTAGAGATGCATTGTTATCTCTTAAGGCTGAAGGTTGGCTTGTTCCAAACGGGAAAGCGGGGGTGATGATCCCTGATTTAAATTGGAAGGAAGCAGAAGATCTTTGTTTGATGCGTGCTGAATTAGAGTGTTTGTTATTTGACATGGCGTTTGACCATATTCATGAAGAAGACTTATTTGAAGCAAGATGTTTTTTATCAGAGCTAGATAAAGAAAGTTTATCCTTGGTGAATCGTGGCGAGCTTAATTGGCGATTTCATCATGCCCTATATCGAGCGGCTGAACGGCCAACATTGCAACGGGTGGTTGAAGGGCTTAACAAGCAAGCGGTGCGTTATCTTGGTTTCCAGTATGGGCCATTGGGATATAAGGTAAGAAGTCAGGATCAGCATGAAGAGCTGTTGTCATTGATTGAGTTAAAAGACAAAAAGGCTGCGCTCATTTTTTTGAGACAGCACATAGAAAAAGCAGGAATTTTATTAACGGAGTATTTAAAAACACTTAACACATGATTGTGTGAGTAGGGTGTTAAAACTCTTCATCTGTTGGTTGGGGTAAATACACCGTTAAGCTAGCACCACCTAAGTTTTGAGACGATTCTTTTTTGATGAAGCCTCGTACGTCATTTACAACATGGGCGGTAGCTGATAATTCGGCAAAATACAAACCTAAACCTGTATTGCCTTCAAGAAACTCCTCCGGAAGATCATCATCATTAGCCTGTTTAAAGCCTTCACCATCGTCTTCGATCGTTATGATGATAAAAGCATTTTCTTTTTTTGCGCTGATCAAAATTTTCGATTTTGCAAACCGCAGAGCATTGTAAACAGCCGTGCTAACTACGGCGGTCATTAGTCGTTCGTCAAAGGTGCCTGTCAGATTTGAGTCGCAGCTGTATTCTAGCTCTAAACTCTTTGCAATGGCGGATGGTTGTAGAGCAAACACCTGATCGTCTAAAAATTCATCAAGTAAAAAAGTATCTACATGCAAATCATAGCCATCGGATGCGAGTCTGTACAAATATAAGTATTCAACCCATTCATCATTGAGTTTTTTGAGGGACTCTTCAATCAAAATGATTTTTTTTTGATTCGAGTCTTTACTTCCCATCGCATCTTTAAGACTTTGCAATTGGTACAGTAAAGTCCCTACCTGGTTTTTGCTTTCATGGATCGCACTGGCCAAGATAGTGCTAATATCGATTTTTTTCATCTTTAGCTTCCAAAAGATTTTGCGTAGGCGGAGCTTTGTTGTTTGCTTGGGGCTGTTGCGCTGCCAGACTTTACTTCACTAATCCAAGCCTCAAAAATTTGCTTGGCTGTTGATTTATCATTATCTGCTATGTAAATATCTATCTCGTAGCTATAAGCTTTTGCTTTGTTATCTGGGTCATCAAAGAAAGATTCGTGTACTTTTTTAAGGGTACTGTCAAAATTATCTTTTTGTCGCGGTAATAAAGGACCGTTGTCCGATATTCTAGCAAGAGATTCCAAGTGTTTTAAATATACATCTGCTGTGTTGTAGCAGGAATATTTTGCTAAAAATACAGCTCTGCGGAATGACATTTCTGCGGTCATGCTGTCACTGAGTGACATGCTTATGTTGCCTAATTCCATTTGTCGTAAAATGTTTTTAGGTGAGCGACCTATGGCTTCTATTAGTGTTGCTTGCGCTTCTTCGGATTTTCCTTGAACAACTTGGATTTTAGCAAGCCAATCATAGGCGCTGACAAAAAAACGATTATCAAGCATCAATTGTCGAAAGTTTTGTTCGGCTTTTTCTAATTCACCCATTAAGAAATAAGACTTCGCTTTACCAAATAAAGCCCAAGGCATTTTTCTACTCTTAAGCGTTTTATTGAATAGGGACAATGCTTTTTTGTATTCTTTTATCTCTAATAGGCTTTCACCAATTATTCGCTCGCACTTGCCTATTAGGGATGGATATTTTTTCATTACTAGTTTGGCTGCCGCGATGGCTTCTTCAAAGTTATTTGCATCAAGCGCGACGTTTACCTTATATAGCCTTTCTTTTGTTTCTAATAGCTTGCTGAGGCGTCTTTGTAAAACAGCTTGAGAAAAAGGTTTGGTAATGTAACCGTCAGGTTGATATTCAATCGCCCCCATAACCATTTCAATGGATGTTTCTGCTGTTACCATTAAGTAAGTGGCGGTATTTGGGATGAGTTTAGAATGTCTTACTTCTTCTAACAGTTGCTGGCCATCTTTACCATTGCCAAGGTTGTAATCAGACAAAATAACATCAAAGGATTTGCTTCTTAGAAGTTCAATGGCAGTTTCAGCTTTCATAGCAATATCTATGGATGTGAAGCCAAAATCAGTCAGCATTTTTCGCTGCATGATTCTAGCTTCGGCCATATCCTCTATAAGAAGCGCTTTTTTCTTTGAAAAGTCTTGTTGTGCCATAAATAATTACATTCCGTGCTTAGCAATTATAAAAAGGATTTATTAGGGTCGATTACAAGATCTTCAGAAAAAATCTCATCCTCTTCAGAGGTTTGCTGTGGAATAGCGTAAGATTCGCTTGCCCATGCTCCCAAGTCAATTAGCTTGCATCTTGGACTGCAAAAAGGCCTGTCAGGATTTTCTTTAGACCAAGGCGATTTCTTTTGGCAGGTAGGGCAGGCAACTAAGGTTGCAGTATTACTATTTAACATGATTGTGACTCTAAAATTATTATGACGCTATGTGTATAGTGATTCTAAAATTTTTTTGTGCAATTTGAAGACTTTAGCATTCATTTCAGCAATATTACCAGAGTTTTCCAAGACGAGATCGGCTCTCTCTATTCGCTCGCTGTTGCTTAACTGTGTCGCCATGATTTTTTCTGCGCTTTCTTGGCTTATTCGATCTCTGCTCATGACTCGTTGAAGCTGGATATCTTTAGGAACATCAATGGCCACTATTAATTGGCATATCGCGTTTTGTTTTGTTTCGAACAATAGAGGGTGAACAAGTAGGGCGTATGGCGATGTTACTGAATTTAACTGCTTAGTAATCTCTTTACGAATCGCAGGGTGTGTTAGTTCTTCTATCCAAGTTCTTTCTTCTGGTTGATTGAAAATGATGGTACGAAGAGCGCTGCGGTTCAGTGCACCGTCGCTTAATAATATCTTCTCACCATAACGCTGCTGGATTTGCTTTAAGCAGACTGAGCCTGGCAGAACAACAAGCCTAGCGACATCATCGGCGTCAACACTCTGAATGCCTATATCGTTGAAATATTTCGTTATTGTACTTTTGCCAGAGCCAATGCCACCAGCAAGACCGATTATAGGAGAAGTGTGGGTTGTCATAGATTAAATATAAACACCAGCATGGCTGAAAATATTAAAAATGGGCCAAACGCCATGTATTTAGACTCATTTCCATTAACTATTACAGTGTATAGGATTCCACTTAAACTTGCACAAAGTAACAAGGGGGCTAAGTTTGAAAGTCCTAGCCATGCCCCAAGTGCAGCGATGATTTTAGCGTCACCCATACCAATACCTTCTTGGCCTCTGAATCTTAAATAAAACCACCGCAGTGTATAAACAAACCCATAGCCGATTATCATACCTAAAACACTACTCTCTAGTGTGTTGGTAGACAGATTAAGCAACAGGGCACAAGCTAATGCTATTGTACTACACTCGTCTGGTATTAATTGATGTTCGAAATCAATTGCAGCAGCTGTTATTAAAGTACTAACTAAAAGAGTGTGTAGCACAAGTTGATAAATGTCAGTAAACATCCAAAACAAGGGCAAGCAGCAGACAATATGAAGTAGCTCTATAGCTGGGTAGCGATATGATATTTTGGCTTGGCAATATCGGCATTTTCCTTTGAGTACTAAATAGCTGACCAGAGGAATAAGATCTTGCCATGTTAGTGGATGATTGCATTGGAAACAGTGAGAGCGATTTTTTCTTATGTTGTCTGGTGGTCGCTTGTCGAAGGGTAACGAAAGGAAGTCATGTGCTTCTTTGTTCCATAAGTAGATATTTTTTATCGGCCAGCGAGCGGTGAATGCTGCTGCATAACTGCCAACGCTCAAGACGGCCAATGCATATAAAATCCAGTTTATTGTTATCATATTCATTTATGACATCTCAATAAGTGGAGCGTATAAAGCGACCAGTGCTGAAGCGACAAAACCTCCAGCAACCAAAAGACACACCGCGGGAATAAGTTTTTCAAGTAGTGTTATATTTTTTTGCCAACGTTTCTCATGCTCCTTTGCCGCAAGTGTTAGCGCTCTCTCTATATCGCCATCTTGTTCTGCCGAGTGAAGCGCAATGGCCGATTCATGTGGAAACCAAGAGGCAGGAAAGCTTGCTGCGTAGTTTTTACCAAGACGAAGTGTGTAATAGACTTGGTAAATTTCTTCTTTGATAGGTGTGTATTGGAAGTATTCGGGCATGCTCCTCAGGGCATGTTGCAAGGTAATACCTGTTTTCCTTGTTGTACTTAGTAGGGAAAAAAGTTTGGTTAATCGAAAATTTTCACTGTATTTTTCCAGCCAGTAACAAGCCTGACCTTGATGCAGGCTTCTTACTATGATGAGTTGAATGGCGCTACAGACGAAATAAAGGCTTAAGTCATTGATCAAGTCAAAAAAATAACTTTCTTCTGCTTTTTGCTGTAAGGCGCGATTTACAATAAGAATGATTAAGGCAATTTGAATAACACTAAAGGGATAGATGATTGCTTTCAGTAAGCGCTGAGACCAATCTAATAAAGAGCTGAGCTGGATGATGGAAATGCTGAGGCTTTTTTCGCAATCTTCTCTCGAACCTTGTGAATTAATAAGTTTACAGTATGGCTTAGCCGTTGTGTTTGTTAGTCTGCCTAATGCTTTGTTAAATGCGGTGCCATTTTCTAATTCGCTTAGTATCGCCTTGCTAGTGGTTGCGATTGTCGGATGGGCGGAAGATAGTGCGAAATGAGAAAGCCCTTGGTTTAGTTGTAGTCCAGATTGTAGCGCGCTTTGAATTTCTTTATAAAAAGTTTGCAGTGATCTGTAATCGAGCTTCCTGGGCTTCCACTTAGATATTGATATTTGCCAGTATCCGCGGTTGATGAAATCAAAGATAACTTTTCTTTCAGACAATTCGTATCGGTAATCGACCTCGCCATTGTGATGCTTGATTTTATACCACGGCATATTGAACCTCCTTTTCCTGAAACGGAAAGGCTTCCCATAGAGCTGGGGACGAAATAAGTGTGTCATAGTTGCTAGGCAGTTCTTTGTTCCACAATGGTCGTAAGCCATTAAAAGCGGGTTGTTGCGAAGAGGCTTTATAAAGCATGGCTTGGTGAATGATGAGCTTTAATGAGCTTACCAGAGAGAAAAAGTCTACTTGCCAACCATGACAGCGATGCATGGCGTCGAGCGCAGAATTGGTATGCAATGTTGCCAGTACAAGATGCCCAGTCAGAGCGGCATTAACTGCAAGATTTGCGGTAACAGCATCTCGGACTTCACCTACCATAATGACATCAGGGTCTTGCCTTAAAAAGGACTTTAAAAGCGCAGCAGAATCTAATCCAATGGCTGAATTTGGTTCACATTGAAATAAGCCTGATATCTCATATTCAACAGGGTCTTCGATAGTAAAAATGGTTTTTTTGCCCGTGTTTAATACATCAAGGCATGAATAAAGCGTGGTGCTTTTTCCAGCACCAGTTGCGCCGCAAACCAAAATCAACCCACTAGGTTTGTTAAGTGTCGCGCTTAGTGTTGCAAGTAAAGGTGGTTGTATACCAATTTCGTTTAATGCTAAGCGATTCTTTTCGGGTAGTAGACGCAAAGCAACTTTTTCGCCTTTGACTGTGGTGATAATACTAACTCTAATGAAGGTGCTTCTGTTCCTTTCTTCAAAGAGAAATTGGCCTTCTTGTGTTCTCCTGGTCTCTGATAAGTCTAAATTAGCCCGCATTTTAATGCGGTTGATTAAGCTAGTTCCTTGCGGTAATTCAGCGACTTTACTTAATAATCCGTAACTACGTTGATAGATTTGAATACCAAGATTGGTATGCTCTATATGAACATCGGTTGCATGATTGCTGACGGCATTTGAGATGATCTCTTCTAAAGTCATTCTTCTACTCCTGTCACGCTCTCACATTGCAACGGGAGAATATTGTTATCTAAATCTGAGCTGCACTGCCAATTTCTATTGGCATCACGTGAGTATCTTAAATATTGGTTTTCCGTAATGCCTGTATTGTCATTTAGAGTGATTAGGATATTGCCCATGTTTCTGTTTTGGCTCTCGACAGAAATAGATTTAGCAATTGAATCGTCTGCTAGGGTTTGTTTGATAAGATCGAATTCTGTTTCAGTTGGGAAGGATCCATGTAGAAGAATAAACTCCTCAACCAATGATTGGTGTTGAGTGGCGAGATTTTGTGCTTCTATCAGTTTTGCTTTAGCAATTTGACGAGTAAATGTGGGGGCTGAAAGACTAGCTATTATAGAAATAATGGCAATAACAACCATTAACTCTAATAGCGTAAAACCACGTATGGTTAGACGAGAAAATAACATTCTTCACTCCTTGAAGATTTCTTAATAATTGGCATCCTGCCAAAAAACTCAATTCATTGAGTTTTTATAGATTAAA
This sequence comes from Marinomonas lutimaris, assembly GCF_019426345.1. GTDB lineage: Bacteria > Pseudomonadota > Gammaproteobacteria > Pseudomonadales > Marinomonadaceae > Marinomonas > Marinomonas lutimaris. The sequence goes on from NZ_JAHLLW010000023.1 coordinate 15,113, forward strand.
TAATTTGATCGAGAAAGTCTCCCGTTGGTGTTTTTTCATGGTAGCTATTGGTTTTGCTCTCCTTAGTTGGTGGCTGAATAGTAGGTTCAAGACTGTCCTCGACGAACTCTTCCTCTTGTTCCTGTAGTATATCTGTATTTTTTTTAGCTTCGATTTCTTCTGACTTTGTTCTATTTCGCTGGGACAGCGCTTGGCCTTGTTCTGAAATAGTGACAACAAGATCACTCGACGCCTTTGCATTTCGAGCATTAAGAGCGGCCATGTTCGTGTCTTCATCAGAGCGTAAGTCAAACGCTGTGTAGCCAGGTGTGGTCGTACTGGTAAAAGTATGATTTGAAAGCGCTATAGAATGAGGGAGGCTACCAGACATGTTGATTACCCACGTAATGTTTATTCATAAATACTAATTGGCAATATGAAATATGTCTACTTTTTAGCCTAATCTAGTTAGAAAATTTTATACTGTGGATAAATCAACTCGTCTTTACTTATTAGAAAGCAAAGACGAGTTTAAAGGGATGGGTTATTCGCCTTTAAGCTTGCCCGCCTGAATGGCTGTGATGGCAATGGTGTAGACAATATCGTCGACTAATGCACCACGTGATAAGTCATTAACCGGTTTGCGAATACCTTGCAGCATAGGTCCGATGCTGACGACGTCGGCACTGCGTTGAACGGCTTTGTAAGTCGTGTTGCCGGTATTTAAATCAGGGAAAATAAATACAGTCGCTTTACCAGCTACCTTGCTGTTTGGTGCTTTTTGTTTTGCAACCTTTTCCATAATGGCTGCGTCGTATTGCAGAGGGCCGTCTATTAATAAATCAGGACGAAGTTTTTGTGCAATCGAAGTAGCTTCTCGGACTTTGTCGACATCATTACCTGTACCAGAACCGCCAGTACTGTAACTAATCATGGCGACTTTGGGTGTGATGCCAAAAGCAGCAGCAGAATCAGCACTTTGAATGGCAATTTCTGCAAGTTGCTCAGCCGTTGGATCTGGGTTGATAGCGCAATCACCATAGACCAATACTTGATCCGGCAAGCACATAAAGAAAATTGATGAGACAAGATTTGAGTTAGGTGATGTCTTTATTAATTGCAGAGCAGGGCGGATGGTGTTTGCCGTAGTGTGTACAGCACCAGAAACCAAACCATCCACATCGCCAACTTGCAGCATCATGGTGCCTAATACTACGTTGTCTTCAAGTTGCTCACGAGCAACGATATCAGTTAGTCCGCGGCTCTTTCTTAATTCAACCATTGGCGCTACGTAACGTTCACGAATGCTGCTTGGGTCAAGTATTTCAACGCCATGGCTTAGCTCAATACCATTGTTTTGAGCAATTCGAAGGATCTCGGTTTCGTTACCTAGTAATGTGCAGCGAGCAATACCGCGTTCAGCACAGATAGACGCCGCTTGAATGGTGCGAATCTCTTCGCCTTCTGGAAGAATAATGCGTTTGTTCAACGAACGAGCGAGCTCAATCAAACGGAATCGGAAAGCAGGAGGAGAAAGTTTTCTTTCTTCTTGGTTTAGGGCAAATGAGTTGATCCAGTCGTGATCGATACAACGAGCAATATGCTCTTTCACCATCAGGACTCGCTCTTTATCGTCAAGCGGAATTTCTTGGTTGAATGATTGCATGTTAATAACCGTTTCCCAGCTGTTCGATTCAACAGAGAGAACAGGTAATCCTTTCGCCATCGCTTTGCCACAAAGCGCCATCAGTGCTTCACTTGGCTGGTAGCCGCCAGTCACAACTAATGCAGCGATTTTAATATCATTAAGTGCTGCAATGGCTGTTGCCATTATAATGTCAGTCCGATCACCTGGTGTGAAGACCAACACGCCGGGGCGCAAAGCTTCAAGCATATTTTCAACACCGCGAGCACAAAGCGTATAAGATTGTACTCGGCGAGATTCGATCTCACCTGCATTGATAATACGAGCGCCAAGAAAGTCCGCCACATCTTTAACGCGAGGATAGGTTAGCTCGTCTGCTTTTGGTATTTGCCCTAGCAGACTAAAGTTACGTTTGAAAATTCCCCTTTGAGCAAAAAGATCGCCGTATGATTTGACGCCTAGAGATCCAGGTGTAGTTTTGTTCAAAATACAGCCAATCACATCGTTGGCTTTAATGCCACCATAAGAACCAGCGGCAATTTCAACATGATGTTCAAGTTCGTTAACTCGCATGTTGTTCGGTGCAGTGACTAAAACCAATCCAGCATCTAGTGTTCTTGCAATGGCTTTATTTAATCGAGTCGCATAGGGATGTCCTGCAATTTGAGCAAGACCTTCCACAATTACTGTTGAGTCAGGTTCTACGCTGGCTTGAAAGCGGCCAACGATTTCTTCCATGAGTTCGTCGATATTGTCGTTGTACAAGTAGCGTTCCGCTTCATGCAGTGGAATAGGTTCAGCGGGGGTCAGTGTTGAACCCTGAGCAACCATAGCTGTTGATTTGTCAGGACCTTTATCTCCAGGTTGAGGTTGGGCGATTGGCTTGAAAAAACTGGCTTTTAGGCCTTGTTGCTCGAGCGCGCGGACAAGACCTACAGAGACTGATGTTAAGCCGACGCCTGGGCCTGTAGGAACGGTCATGAGTACATTTATTGACATATCTGATGAATCCTAAATTAGTCCATTATGGTTAGCATGGTTTTGATCATTGCTGAATTAAACTTATAGTATCAAGTGCAATCATTAGCTCTTCGTTAGTTGGTATAATCCATACATGCGTGTTGCTGTTTTCTGAGCTAATATTTAGCGTTTCACCACGAGGGGCGTTTTCATTTAATGCTGAGTCTATACAGATATTTAACGCTTTCAAATGATTACAAATGACTTGACGTAAATAGCTAGAATTCTCACCGATTCCGCCAGTAAAGACCAAGTGATCAATACTTTCTAAAGTAGTTGCTACACTTGCTAAGTGTTTGGCCGTACGCGCTGCAAACATGTCTAAAGCCAGTTTCGCTCTTTGGTCTCCAGATTCCATAGCTTCTTCTAGTGTACGGCAGTCGTTTGAAATTTCTGACACGCCAAGCAGGCCGCTTTTTTTATTGAGAATATCAAGAGCGGCGTCAGCCGATATGTTTTCAGCTTGGCTAATAAAAGAAAGTAAGCTTGGGTCCAAACTTCCAGATCGAGTGCCCATCATTAGGCCTTCTAATGGCGTGATCCCCATACTGGTATCAGAGGATTGGCCTTTGTTAATTGCACAAGTGCTGGCGCCATTACCTAGATGGGCGACGAGTACACCTTGAAGATCACTCCCTTGCGCGATTTCTGCTAAACGTTGGCTGATATAACGATAGCTTGTTCCATGAAAACCGTACTTGCGGAAATGATGTTCACGATAGAAATGCATTGGAATGGGGTACAGATATTGTTCTGGAGCCAAAGTTTGATGGAACGCTGTATCAAAAACTGCGACTTGAGGTAAGCCCGGAAAAAGCTCAAAGGCAACTTCCATTCCTTTTGCATGTGCAGGGTTATGTAGCGGAGCAAATTGTGCGCACTCTTTAATACCTTTAATAACGTCTTGATTGATTAAAACAGACTTACTAAAAGTTTCTCCGCCATGTACAACTCTGTGTCCGATGCCAGCTAATGACTTTTCTATAATTGTATGGTTTTTAAGCCAGGCTTTTATTTGCGCAACAGCATTTTTGTGGCTGCTATCCTCAAGTTGAATAACATTTTTTTGCCCTTCAAACTTGAAGGATATGCTGCTTTCATCTGAACCTAATCGGTCAGCGATACCTTCAACTAAAGTATCTTGTCCGGCATTGGCAAGAATGGCAAACTTCAAAGAAGAGCTTCCACAGTTGATGACTAAAATACTATCTTTCATAGTTATTCCTGAGATACGCGCAAAGACAGATCTATTGCTTGGATGTGTTTTGTTAATGCGCCAATGGAAACAAAGTCAACGCCTGTAGCAGCGACTTTTAACAGACGATCTTTGTCCATGTTTCCCGATGCTTCAAATTTCACTTGGCCTTTGAAGTCGGCAACCGCTTTGCTCATATCTTCATAGGAGAAATTGTCCAGCATAATGATGTCTGCACCAGCTGCAACGGCCATGGCAACTTCATCAAGATTTTCAGTTTCTACCTCAATGGTTTTACCTGGTGCAATTTTCTGTGCCATGCTGACGGCATTGGCAATGGAGCCAGCAGCCATAATGTGATTTTCTTTTATGAGAAACGCGTCATATAAACCCATTCGGTGATTCCTTCCACCACCAACTGTGACTGCATATTTTTGTGCTTGGCGCATTCCGGGTAGTGTTTTTCGAGTATCTAGGATGGTTAGTTGGGTATTAGATACAATTTCGCTGTATTGACGAGTCACTGTGGCTGTATAAGACAGTGTTTGTAGAAAATTTAAAGCAGTGCGTTCACCCGTTAGGATGGTTCTTGCGTGACCTTTAATCGTCAAAAATGCTTTATTGGGTTCTAATAAGTCACCATCATTATTGTGCCAAGTGAGAGAGACTCGATCACCTAGTTGAGAGAATACTTCGTTTACCCACGCTTGGCCGCATAAAACAGCAAGCTCTCGGCTGATTACAGTGGCGGAGATTTCTTGATCATCAGGGATTAGCTGAGCTGTTATATCTCCTAAGCCCATATCTTCTTCTAATGCAAAAGTAACTTGCGATTGAATGTGCTCGGTTAATAGAGCGTTCAAAAGGGTCATGTACTATCCTAATTATGCCAAGTAAATAAATAAGCATTGTAGCTTTATATTGTTAATGCGTCAGTGTTGATTTTTTATATTCATTGATTTGCATGGTCTTTCTGTACAGAAAAAGGCATGGATCCGCAACTTTTTTGCATAGGATGATTTTTTAAATGAAATTTTCGTGTTTGTTAAGTTGCCGAATTTCTGTCTCTACAAGAGTGGCGATCGGAGGTAAGTGGGTCTTGATGGCGCTAATAATGTGATACAGATAATCATTTTTTGAATGGTACTTTGGCGTGAGTGCTGTGTATTCTTTGCCTGCTGAAGCTAGATGGAGAATTCATGTGGTTTATATATCTTATATTTCTGGTGAATTTTGGTGTGGTCGTTACAAGCTTTAAACCGTTTATTATGGGCTTTTAGCCTTTTTCTAGATAAATTCTAGAGGATTTAAAAGCTTCAAAAGTGCGTTGAGGACTTCAATCTTTATGTGGGTGGCTAGGCGATCTCTTGATTAGGTGTTAATCTAACGCCCGAATTAGGTGCTTCTGATATGTAAAAAAGCCTTATTTAGTGTAAGGTTTTAGTAAAATATCTAGAGTGCAAAAATCTTAGAAACGCTTTATCTATGCACTTTCTAAGTAAAAGACTTTGATTTTTTACATGTATTTAGTAAGGCTACTTGCATGTGGAAATTTAATGTTGGGTTTGATGAACCAAACCCAAATTGGAAGCGAACTGACTAGATTTATAGTAGTCGATGCAATGGAAATAAAATTAAAACAATAATAATTGCCATTGGAACGGATAAAAACGACGCGTTTTAAAACGTAACAAACAGTGCGTCGTTTTATCCTAGGTCGGCTGGAACTTAGTGGCTATTCATATAAGTTCCGACGGTTCGTTTAAGTAGCCTCCAAGGCTTAAACACACATAATGTCCTTGGTAGGTTAGTATCTGTTCTAATAGCGGGAGTTATTAACACGATGACTGAGCAGCATATTCTCGAAGACATCGATCCAATTGAAACAAAAGAGTGGGTCGATGCGCTTGAGTCTGTCCTTCGCGAAGAAGGTCCTGATCGCGCGCAATACATTTTAAATCGTTTGACGAATGAAGCTTCAAAAGCTGGTTCGTCTTTACCGTCGTCTATCACGACTGCATACCGAAACACAATCGCTCCTGAAAATGAGAAGCCATTGCCGGGTGATGTATTTATGGAGCGTCGTATACGTTCTATAATTCGTTGGAATGCATTGGCTATGGTAATGAAGGCAAACCGTGTTGATTCAACACTTGGCGGCCACATTACAAGTTTCTCTTCTGCAGCAACGCTTTATGATATCGGCTTTAACCACTTTTTCCGTGGTAATGACGGTAAACAACAAGCGGATATGGTCTTTTTCCAAGGTCATATTTCTCCTGGTATTTACGCGCGTTCATATATTGAAGGACGCCTGACAGACGAGCAGCTTGATAACTTCCGTCGCGAAGTGGATGGCAAAGGTATCTCTTCTTACCCACATCCTTGGTTGATGCCGGATTACTGGCAGTTCCCAACAGTGTCTATGGGATTAGGGCCTTTACAGGCGATTTACCAAGCACATGTTATGAAGTACCAGCATAGTCGTGGCCTTATCGACCAAGGCGACCGTAAAGTATGGGCGTTTCTAGGTGATGGAGAGTGTGATGAGCCAGAATCTTTAGGTGCAATCGCTCTTGCTGGGCGTGAAAATCTAGACAACCTTATTTTCGTGATCAACTGTAACCTACAGCGTCTTGATGGCCCTGTACGCGGTAACAGCAAAATTGTTCAGGAACTTGAAGGTGTATTCCGTGGCGCTGGCTGGAATGTCATTAAGTGTCTATGGGGTCGTCATTGGGATCCTCTTTTCGCGAAAGATCACAACGGTTTGCTTGTTAAGCGTATGAACGAAGTTTGCGATGGTGAACTTCAGAACTACAAAGCAAATGGTGGTGCTTATACTCGTGAACATTTCTTCGGCAAATATCCAGAATTGCTAGAAATGGTTAAAGACATGACTGACGATGAGATTATGAATCTTAATCGTGGCGGCCATGATCCTTACAAAGTTTACGCAGCGTATTCTGAAGCAACTTCTCATAAAGGTCAGCCGACCGTTATCTTGGCGCAAACCGTTAAAGGTTACGGCATGTTTAAAGCGGCTGAAGCGCAAAACACTGCGCACCAAACGAAGAAGTTGGATGAAGAATCCCTTGCTCAGTTCCGCGATAAATTCGGTATCCCTATTAGCGATGAAGAGCTAAAAGACTTGCCGTATTACAAGCCGGCTGAAGACAGTCCTGAAATGCAATATATGCGCTCTCGTCGTAAAGAGTTGCATGGTGCTTTCCCTATTCGTAACCATGATTGTGAAGCGCTTGAAGTTCCTTCTTTGGAAGCGTTTAAGTCTCAGATCGCGGGAACAAATGGGCGTGAAATTTCTACTACTATGGCGTTTGTGCGTGCACTAAACGTTATGGTTAAAGATAAAGAAATTGGCAAACGTGTTGTACCGATTGTTGCTGATGAAGCTCGTACTTTTGGTATGGAAGGCATGTTCCGTCAGCTAGGTATTTACTCATCTGAAGGTCAGCGTTATACGCCTCATGACCATACTCAGATTATGTATTACAAAGAATCTGCTGACGGTCAAATTCTGCAAGAAGGTATCAATGAGCCAGGTGCATTCTCTGCATGGTTGGCATTGGCTACATCTTATGCAAACAGCGCTCTTCCAATGATTCCTGTTTATATCTACTACTCAATGTTTGGTTTCCAGCGTATTGGTGACTTGGCTTGGGCGGCAGGTGATTCGCAGGCACGCGGTTTCTTGATTGGTGCTACAGCAGGTCGTACTACGCTAAATGGTGAAGGTTTGCAGCATGAAGATGGTCATTCCCATATTCAAGCTGGCCTAATTCCAAACTGTGTGTCTTACGATCCAACATATTCATACGAAGTTGCTGTTATTATGCAAGATGGCTTGCGTCGTATGTATAAAGAAAAAGAAAGTGTTTTCTATTACCTAACAGTAATGAATGAAAACTACACGCACGAAGATATGCCTGAAGGTGTTGAAGAAGGCATTATTAAGGGTATGTATAAGCTTAAATCTCATGCTAAGAAAGCCAATAAGAAACAAGTTCAATTGCTTGGTTCTGGCGTTATTCTTCGTGAAGTTGAAGCGGCTGCAGAGATTCTATTTAATGATTTCGGTGTTAACTCTGATATTTGGAGTGTAACGTCTTTTAATGAGCTACGTCGCGAAGGTCTTGATGTAAGTCGTTGGAATATGCTTCACCCTGAGTCAGAAGCTCGCATATCTTATGTTGAATCTTGCTTGAATGGAAACGGTCCTGTTATTGCATCTACTGATCATATTAAATTGTTCGCAGATCAAATTCGTCCATTCGTAAAAGGTACATACAACGTGCTTGGTACAGATGGTTTTGGCCGCAGTGATACTCGTGCTCAATTGCGTCACTTCTTTGAAGTTAACCGCTATTGGGTAGTGGTTTCTGCCTTGAATGCACTGGCAAAAGACGGTGTGATTGATGCATCTGTAGTTAGTGGGGCGATTGCTAAGTTTGGTTTAGATCCTGAGAAGCCAAACCCTGTAACTTGCTAATTACCTAACAAGCTAGGTATCTGGCTTAGTGTATATTTATACCTAAGTCAGATAAGTTTTTAAGTTTGATGCGTCTATAAGACAAAGGAGATTTCTGTGAGTACTGAAATCATTCGAGTACCAGATATTGGTGGTGCGACTGATGTCGAAATTATCGAGATCAGTATTGCGGTTGGTGACACTATTGAAGTGGACCAATCTATTATTGTTTTAGAAACAGATAAGGCTTCCATGGATGTTCCATCTTCCATGGCTGGTAAAGTAAAAAGCATTTCTGTGAAAGAAGGCGATAAAGTTTCTGAAGGTGATGAGCTTCTTGTTATTGAGGTTGAAGGTGCAGAAAAATCTGCTCCTGAAACGCCAGTAGAAGCTTCTGCGCCAGCAAAACCTGCCGAGAAGACTGCTCCAGCTTCATCCTCTTCTAGTGAAGAAAAAGTTTCTGTGCCTGACATTGGTGGTGCGACTGACGTAGAAGTTATTGAAGTCTGTGTTGCTGAAGGTGACATGGTTGAAGAGGGTGACTCTTTGATCGTTTTGGAAACTGATAAAGCATCTATGGATATACCTTCGCCGTTTACAGGCAAGATCGGTAAAATTTCGATCAAAGTAGGTGATACGGTTTCTGAGGGTGCTGACATACTTGTGCTAACAACCGAATCATCTGCACCTGCTGCTTCAGAAGAAAAAGCTGAAACACCAAAATCGTCAGCGCCTGCGGCTGCTGCGCCAGTATCTGGTGTTGAGGCTGTTAAGGTTCCTGATATTGGTGGGGCGGAAGGTGTAGAGGTGATCGAAGTTGCTGTAGCGGCTGGTGATCAGGTTAAAGAGGGCGATTCTATTATCGTTCTTGAGACTGATAAAGCTTCCATGGAAATCCCTGCGCCGAAATCAGGAACAGTGAAATCTGTTTCTATTAAGGTTGGTGACAAGGTTTCTGAAGGACATCTTGTCCTTGAGCTTGAAGTAGAGGGTGGTTCTGAAGCTGCGGCGCCTGCGGCAGTTGCTGAAAAATCGGCCCCTGCGCCTGCTGAAGCGCCTAAAACTAATACTGCAAAAGCGGCTCCTGCAGCGGATCAATCTGCTGTCTTGTCTGAACCTTCGAAGAAAGTTCACGCTGGCCCAGCAGTGCGTATGCTTGCTCGCGAGTTAGGTGTTGAACTGTCCCTTGTTCGTCCTACAGGCCCTCGTGGTCGTATTACGAAAGAAGATTTACATGCCTACGTGAAAGCGGCTGTACAAAAAGCTTCATCAGCTCCAGCGGGTGTTGCAACAGGTTCTGGTCTACCGACTGTGCCTGATCAAGACTTTAGCAAGTTCGGCGATGTCGAAGTTGTTAAGATGAGTAAGATTCAGCGTCTGACGGCTCAGAACATGGTTCGCAACGCGCTTGTTGTGCCTCAAGTTACTCAGTTCGACAAGGCAGATATCTCTGATCTTGAAGAGTTCCGTAAAGGCTTGAAAGGCGAAATGGAGAAACAAGGTGTTAAATTGACGCCACTTCCATTCCTGATTAAAGCGGTTGCACAAGCTATGGTTGCAAATCCTAGCTTCAATGTGTCGCTAATGGCCGATGGTGAAAGCTACGTTCAGAAGCATTATGTACACATTGGTATTGCTGTTGACTCTCCTGCTGGCTTGGTTGTTCCTGTTTTGCGTGATGCTGATAAAAAGTCAGTTATTCAAATCGCAAAAGAAGCGAGCGAGTTGATTAAGAAGGCGCTTGATAAGCAGCTTAAACCTGCTGATATGCAAGGTGGTTGTTTTACTATTTCTAGTTTGGGTGCAATTGGCGGTACAGGATTTACTCCTATCGTTAACTGTCCTGAAGTGGGTATCCTTGGTGTTTCTAAAGCAGACATTGAGCCACGTTGGAATGGTAAAGAGTTTGAGCCTCGTACAATGTTGCCATTGTGTCTGTCTTATGATCACAGAGCTGTCAATGGTGGTGATGCTGGTCGTTTCATGACCTTCTTGAACTCATTGCTAAGTGATGTTCGTCGCTTATCTCTTTAATGAGTAGCTTTGTTAAATAGCTAAGTAAATAAAAAAGCCGCTTATATAAGCGGCTTTTTTTGGTCTATTGCTTTTGGTTTAATGTAAATCTAGTTGAGCGACTAGGTTATGTGTTTGTTAGGCTGGCAACGGCCTGAATTAAGGCGGATTTGCGAGAGTCGCAGAATGCATTGTGCGGTAATCGGCTTAATACGCCCAGCTTTTCAAGTCGCTCAGTGGTTTGTCCGTTGGGGCTAAATATATAAACGGCACAGCCTGCTTCTATTGCGTCTTTGATGGCGTTTTCTAGTGCAAGACCTATGGTTAGATCCATCATGGGAACGGCGCTCAGATCTAGTACTACGGCTTTATAGTTATGGATCCGGTTGTGGTGTTTTGCAATGGCTTTACTTGCGCCAAAAATCATTGGGCCGGATAGATAGAAAAGTAATACTTTTCCGTCTGCTTGATCTAACAGTTCTTTCTCTGCTTCTGATAACAGGATGTCATCATCAGCATCACTGATTGCTTTCACGTTTCCAGATTGTAGTCGACTTAGTTTTTCTATTGTCATGATGTTGGCAATAAAAACGCCGATTCCTACCGCAACCATAAGATCAACAAATACAGTTAACGCCATAACGCCATACATAATGATAGTTGGCGATAGGGCGATTTTGTGAGCGCGTTTCAAAAAACTCCAGTCGAGAATGTTGATCCCTACATACAGAGCGATACCAGCAAGCACAGCCATTGGAATTGGGCTGATTAGTTCGGATGCTCCAAGTACAACCAATAGTAGAATTAAGGCTCTGGTAATACCTGCAAGTGGTGATTTGCCACCAGACTGTATATTAACCACAGTTCCCATGGTTGCACCGGCGCCAGGAAGGCCGCCGAGTAGCCCAGAGAAGAAATTGGCTGTGCCTTGGCCGATAAGCTCTCGATTCGAATCATGCTCTTTACGCGTAAGGCTGTCCGCAATAACCGCTGTAAGTAAGGTGTCAATGCAACCTAAAGTACCAAGTACTAATCCATTTATGATCATTTCTATAAATACAGACTGCTCAAAGGTGGGCCAGTGAATTGATGGTAGGCCAGATGGAATAACACCTATGCGGCGCACATCGGAGTCGTTAAATAATAGAATGGAAATAAGCGTAATTGTTACCAATGCAACCAGTTGAGGGGGAACGTATCGGCGCCAGTGTTTTGGAAGATAAAAAAGCACCGCCAGTGTTAGTAGTCCTAGAAATAATTCTGAGAATTTCAAGTTAACAATAAGATTGGGGAGGGCATTTAATGTGCCCATCACTCCACCAGGTGGAGATGAGTGCCCTAGAAAAGGGGCGATTTGCAAGATAATCAATATAATACCAATGCCAGACATAAAGCCTGATATAACGCTGTACGGCATTAGTGTGATGTATTTGCCTAGTTTGAGATAACCTAGTGTAATTTGAAATAGGCCTGCGATCATCACCACGGTAAAGGCCATAGCCACACCGCCTTCTGGGCTGCTGGCCATCATGCTGGTTAGTACCGCTGTCATGATGACTGTCATTGGTCCAGTTGGTTCTGAGATTAGGCTGGTTGATCCGCCAAATATCGCAGCAAATAGGCCTACGAGTATGGCCCCCCAAAGCCCTGCTTCTGCTCCAGCTCCTGAAGCAACACCGAAGGCTAGAGCCAAAGGGAGCGAGACAATAGCGGTGGTTGCCCCGCCAAATAAATCGCCGGCAAGAGTCCAATCTTTAAAGCGAGAGAAATCAATGATCATTGTTTTGTACCTATCCGTTATTTATATTCAGATCAATCCGTTGAAATAATCCATAGTGCTCTGTTTGCAAAAGAGCCCGCATAGTGCGGGCTCTTTGTATTTCTTAGAAAGAAGCGGCAGTGCTTAGCACTTACTCTGCATTGGCTTCTGAGCTTTGCTCGGCGCCTTTTTCTTCTTCTCGTGCAATCCTAGGGTCGTTTTTCACACGGCCTGCTGATGCACGTCGACGTGACGTCGCAGCGTTACGCTTTTCTTCTTGCTCTAAGCGAAGCTTCTCTTGCTGAGCCAAAATAGCAGCTGGTAATTCTACTGGAGCTTTGGCTTCGGCGTTTGCTGGTTTAGTAGCAGCTTTGCCGCGTCCACGACGAGGAGTTCGAGTTGAGCGACCAGTGTTATTGCTTGATTCCTCAACTTTCGTTTCTTCGATTGCTGTTTCTGTAGTTGTTGCTTCTGAAGTGGTAGCTGGCTCAGTAGCCTTAGTATCCTCTTGCTCTACAGATTTTGTGTCTTCAGAGTTAGCTTCTACGGACCCTGTTTCTACAGTGGCTGTATTAATTTCTTGTGCTTCGGTATTTGTCTCGACTGCTGAATTTACCGCTTCCGAAGATGTTGCTGTTTGATTATCTTCTGAAAGGTTTGCTGTTTCTGGCTCAGCTTCAGTTTTTTCAGTTGCAACTTCTGATGTCTCTTGCTCGATTTTACGCATTTGAGCTTTTACTGACATCTTAGGTTTTGCAGGCTTAACTTCAGGAGTTTCGACTTTAACGGTTTCTTCTGTTGTTTCTTGAGTATCTGCTGGAGATACTTCAACAGCTTCAACAGCTTCAACAGCTTCAACAGCTTCAACAGCTTCAACAGCTTCAATAGCTTCAACAGCTTCAACAGCTGTAGTTTCTTCTTTTGTAGAAGGTTCTGACGGTGTGTCTTCTGATTTTGCTTGGGCTTCTGTTTCTGCATGCTTAACTTCTGGAGCGGTTGATTTTGCTTCTTCCGTTTGAGCTGCTGCAACGTCAGTAGATTGTGTTTCATCGGTTGTAGATTCAACATTTTCTTGCTGTGCGTTGTTTTCTTCTTTTTGTGGGCGACGTGAACGACGTGAGCGACGTGAACGACGTTGAGGTTCATCACCGTTTTCGTTACTTTCTACTTCAGCATTTTGAGCGGCTTCCACTAGAGCGGCATCTTCTTGCTCTTGTAGTTTAGTTGCTTCTAATGCTTCATCTTTTAGTTTGCCATTACGACGACGATTGTCATTGCGATCGCGTTTACGCTCTTTAACTTCAGGGACTTCTTTTTGAGGTTGGCGCGGAGCAGCTTTTACAGCAGCTTCTTGCTTTTCAACTCTTGGTTCTTGAGTTTCTTGTTTGTTGCCGCGATTGTTACGACGGTTGTTGTTAGTGCCTTTCGTGCCAGCCTCGGCTTGTTCTCGGCGAGATTGACGAGTAGAGCGATTTTTTTCAGCTGTATTGTTATCGTCGCGGTCCGCATTTTGATGCTTAACGTTACGTTTGTTTCTGTTTACACGAGTCCCTTTAGGCTTGCTTGAGGTATCACGATCATTTTGTGAAGGCGCTACAGGAGGTGTTTTGCTTACGGGTTTTTGTTTTGGTGTACTTTTAGTTTCGCCAAACAATGCAGTCATTATGCGTTTAAGCAAGCTAGGTTTATTCTGCGTGTTTTTCGCTGCTTTTGGTGTTGTTGCTGCTACTGGTGCAGTGTGCTCAGGAGCTGGTGCTTTTGGTGCAATGCTAGTCACGGCTGCTTGTGGGCGAACGTTTTCATTCGCTTTGCGAGGCTCGTATGGTGGCTGCTCTGGCGTCTCTACCAATGTGTAGCTGTTTTCGTTTTGCATAACAACAGTGCTGTCGTCACGAATACGTTCCACTTCAAAGTGCGGTGTTTCCATATGTGGATTTGGCACAAGAATAATATGAACGTTGTTACGTTTTTCAATTTTAGCAATGTTGGTACGTTTCTCGTTTAACAAGAAAGTCGCAACAGATACTGGTAAAACAGCACGAATTTGAGCTGTGCGTTCTTTAGAGCATTCTTCTTCGATTAGACGAAGTACAGAAAGTGCTAGAGATTCCACGTCACGGATAAATCCTTGGCCATTACAGCGAGGGCAAACAATGCCGCTGGTTTCGCCAAGAGAAGGGCGCAAGCGCTGGCGTGACATTTCTAATAAACCGAAGCGAGAAATGCGGCCAAGTTGAACGCGAGCGCGATCCGCTTCTAGAGCGTTCTTCATTCGTGTTTCAACTTCTTTCTGATTGCGTACTGGTGTCATATCGATGAAGTCGATAACAACTAAGCCACCAATATCACGAAGGCGCAATTGACGAGCAATTTCGTCAGCTGCTTCTAAGTTGGTTTGCAGTGCTGTTTCTTCGATGTCTCCGCCTTTCGTGGCTCGGGCCGAGTTGATATCGATAGAAACTAGGGCTTCTGTAGGATCGATAACAATAGATCCGCCTGAAGGTAGGCGAACTTCACGCTGGAAAGCCGTTTCGATCTGAGTTTCGATTTGGAAGCGGTTAAACAGTGGAGTTGAATCAGTATACATCTTAATGCGTGACTTGAAGTGCGGCATTACTTGCATAACAAAGTTAATAGCGTCTTGGTAAGCACTTTTCTCATCAATTAGTACTTCGCCAATGTCTTCACGCAAATAATCGCGAATGGCGCGGATAACGATGTTACTTTCTTGATAGATTAAGAAAGGGGCAGGTTTTTCAGATGCTGCTTTGGTGATGGATGACCATAAAGTATCAAGGTAATCCAAATCCCACTGCAACTCTTCAGTTGAACGACCAACGCCAGCGGTACGAACAATAAGGCCACCGTTTTCTGGTGTGTTCAGGCCTGACATGGCTTCTTTAAGGTGCGATCTGTCATCACCGTCGATGCGACGAGAAATACCACCAGCGCGAGGATTGTTTGGCATCAAAACCAAATAACGACCCGCTAAACTAACGAAGGTGGTCAAGGCAGCGCCTTTATTACCACGTTCTTCTTTGTCCACTTGAACAATCACTTCTTGACCTTCGCTTAACACATCTTTGATGTTAATTCGGCCTTCGTGGTTCGATTTTTTGGAAAAATAGGTTTTGGAGATTTCTTTTAGAGGTAGGAAGCCGTGGCGATCTGCTCCGAAATCAACAAAAGCTGCTTCCAGACTCGGCTCAATGCGAGTGATGCGACCTTTATATATATTTGACTTCTTCTGTTCGCGAGAACCGGATTCGATATCTAGATCATATAGACGTTGTCCGTCTACTAGGGCGACGCGCAACTCTTCTTGTTGAGTTGCATTAATAAGCATTCTAATCATTATATGTGTGAACTCTGTGGGCTGATACGAAAGAGTCACAACAGTGATAGGGTAACCATTAATAAATCTGACTCAGAATTAGAGCAAGTCATTCAGTGTTCTCTGGCGAGAGGAGTACGCGATTCGTTTATTTTATCTTAAACGCTTTTGTGCGGTCGCTGCCGTGATCAATACTAAATAGTCTCTTTAACCGGTCTCGTTTCTTTGCTTTTACGAAACAACGCGAACGCGCGGCCTAGCAATTTTAATGAGAGTTCCTTCCACTGAAGCGGATTTTTCCGAATCATGCGGTTTATTATTTAAGATTAACTGTTACAGAGGTAAGATAGGGGGCCAAAGTGTCGCTTCGGCAATTGTCATTCAATTCTTGCATCTTATCTTCGAGGTGTTTTGTTGCCTCTTACCCTTTGCGAATGTGAATATAACAGTAAAAACTAAGTGCTTCAATTATAAAGGAAACCAATCTTAGCTTATGTCGGACTCAGAACTAAATTCAACAGAGCGTCCCGCGGTTCGTTACGTCACGATTGACGACAATAATGCGGGCCAGCGAATCGATAATTTTTTGGTTACCTTTTTAAAAGGTGTTCCGAAAGGCAAGATTTACAACCTACTTAGAAAGGGGGAAATTCGCGTCAATAAAAAGCGGACCAAGCCGGACTATCGCCTTCAAAATGAAGATGTTGTGCGTATTGCGCCAATTGTTATTGCGCCAGAATCCGACAAGCCTGTCTTGTCAGATCGCCTTAAAAGCGAGATAGAATCACGCATTGTTTATGAAGACAAAGGGTTGATCGTCATTAATAAACCTTCTGGCTTAGCTGTTCACGGTGGCAGTGGTTTGAGTTTCGGTCTGGTTGAAGTTATTCGCCAAATGCGACCGTTAGAGAAGTTTATTGAGCTTGTTCATCGACTTGATCGTGATACTTCTGGTCTTATCATGGTCGCTAAGAAACGCGCAGTCCTAAAAGAGTTGCATACAGCATTGCGTGAAAAAGAAGGAGTACAAAAAACTTACCTTGCATTGGTTTATGGCAGCTGGCCTAAAAGAAAATTGCAAGTTAACGCGCCTTTATTGAAAAATGAGCTGCAGTCTGGTGAGCGCGTCGTTAGAGTGCATACTGATGGAAAAGAGAGTTTGACTCGGTTTAAGCTTGTTCGACAGTTTGAAGGTTATAGTTTGGTTGAGTGTGAGCCAGTAACAGGCCGTACGCATCAAATTCGAGTTCATACCCAATATGCAGGTTATCCGATTGTTGGCGATGAAAAATATTCGCCTGCTGAGTCTTTAAAAGAGACAAAAGCTCTTGGCTTTAAACGCTTGTGTCTGCACGCGACGCGATTAGACATTATGTTGAACGGCGAGCGTATGTTGTTTGAGGCGCCACTTGATAAAGAATGGCAAACCTTGATGAATGAAAATCTAACTGGGATTTTCTCTTAACTATTTGTCGTTTTTGAATCATTAGATAAAAAGACTTGCTGAGGCAGGTCTTTTTTTTAGCTTATTTTTAGTGAATCTTGCTTTTGTGATGTGTATCACCTTTTTCTAATGCTAAATGCCCTACCATGTCAGGGTGATTCCCTTGTTTTTAACAGGGAAACTTTTTCTAAGATGAAAGGATTTTTCATGAAAGCCTCTGATATCCGGACGATTCCGGGACTCATTTCTATTTTTATCACGCTGTTAATCTGGTTTGTTGTGCCAGTACCTGATGGCGTATCTGCTAATGCTTGGCATTTGTTGGCTTTGTTTGTTGGTACTGTGGTTGCTATTATCGGTAAGGCGATGCCAATTGGGGCGCTCGCGATTTTGGCCGTTACTCTAGTTGCTCTAACTGGCGTAACAAGTGATTCGCCTGCAGGTGCGATTAAAGATGCATTAAGTGGTTTTTCGAATTCTCTGATTTGGTTGATTGGTATTGCGATTGTTATTTCTAGAGGTTTAGCAAAAACTGGGCTTGGAAATCGTATCGGCTATTACTTTATCTCTTTATTTGGTAAAAAAACCATCGGTATTGGCTATGCTTTGGCTATTTCAGAGTTGGTTATTGCTCCGGTAACACCAAGTAATACTGCGCGTGGTGGCGGTATTATTCATCCTATTATGAAGTCCATAGCAACTAGTTTTGGTTCTTCACCTGAAGAGGGTACTTCTCGGAAGATTGGTCATTACCTTGCCTTGGTTAATTACCATATCAATCCCATTACTTCGGCGATGTTCATTACAGCAACCGCACCCAACCCCTTAATTGTTAAATTAATCTCTGATGCCACTGGCGCTAACATTAGTATTACTTGGGGGACATGGGCACTAGCGGCGCTTTTGCCAGGTTTGGTGTGTATTGCACTTGTGCCCTTGGTTGTTTATGTCATTTATCCTCCAGAGATAAAAAGCACGCCAGATGCAAGGACTTACGCAAAGTCTAAACTCGCCGAAATGGGACCTATGTCGTATGGTGAGAAGGTGATGGTGGCGGTATTTGCTCTGTTGCTAATTCTTTGGGCTGGTATTCCTGCAATGTTGTTCGGCGCAGACTATGTGGTGAATACAACGGCGGTAGCATTTTTAGGTTTGTCTGTTTTATTAGTGACAGGTGTTTTGAGCTGGGATGACGTGCTCAAAGAAAAATCAGCTTGGGATACGGTTGTATGGTTCTCCGCCTTGGTAATGATGGCCACTTTTTTGAATAAGCTAGGTTTGGTGCAATGGTTTTCGACTGTTGTTGAAAGTAATATTGAACACTTAGGATTTGATTGGGCTATTTCTGTCGTCATCTTGGTCGCAATCTATTTCTATGTGCATTATTTCTTTGCCAGTACGACGGCGCATATTACGGCCATGTTCGCTGCTTTCTATGCCGCAGGTTTGGCGTTAGGTGCACCACCTTTGTATCTTGGTCTGTTACTGGCTGGCGCGTCTTCCTTGATGATGTCATTGACTCATTACGCTACAGGCACATCGCCGATTATCTTTGGGTCTGGTTATGTCTCGATGGAAGATTGGTGGATCATGGGCTTTATTATGAGTGTGGTGAATTTAGCCGTATGGGGTGTTGTCGGTGGCTTATGGTGGAAGGTATTGGGTTACTGGTAATGAAAGCTTTAAATAAAAACAATCACCTATTCGGAATGAATTAGGTGACTGTTGGTGATCGTTTTTCCTCCAGAATTGACTAGATGGTGATTAGATTTTAAAGCGATCTGTTAGTGATTTAAGTTGATGGCTTAATGCTCTCAAGTTGCTAACGGCAGCAACAGATTCGATAGAGCCTTCAGCGGTTCGATCTGCTAACTGACGGACATTTTCAACACTGCGATTGATCTCATCAGACACTTGAGATTGCTCTTCCGCTGCGGTAGCTATTTGATTGTTCATATCTTGGACATAGCCGACTTGTTCGCTAATGTTTGCGAAAAGTTCCAATACTTCTTTTGCTTGTTCAGCGTTTTTCGAAGATAAATCACGGCTTCTTAGCATTTTATCCAGGGATTCTTGGGCGCCATTTTGCAACTCGACAATTAAGTCCTCAATCTCTTTAGCTGAACTTTGAGTTCTGCTAGCTAGTCCACGCACTTCGTCTGCCACTACCGCAAAGCCTCGTCCTGCTTCACCAGCTCGTGCCGCTTCTATTGCCGCATTTAGTGCTAGTAAATTGGTCTGCTCTGCAACGGCTTTAATAACTTCTAATACATTGCCGACATTATCAGTGCGTATTTTTAGTTGTTCCATTGCTGTGCTGGTTACAGTCAAGTCGCTAGCTAACGATTCGATTGATTTCGCTGTGTCTGATACCTTCAAATTGCCTTGGTTTACTATGTTGTCAGTTTTAGTGGTTGCTTCTGCTGCTGTTTCCGCATTACGAGCAACTTCAGAGACTGTGGAAGACATTTCATTGATTGCCGTCGCTACTTGATCGGTTTCATCTTTTTGAGACTGCATCATTGTCTGGCCTTGTTTTGATATTGTTTCTAATTGCTCACTGGTTGAGCTTAAATTTAGAACGCCAGTAATAACTTCAGAAATGAGCTTGTTTAGAGTGCGACTCATTACCCCAATATTGTTATAAAGTTGGCCTAGTTCGTCTTTGCGATCTGTTTTTAATGTCTGAGTTAAGTCGCCATTAGATATTTTCTCAACGGCGGCCTTAACATCATTCATTGGTTTTACGATCATATGGCGGATTAGAAGAGCAAAGAATATTCCCATCAAAATAGCAATCACAGTGACGGTAATTAATAAGGTTGATACTCGTTCACCATCTTCTTTGCTTTTTTGCTCTTGAAGGGATGTGATTGAATCAATTTTATCATTCATGCTAGATGACAAATTCATTAGCTTTTCTTGTGCTTTTACAAGTTCAGCATTAACGGCGGGATTACTTTTTCCAAGCTCTTCGTATTGATTTAAAAGAGATAGGATTGTTTGCTGTTTACTTTGCAGGTCACTTGATAGCTGTAGATTTTTTGTCTTGTTGATAATCGCTTGGAATCTTGTTGTAACAAGCTCTAAAGGTATATTTTCTTTTTTGATGACATAGTCATTTATCTCTGATGTCAAAGCATACCAGCTGTTTGCGACATCTAAAGCCGTATTCATGTTCTCTACATCATTTTGCTGGCGAAGCTCTAGAATGGTTTGATTGTATTGGTTGAATATACTGCGGCGTATTGTGGTGGCATTGTTATCAATGTCTTCCCACTTGTTACGGGCATTAGTAAGGTTTGTTAGCGCTTTTTGGTATTCAAGGAGATTTTGCTCTGTTTGCTTTATTAAGTCTTTAACGTCTGCACCGTTGTATAGTGTTTCGCCCGTTTTTAATAAGTTGGCGAGGGTTTCCGTTCGGCGAATTAGCTCATTTTTATCATCTGTAGATCCTGATTCCACATAGTGCTCTCGGGCTATTTGCATATCAACCACTGTATCGTCTAAGTCATTAGATAGGCGAACTTTGTCTGCTCTATTAAGTAAAGTATTTACACCAGAAATACCGACCATTCCAACAATAAGGGCAAGTAATAATACAGACCCAAAACCTAAACCAAGTTTAGTGCCTATTTGCCTGTCTTCGAGAAATTTTTTCATGAGAATGCTTCCTTAGCTATTCTTTGGGGGAGGAGGGGGATAGAGCGGTTAAATATTATCCTTATTATTCATGTAACCGTTTTCTTGCTCTATCATAACTGTTTCTCACTGTTTCAATAAACAGTAAGAAGGTGCATAAAATAAGATGTTTCAAGGTTTTGGTTATGTTTGTAATGCAATACTTTGATGTGTCGTTTATGCATTAATTCGTTTTTGATAGTGGTAGGGTGTCGTTCCTAGTGCTTTTTTAAAATGACTGTTCATATGGCTTTGATCGAAGAAACCGCATTCTGAGGCTACGTTGCTTGGTTGCTCACCATTTTTGAGTAATGATTTTGCTTTTTGTAGTCGAGATTGAATCTGATATTGGTGAGGAGTTATGCCAAATGATGCTTGGAATTGGCGAATGAGATGATATTTACTCATACCCGCTAACCTTGATAAGTTTTCTAGGCTAATTTCCTGGCTGGCATAAGCATGA
Organism: Marinomonas lutimaris; assembly: GCF_019426345.1. Lineage (GTDB taxonomy): Bacteria > Pseudomonadota > Gammaproteobacteria > Pseudomonadales > Marinomonadaceae > Marinomonas > Marinomonas lutimaris. Next base: position 36,135 of record NZ_JAHLLW010000023.1, read on the forward strand.
ATGTACTCTTTCGCAATTAGTAATGACTTATTTGCTTTTTTCGAAGGAATGACTGAGCTGTTGGTTTTACTATTGAGAGTTAATTGTACGAAAAAATTATAAACTGTTGTTTCTATGGTTAGCCTTGATGGCTTATCAGCGAGAGAGCGGAATATGAGGTTAAATAGTTTTATAAGCTTTTCGTCATCAATAATCGGACGATGGAAATAGGGTGCGTTTTTTGATTTGAATGTTAAGTCACTTAAAAGATCATCAAAGAGCTCTGGGGTTGGGTACATGGCTCTATACCCCCAACCATTTTCTGAGGCGGGGCTACCAGTATGGGCGGTATCGGCATTCACAATAACTAAACTACCCGCGCCGGAAGTGTGGTTCTCTCCTTGGCTGAAAAAACTTTGTGCCCCATGTTCAATGACGCCAATAGCGTAACCTTCGTGTATATGTTTTGAGAAGTGCTGATTTTTGAAGTTTGCTCGCACGCATTCAATCCCATCGTAACAATCCAGATTAAAGAAATGTGAACCGATTTCCTCTTTCATAAAATGCCCTTTGAGTTGTTGAGTTGTCATAAAAACGCAATTTTATCCTATAAGCAAATATCTCTACATAGATAATAGCTTCTTGTTTTATATAGGAGGAATTATGTTTAATCTTGGTGACGATACTGTTTTGTATTACATCGCAATTTGTTTGGTTGCAGCCGGGACGCCAGGCCCAGGTACGCTTGCTGTATTGAATTCTGCTTTGTTCTTTGGTGTCAAACGGACATTGCCAGTAATGCTTGGGATTTTATTTGGTATGGCTGTCGTTTCTGTCGCCACGGTAACTGGTTTAAGTGCGTTGATTTTGCACTCTACGTTTGCCTTTTCGGTGATCAAATACTTTGGTGGATTATATATTGGCTATTTAGGTATGCGCATTTTATGGTCTATCTTTAAAAGTATACAAGGTGGGATAAAGGCCGAAAAGTCCGAGAAAGAAATGACATTCGTAACCGGTGTTATTCTGTCCATTTTTAATCCGAAAACCTTAGTGTTTTTTACCGCTCTGCTTCCTGCTTTTATCCACCAAGAGAGCAGCGTAATTTCACAGACTGTTACCCTTACACTGATTTTGTTGCTTTGTACTTTTCTTGTGCATTTAACCTACAGCATGTTATGTGGTTATGTGTCTGCTTTCTTTGTACGACATATGATATGGGTGGACGCCATTACAGGCTCGATGTTTGTCTGTTTTTCAATCGCTGTTTTGTTGTTGTCTTAATATGTACTTACTATGATGCATAAGCAGATGAATTCATCAATGTAGAACTTGGGAACATATTATCTGGTTTGAATGCAATTAATCGATAAAAAAAAGGCAGCCAGATGGTTGCCCTTTTCGTTTTTACGTAACTAAAGCGCTAGCTCTTAAATCTTAGGCGCTCATATCTTAGGTATGCCCGTGATGTAACCAACAGCAGCACCGTAACGGTCTTTGTAGTTAGCGCGAATGTATGGATCTAATGTGTCTTTTACTTTCGCGTGTAGTTTGTCATCCCAGTCACCAGCGTGTTGGATGTTACTCATGATGTAAGTCCAGCCGTTGATTTCATCTACAGCGTGTAAGCCAGTTGATTCTGCGCCAGCAGGACAAGACATGATGCGTGATAACTCACCGCTGTCTACGTTATAAGCCCAAAGGAAGTTGTTCACGTGGTTGCCACTGTCTTCACCAATGAACAAAGTGCGAAGTTTTTCAGAGAACTTGATGTTATCAGGGTTCGCAATACGATCAGCGTGAGCTGTGTTGCCAAGTGCATCAGGCGTTGCTAAGTCTTCGCCAATTAGGTTTGCAGGAGCATGCATGTGAACAGATACCCATTCACTGTCGATTGCTTGGCCGTTATTGTCTTTTTGACCGCCGGTTAATTTATGTTCATAAACCGCACCCGCTTTAGGACCTTCAACATGAATGTCGTTGCTGCCATCTGTCATGGTTTTGTAGATATAAGACATAGCTGAATAGGCTTTTTTGTCTTTAATGTTGACAGTGGTGCCTTCCATTTTTGTGAATCCCAATGATCCGCCAACTAATGCTGCATAACGGTGAGTTTCTAGGAAAGCAGCTTCTTTTTCCATGCCAGGTTTTAGTTTTACCCAGTTGGTTTTACCGCCGTAGCCAATTTTGGTGAAGCTAGAATCTTTAGGGTCTTTAGTATGAATTTCCATGATGTCGGTCGATTTAATCCCCGCATCTACCAAACGTTGAATCTCATCACTATTGGCTTCGCCTAATTTGATCCAAGAGATATCGCCTGCACCTGGGCCTTTACTAGAAATTTGAGTCCATTTAGCCACGTAAAGCTTACCAGAAGAAAGGTCGCGGGCTTTATCTGCAATGAACATAAACAAACCGCTGTTTGTCGCATCGTCACCCATGATAACAGTGCGCTCATCAGGCATAACTTGTACAAGCTCGTGAGAAATTCGACCCATACAGTAATGTTTCTTGATAGACCCCGTTCCGTCTTTGTTAACCGTTACTTCAGGCAAATGACCATAGTTGTATGGTTTGCCTTTGTTTTCATCACCAAATAGGTTTTTAGAATAGGCTTTGAATTGTTTGTCATCTGCTTTAGAGGCATCTGGTTCGTATTCTTCACTGGAAAGGTGAGTTCCCCAAGGAGAAAGGCTGGCACCACAGGTGATCCATAAACCACCAACATTTGACGTATCAACGTTGTGGTATTTAACCAGTTTCAATTCACCGGTTTCTGGATTTTGGTCTAAGGTCAGGATAGCAATAGGAGAAGGCAGCTTGCCGTACATGTCTTCGCCAGCACCATCGCGAGTAGCATATTCAAATTGAACGACTGCAAAGACGTGATTACCGTAAACGCCAGCTACTTTTGCATCTTTAACGGTTAATAAGCTAGAGCCATCTGGACAGTCTGAGAAAAATTGGCGATTTCCGGCGCTAGGATCAAGAATTGGCTTGTTGTTGATGTCGTAATAACCACCAGCAATTACAGTATTGCCATTACCGTCTGCAACTTTGTCGCCCGTCATGAAGAATGGTTGGTAATCGAGTTTAACCATGCGGCTTGTGCCATCTTCGAACTTCAATTGCATCGCTGAGTTAATAAGGTTGGTTGACATGGCAGCAGGATTGCTTAGTGATGGTGCGGCCATAGGAACAAAGCTAACAGAAGAAAGAGGGGCATCAGTCATTCCTGCAAAAGCAGTAGAGCTAAATACACCACCTGCAAGTGGTAGTAATGGTGCACCAGCCATAAAGCCGAGCATACGACGGCGATTTGAGTCGACAGAATTAGTCATGATTTTTTCCTTGATTCCTACAGGTCGCAACCTGAACTACGTGTGTAAAAAGAAAGTGAGAGAGCCACTGAGATAGGGTTCTTGAAAAGGATTAAATCAGGGTTTGATGAAGTTTCTGTGACAGATTTAAATTATTTGGTTACAAATAGAAAAATACCCCATGAATGAGAATGCTTTTTATTTCAATTGGTTAAGCTCAGAGTACATTTTCAGTTTGGCTTTTAAATCGAGCTTTCTTGCTGTTGATCATTCGTAGCATTGGTTTTATGCAATTCATGAATTTAATTGTCATGAATTGATGGAATAGGATATGTTCATGATCAAACGTGGGAGTAAATTAAATCATGAATATATCCATTTTAACTTTCGATGGCTTTAATGAGTTGGACTCATTTATAGCGCTTGGTATTTTGAACAGAGTAAAAAATAAAGGCTGGAAGGTATCTATTGCCAGCCCAACTAAACAAGTTAAGTCAATGAATGGTGTTGTGATTGAAAGGCAGGCTTCCCTTGAAAGCTTATCTTCTGCTGATGCTGTCATTGTAGGGAGTGGGATAAAAACAAGAGAAGTGGTAGCTGATGCATCTATTATGGCGCAATTACAACTTGACCCAAGTCGTCAGGTAATTGGGGCTCAATGTTCTGGCACTTTAGTTTTAACTAAACTGGGATTATTGGACGATGTTCCTGCTTGTACCGATATAACAACATTGCCATGGGTAAAAGAGGCTGGCATTGAAGTACTTAATCAAGCTTTTTTTGCAAAAGGAAATGTAGCTACTGCTGGTGGCTGCTTGGCCTCTCATTATCTTGCTGCTTGGGTAATTGCTCGGTTAGACAGCATTGAAGAAGCGAAAAACGCTATCGACTACGTTGCCCCAGTTGGTGAAAATGAAGACTATGTAAGTCGCGTCATGCAGAATATATCGCCTTATTTGTAGTGTGCTGTTGAGTGCAGTGTCAGGTAATAGGCCTTAAAGGCGTAAAGATAAGGTTAAAATGTGCATCTGTACTTTGGGTGTTGTTCTTATTGTTTTGTCTCAATAGAATCAACTGTTACTTTTATTTGTCTTGTGACGACTTTGTTTTTTGATGGGAGTTAAAAAGCAAACCAAGGCAGACTTTATATTTGCATAGAACAAGAAGGTCCGCATGAAGAAAGTTTTCTTGAAAAAACTGCAGTCTCTTACCGCGATTCTTGTGTTGAATACGGTACCTGTTAGTTTTGCCCAGACTGGTGGGATTAATTATGAAGCGGAAGTGCTGCAAGCTAGAGTACTTACGGATGATAGAAAAAATACACTTAAAAGTGCTGATTCTCAAACAGACTCATTAAAACAACTGTATTTTGATAATTCATTGGCTTACATCCAAAAGCACTCGGAACAAACGGCTGGCTATCAGCATCAAGTAGCTTTGGCGCTGGTGGAAGAAGCGTATCAAGATGATTATGACACTCTGTTGGATACGTATGAGAGAGAGTTAGAGGGCGCGGTGGCCAGTAACGATGTTGACAGAATAGAGGGTGCCAAAAGTCTAGTTGAGGATCAATTGCAGGAATTAAAAGCGATAAGACGTGCTAAAATTGCTGAGTTTAATCGGCAGTTCGGTTTGTCTTAAAGTTTAATTGTTTGCCCTCAATAAAGTATACCAAATAGCGAGTTTTAATGTCGTTTCATCAAGCTGCAATTAACTTTGTTTTAATACGTCGGCAATTTGACTTTCGTGGCATTGAGATGGGGCGTTGGGTTACTCCAGCGGAAAGAGATCGCGCGGCGGTTAACTTCCATCGAGCGCTAGAAGATTTAATGACTGTGCTGCAAGGGCCAGAATTGCTGATATCTTTACGAGGCACTCTGGGTCTTCAATACGGAAAAGGTGGCAGGCCTGGCGTTGCTGCTCACTATGTTCCAGCAACGCGGCAGTTATCTTTAGCGAAGAACGCAGGTGCTGGCAGTCTCGCACATGAGTGGTTTCATGCTTTCGACCATTATATGGGCGAAAAAATGTTTTACCAAATATCATCTTCTCGTTTTGCTTCTGAAAGTTGGTTGAATGACGCCAAACTGCAATTGTCCCGCAACAAACAACCTCATCCTCTAAACTTGCTATTGGCCGAATGCTTCAAGACTATCATGCTAAATGAGCAAGGAAATGAGCCCAGTGACCTGTTTAAAGCGTCCCGTCTTGCAGACCAAAAGCTAAAAATAGTCTATTACGCCAAACCAGAAGAGATGTCAGCAAGAGCTTTTGAAGCCTTCGTTGAAGACACAAAACCTACCAGTAGCTTTTTAGTCAAAGGTAGTCGTCATTCAGAAGAGGCCAAAATGGGTCTTTATCCTCAAGGCGAACAGCGTCATCAGGTCAATCAAGCCTTTCAAAATTATTTTAGTTTGCTTGGTCGGGCATTGAGCCAAATTTAGCATTTCTATTGTCTTTTTATTATTTCTTAGCCCTTTTGTCGTTACTTGTCGGTTGTTTTATATTCTATATGATAAATAGGGATTAATTTTTATGAAATTTATCTTTAGCTTCTTATCATGTAGCTGTATTTCCTTCTTAACAAAAAAGGCGAATCATTGCTGATTCGCCTTTTTGAGTTCTAGTACTTTTTAGTAGCTTCGAAGATTAGTCTTCATAGCTGTCTATTGGTGGACATTCGCAGAATAGGTTACGGTCACCGTAAACGTTATCGATACGGCCAACCGGTGGCCAGTATTTACGCGCTTTGATCCAATTTAAAGGATAAGCACCTTCTTTACGTGAATAGGCGTGATTCCATTCCATATCTAAAAGGCTATCTGCAGTATGTGGTGCATTAACTAGCGGGTTGTCTTCTAGTGGCCATTCGCCTGCCTGTACTTTGCTGATCTCTTTGCGAATCTGAATCATGGAGTCGCAGAAGCGATCTAGCTCTTCAAGGTTTTCAGATTCCGTAGGTTCGATCATTAACGTACCAGCTACTGGGAAGGACATGGTTGGCGCGTGGAAGCCAAAGTCCATCAAGCGCTTAGCGATATCTTCTTCACTGATGCCTGATTCTGCTTTTAATGGGCGAATGTCGATAATACACTCATGTGCAACCGTACCGTTTTTACCAGTATAAAGAACAGGGTAGTGCTCGCCTAGGCGTTTAGCTATGTAGTTAGCATTCAAAATGGCATTGAAGGTTGCATCACGCAAGCCTTTGTCGCCCATCATTTTGATGTACATCCAAGTAATTACAAGGATACTTGCGCTACCGTACGGTGCTGCAGATACTGCGCCGTGTTGCTCAAGCATGCCCATTACTGGCGCAACAGCGTGACCCGGTAGGAAAGGCGCAAGGTGAGATTTTACGCCAATCGGACCCATGCCTGGGCCGCCACCGCCATGTGGAATGCAGAATGTTTTGTGTAGGTTAAGGTGAGAGACGTCACCGCCAAATGTGCCTGGAGGCGCAACGCCAACAAGTGCGTTTAGGTTGGCACCATCAATATATACTTGGCCGCCAAATTTGTGAACGATGTCACATACTTCGCGAATGTGCTCTTCAAATACACCGTGAGTAGATGGGTAAGTCGCCATGATGCAACTAAGTTGCGCGGCATGTTTTTCTGCTTTTTCAGCAAGATCGACCAAATCAATGTTGCCGTTTTCGTCGCATTTAACAATCACAACTTTCATACCGGCAAGAGCAGCAGAAGCTGGATTTGTACCGTGAGCAGAACTTGGGATCAAACATACATCGCGGTCATGATCGCCACGAGATTTGTGATATTTATCAATAGCGATAAGGCCAGCATATTCGCCTTGCGCACCAGAGTTTGGTTGCAAAGAAACCGTATCGTAGCCTGTTGCTTTAGAAAGCATATCGACAAGTTCTTGCAGTAATGCGTGATAGCCAGCAACTTGATTACTTGGTGCAAACGGGTGGATACGACCGAATTCTGCCCAAGTAACTGGGATCATTTCAGAGGCAGCGTTTAGCTTCATAGTACAAGAACCAAGCGGGATCATGCTTTGGTTTAGTGCGATATCTTTCACTTCCAATTGGTGCATGTAGCGCATCAATTCGGTTTCGCTGTGATGGCTATTAAATACTGGGTGAGTCAGGATAGCATCTTGACGCAGCATCGAAGCATCAAAGCCGAATGCAGTCTCAGAGTTAGTAATGTCTTCAAGTGATAGTTCGGCGCCGAAACATTCAGTCAAATCGATAAGGTCGTTTGGTGTGATGGTTTCGTTTAATGCGACAGATACTTGGCTTTCAGACACTTTGTAGAAGTTCATTAACTTCGTAGCGCCTTTTGCCATGATGCTATCTGTTTGGTCGCCAGTGTTAACAATGACTGTATCAAAGTAGCTATCATTGGTTGAGAAGTCTTGCTTTTGAATGGCGCTAGCAAAGCAATTAGTTAATGCGGCAATGCGATTGGCGATTTTCTTAAGACCAACAGGGCCGTGATAAACCGCATAGAAGCCAGCCATCATGGCAAGTAATGCTTGGGCGGTACAAATGTTCGAAGTCGCTTTTTCGCGGCGAATATGTTGCTCACGAGTTTGCATCGCCATGCGAAGTGCTGGTTTGCCATGGCTATCTTTAGATACGCCGATAACGCGACCTGGCATAGAACGTTTAAATGCGTCTTTCGTTGCTAGGAAGGCAGCGTGAGGCCCACCAAAGCCCATTGGTACACCGAAGCGTTGTGCAGAACCGAATACAATGTCAGCGCCCATTTCACCTGGAGATTTAAGTAGAACAAGAGAAAGCAGGTCTACAGCGATGCTCACAAGAGCGTTCTGTTCATGAGCTTGTGCGATGACTGGGCTTAAATCAGTAACAGTGCCGTCAATTCCCGGATATTGGAAGATGGCGCCAAACACATCATGCTGTGCAAAGTTGGCGATGTCGTCAACAATGACTTCTATGTCTAATAGCTCAGCACGAGTTTTAACAACGTCAATTGTTTGTGGCAAGCAATGGCTCGCAACAAAAAGTTTGTCGCTCTTCTTGCGATTTGAGCGTTTCATTAGTGTCATGGCTTCGGCAGCAGCCGTTGCTTCATCTAACAAAGAGGCGTTAGATATCTCCATACCAGTTAGGTCGATGATGACTTGTTGGAAGTTTAATAGTGCTTCCAAACGACCTTGAGAAATCTCTGGTTGGTAAGGTGTGTACGCTGTGTACCAACCTGGATTTTCTAGTAAATTGCGTAAAATAGGGGATGGCACATGCGTATCGTGGTAGCCCATGCCGATAAAAGAGCGTGCCACTTTATTTTGATTGGCAATGGCTTTTAATTGCACAAGTGCTTCGCTTTCGCTAACAGGGCTGGCTGAAAGGTCTAGATTTGCTTGACGAATGGCTTCTGGAACGGTTTTTTCGATTAGTTCTGGAAGGCTGTTTATGCCGATTGTTGCTAGCATTTTGGCTTGTTCTGATTCATCAGGGCCAATGTGGCGAGCAATAAATTCATCGTTATTTAACAAATCGCGGATGCACGAGGTCATGGTTCAATCACCTATTAAGATAAAAATCTGGGAGATTAGGCTCTCGATACAGAATAGAGGGAGAGCCTATATTTGAGACTATTCGATAGTGGCTGAATAGCCCGCAGCATCAAGTAGTTTATCAAGATCAGCTGTATTGCTTAGCTTGATTTTTGCAATCCAAGCGCCTTCATATGGTGCTTCGTTGATTAGTTCTGGCGCATCGTTTAGTGCGTCATTCACTTCAATTACTTCGCCATTAACAGGAGCATAAATGTCAGAAGCGGCTTTTACAGATTCTACTAGAGAGAATTGCTCAGTTGCGGTTACTTCTGCGCCTACTTCTGGTAGCTCAACGTAAACAACGTCGCCTAGTAGATCTTGTGCATGATCGGTAATGCCAACAGTTACTGTACCGTCACCGTTGTCTAAAACCCACTCATGAGAGTCTGCGTATTTTAGGTTATCTGGAATAGTGCTCATAATATTAATGCCTCTTTAAAAAAATACCCAAGGAGGTTAAGCCTTGGGTATGTGATTTTAGCGGTAAAGTGGGAAGCGTTTACACAGCTCTTTTACTTCTGCAAGTACGCGAGCTTCAACTTCAGGATTGCCTTCTGGCATTTCAACTAAACCGTCTAGTACGTCACTGATAAGATGACCCACTTTTTGAAACTCTTCAATACCAAAGCCACGTGATGTTGCTGCTGGTGTGCCGATACGGATACCAGAAGTGATCATTGGTTTTTCAGTATCAAAAGGGATGCCGTTTTTGTTACAGGTAATACCAGCACGCTCTAGTGCTTTATCAACAACATTACCTTTCAAGCCTTTAGGGCGTAGATCAACCAGCATTAGGTGGTTGTCTGTTCCGCCAGTTACGATATCGCAACCACGTTCAATCATGACCGCAGCCAATGCTTTAGCGTTAGCAACAACTTGATCGATGTAGACTTTAAACTCAGGTTTCAGCGCTTCACCAAATGCTACTGCTTTACCAGCAATAACGTGCATTAGTGGGCCGCCTTGGTAGCCTGGGAAAACGGCAGAATTGATTTTCTTACCAAGATCAAGATCGTTGGAAAGAATCATGCCGCCACGTGGGCCACGAAGTGTTTTGTGCGTTGTTGTGGTAACAACATGTGCATGTGGAAGTGGAGATGGGTGAGCGCCAGTCGCAACAAGACCTGCAATGTGTGCCATGTCAACGAATAGGTAAGCACCGACTTTGTCAGCAATTTCACGAAAGCGTTTGAAATCAATAACACGAGGAATGGCAGAACCACCCGCGATGATCATTTTTGGTTTGCACTCTAAAGCTTGTGCTTCAATGGCATCATAATCAATCAATAGTGTTTCTGGGTTAACTTGGTATTGAACCGCATTAAACCATTTGCCAGATTGAGCTGGTGGCGCGCCGTGAGTCAAGTGACCGCCAGCATCCAAAGACATACCTAGAATTGTGTCGCCTGGTTGAAGTAGAGCAAGCATCACTGCGCCATTGGCTTGGGCGCCAGAGTGAGGCTGTACGTTGGCGAATTCACAGCTAAATAATTGCTTAGCGCGATCAATAGCAAGTTGCTCAGTAACATCAACTGCTTCACAGCCACCGTAGTAACGACGATTTGGGTAACCTTCTGCGTATTTGTTAGTTAGAACAGAACCTTGAGCTTCTAAAACCGCTTTTGAAGTGATGTTTTCAGATGCGATCAATTCAATGCCAGTTTCTTGACGTTCTTGCTCTTCAACGATTGTTGCAAAAAGCTCTGGATCTCGTTCAGCTAGCGTTTGGCTGAAAAAGGCTTCGGTGTTAGCCATGGGGTAATTCCTCTTAAATAAACATGTATGCCCAAAAGACAATGAGTCGTGCGTATAATAACACTAAGGAAGTCTAAGATGATGAAAAAAGATCATCTTTCTAAGAGCGTCAGTCATTGTTCGGTTTACGTCAATTTTGCTTATCATAATCAAAAAGTTTCCAATTGGAAACAGCAAAGGTCAGTCAATTTTCAAGTTTGTTTGTTATTAAAGTTGACCGATCATTTAGATTTTTTATTGATGTCTATTGGTTTTGATTTCAGATATTGCTGAATAAATGTCGCTTAGTGCTTGTCAAAACAAGTTGCTTTTAGATACTCTGTTTCCAATTGGAAACAGACTCTATCACAATTTTAATTAAGGTTTTTGTTATGAAACGTACTGCTCTATGTGATCTACATATCGCTTCTGGCGCTAGAATGGTTGAGTTTGCTGGTTATGAAATGCCTGTTCAATATCCGTTGGGTGTAATGAAAGAGCATTTGTGGACTCGAGAAAATGCGGGCTTATTTGATGTTTCGCATATGGGGCAGGTCATGTTGCGGGGTGAAAATGTAAAAGCAGCTCTTGAGGCTATTTTGCCTGTTGATGTGCTTGGATTGGCTGAAGGCTCGCAGCGTTATGGAATGTTTACTACCGAAAAAGGCGGTATTACGGATGATTTGATGTTTGCCAATTGGGGGGATGAAATCTTCATGGTGGTTAATGCTGGCTGCAAAGAACAGGATTTTGCTTATTTGAAAGCGTCTTTGGTCAATTGTGAGGTAGATATTATTGATGATCGATCTTTGCTAGCTATTCAAGGGCCAAAAGCGCGTGAGGTTTTTGCTCGCATGGTGCCTGGTGTGGAAGCGATGACTTTCATGCAGAGCCTAAAATTTGATTGGCAGGGAGTTGAGCTGTGGGTTAGTTGTTCTGGCTACACGGGTGAGGATGGTTATGAGGTTTCGGTACCAAATGATCAGGCTGAAGTTTTTGCTAATGCTTTGTTGGCTTATGATGAAGTTGAATGGATTGGTCTTGGTGCTCGTGACTCTTTGCGTCTTGAAGCTGGCTTGTGTTTGTATGGTCATGACATTGATACCACCACAACACCAATTGAAGCGTCTCTTAATTGGGCGATACAAAAAGTACGTCGTTTAGAGGGTGAGCGTGCTGGTGGTTTCATTGGTGCTGATATTATATTGCCACAATTTACCAATAAGCCGACAAGAAAGCGTGTTGGTTTCTTGGTTGATGGGCGTGCTCCTGTTCGCGAAGGTGTTGAAATAGTGGATGCTTCTGGAGAGGTGAAAGGTGCAGTAACCAGTGGTGGCTTCTCCCCAAGTCTTGCTCAACCTATTGTCATGGCTTATGTATCGAGTCAAGCTCTTGACTCTAACGAGCCGTTGTTTGCTAATGTCAGAGGGAAAAGTATTCCTCTAAATCAAGCTGCGATGCCATTTGTGCCTTCTCGCTATTTCCGTGGCTAATAACTAATGTACTGTTGAATTTAAGGGCTATTGATCAAGCCCAATTCAAATTTTAAATGAAATGCGCTATGCGAAGCTTGGTTCTTTGCGTGGCGCATTTTTATTTCTTATGTGATAATTCTTTACTTTTGGAGTCTGCAGTTGGCAAGTGCAATACAGCTTGTGGAAGCCTTCAGCGCCTGTTTCCTTTCAAGTTTTAATACCCGCCTTATTGGTGGTGCAGATGAGCCTCTTTATCTGCCCGCTGAGCCAAATGGCTCGGCTGCTATATATTTCCGTTTTGATTATCCTTCAAGCGCGCTGCATGAAGTCAGTCATTGGTGTATTGCTGGGCGCGAAAGGCGATTGCTAGAAGATTATGGTTATTGGTATGAGTCGGATTCGCGTAACTTACAAACGCAAAAAGAGTTTGAAAAAGTTGAGGTGAAACCTCAGGCGGTCGAGTGTATTTTACATTGGGCGGCGGGGTTACCTTTTCGTGTCAGTGTGGATAATTTGTTTATGCCCGATTATGACGCGAAAGATTTTGAACGGGCAGTAATGTCTAAGGTTAGCCAATATATCGTTTCTGGTTTGCCAGAAAGGGCAGAGGTCTTTTCTAAGTATTTATTGGCACAGCGTCTTCCTGATCAAATATTTAATGAGTTTTTAAAACGACAGTATGAAAATTATTGCAGATGAGAATATGCCAAATGCTAAAGCCTTGTTTTCGCATTTAGGTGTCGTTGAGTTAGTGAATGGTCGAATGCTAACTCATGAACAAGTAAAAGACGCTGATGTGCTTCTGGTGCGTTCGGTGACAAAGGTGACTCAGGGGTTGCTTGAAGGTAGTTCTGTTCGTTTTGTCGGTAGTGCCACAATAGGCGTTGATCATATTGATTTGGATTATCTTGCCAAATCAAATATCACCTTTAGTAGTGCGCCAGGGTGCAATGCAGACGCTGTTGCCGATTATGTTTTTAGTGGCTTAAGCCACCTATATATGACGAAAAAATTTAGCTGGCTAAGTAAAAAAATCGGCATTATTGGTTATGGTAATGTTGGTAAAACCGTTTATGACCGTTTTGCCAGTATGGGTTGTCAGGTATGCGTTTATGATCCTTTTAAAGAAAAGAGTGGTAGCTCGGCTAACTTTGCTTCTTTGAAGGATATTCTTGCTTGTGACGTGATTTCTTTGCATGCACCATTAACCAGTTCTGGTCTTTATCCAACAAAAGGGATGATAGGAAGTGGAGAGCTTGCTCAGCTGTCTGCGGGTGTTGCTATTGTTTCTGCCGGTCGAGGTGGGGTTATTGATGAGATTGCTTTGCTTGAACGACATAAACAGTTAAATGGTAATATTCACCTAGTGCTAGACGTGTGGGATGGTGAGCCTATCATCAATCAAGAGCTGGTTTCTATTGTTGATATTGCAACTCCTCATATTGCAGGTTATAGCAAGCAAGGTCGTGAAAAAGGCACATGGATGGTATATCAGGCCCTGTGTCGGTATTTAGAGCTAAATGCTGATGTTGTTAGTAAAAGTGATGCTATCAGTGCTGGGTGGTTTTCTTCTGTTAATGTTGGCGCTGAAACACCTCAAGAAGAAATGCTAGCTCGAAGTGTGCAGGCAATTTATGATGTGTCAAGGGATGACGTGAGATTGCGTTATAAATATCGAGAAAATAAAGAAAAAAATGTTTTTGATTGGTTGAGAAAGCATTACGTTGAAAGAGATGAATTTAATACTTGTATCGTTAATGCTAGTAGTTGTGATGCAGGACATATTTTGAGTGCCGCTGGTTTTTCAGTAGAAAATAAATAATAACTAAGGTAAGTGCATGGCTGGAGTAATGCAGGTTGATCTAGGAGATCTTGATGTACCAATAGGGACAAATGTTCAGGTGGAGTTTATCTCTCCTCCAGGGCGCTATATGGTGAAAGTCCTTGGTAATATTCCAAGAAGTTCGCTGATTGTGTCTTGCCCTAAGTTAAATGGAAAGAATATATTGGTTAGAGAAAGTCAGGTTGTCAATGTTCGTCTGATGCTGAGTACTCATGTTTGTGCTTTCTCGAGTAAAATTGCTAAAAGCTATATGGAGCCCGCAGCCCATCTTCATATTGCTCATCCGAGCTATGTTGAAACATCCGAGGTGCGTCAGGCGGTTCGTGTTGAGACCCGCCTGATATCTAATATAGAGCCCAATGGGCTAACAACGTCAATTGGCGAGTCTTCTTCTGCAATTATTATTGATTTGAGTCTTGGTGGCGCTAAATTGATTTCTAAAGAGGATTTTGGTTCAGTCAATCAGACGATGCGTTTAGCTTGTAATGTCAAAATCGGTCCTTATAGTCACATTCTTAAGTTGGATTGTGAAATTCGCTCCCAAGAAATTCAGATGCTTGAGCAAGTTCAAGCAACTTTGGTTGATAACGATTTTTTGAATCGAATGGGTGTTGAGTACTTCTATGTTTATGGTGTGCGCTTTGTAGATGTCTCAAAGGAGGCGGGGATTCCATTGATGGCATTTATTCTGGAGACTCAGCATAATAAAGCAAAATAAAGCTTTGGCCTTTCAGGTAAAAAAAACGCCAGCATTAGCTGGCGTTTTTTTTGTGTCTATTGCTTAACTGTTATAGCGCTTGAAGTGCTTTGATGCGGTCTTCAATTGGCGGGTGACTTGAGAAAAGTTCTCCCAGCGTTGGTTTTTTACCGCGGCGAATACCGAAAGCAAGCATGGAGTCTGGCATGCGGCTCTCTTCGTGCTCTTGTTGTAGTCGAGCAAGGGCGGCAATCATTGCGCCTTTTCCAGCTAATCGTGCGCCAGCTTCGTCTGCTCTGAACTCTCTGAAGCGTGAGAACCACATAACAATCATAGATGCCAAAATACCGAAGACAATTTCAAATATGAATGTTGCAATGTAGTAGCCCCAGCCAACAGAGCCTTCATTGTCATCTTTACGCAAGAATTGATCGACAGCATAAGCGGCGATACGAGCAAAAAACATAACGAACGTGTTAACTACGCCCTGGACGAGAGATAAAGTAATCATGTCGCCATTTGCAACGTGACCGATTTCATGGCCAAGTACGGCTTTAATTTCATCAGGCGAGAAGCGGTCTAGCATGCCGCTGGAAACGGCGACTAAAGCGGCGTTCTTATTCCAGCCTGTTGCAAATGCATTAGCTTCATGTGCGGGAAAGATAGCCACTTCTGGCATTTTGATTCCGGCTTTCTGTGAAAGCTCTTTTACCGTATCAAGCAACCATACTTCTTTGTGGTTGCGTGGTTGTTCGATAACAACGGCACCTGATCCGCGTTTTGCCATCCACTTTGAGAGAAGTAGTGAGATTAAGCTGCCAGTAAAGCCAAACACACCACAGAAAATAAGCAGCGAGGTGAAATCTAGGCCATTGCTGGTCATGTAACCGTTAACGCCTAAAAGGCTTAAAACAATACCTGCTACCACCATGACAGCTAAGTTTGTCAGTAAAAACAGAATAATACGCATTACTATGCTCCTTAAAAAACTGTTAAGGAGCATAGTAGGGCTTTCTTGGATTATTTCAAGAGAGAGGTTAACGCTTTCTTAATCTACCTAAAAACGCTGCAAATCTTTCCATAGCGGGGGTTAGCTCTTCGATATGAGGAAGAAAAACGAAACGTACATGGTCCGGTGTCGGCCAGTTGAATCCAGTACCTTGAACTATGAGTACTTTTTCTTCTCGTAAGAATTGCAAAACAAGATCCATATCATTTTTGATTTTGTACATTTTTGGATCAAGTCTAGGGAATAAATACAGTGCACCTTCTGGTTTATGGCAGTGGACCCCTGGAATTGAGTCGAGAGCTTCCCATGCTACCTTGCGCTGTTCATAGAAACGACCACCAGGCACGATAAGTTCGTTTATGCTTTGGTAACCTCCTAATGCGGTTTGTACGGCGTGTTGGGCGGGCACATTGGCACATAGTCGCATTGAGCTAAGGATGTCTAGGCCTTCTATGTAGTCGCTTATGCCGCTTCGATCGCCAGTAATCACCATCCATCCTGAGCGGAATCCAGCTGTTCGATACACTTTTGAAAGTCCGCCAAAGGTAATGCAGGGTGCGCGTCCTTCTGTAAGGGTCGCTGTCGGTATGTGCTTAGCTTCGTCGTATAGAATTTTGTCGTAAATTTCATCTGAGAAAATTAGCAGATTGTGTTCTTCTGCCAGTTCAATAATGGCTTCAAGAATGCCTTTCTCATAAACCGCACCCGTTGGGTTGTTTGGATTAATAATGACAATGGCTTTTGTTTTGTTTGAAATCTTAGAGCGGATGTCGTTGATGTCTGGCTGCCAACCTGAGCCTTCATCACATAAATAGTGTCTCACGTAACCGCCAGCTAGCGTCGCTGCCGCTGTCCAAAGAGGGTAGTCGGGCGCTGGTATTAATATTTCATCGCCGTCATTCAATAGGCCCTGCATGGCCATGACAATAAGTTCACTAACGCCGTTGCCCATCCAAACGTGATTTACGTCGGCCGATTTAATGCCCATGGCTTGGTATTTCTGCATAACAGCTTTACGGGCAGAAAAAAGCCCCTTGGATTCACAGTAGCCTTGAGAAGTTGGTAGGTTGCGAATAACGTCAACTAATATTTCGTCAGGTGCTTCAAAGCCAAATGGCGCGGGGTTGCCTATGTTGAGTTTGAGTATGCGTTGACCTTCTTCTTCCATTCGCACAGCTTCTTTTAAGACTGGACCACGGATTTCATAACATATATTAGCGAGTTTGTTTGATTTGCGAATTTGCACCACTTTATCCTTACTGAAGCTGGGCGGAGGAAATGTTAACTTTACTCCTTACTTGAGCGCATTCAAGATGGAGGCTTGAGATATAGGTAAAAAATTGGCTTGGATCTATAAAGATAAGTGGTGCTGGTGATTAGTTATCATAAAAAAGCCTGACTGAAAGTTAATCAGTCAGGCTTTTTTATTTTATTGAATGGTTTTATTTGAGTAGGGCGATAATGTTTGGATCAGTTAATAGGCGATTAACTGTTTGGCTTGCAAGTGCATTCATATCGTCTTGAACTGCTTGTTGATAAGGCATGGTGCCGTACTCTCTAACTTTTTGAGATCCATAGTTAGCTTTATAAGTTTGTCCTTTTGTCGCTAATGTTGCTCTTAGTTCGAATTGTAGTGTGGCAACAGTCTTTAGTGTTTCTACTTTTGTTGTGTAGCTCATCTTGGTTATTTCGATTTTCAGATCTGCTGCAGGCATTAGACCTTGATCTGGAGTGAAGCCCATTTTGCGTAAGCCGCTTAGTACACTGTCTTTAACACTCTGCTTTACATCATTTGTTGTGAAAATATCAGCTCGTTCATTTATGCCGGTTTTAATTGAGCCAACAGCATTGGTTAATTTTGTACTGGTGGTTACATCAATAACTCTTTCGTTAGAAAGGGCTGCTGTCTTAACGTCTTCTTGTGGAGTGATGCTTATATAGTGCGTTGTAGAGCAGCCAGCTAATAAAAGCGTCGAAAGGGACAAGGTTAGAAATAGTTGTTTGTTTAGCATAATAGCTCCGATCAGATTGATTTCTAAAGCGACTTTTTATCTAAGTAGCTTAAATTAATGAAAAAAACTGTTGATTTTAAGATTGGTAACAGTAATATACGCACCCGCTCACACAGCAAGATTAAAACGTTGTCCCATTCGTCTAGAGGCCTAGGACACCGCCCTTTCACGGCGGTAACAGGGGTTCGAACCCCCTATGGGACGCCATCCTTTCACACGGTTGGCTGTATAGTCTACATAAACTTAGTGCTGAATGAGAAGTTTTTTGCGGGAATAGCTCAGTGGTAGAGCACAACCTTGCCAAGGTTGGGGTCGCGAG
>NZ_JAHLLW010000024.1 GCF_019426345.1 Marinomonas lutimaris
ACAGCCGAAGGAAATCGAGTTGGGAATAGGAACGCTTTTGACTCTGTCGCCAGTTGGATGAGTGATGGGCCTGGGCTAACTTGGCCTTTCTGGAAAATCGGTTTGCTCTCGGTATCGAATCCGATAGAAGCCTCGTTTTCTAGCTCTTTTATGGCTTGTGCGGCATCAAGCTCGTTTTCAACGATGTAGATGTCGGAAAGACCAAGGCCAATATACAAAGGTAATTCGCTGATCTGTTCCTTAGTAGGACGTTCCATTCTTTGTCTCTTTTTTTCTCTTGTTTCTTTAAGCTTTTTTTAGATCAAATAGCACGTCATGAATTTCCGCTTTTAGCTCTTTATCGATGATTTTATTGCTGTGGATTTTAGCTTGTTCAAGATATTCGATGGCACTAGCGTTATCGCCAAGCTCTATTTTCAATTGAGCAGCTGCGAAGCCGATGGAAGATAGATAGTCTTTTGAGTTAATAGCAGCGGCTTTTTCTAAGGCTTTATCGTAGATAGCAATCGCTTGTTCTAAATCGTCGGTAAAGTCGCCAAGGGTTTCCCATTGAACTGGGTGATCTTTGTCTGTGTCGTCGTTGTCGTCACAGATGGCTTTCAATTCTGCATAATAAGCATCAAAGCCCGCTTGGTCTTTTTTGTTAGCGCAGGTCATGAGTTCTTTGGCTAAAAAAAGCACTTCTTTGTATATTTTAGTGTTCATATTTCACTCTGTTTTAAGCATTCGATTATGTAATAACGAGTATGGTAATTTTAATAGATGATTTATGACAGCTTTTCGCTGGGTTCTTAACAAATAATAGGAGTTATCTAAATGCAAGTTCATGAATGTGTCTCTTTTATATTGCTAAAAGACGATCAGGTGTTGTTAGAGAAACGCGCTAAAGACAAAGAATATGATCCAAGTCTGATTGCGATTCCTGGTGGTCATATGGAGCTAGGAGAAACACAAGAACAAGCCTTGTTACGAGAGCTAAAAGAAGAGCTAGATATCGTCCCGACGTCTTATGTCCACTTGTGTTCTCTGTATCATCCAACAGGTGAGCTTCAACTCATTCACTATTACGTCGTCAATAGTTGGGAAGGTAAGATATTGTCTCTAGAGGCAGACGAAGTGACTTGGTATTTTCTTGATTCTAATCCTCTAGAAGTTGAGGCTGATAAAGTGGCATTGGCTGAGTATCGTAGGCTTAAAAATGCAGGCGTTGACTTAGGTTAACAACGCCCTTTGTTGAGCTTATGTATAGCTCAAAAATTAGATCAACGACGCAATCAATAGCTCTGCACTTGCAGGGCTTTTTGCCCTCGAATCAAGCTCACTTCAGCCAAAACAACGATCCCCAATACCAACCAAGATCCCATGATGACGCCGCTCCAACCATCCGCTTGCCAGAAAGGGTCAAGATAAAACCCACCAAGACTGGCGCCTAGATAGTAAAATACCAAATACAAGGAAGAGGCACTGGCTTTGGCATGTTTGGCATTACGACTCACAAAGCTACTGGTAGTAGAATGACATAAGAAGAAGCCAAAGCTGTTTATCAATAAACCCGCGATAATCGACAATAAAGAGTCGCCCAATGTAACTAACGAGCCAAACATGAAGATGCAGGTACCTAATACCATAATGTTGGGTTGGCTCCAGCGTTTGGCAAGCTTGCCTGAAATCGCCGAACCCAAGGTGCCAGACAAGTAAGTTAAGAAAAGCAAACCAACGTATTTAGCCGTTAAGCTGTAAGGCGCGGCCTCCAAGACGAAAGTCACATAACTGTATTGATTGATAAAAATGAAGAAGCTAAAACCACCGATGAAATAACTGGTTAATAAGCGACGATTCTGCAGATGGCTTTTCATGTTCATCAGGATATGACCAACACGCAGTGGTTTTGCTTCAAAGTGCTGTGATTTTGGCAGTAGAAAGAAAAAGGCTAATAAACAAATTAAACTAATCACACTCATGACGCCAAAAGTTGCCGAGCGTCCTAGCCATTCACCAACAAAACCACCAATCAGACGGCCACCAATGCCACCTAACGTGTTACCACTGATGTACAAGCCAACCGCAACCATCAAGGCTTCTGGTGTATATTCGTCGCCCAAGTAAGCAACGGCAATAGCAGGCAACCCAGCTAGAAAGAAACCTTGCAGGGCACGCAATGCCAATAATGATTCGTAACTTTGTACTAGGGATAAACAGAAAGTAGTCAAAGTAATACCAACCATGGTCATCACCATAATCCCTTTGCGACCTAAGGCATCTGAAATTGGACCGTAGAAAAGCAAGGATATGCCCAACGTCAGAGTTGTAATAGTAAAGCTACCGCTGGCTTGTAATGGACTAATGGAAAATTCGTTGGCAATCATTGGTAGCAAAGGCTGCGTCACGTACACATTGGCAAAAATCATAAAAGAGCCAATGACTAGAGCCAAGGTTCCTCGCCAAAATACCGAACTACCTACTTCTATCACAGCAAAACTCCACAGACATCAAAAACAAATCAAACAAATATTATTGCGATACTATACGCCTCACCATTTTATCAATAAAATATATTCATTTTATCAAATCCATAAGAGTTATTGATGGACATTAAACCGCTACGTTATTTCATTGCGATTGCAAAAACAGAAAGCTTTACCAAAGCCGCTCAGCAGCTTGGCGTTGCGCAGCCAGCTGTCAGTATGGCAATCAAAAAATTAGAGACTGATTTAGGTTTAACCTTAATTCATCGAGCAGATAGAAATGTAGGGCTAACCGACGAAGGTAAAAAGCTGCTAACTCATGCTGAAAAAATCATCCAAGCCACCGACGATGCCCTGTTAGAGATGAGTGAGCTAAAAGGATTGAGCCAAGGCGAAGTGCGCGTTGGTATTCCGAGCATGCTCGGCTCTTATTACTTCCCGCCTATTCTGATGGCATTTCGCCATAAGTATCCAAGTATTGCCTTAAAAGTCATTGAGGGAGGAACTTGGCAGTTACAAAAGATGCTCGAAAATGGCGAATTAGATCTTAGTGTCATCGTCGCTGAAACACTTCCTGATAGTTTAGAAACTCAAGCGCTGATTCGAGAAGAAATGCTGGTAACCATTGCAACCGACCATCCTTTCAGCCAACTAGACAGAATCTCACCAGAAGCCTTTTTTGATGAAGAACTGGTGATGTTTAAAGAAGGCTACTTTCACCGCCGTATTGTGGACAAGCTGGCTAAAGCCTGTAAAAAAACGCCTAAAATTGGTTTTGAGACCAACTTGATTCCACTAATAAAATCCATTACCCAGCAAGGCTTTGGCATATCTACCCTACTCGCCATGGTTATCGAAGAAGACGATGACCTAATTACTCGCTCTTTTGATCCACCAATCTGGCTAGACCTAGGTATTGCTTGGCGCAAAGACAGTTACCTTTCAAAAGCCAATCGCGCTTTTTTAGAGTTTGTCAGTGAGCATGGACAATATAAACGCTGAACCAATAAAAATGCCTGCCCTACACAACAACAGGACAGGCACTTGGCATCATTAAAAGGTGTTTAGTGGAATAAGCGTGCTTCAAACAAAGAAGAGTTCTTGAAGCGATGCAAGCTTTTCGCACCGGCCAATACGGCAAGATCAAGTACTGGTTCTAACAATACAACGCTCATATACGCCATACCAAACGTTGCCACAGAGACTAAGTTTTCAGCGCCGAAACCTTGGCCATAAAACGCCCAAAAAGCCACCCAAGCAACAATGCCACCTTGGTAAGTTAAGGACAGTTGCAACGCTTGCTTGTAGCTAATATCAACGTAAGCGGTATTGACCGCGATCGTACGACGGGCAACCGCAGACATGGCAAACAGAGGCAACAACAAGGTCGTCACGTTCATGCCATATTGAGGCAGATCAAACTGAGCAAAGAAAACGCCTTGTGTTAACAAACCTAATATCAAACCAATAGAAGCAGCCGCAGGGCCAAAGATTAGAAAGAGTGTTGAGCCTAATATAAGATGAACTTCAGATACACCAACTGCGTGATGAGGCAAGAGTTCAAAAAAGGCAAAGACAAACAGAGTGGTTAACACACTACGACTGACTAAAGACAGCAGACCGTCTTTTTTTATCATATCGATAGAGGCTTTCGCAGAAAAGCCAAACGCTACCAACGCCGTAGCGTAACTTAAAACAATTTTTGCGCCGTCAACGACGCCTGGTTCAATATGCACTATGTGCCTCCAAAATATGCTTCATACTCACCCGTATGATTCAAATTAACGGATTTTTGCATGGCAATATTTGCCGATAGCAAAACCCTAATCAATGAAGGCCGGTCTCCGGACTGATAAGTGTTTGGCAGATCTGTATTTATTAAAGCCCCTCGTCCCTTCCCATTCAAAAAAATTTCTATCTATGAACAGTGGAAGCGAGAAAAATACACCACTTATTTACCGTTGCGGGGGCAGTACAGGGATTACTTAACAAAAAGCTCACCTGTTTCCCGTTTCACCCATAAGGGCACCTTCACAAGAACTGGTATTCATGATCTTAATGCAAGATTAATAACCGATTACCAGAGATTCGAAGCGTACGGTTTAACTTAAATTTTAGCAACTAAAGTAATGGAAATACTGAACGCTTAACGAACACCCTTCATACAAAGAAGAAAGGCATTCATAATTTGGAAAATTTTAAGAAGGTTTACGCCCAGATAAAGAGCTACGAGCATTCATACGCGACTCAATATTCTTCAGCAAGGAAGTTCTATGAAAGATAGTACCGCCAATAATCCCAATCGCACTACCAATAGAAATATCGATCAAACGATGTTCTAGTAAAACCACAGTCGTCATATTGACACTCGTAATTTCAGCCATAATAACCGTTAACGGTGTAATAAAAATCACAGCTGCACCATAGTTCTTTATGATCAGCAACTCCACGACAAATTGAAAGAAGATCATACTTAACGCTAAAACCCAATAATTTGGATGTAAAGAAAACAAGCACCAAGCGACTCCCATACCAATTGCCGTACCCACAATACGATGAACATTTCGGTGCCAGATCATACGATAAGTCGCACCTTGTAAAACAGCTGCACAAGAAATTGGTACCCAAAGTGCATTAGGTAATTCAAGTAAAACAGCAACGAGATAAGAGAGAGAGATAAAGAAAGCCACCAAAGCAGCCTCTAAAATAATCGCATTAACCTGAGTATCTGTTTCTACTTTTGTTATCGGCAGATCATTTGCACCAGTCATCAGACTATAAATAAACGCCAAACCACAAGATAACATTCCCCCTAAAGCGACCATACCGATATTTGATGACCACTTACTTAAATCAAAAGGTAAATAAATCGCCAAAGCAGAAACAAGAATAAAGAAAAAGCTACCGGGAGGAGATAGACAATAATATCGGGTAATAACAATCGCGCCGAAGGACAGTAGCCCAAGAGCAAAAACAGCAACGTAAGGGTTGAAACTAGAAAGAGAGCCTATTGTAAAACACACCATGAAACCAAAAGAGCACATGGCGAGAGTCACCATTCGATGTGCTGTACGAGTTTTAGGCAAATATAAAATAACCATTGCTCCTAAACTAGACAAGGTCGCTACTGCAAATTGATTTGTCGCGGCGCCAATCAAGGCAGGAATACCAACACAAACAGCAGCAAGTACTGCAAGGTGCCAAGGACGCTTAACGTCACTCCACGAAAAAAGCCCCTTTAATTGGGTTAATAAAACATTCAACAAGCATACACCCCACAAAATTGTTTAGTGGGTAAACATTATAACATCATTATCACGCTTCAATTCTGAAAAACTTCAAACATAAATTTCACAGTTCTGGTAAAACCAACATCCATATAGTTTAGATGAGAAAAACTAAACAATTATTTGAGTAAAACTGTTTAGAAAGATAAAAAATCATCTTATTGGTCAATGTTTTATAAATAGCTATATATTTATTCCATAAAAAAATTTTATAATCTTTTTTGTAAGTTTTTGTTCGTACCGCCTACTAAATAATGATTTCTGCAAGGACACAGATTATGAACCTGATCCGCACTCTCCTATCCTTTTTAATGAAGGATAAAATAATTGCCTCACCCAATTTTAACCGTTGGCTGGTACCACCAGCCTCAATAGCCATTCACCTATGTATTGGTTCTGTTTATGCTTGGAGTATTTTTAACCCAGCATTAACGAAAGAGTTTGGTGTTGTAACCAGCGCTGCACAAGACTGGAGTCTTAGCAGTGTTGTATGGATATTCTCTGTTGCTATTGTTTTTCTGGGTCTATCTGCTGCAATCGCAGGTAAATGGCTAGAAGAAGTTGGCCCTCGTTGTGTTGGTGTAACAGCAGCATTCCTTTGGGGCGGCGGCTTTATTATCGGCAGCGTGGGTATTTCAACTCATCAGTTGTGGTTGGTCTATCTAGGGTATGGCGTTTTAGGTGGCTGTGGTTTAGGGCTTGGTTACGTGTCCCCAGTTTCTACACTACTTCGCTGGTTCCCAGATAAGCGCGGTATGGCCACAGGTATGGCGATTATGGGATTCGGTGGCGGCGCAATGATTGGCGCACCGCTAAAAACCTTTTTATTAGAAAAATTCGCAGTAGCTCCAACGTATCTTGGACCTGAATCTGCGGTTAGTCTCATTACCGAAGGCGGTAGACGCTTTGCAGAAATGGCAAGTGGCAAAATAGAAGTGGTTGTTGCCAGCGCTTCTGAAGCGGCAAAACTACCTGTTCCAGGTGATGCCGGTGTTTACGTGGTTGGGACAGGCAATACCGGTGCTGCTAGTGTTTTCTTAACGCTTGGTATTGTGTATTTCATTATCATGATGATTGCTTCGTTTGCTTATCGCGTTCCGCCTAAAGATTGGAAACCTGAAGGTTGGACTCCACCAGCAAAAGATGTGGCCAACACTATGATCAGCCGTAATCATGTCCATATTGATCAAGCCCTAAAGACGCCTCAGTTTTGGCTGTTGTGGATTGTATTGTGCTTTAACGTGACTGCTGGTATCGGTGTAATCGGCATTGCTAAAACAATGATGACGGAAATCTTCGGATCAACCCTTCCGACTATCGCCACAGCAAGTTTTGCTGGCACTTATGTTTTGATGATTTCTGTTTTTAATATGTGTGGTCGATTCTTCTGGGCATCAACATCAGACTTCATTGGACGCAAAAACACCTACCACTGCTTTTTCGTACTCGGCACAATTCTGTACCTATCTATCCCTTACGCGGCGTCAGCTGTAAGTGCAGATCCATCCGTTACTTGGCTGGTTATGTTCTACGCAGCAACCATGATTATTTTCACTATGTACGGCGGTGGCTTTGCTACGATTCCAGCTTACTTAGCGGATATTTTTGGTACGCTACATGTTGGTGGTATACACGGTCGATTACTTACTGCATGGGCAACCGCTGGTGTACTAGGACCTTTTGTTATTACTTACTTAAGAAACCTATCGGTGGAAAACGCGATTAACGATTTAGTCAGTAAAATTGACCCTGCCGCATTTGAACAAAAATTCAATGCGTCCGTTTCTCAGCTAAATGAGCTAATCGCCGCAAAATCAGTGACCGTAGCTAAACTGATGGAAATTGCCCCTGCTGGCACAGTCGATCCAACATCGAGTCTTTATAATACAACAATGTATGTAATGGCAGGTTTGTTAATTGTCGGCTTCTTTGCCAATTTAATGGTGCGACCAGTTAATGAAAAACACCATGTGGAAAAAACACACCCTAACCTATAGTCGTTAACATAAACATACAATCGATCACAAAAATACCAAGCCAACAAGACAAATTCTGCCTTGTTGGCTTTTGCATAAAGTGTTTTGATGAAATAAAAAGCAATCAAGCTTCTCTTTAGGATTACTAAAAAGTTTACAAATTCATTCACAGCCATTATTTAGCAACAAAAATAAAGATCACTATAATAATAAAAGCTTTATCCAATGCGGTACTAATCTGATTAAAAGCATACTTCAAAAAGGAATTACTTCATGATTCAGCGAATAAAATCCATGCCCATTACGCGCCAATTGGCCGTTGTTGTATTTACGGTTTCAATTCTTTGTTTTAGCGCGCTAAGCTGGTTAGCTTCGAATAAATCCTATGATGGATTTATGACAAGTATCGATCACGAACTACAAACCAGCGCTAGTCAAGGAGACATGCTGCTTGATTTTTATTATGAAAGTCTAGAAAGCAGTACCAATAGACTAGCCGATATATTCTTCACACTGTTCCCTAATGGAATCACCGTAAGCGATTCAGAAACAGTGAAAATTGGCGAATATGACAGTCCTTTAGCCACTAACTCAGGCGAAACAATTAACCTGAATTTTAGTAAACCGGATCAATTTACCAGTATGACAGGTGGTACGGCGACAGTTTTCATTCGCTATGGCGATGATTTTCTTCGAGTTAGTACATCACTAAAAAAAGCCGATGGTGAACGCGCGTATGGAACATTATTAGGCAAAGGGCATCCTGGCTACCAAAAACTAATCAATGGTGAAACTTACTCAGGCCCTGCCGCATTATTTGGCCGTAACTACATGACTAAATACGTACCTTTTAAAGATGCAAAAGGGAAAGTGGTTGGCATTCTGTATATTGGTTTTGATTACACTGAAGGGTTAAAAAGCTTAGAAAAAGAAATTAATGGCCTATCCTATGGCAAAACAGGCAAAGCCACAGTTATTAACTTAAAAGAAGGCAAAGATTTCGGTCGAGTCGTTATTGATTCTCAAAATAAAGGTAAGTTATTCACTGAGCTTGGCTTAGCCAACGCAGAAAAACACTTACAACTAATGAAAAGCCAAGATACAGGCACATTCTTCACAGAACAAACCGTGAATGGCGTTACGCAAAAAAACATCATGGCATTTAGTCGAGCAGATCGTTGGAATTGGGCAATTCTAACTGGCGGACCAGTAAACGAGTTTACTCTTGTGGCTGACTCTGTTCGTAACAGCCTAATCATTATCTCCCTGATTTGTGCCGTTATTCTTGTGGTTCTCATCGCCTTTATTACTCAACGCATTCTTTCTCCTTTGAAACGTGTTGGCCAAGACCTACAAGAACTAGGTAATGGTAATCTTTCTACTCACCTTTTTGAAAATGGGCAAAACAATCAAACCCACAGCCGCAATGAAATCGCGACGCTTTTCGAACATGGTCGAAATACCATTAAGCAACTACGCTCCATGCAAATGGAAATAAGAAGCAGCATGGAGCTATTGGCTAGTTCAAGCAATAAAGTACAAGAAACCGCGACCTTAGCCTCTCAGGGCATGGCAAAACAACAAGTAGAAACAGACTTGGTAGCAACAGCTATGAACCAAATGGTGATTGCCGTTGAAAATGTGTCTCAAAATGTTACAGAAACAACCAATGAAACTCAAAAAGCGGATGAAGAAACCAGAGCTGGCACACAAGTAGTAAATGGTGTCGCAAACGATATGCAAAGCCTAGCAAGTGTCATTGGTCATGCTTCGTCAGTTATGCAGGAAGTTGAAAAAGAGAGCGTTAGTATTGGCTCAGTTTTAGATGTTATTCGTAGCATTGCAGAACAAACCAACTTACTAGCTCTCAATGCTGCCATTGAAGCAGCTCGAGCTGGTGAACAGGGCCGAGGCTTTGCCGTGGTTGCTGATGAAGTGAGAACACTAGCGACACGCACACAAACGGCTACCGCTGAAATTGAAGGCATGATTAGCCAGCTGCAAAAACTGTCTAAAACAGCGTCAATGGAAGTCATTAATGGACGCGATCAAGCAGCAGGGAATGCAGAAAAAGCACTGGAAGCAAGTAAAGGGCTGATGAAAGTAACCGAATCTGTTAGCTCAATAAACGCTATGTCTATCAATATTGCTAGCTCAATTACAGAACAATCTGCCGTTGCAGTCAGTGTGAATGAAAACATTGCCAACATACGCAATGTTTCGAACGAAACGGCTAACGGCGTTGAAGAAATGATGGCAACCACAAAAACACTTTCAGAAGTGTTAAACAAGTTGAAGTCATCAATAAATCGATTCACGTTATAAGCTCTAGAATGACTGAATTTGCCTAAAAAAAGCGAGTAGACAATGCCTACTCGCTTTTTTTATTTCTTCAAACTCGTATATTCTTATCTAAAAATACGTTCAGACCAGACGGTTAATCCTGCGGCAACGCTGCCAAAATGATCACCATCCAACACTGGAATATCGCCAATGCGTTTTTGAATAGCTTGACGAATCACTGGAGACTTGGCGGAGCCACCTGTCATATAAATCAAATCTGGCTTCTCGCCAGCCTGCTCTATCGCGGCCGTCATTAGATTTAACATTTTTTCTAGCGGAGAAGAGATAGATTTAGCCAACTCATCACGGGTAATCGTGGCTGCTAATTCGGCCTCAATATAATCCAGTGCAGCAAGATAACTCTGCGTATCTGATAGGGCAATTTTAGCTTCCTCCGCACTGCGAACAATATGATAGTTGTGTTTTTCTTCCCGCATGCGCAAGAAACGCTCAATCAATTTAGGCTGCGCAGCATCTAAACGCAGCTGCGCTATCTGGTTCTTGGTTTCCATACTATTGAAGGTCGCAATAGCTGATACATCGTTTGTCGTAATCGCGTTCCAATACATTTGTGTCGGCATTGGCAAACCTGTTTTTAACAATGAGTCCATGCCAAAAAGAGGCATTAAATGCTTACCCGCAATCTGTATGTCTAAATCATTACCGCCAATTCGTTCACCGGTATGAGCTAAAAAATCACCGCGACGGTCTTCTTTTTTCAGATAGTCAGGGCCCATACGAACCATAGCGCAATCTGTAGTACCACCACCGATATCCACAACCAATACGGTTTTATTCTCTGCCAGTTTCACTTCAAAATCTAAACCAGCCGCAATAGGTTCATAAAGAAATTCGATTTCTTTAAAACCAGCTCGCTTGCCTGCTGTCGTTAGGATCTCAAGAGCTTGACGGTTACTTACATCCGCATCAAGACCTTGAAAGTTAACTGGACGACCAATAACGGTGTGAGTAATGTCAGCACCCAAGCTTTTTTCTGCGCGCTGTTTGATATTCTGCATCATTACAGTCACAACATCTTCGAAAAAATGAATATGCTCTGAACGAAGTCCAGCACCACCTAAAAATGACTTAGGCGATTTTACAAAGTAGCCTTCTTCAGGCCATTGGAAATATTCATTGAATGCAGCGCGTCCAAAAAATAACGTTTGATCTTCATCAGCAATGTCTTCTTCATAACGCGCACGCTTAGCACGTGTTAATGCATTTTGTCGTAGTTCAGCAAACGCTTGTCTTGAATGAATATCTTGCAGGCCCCTTCCGACCGCTTCGGTAATTAAGTCTCGATCTAAGGCATACAATGTAGAAGGTAAAAAAGCATGTTCTCCTTCTAAAGCGACCAAACGCACAGCCGAATCTTGCACAATACCTAATGCACAATTCGATGTTCCGTAATCAAATCCACAAATCATCTAATATTTACCTGTTATCGCTAATAGAAAAGGGCCGCGGACGATAACAGAAAGATTCAAAAGTATCAAAACTATCGGGACACAACTTAAACATAGAAAGCTTACGCTTAATAACAGAAAATTGCAGGCCTGCAACATACTAAAAATACAATCTAAGCAATAATCCGCATTACGTAATACTCAGGAGATAAAGGATGCACCTTTCATTACAGGCTAAAATAACTTTTCAGTCCATTATTGTGGCTATAATTGTCGCTCTTGGCGTCGGTGGTGTATCTTTTTACGCTTTTAAATCCGACAGTGATACTCGCATAAAATCAGAAGCTAGCTCCCAAGCTAATGCCATTTCCACTTACATTAACAGCTGGTCTGATGATCGCATCGGTACTATGCAGGCCGTTAAACAAAAAATAGAAGCGTCCTTACGAGAAAACCCTGAGATAAACGAAAAAGATATTCTTAATATATTGCAACAAGCACAAACAAGCTTGCAGTTTGGCTTGACCTTTTTAGGCTTAGAAAATGGCGCAATGTATCGCCACGACCCATCGTTAAATAGCGCTGACTATGACCCTCGTAAGCGAAGCTGGTACATAGATGCAAAAGCAAAAAACAGCGCCTACGTTACAGCCCCTTACATCTCAGCTTCAACCAAACAACTTTCAATGACCTTTGTTGAACCTATTATGTTGAATGGCAAGTTTGTCGGCGCCATCGGTGGTCTAGTATTTTTAGACAGTGTTTTAGATAGCATTTTGGCCATGAAAGTAGCAGGAGACGGTTATAGCGTATTGTTTGATGGCGACGGAAAAATCATCGCACATCCAAATACCGATAAAATTTTAAAAGATGCCACCGATTTATCGCCAGTATTAACGGATGACTTTTTCAAAAGTGTTCGTAATGAGGCTAAGTTTACCGAGCTTAAAGTAGACGGCAAAAACACTGAAATGTACGCCAGCAACATAAAAGGCAACCCTTGGGTTTTAGGGTTAATGATGGATAAAAGCGTTTTAAACGCACCTCTTGTGAACTTAGGCACCAATATCCTTATTGCGGTGTTTGTTTTGCTTTCCATCGCAATATTAGTGGTTATTCAAGTAACCAAATTCTTGCTTAAAGATTTACGTCGCGTGTCTGATAGTATGGCGCAAATTGCACAAGGTGACGGAGATCTGACGCAACGATTAACCGCCAGTTCTAAAGATGAAATCGCAGTCTTGGTCGATAACTTTAATACCTTCGTCGCATTATTACATGGCACTGTGTCACACCTTAAAAAAATTGGATATGACTTAGCAGGTCAAGCCAGTGCGGCCCATGCATCTTCTAGGAACAGCTCTTTGAAACTAGAAGAACAGCAACACAATATTTCGATGGTAGCGACAGCGATTCACCAAATGGCACAAGCGACTCAAGAAATCGCCAGCAACGCGACAAATACCGCAATCAATGCCGATGAAACGGTAGCTGCAAGCAATGTTGGCCAATCGCAAGTACTAAAAAGCCAAGAGAGCATTCGAACACTCGCTGCCGATATCCAAGACGTTGCCACTGTTATTAACGATCTCAGTAAAAATGCGGATGGCATCAACACCATTTTAACAACAATTTCTGGAATAGCAGAGCAAACGAACTTACTCGCCTTAAACGCAGCTATTGAAGCCGCACGAGCAGGTGAGCAAGGACGAGGCTTTGCAGTGGTTGCGGATGAAGTACGGGTACTGTCACAGCGTACTTATAGCTCGATTGAAGAAATCCAAAAAATGATTGAGTCTTTGCAAAAAATAACGAAAGACGCAGTAGGTAAAATTCAACTCAGCCATACCAGAGCGAACAACAGCGTTGAAGATGTCAACCAAGCAAAAGAGAGCCTAGACAAGATTCAAATGTCAGTCACAACGATCAATGATCGTGCGGCACAAATTGCAACAGCAACAGAAGAGCAAACTAGTGTAACCGCAGAAGTAAATCAAAATACAGCTGACATACAGCAAGGCTCGACCGAATTGGTTACTCTCGCAGCAGAAAGTGCAGCTCGTGCTGAAGAACTTAAATCATTGGCTGATGACCTAACCAAAAACATCAATCACTTCAGAACATAACAAACTGATGCCAATAAAAAGGCTCTATCTGGTTTACCTGATAGAGCCTTTTTTGCTCTTGTATCTTTATCCTTTAGCGAGGCATTAAACCAGTGGTGATACACCAATAATTGCTTGGTGTAGGTAAAAAGCGATGGCAAACCAAGAAACCATAGCGAAAGTGAAGGCAGCTAAATCAAACTGAACACCAGATTCTTGATCACGTACCACACCTGCTTTGCGGTCACGACGACGATAAACGGCAAAACTCACAATAGACCAAACCAAGAAACTGCCAAAGATCATTACATCGGCCAAGGTTCCGTTGCTAATCAAATGAGCAAATGCCCAAATTTTTACAGCGATTAACATGGGATAACCCACTTTCTTTTTCATTGTCGTATTCGGTACTAAAGCAGAACCAACGAAGAAAAGCGCAACCAATACCAGTAAGCCAGCTAAATGTCGCGTCCACACAGGAGGAAACCACAACCACACTGGCTCAAGGCGAACTTGCATGTAGCCCAGCACAATAAAAGCGGCGGCAATTAACGTTACCATGCCAAAACGCATTTTCCAGCGCATCTCGCCATGACTTGCCATACTTTTCTCTCGCCATTGTGGCGCGACCAAACGAATGGAATGCAAAACAAAGAAAATGACTAAACCTACAACTAAAATCAACATACTAAGATGTTCCTCATACACTTTAAAAATCTTTCAACTATCACTGGGAAATGACTGTAACCCACTCTTAATAATGGCCAAGCTAAACAGTACCAACCAATCTAAAAAATTAGGTTTAATTTATAGCGCAGGATTATAGAGGGAAATAAGCAAGAGGCCTATTATTCATTACAAACTACTAACAAATCACGAATTGCTCTTAAATTGCTCTTCGTTTATCTCGTAAACTCAACTGCCAGAAGATGGACATCAAGCAAATCCTGATTAAAGTCGTCAAAATGTCATAAAAAGCCCTGTAAAATACCTTTATTAAGCTAGAAAAAGCCCCCTCCTTTGCACTAGAATACACCGTTTTGACTAACGGGCAGGTTGCCATGATCAAGACACCTTATTATCTTATCGAC
Source organism: Marinomonas lutimaris (assembly GCF_019426345.1). Classification (GTDB taxonomy): domain Bacteria; phylum Pseudomonadota; class Gammaproteobacteria; order Pseudomonadales; family Marinomonadaceae; genus Marinomonas; species Marinomonas lutimaris. Next base: position 14,677 of record NZ_JAHLLW010000024.1, read on the forward strand.
AAAGCAGCTCTATTAAAGAATTTAGAGAAAATCGCTTACGTGCGCCAACAGTCCGGAGCCAAGTCATTACTTGCGCTTAAATGCTTTGCAACTTGGTCTGTATTCGACCTGATGCAAGACTATATGGATGGCACTACATCCTCTTCCTTATACGAAGTAAAACTGGGAAAAACCAAGTTTCAAGGCGAAACTCACGCTTATAGCGTAGCCTATTCTGATGATGAAATTGCTGAAGTCCTAGACCACTCAGACAAAATCATTTTCAACTCCATTGGTCAATTCAATCGCTTTAAAGAAGCTAGTAAGGACAAAACCCGTGGTTTACGTGTAAACCCACAAGTCAGCACCTCTGAATTTTTGATTGCCGATCCAGCAAGACCTTTTAGCCGTCTTGGTGAATGGGATCCTGAAAAAATCGCAACCGTAATTAACGATATATCTGGCTTTATGTTCCACAATAACTGTGAGAACAATAGCTTTGAACGCTTCGACGAGATGCTAAACCTTATCGAAGAGCGCTTTGGTCATTTGATTCAACAAGTAAAATGGGTCAGCCTTGGTGGCGGCATCCACTTTACTGGTGAAGGTTACCCAATTGATAAATTTTGCCAACGCCTAAAAGAGTTTGCCGAAAAGTATGACATTCAGGTCTATCTAGAGCCAGGTGAAGCCAGTATTACAAAAAGCACCACACTAGAAGTCACCGTATTAGATACGCTATTTAATGGCAAAAATTTGGCTGTTGTCGATAGCTCTATTGAAGCTCACATGCTTGATCTACTGATCTACCGTGAGAACGCTAAAATGGCACCTTGCGATGGCGAACATGAATACATGATTTGTGGAAAGTCCTGTTTAGCAGGCGATATTTTCGGCGAATTTAAATTTGATAAAGCACTAAAAGTGGGTGACCGACTGTCTTTTCAAGACGCAGCTGGTTACACCATGGTGAAAAAGAACTGGTTTAACGGTGTTAAAATGCCGTCTATTGCCATACGCCAATTGGATGGCAGCATCGAACTTGTAAGGGAATTTGATTACAACGATTTTGAGCAGAATCTGTCTTAATTCTGCTTCAGTTAATATTTTGGAGTAAGCACTACCATGAAAAAAAATGTACTCATTATTGGTGGCGGAGGCGTGGCACGTGTTGTGGCACATAAATGCGCCCAACACAATGACACACTGGGCAATATCGCAATTGCTTCGCGCAGCGTTTCGAAATGCGACGATATTGTATCCAGTGTCCTCGACAAAGGCAGCATGAAGGTAGAGGGCCGCATTCAAGCATTCGCCCTAGACGCTCTTGACGTGCCAGCAACGATTAAATTGATTCAGGAAACCGAATCACAAATCGTCATTAACGTCGGTTCTGCCTTCGTTAATATGTCTGTACTTGAAGCTTGCATGGAAACTGGTGCTGCGTACTTAGACACTGCAATACATGAAGATCCAAGCAAAATTTGTGAAACACCACCTTGGTACGCCAACTACGAGTGGAAACGTCGCGATGCCTGTAAAGAAAAAGGCATCACCGCTATCCTAGGTGTGGGCTTTGACCCAGGTGTTGTGAACGCGTATGCAGCGCTTGCTTATAACGACTATTTAGACTCCGTTGACTCTATCGATATTATCGACGTGAACGCTGGTAGCCATGGCAAATACTTCGCCACTAACTTTGATCCTGAGATCAACTTCCGTGAATTCACCGGACGCGTTTACTCTTGGCAAGACAGTGCATGGCAAGAAAACAAAATGTTTGAAGTAAGTCGTACAGACGACCTTCCAGTGGTTGGTTCTCAAACGACTTATATGACAGGTCATGATGAAGTGCATTCACTGTCTCAGAATCTAAACGTGCCAAACGTACGTTTTTGGATGGGCTTTGGTGAGCATTACATTAATGTCTTCACTGTTCTTAAAAACCTAGGCTTACTATCTGAGCAACCAGTTAAAACAGCTGAAGGCCTAGAAGTTGTTCCTCTTAAAGTAGTAAAAGCAGTTCTTCCTGATCCATCCTCTCTTGCACCTGCTTATACAGGTAAGACTTGCATCGGTGATGTGGTCAAAGGCAAAAAAGATGGCAAAGACAAAGAAGTCTTCATCTACAACGTAGCTGACCATAAAGAAGCTTATAACGAAGTAGGTAGCCAAGGTATTTCTTATACAGCTGGTGTTCCACCTGTTGCTGCCGCCATCCTAGTTGCCAATGGCACTTGGGATGCGAAAGAAATGCGCAACGTAGAGCAACTTGACCCAAAACCTTTCCTAGGTTTGTTGAACGAGATGGGCTTGCCTACTCGCATTAAAGACGAAGACGGCGACCGCCCTTTTACGCTTTAATAGCTAATCAAGATTAGCGCTTAATCCCCCCAAAATAACCCCGTATTGACGGGGTTATTTTTTATCTAAGAAAGCCCATTCAATAAAAGCCCCCTGATTAAAATAAATACCAGCCCTCAAGACTTACACAATTAGAATAAAATCCTTACAATATCTTAACGTTTTTCGCTCCCCCTTTTTAGAATCTAGCCAAGGAACATCGTTATGAAAAAGGAACTAAAATTTGCAGTACTCACTGCTGTTATTACACTCACTCTTGCTGGTTGCGCATCCAATCCAGACTCTACCTCAAGCCTTGCTGCAGATATAAAACAAGCAGAAACCATTACTCAAATAAACAACCTCAAGCAAACTATTGATGCTGCCAACAAAAAAGTGACGCAAGGCATAGAAGAAGAACTAGATTGGTTCGCTACAAAAGAAGTCACCGATGCAAACGAAGCCTTAGCTGAAGCAAAAGAGTACTACGCAAAATTTGAATTCGACCCTTCAGAAGCAAATAGCAGTACAGGTTTTTTTAGCTCGACAACCAACATTACTGCCGCAGAAGAAGGTATCAGTAAATTCAATGAACATATGACAAAAGCCACTAATATCAAAGCTGCAGCGCTATCAGCGTTAGCAGAAGCATTTGACTATCGTGAACAGCTAAAAAAAATTGATGCTCAAAAATACTTCCCAAGCACAGTTAAAGAGCTAGAAGGTGATCTTAAAAAACTGGTAGATCAAGTTTCAAACGAGAGAGTTGAAGCAGCAATAAGTGCACAACCTGCCTTGCTAGCCAAGCAACGCGCTCTCGAAGTAAAAACAGTAACGGCCATCTATCTTACCGGCGCTAAGAAAGACCTAGATAGGCTTGTTAAAGCAGGCACAGCGCAACACGCACCAAAGTCCTTATCTCAAGCCTCTGCTTCACTAACAGCTGTCACCGCATTTATTGTCGCTGAGCCAAGATCCATCGACAAAATCAAAATGCAAGCGGAAGAAGCAATGTTTTTAATTAACAGAGCAGAACAAATAGCGCTAACAGTTAAAAATCTTAAAGCACTACAACAAAAAGATTACGAAGATTATGCCATCAGCTATGAAAAAATCCTGCTCGAAATAAGTAATGCGCTTAATGCAGAAGATCGTCGTGATTTAGCCTTCGAAGAACAAGGAAAAGCATTGATAGCCTTTATCGAAGCAAATCTGAAGGATCAAGAAGCATCTGTTCAAGCGCAGCAAAAACTACGCAAAGAACTGAAAAATCAAACATCTTATACCGAACTATTGGAAGAGAAAATTAGTACTCTTAACGCTAATTTAGCCAATGCCAAAAAATCGTTAGCGGACCTATTATCTGAAAAAGAAGCGACAGAGAAAGCGGCGATAGAAAAGGCTGCTAAAGCAAAACAAACGATAGCAGAGCAAGAAAAATTAAAAGTAGAAGAAGCGAAAGTAGAGGCAAAAGCTCCAGCTGAAATTAAAACAGAAACAGAACAAGCAGAAAGTACAACAGCTCAATAACGTGCTTTATAAAACATAAAAAAACCAGAACATGAGCTCTGGTTTTTTTTGATCTCAATAATATCTACTATCGATGAGCAAAAGCCGTCTTAGTACAATCCCCTTCGATTTTGTCTTTTTCTTCTTCCAAAATCTCATCAGTAAATTGTCCCATGAAACAACAGCAGATTCCCTCGCCAATCATGGTTCGCGGCCCCATTGGGTGACCAATGTGCTTGTACACACCATGACTGTGACCATGAGAGTGATCGTGTGAATGGCCATGACTATGAGAGTGTCCATGACTATGAGAGTGTCCATGACTGTGATCATGTGAGTGACCGTGGTCATGAGAGTGATCATGATGTTTCAATACCAATGAATGCCCATGATCAGCATGATCGAGCGCTTGAACTAGATTAGTAAAGTGTTTGGTATCAAATTCCGATAAGCCTTGCGTATCATCTTGTGGATCAACAAATTCGGCATGGTGATGATGAACATCCACTTCGCCTGCAGCAAGACGACGCTTGAAGGAATTCATTAGGGTTTCTTCACCCGTTTGTAATTCCCCCTGCATGATTTCTTCTACACGGTTCTGAAAAGCATCAATAACACGAGGGTGATCATTCAAGTAAGGCGTTTGAATAAACTCAATCGCTGGGTTCTCTTGAGCAACCTTATCAACATAGCCCTGAATACGCTTGATCAAACGACCAGTAAACAAGAAATATGGCGCCACAACGATACGTTTAAAGCCAAGCTTCATTAGCTTTTCAAGGCCCACGCCAACAGACGGGTAAGTCACACCAGAATAGACGGTATCAGCCCAACCAAAACCCATATTTTCGTTAACAATGCGTGTTAGCTTAGCCGCTTCAGCATTGGCAGAGGTATCGGACGTACCACGACCAACCACCACCAACATGGTGTCATAAAGGTTTTTAGGTGGATTATCAGGATCGAGACCAAGAGATTCGTAAATACGTGCTTGGAACGCTTCTACCATGTCATCTTGCAAACCTAATTCACGCCCATAAGTGACTTTTAAACCTGGGTGTTTTTCTTCGTAAGTCGTCAAAACAGAAGGAATGTCATTTTTTGCATGAGTAGCGGCGAACAACATACCCGGCACCGCGTAGATTTCCTCGACTCCTTGGCTCACCAAACTATCTAAGCCCATATGAATATTCGGTGCAGAAAACTCTAGAAAGCCGTACTCCACAGGAAGATCGGGATAACGCGCTTTGAGTCCTTTCGCTACTAGGCCAAATTCACGTTCAGCGTCTTTATCACGACTGCCGTGACCACAAATCATAATGCCCTTTTTGGCCTGTTCTTTATTGCTCATTATTTCTCTCTACTTTAAATCGTCTTAGCTGATAGTAAGTGTAACGACTAACAGCAAGGTTACCAGAGATCTTCTGCCCAAGATCACTGACATTGTTCTTGCTGCTGATCTAAATCAAGCAACAAGGATTGAATTTTTTCTCGGTGCGCATCGGCATTTTGCCACATGCCACGCTGTATGGCTTCTAATAAGCGCTCACCCATTTCTTCTAGCGCGTGAGGATTATTATCGCGCATAAAAGCTTGGTTGTCTGGATCAAGCAACAATCGATCGGTCACTTGCTCATATTGATAATCCGCCACAAGATCCGTCGTCGCATCGTAGGCGAATAAATAATCCACGGTAGCGGTCATTTCAAACGCACCTTTGTAGCCATGAGTTTGCATGGCTTCGATCCATTTCGGGTTTAATACTCGTGAGCGCACCACCCGATTAAGCTCTTCTTTTAAGGTACGAATTTTTGGCGAACTCGGGTTAGAGTGATCACTATGATAAACACTGGGCGCTTGACCACTAAACTCGGTGACAGCGTTGGTCATGCCTCCTTGGAATTGATAATAATCGTCTGAATCGAGAATATCGTGCTCGCGGTTATCTTGGTTTTGCACCACCGCATCCAGTTGAGACAAACGCTCAACAAAGGCGGACTTAGCCTCTACACCGTCTTGTTTGCCATTGTAATTATTACCGTCATACGCGTAACCGCCCCAGTTCACATAAGCTTCAGCCAAATCCGTTTTGGTATCCCAACAGCGCTCATCGATCAAACCTTGCAAACCCGCACCATAAGCACCAGGCTTGCTTCCAAAAACGCGATAAGTCGCTTGACGATTCGCCTCAACTTCACTCATACCTTGAGCAAGTAGTTTGCTTTTTCGCGCTTCCACATTGGCACGAATCACATTGCCTGTACCGGGTTCTTGGTAGCTTGCGATGGCTTGCACGGCCGCATCATAGAGTCGCATTACGTTGGCAAAAGCATCACGAAAGAAGCCGGAGACTCGCAAAGTCACATCCACTCGTGGACGGCCTAATTGCATACAAGACAAGATTTCAAAGTCCGTCACACGGTTTGATCCTGGCGCCCAAATCGGACGAATACCCATCAGCGCAAAAGCTTGAGCAATATCATCGCCGCCCGTTCGCATGGTAGCAGTTCCCCAAACGGACAAGCCTAGATCTGTCGGGTAATCACCATGTTCTTGTAAGTGTCGTTGAATCAGTGCTTCGGCCGACATCTGACCAATCGCCCAGGCCGCAGGCGACGGAATCGCCCGATTATCCACCGAGAAAAAATTACGCCCTGTTGGTAAGGTATCGAGTCTGCCTCGTGTCGGCGCGCCACTTGGGCCAGGGGGAATAAATCCACCCGCCAAACCGGTTATTAACGCTTGAATTTCATCATGAGCACTTTGCTGTAAAGCGACCAACAAGCGTTTTTTACTGTGGGCTAATAAAGCGGCTGTTTGAGGTAACTTTGCTGCCAACTTGTCTAAGGAGTGAGCACCGATTAGATGACTCAACACCAATTCTTTTGCAAATAATTCCAATCGCTCTTTAGTATCCGCATGGGTACGCCAAACAAGTTCACTAATGGATTGTAAAAGCTCAGGCTTATTCCCTAACCAAGGCGTTCGTTCACTTTTCATTGGATCGAAACCGTCTTGCTCCAATGAAAAATCATTGACTAACCCATGAAGTATCCCTTGGCTGGTTATCTCACTACCTCGCGGTAAACGTAACAAAGCCACCAGAGTGTCGGCGAGTTTATCGTCTTCGGGTAATTCTCCTAGACGATGCAAACCGTGACGAATTTGTGCCTCTTTTATCTCACATAAATACGTATCTAGTCCTTCCAGCACAGCATCATCATTACCGGATTCAACACAGGTAAGCTCTTCTAACAAATGGGACTCTTGAACTTTTTTAAGAATTTGCTCACGCAGCCAGGTTTCTCGACGTACGTCCATTCCCATGGCTTGATAATATTCGTCTACTAAGTTTTCTAGCTCGGCCATGTCGCCATAGGTTTCTGCACGGGTCATCGGCGGCATAAGATGATCGATAATCACAGCTTGCGTACGGCGCTTAGCTTGCGCCCCCTCACCCGGATCATTGACGATAAAAGGGTAGAAATGCGGCATCGGACCCAACGCAATATCTGGCCAGCAAGAGGCAGACAAGGCGGTTCCTTTGCCCGGCAACCATTCCAGATTACCGTGTTTGCCCACATGCACAAAAGCATCCACTTGATACACATGGCGCAACCAAAAATAAAACGCTAAATAACTATGAGGGGGAATCAAATCAGGATCATGATAATTCGCCGCGAGATCCAAATTAAAACCACGAGCTGGTTGAATGCCCACAAAGGTTTCCCCAAGCCGAATACCTGCGAGCATAATACGACGCTGGCCGTTTTGCTCACGGCATTTATGATCGTCTTCTGGTGGCCCCCAGCGATCCCAAACGGCGTTTTGACATTCCAACGGGAGCTGATAGAAATACTGCAAGTAATTTTCTAAGGCGAGGCTTTGCCAGCAACCGCGCTCATGCAAGGTGTTTGGATTATTGGTCACTGCGCCGAGCAATTCTTCGATCAAGGCATTACCATGATCGGGGATATTTTCGATGGGATAACCCGCGGTTTCTAAGGCTTTTAATAAATTCACCGCCGAGGCTGGTGTGTCTAAGCCTACTCCATTACCAATACGGCCATCTTTGGTTGGGTAATTGGCTAACACAAAAGCGATGCGTTTTTGATGGTTTGGTTTGCTGGCTAAATTAGCAAAGCGTTTGGCAAGTTGAGCGACAAAACGCGCACGCTCTTGGTGTAACTCATAACGTACTAAATCGACTTGGGCAATATCGTTGTAATGACTCAAGGCTTTAAAACTCACCGCACGAGTAATGATGCGTCCGTCCATTTCCGGCAAAACGATTTGCATGGCCACATCGCGGCTGCGCAAGCCTTGAGTTTGCGCTTGCCAATCGTCTTCTGTGCTACCAGAAAGGATCAACTGCAAAACCGGAATCGGCGAAGCAAACGCGGATTGAAAGTCCGTCGGCTCAGAGGCTAAATCTGGACTACCCACTCGATTCGCCGCAAAGCCGGTGGTGTTTAAAATCACCTTGGCTTGAGTGCGTTCCACTAACGATTCGATCAAACCCACCGATACATCGTCTTTTAGAGAACTCACCGCCACAGCCAACGGCACCAGACCCTCTTGCTCTAATATTCCAATCAAGCCATCAAACATGGCTGTGTTGCCGCTTTGCAGATGAGAACGATAAAACGCCAAGATGGCAACAGGACGACCTTCCACCAGCCAGTCAGCATAGTGGCTCTGCCACTGAGTAAAACCAGATGAATAACCTGCATGATAAATCAGCGCACTGGGTAAAGGTGTTGGCTCTTGCCAAGGACAAGGTTGATCAGAGTATCGGTCGGTGAGGAAATAAAATAATTGCTGTGAGTTTGTTTGACCGCTTTCACGCAGATAGCGCCACACTCGATGGCAGTCTTCTGGTTGTGCGGTAGATACCTTCATTAGCGATGGATCTTGCGAATCATCTCCTGGCACCACAATAAGTGTTCGGCCAGCTTTCGCTTTCGCCCATTCTTGCAGGCGCTGAAAACCATACGCCCAATAATGCTCGCCGCCAAGCAGTGAAACGACGACGACTTTAGCGTGATCGAGCACCTTGTGCTCGTATAAATCGTAAGCAGCAGGTTTGACCAACTGCATCCAATTGGCAAGGCGAACACTCGGTAATCGTAGACGCTCCAATCCATCATCGGAGCCATGGAAAGAAGCTATCTCGTCAAGCGCGCTACCAAGCGCACCAAGCACACTATCAGCAGCGGCCAAAATAACTAAGTCTGCTGGGGTTTGCCCAAGATCGACAATCCCCTCATCGTCAACAAAGCCACCCGGTTTGGCTGCTAATAAGTGCACGGTTTCTCCAGTTTGTTTCTTTTACCCACTCGTCATTCTCGTGAAAGCGGGAATCCATAGTTTTTCCATTACGAGCTTGGCATAGCCCTCTTAACCCCTCCCTAACCCTCCCCTTCGCAAGGGGAGGGAATGTCTAGCTCCTCCCCCTTTTCAAGGGGGAGGCTGGGAGAGGATTAAGCACTCAAAGCATCATGAAGCACATTCTCAATCTGCTCTTTACTGATACCTTTACCAATAAACACCAACTGAGTTTTACGCACTTCTTCTGGTAACCATAAACGATCAAAATAACGATCCAAACGCGTTCCCACCACTTGAAACACTTGGCGCATGGGCTTGCCATGCACTGCAGCAAAACCTTTGACACGGAAGATATTATGCTCTTCAACCAGTTGAGTAAGCGTCTCTTGCAAAAGGTCAGACTGAACTTCGCCCAATGTCACCACAAAAGAATCAAAATGATCATGGGCATGGTCATGATGTGCACCATGAGCATGATGATGATCGTGGTGGTTATGTACTTCATCAATTCGGCTTTCGGTTGCAGCGTCAATACCTAACAAGACATCCAATGCTGCTTCGCCATTTTCGATATAAACAGTTTTTACTGTACTTGGCACTTCGTGGGCAATAATTGCTTGCACGCGTGCACGCTCTTCATCGTTGAGTAAGTCGTTTTTACTGACCACAACTAGATCGGCAGCACTTAACTGATCATCCAGTAATTCTTGCAAGCTAGGGTCATGATCCAGACTTTCGTCCGCTTGGCGTTGTGCTTGAACTTTGTCTTCATCATGAGCAAAGCGGCCTGCAGCCACAGCAGCACCATCAACCACGGTAATCACCGCATCGACTGTGCAATGCTCTTTAATGCCAGGCCAGTTGAAGGCTTGCACCAAAGGCTTCGGTAACGCCAAGCCACTGGTTTCAATCAAGATATGATCAATATCACCACGACGAGCAACAAGCTGCTGCATCACTGGCAAAAACTCTTCTTCTACGGTGCAACAAATACAACCATTCGCCAGTTCGTAAAAACCGTCATCACTACGCTGGCTTCCCTCTTCCACACCTTCAGGGCAATCAAGAGGACAAGAGCGCAATAGATCTGAATCGATATCTAACTCGCCAAACTCATTGACGATCACGGCAATACGCTTACCAGCCGCTTGCTTTAACACATTAGATAATAAGGTTGTTTTACCACTGCCCAAAAAGCCAGTCACAATTGTTGTTGGAATTTTATTCAACTGCATGATTCATCCTTCTTACTTTAAGGGATAATATTTTAAAATTATGTTTTCTTAGACTTGTGTGTCTTACGAAAGATATGCGCTTGTCCCTTGTCGTATAAATAGGAGTCTGCAAAATCTTCTGTGTCTAATACCTTCCCGACCAATATCAAACTGGTACGAGTAAATTTTTTCTCTCTTACTTTGGCAACAATATCCGCTAAAGTTCCCACAACATAATCTTGATCCGGCCAACTGGTGCGATAACACACAGCAACTGGGCAATCTTCACCATAATGAGGAATGAGTTCTTCAACGATTTTATGGATACGAGTAATACCAAGATGAATCGCTAACGTCGCGCCACTTTGCGCCAAGGCTGGCAAACGCTCTCGTTCTGGAAAAGGCGTTTTACCTTCATAACGAGTCATAATAACGGTTTGTGAAACACCAGATAACGTCAGTTCTTTACGTAATAACGCAGCCGATGCCGCAACCGCACTAACACCTGGAATCACTTCGTAATCAATATCTAACGCTTCCAAACGACGAATTTGCTCACCAATCGCACCATATAAAGCAGGGTCACCAGACTGTAAACGGGCAACGTCTTTGCCCTCTTGCGCGGCTTTTTCGATAACGGCTGTGGTTTCATCCAGATTCATTTCCGCTGTATCGTAAATTGCTTCGGCAGAACCACGAACACTATCAATCACTTGGGGTGGAATCAAAGAACCAGCATAAAGAACAATCGGACAACGCTCCATGGTTTTGACCGCTTTTACCGTCATCAAGTCTGGATCGCCTGGGCCTGCGCCAATAAAGTAAACCTTCATTTATTTCCCTTATCTTTTATAAAGAACTAAAGCTTTTTGGAATAACCGCGAGGCGTGTAAATCCAGTGTTTCTGGCCGTTAACTATGTGTTTAGAGTCGGAATTGCCCACACTTACCATGGTAAACATATCCACGTCTTTGGCATCTAATTCGCCAAGCGTCGTAAAGGTAATCTCTTCTTCAGGGCGAGTTAATTGACGGCCAATCATAACTGGTGTACTAGCAGGGCGATATTGCAGCAAAACATCACGAGCGTGGTTAAGTTGCCAATCTCTTTTCTTTGAAACAGGATTATAAAAAGACACCACAAAGTCGCCCGCGCCACAAGCATGCAAGCGTTTATCGATGGTTTCCCAAGGGGTTAATAAATCAGAAAGAGAGATGGTACAGAAATCGTGCCCAAGCATGGCTCCAACTCGGCTAGCGCCGGCTTGCATGGCTGAAATGCCGGGGATAACTTCAATATCGACATTTAGCCATTCAGGGTGATTTTCTTTGCCTTGCAGTTGCATATCCAGCAATTCAAATACCAAAGTCGCCATGGCATATATGCCAATGTCACCACTGGAAATTAACGCAGTATTTTTTCCTTGAGCGGCCAAGTCGAGCGCCAAACGAGCACGACCAATTTCTTCACCTAGTGGCAGATTATGAAAGGTTTTTCCTTCGCTTAGCTCACCCAATAAATCTAAATAGTAGCCGTAAGCAACCCAATCACTGCAAACTGCCAATGCTTTAGTCGCATTTGGCGCCACTAAACCCAAATCACCAGGCCCCATGCCCATTACAAATAACTTGCTCATCTACTCTCTACAATATAATCAAGCGCCACAGGACGCGAATGATGCCATTGTACACGGATTGCAAATCTGACGGGATGAAAACACCACTATTTAGAATGAGAGATGTTCAGGTTTAGGATTCAATACGAACAAGACGACAATGATTTTTCTCTACACCATTAAACTCTAATTCAGCTTCATCACCATGAATCCAAAAAGATAAACCTTCGCCTAAATAAAATGCGCCAGACGCACTGATTGCATGAGTCAGTACATAGGTTTTTTCTTTCCAAGATAACTGGGCTTGCTCGGCATGAAAAAATATATTTAAAGGCATGCTATTGCAGAGATAATCAGCCTCATTCGTTTGAGCAACGTCTTCTATCTCATACATGTCATCATTTGAAGAAACGTTTTTATTAACAGAGCTGCAAGCAACTAGACCTAATAAAGAAGAAGCAAGCAAGACGCTTTGTAGAAGCAACTTTTTAATGTGCACTATGTGAGACTCCATTCTAGAACCACTTTTTCCGATACACCATTCTGACCAAGCGGTCATTATAGTGAGCAATTTAAATTTTAACAGCTCATATTATGTAGCGCTAGATAATAAGCTCTACTAAGCATGAATCTTATATTAATTACTTTTTGCGACAATTCGGCTGCTAATTATTATTAACGGCTAAATTGTCACAAAATCACCACAATTGATAAGAATAGACGCTTTGACAGCCACAGATAAAAACGAGTATATTCTGTTTGTCGGATTTATCCGACTTCGTTCTCGGGGCGGGGTGTAATTCCCCACCGGCGGTAAAGACTTTACATAAGCTAAACTCTAAGCCCGCGAGCGCCTTTAAGAAGCCTTTCTTTTAGGGTCAGCAGATCTGGTGTGATTCCAGAGCCGACGGTTATAGTCCGGATGATAGAGAGCGCGTCAGACAAGACCTATATTGGCATGGCATTTTTTGCTGCGCCCGATTTAAGGTATGCCATTTAAAAGTGGTGTATTTGCCTGCCCGTTCGCCCTGATTCACCTTAGATATTTAGGATTAAAAAATGAATCAGAGCTCAACGAATAATATTGATTTCACTCCTGCTACAAAGCGCATTGCCATTCTTCACGCCACTTGGCACGAAGATATTGTATTAAATTGCGTTGAAGGCTTTAAAAACGAACTAGTCTCTCGCGGCTACGACGCTTCTTTAATTGACGTCATCTCAGTACCTGGTGGCTACGAAATTCCATTACAAGCAAAACTACTCGCAAAAAGTGGACAATATTCCGCTATCGCTGGAACAGCACTGGTTGTCGATGGTGGTATTTACCGTCACGATTTTGTTGCTCAGGCAATTTGTAACGCCTTAATGCAAGTTCAATTGGAAACGGAAGTACCTGTTCTAACTGCGGTATTAACCCCTCATAACTTCCATGAGCACGACGAACATAAAGAATACTTCAGCCGTCATTTTGTTAAGAAAGGTATTGAGCTTGCTAATGCTTGCGATCAGACCATTCGCTTAACAGAAAAAGCCAAACAATTGCTTTAAACTTTTGTTTTAGCATTTAAAAGTACTAAGTTCGTAAAAATGCCCCGCACCATTGATGCGGGGCATTTTTGTATTCCGATTAGTCAAATGTTTTAACAAAATGCATGTGACTGAAGCGACTTATAAAGCTCGCTACTTCTGTCTGCCTCGATACACAACCCCAACATGTCATCGATAAAAAAGCCTAAAGCTCGTCGCTCTATCTGCTCAATCCCTTGCTGTTGCAGCACTGATAAGTTGGCATATTTTGATGCCGCTCCAAAGTCGCCAAACAAAACATGACCTTCTTTATTGATCAAAGTGTTGTGAGCGTAAAGGTCACCATGGCTGACTTTTTTATCACAAAAATGTGCTACCAGCTGCTCTACTTGCTCGATAATTCTGGCAATTTTATCAATTGAAAACAGCTGGTCTTGTGCAAAAGTATCTCGAGTGCAGGACTCTAAGCTGGGCGGTTTCCCTAGATTTGTATAATGCGCAGGAATTAGCTCCATCACGAGAGCAGAACAATCACTCTCTACCACCTTGGCAAGTGGTTGAACCAGGTTATTGTGACTACCAACAGCAAGACATGCATCCAGCTCGTCCTCAGGATAACCGTCACTGGTCACCTCACCTTTGAATACTTTTACCGCTACCGAGTCTGAAAAATTAAAGACATTCTCTCGCCAAGTCGCGAGAGAAATAACGCCTGATGCCCCTTGCCCCAATACTTGATGTAATTCCAAATCACAAAACTGCACCGTTTTAAATTCATTATGCGGATCACGTTCTGCACAAAATGGATTGCCAGAGAACGCCAACCAAGCCAAGCGAGGCAACTCTAATAATGCATCAGGGAAAGCCATCAGTTGATTAGCCGAAAGGCGAACCAATTCCAAGTTGCGACAATTAACAATAGAACCCGGCAGTGACGTTAAACGATTTCCTGCTAAAGCTAGCTTCTGCAGGCGAATTAGTCTTCCAAAATCCTCTGGAAGAGAACCAATTTTGTTATCGGTAAGGATTAACCAACGGGTCTGTGTAGGCAACGAATCAGAAGACACGGTAGTAATTTGATTACTTTTAAAGCCAATCATCTCCAAGTGTTTGCATTGCCCTAGAACCTCAGGCAAATGCGTGAAGTGATTATTCGAGCAAAAAAGTATACGGAGCTTTTTTAAGCGTGATAAATCTGCTGGCAGCTCGCTTAAATTGTTATTAGATAAATCTAAAATTTCTAGGCTTTCAGCTAGATCAAAAACAGCCTCAGGAAAAGTCGTTAAATTCTCAGACAGCTGCAGGCGAACAACGCCTTTCAACTCTCCACTGTTAAGTTGGTCAAGTGTGTGCAAAATAGAACTCTTTCTAAACAAGATTTACGCTTATTATAACAATTACATGCGTGGAATGGTGGTTATCAAGTCTGTTACGCCGACATCAATACCCAGTTGAGAAAGTAAAGTGGTTATCTGGCCTCTATGATGAGTCTGATGATTAAAAAAGTGCTGTAGAGTAAAACCAAACCTTTGCGAATGATCAACACCCTTCATATTTATATACTCAAGCGCAGATGCTAGCATCTCGTCAGTTACTTCATCCATCATCGCAATAATTAGCAGATCTAATTCAAAGCGCTGGCTTTGTAATAATAGCAAATCATCAAACAACCGAGTATTAAGTGCTGCAGGTCGCTCTAGCACACGAACACGATCTAGACTAGAAAGCTCAGTGAAATGAGCTGCAAAGCGCTTCAGCCAAATAATGTCCGCCGCAAGGTTATGATTAAGCGTGCCTAGCACAGAGCCAAAAAATGCACCTTTATCTTCAACCAAATTAGCATAACTCAACTCACCAGCCGCTTTATAGATCGCCTGATTCATCCATTGATTATACGACGCCATCAGCTGCATATTTTCTTTTACCGACATAATTATCGCCCTCTTAAGGTATTTATTAAGCTGCTAGTAAAACAGCAATAAGAGCAATTAAACCCGGTAATCCTTGTACAAACAAAATCTTCTTGCTCGAGGTAATCGCGCCATAAATACCAGCAACAACCACACAGAGTAAAAAGAAAATCATTACCTGTGAGCCTGCCGCACCAAGCCACGCTCCCCACAACAAACCTGCTGCCAAAAAACCGTTATAAAGCCCTTGGTTGGCAGCCATCACCTTACTCGCTTTAGCAAAATCAGGTTTTAAGCCAAATATCTTCATACCCTTAGGCTTGTCCCAAAGAAACATCTCAATGTACATAATGTAAAGATGTAACAGGGCGACAAGAACGGTGGCAACAATTGCGATTAATTCCATAGATATACCTCTTCTTATTTTTATTCCGTTAACCAAAAAACTCAAAACCTAACACAATGCTTTTCAATTAAGGAACTGAGAAACTATTTTGCTATTCCTTGGTCTACTACATCAAGTTCGTTTTGCTCGTTACCTATTTTTCAAGCGTCACTTGCGCTTTATCATTCATTCTTTCAAGCTTCCCTTGAAAGTCTCTCAAAGCAATGGTCAAAGCGCCTACTGCGACACTTGGCTCTATGTCATTGCTTTCAAGCAGCTCAATAAGGTCAACAGCCAGCTTAATGTGATCTGGCGCGAGGTCTAAAGGCATAAAAACTCCATACGTGAGATTGCAACAATCTATATGTAAAATGCACAAAATAGGCAATTAAAAAACGTTTTTGCCGTCTATAATGGCTTTTGGCATTACGAGTTGTTCAACATAAAATAAGACAAATATAATACACATCGAACATAAACAAGCCTAATTTAACGAGGTTATCGTGATTACAAATGAATTTTGGTTGGATCGATGGAAAACTGGACGTATTGGTTTTCATCAAGAAGGCGTCAATCCGAAGCTGATAGAGTTCTGGCCTGCCTTACCCAAAGGCAGCAGAGTTCTTGTGCCTTTATGTGGTAAATCCAATGACATGATTTGGTTAGCTGAACAAGGCTATGAAGTCACAGGTGTTGAACTCTCTTCTCTGGCAGTCATTCAATTTCTAGGTGATAACGATTTAGCCTTTGAAACACATCAAGAAAGCGACCTAAAAGTTCATACCGTTGATGGTTTACCTTTACGAATTGTCGAAGGTGACTATTTCCAATTCAACGAAACTGAATTTGATGCCTGTTATGATCGCGCCGCTATGATAGCGATGCCAGATTCAAAACGTGCAGAGTACGTTGCCCACACCCTTGATCGTTTATCCTCATCTGCTTGCGTACTATTAGTGTCATTACAATATGATGGCGACAAGCAAGGGCCACCATTTTCAGTCGATGAAGATAGTGTGATATCGCTGTGGGGGAGTCAGATTCAGAAAATCGCCTCTGAAAATCTAGCACTAACTAATCCTCAATATAAAGAGGAAGGGCACAGTGTATTTGAGGAAAGCGTGTGGCGTATTCAACCCTAGATAATATAAGGCTGAATAGACCTAGATTAGACTGTATACCCTAGGTTTTTTCTGGGATAATACGGCACAATTTTTCACCGATAATCCATGTATCCTCGTAATGATTAAAAATGCGAACTCACCATTACGCCAGATACCAAGAGTAAATAATGATCAAACGACATAAAACCGCCAAAGAACTCTTTTCTTACCCATTGTATTGGGCTGAGTGTTATGGCGTTTCGCCCTTCCTACCAACAACCAGAGAAGAAATGGACGCTCTTGGCTGGGACAGCTGCGATGTGATCATAGTGTCAGGTGATGCTTATGTGGATCACCCTAGTTTTGGTATGGCGGTTTTAGGTCGCTTATTAGAAGCACAAGGTTATCGCGTTGGCATCATCGATCAACCTGATTGGCGTAACACTAAAGATTTCATGCGCCTTGGTCGCCCTAACCTATATTTTGGCGTTACCGCTGGCAATATGGACTCCTTGATCAATCGCTACACCGCCGATTTAAAAGTGCGTAATGACGACGCTTATACGCCTTACGGTGTTGGTGGAAAACGCCCTGATCGCGCAGTTATTGTTTACTCTCAGCGCTGTAAAGAAGCATTCCACGATGTTCCTGTCATGATTGGCGGTATTGAAGCCAGCCTTCGTCGCATTGCCCAATACGACTATTGGAGCGATGAGGTACGTCGTTCGGTACTGATCGATTCAACTGCCGATATTTTACTTTACGGTAATGCTGAACGCGCCATGATTGAAGTAACCCATCAGATGGCTATGGGCAAAACGCTTGATGAGTTAACCGACATTCGCGGTACGACTATTGTTCGAAACACCCCACCTGGCGGCTATACTGAAATCGATTCGACTCGTGTGGATTGGCCTGGCAAAGTAGATCAAATTTATAGCCCTTACGAATATATTCCAGAAGGAAAATGTCAGACTAAAGATGAAGAAGAGTCCGATATCATGCCTATTCGCGTGATTCCAGCACCACTTCGTCGCGGCGAAAAACTTGATCCTGAAAAAACTTATATTCGCTTACCTTCTTTTGAAAAAGTTTCTAAAGATCCTGTTTTATACGCGCACACATCACGTATTTTGCACCTTGAATCAAACCCACATAACGCACGCGCACTAATCCAAAAGCATGGCAAGAAAGAGATATGGGTTAACCCACCACCGATTCCATTGGAAACACCAGAAATGGATGGCGTGTTTGATTTACCTTATGCGCGTGTGCCGCACCCGAAATACAAAAAAGCCCGCATTCCTGCTTATGACATGATAAAAACATCGATCAATATCATGCGCGGTTGTTTTGGTGGTTGTACTTTTTGTTCGATTACCGAGCATGAAGGACGAGTGATTCAGTCTCGTTCACACGAATCTATTTTAAAGGAAATTGAAGATATCAAGGACAAGGTGCCAGGTTTCACAGGGCATATCTCTGACCTTGGCGGACCAACTTCCAACATGTACACACTGAACTGTAACGACGACGAAGTGCAAGCGTCCTGCCGTAAACTGTCTTGTGTTTATCCAACTATTTGCTCTAACTTGAATACCGACCATAGCCCTACGACGCAACTGTATCGCAAAACTCGTGCGGTTGAAGGCATTCATACCGTATCTATTGCCTCAGGTTTACGTTATGACCTTGCTGTAGAAGATCCTGAGTACGTTCGTGAACTTGTCACTCATCACGTTGGCGGCTTACTGAAAATTGCCCCTGAGCACTCAGAGCAAGGCACTTTGTCAAAAATGATGAAGCCAGGCATGGGAACTTATGATCGCTTCAAACGCATGTTTGATAAGTACTCCAAAGAAGCGGGCAAGAAGCAGCATTTAATCCCTTACTTTATCGCCGCGCATCCTGGTAGCTCTGATGAAGACATGCTTAACCTAGCTGTGTGGCTGAAAACCAATGACTTCAAACCAGACCAAGTACAAACCTTTTACCCTTCGCCAATGTCATTAGCTACAGCTATGTATCACTCTGGTAAAAACCCGCTAAAACCGGTTACTTATAAGAGTGAAGACGTTTATACCCCTAAAGACGCCAAGCAACGTACGGTACAAAAAGGTTTCTTGCGCTATCACGATCCGAGCAACTGGCAGGATCTACGTAACACTTTAATCAAAATGGGCCGTCCTGAACTTATTGGTCATGGTGATAACAAATTGGTGCCAGCGGAAGAGAAAGATAAACAAGTACGTCGTCGTCCTCAAAAAGCCAAACCTGGCCAAGCGACAGGCGCTTCCCATACATCAAACAGACCGACCATGGAAAAGAACGCTGCAGCAGAAAGAGCTCGTCGTAAAAATAACAACGGCGGCGTTGCAGCCACCCCAACAAAACGCCGTAAGACAAAAGTAAAGTCTCGCCAACAGTAACCTTATACCAGAATTAGGTGTACAGAGAGACAGGCATAAAAAAACGCGCCATGCTTATTTAACATGGCGCGTTTTTTATTAAATTAGAAATTAGTTATGCTTGGCCTTTGCCAGTTTATTGCGTTTGCGACAAGCAATCACCAACTCGACCGCAGAAATTAAGATTAAGGTATAACCTAACGTCTCAATCCCCTCCTCGACGATATTCTTAACAATACGCATATAGGAATCTCCCATAACCGCCTGCCAAAATGAACTACGCCCCATCAATCTAGAAAACGCCAATATTGTAACGAATCCAGCTAAAAAAGTGCCAAAACTAGATTGCAGAGAATACTCTTTTAAAGAAGCGTAAATAGAAGTAAATCGCCCCCATAAAAAAACTAAAACACAAATAAAGATCATACCAACAATTGTTTGCCACGCCCCATCAAATACATAAGTATCCAATACTGCATCCGACTCACGGACAAACATCATTGCTAGCAAAGCCCCAAGCAACGTGGCCGCTATGTTTAATTTAGCATCCACACGTGCCGCATATAGGAATAACATGCAGCTAAAGAAAGACATAAAATCTTGCATATGCTCAGTGAGGGTTTGTTCACTGTATTCAGCGGCCGTTAACGACTGATACCCTTCCAATGAAACAAGCTGCGCAACACCGGCAACAGCAAAAAGATAAACAAAACCGCGAAGAATAAACATGAAAAAAACCTCAACTTTTGAAGTCGAGATTTTAGTGAAAAAAAAATGAAAAAACGATACAGCACATGAAGATGACACTATCATTACTTGTTTTATGCTTAAGTCATGACATTTATAATAAAAATGGAATTATCTATCAATTCATGAAGACTTATAGTCTATCAGTCTCAAAGACGCTTCACTGTCCATCAACTCATCTTGCATACTTTCGACATGCCCCGCCACCTCATCTGGAGATGAAAAATGGGCAATGTGATACATGGCATCACCTTCTTGAACTAATGGAATATTTTGCTTACCAATAATAATCCCACCATTTTTACATAGAACTTTATCCAAAATATCACCATAAGGATCTTTAATCTCAGCCAGCACATCGCCCGCCTCAACAAGATCACCTAGCTCTTTTATATGCGTTGTAAAACCGCTGTCTGTGGCTCTTATCCAACTACTGCTACGTGCAATCCTAGGCTCAGACAGAGACTTTTTACTACGAGACTTGGGCAACATACCCAGATGCCTCATAACCCCAACAATACCTTTCACACCTGCCCTTATGGATAGCTCATCAAAGCGTAGCGCTTCACCCGCTTCATACAGAATAACCTTAGCACCGACATCATTCGCACATTCGCGCAATGAGCCATCGCGAAGGTTAGAATTCATCAACACGGGAACACCAAAAGCTCTAGCAATAGCCAGCGTTTCGGGATCATCAAGATTCGCTCGCACTTGCGGCAAGTTGGTGCGGTGCAAACTTCCGGTATGAAGGTCAATACCATAATCTGCCTTAGAAACAATTTCACTCAAAAAACGATCTGCAACACGACCCGCTAATGAGCCACGCTGAGAACCGGGAAAAGAACGATTTAAGTCGCGTCTATCAGGTAAATAACGGCTTTGGCTCAACACACCATAACCGTTAACAATTGGCACTGCGATCAAGGTGCCTTTTAAGCTCTCAAGATATTTACTTTGAATGATTCGACTAATAATCTCAATACCATTCAACTCATCACCATGAATTGCAGCACTAATAAACAAGGTAGGACCAGCACGCTTGCCACGCTTTACAAACACTGGCATAGACATATTCGTGTCCGTATACAACTTTACCATTGGCAGCTTTATACGAGCAGTACCACCTAACGGAATCTCTACACCGCCAATTGTTAAAGTTGCTTTCCCCATTAACCTTTTCCTTTTGTTTTTGTGCTACTCAAAAATGCTGTTTTTTCAATGTGCTTAATAATCATAGAAGCAACATCTTTACCCGTTGCAGATTCAATACCTTCCAATCCTGGCGAAGAGTTTACTTCCATGATAAGAGGGCCATTGTTGGATCGTAGAATATCCACACCACACATATTCAAGCCCATTACTTTTGCAGCTTCAACCGCGGTGCGTCTTTCTTCAGGTGACAATTTAACCAAAGATGCGGTTCCACCACGGTGAAGATTAGAGCGGAACTCACCTTCTGCGCCTTGTCTTTTCATCGCAGCGATTACTTTACCACCAACTACTAAACAGCGAATATCAGCACCACCGGCCTCTTTGATGTACTCTTGCACCAAGATATTAGCTTTTAATCCCATAAAAGCTTCGATGATAGACTCAGCAGTCTTATTCGACTCAGCTAAAACAACACCGATACCTTGAGTCCCTTCTAACAACTTAATAACCACAGGGGCGCCACCGACATTTTTCAACAAGTCGCCTATCTTATCAGGGTGATGCGCAAAGCCAGTTTTAGGCAATCCTAGACCTTTTCGAGACATAAGCTGCAAAGATCTTAACTTATCACGTGAACGGCTGATCGCTACGGATTCGTTAATACTGTAAGTCCCCATCATCTCGAACTGCCTAACAACAGCTGTACCATAAAAAGTAACCGAAGCCCCAATCCTTGGAATGACCGCATCATATTTAGGCAATGGCTTACCGTCGTAACGGACGGAAGGGTTGCTACTTGTAATGTCCATATAACAATGCATCGTATCAATTACATCTACCTCATGCCCAAGTTGTTCACCTGCCTCAACCAATCGACGAGTAGAATAGAGTCGAGGATTACGAGAAAGAATTGCGATTTTCATAGATGTCCTTTGAACAAAATAAGAAAGCAAACGTACAGACGATGCTTATAAAAAAGTGCTTATATAAAAATTAATGCTATTGGCGCGAGAATAGTGAATAACCTTATATTTAGAAAGAGATTTCATACATTTTACATAAAAAAATCTCCAAGTCCCCTTGTCAAACAAAGGTACTCAGAGATTCTTGAGTGGTCTTCTAGAAATAACGATTATTTCTTAGGAGCAAACGGGTTTTCAGCCGATTTGAATTCAAAAATAATCGGTGTACCAGTAATGTTTAGTACAGTTCTAAACTTATTTTCAAGATAGCGCTTATAGCTTCCTGGCAAAGCATCAGTTTGATTACCATGAACAACAATACGTGGTGGGTTTGATCCCCCCTGGTGCGCGTATCGAAGCTTAATTCGACGGCTATTTACCATTGGAGGTTGATGCTCTGCAATGGAATCCTCAAGAATTCGTGTCAAACGGTTTGTTGTCCATTTGGCATAACAAGACTCGTAAGTGCTTTCGATTGTATCGTATAAATCACCAACACCAGTACCATGCAAAGCAGAGATGTAGTGCACTTTAGCGTAAGGAACAAAGCCCAAACGTCGCTCAACTTCACTCTTAATATGCTCACGATCATCCTTTTTAAGGCCATCCCATTTATTGATCGCAATAATTACTCCGCGGCCAGCATCCAATACATAACCAATCATATGTAGATCTTGCTCAACCAAATCTTCATGGGAGTCAATTACCACAATAACGACGTTAGCATCTTGAATAGCCTGCAAAGCCTTAACAATAGAAAACTTCTCAACCGCTTCTTTAACATGTTTACGGCGACGAATACCTGCAGTATCGATAAGCGTATATTCTTTCTCATTACGCACGTAAGGAATATAAACACTGTCACGCGTAGTACCTGGCATGTCATAGACCACAACACGATCTTCGCCTAGCATACGGTTGACCAATGTAGATTTACCCACATTTGGACGCCCCACCACACCAATACGAATACCACGAGATTCTATGCTAATTTGATTTTTGGCTTCTTCTACACGCTCTGCAAATGGCAACATGACCTTATCAATTAGAACGTGCACCCCCTTGCCATGAGAAGCAGCAATAGGATGTAGTTCACCAAAACCTAATGAATAAAAATCCGCCAATGCGATATCTTCATTAATACCGTCAGTCTTATTTACCACAAGAGAGATTGGCTTATTGGAACGACGCAAATGATTAGCAATCATCTCGTCCGAAGGGTTCAAGCCATGGCGACCATCGACAAGAAACAAAACCGCATCTGCCTCTTCTATCGCCAACAAAGACTGGCGTGCCATTTTTTCATCTATACCCTGCTCATCACCACTGATACCACCAGTGTCAATGACGATAAATTCATGTTCACCAAGCTTACCGTCACCGTATTTACGGTCTCGGGTTAAACCTGGATAATCGGCAACCAAAGCATCACGGGATCTCGTCAATTGATTGAAGAGAGTTGACTTGCCAACATTGGGTCTACCTACCAATGCAATAACTGGAATCATTTTTTTACCTATAAAAATACAAAGCGGCCACCACCCCCAATAAAGGGATGGCAGCCTCTTTAAAAATCGCTAAAAAGAAATCAAAACTGATTTCAATAGCTCAATGCCGTCACGTTAGAGTTCGGCGTAAGAATAAACAATTGCTTGTCATTTGCCACCATGCGGCTACCTGGTGGAACGTCATTGTCAGCTACCTTATGCGCAGCCACTTCGCCTGTTGTAAGATCAAGCAAATGCACATAACCACCACGATCCATCACAGCAACATAATCACGGAAGAATTCTGGCGTAATCAAATCACGCTCTACAAGATCTGTATTTTCCCAAACTTCAGTGCCATTTTTAGCGTTCAATGCAATGACTTTACTTGTCATATCAACAGCAACTAATAGCTCGCCCCTTACAGCAACACCTACTGAACTAGGAATACTACGCTGCCATAGTGGTCGACCATTTTCAATTGAAAGTGCGGCAAGCGTACCATTGTAGGCAACAGCATAAACAACACCATTTTCTACCACTAAACGGCCATCGATATCGCTTAATCGCTCTATCTCATAACGCCCTTCTGGCTTACCAACTTCATAGGACCAAAGTAAATTGCCATCTTGTAGCGAATAAGCTTTCAACTTACCACTGGCAAAACCAGCAATAACTTTTCCGTCAGCAATAACTGGAGCGCTTGTACCACGAACAGTCAAAGATGGCAAATCCTCTTTCGCACGCCATTGAGTATCGCCCGTCTCAGCATCCAGTACACTTAACCAGCCATCAGAAGTTTGTATGACCAATTTACCTGCTGCATAAGAACCTTCAGACAAGACTTCAGAACTTAATGTTTTTTCCCACAAGATAGATTTACTTGTCAAAGAAACAGCAATAAGTTGAGCATCATAGGTACCAAAGTATACAACGTCACCATGGCGCGCTACGCCTGCACTCGCCCTATACTCAGTTGAGACAGTATTTTTCTTCTTTCCATTTTCTTGTGCAAGTTCGTAAACGGTTCCCTTCTCAGTAACAAAAAACAATGAGCCGTTTTCTGCTACAAGATTAAAACGTTCACTAGACTCACCAAAATTACCATCCACACCAGTCCGCCATGACGTTTTTAAATTAACCTTACTCTCTATAGAAGGAGGGCTTGGCAAATCTGGACGAGAGTTAGAGCAACCTTGAGTGATCAAAGCAGCAAACAATACGACGAAAAAAAGAGACTTTCTCATAGTTAACCTTTCACCAAATCCTTAAGTTTAATATCAAGCAATGGATGATTCACACCCACGCCCAATGCTTCACTTGCCTTCTGATAAGCAATACGCGCATCATCACGCTTACCTTGTGAAACTAGAATATCACCAATCAATTCTTGCTGCTGTGCAGCAAATTCTTCTTCAGTTACTTTTTCAACTCGAGCCATAGCGCCAGCATAGTCTTCTTTTTGAAGCATCAAGCGCGCCACTCGCAGATTCGCAATTGCTACAAAAGAAACATCTTTTGTTTTTGCAATGGCATCATCCAATGCCTTAATTGCCTCGTCATACTTGCCATTTTCAGCATCGACACGTGCCAAGAATAATTGACCAAACATGGCATAACCCGTATCCCCATAATCATCAGCAAGTTGCTTAGCAATAAAGGTAACGGTTTTTTGATTGTTTTCATCGCTTAGATCGGAAGAGGCCTGGACCAAGTTTTGATAAAGTGCAGATGCTTCACTGGTGTAGTTAGCTTGGCTCGTTTTCCAAGCCTGCCAACCGAAATAACCACCAACAGCAACAGCTATAGCAACGACCAACATAATGCCGTTCTTTTTCCACCAAGATTTAAACGCTTCTATTTGTTCTTCTTCAGTCTTTAATTCAGACACTTTTTCTTCCTCATGTAAGGCACCGCCAAATAACCTAAATGACGGCACTCCATTAAATCAAATTACAGCTTGGCACCAATATAGGCAGCAACATCAGCAAGTGGATGAGATTGTTGATCACCCGTTGACATATCTTTTACCTGACAAATTCCATTATCAACTTCATCTTGCCCTAGAATAATCGTGAAACGAGCCTCTGAACGATCGGCTTTTTTCATTTGATTCTTAAAGCTACCACCGCCACAGTGGCGCAAAACGATAAGGTTTGAATTTTCTTCACGCAAGGACTCAGCTAAAACAAAAGAAGCAAGCTCTGCATCATCTCCCATACTAATAACAAACACATCAGTAGAGAATTTTGCAGCATCAGGAATCAAGTTTAACGTTTCAAGTAAAAGCACCAAGCGCTCGATACCCATTGCAAAACCAACAGCAGGTGTTGATTTCCCACCCAACTGCTCAACCAAACCATCATAACGACCACCCGCACAAACCGTTGCCTGAGAACCAAGATGCGACGTAACCCACTCGAAAACCGTTTTACCGTAATAATCCAAACCACGCACTAGACGACGGTTGATAACATAAGAGATACCATTGGCTTTCAAGATAGCCTGCAATAATTCGAAGTGAGCCTGTGACTCTTCGCCAATAAAATCTTCCAGGTTTGGCGCGTCTTTCAGCACTGCTTGAGTCGATTCGTCTTTAGAATCTAATATTCTTAATGGGTTCGTTCCTAGACGACGCTGACTATCCTCATCTAACTGATCTTTAAACTCAGTCAAATAATCAACCAAAGCCGCTTTATAAGTCTCACGCTCGGATGCTAAGCCAATGGTGTTCAACTGCAGCTCAACATGTTCTAACAAACCAAGTTTTTTCCACAGACGAGCGGATAAAATTATTAACTCTGCATCGATGTCAGCGGAACCCATACCAAAAGATTCCACACCAATTTGATGGAATTGGCGGTAGCGACCTTTTTGAGGGCGCTCATAACGAAACATTGGCCCTGTGTACCACAAACGCTGAGTTTGATTAAACAACAAACCAGCCTGATCCGCCGCACGAACACAACTAGCTGTACCTTCTGGGCGCAAAGTCAAAGACTCACCGTTACGATCATCAAAGGTATACATTTCTTTTTCTACGATATCCGTTGTTTCACCGACACCGCGTTTAAACAAATCCGTATTTTCAACAATAGGAAAACGAATTTGCTGATATCCATAAGACTTAACAACATCAGCCACTGTTTTTTCTAGATATAACCAAACAGAGGATTGATCAGGCAAAATGTCGTTCATTCCCCTAATCGCTTGAATTTTACGAGCCACAATGGATCCTTAATTTTTTACAATGATATTGGCTAATTCGCGTTCTTTAAGGAGAGCCTTTTTACGAATCATTTTTTCTAAATCATCAACAAGCGTTTCATTTTTCGTTTTGCTGTTCGGTTTACCATCTTGATAAATCAAGTTATTCGGAGAACCACCAGCAAGACCAATGTCCGCTTCTTTTGCCTCACCCGGACCATTCACCACACAACCAATAACAGCAACGTCCATTGGGATAGTAATGTCATCAAGTCGCTCTTCTAACTCATTCATTGTTTTAATAACATCAAAATTTTGACGAGAGCAGCTTGGGCAAGCAATAAAGTTAATACCACGATTACGCAATTTCAAACTACGCAACATATCCCAACCGACCTTGATCTCCTGAACAGGATCAGCCGCCAAAGAAACACGTAGCGTATCACCAATACCATCCATTAAAAGCAAGCCAAGCCCGATTGAAGACTTAACCGTTCCTGAGCGCAAACCACCCGCTTCAGTAATACCCAAATGCAATGGGTTATCTATTTGGCTGGCAATTTTGCGATAAGCTTCAACTGTCATGAAAATATCTGATGCTTTTAGGCTCAACTTATACTCATGAAAATCCAGCTCATCAAAATATTGGATTTGACGAAAAGCGGATTCAACTAGCGCATCAGGAGTTGGTTCACCGTATTTTTTTTGCAGATCTTTTTCTAAAGATCCGGCATTAACACCAATACGAATGGGGATATTTTTGTCTCGAGCACAATCCACAACGGCACGAATACGGTCTTTGTTACCAATATTACCCGGGTTAATCCGAAGACAGTCAACACCGTACTCTGCGACTTTCAAGGCAATTTTATAATCGAAGTGAATATCAGCGACCAATGGAATAGAAACAGCTTCACGTATTTTTTTGAACGCTTCAGCCGCATCCATAGATGGGATAGAAACACGAACAATATCAGCACCAGCATCGGCAATAGCGCGAATCTGAGCGACAGTCGCATCAACATCACAAGTTTCTGTGTTCGTCATACTCTGAACACTGATTGGCGCACCACCGCCAACCGGTACATTCCCAACCATGATCTGACGAGAATGACGGCGTTTTATAGGTGATTCAAAATGCATAAGAGTCTCTACTTGAGCTCAAATCGAGCCAAATCTTTATGTGTAAAAGAAGAAAAATCGAATACTTCACCTTTGTATTTCAAAGATGACACGCCTTTCGCGTAACCCAATACGACGCGGTAAGGTGCCTTACCTGTTAGCGATAGCTTAGTGCCCGCAGATTTCACCCCAGAGAACAAAATCTTTCCTGAAGCATCACGAACCTCTGTCCAACAATCTGCACCAAAAGCAATCTCAACTTCATCAGTGTAAGAAGGCATCTTCGGCGCTGCTGCAAGCTCTGCAGGTACTTCAGCGGTCGCTCTCACTACATCTTCTGGCCTTACGCCAGCTTCTTCCAAAATTGCCATTGTTTCAGCAGACAACCCAGTCACAACACCGCCATTATTAGCTGTTTTTTCAACCTGATCACTATTGGCTGAGCCTTCAGAATCACTATCTGAAGCTGCATCCACATCTGCACTAGCGTTAGAGCTAGAGACATTAGAAATATCATCAGCGTCACTTGATTCATTAGAAGGCTCTTCCGTAGCATCTAAATCTGGAGCTGTGGCAGTCTCGCTTACTTCATTCTTTATTTCATTAGGGGATACTATTTTGCTTGGCTGAGAGGGCCACCAAAAAACCAAAAAGACGAGAACAGCAACAATAATAACCGAAATAAAGATGACAATCGGGTCACCAAAGTTCGTCTGTTTGTTTACCTTATCTACAGGCTTAATCGTCGGTTCTGCATCTTCTAGTTCACTATCAAAGGCACGCAGCATCTCAGAAGGTTCAATACCTAAAAGACGGCAATAGCTTTTTAGAAAACCTCGGGCAAAGGTCACAGATCGGAAGTATTTAAAATTATTCGCCTCAAGCGCTCGCACTTGATCGATAGGAATTTTCAGCGCAGTTGCGACATGCCTTTCATCAAACTCTAGCTCTAGTCTTTTTGCTTTTAACCTATTACCAATATTAATGGTGTCCATATTCGTTTTACTTACAGAAGCATCCGTTTGAAATTCAGTTGTCATGTCAATACCTTGAGCCATTCAGGCATGTAAAATTACTCGCAGATGAATACAGTGTAGGGTCAGTCTCGCGTGCAATTAGGTGCCGCGACAGACAGTTGTACTCATCAAAATGCACCGATCCTCGGGCAGTTTCTTTATCAGCCTGGATATTATTAAAAATTAAGCGAGCTTTGTCATTACTACCCTGTATTAAAACAAGATTGAGCTCTGTCATCAAACCAATCAGAGGCAAATCAGCAATTTCTTTTGCCTGTTTTAGATAGATTTCGGCTAAATTTACTTGATTCTGACGTATAGCACACCTAGAAAGATTTATTTGCACTGATTGGCGCTTTAAAGAGCCTTTTTCGCCAGCTTTTTCAAAAGCAGCACAAGCCTCACCCCAACGATTTCTCAGCCCCAAAAGCACACCGTAGTTATTCCAAATGAAGTCATCATCAGGGTATCTCTGCAGGGCATCTTCATGCACTAAAAGTGCTTCGCTATAGTCCTCAATACTCAGCCAGTACAGGCTTAATAACCGCCAATAATCAAGCCCTTGATATGAGACCTCAACCTGATCTAACTTCTTTTTTGCTAATCCCCACTGCCCCAGCAAAAGATGTGCTTGAACAATTGGTAGTTTTTTAGATTCAGAAATAGGCTGCAAAGGAGAAACAACTTGGTAGGCGCAAGACGCACAAAGCAAGCAACACAATAAAAATGGCCATAACCATAAACGCATACTGACATCCTTGTCATATACAAAATAAACTCTTAGGGCTAATTTTTTACTTCACGCAACTCTATATACTTCTGGCTACGGCGAGTTTTGTCTTGGAAGTCACCAACCAACTGACCACAAGCCGCATCAATATCATCGCCACGAGTTGTTCGAACTGTCACGGTATAACCAGCATCAGCTAGAATTTTTTGGAAACGACGAGTGCGGTTGTTAGACGGCTTTTCATAACCCGAATGAGGGAATGGATTAAATGGAATTAAGTTAATTTTACATTCCAATACTTTAAGAAGCTCAGCCAATTCATGTGCTTGTTCTTCGTTGTCATTCACACCTGACATCAAGGTATATTCGATCGTAATATGACGTTTATCTGGTAAATTCGCCAAATAGAACTGACAAGCTTCAAGAAGCTCAGCAATCGGATATTTTTTATTTATCGGCACAAGTTCATTACGCAAAGCGTCATTTGGCGCATGCAATGAAATAGCTAAAGACACATCAGTACGTTTTACCAACTCATAAATCTTAGGCACAACACCCGAAGTACTCAAGGTGACACGACGCTTAGACAAACCGTACGCATGGTCATGCATCATCAGGATCATCGAATCAACAACAGGCTCGAAGTTCATTAAAGGCTCGCCCATGCCCATCATCACAACGTTAGTAACACGACGAGGTCCATTCGGATCCATCGGACCAAACGATTTAATCGCAATCCAAACCTGACCAATAATTTCTGCTGGCGTTAAATTACGGTTAAAACCTTGCTTGCCCGTTGAACAAAAACTGCAATCCAAAGAGCAACCAACTTGCGAAGAGACGCATAAAGTCGCTCTATCACCATCAGGAATCAAAACCGTTTCAACGCAATCGTTTTTACCGCCATCAGTACGAATAATCCATTTACGCGTACCATCAGCAGAGATATTTTGCGAAACCACTTCGGGACCACGAATCTCACAAATTTGCTCTAACTTCGCACGCAACGCCTTACTGACATCGGTCATTTCTTCGAAGCTTTCTGCTCCCTTTTGATGAATCCATTTGATCACCTGAGTAGCACGAAATTTCTTCTCGCCAATGGATTCAAAGAATTCAATCAGTTTGTCGGGGGATAAACCCAAAAGGTTCACTTTTTTGATGTCAGTCATAATTCAATGTCGCTTGCTGTAGGTAGCATTAAGTGTAAACGAAAAAAGCCTCTGAAAAGAAAAGTCTTTTCAGAAGCCTCTGTAAAAAAGCGGGCTAGCGCCCGCTTTTACAAAACAGATCGGACATAAAGGTCCTAGCTGTCAATTACTTACCGAAGAAGTAAGCAATTTCACGAGCTGCAGATTCAACAGAATCAGAACCGTGAACAGCGTTTGCATCGATAGAAGTTGCATAATCTGCACGCAAAGTACCAGCAGTCGCTTCTTTAGGGTTAGTTGCACCCATAAGTTCACGGTGACGAAGAACAGCGCCTTCACCTTCAAGAACAGAAACAACAACAGGACCAGAAGTCATGAAAGCAACCAAATCTTTGTAGAAAGGACGCTCTTTGTGCTCAGCGTAGAAACCACCAGCCAATTCGTCGTCTAGTTGAATCATTTTAGCTTCAACAATTTTGAAACCAGCACGTTCAAAACGAGTGTAGATTTCGCCAATTACGTTTTTCGCAACAGCATCAGGCTTGATGATAGATAGAGTGCGTTCTAACGCCATGATATAACTCCAAATTAAATTGAAAGGGGCAATGCCTTTTGCATGGCCCAGGACTTAAAAGTTCAGCGCGCGTATTATACGCACCAATTCATTAAAATTGTATGATCAAACGAACATTATTTATTCAAACAAGAATAAAAGTACTAATTCTTATACTTAAGCCACAGATCGGAGACGGCTCACTGCATTTTTAATGGTCTCAGCTGCAAAATCCACCTCTTCCTTGGTCGTAAAGCGCCCCACGGAAAGACGCAAGGAGCTGTGCGCCAAATCATCAGCCAAGCCAATCGTACGCAATACATAAGACGGCTCCAAGCTTGCTGAAGTACAAGCTGAACCAGAAGAGACCGCGATATCGCTCAAAGACATCAACAAGACTTCACCATCAACACCAGAGAACCCCACATTCAAAACACCGGCAACGCGGTTATCTGAGTCACCATTAAGGTGCACGCCAGATAACTCAGTCAAAGACGACCACAAACGTTCGCGCAAAGCTTTGATACGAGCACAATCCTGCTCCATTTCCTCACCCGCTAAACGAAATGCCTCCCCCATGCCAACGATCTGATGAGTCGCCAATGTGCCAGAGCGCATACCACGCTCATGACCACCACCATGAATTTGCGCTTCCAACTTCACTTTCGGAGAACGGCGCACAAACAAAGCACCAATCCCTTTTGGACCATAGGTTTTATGAGCAGTCAGAGACATTAAATCCACTTTCATGGCATTCACATCTATCTCAATTTTGCCTGTTGTCTGAGCGGCGTCAACATGTAAAAAAACACCACGCGAACGAGTTAATTCACCAATCGCAGCAACATCCGTCAGCACACCAAGTTCATTATTACCATGCATCAAAGACACTAAAATTGTATCTTCACGAAGTGCTTCTGCAACCTGATTTGGTGAAATCACCCCATGGGAATCTGGTTGCAAATAAGTCACTTCAAAGCCTTCTTTTTCAAGCTGTTTACAAGGGTCCAAAACCGCCTTGTGCTCAATCATCGACGTAATAATATGGCGGCCTTTTTGACGATAAGCATGAGCAACACCTTTCAACGCCAAGTTGTTTGCTTCTGTCGCACCGGATGTCCAAACAATCTCACGAGAGTCTGCTTTAATTAAACTTGCCACCTGCAATCTAGCCTCTTCTACCGCTTCTTCCGCACGCCAGCCAAAAAGATGCGAACGCGAAGCCGGGTTTCCAAAGTTTCCGTCCTGCGTTAAACACGCCATCATTTTTTCAGCCACTCTTGGGTCAACTGGCGTGGTAGCAGAATTATCTAGGTAAACCGGGGTGTTCATTTAACGCTCTCCAATAAAAATTAAACGACTGCTTTTTTACAATTAAAAAAAGTTAAGCGGCAGCCTGTGCAATGCCTTTTATGCGACCCACAATAGAACGCAGACCATTACCACGAGTCGGACTCAAGTGCCTCTCAAGATCCAGCTCTTCGAAATACTCCGTGATATCGAAATCTAAAATTTCCTGTGGTGTTTTATGATCCAATGCGGCTAACACCAAGCCAAGTAAACCACGAACAATGATGGCATCACTGTCTACCGCAAAAGTCAGCACTTCGCCTTTTATTGCATCTTGCTCACTGCCCGGCTGAATCCAAACACTGCTCTGGCAGCCTTTCACCAAACGCTCAGGCGTGCGCCACGCATCATCAAATGCAGGCAAAGATTTACCCAAATCAATGATGTACTTGTACTTATCTTCCCAATCGTCAAAAAACGACAGATCGTCTACGATGTCTTCCGTACTAGGTAAAGCCATGACTACCCTCTTTTTGCACTGTGCCTATTAAAACAAAAACGGCATTGGCTAAGCACCAAGGCCGTTTCATATTGTATTCGATTTTAATGAATGACCGAAGCTATCAAAAGAAAGCGGCTAAAAGAAAAGACCCGCTTCCAATTGAGCTTCTTCACTCATCATTTCTCGCGACCAAGGTGGATCAAATACCAAATCGACTTTCACTGAGTCAACATTTGGCACTTTCGCCACTCGATACTTAACATCACCAACCAAAACAGGCCCCATTCCACAACCTGGTGCAGTCAACGTCATATCAATCAAAACAGACTTAGCCTCTTGGTCAAGCGTCACTTTATATACCAAACCTAAGGACACCAAGCTAATAGGAATCTCCGGATCGTAGATGGTATCCAATGCCTGCCAAACCTGATCCTTACTGATTTCCCCGGTACCGAGATCCTCAAAATCTAAAACCTCGGGTTGCTGACCAATCGCTTCAGCATCGGTTCCATCTATGCGCAGCATATTACCTTGCCACGTAACGGTATAATTGCCACCTAAGCTCTGATTAATCGTAATAAACTGACCTTCAGGAATACTAACTGGTTCACCGCTTGGCACTCGTCGAGCTGGACAAGGGCGTTGTGTTACTACCATTTTTTGCATGAAGTTAACTCACACTAAAGCTTTCGCCACAGCCACATTCGGCTACAACGTTAGGGTTTTTAAACTTCACAACTTCGTTAACGCCTTCGCGTACCAAGTCAATCTCAGTGCCTTTCAGCATGGAAATGGATTGCGAGTCGACGGCCAAAACCACATTGCCAAATTCTAAAACTGTATCATTTTCCAAAGCGCTATCAACAATATCCAGCACGTATGAGAAACCGGTACAACCGCTCTCTTTGGTACTTAATCGAATAAGCTTGCCTGGCTGCTTTGTCAATTTAGAGGCAAAATATTTCTGCGCGGAAGCGGTTAAAGACACGCTAGAGACAGGATCAAACGTTGTTACTGTCATTGAAACCTCCTAAGCCAGCATTGTTCGCACTTTTTTCAGTGCCACAAACAAAGCGTCAACTTCTTCTAATGTATTATAAATCGCGAACGATGCTCGCGCAGTACCAGGAACATTAAAGCGCGCCATCAAAGGCTGCGCGCAATGATCACCAGTACGAACAGCAATCCCCTGACGGTCTAACAAAAAACCGATATCAGCAGGATGACCCTGATCCATTACAAAGCTCAGCACACCAATTTTTTCTTTGGCAGTACCAATAATGGTTAAGCCTTCGAATTGCTCCGCAAGCTCTGTTGCATGATCCAACAAAGCTTTTTCGTGTGCAGCAACAGCATCTTGATCCAAGGCGCTAAACCAACGAATCGCCTCTCCCATCGCAATAGCATCACCCACATTTGGCGTGCCCGCTTCAAAGCGATAAGGCAATACGTTCCAAGTAGCATCCTGCAAAGTTACGGTGGAAATCATCTCGCCGCCAGTGCGCCAGACAGGCCAAGTCGATAACACAGACTCTTTACCCCATAAGACACCAACCCCCATTGGCCCATAAATTTTATGACCTGAAAAGGCATAAAAATCACAACCAATATCTTGCACATCAGCATAGCCATGAGCAGCACCTTGAGCACCATCTACCAGTACCCAAGCTCCGACTTTTTTTGCTTTCGCCGTCATTTCTTTAATTGGGTTCACAGTACCCAATGCATTAGAAACATGCGGAAAAGCGACAAACTTAGTATGTTCATTTAGCATGGCATCATAAGCCGCTTGATCTAATTCACCAGCATCCGTCACTGGAATGGTTCTTAGAGTCGCACCAGACACTTTACATGCTTGTTGCCAGGTCACAAGATTGGCATGGTGATCCATTCCTGTAGCAATAACTTCATCACCCGGTGACAGCAAAGAACCCAAACCATTGGCAACAATATTAATCGCCTCGGTGGTGCCTGTTGTCCAAATGACTTCTTCGCGTTTTGGCGCATTAATAAAGTCTTTTACGATGTCGCGTGCGTCTTCAAAACGGCGCGTTGCTTCATCCGCAAGACGATGGGCTCCACGATGTACATTGGAATTGCATGTCGTGTAGTAATCCACCAAAGCATCAATCACACACTGTGGTTTTTGCGTTGTCGCTGCATTATCGAGATAAATAAGCGGATTACCGTCAATTACGCGTTTTAAAATCGGAAATTGCTCGCGGATA
>NZ_JAHLLW010000025.1 GCF_019426345.1 Marinomonas lutimaris
ATTGTTAATGGCAGGTGACAAAATGTGTTAAATAATCTTGGGGATAAGCTTGGGTTTTATGCACAAAAAAGCCCAGCTCGAAGCTAGGCCTTGTGTATAGAAGTTATGCGTAAATAGCGGGCTTCTAGTCTTTAGTAAGTTCTTTTAGGCACTTCTTTCCGGCATTTGATTTTACTCATCATCTTTTGCATAAATGCGTTGCATATAGATGCCTGCAATCGCAAGGAAGACTCCTGTTACCGCACTAATAAAGGCTAGCGAAGCAAACCATACTAAAGCAACTAATCCTACGGTTGATTTAGGAACATCAATTGCTTGCTCTTTATTACTGACGTAAGCGGCAAGACGATAAATTTGGTTTGAATTAACCAAGCGGTTAATATCATTTTTAAGTAAGGTTTGTTCTTGCTGAAGACCATAGATTTGATTATCAATAGCTTTCACTTCTACTTGAATTTCGTCATATTGTGCTAGCAGAGAGTCTTTTTCGTTGGCTGATCGTGAAACTGTCCCATTTCTATTTTGAGCGGCTTGCTGGGCAACTTTATCATAATTTGCTCTATAGCTATTGCGCTTTTCTTCAAGGCCCTTTGTTTGAGATAAAATTTGATCTTCTAGATAAGCCATACGCTGACGCCCTAAATCGATGCGTTTTTGATAATCTTGACCTAGTACTTGTAGTTGGTCCTGAAGCTGCTGTTCACTTTGGGTTTGTTTAGCAAGGGCATCATCACCAATTGTGCGATCTGCGACTGTGTATAGACGGTTTTCTTTTTCAGTGATCAACTGTCGATATTTTTTCTCAACGGTTGGCCGAGTAAAGAAATTAGCGTCATCCATTTCTTGCTGCATTTCTGCTTTAAGTTGATCCAACTCTCTTTGTAGTTTTTCTTTATCGTTTTCTGAGCCTGTTACATAGCTGTTTAATAGGCCGCGTAAACGTTTCTGTAAAGCACTTCTTTCTATATCCCAAGCGTCATAAATTTCGCGTTCTTTTTGATTAAGTTCGGTAATTTCTGCTTGATAACCTTGGATTGCTTCGTTATCTGAGCTGAGCTTGGTTATTTGACGATTGATGTACTCCCGCTCTTTTTCTAAAGTTTGATAGTATGCTGCGTTCGCGTTTTGGATAGCATTTTGGTAATTGTTATCGACTACTTGGGGATCAATAATATCAATGTCTTTTTTACGACGATCAAAATCATCGATTTTTCCTTGTAATAGCAAGGAAGCATTCTTTTTATCATCGATAGCAATGTTTAAACCAGAGAAGTTACGCTCAAAGCCATTTAGCATGGTTTCAAAGGTAATAGAAGCAAGTAAAAACAAACCGATAAAAAATAGAATGCGCCAAGAAGTATGTTTTGCATACATCATTGCGGTGGCGACAGGGATTTTAGAGGCTTCAACAACTGCAACGAGAACGAAGGGTAACGCCGCAACCAAGATGCTACTGTAGTCACCAAAGTTAAGTGTACGATCCATTTTGTCGAGTTCTGCATAGACAGAAAACGAGACGATGATCGAAATAAGAAAGCCAATACTGACAGCGAGTATTTCTACAACCCAAGCAAATTTTACCAGCCTAACGCCGATATTAAATAGCTTGTGATTCGAGAGTTTATTGTTTGATTCCATGGTTAGAAATGACTTCCTCTATAATAGGATGATTTTTAGAAATTAAATCATGAGAGCGTTATATATACATGACAAAAACTGTGACTGGATTTGAAATGCATTTAACTTTTGTTAATTTATGTAAATAATCACTGTGAACAAAAAATTATGACGCCTGATATTTTTATAAAACGACAATGCAAAGCTCGTACCGTTAATCGTGAAGAAGTGATTCAATCTTTATGGAGCGGTTATGGAGAAGTAGCTCGTTATTCATTAACAGGGAACGAATCCTTATCTCTTGTTATTGCTAAACACTGTTCATTACCGTTAGAGGTTAACCATCCCAGAGGTTGGCATTCTAATCACGGCCATCAACGTAAAATTCGTTCGTATGAAATAGAACAGAGCTGGTATTTAAATTGGGCACCACGTTGCCACATATCTGCCCGTATCGCACTGTGTTATGGCAATTTTTATGATGAACGCACGGGGCAGCGGTTAACCTTATTAGAAGATTTAGACGCTGCAGGTTATTCAGATCGATACAATGGTAATAATAGCGATTATTTAATTTCTTGTATTAATTGGCTAGCCGCGTTTCATGCGGGTTTTATTTATCAAAATCCTCCTTTGAACTGGCCTCATGACTTATGGACTAAAGGGACCTATTGGCACCTTGATACTCGACAAGATGAGTGGTCTGTTATGGCTGAGGGAGAGTTAAAATCTGCAGCGTCTGAATTGGCAAAATGTTTGGATAACGCGCGCTTTAAAACCATTGTCCATGGCGATGCTAAAGTGGCGAATTTTTGTTTTTCCCCTCTCAATAATCAGGTGGCTGCTGTGGACTTTCAATATGTCGGTGGTGGCGTTGGTGTTCAGGATGTGGCGTATCTTTTGGGGAGTGCATTGTCTGAATCTGAATTGACAGAAAATATAGATTATCTACTGGAGCATTATTTCTCTGAATTAGGGCGTGAGTTAATGGCGCAAGGAGAATCGCAAGCTTTTGCTCAAGGTGTTGTTGAAGAATGGCAATATTTGTTCCCTATCGCTTGGGCAGATTTTCATCGCTTTATTATGGGTTGGTCGCCGACTCATCCTAAGAATACGCCTTTTAGCCAGAAAATTACCGAACAAGCACTAACTCAATTAAGACGATCTTAGGGCTCGGTTGGTTTTCGCGGTGGCTTGTGCGCTTATAGGATCTTCTGGCCAAGGATGTTTCGGATATCTCCCCCGCATTTCTTTACGTACTTCTGGGTAAGCTTCACGCCAAAAGAAAGCCAAATCTTGTGTTACCGCAAGCGGTCGCTGTCCCGGTGAGAGCAGTTCTATACGTACGATTTGATTGAGCACGGTTGGGCTATTTGTGTAGCCAAACATTTCTTGAAGTTTCACTCTTAGGGTTGGCTGTTGCTCACAGTAATCAATCGCATGACTCGACCCAGATGGCACAGTTATTCGAGCGGGCACTTTTCGATTAAGAAATTGCTGTAGGTTCCAATCTAATCTACTTAACAATATATCGTTTAGTGCGAGCTTGCTCATGGCTTGTTGATTGGTCACTTTGCCAAGATAAGGTCCGAGCCATTCTTCTAGCTCATTTAATAAGGCGTCGTCAGAACAATCTGGCCAGAGGTTTTGCTTATCGTGTATAAAGGCGAATTGCATACGCGCTCGTAGTTGATCACTGGATTCGTTCCAAGGTAGAACGGAAAGACCTTCTTGGCGAATATATTGGCAAATCGCTTGGCAGATGTCGGCTTCAGAAGGTTTGCTGAGCTTTTGCTTATCAATACAAAGTTTGCCTATCCAGCGTTGTGATTCACTTAATAAACGTGCGTCTTTTTTTGACCACGCGAGATGATTCTTAATACTAAGTAAGTCCGCAAAGTCTTGCGTTAGCATGGCGAGCTGAATTGGGTAAGCGAGGAAAATACGATCCTCTTCTTGACCATGATGGCCGCCGATATCCAGTGCAATAAGCCACTCACTTTGTGCGCAAGGATCAAGAGACGACAGGCTTGCTATTCGCCCATTCGCTAGTTTGTAACGCGTTTTGTCATGATCTTGTCCAACGCGTTGAGCAATTCTATCCGCAAAAGCTCGAATCAGTAAAAAGGCAATATCGTTTTTATTATCTATTGAAGTTTGCTGAATGCTAATCTGCTGACTGCGTCTGTGCCACTGTTGTTGAGCGTTTAAATAGTTCTGTCTCGGGCGTTTGCTCTGCGCCTGATTGTGGCCTGCTAACCAATTTAATCGATCAGACAAATCGCTATGATAATTCGCAAACGGATCGCCTTCCGACAAAATAGTGCAGATGGCGCTGGCTGAATCGCTGTTGTGGTTTTGTTTGCCATCCAATAATAATCGAGCAAGTCTAGGTTCAATACCGAGGCTACTCATTTGCTCACCGAGTGCGCTTAATACTAAGGAAGGTTGCGACGTTTGATTCTGTTCAAGAGCTTGCAAGTTGGTTAGCAAGTCGATCGATTGTTGCCAGTGGCTGTTCGGTGGCGGCGTAATCCAATCTAATTCAAGGCGTTCTTGTACGCCCCATTTTGCTAAATCCATCACCAAACTACTGAGGTCACTGATTTCTATCTGGGGCTGAGCCTGTGGCGCGAGCTGATGTTGCTGACCTTCACTCCACCAACGATAACAAATACCTTCTTCTGTACGCCCAGCTCGCCCCATGCGTTGAATCGTCTCGGCTTGTGTCGCGCGACGAGTGTGTAATCGTGTCGTCGCGGTGCTGGCATCAAAGCGTGCCTCGCGACTTAAGCCACTGTCGATCACTACACGAATACCGTCAATGGTTAAGCTGGTTTGCGCAATAGCGGTGGCGAGTACAATTTTTCGATTGGGTGCGATAGTGGGTTCAATCACCGCTTCTTGTTCTTTTAAGCTTAATTCGCCATACAAAGGCAAAATGCTCAAATGAGGCTCATGACCTAAGCGTTGTTGAAGCTGGCTTGCCGCCTGACGAATTTCTTTTTGGCCTGGCAGGAAAACTAATAGGCTGCCAGACTCTTCGTAAAAGGCTTGGCAAGTGAGACGCACAACTTCGTCGGTGATTTGAAATGCCTTGAGTGATTTATTACTGTAATGCGTAGTGATAGGAAAGCTTCGACCTTGACTGGTGAGCGTCGGACAGCCAAGTCGTGTTTCGAGTGCTTCAGTATCTAGTGTCGCGGACATGACCAAGAGTTTGAGTGGGTCTTCGTCGCGATACAGTTCTCGTGCTTGTAGGCACAAGGCAAAGGCTAAATCCGAATGCAGGTTACGCTCGTGAAATTCATCAAAGATGACCAAGGCAATGTCATCTAAACTTGGATCGTCATGCAACATGCGGGTTAACACGCCCTCG
The DNA here is from genome assembly GCF_019426345.1 of Marinomonas lutimaris. GTDB lineage: Bacteria > Pseudomonadota > Gammaproteobacteria > Pseudomonadales > Marinomonadaceae > Marinomonas > Marinomonas lutimaris. Next base: position 4,997 of record NZ_JAHLLW010000025.1, read on the forward strand.
GTGACAACCAATACTTTCGTCTGTGGGCTTTCTTTTCCTTCATGGCGAATGCGATAACCAATGCGTTGTCCAAGCGGTTCTTTCAAAGTATCTGCAAGGCGCTTTGCCGCCGCTTTGGCTGCTAAGCGTCTTGGTTCTAACATGATGATCTTGCGGCTTTTAAGCCAAACTTCATCCATTAAGGCAATCGGTACTACCGTGGTTTTACCTGCACCCGGAGCCGCTTCTAATATCGCTTCGTGGTGATGCAATAGTTGGTGCTTTAGCTGAGGAATCAGTTGGTAAATTGGCAGTTCGCTGGACATAAGACGGCTCATTAATTCGCTGCGCTCATGATAACGTTTTTAGGCAGTTAGCGCAGTCTCACTTTAGGCCTGTCAATGGAGATATCGCTTTTGCATGTGGCAATGCAAGGTAGAAAGTAGCCATTCTGCTTTTCTTTTTCGTTTAAGCCGTGAGGTTGTCGATTAGCGTAATCAATTTCACCGGATAGCAAGGGTGTCAGACAAACACCGCAAACTCCATTCGTACATGCTTGCTTAATCGGGATACCTGCAGATACTAACGCGGTCAGGACGATTTCATCCTGCTCGACTAGAATGGATTGCTCAGGATCTAAAAAAGCAAGATGGATCTTTTTCTTCAGAGGTATTAGTTTCTGCTGCACGAGAAGCTTTTCCTTTTGTTAATTGTCTATTAACTTTAACATGATATTAATAGCCCAATAATAGCTGCTTCTCTAGCTTCTAATAACAACGATAATGGATTCCAACCCAGACAATGACAGAACAACATAAAAAAACCTTATTGGTAGTGGATGACGATCAAGATATTCGTCAGTTGCTTTGTGATGCCTTATCGCAAAAGGGTTACAAAGTATTGGAAGCGGAAAATGGTACTCAGATGTGGCTTCACTTAGACGCTGAACCTGTTGATTTGGTGCTGATGGATTTATATCTTCGAGAAGAAGATGGTTTGAATCTAGCTCGTGATATTCGTGAGCGTTTTGTGATGCCAATCATGATGCTAACCGGTAAAGGTGATGAAACAGATCGTATTTTGGGCTTGGAGTTAGCCGCCGATGATTACATGATGAAACCGTTTAATTTGCGTGAACTCACAGCGCGAATTCATGCTTTGTTGCGCCGCTCTTATCAAATACCACCGACAACGGGAAATACGATTAATCAAGATCATGACTGTTTAAAATTCGGCAGCTGGACCTTGGATCTAACCGCGCGACTTTTACACGATCCAAGTGGCAAGCTGGTCACCTTAACCTTAGGTGAGTTTTCTCTGTTGGAAGTGTTAGCCCGTCATCCTGATCGTATTTTTTCTCGTGAACAACTAATAGAGCAAAGTCGAGGTTTAGAAACCGAGGTATTTGATCGAACCGTTGATGTATTGATCCTTCGCCTAAGACGAAAAATAGAGACAAATCCCAAAACGCCAGAGTTCATCAAGACTCAACGCGGGCTTGGTTACTTTTTTCAAGGCCCTGTGCGGATTAATTAGATGCGCTTTACCAGTATCCGTCAAAAAGCCTCTTTGTCTATCTTAGCGATTAGCTTGGTGGCTTTTTTTGTGGTGGGAATCGGCTGGCAATCTATGCGCGTTAGTGAGGCCTCTTTATCCGAATTCGAATCGGAAACCTTACCCGAAATTAGCACCTCTTTAACTTTAGCCGAGGGTGTTGCTCAGTTGGCCGCTATCGCGCCTTATACAGCAGGCTCTGGGCGTCCGTTTCAATTACAAACCGAATCTGAACGTATTCATCGACGTATTCTTGAACTTCGCGGTGTTGCAGACAGTTTGACGGATTCTGTTTTTCAACGTGATATCGACGAGCGATTAGACGATCTACAAACCACGCTTGAAGAGCTTGTCGCTTTGGTGCGAGAAGAGCTGTATTTACGCGAAGACAGCTTGGCTCAGCAATTTCGTATTCGTCAATTGCCTCTTAATGATGATGCTGCCAGCGTAAACAGCCAGCAGGGTTTAGTGTGGTTGCTGCAATTATTAGAATCGCCAAGCCTAGTGCCTGAGAGCATGTTGAAAAGCTTAAAGTTATCAGAGCAAAACGAGCAGGTTGCGAGCATTGCGGAAGACTTACTGATGGCGCATCGGCGCTTGAACCAAATCCAAGAGCGTAAAAACTATTTACTGATTTCCATTCGCGCTAAATCAGAACAATTGAGCAAACAAGTTAGCGACTTTGTGGGCGGATTGCAAAAGAAGGTGAGTCGTCAGCGTCAGGAAGTGTCGACCTTTGTTGCTCGTGGTCAAAACTGGATTATTGGCATTTCTGTGTTTCTGTTGTTGGGTTTGACACGCTTGTATTGGTACAGCCAGCGCATGACCAAAGATTTAGGCGTAGTCACCAACGACATGGAACAGCTTTCCTTAGGTCGCGTTGATTCAAAACACACGGGAATACGTCGCAAGGATGAAATCGGTACGTTGGCCGACACGTTTGAGGTATTTCGCCGTGATGCCTTAAGGCGTTTGGAAGTCACAGCCGAATTGTCGGAACAAAAACGCTTGCTCGAAACCATTTTCGATAATATGAATGATGGTCTGAGTGTGTTTTCCTCAAAAGGTACCTTGATTGCTTGGAACTCGGGTTATCAGAAATTGTTTGATTTATCGGACGATGACTTGAGTGTCGGCATGTCAATTGATGAAGTGCAAAGCTTGATTAATCAAGGGCAGCATAAAAACCTTAACCTAGAAAACCAGCAAGTTCATATGGAAGAAGTGAACGTTTCTCGTCATTTACGTTTTCAAAGTTTCGAGCGCCATTTTGATTCGGGAAAAATTATCGAGTTTCGTTCCAAGCCGATGCCTGAAGGTGGTTTTGTTACCTTATATACGGATTTAACTGAGCGTAAGAGTGTTGAAAGTCAGTTACGTCAGGCGCAAAAAATGGAGATGTTAGGGCAACTGACTGGTGGCGTTGCCCATGACTTTAATAATCTCTTGGCAGCGATCATGGGGAATCTACAAATGCTGTCTGACTCGCGTCCACAGACTACCGATCAAGCCCGTTACATAGAGCGAGCACTTGTTGTTTCGGAAAAAAGTAGCAACCTAGTGCAGCGTTTATTGGCTTTTAGTCGTCGTCAGCAGCTTTTCCCAGTGTCGATTGCAATAGATGACTTGATCGAAGGTATGCTGGATTTGGTTGAATACAGCGTTGGCTCGCATATTGTAGTCGAGAGTGATTTACAATGTCCTGATGTGGTGAGTCTGATTGATCCGTCCCAGCTAGAAAATGCCTTATTGAATTTATCCTTGAATAGCGCCAGTGCTATGCCTGACGGTGGCCGTTTGGCCTTTTCAACCAAGCTGTGTACTTTGCCAGACAGTGATGTTCCAGCTATTCGTATACGCGTAGAAGACTCTGGCGAAGGTATTGCGGAAGAGGTTATTGGTCGCATCTTTGAACCTTTCTTTACCACTAAGCCAGTTGGCAAGGGCAGCGGTTTGGGCTTGAGTATGATTTATGGCTTTGTGAAGCAAAGCGGCGGTGAAATCAAAGTGACCTCTGAAAAAGGCAAGTGGACACGTGTTTGTCTGTTCTTACCTCAACAAATGGCCCCGATTACGATGTTATCTGAAGAGAAAGAAACACAACAAGACATTATTGTTTTACCCGAGTTTAGCTTGGTATGGCTGGTGGAAGACGACGAAGAAGTATGTCGAGTGATGCGCGAGCAATTGGAAAAAATGGGTTTTATGGTACAAACCTTTGATTGTGCAGAATCAGTAATGAATGCCTTGTGCAAAGCGATTGTCCCGGATGCCATTGTCTCGGACGTAAACCTAGCCGGAACCATGAGTGGTGTCGAGCTGGCGCACAGCCTGAATTCCGATTCGTTTGGCTTTACCGGACCAATATTGCTGATGTCCGGTTTGCCTAGAGACGAATTGAAACAAAAATATCAATTAAAAGATGACGATTTATTCATTTCAAAACCTTTTACTATCAAGGAGTTAAGTGGAATATTTCAGGTCGAATATTGAAATATTACAAATATTACAAAAAAAGATTAAATGATGAAATTATTCATTAGTTTTTTATCTTCATAGTGTTTTATCAAAGCAGAGTCGGGGCTGGATCTGTTTTTGAATGGCATCGCTGCCAATAATAAAAACAAAAATTGGAGTTATAAAAACAATGAAATTCATGCATCGTATTCCGTACAAAAAATTAGCTTGCCTAGTGGCTGCTGGCACACTTTCTACCGTGGCTATGGCGGAAACCCCAATCATCGGTCTTATCACCAAGACCAATACCAACCCATTTTTCGTAAAAATGAAAGAAGGCGCGCAGCAAAAAGCTACTGAGCTTGGTGTTGAATTGCGTACCTTTGCGGGTCGCTACGATGGCGACAACGAAACTCAGGTTCAAGCAATCGAAAACCTAATTGCCGCTGGTGCTAAAGGTATTCTTATTACACCTAGCGATACCGCAGCTATAGTTCCAACTATTCAAAAAGCACGTGATGCAGGTTTGCTTGTTATTGCGTTAGATACCGCCCTTAGCCCTGCTAGTGCAGCCGATATGACGTTTGCGACGGATAACTTTAAAGCCGGCGAAATGATTGGTATGTGGGCAAAAGCGAAAATGGGCGACAAAGCCAAAGATGCCAAAATTGCCTTACTTGATTTAAGTACCAGCCAAGTAACAGTAGATGTCGCACGTGACCAAGGTTTCTTGAAAGGCTTTGGTATCGATCTTAAAAATGCCAATCGTATGGGTGATGAGACAGATCCACGTATTGTTGGTAACGATGTGACTCAAGGTTCTGAAGAAGGTGGTCGTCGTGCGATGGAAAACCTACTTCAAAAAGACCCAGAAATTAACTTGGTCTACACCATTAACGAACCCGCTGCGGCTGGTGCGTATGAAGCATTAAAATCTTTCGGACTTGAAAAAGACGTATTGATTGTTTCCGTTGATGGCGGTTGTCCAGGTGTGCGCAATATCAAAGATGGCGTGATCGGCGCTACTTCTATGCAATTCCCTCTTAAAATGGCCTCAGAAGGCGTTACTGCGATTGTTGAGTTTGCGAAATCAGGCTCACGTCCTTCCGCGTCAAATGGTCTAGATTTCTTCGATACAGGCGTTCAGTTAATTACTGACGAACCAGTGAAAGGCGTTAACTCTGTTAGCTCTAAAACTGGTTTGAGCATGTGCTGGGGCTAATCAATCTCTTGTGATAGATGGGTGTGAAGGTGCCCTTATTTGCCGTTAGTCAAGTTTTGGCTAGCGGCCCTTTTTCTGTCCGGAGCAATGTTTCCTGTCTTATCTGGAGTAGTCTATGAGTTCTACCAACACAAAACCGTCCACAGCGGTTCTCGATCACGATAAAGTCGCAGATCAAGCTCAGTCTTATGTGGCGCAATTTGAGCGTAAAGAAACCTTTGTGCAGCGCTTCCAAAAGTTTCTTCATCAGTATCCAATCGCAGCACCAAGTATCGTACTCATCTTGGCTATTATCGGATTTAGTATGATTGTTGGTGGGCGTTTTTTACACCCATTTAACTTGTCTTTAATCCTGCAGCAGGTCACCATTATCGGCGTGATTGGTGTTGCTCAGACCTTAATTATTTTAACCGCGGGTATAGACTTATCCGTGGGTGCCATCATGGTGTTAGCGTCCGTAGTAATGGGCCGTATGGCAATGGATTATGGCTTCGACGCTTGGCTTGCCTTGTTGATTGGTATCGGCGTAGGCGCGATTGCTGGCTTTATTAATGGCTTGCTGATTACACGTATGAAGTTGCCGCCTTTCATCGCAACATTAGGTTCGTGGAACGTCTTTTTTGCTCTTAACTTGTGGTATTCAAAAAGTGAAACCATTCGTTCTCAAGATATCAGTGCTGCTGCACCTTTGTTGCAGTGGTTAGGTGAAACCATCAACGTCTTTGGTGCCAGATTAACTTATGGTTCTTTGTTGATGTTGGGAATCTTCTTTGTGATCTGGTATGCGCTGAATTGGACTCCGTGGGGGCGTCACGTTTATGCCACTGGCGATGATCCAGCGGCGGCAAAGCTAGCGGGTATCCGTACTGATCGTATTTTGCTTTCCGTTTATATTTTGGCTGGTGTGGTATGTGCGCTGGGTGCGTGGGTATTGATTGGTCGTATCGGTTCTGTGAGCCCTCAAGCGGGTTACACCACAAACTTGGATAGTATTACTGCTGTTGTAATTGGTGGTTGTAGTTTGTTTGGTGGTCGAGGTTCTATTTACGGCACCTTAATCGGCGCCTTGGTTGTAGGCGTATTTCGTAATGGTTTAGCACTCGCTGGTGTCGATGTGTTATGGCAAGAGTTCACCGTCGGTATTTTGATTATTGTCGCCGTTGGTGTAGATCAGTGGATCCGAAGAGGGACAGCATAATGGCAGCTCAATATGATAAAACACCCGTGTTACAAACAAAGAATTTGGTAAAACGTTATGGCAGTGTGACCGCGATTGATCATGCCGACTTTGAACTGTACCCTGGTGAGATATTAGCGGTGATTGGTGATAACGGCGCGGGTAAATCCTCCTTGATCAAAGCTTTGTCTGGCGCACTTATTCCTGATGAAGGTGAAATCTTGTTAGACGGCAAACCAGTGCATTTTTCTTCGCCAATGGAAGCGCGTGCACTAGGCATCGAAACGGTTTATCAGAACTTGGCCGTATCACCAGCGTTAAATATTGCGGACAACTTGTTTTTAGGTAGAGAGTTATTGAAACCTGGCATTTTAGGTTCTGTTTTTCGTATGTTGGACAAGAAAGAGATGGAGCGCCGCGCGAAGGATAAAATGACCGAGCTAGGCTTAATGACGATTCAAAATATCAGTCAAGCGGTTGAGTCTCTTTCGGGTGGTCAGCGTCAAGGCGTGGCAGTTGCTCGTTCGGCTTTGTTTGGTAGCAAAGTAGTAATTATGGATGAGCCAACGGCCGCACTTGGTGTTAAAGAATCGCGTCGTGTGTTGAACTTAATCAAAGAGGTTCGTGATCGTGGATTACCTATTATATTGATCAGTCATAATATGCCACATGTGTTCGAAGTTGCGGATCGTATCCATATCCATCGTTTGGGTAAGCGAGCTGCGATTGTTACTCCTCAGTCTCATACCATGTCTGATGCCGTTGCTATTATGACGGGCGCGATGGATCTTGGTAGTTCCGAGGAAGAAGCAGCCTAAGCCAAGTCGCTATTTTTATCTGCCATCAGGTAGGGCAAAATAGCGGCCTTTCATCAGGGGAAACAAAATGAGCCTAATTAAACAGTCAATGTCGCGTTTTCATAAAGCTCGACAGCTTTGGAAGGCTCATCGCCTAATGCCAAGTCTATTGGCGGTTTCGATTATCGCTGTTTCACTCTCTCCTTTGGCTTCTCAATCCTCAGAGCCTCAACCACTTAAATCTATTGGTATTAGCGTTGCTGATTTAGGTAACCCTTATTTTGTTCAGCTAGTGGATACTGTTTCATCAAAAGCGGAAGAGTTGGCTGGTGAGCCTGTTAAAATGCTGATTCGTTCAGACGCTTATGACTGGCAGCGGCAAATAGGGCAAATCAATGAATTCATCGAGCAAAAAGTTGATTTAATCGTATTAACCGCAGCGGATGAATATAAAGTGGCAGCCGTCGTCGCCAAGGCTCAGCGAGCAGGCATTAAAGTGATTGCTGTGGATGTGAATGCCCAAGGTGCAGACGCAACCATTACCACAGACAATGTACAGGCTGGCGCGATAGCATGTGAAAAACTGGCAGAGAAAATCGGTTACCAAGGTAACTTTGTCATTATTAATGGCGTCTTAGTGTCGTCCGTTATAGAACGTGTTGCTGGCTGTAAATCGGCATTAAATAAATACCCCAATATTACGCTGTTAAGCGATCGAATGAATGGTACTGGTAGTGTAGAAGGCGGGATGGAAGCCATGACGTATCTGATGGAAGAGTATGATCATATTGATGCAGTCTTTACTATTAATGATCCAACGGCTTTTGGAGCCTTGCGAGCGGCGCAACAAGCTGATCGTAACGAGTTCTTGCTGGCTTCGATTGATGGTGCTCCATTTGCGACTGAGATTATTAAGCAAAAGGATAATCCTTGGATTGCTACTGCTGTTCAGCGTCCTATTCCAATGGCCGAAAAAGCCATCGAAATTGGCATGGATTTATTAAAAGGCAAAGAGGTTGTACAGCGTTTTATTTTGATCCCTTCCATGTTGATTGAGAAAAACTAATACAGCTTTTTTGCTTTCATCATCGAGAAAAGTTCTCGAACGTTAATTCCTATCTTGGTCTTTTACTACAAGACCGTTAAGCTATCGGCCTTCTTCAAAGAGGCTGTTAATGGATACATCGACGTTATTCTCACAAATTTTCAATACGGTTTTTCCTCTGGCTAGTATAGTGCTGGTGGCGTTTTTATATGCCCGTGTTCGACCTACCGACATGACGGTGGCGAATCGTCTTAATATCAGTGTATTTTGTCCTGCACTGATTTTTTCGGTTATGGCGTCTAAAGAGTTTCATATTGCTCAATATATCGATTTGATCATTGCTGCGACGGTCGTTGTATTAGGCTCTGGGCTGTTGGTTTGGCCGCTTTGTAAATGGCTAAAAATCTCGCCGAAGACGCTGGTTCCGCCGATGATGTTTAATAACAGTGGTAACTTAGGTATCCCATTGATCGTGCTTGCGTTTGGTGAATCCGCTTTGCCTATTGCTGTTGTACTGTTTCTTACCGAAAACTTACTGCATTTTACCGTCGGTATGTATTTGCTCAATCCAAAAACTAATCTTCTCAATGTGCTGAAAATGCCGATGATCATTGCGACGGTACTGGGTTTAATTTGGAGTTTACAAGGCTGGACGGTCATCCCTGCAATAAAAGTATCTGTTGATATGATGGGGCAGATTGCGATTCCTCTGATGCTATTTGCGCTCGGTGTTCGCATGACGAATGTGGACTTTAGTGAGTGGAAACTTGGCGTTATCAGTGGTTTTTTATGTCCATTAAGCGGTCTAGTTATTGCTGTTATTTGGTATTATACCGTTGGCATGTCGGCAGAAAATTTTGCCTACTTATTGATCTTTGCTTGTTTGCCGCCAGCCGTGCTGAATTACATGGTGGCCGAGTTGTATCAGCAAGAGCCCCATAAAGTGGCGTCGATTGTATTGATTAGTAATTTGATGAGTGTGGGGATTGTGCCCTGCGTGTTGTTTTATGTTCTATAAATCCGTAGTAGGAGAAAAAGCATGATGGTGCAAATCGGCTTAATCGCTTTGTTAGTGGTGGCTTACGTCATTGTTTCTCGCATTTTGAAATCCAGCGTCGCCTTGTTAGGACAAAAGAGATTTGCTAATGAAGTGCGAATAACCTACGTTTCGAAAATGTTAAATCTTGGCTTTACTGCAATTTTTGTTTTATTGATTTGCTTGGTTCTTGGTATTGGTTATGGTCAGCTAGCGATCTTTTTCTCGTCCGTGTTTGCCGTTGTGGGTGTGGCGTTATTTGCTCAATGGTCGATTTTAAGCAACATCACCGCCAGCTTGATTATCTTCTTTGGCTTTCCTTATCGAGTGGGAGATTGGGTCAAGGTGGTCGATAAGGACGATGAAATTTTGGGTCAAATTATGGAAATATCGACCTTTCACGTTATTATCCACCGATTGTCAGGCGATATAGTGACTTACCCAAATAGTTTGATCTTACAAAAAGCCGTTATACGCTTTGAGAGTCGAGAAGCCGCACAGGCAATGAGTCAGTTGTTAGAGAAGTTGAAAGTCGAAAATCAAGAGACACCTTTCTAAACTTGAACAAAAAATAATCAGCTTTTTAAGATTTAGGATATTTGTGTCATACTAAGAGGCTTTCATCTTTAAGAAAGGAAGTCTCTTGTGAAATCCGATCCTGAGTCTTTGTTAAAAAACAATGATGCGCTTATCCATTCGGATGCGCTGAAAGTCAAATCTCATGCCCAGCGTCCCCAAGAAGATTGGGTCTTGCACACCTTGATGATCGAAGGTTACGACGTGCCCTTTCGTTTCAAACGCCAAGGAAAATATCGCACTTTACGCGGTGCTCGTGTGAACTTAACCTACTATCCTACCCAAGAAATCGTCGCAGGAATCCCTGTTGAAATCATGAAGGTTGTTCGAGTAAAGCGAACTTAAGCATCAAGTACTAGAACTTAACCCGCTTCTGCTTTTATTCTTCATGATATGAACTTAATATGGCCACGCCTGTCTGTGTTTCAGGTATTTATCTTTGCATATTGGGTGTAGAAAATAATGGAAACGAGTCGTTCTGATAATTGGTTTACCACGATAAAGCGCATTGAGCGTAGTGCTTTGTTTCAGGGTTTTATTATCGGCATTATTGTGGTTGCCGCATTAACCGTTGGCGCCAAAACCTATTCGTTACCTTATGGTATTGATAAAGCCATAAACTTCTTAGATAACTTTATAACGGTCTTCTTTCTAGCCGAAATTTCACTGCGCTTTATTGCGTGTGATGACAAGCGCGGTTTCTTTAAAGATCCTTGGAATATCTTTGATACCGTCATTGTGATTGGTAGCTTAATGCCTATTTCTGATTCGGAGATGGTTGTTGTAGCTCGTTTGCTGCGGGTATTCCGTGTTTTACGTCTGGTGTCGATTATTCCAGATCTACGGTTTTTGATTAATGCATTGCTCAAAGCCATCCCCAAAATGGGCTACATTGCTTTGCTGATGTTTATCATTTTTTACATTTTTGCGGCGGTTGGTTCTCTCTTTTTTCACCAAGTGAATGAAACCCTTTGGGGCGATATCGCTATCTCGATGCTGACATTGTTTCGGGTCGCGACGTTCGAAGATTGGACGGATTATCGGAACAGCTATTCGTACAGAAGTTTTGTAAACATTTTTTTGGGACACCTTGTATACATAATTAATTCTAAGATAAGTTATATTCTTGGGTATATAAAATATAAAAAGCAACGAATAAACGTTCTAACCCTAAAAATTAATGGCTCCAATTTTCAAGCCTAAAATTATACTCCCATTACTCCCATTACTCCCATTACTCCCCCAATTTATAATGATCATTAAGTGCATTTGATTAGATTATTAGGTGTGTTTAATTTAATTATTAAGTGTATTTAATTTAATTATTAAGTGTATTTAGTTTAATTATTAAGTGTATTTAGTTTAATTATTAAGTGTATTTAGTTTAATTATTAAGTGTATTTAGTTTAATTATTAAGTGTATTTAGTTTAATTATTAAGTGTATTTAGTTTAATTATTAAGTGTATTTAGTTTAATTATTAAGTGTATTTAGTTTAATTATTAAGTGTATTTAGTTTAATTATTAAGTGTATTTAGTTTAATTATTAAGTGTATTTAGTTTAATTATTAAGTGTATTTAGTTTAATTATTAAGTGTATTTAGTTTAATTATTAAGTGTATTTAGTTTAATTATTAAGTGTATTTAGTTTAATTATTAAGTGTATTTAGTTTAATTATTAAGTGTATTTAGTTTAATTATTAAGTGTATTTAGTTTAATTATTAAGTGTATTTAGTTTAATTATTAAGTGTATTTAGTTTAATTATTAAGTGTATTTAGTTTAATTATTAAGTGTATTTAGTTTAATTATTAAGTGTATTTAGTTTAATTATTAAGTGTATTTAGTTTAATTATTAAGTGTATTTAGTTTAATTATTAAGTGTATTTAGTTTAATTATTAAGTGTATTTAGTTTAATTATTAAGTGTATTTAGTTTAATTATTAAGTGTATTTAGTTTAATTATTAAGTGTATTTAGTTTAATTATTAAGTGTATTTAGTTTAATTATTAAGTGTATTTAGTTTAATTGATGAGGTTTTAGGTGATGAAGGTTGTCATATGGTGTTTTTTTGTATGTCATTGAATTTAAATGTGATTTTTGTTTTTTTATATATTTTTAAATGTTTTGATGTGTGGGGTGAAAAATAATTGTTTACAAGTGAAGTAATGGGTAATAAGGTTTTATAAGAAATGTTTTAAATGGATATCTGGTTTTGAAATTGCAAAGAATAAAAAATGTAATAATAAGTGGCATCCAAATTGACACTTATGCAATTCTTGAGGATAGAGTTTATCCAATTATTGAGCCGACTATGTTTTTAGCTCATATGTCTCAAAAGAATTCTAAAGAGTCCGTACGAGCGTATGGGAATGACTTACTGAAATTCTTTCGTGAACTGTCGGAGGTGAATGGCACTAGTGGAATTCTGGGGCAAGACTTTCGTGATGTGACTGATAACGAAATGAACGCATATTTGAATGCGTATCTTCGGAGAAAACACGGATTAAAACTGAAATCAATCAATCGCCATATAGCCACATTGAGGTTATTTTATGACTATGCCTACTCTTATGGATTGATGGCTGAAAAAAAGAGTTTTTCTTTTTTAGTTCGTTCTGATGAAGTGAAAACGTCGGAGTTAGAAGGAGTTACTAAGCAACTCGCTCTTGAATACATGTCAAAAGACGATCTGAAAACTCTTTTAGATAGTTTGCCTACCAACAATCTTTTCAACTGTAAGCGCGATCAAGTGGCATTGATGCTAGGGTATTACGCCAACTATAGAACTCATGAGTTAGTTCACTCCAACAATCTAAGGGTTAGAGATCTGGAGGAATTAATCACACTAGATGAGCGAGGTATACCATCTATTGCAAAGCCTATGAAAATATATGGTAAGGGCAATAAGGTTAGGTATGTCCGGGTATGGCCTGAATTAGTTCAGCCGCTTTATGAGTTTCTAAAAATGGCGAAACGCATAGGTGCAAAGCACTTAATGTGTAGACACGACGGCACATCTTTGATTACCGAAGGTCATGGCACCAAAGCTTTTCGTAAGGCTGTGACTAGCCTTTCATTAAAAGGTGAATTATCTATAGAAGAAGCTGAGTTATGGAAGCAGAGGCATTTTCACGGCCTGCGAAAATGTTATGCCACTAATGCTGTTACCTATTGCTATAGAGAAGGATATGACAAGCGTACTTTTGTAACTCAATGGATGGGGCACTCTGATTACGCAACAACGGAGGTTTATATCTACTTTGAAGCTTTACTGAATCAAAGAACTTTGACTAATAACGAAATTGATATGAGAAAAATACTGAAAGGTTATCAATCAAAAGACTTTTCGGAGTGAAAGACAGAATGAGTAGTAACGAAAGTCTAAAGATTGGTTTCCAAGATGATAGCGTGACTATAATTGATATAAGTGAATCTAGCACCGTTGCGATTTTTGATAGCGGACACTGCCAACTCAACAAGGTAGAAGCTCCTACTGAGGGATGCTTATCGCTCCATTTTGCTATTATTTCTTATTTAAACTCCAGTAAATTCAGAGGGCATACAGTTGGAACAAGAGCAACAGCGCTTTATTATGTTAGGAGTTTTTTTAGCTTCCTGTCCTCCTTTAATGCTGATGAAGAAGTGCCTTTAGATTTACTTAGCGTTTATGTTCAGCATCTAAGGCAAACTCATAAAGATTATGGCGCAAGCATTTATGAACGCGCTCAATTCGTGAAGAGAACACTTAGATGGTGCTGCAGTGAAAGTAGCCCACTTAGAGATAGTGTTAAATTACTTTGTAGACAGTATATCGCTCATGCGCCGAATCTTCAGAAGCCGGAGAGTAAAGCTTTGCAACCTCTATCTAAAGCTTTTTCAGAGAGTCCTTATAACGATACGGAACTGCTGGATTCGCTAAAAAAACTCTGTATTTGGATTATCCATTATGAGGCCCGCATGCGAACAGATGCATTACAGATAGATGGCATACGTCAATTAATAGATGGCATGAAGTTAATAAATATAGATAAACCGCCTATCTCTTTCTCTGCATTTTCCATCAAGAATAAAACAGCGGCAGAGGCCAGAATTCTATACGGGACAATCATAACTAAAGTTCGAGATAGTAATAACATAGCGCTAAAAGAGCGCTTAGTTGCAGATATACGACATCCTTTTGAAGAGAAAGCTCTCACAGAGAAACAGTTAAATTGGGTGTTGGATCGTAGTTTGATGAAGCGTGAGGAGGGTCAGCCTGTTAAATGTCGTTTTTCGTATGAATTAATTCGTATCGGTGGGAAATCTAAATACGTTAATAGAAAAGATCGTAGAATGTTGTACCCGGTAGGTTCGTTTAGAATTTTATCTATTCGGCATTTGCTTGTGCCATCGGACATTGAGTGTTTTGCTATGCAGTGCCTGTTATCTTGCGAGAAAATGAATGCTTCTAGCATTGAGAGACTCACCTTAGACGATGTAGTGAAATCGCCTCAGGGTATTCAATTTAATTTTCAAAAGGGGCGAAGACCCACAAATAAACGAGCTAACATCAGCACTGTTCATGCTTTAGGCTCAGCAATAGGTAAAGCATACTATCTGTTTGTAGAAGCGGTGAAAGATGCCAAGGATCATTTTAATACTCCAGATCAAGTAAAATTATTGAATTACCTAATCAAAGATACGAAGATCGGAACAATTGGGGCTACACGATTTGGTTTTAGTTCAAATAAATATATTGAACTGTTGCTGAACGAGAAGTCTCATCTCAGAAATCAGTTATCTCAAGATTTCGAAGAGCGTATGGAAGAATTAGAGCCTATACTTTGGCTGTTAGGTAAGTTTTTTGAGCAAAACAAAAAAAGTGCCACGCAAAGCGCAAAATACGATAGATCTCACAAAGTACATAAATCTCTAAAGCGTGCTGAAATTGTTAATGAGAGAGGGATTGGACTAACCATTGAGGCTATTCGTCAGTCCGCAATTATTTCAGAAGACTCTAGGTTAATTCATTCTCCCAATCTATTTAATGATCCCAATGTCATCGCACAGTCATCTAACCACTCCCTCTCTGTACACAACACTGTTTACATTGACCGATCAACAGCCAAAGAAAAGATTGAGTCTGATAGATTGTTTGTATCGCGTATCGGGGCGCTTATGGAACAAGATGCAAACCTAATGGGGAACCTTCTCGAAGAGACATCTGTTCTGGATTATAACCAAGCACTTGAAGTGCTTGGCTTACCCAGGGTAGATGAAGGCGCTCATGAGCGCATTTCCAAAAAGATTGAAGAGTTAGGCATTGATACTGATTTGATGGACTCCTTCAAGGCCAATGGTAAGAAAATCTTTCTAGCTAACAAGCTCTCAATAGCACTCATTATTAAATACTTAGAGCATATCAGAGCTAACTTTGATGACGTTTTAAACGATGACTCATCGCAGTTCACTAAAGCTACGTTGGCTGCACGAGACTATTTTTATTTCTCGGCAATCCTACAGATGTTCCCAGAAGAGGTTCGAAAGGAAGGCGAGAAATATGCAGGCTCTCTATCATTTAGTTACGCTAAATTAAGCGATCTGGCAGGGATTTCAAAGAATGACTGACACTAATCTATTATCCAATCTGGTCGAATCGTATGAGTCTAATGACGAAGCACTTAGCACACAGCATCTCAACGAAATTGGTAGCCTTCAGTTTACAATTCACGATCCAGTATTGAATAAAGACCTCAGTATTAACATATCTCATCCTTCTTACGAAAGTAATGACCATATTCGCAGGACGCTCAGCGAGCTATATATCATGCGTGTGTCTAAAGGGTTAGGGTGGTCAAATCTAAACACTCAATCCTTATCAGGTCGAAAATATACGATAAGCGGTCTAAGGAATGTCATGCTTCGATTTGGGGTTTGGTGGGTTAAAAATAAGCCCGATAGCAAGTTATCAGAGTGGAACCAAAGTGATGTAAAACACTTTCTTCAGGATGTGCTTGAGTTGAAATTAGACTGGCAAACCGAGATAAATCGAGAACGTTATGCATTTTGTGTTAAAAAGGATGGTCTTGCGAGCCGCACTGTTTTGGAAGAGATTATTCTATGTCTCAATCAAAGTTGCGAATTTTCCCTATCGGGCAAAATGCAAGATGGACTCAGTTTTCAATTCCGTGAAAAACAGGTAAAAGCGATATTACGACCTATTTTAAAAAGCTATCAACAGACTTATGAAGATTGGAAAAAAGGAGATAGTTGGTCTTCTATTCCGATACCTGTAGCAATGCTGTTGCTGAATGATGCTATAGAGGTTATTAGGGACAAGAAAACCGCATTTTTAATAGAGTATTTTCAGTTTCAACGGTCTGATATGTACTACTCCGTTTTCTCCATTTTTGAGCGAAATGCTTTCCAACGGTTTTGTGACGGTCTATGGCGGCTTAAAGGCTCTGGAGCACGCGATCTATCAAATGCCGAAGCCTTACTTAGCCTCATTCATAAGTATTACGGGACTTCTTGTAACACTTTCCCTATGACCCATGAAGAAATTAGATTATGGTGCAAAAAGGTATATCAGGCGGCAGTAATCATCCTGTTGCTATTAACGGGAGCACGAATCAGTGAGTTAGCGAGTATGAAGGCGGGAGACCTAACATATAGCCTTGATGGTCTCTGGGATTTCAAGTCCGAAATTATTAAAACTAATCATGGTTTATCTACGATTAGAGGTGTACATGGACTTGCCGCCGAAGCGGTGCAGGTATTAGAAGAATTAAGTTACATTGATAAACTAAACCAAAATGAAGACTTAGATATTTTTTTATTTGGAAGGTTTTTTACGAAGCCGATTAAGGAAAAATCTTTTGATATCTATTCTTATGGTCATAGGGCTTCAACTGCAACCCTCTCAAATATGCTTAAAGAGTTTTATGCAGAGTTTCTGGAAAGGCACCCAGAGATCAAAGCTATTTGGCCTAATGTTCATCCACACCAGTTTCGTCACACCTTTGCCGAATTTGCTTTGAGGCGTTTTGATGGCAATGTTCATGAGGCTATTCGCCGTCACTTTCGCCATTCACATAGTAGCTTCATGACTAACATCTACTTATCAAATAAAGTTGATGAAGCCTATATTTATGCTCAGGAAACCATGATTCAAGAGATTGCAGAGCAGATGATAAATGATGCTCGCAACCTTCTTAACGAAAAGATCACAGAACCTCGATTCAATGGTGCTGCAATGAAGGCTGCTCTAGAGTTGTTGGATGCCACAGTTATCACCTCTGAAGAAGAATTACATAATGTTATTGAAGAGTTTGCTAATGGGTTTGAAAAAATAGTCCCGCATGAGTATGGGTATTGTATGCCTCGTACCAAAACTATCTCACAGTCTCAGTGTTTCGATAAGGTATCTAAGGTTGCAAAGCTCGAAGAGGCTGGCTTTTCTACATGCTCTAGTTGTGTTCATTCTGTGCAAGAAATTAACTCACATGAAGCCTCTATAGTTCAGATTGGTTTGACACATGCACATCAGATGAAATCCATTGAAGCAACAACCAGTTTTAATTTAGAAAACAACAAGCAGTATCAAGCTTCCATGAATGCAGTTAAAAATGCTGAGCGCGTACTAAAAAGAATGAATTCAGATAAGATCATTGCGAGTTCTAAGGAATAATCATGAATAACCTTTTCTCTAATCTGTTGGATCAGTTTGAAGAAAAAAATGACATAACTCCAGAATGGGCAAATCGCAATGCTGTATCTAAGTCAGCCTATGAAGCGGTAATAAAAAAAGCTCAGGAAATTGAAGAGAGACTGAAGAAAACGCCACGAGACCTTATGGATAAGCTCCTTGTAGCAGATAAGCAAATTGTTGTAGCGGAGTTAGCTAAGGATATAGGTTGCTCTCGTGCTGCTTTAGTGAAGTCTCGAAGACCCGAATTAATTGAATTGATCGATAAGATTAATGTTAAGTTGTCAGCACATTTTGAAATTAACGCTCAACGTAAAAGTCGTGATCGAAAGCCAAGAAAAGATGAGTTAGAAGCAAGATGCGATCAACTAAAGAAAGAGGTTGAGGAGCTTAGAAAGCTTAAAATCGGTTCGTTGATTGAAGACTTTTTTTCTAGCAATATTTCTGAAGAGCAAAGACGGCTAGTTAACAAATTAGAAGTCGCTCAACATGATTTAAAAGAATACAAAGAGAAATCATTTAACCAAAATGAAACGATTCGGAGTTTAATGAAACAAACTGATGTGTCTCGAACTCAACTACAAGCCGTAAAGGTTGAGCTTGATTTACTAAAGACACAACTGAAAAGTGAAAAAATACAAAATGAAGTTCTTGCGCAAAGGGTTGAAAATCTACTGCATCAGTTGAATGCTAAGAGCTAATGATCGTACTAAAGATAAAGAAATATATAAGTACATGTACTTATGTATTTTAATTGATAATAGTACGGACTGAATTCATAATGTACTAAAGTTATAACTTTGGTACATCTAATGTCACATTTGATTGGTTATGCTCGTGTAAGTACGATAGCGCAAGATCTTGGCTCCCAAGTTGCTGCCCTAGAAAACGCAGGGTGTCAGAAAATATTTTCAGGCAAATACAGTGGTAGTTCAAAAGATAACGATGCTCAGCTTCAATCTCTGATTGATTATGTACGTGATGACGATGTCGTTGTTGTAACAAGGCTAGACAGGCTTGGCCGTTCCCTAAAAGCTATTTTGAGAACCATCGATAGAATTCATGAAAAGAATGCCTCCCTTAAAACGCTGGATGGCGCTTTAGATACATCCCAACGCACAGCCCTATCACAAGCAATGGTTTCACTCATTGGTGTTTTCGCCCAACTAGAACGTGACTTAATCTTTGATAGAACAAGTGAAGGCCGAGCCGCCGCCATACAAGCGGGTCAGCATATGGGAAGGCCTCCTAAAATCGGTGCGAACGATAGAAAGCAGATACGTAAGCGCCTCAAAGCTGAGAGTATTTCTAAACTGTCACGTGAATTCGAGGTAAGCAGGCAGACTATCATGCGCATAAGGGATGAAGAATAATGGCTAACGGGCAGCAAAAAGCACAGCAAAACGTCGACTCCTTTGAAGTTTGGAAGGCTACCCAATCGGATGATGATTTTCTTCAAATTGCCCACCGAGGACAGTTAAAGCGTGGCGAAGTTGCCAAAGCTATTGGTTGTGGAAAATCGGCGCTGACACAGAACCCTATTTTAAGACAAGCACTTGAGAAGCTTGAGACTGAGTTAAGGGCTCGTGGTGTGTTGCCGCCATTCACAGCTGAGTCTGAAACAGTGAAGTCTAACCCAAAGGAATACGATGCTAGTCAAGGCTCTAGACAACTAGAATCTAGAAGGTTATCTCAACTAGAGGCTGAAAACATTGAACTTAAAGCCAAGGTTAGAGAGTTAGAGTCTCGCTTGGAGCGCTTCGGTGAGTTGTCTGAAACTCTGTCTGAGAGGGGGTTCATGCCTCGATGAATAATGCCATTCAAGAAGATCACGTTAGGATAACTAGCATTCCGTACAGTTCCTCTAGCCTAGCTATCTTCACCGGAGTGCCACTGGAAAAAAACTCCTACAAAACTACTAGCGGTAAATATTACGTCACTATCAAAGCAAATCCTGAATCAATCCCAGTGCAACCGGCAATTGGTCAGTATTGGACGGTCAAAGGCGCAAGACGTATTGAGGAAGTGACAACAGGCGATTACGTAATGCTCCAGCATATCTATGAAGCACCAGATTATGTTGAATGTACTCTGCCAGAGTCAGGTGAACAGCTAATACAGTTCATCGCCAAAGAAAAAGCGTTTAGAGGGATTGGAGAGGTTAAGGCCAGAGCTCTATGGGCGTTGCTAGGCAACTCTTTCCACTCAACCCTGCAAAATGACACACTTGAAGCTAGAAATCGCCTTGAAGGGGTTTTGAGTGAGGATTCTATTGATGCGCTTTACGAAGGGTATGAGAAATATAAAAATCTCAAACATACCAATTGGATGACGCTGCGTGGTATTCCTGCTTCAATTCAACAGCGACTGCTCAAGTTCCATGATGACAAATCTGTCGACGCAATACAGGACAACCCTTACCTACTATGTGGATTCGGAATGTCCTTTGATGATGTTGAAGGCCTTATTAGAAAGTGGACTTTTGAAATTGCGGCTGATGATCAGAGACGACTTAGTGCAGCTCTAGAATTTGCCCTACGAAAGCAAGTAGAAAAAGGACATACCTATACTAAGCGAGAAGACTTAGTACCAGCATTAAACAAATTGCTGAAGAATAATGAGCTAGTTGCAAGCGCCTGCAAAGCAGGACACGATAAAGCTCAATTTCTTCTGAATAATGACACTCTGACGTATCACCCAACCGCTCAACTATTAATGGAATCTACCGTTGCCAAACGTCTGTTAACAATGGCTAATATTGACGGTTTGTATGACCGAAAAACCAGTCAAGCCTATCGTGCGGCCCTTAAAGAATTACCTTATGATCTGACGGCCAAGCAAAAAGAAGCAGTGGGAACATGCTTAGATAATGCTGTGGCCTGTATTACAGGAGGGGCCGGAACAGGTAAGACGACAGTACTAAGAACCGCGCTTAGAGCCTTTAGTTTAATGGGTTATGCCATCCATGCCGTTGCACTAAGTGGTCGAGCTGCAATGCGTCTACATGAGTCTATAGGCTTCACGACGATGACTATTGCTGCCTTTTTGAAAAATCCACCATTGGACAGCACAGGTAGCGATAAAAACCTATTGGTGATAGATGAAGCAAGCATGGTTGATTTACCGACCATGTATAGAATCGTTACACATATACATCCATCTGTACGGATCGTATTAACGGGCGACCCGGATCAACTGCCGCCTATTGGGTGCGGAAAAGTATTGGCTGATATCGTCCACTCAAAACGAATAGCAAACACCATGCTTGATATTGTGAAACGTCAGGAAGGAAGTACCGGAATCCCTGAGTACTCAAAGCTCATTAATCAGGGAGAGATTCCTCCGAAACTGTCTACCGCCTCTATATTCTTCCATGAGGCTAATAGAAGCGAAATAACCGATAGGTGTTGCCTTCTGTATCGTGAAAGCCCTGAGAATAGTCGTATTATTGCGCCTACTAGAAATATGGTCTCTGAGATAAATAACAAAGTTCAATCTGCTGTGAATAGTCATAGCGAAATGCTTAGATTCACCATGTACTCTGAAGAGTTCTTCTTAAATCTACGACTGAATGATGCCGTTTTGTTTACGAAGAACCTTTATCACAGAGGCATCCAGAATGGCAGCCTTGGCGTTCTTAGTGGCGTTAAGCCAGAACAGAATGACTCAGATGAGTTGGCTGAAACATACTTTGGTGATGTGACACTTGATACCGGTGACAGAATACAAATCACACAAGACGTCTTGGATTGTATGGAACTGGGTTACGCTATCACCCTACATAAGGCCCAAGGCTCACAATTTCCACGAGTGATTATTGCTCTGAGTAAAGGCAGAATAGTCGATCGTGCCTGGCTGTATACAGCCATTACCCGTACAGAGAGTGAAATACACATCGTGGGAAGCAAGGAAGATTTTATTGCAATTACAGAGGCCAATAGCAACGCTAGTCGAAGAAATAGCTACCTTCTTAACTTGCTAATACCAAGTCTGAATCGAGCGATAACTGAGTATTAAAGTTTCATACTAGCTGTAACTCATTTCTGGACATAAATGAGCTAGAACTATTGCACTAAATCATTTCTGTTAGATTAGGAAAAGTATGTTGAGGCCATACTCGTTTGTTATATTTTATGCTGTGTTGCAGCTTGGATAAGCTTTATTTTTTTGAAAAAAATCCCAAATGACTAAACGTTCTACAAGCTTTATATATGCTTTGCTTTCCTTATGTGGCCTATCAACAGGCAATATAGCTACGTATAATTTATTAGGAGACTCCCGACTTATTTTACCTTTAAGGTACTTATCTGAATAAGACCATCCTCCACTGTGCGCTCTCTTACGTAAAAATGCAGACTGTTTAAATTGATATAACCGCTTTGAAATTGTTTGACCTGTAGTTTCGCCTACATAAACGATATTTGATGAACTTGTGCACGGCTCAGAATAAGGCTTTCTTGTGAAGTGAGCCAGAATATAAACCCCAGGAAATCCTACTCCATCGATCTCTTTGTAGCTATCAAATGGAACCCACTCTTTAAATTTATAATCTGGAATGTTCAAGTCTTCCCCCAAAATGTAAGATTTTCGAGTTAAAGCCTTAACTCTAACTCGTCTGTTTTGGATAAAAATGTTTATGGCGGCAAAAAAAGCAGAGCGAAGTGGCCCTTTTTAACCATTTGCCTTTTTTGCCCCCACCGATAGCATGACACCAATCCTCCCCCACTATCACGCGCCGAGTCTTCGACGGTATTCACTTAGTCGCTGGTATCGAGCATCTTGCCCAAGCTGTGGATCAGCCTGCACGATGTCGTCCAAGCATTGCCCCAACTCCCGGGGCGCCCACTGTTGGTCGGCAATCACTGAATTCAACAGCAACAGTGCCTCTGTTGGGAACCGTTTACACAGGCCAGATTCGGCAAGTAGATGAACGACGTAGTGAGGGTGTTTAATGGGTTGCAGCCAGTCCTGCACCGCAGCCAAGGCCGCCGGAAACTCGCCACGGGCAGCAATGACCAACCGAGTCAAGGACTCGGCGATTCGCGGGGTGGCCAAGTCGCGGGACTTTGGCCAGATCTGTTGCCAGAACGGCTGGACACGGTTTTTCCAGTAGTCCTCACGCTGATCGGCTGCACCTTCAAGCGCTTGGGAGAGCGCCTGCGCAGATTCCTCTAGGCCTTCTTGTGGAAGCTCACCTATCGCGGATCGAAACTCATCTGCGGCGTATTCCTCGGTCGGGCCCAATGCTGCATAGGTTAGGAACGCCGAGAATTGCTGGCGATGCTCGCCAAGATCGGCGTAGCGGTTTGCGCTCTCTAGGAACTCTGGCTTGAAAGCAATCAACAAGGGCTGATACAAACGAGGAGACCATAGAAAACCTTCCCACACTGCTTTTGCTTCGGCCGGATTACTCCAACTGAAAAGTGGCAACAGGTATTGCTCCGTCCATGGACGGTCTATGCGGAAAAATGCAATTAGCCGCGACCCCAGCAGTACCCTGCCGTGGCGGAATTGGTCCTCTTGCACGTCGCACAGGGTCGTGAAAATGGGCTTGAGGTCGGCTGGAAGCAGATCGTTGTCATTCGGGTTCTTCTTGAACCAAAGATTGATCAGGGCTTGAGTGACATGCCCAATGGGATGGTTGATTGCAGAACTGACGGGGTCGTAGGTTTCAACACCATTACGGATGATGCGGGAACCTGAGTCAGCTTCGAACGGCAGCGAAAGCACGCGACAGCACAACTCGAGCAGAATGTCCTCGTGGCGATTGATCGATTTGGATGTAGCTTCCATCCACCACGTTACACCGTGAGCAATCTCCTGAAGTACGGCATCGGGCATGGTCTGAACCAACGGTGCTGCGTATCGCCAGGAGCGCAACACTGACCCTTCTTCGGCCCAGGCCTGCAGAGCCTCGCGCCATCGGCCAGCGGGCCATACGCCATCCTGTGCCAAATCACATAATGCGGTCAGACTATGAAAGAAACGCGTGCGGCAAACGTCACGCCACGTATCTTCGTAGAAAGGTCGCCGTCCGGGCGTCGGCTTTGTAAGCCATTGCACCAGCCCCTGCCGCTTGCGGGGAGCAATGTCGACGTCTCGGCTGTCCTCGTAATCTGGATCGCCAGAGCCACTCATCCAGTGCGAGAACTCATCACGCTCGTTGGTCGCCAACTGCCATTGCGGGTAGGCATTGGAAATTTCCGCCAAGTGTGCCGCTGCATCTGCTCCCAGAACGAGGCCCGATGTGTTCAGCTTGGCCAGATGAAGCCAGACAGAGCGAGCCACCAAATCTTGCCATCGATCTGGCTCCAGATCATCCTGATACATATCGCGTGGTGGACCCGCCAAGATGGCTGTCTCCAAACGCTCTTGAGCGTCCTCTTCCAACTGCCGCGCCTGTAGAATGAACAGTCTGAACACCTCCCGCCCCGTATCTGTGGACCACAGCCACCACGCCCCATCGGTCAGAAGCCAATCCACCCATTGCTCGGACGGGATGCAACCATCCTGACTGGCGGCAAACAGGGCAAGGCGTTTGAAGGTGGGGTATGGCAATTCAAACCAGCTCTGTGCGATTCGTGTCGCGCGCATGCTGTCATTCGCGTGAACCGCTAACCATGCATCGCGCAGCAATTCAATCAGGCTCGCCCAGTCTCGGAAGCCCCGGTTTTGCCAATGTGGCGTAATGGACGGGAGATCCCAATGCGACCGGTCGCTGTGGTCGTCGGCCTCACCCAACTCGTGTAACAGATCCAGTGCATCACGCAATAGCTGCTGAAAATCATCCAGCAGGAGCGGCAGGGCCGATGTCCAGTTCTCGTCGGCTAAGTCGTGCAAAGTAGATTGCACGTGATCAGCGGCCAGCACGAGTTCCCAATCCACCAATTGGTTGATCCGTGCAGGCTCGTCGGTGCTGCTTGAGTCGTCGTCACCCAAGCGAAACGGCTTCTTCAATACGACCTTGGGTGCAAGCAACTCCCGCAACTCCAGACGCAGTGTGGTGGTCAGCCCATCTCGCTTCAGTCTACCATTCCAGCGATACAGATCGGTGTCGTACCATGGGGATTTCACTCGGCCGCTAAGCAATAGCCGCCATAAGGTGCGCATAAGGGGGTCAGGAATGGCTTTGGGTGAGTGTAAACGGATTTCAGCCAGCTCAGAGGTCTTGCCATCACGTTCCAATGAAGCAAAACGGTCCAACTCATTTTCGATAAGCCATTGCAAACGGTCATGCAGCTTCCCACCATTTTGCGCAATCCAGATTACCAGTCTCGGGTCATCTAGGTGGCGTACAAACAATCGTGCCAATTGAAACATTACGTTATCCAATTTGCTTTCGGTCAGGCTACCGGAGACAAGCTGCATAGGTTGTGTATGGTCATATGGTGCAGGCCTACGAATCAGACTGAAGCGCAGTTTTATGTCCACTTCGTCTCGCGGCGGAACGCCAAAGCGGGTTAGGTCGCTGTGGTCGTAACGATTGTCAGCAAAAGGTTCCAGCAACCAATCCAGTGAGGGGACGGGATTGAAGTCTGCGAAGCGTTTTGCTGGCAAGCCCGATTTATCTGATAAGGCCCACAGCAACCGTCCGACAAAATCGTCCTGCCTTGTGCTGTCCTGTGGCCGGGCAAGAGCGTGTTTGACAACAATGGCCTCTTTGCCCTGTATACCATCACGATATGTTTCTGCCCATGCGAATAACGTCTGGTGTAGCGCTGAGTGGTCATGGCTATTAGCAGGAACGTTGTAGAGGATAGGTGTGACTCCTTTAGCTTCCCACTCTATGGTCTTGCGGTGCTCTTGCCCAGGCTCGCAATCACCCAGTGCCCATGCCTGCGGCGTGACTTCGCCAAGCATGCGGTCTGCTGCCAACGCATCCATCATATAACGGAGCACTGGATCGTTGATGCTGTAGCCTACGAAACAGACCACGTAATTGCGGAACAACTCGCTCACAAAGCGTGCAGCCCAGCGCTCTACGAGGTAGGCCAAGCCGAAATCACCGCTGGTGACAACCAGACGGTTCAGGGTCGTGTCGTCCACCTTTTCGGGTAACAGGCCGTGCAGATAAACCAGCCCATCCCAACGGCTGTTTTTGGGGATGGGCAGCATCGGGGCGGCGTACTCTTGGAACGCTTGACCCGTGCGTTTGGCCGCCACATGAAAGATGCGATCGAAGTTGGTGGTGACCAGCCGCAGCGCGCCCTCGCGGCTACGCGCCAGATGCAACAGCGCCGCTTGTGTATCGGTAGCACCCTTACGGCGGAGTTTCGGCTTCAAGGCATTTGCCAGAGCGCGACGTACAGCCAGACGCTGGCCCGGCAGGCGCCGTTCGAGCAGATCAAGTGTGGCATCGAACTGCCCAAGCTCGAAGGCCTCTCGTTCAATGTCCGAAAGTGTCGTCCCGCTCAGCCGGTAGATTTGGTCTACAAGTCCCTTGAAACCCGGTAAGCCCGCAGGGTAGGAAATTCCTGCACCACAGAAGAACACCACGCGGCCTTCCTCGTGGGACTGCAAAAGCGCATCAGGAATGTCAGGGCCGTTCGTGATGAATTGCATTCCTATATTTCCTTTCCAATGCGTATGTTTGAGGGCTCAATGGGTCTAACTTCTTATTAGTACGAATGCACGTTTACTCTGTTGGACCTGTGATTACTCACACAGGTAACTTTATGTATGCAAAGAACTTATCAGTTTTCTATCAAACACTCCATCAGGAAAAACGTGCAAGCGCGTTTTCCAAAGTTATTACCAAAAGCAAGCTACTATAGTCATCTGATTTTATAGAGTTTTATTTGCAATCAATGGCATTAGTGCGCACTGAGATTTTCTTGAAATCATCTCAAAATGTCTAAATTTAAATACGACGGTATAACCATATATTTTAAGCAGAGTTACTGTAAGACCAAACATAGGCAAAAAGATAAGAATTTGTATGGCAGCAGGAGTGGGAATTTTCGATTTAACTAACGAGCCGAAACATGGGATGGGGCAAAGGCAGCACAAGAACACTGCCTGCGTTAAATCAACAATCGGTTTCTTTAGATATCTTAATGGCGTCTTCAATCTCTATTCCCAAATATCTGATGGTGTTATCAATTTTTGTATGACCAAGTAGTAACTGAACGGCACGTATATTTTTGGTTCTTCGCATTGAGTGAGTTCCATATTGGTCAGAATCAAGCCCTAATTGCTCAGCCCAACTCCTGATGATAGACCTGTAATATGAATAGCTTATTGGTTGATTAGAGCGACGTAAACTGCGAAACAAATAATCACTAGGTTGCAATTTAACTTCTTGAGCCCAACGGCTAATACTTTGTTGTGTTCTCGGAGTTATCTCAAATTGAACTTCGATCCCTGTTTTCTTCTGCGTCAATCGAACCCTTTCAAATACTTGATCGTGAGTAGCGACGTCTCGAACTTTTAAAGAGAGTAAGTCACATGATCTTAGCTTGTTATCTATAGCCAAATTAAGTAAGGCTAATTGCATCAAGTTGTTTTGAATTTCAATTCGAGTGCGAATACGCCAAATCTCTTCAAGCTTGAAAGGGTGTTTCACACCAGTAGCATTGTGGTTTAGTTCTGGCTTCATAGAGACCTCCTAATTAAAAGTCACTATTGATAATAGCTAGATTGCTTTGCTTTGTTGGCTAAGGTATGGACAGAAATGTTTCAGCCCGAACAGGCTGAAGCGAAGATGGACAAAACCTTTCCAGCAACTTTACTAAATTAGAAGTTAATGAATAACCGAAGGTGTGGAAAAATCATTTAACTTGGTATCCATTAACGATGGTGTAGATTAACGTGTGTTTATCGGAGTAGCTAACGTAAACAATTCCCCAACCATTCCTAACTCTACTTTGCTTTCCCAAAATTCTTTTGCACCATGATTTAGCATTCTTCGATAGATATTTTGTTGAACAGATAATATATAATTAATAATATCCGGATTAGAAATTAACTCTGGAAAATCAAGCTGATTGCTTACCAAAAGATTTGTTAAATCACGATTTAATTGAGGAATTAAATTCACTATCCTTAGTACTTCATCTTGTCGAGTTCGTTCTAAAATTTCCTGGCCGGTTAACTTACTCATAAGACCTTTTATATAGTTAACATCACCAAGTCTTTTTAAAATCTCTCCTGTAACATATATATCATTTCCTGCATTATGATAAGGAGTCTCGCTAAGCTTCGGAGTGTAAATTTCACACAAATGAGAAAGTCTTTTTTTTCTCGTAGTAAAAATACCTTCTTGCGCTACACAGAGATTTGTATGAAGGGTAGAAGTATCAAATCTAACCTGTCCTGGAAATTTAATATTTAACTGAGACAAGTCACCTTTTATTGCATGCCCAAAAATATATTTTGAATTTTTAAATATATTAATTACACGTTCTGTTGCTTTGTCCAGGCTTACTCGTTCACTTATCCCGTAAATGAAGTTATCTTTGTTGTCAGGAACTCGCTTTTTATTTCTAAGTTGGTAGTAATCATCAATAACTAAATGTTCAACTTTTGTGTCATACTTACTTATTATTCCAATCCCAATTTCGGTTGTTTTTGACTGGTCAAACTCAAACATCTCACAATCGACACCAATTATCTCATTACCATCCTTTAGTATTTGCGATATTTGTTTGGCCGACTGAATGACTCTACGTCTATGATTTTCCACTTGTTCCAATTTTAAGTATTTGGGCGTACTTAGCTTTCTCTGTCTGAGTTTAAACTCATCTATCAATACGTGATTCATTGACCTAACCGTTCCTCTTTCAAATTGACACCAAAAATGCGTTACAAGCTGTTTAATGACCATATATTAGCAGTATTATTTGATTTTTCTTTTCCAACCACGAAGTGCAATCAGTAAATATCCACTCACATTTATAGGAGAACTAAGGCGCCTCTGTTCTTTAGGATAGTAGGCACGAAACAGACCTTCAGATGAGCGATAGACATTGGATGTCGAGCGAATACCTTCTAACCATAATGTCTCACTGCTTATTATGAGCAAGCTCACCATACACAATGATGGCGAGCTTGCTGTTTTCAGTAAGTAGATTCTATTAAACTGCTACTTCGAACGAGGTGGATTGTTACCTCGGCCACCACCAGATGGATTGCCAGTTTTGCTAGGGCCATTTGCAGGTGTTTTACTTGCCATATCATTTTCTCCTTTTGTTAATGACAGTTACATTATGATTGAAGGCTTAGCGACATTTGGGTATATATGGCGACATTTGGGGACAAAATATAACTATTATGAATAAAGAAAATCAGAAATTTGAAGAGTTTAAAGTTCTATTGAGATTCATGTGCTGGTCTTCTAAGAAATTCTCTGACATCTACCTGAATGAAAACTCTCCCTATGATCTAGATGAAAGCGAGTACAAAAAACACTACAACAAAGTGAAAGGTCAGTTAAAAAGAGCGTCCAACACAGAAAAGTCTACCGCAAATTTCATTACTTATATCAACTTCATTAAAGAATCTGATGATTTTGCTATTAGAAGTAGAGAACACAGCTTTGAGGTATTTTCATCTCAGTTTTTGTCGTCGATAGAGAAAGTAACGATAAAGAAGCCGCCGAATGCAGACATCAGTTACTATGAGAGCAATGCGAACTCTTCATGGACTGTAGAGGAGATGGAAGACGTTTTAACGTGTGCATCACAACACGCAGAGACGATCAGTTCCTCTTCTCATAATTTTCAAGTTATCAAACTCTGTGATAACGGATTGATGGCAGATTACCTTGTATTTTGGGCTGGCGACATTGGTTTTGCAGGAGGTTCCGGAACTTGGGGACCAGCTTATTGTTTAGTGAGAAAAAATCATTGGGGAAATTACAATATTGCAGCACCGGGAAGAGCGTTTTATGAACACTTAAAAATAGTTGAAACGGTTGTGTTCAAAGAATCCATATTGCAAATCAATGGGGTAACTTATGGGCCAACCTGTCATCAACGAAGTCCAAGGTACAAGATCGAATTGCAGTTCCGAGTCGTTGATAGTTTCGTTGGAACAGTCGAATTTGAGCTTGTTGATAAGAAGGAAATTGGTTACGGAGATGCATCTTAACATTACATCTTTACCGCAAATGCAAACTTACTTTTGTCTCCGAGCGCGGCTTACCCCCGGTGATGTAAAACAAATCTGGACAGAAACAATTTAGGGGGTATTGCACGAAACCGTTTCTGTCAGATTAGAAAAAGTATCTTTAAACCTTAAATGCTAGTTAGGCATTTTTTACCCAGTCATGCAGAATTTTAAATGAGTCGTTCTTTGCTGCTAATTCATTTAAATCTAGCTGTTCGACCTGTTTCGATAAAAATTCTCGCATATTGTCACCACGGCGCACCCTACGTAAGTCCTCACGTTTTACGCCAAGCCAAGATTCAATAGCTGGATCAGGTATTGCGTACTCCCAATTTGACAACTCGACACCACGTTTTAGCATATCTCTTGTACCAGAAAAGTCGTCATCTGAATCTGTGACAATAAGCACAGGTGAGCTTGTGCCAATATTTACTGTCGCATTTGCAACTCTAGGAATTGTCATTTTACCCATAGCTACAACTATATTGACCTTTTTAGCTAATCCATTTTCTCGCAAGATTCTGGTAGCTAATAGCGAAATAATTTCACGGTCGGTGGAACCTTCACAGATAACAACCAAATCTGATTGACCTTCAAAGTTTGCATCTTGTCTAACTAAACTCGATGACATATTGTCATAAGTAAATGCCTCAATGATTATTTGTCCATCTTTGGTAGCTTGCTCGTAGTTGGTCGAGTGGTACACCACCCCCTGTTCCGCTGCAATTCGTAACTTAGACTTAAGAACATTTTTGAATGTGCTGTTGCCAATCAACGCAGCATCAATATCCTCTTTACCAAACAATATAACATTGAGAGATTTACCTAAAGTGAGAGCATCAACGGCGTCTTTCGAGTAGCCAGACATTGAAATGAAGACTCCAATTGTCCCCAGCAGCTTACCATCGACTTTACCTTTGAACTGATAGATCGATGAGGCAGGAAGCTCATTTGAATGCCACTTTGCTTCAAGCAAGAAGACGCTACCATCAAGGAAAAATGATCCGTCAATCTGTTCCCCATCGGCTTTATAACTAGAACGTGGGTCCATTCCCTCACTATTTAAGCAATTTTTGAGAATTTCTTCAAAAGCATACCCTCGTTGTCTAAACCAAGTTGAAGATGCTCCCTCTGGTGGTTCAAGCCACTTTTTGTATTCTTCTTTATAATTCATTTCACCAAGTCTTATTTATTTCATCTTAATGCCTAATGCTACTCAGACGTATAAAAGTATCTCTTTATTCAGTGTGAGCAAAACCAAGTCAGTCATGATAGACGAAACCGAGTGCTCCAATGGAATCTCTCACCACACTCATGTCAGAATCAGAGAGTAGGTCATGATCCAAGGCCAGTACCAATCTCTTCTTTGCCCGCGTAAGAGCTACATAGACCTTCTTCCACTCTTTGTTAAAGTGATTAGCTCTGCTGAGGTTGTTTTTAGTTAGATATTTCAGTAGGTTAGGGCTAATAATAACAACACAAGTATCGGCATCCAGCCCTTTAACCGAGTCAATGCTTTGTACTCTAAACTGAACGTTGTCTTCTGTACATTTAGCGCATAGTTCATATAGCTGAGCAAAGTGATAATTCTCTAGTGTCAACGAATGTCTAGCTTTTAGCTTGTTTACTGCTCTTTTAGCATTATCTTTAGCTACATCATCCACAAAGTCTGCAAAAGCTGCTTTCACAAACAATGTCTTGTCTTTCTTGTGGTTAGACTCACGAATCATCTCCTCGATCTCTCGGGGGAAAGAATATCGATGCTTAGATGATGTTGAATACCGACCAGTTTTTTTGTCGATACAAACTATTTGTTTAGTGTCTATGTAGCTATTGAGTAGATCGTCGTACTTAGCGTCGGTTGACTCTATATACATTAACTCACCGACAACCTCCGATAGCGACTCTTGTTGCTGATCTTCATAGCAAAAACCGTTAGATATGGCTAGTATCTCGGTAGGTACACGTCTAGTATGGTTGTTGATCTCAAGTATGGTTGCGTATTCTTGTGCTGTTACTTTCTCAATAAAACTATCGAGTGCTTTGGGGTACTTGATTGCTTGTTTCGGGTCTCCGATCATGTATACGTCAATACCGTTACTGCCGAGTACCTCGAATATTCGCAGTGCGTCACCATCTAGGTCTTGAACTTCATCAATGAAAATTTTATCAAAACAGTTTTCAAGAATAGCCAAAAGTCGTTGAACCTTGGCTTTCTTAGCTCTGTTGCTGTGCTTGCTTACGGTCTCATCAACAATTTGTTTAGCGATGTTATAGACGTTCTCTGCGTGAATGACATTTCGCTCTCTTAAGTGTTTGAACAAAAGAGCTTTATATTTAGGATTCCCAACAGACATAATTGATGCATCGTTATATACATCACCGAGTGTAAATGATGAAAACGGATAGATAATTTCATTCAGCAAGAAGCTATGTACTGTTTGTATACAGAGATTTGGCGGGATAAAGCCATGCTGTTTGATAATCTCTTGCTCGATCTTTGCTGTTGCTGTGTTTGTGTACGTTAGTGCAAACGTCTTCTTGTGACTGGTACAGGCCTTGATGTGCTTTATCAAAGCTTCTGCTAAGCCATAAGTTTTTCCAGCTCCAGCCCCAGCAATTTGCACTTCAATCATGATACTGCCTCAATGACTTGTGCAATATGAGGTGGTAGTTCAATATCAATTGGATCTTCTTCACGGACCATTGCATCACACACATCTAGCATTCTAGCTGCTTTACCCTTGATCATGTGATCTGATACTTCTTTAATACCTCCCGTCATACCGAACAAACCATTTAGTAAAGACAAGTTATCGTCTGTTTCTACTAAATCAATTTCTAGAGTGTAGTTGGTGGTTGTTCTTACAGTGATGTTGGTATGAGCTGCGTCATAAGCATCATGTTTTGCTTTCGTTGCATCTGAATTGTCATAGTCACGGATAACACCGATTTTCTTATTCAGATTATCTTTGTTTAATGCTAGCCAAATATTTAAGAAGTTGGTGTAACCGCGTTGCCCAATAGCTATGAGTTCTAGGTCTTGTAGACCAGCTTTTTTAGACAGATATGTACTAATTAGCATTTCTTCGGTCGTACCTTCGACCAGAATCACTTTGTTTGCGAACAACAGCTTCAGTATGTCGAAGTTAGGTCGTTTTCTTAGATAATCAACTAATTTAGGTGAAGCGTCTGATAGGCTAATAGCTTTATCTCCAGTAAATGCTAATACATTAGAGATTTGTAGCTTGTTGATGATCGTAGGGTTATGAGTCGAGATTATGGTTTGTACCAGCGAGCCGCTGTTATTTGAACTTTTCTCGACGAAGTCTCTTACTAAACGCAGATTGTTAACGCTTAAGTGCGCTTCAGGCTCTTCAATACAACATAGGTTGAATGTATCGCCGCACGACTTGTAGTAAGCAAACAGAATGAGTATGTAAATAAGGTTTCTTTGTCCCAAGCCTTTTTGGTACAGAAACTCGTTGCCATATTTGAGCGTGATGTTCGATAAGATATTCTTCAAGTTAGGCAGATTAGGAGTGCATTCTAGTTTTTTGATAATGTCATCGTAGTTATCAAAGTCTGGGTTAGTACTAATGACTTTGCCGAATGTCTCTGTGTCTTCGATTGCGGTAAAGAACTCAGAGTAAGCAGTATTGATCTGACTTTTGTCATCATCATCGAGTGTGTTCATAAGCAGTTTTGTGAAGATGCTGTTGGATTTCATTGAACTGCTTTCTGAGAAATCATCTCGCTCAGCGTTGATACTATGAATGCTTACGTGTTTGAGGTCGCTAAAGGCGATAGTTTTTTCGTTGTTTACCGATACGATTTGATAATCATATAGCTCGACGGGTAAGGTAAACCAGTTCACATCGTCGATAGTCTTACCTTCAAGCGACTTTTTTACTACTTCAAGTAAGTCCGCGTCGTCTTTAGGCTTAAAGTCATATCTAATTTTATAAGTTTCGCCATCACCATCAGATACTACCCATTTAGATAACAATGCAGTCTCATAGCTATCTTTGGGATCAGCGAACTCTACAGTCACTGATACTTTTGGAATTTTCAGGAGCTGGTTTGGTGTAGGTTCTTCACTGATTACTGAAGCAAAGAACTCTATAACTGAGTCCTTGTTGATATCAGAAATGCTTAAACGCTTTTGACTGAAATCTATCTGATTGCCACTTAGGGGTAACGAAAGTGCGGTGAAGAAGTTTGTCTTACCCGTGTCGTTTTCTCCAATAACAACAGTTAGCTTTTGTAACTGAGCTTCAAAAGATCGAAAGCTGCGGTAGTTATTAATCGTTACCTTTTTGATGTACATAAGAATTTCCCTAGAAAGCATACAAGCGCATATGCCACTAATGTACTACAAAAGATCGAATTCAAATAAGTGTTTTACCGTCATGATTACAGCATCTATGATTAGCCTCACATGCCCTCGAACATTAGAAAAACATATCGAAAAACTATAGGTGTGATTTAAGTATTCAACTCACAATGGGGCATAAACGATTTAGAAATGACAGCGTATCTTTGCGATCGCTGCCATTTTAGTATGATACTTTGTTACTCTACCACAGCTGTACTTTGGATCAGAAATACTGACTCAACGCCTTGACGATACAACTATTTAAGCTCTAACAACAGGGTTTCACATTTTAGAAAACACTGAAAATTTCACTATCGATTGCCGCCAGCATGCTAGATAAATCTCAGCTATAATACATACAAGAAACTGGCGTTATTTTAAGGTGATAGACAATGGCCTCAACAAAGTTTTCAAACATATTTGAAGTGGTGGCAGCCAGCGACGCGGAAGCACTGAGCCTAAAGGCTCAAGCAGAAATAATTGGTGTGATCCGTGATATGGCGGCTAAAAATGGTTGGTCACATATCGAGGTCTGTGCCGAGGGAAACAGAATTATGATTAAGCAAGCGAAAAGCCAAGTAAATGACAATCGACTAAGTGAAGCAGAACTACTTGAAGGGCTAGATTCTTACACTGCTCACGCAGATGAACTGTTTCTAAATGTGGATGGCGAACTCGCTGAAGCCCTAATAGATCAACTCAATGAGTTAGAGCTACCTTTTATTGTTCGATCTCATAAAATCACACAGGAAGCGGACGGAAAGTAGAATCAACTGTTTCAGGTAAAAGCGGCCCCCTACTTTATAACAGACCGAAAAGATATCGTTGAAGACGTTGGGCGGTTTGATCCAGATTGATTGAGCGCTTGTCTAGTCAATATCTAAGAACTAAATATTAACCCAGCCCCAATTAATCCTAGTAACCATAGGTAAATGAAATGTTAGTGACAAATGAAATAACACAAATGGCCAAAGCGATAGTAACCCAGTTGCCTATTCTGAATGGCATATCGAGCGCTGATGAGCACCAACAAGCCCTTATACTTTTAGAAGACTTGTTAGAGCACTACGACGAAAACCTGATAATTATTGAAACCTTAAGCAATGTCATTGCACGGTATGAGGATACGGCAGCAGAGTTTGATGATTTCAATAAACGACACACAGTTATCAATCTAACTACGGCAACACTAACAGTCTTGATAGATCAGAGCCTAAACAATACTAATCACATCTGAGTTCGTTACAAACAAAAAAATCCAACGTATTATTATTTGCAGTTTATCTGATCGCTACACAGCTGCTTTAAACAACAACACCGTGGCTAATCTGCCCTAAAAGATCTCTTACTCTATTTATTCCTTCTTTAGTAACCATCATCGACTCTGGCAACTTACCACCTAATGCCTGTACAGGTGTTTTAATCCATGATTTCCATTTGTCTTCGTCACCAAACAGCTCTAGACCCAATTGATGAACGCTTTCATTCAACTTTCTCATTTCAGATGCATCAACTAATTCTAAAATAGCGGCATAGGTGTCAGCGGGAACACAGTAAAATACGGGGTTACCGTCCTTCATTACAGCAACAGGGCTCCCTTTTGATTCATTCATAACAAGATCAAGACTGTTCTCAATATCATGAATATCAATACATTTTTCAGAATAATTTTTTCGTTTAGTACTCATATCTCTCCTCCAACATATCTGTTAAGTACAATTATGACTAACATGAAAAGCTTAATTAAAGATTAATGATTTTTAGATGAGTACCTTACTCCGAAAAAAATTTCTTACCTTTAGGAAATCATCAAATGAATTATTATCCAGCATAAATTCTCTAGCTGACTTACCATTAAATATCGGGTCATTTATAGGCCTTTTGAAAAAATCATAGCTAAATTCAGATGGTGAACTTAGGTAGATCATCTTGTATATACTTACCAGCATCGCCAATGTATCAATGGTTTCTTGGTCTACTTGAAGACTCCCACTAGTGTGTGCTGTCTCTTTCCATTGATTCCAAGTTGAAACCGTAATACCACCTAGAAGAACACACATCTGTTCATCAGATAAGTCCCAACGCTCTTGTGGACATTGTTCGTCTAGCCATAAGACAACCGTTGCTATTATCTTGTCTGCTGGCAGATTACTGGCATTTTCTTTAGTACTTTTACCGTTCATGGAACACCTCCCAATCAATTATTATAGTTTGAATTTTTTAACTAATAGCCCGTTTCTCTTTTCTACATTTTGGTTCAATAAACCTTTGGTAACTCGTCCCACCTGGTCGTATAGGCTGGCGATAGGTGCTCTCTTTTCATAGACCACTGAGGTGACACACCTTGCGAGGCGAAGAAGACGTTGCCGAGGCCGCTGTGGTTGATTTTGTCCACGACGTTCATTAGGGCTTTTGAATTGATGTTTGTGTTATCGGCTCGGAACAAATCTTGCTGAAAAACACCATGTTCGTAGAAGTCTGCCAGTATCACACCGCCTTTGGCGAAGCGATAACCAGCCCGATAAATGCGACGAAATAGCACGTCGGCCACTTTTAACAAGTCTCGCGTATCGTCCGTTGGATTAGGCAGCTCTACAGACAGGGTTTTCGAGTACTGCGGCTCGTTTGGAATAAATGGACTGGTACGAATGAACACACTCACCACACGGCAAAGGCGTTTTTCTCCGCGTAGTTTCTCAGCCGCTCTGGTTGTGTACTTAGCGATCGCTTCCCGTAGTTCGCGCTTGTCTGTCACTTTGTGACCAAATGACCGACTGCAAATGATTTGCTGTTTGGTTGGCCTAACCAATTTCAAATCCAAACACGACACACCATTCAACTCTCGAATGGTTCGCTCCAGCACCACAGAAAGTTCACTTCGAATCGATTTAGGGTCAGCATTCGCCAGATCCAACGCGGTATGAATTCCCCTCGCCTTTAGCTTTGCCGTGGTACGATGGCCAACACCCCACACATCACTTACTTCAACAATTGCCAATAAACGCTTTTGTCTGTCTGGATCCATCAAATCTACCACCGAACCGGTGGCTGGATACTTCTTCGCGGCATGGTTGGCCAACTTCGCCAACGTCTTGGTTGGCGCAATGCCCACGCCTACCGTAATGCCCGTCCACTTATCGACCTTGGCTTTCACCCGTTTGCCAAACGTCAGCAAATCCGTCACATGCTCAACGCCAGTTAAATCCATAAAGGCTTCATCGATGGAATATACTTCCAGCCGAGGCGCTTCCTCTTCTAAGATCGTCATCACCCGATTCGACAAATCCGCATACAGTGCATAATTAGAGGAAAAGCACACAATGCCGTGCTTTCTTATCTCATCCTGAACCTGAAACATCGGCACGCCCATCTTAATGCCCAGCGCCTTTACCTCTTTGGAACGCGCGACAATGCAGCCATCGTTATTCGACAACACCACCACAGGCGTGTGTTTTAAATCGGGCCGAAACAACTTCTCGCAGCTGGCGTAAAAGTTATTGCAATCGACCAAAGCAAAAACCGTTTTCATCAGCTGCGCTCGTATCGACGAACGACGCCCGTGACCACACCGAAAATCTCCAGTTCAGACTCTTCAGTAATATGAATGGCTTTGTAAGCTTTATTCTTCGGGCGAAGCAACACATTAGGCTTCAGTTCCAAAGTCTTCACCGTCATTTCCCCATGAATGCAGGCGATCACAATATCCCCATGACGCGCGGTTAACGAACGATCCACCACCAACACATCACCCGAATAAATGCCCGCATCGATCATCGATTCGCCCTGAGCGCGCACGTAAAACGTCGCGTTCGGGTGAGCCACACAGAACTCATTTAAGTCTAAGGGTTTTTCAACAAAGTCCTGAGCGGGCGAAGGAAAACCCGCCGACACCGAATCCACATACAAAGGGGTTCGCACACTATTGGCCGCGATAAACGCAGCCGACTCAGACACACCAAGATAAGTAACACGCATGATTAACACCAAAATACTGTATATATATACAGTATAGTTTTAGGCAGCTCGAATGACCAAGTGAATTTTTTTGTAAGAAGAAAGACTTTCGGTTGTTCGACTAAAAATGAGGCGGGATTTCAAGAGTGGCGGACTCCTATAAATAGTAAGAAATGATTTTCGATTTGAATGATGACATTGTCAGTTCATTCAAGCATGTCTGTTTAAATAGATCATGATCGTTACTCAAGATAAATTCACCAAGGTTAGTTTCTGGTATTAACACGTCGTCTCTGTAAGAGTCTCGACTACCACCAATTCCTGAGCTTGGAGTGTCTATACTATTCAGCAATTCTTCTGTTTTTTGGTAGTTGTAAGTGCCCGGAATTGCTTTGTTCAGTCGTTCTGCGAACTCCACTAAATTTGGTTCTGCCAACATGTACATATTAGCGACATGTGACTGATCTTTGGTCATTCGTATGATGCGCCCAAGAATCTGACGGAAGTAAAGTTCAGTGGTGACATCGGTAA
>NZ_JAHLLW010000026.1 GCF_019426345.1 Marinomonas lutimaris
CAAGAACTCAATGTCCCGCTGAACTACTTTTTGTGTGAGGACGACCTAAGTGCTGAACTGGCGTGCTTGATTTCCCGTTTGGACGATACTTCCAAAAAAGCACTAATCATCGAGCTGGAGAAGTTGGAAGACTTAGACTTAGAAAAAGTCGTAGAGCAGCGTGAAAACTCACCTGAGATTGCTATAGATATTAAAAATTTATAGTTGATGTATCTTGTTTTAAGGTGTTGTAACTGCGGAGGAGGTAAATCTCAATGACTTAATTAGTCGTCCCTGAAAATCTCTCAACCTATTGAATCTAATGTGTTTTTATAAGATAGTTAATACCTAAATCTTACGATAAATACGCCTTTAGACCTAAAAAGTTGTAGAATGGGTGAGTTTTATGAAGCCTCGTCAGACAAAGACCATGCCGCAAAAAGATTTGTTCCAACCTCAGCTCGTAGACATCATTAATCCCAATCATCCTTTAGTTCGACTGGCTAAGATCATTGATTGGAACCTGTTGGATAACGAATTGGGGGCACACTTCTCAACGGTTGGTGTAGCCGCGCTACCAACGCGTCTTATAACGGGGTTACTGTATTTGCAGCACTTGCATAACTTGTCTGACGAAATGGTATTAGAGCAATGGCTTGAATCGCCTTATTACCAATACTTTTGCGGCGAAACCTTTTTCCAACACAACTTCCCGTGTCATCTAACCAGTCTTGTAAAATGGCGAAAACGGTTAGGAGAAGAAGGCTGCGAATGGCTGCTTACCCAGACGATACAAGCAGGTCTAAAGCTAAAAGTCATCAAACCAGCGAGCCTAAAACGAGTCGTAGTAGACACCACGGTACAAGAAAAAAACATCACCTTCCCAACCGATGCCAAGCTCTATAACAAGGCTCGACAGCAGCTTATTAAGGTCGCCAAAGAACAAAACATCACGTTAAGACAAACCTATGACTACGCCTGTCATGAGTTAATGCCTAAAATTGGACGTTATGGTCACGCCAAACAATACAATCGGATGGAAAAAGCGATTAAGCAAGTGAAAGGTTTTTTAGGGCGAGTCCTGCGAGATATTGATAGACAAGTAAAACAACAAGGGTTAATGCTCACCCAAAAACAGGAAGACACACTCAACCAAGCTTATCGATTACTAAAACAAAGTCGCCAGAGCAAAAATAAGCTGTACAGCCTACATGAACCCAATGTGGACTGTATATCCAAAGGCAAAGCGCATAAACGCTACGAATTTGGTGTGAAAGCCAGTATCGCCGTGACCGCGAAAGAATCCTTTATCGTGGGAGCAAGAAGCTATCCAGGCAATCCTTATGATGGGCATACGTTAAAAGATCAACTTCAACAAGTTGAAACCCTGACAGGAAAAAAACCAGAAACCTGTTTTGTTGACCGAGGGTATAAAGGGTCTGGCGTGGAAGACATTAACGTCTTGATTGCAGGTCAAAAACGCGGAGTCCCTAAGAAAGAGAAGCACTGGATGGGAAGACGAAACAGTGTAGAACCCATCATAGGGCATCTCAAATCGGATGGAAAACTCAGACGATGCTTCTTAAAAGGAGTACAGGGCGATGCGATCAACGTGATCTTAAGTGCCTGTGGTCAGAACCTACGTAAGCTACTGAAGTGGCTTTGTTGTACCCCATATTTTGGAGCATTTTTAAGACGATTATGGCTGAAAATAGTTTTCCCACTAGAAAAACCTAAAAATAGCATGGCGCTTCTTGCCTGAAACGCCATTATTCAGGGACGACTAATTAACCTTGAATTCCATGATTGTTAAAATTATTCCTAGTTTAAAATAGTTCAGGTTATATATGTCTTCGTATGATTTAAATTTATCAATTGGTGGGGAAGTAGATGATTTCAAATTCCTTCACTATGTCACGAACTTTTTTAATGTTCAATTTAATGCGTTTAGTAAGGGTATTATCTATATAGCTTTTTAAATCATCAGACTCACAGTGTGTTTTGTTTTTTTCTCTCCAAATATTAAAGCTATCATTTAAAAAATCAAATTTTTCATAAAGAGATTTTTCAACAAAATCCCTAAAACTATCAAATTCGACTTCATATTCGCGATAATTTATTTTTTTATAAAGGTGTTCATTTTTTATACAGTATAAGCCAATAAGTAGTGATGAGTAACCATCATATCTAGAGGCCAGATTTTTTCTTGATGGAGGTACAGATGTGTATTTGTTGTGTATAGATGTAGCTGAAGTGACGTTCTTAATGTAATTGTCAATATTGTTTTTTTGCAAGTTATCACAGTAATCGAGAACCCTCTGTCGATATGGCTCTTCTAGCTCTAATATTTTGCTCAATTTGTAGTTGCTGACCAGCTGAACTTCACCTTTATGCTCTTCAAGTACGATGTCAATATATTGATATTTCTTATTTGATATTACTAATTCAGGCTTCTTCTGGATAATTTGGCATATATTTTTTTTGTTTTCTTCTAGGCTCTTCATTAAAATAGTGTGAAAAATCAAAATGTCGTCAAGCTTGTTATCATACCATAACTTGTCAATGCGAAAGTGCTCGTTAAGTTTTTGTGACCACAAGCATGGCGGCAAAGGTTGCTCATCTATTTTCTCTATCAGGTATTTAACAGTATTTATTGCTAATGGATACCTATTTGTAAGCGCTTCTCGTGCTTGCCCACTAAGTTCTTCATAACGTTTTCTTTCGATAACTTGTATAAGAAAATCCTGTTCGTCTAGGAAACGCTCCGTTTGATTATATCCCACCAATGAACCTACCGTAGGTTCTAAGTTTGCTAAATTTGTCTCATCTTCTACCTCAAGGATATTATCTAAATAAATATGCATTGCTTCCATAAGCTCATGATCTATAGATAAAAATTGAAATCCATCAAATGATGATTCATCAGTCTCGAGTACTCGACATTCTACAAGATAGCATAATATATCATGCTGAATTACAGCATCTAATTCATTAAACCATTGATCGACAAGTGGGCCTGAGTATCGTTTTGAAGTCATGTTTAGTCAGAAGTAAAGTAAAAGTAGGGTCATAAATCATCCCCCTAGTCGACCCTTGGTGCAAGCTGCTTTTAAATATAATCTAACTAAGTGCCTTAAGGAGTTAGCTAATGAGCTGCTGCTTCCTGCTAGGTATCCCATCCAATTATCACAATAGATTATGAGGTAAATATGAAAAAGAAAACGATGACACAACAAGGTGCATTTAGAAAAGACAGAAATGCGTTGAGCCGAGCCAAAAAAGAAAACATAACTACCGCTGATATAATTAATAAAATGGCAGAAACTCATTCTAAACCAAATTCAGCTCAAGCATTTGCAGAAGCAGCTGGTGCTATTATACATGTTGAAGCTAATATGAATAAAGAAACGCCTGTAAACGATGCGTTTGAAGCAATTTTAGAAGAGCGTAGAGCCCTCAGAGAAGCTTGTATCTTATAAAACGATATTTCAGGTCTATTGCAGATAAAGTTGCGATAGACCTGACATTACACCACCGTCTTATTGTTCCTAGCTTAGCCTAGGTCTGATCCATTACATTAATAGGTTAAGAGAAAATAGTTAACTAGAACATTAATGATTTTTCTAAGTCTTCAAATTTAAAACTGTCGTCTCCAATGTAAGTTATATGCGAATATCTATTTAAGCTAAAGTTTTAACATGATTTTAAGTTAACAGAATACTTGCAAAAAACGAGAGTATTTTCTATTTTTCACTCCACCCCATGGCATCGTTCGCTGTTGAGGGTAAGATAAAAAAAGAAACCGTTTAGCCCGAGTGAACGCTACATATAAATTATTTTTTTCTTGTATAAGTTCAATACCCTTGTTTCTTACAGCACGGTAATCAGGGAATGTTTCATCATCTAACCCAATAACAAATACAATATCAAACTCCTGCCCCTTCATTGTATGTACAGTACTAAGGGTTATACCTGTATGCTCTGTCAATGAATGAGTTTGTCCTAATGCCATTGCGTTTTTAAATTGGTGCAAAGATTTATTGTCTGTTTTCTTAGCATAATTCAACCAATGCTTTATCAGTTCATTGATATCATTGAAAACCATGTTTTTTTCATTTTCATCTGCAATAGCTAGTGAGTCTCGAAAGTCAACTAGTAGCCTCTTTAAGTTACTACCGTCATCGCTAACCGAAAGTATTAATCCCAGTATATCCCTAAGCTCAGTGGGTGTTACTTCCTTTGATATCTGTTCCAAAGAGCAATCTGCCTCAGCTTTAGATCCACATCGCTCAATCAACCTCATTTTATGCAGTCGGTCTTGTGGATTTAATTTAACCCTTAGAGCTAAATCAAAAGTCTTCATTATCTCAGATTCAAACCTCAATGATCCAGGCGTCATTTTAAAATAATAAGGTATTCCTTGCTTTTCTAACTCCACTTCAATTTGGTTAAAAACATATTTATTCCTAGCTAAGATTGCAATTTTTTCATAACAAATCTGACCTTCAATATCACTATGATACTTAGAATCAATTAATTTATTTATTTTTTCTATTACAGCTTCTGATTCATTAAACTCGTTCGGGTATGCATTGATCTCAAATATACCTTGCTTAACAACTCCCGAAGTATCTTTGGTCTCTGGTATTAATTTATTTGCCGCAGATAAAACAAAATAAGACGAACGATAGTTTTCAGAAAGATTTGTAATTTTTGCGGAATAGTCCTTAACGAATCTATCCGTCATATAAGTGGGAGATGATCCATTAAAATGATAGATAGACTGGTTTGAATCTCCAACCATCATGACAGAATCATATTTGTTACCAGTTAATGCTAGTAAAACCTGGTATTGAGAATTATTTAAATCTTGAGCTTCATCAATACAGATAGCATAAAAACTTCTTCTATATAGACTCGCAATTTTAGGGAAACGGAAAAATAAGCTATGCACTTTTAGTAAGAGGTCATCAAAATCAATAGCATTTTGATTGTGCAAAATATCTTGATAGTTTTGGTATAACAAAACTATATTTTCATCATCTGTATGCAAACCAAGTTTTTGTCCATCATCAATCAATTCTCTTTTTACTTGGGATACATACTCTAAGACTCTATACCTAAATGCTTTCTGTTCCTTGTTTGATT
The DNA here is from genome assembly GCF_019426345.1 of Marinomonas lutimaris. Taxonomy (GTDB): domain Bacteria; phylum Pseudomonadota; class Gammaproteobacteria; order Pseudomonadales; family Marinomonadaceae; genus Marinomonas; species Marinomonas lutimaris. Next base: position 5,128 of record NZ_JAHLLW010000026.1, read on the forward strand.
GAGATCTATAATTTGACTCATAAGATGGAGTCATCGAAATAGCTTCCTCTACCAATTCAAGCCTATCAGTTTCATCTTCAAAAATATGGGGCATGGTTGATAAGCCTATTAGAGAACCATGATTCTCTAATACTGATTGGCAAAATCCGTGAAATGTCCCAATAAAAGTTCTCGATTCAATATTATCAATGTCAGATAGTCGATCTTTTATTTCTGAGCCTGCTTTATTCGTAAAGGTCAAAGCAAGCACTTTTTTGTTGGTCTGCTTAAGGAGGTGTCGAATTCTCTCTGTCAACACTCTTGTTTTTCCACTTCCAGCGCTTGCTTTGACTAAGATAGCCGTATTCGGACTGAAGACTATTTCCCTTTGCTTTGCAGATAGCTCTACTTCATTTAACATTCGTTACTCCTCAACTGCTGATAAGATAGCACTAATTTTATCAAACAATAGCGTAACTTTACTTGGCAGCACATCCTCATCCATAGTGATGTGTTCGGCTACAATTGGGCCAAATTTAGTTTTATGTGCAGTCAGGTTCTCGTAAAGAGTATCATCATTAAACCTTTCAACTTCTAATGCTCTTCTTGGGGCTGCGGCGTTGCGATGTTGTTCATTAGTATATTCATCAAATGAAAGTATCGCCTTTCTGATACTTGCTTGAAATCCATCTACAATTAACTGCCGTTCAAAATCATTTCCATTATCTAAGAATATTATAGATTCTGAAAGTAATGCTGTAGGTTTGGCTATTATGAGCTGGCTATTAACTTTATCAATTATATGCTGTCCATCTGCATCACTTAGAATCAACGTGGGAATTTTAAGTGACTCAGTAAATCGTAAAAATGGCAAATAACATGTATACCCCCCAACACCTATAAAATCGACCCCCATCTCTACAGGAGTTTTACCAAAATATTTCTCGAAAAATATTGGTAATGCTTGCTCTTCCGTTTCTCCCTCAAAAAGGACGATCAATTTTGAGAAGAACATCTCACCTCTAGTATTAATAACCTGCCTTTTGATTTTTCGTTCATCCTCAGCAGATAATTGGGTTACATCTATTGCTCCGATGTTAATATTTCCTGATTTATAGAAACTTCTGATTTGTTTCAGTTTAGCGGCGGCTGCGATATAAGGAGAATGTGTAGATATGATTTTTTGACCTTCTATTTCATTTATCTGTGAGTATAGTTTTTTCTGGGCATTAGGATGCAAGTGCGCTTCAGGTTCTTCAATACATAGAATAGGGAAAAAAACCGAATTATCTGCAACTGAGTTTCGGTTTAGTAAAGAAATGAATGCCTTCAAAACTAGCAATGAAGACCAACTTCTCGTCCCCATTCCATGATACTCCATAGAAAAGCTATCTTCGTTATCAGTATAATAAATTGATAGTCCTTTACTTAAGTCTCTAATTTTTTTCGTAAAAGGTGTTAAGTCAATCCCCGCTCCATTACTACCCAAAGCAGAATCTAGATTCTGTAATGAACTTTTGATATTGGAAAGAATTGGGCTGCTTTCTACCGTCCTTTCATTCAGAGATTGAATCTGTCTTTCAATTGCTAATATATCGTTGGCTGAATATTCAATTTTTGACAGCATCCGTCCTAGGTATGAGTTTTTCACTTTAATGTCTTCAATTATGTCTCTTTGAGCATCCATATAGAAAAATGGCACCCCATCGAACTTAAAGCTTGATTTGTTGGTTACAGGAATATCAAACCAGTTTATAGTTCCATTATTAAATGCTGGCCATTCAGAAAGGATAAATTGCTCTGTTTTATAGGAATTATTGATAGGGTCAAAAGTTACGACAGTTCGCATAGGAACATAGCTATTGGCTTCTGCATCAACACGTAACCGATCAGTTGTCAGTAAAACTTCCCAATCTTCTGAAAATTCTTCTCCGTCAGAGGGAATAATTAGTAGGTCTATTGTTACTTTCTGGGAGGTTTGATTGCGAAAAATGAAGAAGTCATCTTGAGATATAAACTGACGGTTGCCCAAAGCAACCTGAATCGCTTTTAGAAATGAAGTTTTACCTGCATTGTTCATCCCTGTTAGAATAGTTGTTTTTTCCAATTCAACTTCTATATTCTTTAAGCCACGAAAGCCCGAAATACGTACGCTTTTAATTAAAATCCCCATATATCCCTCTATAAAGTGAACCTGTTCAGAATTACATTTAAGTTTAAATCATCTAACTAATGTAAATAAATTGAAAAATATCTAAGTTATCATATCTTTTTGATATCTATGGGGAAAATAGTTTTAAAAAGCCTTGGTTGAGCGTCTTTGGCGTTTATGTCTTCGACGTAAACCGTTCTTGATAGCAATTATTATGATAAATCAGCAGCATATATGGATGACCTTAAGATTTTTTAGATGAATACTTAACTTCAGCCCTACAATAGCCCTTATAAAAATCTTTGTAAGTCATTTTTTCTGTAACTCTGATAATACCGCTTTGATTTCCTTGAGTTCCTGTTGTAGCTCACTAAGTGAAGGTTGCTTGTCTGCTCTTGCTGCTTGGTGTTCTTCTTCCATCACGTTGACGACTATGCCTATTACCATATTTAAGAACGCAAATGCGGTAAAGAAAATGAATGACATGTAGTAAATCCAGCTCATGGGATAGACTTCCATGGTCTCATATTGAATATCTGTCCAGTCCTCAAAGGTCATCACCCTAAATAATGTCAACATTGAGATAGCTATGTCTTCCCAAAGAAATGGATTGATTTCACTGAATAGAAAGCTACCAATCGCCGCATAGATGTAAAAGATGATAAACATCAGAAGAACCACATACCCTAATTGTGGCAATGCTTTTATCAATGAGTTGATCAAAATCCTTAGTTCCGGAACAACAGAGACCATCCTAAGAACACGGAATACTCGCACTAGACGAGCAAGGAGAGCCATTTCTGAGTTGTCTATTGGTATAAGGCTAACAACCACTACCAATGTATCGAAGACGTTCCAGCCTTTTCTAAAAAAGGTTTTTTTATCTTCATCAGCCACAAATCGAATCGTTAACTCAAAAAGAAAGAAAATTGTTATGAAGGCATCTAGGACTGTCGTGATTGAAATTGCAGAGTAGGGTAAATCAAAGGTTTTTGCACCTATTTCAAGGGCAGAGATAATGATGACTGCAACAACCAGCAGTTCGAAAATCTTATTGTTTTTGAGGTTGTTTAGTTTGGTTTTTACAGCGTCGTACATAGTTTCTTCAGTCAATCTTTTAAGGTGATGGCAATTATAGTGACGTTCGTTAAGATTTACCTCAAATTGTTTGAGGTGTTGTCGATCTTTATAAGCGATAAATTTTGGTTAACAGATTGCAATCTCTTAGGCTAAGTTTTGCTATGCATAGAGCCATGTTAACTATATTTTTGTTAACATGGCTCTCGTATAAGCTTTAAGTCTTTATTGATGCGGCCTTTACTCATTCACTCACTCCCTTGTTAACAATATTTCTCCGATAAGAGACATGTAATGTATGAAACCATGGACGTCTATCCGTTCAGTTGGATCTTCTACATCATCTTTATTTTCTTAACCGCGTTTGTGTTTTTAAACATGATGGTGGGTGTCGTGCTGGACGTGATGACACGGGAAACGGCGCAAGAAGAACATGAGAATCAAGAGAGTAATCATCAGGCTTTGGTGACGCAAATCTCTGATTTACAGGCTCAAGTAGCACGCCTTGCGGATAAAATAGACGCGCAACAAGATCGGAAGGGCTAACTCGCTTCTTATTTAAATTAAATGGTACGCTGGCTGGTTTTTTTCAGCCAGCGTCCACCGAATGTATTTAGTATCAAACCAAGCAACACAACTAAAATCCCTATCCATTGCATCGAACTAACCGTTTCAGACAGGAATATTTCAGCTGAGGTTAGGCCGACAACAGGTACACCTAAGGTTAACGGAGCGACTGTTGCCGCTGGATAGCGGGACAATAAATGGCTCCATAAACCGTAGCCAACGAATGTTGCAAAGATTGACAAATAAGCCAGCGATGCAACTGATTTGAAGCTCAAATTAATGATGTTACTCCACATAACGTCGCCGCCATCGATGAAATACGCACAAAGAAAAAAAGGCACAGGCGGAACCCAGCTAGACCAAACAATCAGGTTTAGGTTGGCATCGTAACCTTTTCGGCTGATGATCTTGGTGAAAATGTTTCCCATCGCCCAGCTTGATCCTGCCGCTAAGGTTAAACCAAAACCAAGCGCCGTCATGGTCGTATCTTCATTGTCCAATCCGATGACTGCCAAGCCTCCAATCGCAATGCCGATAGCGAGTACTTGATAAGGACGTACCGTTTCTTTCAGCAACAAAACCGCGAATAACAGAGTGAAAATAGCTTGAGATTGCAGTACTAAAGACGCAAGTCCCGCAGGCATACCAAAAGACATGGCACTGAATAAAAACGCAAATTGCCCGAAGTTCAATGACAAAGCATAGCCAATACACCAAAGCAGCGGTGTATTAGGGCGAGAAAAAAAGAAACAGCCAATCATGCCGATAACGAGGAAACGTAAGCCACCTAACATCATCGGTGTTAGCTCGTCCAACCCCCAACGCATGACGATAAAGTTAAAGCCCCACGCAAAAATAATAATCAGCGCTAAAAACATATCCTTTCGAATCATCTTGAGTCCTTAACCGTACAATAGTGAGGCGAAAATAAGCCAACCACTTTACGTGTTTTCGATAAGTTTGCACATGGACAGATGAAGAAAGAATGAAGGACACAGACGAGAATGGTTTCTTTAATTGCAAAAGGCACCGTATTCATTTTCCATTTTATGTATTGATAGAAGAGATAGCCCATTCTTTCGCGCCGGAATATGGGCTAAATTGACAAAGTTTCGAGTAATAAACTGAATATCACACACATTCAATCTGCCTTATAACAATAAAGACGTCACAAGAGCATCAGTATCATGCGTATTTTAGTAGTGGAAGATGACCGTATTTTAGGCGAAGCCATTAGCCAAAGAATCAGTCGAATGGGGCATGGTCTTGACCTTGCTCAGACCGGTTTACAGGCAAATCAGATGTTGGCCTTGCAAGAATACGATCTCATGCTATTAGACCTAAATTTACCGGATATGACGGGGAACCAAATTTTACAAACCCTGCGAAAAAAACACTCTAATACGCCTGTGATTGTGCTAACTGCGCGTGATGGAATTAAAGACCGCATTGAGTTATTGGATTTAGGTGCAGATGACTATATGACTAAGCCGGTGGACTTTGGTGAGCTTGAGGCTCGTTGTCGTGCCTTACTGCGTCGTAGCCAAGGACAAGCGCAAAACACCATAGAATATGGCAATGTCAGTTTAGATCTTCAAGCATGTTCGGTAACCGTTGACGGTAATCTGATTGACCTAAAACAACGAGAGTTTCGTTTATTAGAGGTGTTTATCAGTCACACTGGGCGGGTTTTAAGCAAAGAGGCATTGATCGAACATATTTATAACTTTAATGAAAATCCAAATCCAAGTGTGATTGAAATCTACGTAGCGCGCTTGCGAAAATCTCTGCAAGACAGTGATATCAATATTAGAACCATTCGTGGCCTTGGTTACTTATTGGAAAAACATCATGGCTAAGGCGACTACATCGATTCGTCGGCAATTGATTTTGATGGTGGCGACGGTGCTGATCGTCATTAACGTTGTGGCTCTTTGGAGTGCTCATATCTATGCGAATAGGGCGGCAAAAGAGTCTTATGATCGGCTTTTATATGGTTCTGCTTTGCAAATGGCCGAGAATATTAGTCTCTTGGATTCGCAGTTCTTTATCGATTTACCCGTTTCTGCTTTTGAAACCTTGGCGTTATCTACCTCAGACCGCGCGTTTTATTCCATTATGAATGGACAGTATCAGGTGCTGACAGGGTACAAAGATCTTCCCAATATTCCGTTCACCCAGTTGCTTCAGCAATCCATCGAAAAAGAGAAATTTATTCCTATTTATTATGAAGCCATGTATCACGGTGAAACGGTGCGTTTTGTTGCGTTGGGAAAGCGCTTATTAGAGGCGGATAGCGTTAACGATGTTTTTATTATTGTTGGGCAAACATTAGACGCACGACGGGCAGCCGCGACTGAAATCAGCCAAATGGCATTGCAGTTTGTTACCTTGTTTTTCTTTATTACCTTACTCCTATTGCTCTTTGTTATTTGGCGGGTATTACAGCCTTTACAAGCCATCAAGCAAGCCATAACCGAACGTTCTCCCCAAGAGTTATCGCCTCTGGAAGCCAATGTACCTAGTGAAATAGCGCCTTTATTAAAGAGCATTAATTTCTTCATGACTCAGTTGGATAATACATTAAGCCGTTTAAAACGCTTTACGGCAGAAGCCGCCCATCAGATACGAACCCCCTTGGCTGGTCTGAATTCACAGGCGCAAAACGCTCTAGATGAAACTGATGAAGTGTTACGTCAAAAGCAGCTACAACATATTTTAGAAAGCAGTAATGTATTGACTAACACGGTCAACCAACTTCTTAGTCGTGCTACGTTAACACATCGTTATCAGAGTCATCCTTTTAGTCCTGTATCCTTGGATCATGTGATCAAAGAGACGTGTCGCGAGCTGGTGGTTTGGGCACTAGAGCAACAGGTTGAAATTGAATATTTGGGAGACATCCAAGTTACTGTTAACGGTGATGAATTCGCACTCAAACAAATGCTGCAAAATATCATCGAAAATGCAATTAAATACAGTCCGAAGGGCAGCGTTGTTGAAGTTGAGCTAATGGTGATGGATGAGCTATCTGAGACTTCAGTAGTGTTACAAATTCGAGATCAAGGTATTGGCGTTCCTGACCAGGATAAAGAACATATTTTTGAGTATTTTTATCGTAGTCCAGATAACTTTGCCTCTGGTTCTGGGATTGGTTTATCCATTGCCAAAGAAGTCGCAGAGCATCATGACGCCAGATTCCATTTAAAAGACAACCAGCCAACCGGATTGATTGTGGAAGTTATTTTTCCCCAACGAAAAGGGCTGTCGTATGAAAGTTAGTTATGTGCTGGGACTTTGCTTAATCTTGGTTAGTCACATTGTTTTTGCTGATGCGGCGCAACAAACGACATATATTACTTTTCCAAGTTTGAATAAACAGCCAAAGTATCAAGAAAATGTACTGGCTATTTATGGCGCTATCAATCATCAGGCGATCTCGCCTTTGTTTAAGGCATATCAAGAAAAATACCCGAATGTAGCAATTCATTACACCGAATCGAATACTCGTCATTTATACGAGCAATTTATCTCGCAGCCTAATGTTAGGCCGGATGTGATGCTTAGCCCTGCGATGGATCTTCAATTTAAATTGGCGAACGATGGTTACGCATTGGCTTATGATTCGCCAGAGCTTAGCAATGTCCCCAAGGATTCACATTGGCGAAATGAGCTGTTTGGTTTTACCTACGAACCTATCGTGACGGCGCTAAATAGCGACATTTTGGTTGGAGAGGCTTTGCCGCTTAGTCGCGAGCAGTTATTGAATTTGATTCGTAGTAAGAATCACCTTTTAGACGATAAAATCGGCTTATTTGATATTCAACAGTCAGGTTTGGGTTATTTGGCGTGGGCCTATGATGGACAACAATCTCGCAGTTATGGGCGACTGTTAGAAGCTTTTGGTACGCATCAAGCTCGGCTTTATACGGATACTTCCTCTATGCTAAATGCGCTTTTAAAAGGCCAGATATTCATCGCTTATAATCTTGTTGGTGCTTATTCATATCAGTGGTCACAAAAGTATGAATGGATTAAAACCATCATGCCGACAGATTATACGACGATCATCATGCGCACGGCGTTTATTCCTCGTGATGCTCAACAGCCGACATTAGCGAAGCGTTTTATCGATCTTTTATTGTCCTCAGAAGGACAGCATATACTTGCTAATCACTCTGGTATTACGCCAATTAGTACCAAGGTGAAAGGTCCATATAGTCGTGATGAGTTGAGTAAGTTACCGCATGGGATTTTTCGCCCAATTCCTCTAGGCCTTGAATTACTTATTCAGACAGATGATGCCAAAAAACGGCTCATTTATCATGAGTGGGATAATGCTATGTTTACTTCTCCTAACGATTCTTCGTCATTACCGTAGAGTTTATTTTTATGGGTTATTAAAGACCCATGAAAGGTTCATGAAAGGTTTCCTCGCTAAAGTGTTTTAGGCAATAACAAAACAAAAATAAGTTGGAGAATACTATGTTTAAAAAACTGCTTATAGCGAGCGCTTTGTGTGCGACCTTAGTAAATAGCCCTTTACAAGCTGCTGAGCGCGTATCCATTGGTACCGGCGGAACCGGTGGTTTGTTTTATGTGATTGGCGCGGGTATTTCTGAAACTCTTAATAAATATATGGAAAACACCACGGCGCGAGCTGAAGTAACCGGCGCGTCTGTTGAGAACAACCACCGCGTAGCCGCTGGTCAAATGACACTTGGACTTTCCTCTTCCTCTACACTATTTGAAGCTAAGAATGGCGAAGGCCCATTTAAAGTGAGCGGACCTTTGGATGTTGCCAGTATTGCCTATTTATATCCAGCCGTATTGCAAGTTGCAACGATTTCCGGAAATGGTGTCGACTCTTTTGAGCAGTTAAAAGGTAAGCGCGTTAGCATGGGGCCTCCGGGCAGCAATGCTGCAGTGTTGGCAACTCGTTTGTTGCAAGAGTACGGTGTCTTTGACGACATCACACCACGTTTTCTTTCATACAATGAAGGTGTAAAAGCACTGGTGAACGGTCAAGTTGACGCTACAGTGGTTTTGGCTGGTGCACCGACTTCCTCTTTGATTGACCTAGACTCGCAAACAGACATGAAGCTTTTGTCTGCCAGTATTGAGAAACTAGATAGTTTGATTCAGAAATATCCTTTCTACCAAGCTTTCTCTTTGCCAACAGGCACTTATCCTGATCAGAGTAAACAAGTCTTGATGATTAATGATCCAGCGATTTTGTTTACGAGCGGTAAAGAAGATCAGAGCAAAATTTATAACATCACCAAAACTATTTTTTCTCATCTAGATGAACTAGGTCAAATTCACCCGCAGGCAAAAGCAATTTCGTTAGAAACGGCGAAACGTACTCCTATTGCTTTGCACCCAGGTGCGAAAAAATATTATGACGAAGTAAACGGAAAATAGGAGCGTCATTATGTTGAATTCAGGTTCCAGCAATGGCTTTCAAAGCTTGCTCCTTGAATCAAAATTCGCTGGTGGCAAGGAACGTCTAGCAGTCTCTTTATTGTTTAGTGTGATCGCCGCTGGAATCGCCGGTCTTGTACTTTACGGTGCGTATTATGGTGGCATTACCGCGTTGCTATTGAGATCGTCGTTTTTCTCTTTAGTTGCAGCGGCTGCCATGCTGTTTTATGCGCTGAGATACAAAAGTGTCGTGGGTCGTGGAGCGTTTTATCTATTAGCTCTATTGGCGTTAATTCCTGGACCTTATTTGTGGCATTACTACATTGATATTGTCATGCGTGGCGCTATGTCGGTAGAGCAAGATAGGTTGATCTTTATTGCTCTTATTGTGGTGGTGTTTGTTTTTGTTCGTGTCGCGGTAGGCTGGGCATTGATTACCTTAATGACCCTCGCTTTCCTTTATGCGTACTTTGGCTATTTGATCCCCGGTAAATATGGTCACGGTGGTTATGACATTAGTCGTTTTACCTCAACCCTGATGTTATCGACTGAAGGGGTTTATGGTGTGCCAATGGGGGTCGCCGTTGAATATATTTTCCTATTTGGTTTGTTTGGTGCCATCTTAACTAAGATTGGCACTGGTGAGGTTTTTGTTGATTTAGCCCGTGGTTTGACGGGGCGTGTGCAAGGTGGTCCTGGTTTGTCTGCGGCTTTATCTAGTGCATTGCTTGGTTCGCTTAACGGGAGTGCTGTCGCGAACGTAGTGACCACAGGTACCTTTACCATTCCATTGATGAAACGTGTGGGTTACAGCGCAAAATTGGCTGGTGCTATTGAAGCCGCTGCGTCGTCGGCTGGGCAAATTATGCCGCCAGTAATGGGCGCAGCTGCTTTCTTGATGGCAGAAATGATTGGGATTCCTTATGCTGAAGTTGCAATGGCGGCCTTGGTTCCCGCTCTTTTGTATATTTTAGCCTTGATGATTTCGGTTCGCCTTGAGGCAGGACGTCTTAACTTAGCAAGAGATACAGAAGCGGGCTTACAGTTGTTACTAAGAACTCTGAGAACGAAGAGCTATCTTCTGCTTCCATTGGTAGTTTTGATCGGTCTGATGATTTCAGGCAAGTCACCAACTCAAGCAGCTGTTATGGGGATTCTAGCTGGTTTGCTAGTTTGTCCTTGGAAAAAAGCCACTCGTATAAATGCGCTAGATATTATAGCTGCTTGTAAAGAGACATTGTCTTCAACTCTGCCAATCGTAGCTGCCGTAGCTGCAGCAGGCGTGATTATCGGGATATTGAATTTAACCGGTATGGGTTTGATGTTGTCTGGTTTGATCATTGAACTGGGCGACGGTAATTTGTGGGCTGTCTTGCTGCTCACTGCGTTGGCGTCTTTTGTCTTAGGGATGGGGTTACCGACATCGGCGGCGTATTTATTGCTCGCGGTATTGGTTGCTCCGGCGATGACACAGTTAGGTATGGAAACCTTGTCGGCGCATATGTTCATTTTCTACTTTGGTTTGGTGTCAGCTATTACTCCACCTGTCGCATTGGCCGCTTACGCTGCTTCTACTATTTCTGGAGCAGATCCTAATGAGACGGCGATTGAATCTATGCGTTTGGGTTTTGTAAAACTCTTGGTGCCATTCTTGTTCGTCACTATGCCGGGTATTTTGTTAATCGGAACAACTGCAAGTGTTATCGCTGCGATCTCGTTTGCGACCTTGGCAACTGCATCAATGAGCATCGGTTTTTCTGGCTGGTTACGTGAGAACTTATCTTGGCCTACTCGATTAACCTATGTGGTCACAGCGGTATTAATCGCTTGGCCTGCAGCGGCAACGGACACGTCTATTGCTGTGCTGGGCGCTCGTGTTATCGGTATTGTGTTATTTGCAGGGTTGCTATTCAAAGCAAGCATTCAAACAAAGCCCAATACCATCAAATCTGAAGCTTAATAATTTAGGAAACCAAGCAAACGACACTAAAAAGCGCACATTTCTATAAATGAAATGTGCGCTTTTTTTAATCAATTTTCTTGGTAACTACGCCTCTTTAAGGCAATCCAGTCATCAGCAGCTTAATGCCGTAAGACGCGGTTAATACTGCAATAAAACCGACGCCGTATAAGAGTAAAAACCATTGCCACGATTTGAGCTTGGCGGCTTTTTCTTTCAGGCTTTTTAGAGACATTAGTAGCCCTCCTGATAATCTTCCACCTTGCCAGCAAAGACGCGATAGCCCCATAAGGTATAAGCGCAGATCAATGGCACGAAGATGCAAATTCCCGGCAGCAAGAAGAGCAAGCTACTGTCAGGCGATGCGGCTTCCATAAAGGTTAATTGTCTTGGTATTAGATAAGGGAACAAGCCGACCACAAGCCCCGCGAAGCCTAATAAAAACAAGGTGGCAGCATACCAAAATGGTCGACCTTCATGGTGAACGGTTCCTGTGGCGTGACTGTTTAGATCTTTCCAAGCCAACAATGCAACCACCAAGGTGATAATAGGCAAGGGCGATAACCACAAGAAATTCAAACCAGAGAACCAACGCTGACGAATGTCTACTTGGCTGGCCACTGTCCACAAACTCACGATGACCATGGCTAGAATAGTGATCAATAAGAGGCGTTTGCCTAACTTAGCTGCGTGATCTTGAATGCGTCCGCGACTTTTCATAAACAGATAACAAGCGGCTAATAGAGCATAACCAGCCATTACGGCAAAGCCAGTTAATATAGAAAACGGCGTTAGCCAATGTAGACTGGATAAACTGTCGACACCGACGGGAACGCCTTGAACGATTGAGCCTAGCAACATGCCTTGGCAAAACGCCGCGATGGCAGAACCCGCACTAAAAGCGAAATCCCAATAAGGTCTAGACGTATCGGACTTAAAGCGATATTCGAACGCCACGCCACGAAAGATCAAAGCAAACAGCATCAGCATGATAGGTAAGTAAAAGGTTGAGGTAATGCCAGCATAAGCCGCAGGAAACGCGGCGAATAACACCACGCCCCCAAACACCAACCAGGTTTCGTTGCCATCCCAAACGTGTGAAATAGAACGCATTAAATGATCACGCTCGCCTTCTTGGTTAAACCAAGGGTAGAGAATGCCAATCCCTAGGTCGAAGCCATCGAGTAACACGTACATAAAGATGGCAAAGCCTAAGACAAGGAAGTAGAAAAGGGCCAAATCCATCATTTATCTCCTTGTGCGATTATTGGTTGATCTTTTGTTTTCAGATCTGTCGATTGTTGTTCTTTCGATGTTAGCGACTTCACCCAAGCCAATGCATAGCCCGGCGCTTTCATACCAATCAGTTGCTGCTCTAGTGTTTCCATTGATGGCGGTCCTTTCTTAATCAGCTTACGCATGAAGTAGAGATAAACACCGATCAGCAGACTGTAAATGATGACAAACATGGTTAAGGTAAAGAGCACGCGTTCCGCTGGAAGTGGCGATACTATCTCGGATGTTCTAACCAGGTTATAGACAATCCAAGGCTGACGGCCAATTTCTACCACATACCAACCAGCCAGTACTGCAATGACTCCCATAGGGGTAAATAATGTTACGAGAGACAGGAAGGCTTTGTTTTCATATAAGCGGCCTTTACGGCGTAACAAGAGCGCTAGTGCCGCGATACCCATCATGCCAAAGCCAATACCTACCATGACACGGAAAGACCAAAATACTAACGGTACATTCGGTCTGTCTTCTGGCGGTACCGCTTTTAGACCTTGCACCGCGCCATCCCACGAGTGTGTCAGGATCAAGCTACCAAGGTTTGGAATACCGACTGCATAATCATTCGACTCGGTTTTCATGTTAGGCATAGCGAATAACAATAACGGGACGTTTTCTTCTTCCACTGGCCAAATTCCTTCCATCGCCGCCAATTTGGTCGGCTGATGTTCTTTTACGTTCAAACCGTGCATATCACCGATCCATGCTTGTAGTGGAGTGAGTACCAAGGCAAACCACATGCACATGGATAGGCCTTTTTTTGCAAAAGGAATGTTTTTCTTTTTCAACAAGTAATAAGCGCTGATACCAGCCACCACGAAAGTCGCGGTAATTAATGACGCCACCACCATGTGAGTGAGGCGATAGGGCATTGATGGATTGAAGATGACAGCCATCCAACTTTCGACTTCAAACTTGCCATCGATAATCTTGTAGCCAGTCGGTGTTTGCATCCATGAGTTCGCCACTATGATCCAAAACGCTGAAATCCAAGTACCTATCATAACGGTGACAGTGGCGAAGAAATGCAGCTTGCGACCAACACGTTGCCACCCGAATAGCATGACGCCAAGGAAACCGGCTTCCATGAAGAAAGCGGTCAGTACTTCATAGGCCATCAGCGGCCCAAGTACCGCGCCAGTAATCTCCGAGAATTTGGAGAAGTTGGTGCCAAATTCATAGGACAAAACGATGCCAGAAACCACCCCCATACCGAAGGTTATCGCAAAAGGTTTGATCCAGAATTTAGCCAATTGGAGGTAATAAGGATTATGTGTTTTTAGCCACATGCCTTCCCAAATGGCGATCAGTGTCGCCAAACCAATGGTGATACTGGGGAAAATAATGTGAAAGCTCACAGTAAAAGCAAACTGTATGCGAGATAAGATGGCAACGTCGAGGTCCATAATGGCTCCCTTGGGTATCAATAAGCGTTAAGAGATATATAGATAAGGTTAGGCGTTTCTCTTAATTCTTAGCGTACGCATTTGCTGCAAGGCCAGAGGTAATAGGGCTAAACCTACAATGCTAAAAAGTGCGATGATTTCAGTCATTAAAAAGCCAGTATTCATGATGCTTGTCCTATAAGTTGATAATAGTTTGATATGGATCAAAGATTGCTTTTAGTAGAGCAAAGGACAGGCCAACTATTAATGGAATTTATATCTTTGATTTTAAAAGGAAAATTTATATCTTTGCTTGCGGTGTAAAAAAGGTTTACGATTTTCTCACTTTCAGGTGTAAACGAGGTTTACGATTTTGACGCTTTCATTGATGTTTGAAGTTGCCATGCTGGTGACGAGCGTATGCGGCGTATTGGTAGCGGCTTGGTTATTGTGGCGAGCGCGAAAGCAAAGCGATCTGCAAGCCTTGGCAGGTTTTGCCATTATGATGGCGATTTGGTGCTTTGGACATGTGGTTTTGTTTCAAGGCTACGAGCAAATTGGCATTCATATCATTCTGGCCAACCCGTTGATGCCGACCTTCTTCTTGCACTTTGCGATTCGTTTTGTGAACTCTGGCTCGGTTAAAGAGCCGATGCTAGAGCGCTTATATCAAGTGGTGCCTTGGTTTTATCTGACCAGTTTTGCTGTGGTATTACAAAGCTGGTGGATCGGCGCTGGAGATGCGATTAGTACGCTCGACACGCGTTCCTTTTTTATCTTTACTGAGGCGGGGACATGGAATCTTGCCTATACGGTGTTGATCGGCATCTTGGCTCATGGCGTGCTGTTGTTTGGCTGGTATCGACATTCTGGTAACAAGAAACGCTCCATTCTCGCCATGTTTGGTGTTGGAGCTTGGGGCTTGTTGTTGGCGACCAGCTTTGTATTTCCCTCCTTTGGTATAAGTTGGTTTCCTTACCCTATGTTACTGCTGCCAACTTATTTGCTGTTGCTGGTCTACGCGGTGGTGCGTTATCAAATTTTATCGGTGAATGCGTTCGCCAATCGGGCCTTGCTTTGGGTTGCCATGATGCTGGTAATTCTCTGTGTCATCGCAGTGATCAGTGTGGTGTCTGGACGAATTGGTTTACAGGCGTTAGCGAATGTTCCCAGTTGGCAGCTTTGGTTGTATTCCCTATTTATCTTGGTTGTCGCGGCTGTCATTTATCAGCCTTTGAGTCGTTTGGTTTCTCGGCTTATTTATCCTGGCGCTTTATTAAATGAAGCTGTGTTGGATACTTGGTCAACCCAGCTTAAAGAAGCGCAAGATTGGCCGCAATTGATCGCTATTGGTGAGCGTTTACTTTCTCTACAGATAAGGCGTAGTGTGGCAATTCAGCTGCAACGTTCTGCTTATCCCGTTAAGGAGCAGAATGATGCCTTGGCAATTCGAGTGTCTCGGTCAGATTCTGATTGGCACTTTGTATTAATCGGTTGGGAAGATGCCAGCCCTGGCATGCGTTTGACGGCGGAAGTGTTTGCATCCTTGTTTTCGACCAGTTGTGGTTTGCTTGAAAGGTCGCTGGCCTTGGCTGCGGCAGAACGAAAACGCATGGACGAACAGCATCTGGTTGAGTTGGGCAGTTTGTCAGCAGCAATGGCCCACGAGCTACGCAATCCACTTAATATAATTTCAATGGCGGCCTATGACGCGCCAGCCGAAACGCGTCAGCATATTCAGACTCAGCTTAAACGCGCCGATCGTTTGGTGAGTGATATGTTGGTGTATTCCGGTGGCTTGACGTTACAAGTTGTCGCTACACCGTTACGATCTTTAATAGCGAGTATTCTGGCGCAGGCTCAGCTAGAAGGTGTGGCGGTTGAGCTAGATATAAATGAAACAATAGAGCTGGATGCTGACCCACAACGATTACAACAGGTGTTTATCAATCTCATTGATAACGCCGTGTCTTTTTTGCGCAATATGCCAGATGGCAAGTTATCTATTGAAGCTAAAGAACAAGATCAACAGATAGTCATCCAAGTGCATAACAATGGGCCCGCTATCGACCCAAGTCTACAAGATGAGGCTTTGTTCCAACCATTTGTGACTAAGCGAGCAGGCGGCAGTGGTCTTGGTTTAGCAATAGTACGCCGTATTGTTGATGCTCATGGCGGGAAGATTAGACACCGTTCCGATTCGATTTGGCCGGTGACATTTGAGCTTATTTTACCTCGCCATTTTTCTGGCGCTGCGATTTCAAATAGAGAATTTCATGACACAAAATAAAATATTACTGGTCGACGATGAACCAGCGTTTCGCGAACTGGCTAGTCGTTGGTTGGCGAATCAAGATTATCATGTGAAAACGGCGGGTAGTTTAGACGAAGCCCGAAGTACTTTGGCATCGTTTGATGCGGATTTAGTGCTATTAGACTTGTCCATGCCGCCGCATTTTGATCCGCAAGTAACCTTGGGCGCTATGGATGAATTTGCTGGTCGTCCGGTGATTATTATTACTGGCCATGCGGATCGTGACTTGGCGCTTAAAGCCATCGAGCTTGGCGCATGGGATTTTATTGCCAAGCCGATTGACCCAGATATGTTAGCGGTTGTAGTGCGCCGAGCGATCACCAAAACCACCTTAGAACGAGAGCTGACTCAGCTCAAGCAAGTTAGTCATTCTTCCCAAGGTGCGTCTGCGTATATCGGTCATTCGATGAGTTCGCAAAAGGTCAGGGCGCTGGTGGAGCGAATCGCACCGACGGATGTACGGGTCTTGGTGACTGGGCCATCGGGAACCGGTAAAGAAGTGATTTCGCGCACCTTGCATGACTTGAGTCATCGCGCAGCCAAGCCGTTTGTTTCTGTGCATTGCGGCGCGATTCCTGCTGATTTATTAGAAAGCGAGTTGTTCGGTTACGTGAAAGGCGCGTTTACTGGGGCGGAAAAAGACAAAGTCGGTTTATTGAGTTTGGCCGATAGCGGTACCTTGTTTTTGGATGAAATCGGCGAAATGCCATTAGCTATGCAGGTCAAGTTGCTGCGGGTGTTGCAGGAAGGTACCTTCTTTCCTGTGGGAGGACGAGAGCAGAAGCACATCGACATTCGAGTGATCTCTGCGACCAATGCAGACTTACTTGAAAAAGTCCGAGAAGGTAGTTTTCGAGAAGATCTGTATTACCGCATTAAGGGTGTCAATATTGAAACCCAAGCGCTGTCGGAGCGACTCGAAGATGTTCCTGTGTTGCTACAGTCATTTCTACAGCGCTTGCAAAGTCAGCAAACTAAGCAATTACAGCTTAGCCCCGAAGCTGTGCAATGGTTTCGTGATCAGCCTTGGTCTGGTAACGTGCGTGAGTTGAAAAATACGCTAGAAAGCGTGGCTTCTATTTGTCCACAAGGACGAATTACCATGGAAGACATTCAACTATTGTACCCAAATGGCGAGAAAATTCGCCCAACGTCGGTTAATTTGCCAACAAGTGACGCTTCGCTGGATGAGCAGGTGCGTGACCTTGAAATTCGTTTGATTACCCAAGCCTTAGAGAAGAATCAAGGCAACCGCACCCAAGCGGCTAAGCAGTTGGGGATTTCTCGACAAGGGTTGATTAAGAAAATCGAGCGCTATGGGTTGTGAAGATTCTCAGAGATGAATTTTTTCTTGATTGGAGTCAATGCTTTCTTTGGTTCATGGCGTTGTTATTTATAGCAAGAAAATTGTTTTGTTTTTGTCATGAGTTGCGGTGTAGTATTTGACGATAACTTTACAATAAGAATGAATAATAAGGACGTTATTATGAAGTGGCAAAGTCTATCCATTAGAAGTCGCATGTTCTCTGTTCTTGCTGTGTTGCTTGTTGTTAGTACTGTTGTTTCTGTCAGTACTCAGGCTCTTTCCACACTAGACACAGAGCTAGAACAGTTAAAAAAAGAAGTTTTACCAACCCATCTCAGTAATCTAGCCTCGCAAATCAGTACAGAAATTACTCCGTTAATTACAGCCTCTCATCTGATGACAAACGACAACTTCGTTGAAGATTGGGTGAGTAAAGGTGCGCCAGATAACCAGATTGCGTTCATAGAAGCTAAGCTGAAATCCGTGAAAGAGATCGCAGGAAGTGACTCGACTTTTTATGTATTAAATGGCCCAAATGGTTTGGAATATTTTGGCTATGAGAAAGACTTTTTTAGGACGCCGTTATCAGACTATCCATACAAAGAGTTTTATCCAAACTTCTTGGCTACGGGTCATGACTATGAATTGAATTTGCAGTATGAAAATTCGATGCTGTTTATTAACTATCGTAGTGATTCTATGGATCCGAATACCAATAAACCTTTTTCGGTAGCTGGCTTAGGAATTAATGCCGATAAGCTGATTAATATGGTTCAGAAGCTCCAAGTCGGTCAGCAGGGCCGTGCGATGTTGGTAACAAGTGATGGTGTGATTCAAGCGAAAGGCGATTCTCCATTTATGGAGTTAATCGACAAAAATCATATTGTTAACCTATTGGGTAATAAAAGCGAGGTGGTGTTGGATGATGTGACCATTAATGGACAGGTCTTTTATCTTGGTTCTTTGTGGGTTCCAGTGTTAGACAGATTCATTATGCTCGCGGTGCCGAAACAGCAGATCATGGCGCCGATTTATTCTCAGTTACAGAATGCGTTTCTCTACTCTATCGTTTTTATTCTAATTTCTCTGCTCATTCTTCATTTCGTTATTGGCTCGCTGACTCGTCCTATTGTCGCTATTGGCAAGGATGTTCGTTATGTTTCTGATAACTTAGATCTCAATTATCAAATTAAAAGTTCTGACAAGGCTGAAATTGGTGGTTTGGCTGACGCGGTTAACTCTTTGCTATCAACTTTGAAAAGTTCGCTTTTGACTGTGAATGATGCTGTTAAAACGACCGATGGTGCTATTGCTGGTTTGCATCAACAGGTGGATGAACTTTCTCAAGCCTCTGAGGCTGAGAAGCAATCGGTGGATCAGATCTTTAACTCTACCCAAGACATCACTGAGCAGAGTGCGCAGGTAAAAGATTTAGCCACCAAAGCGGGTGAGTTGTCGGATCAAAGTAATGCCGAGCTTCAGCAAGCGAATAAAGAAGTTCAGAGCAGTTTGATATTCCTCGAAGCACTGGAAGTCGATATGTTGCAAAGCAAATCCAGTTTGACCGAGTTGAATGAAAATATAGAGAAGATTGTCTCTGTTTTGGATGTGATCAGCTCGATTTCAGAACAGACCAATTTGCTTGCTCTTAATGCGGCAATCGAAGCGGCTCGGGCGGGCGAGCATGGTCGCGGTTTTGCGGTAGTGTCGGATGAAGTTCGTATGCTTTCGCAACGAACCAGCGAATCCACCAATGAAATTCAAAGTATCATTACTCAGCTGAGAAGTGCATCGACTCAAGTGACATCGCAGATGGATGTTGCCTGTGAGAAAAGTATTCAGACCCTAGACAGTCAAAAGCTGGTGTCAGAAAAAGTAAATACGCTTGATGCCTTCTTGCAGCAACTATTCGATATGAATGAGCAGGTCGCCGAGCGGGCGGGTATTCAAAATGCTTCTGTGGAGGATATTAACCAACATTTATCTATGTTGGCGGCACAAAGCGAGCAGACAGCCGAATTATTCAATCAAAGTCGAGCAGCAACCAATGCCATTGGTGAAGAGATGAGACACCTAAAAGATAAAGTCGAGTTGTTCAAAGTGACGTGATGGCATTTAATGGTCTGTACCAAGTCTTATTTATTGAGCTTGGTACAAACTTACTGGAGCATATTGTTAGATTTGACTTGATGTTACGTCACACGAAATGACTCCATCCTGCACCCTTACCGAAATAGCATCACCTTTTTTAACGTCCTTAACGGAGCGAATCACTTGCTTGTCTTTTGATGCAATGGCGTAGCCTCTAGCCAAAGTATTAAGCGGGCTGACGAGGTTGAGTTTGTCGACGATGCGTGCAAAGGCTGTTTGCTTGTTAGTTAGGGTGTTGCTCAATGCACGAGCCAGTCGAGCGTCGGTGTCTTTGAGCTTTTGTCTGTCTTGATCGACACGACGAGTCGGGCTGTTTCTTTCTAGGCGATGAGCCAAATTCGTGGTTTGGGTTTGTTGCTCTAATATTTTGCGCTGCATGCTTTGTTGCAAACGGCGTTTGAGTTGTTCAAGTTGATTCTGTTGTTGCTCGATTCGTTCTTTTGGATGGCGAATACGTTTGGTCATGAAGTCGAGCTGTTGCTGACTTTGTTCGAGAATGCGAGACATGCGTCGAACCAGTTGCTTTTCTTGCTGTTCAATTTGTCTAATCAATTGATTACGGTCTGGGCTTAAAAGCTCAGCGGCAGCCGTCGGTGTGGCGGCGCGAACATCGGCGACAAAGTCCGCAATAGTGAAATCTGTTTCATGACCTACGGCAGAAACAATAGGAGTTTGGGCAGCAAAAATTGCTCGTGCCAAGGTCTCATCGTTAAAACTCCATAAGTCTTCTAGCGAACCGCCACCGCGACCGAGAATAATCGCGTCAAAGTGTCCGCTACCATCAGCTCGCTGTAATTGTCTTAGGATGTTTTTGGCAGCGTCCTGGCCCTGTACCAAAGAGGGCAGAATTGTCAGTTCAGTTAATGGGAAGCGTCGACGGAAGGCAATGATCATATCGCGCACCGCAGCACCAACCGGTGAAGTGATGATTGCAACACGCTCTGGTTTTGTGGGCAGTTGTTTTTTGTGTTCCGGCGCGAATAGGCCTTCGGCTTGTAAGTTGTTTTTTAGTCGCTCAAACGCTTGTTGCAATGCGCCTTCGCCAGCAGACTCCATGCTTTCGACGCTGAGTTGGCAGTCGCCTCTTGGGCCGTAAAAAGTGACGCGAGCACGTAGACGAACCATGTCGCCATCTTTGGGCTTAAAGCGTACAGCGGCATTTTTGCCTTTAAACATAGCGCAGCGTATTTGAGCTTTGTCATCCTTGAGGGAAAAGTACCAATGTCCTGAGCTCGGCTTGGCGAGATTGGAGATTTCACCTTCCACTAAAATCCACGGCAAACTGGCTTCAAGTAGTTGTTGTATTTGTCTATTTAGCTGCGATACGGTAAAAGCCGTTTCTTGTGGCGCTGAAGTTGTAAAATTTTTCATCAATCTCTCGTGGTTTTGATTTACCGAATGCAACTATTGGAGTAGAATTACTTGCCATCTTAACACCCTTGTTGGCATTGGAAACTCCCCATTATGTTACGAATCGTGCAAGAAGCTTTAACGTTTGACGACGTATTGCTTATCCCCGGCTATTCCGAAGTTCTTCCTAAGGATGTTAGCCTCAAAACGAAAATCACTAAAGACATTGAGTTAAATATTCCGCTTACGTCTTCAGCGATGGATACCGTTACTGAACATCGCATGGCGATTGCTCTGGCTCAAGAAGGTGGCATAGGCATTGTGCACAAAAACTTGACCATTGAAGAGCAAGCTCGTGAAGTGCGTCGTGTGAAAAAATTCGAAAGCGGCATCGTTCGTGATCTTGTTACCATCAATCCTGAAGCCAGCGTTCAAGAGCTAATGGATTTGACGGCTGCGAACAGCATTTCAAGTGTTCCAGTTGTTCAAGGTACTGACTTGGTTGGTATCGTAACAAGCCGTGATGTGCGTTTTGTTAAAGACTACGATAAAAAAGTCTCTGACATTATGACACCAAAAGATCGCCTAGTGACGGCGCTTGAAGGTGCTTCATCTGGTTCTATTCGCAAGTTGCTCCATGAAAATCGCATTGAAAAAGTGCTGATTGTGAATGAGCAGTTTGAATTGCGTGGCATGGTTACTGTAACCGACTTTAATAAAGCCACTACCTTCCCTAACGCTTGTAAAGACGATCAAGGTCGTTTGCGTGTTGGTGCCGCTGTTGGTACTGGCGCAGATACTGGCGATCGAGTGAAAGCTTTGTCTGATGCTGGCGTTGATATCATTGTTGTGGATACGGCGCATGGTCATTCTAAAGGTGTTATTGACCGTGTTCGTTGGGTAAAAGAAAACTTCCCACACATTCAAGTGATTGGCGGCAATATTGCGACGGCTGAAGCGGCAATTGCCCTTGCTGATGCTGGCGCTGATGGCGTGAAAGTGGGTATCGGTCCAGGCTCTATCTGTACAACTCGTATTGTGACAGGTGTTGGTGTTCCTCAAATCAGTGCTGTGGCAAATGTGGCTGAAGTAATGAACCCTCGCGGCATTCCTGTAGTCGCTGATGGCGGTGTACGTTTTTCTGGTGATATCAGTAAAGCCATTGCTGCTGGCGCAAGTGTTGTCATGGTTGGCGGTATACTTGCTGGTACAGATGAAGCGCCGGGTGAAGTTGTTTTATTCCAAGGTCGTTCTTTTAAAGCATACCGTGGAATGGGTTCGCTAGGCGCAATGTCGCAATCTCAAGGCTCAAGTGATCGCTACTTCCAGGATTCAAGCAGTGTTGAGAAATTGGTTCCTGAAGGTATAGAAGGTCGTGTTCCTTCTAAAGGTCCGATGGCTGCGGTTGTCCATCAGTTGATGGGCGGGGTTCGCTCTTCCATGGGCTACACTGGTTCGCCAGATGTTGAGACAATGCGTACGAAAGCACAGTTCTCAAAAATTACAGGCGCAGGCATTCGTGAAAGTCATGTCCATGATGTGACGATTACAAAAGAAGCGCCGAATTATCACGCTGGTTAATCCAAGATAATTTGATACTGAGATGGGGCGTACAACACGCCCCATCTTTATTTACTGCTCTTACTATTTATTGATTACTTCTACGAAAAGATTTGTCTCTTAAGTAGAGTGAAAGGAATGGCTAATAATGTCGCAAGATATCCACGCTCATAAAATTCTTATTCTTGATTTCGGTTCTCAGTACACTCAGCTGATTGCGCGTCGCGTTCGTGAAATTGGTGTTTACTGTGAAGTTCGTGCTTTTGATATGGAAGATCAAGACGTTATCGACTTCGATCCTAAAGGTATCATTCTTGCTGGTGGTCCTGAATCCGTTCCTGAGCCCGGTTCTCCTCGTGCGCCAGAAGCAGTATTTACATTGGGCGTGCCGGTATTTGGTATTTGTTACGGCATGCAAACCATGGCAGAGCAATTGGGCGGTAAAGTTCAAGGTTCTGAAATTCGTGAGTTTGGTTACGCACAAATTCGTAAGCATGAAGGCCCAGCATTGTTCGATGAGATCCAAGATCACATTGCAAACAATGGCGTTGCCTTGCTTGATGTATGGATGAGCCACGGCGATAAAGTGATTGAAATGCCAGAAGACTTCACTTTGATGGCATCTACGGATAGCTGCCCAATCGCAGCGATGGCGAACGAAGCTAAGAAATTCTACGGTGTACAATTCCACCCAGAAGTAACGCATACGTTACAAGGTGGCCGTATTCTATCTCGTTTCATCGTAGATATTTGTGGATGTGATACTTTGTGGACACCGGCAAACATTGCACAAGATGCGATTGAACGCATGCAAGAACAAGTTGGCGACAAAAAAGTTCTTCTAGCTCTTTCTGGTGGCGTGGATTCTTCTGTTGTGGCGGCATTGCTTCATAAAGCGATTGGTGACCAATTGACTTGTGTCTTTGTCGACAACGGCTTGCTTCGTTTAAACGAAGGTGATCAAGTAATGAAGATGTTTGCAGACAACATGGGGGTGAAAGTTATCCGTGTTGATGCAGAAGACTTGTTCCTTGGTAAGTTGGCTGGCGAAAACGACCCTGAGAAAAAACGTAAGATCATTGGTAATACCTTCATTGAGATCTTCGATGAAGAGTCATCTAAATTGGATGGTATTGACTTCCTTGCGCAGGGCACGATTTACCCTGACGTAATCGAATCTGCGGCTTCAAAAACTGGCAAGGCTCATGTTATCAAGTCTCACCACAATGTTGGTGGTCTACCTGATGATATGAAAATGGAGTTGGTTGAACCACTTCGTGAATTGTTTAAAGACGAAGTGCGTAAGTTAGGTCTAGAGCTAGGTCTTCCTTACGACATGGTTTACCGTCATCCGTTCCCAGGGCCAGGTCTTGGTGTTCGTATCTTGGGTGAAGTGAAAAAAGAATACGCAGACATTCTTCGTCGTGCGGATGCTATCTTCATCGAAGAGCTACGCCGTTCTGGTTGGTATGATAAAACAAGCCAAGCTTTTGCCGTCTTCTTACCAGTTAAATCTGTTGGTGTAGTGGGCGATGGCCGTCGTTATGAATACGTTGTTGCGCTTCGAGCCGTTGAAACCATCGATTTCATGACAGCGCGTTGGGCTCACCTTCCTTACGAATTGCTAGAAACCGTATCTGGTCGCATTATTAACGAAATCGAACACATCTCACGCGTGACGTACGACGTGTCTTCTAAACCACCTGCGACGATTGAGTGGGAATAATTCAGCTAAGTACGTCTTAACTGAATAAATAGAAACACCTAAAAACCCGCTTCGTTTGAAGCGGGTTTTTTTATTGCCTGAAGGAAATAGGTAGTAATTGTCGTATTCCAAAAGGGGGCAAACGCTTGTTAAGGCGAGAAGCCAATATTTTCCTGTGAATAGGCTCGTCATACTTACTATCAAATTACTTTTCTAGTCATTCCCGCGAAGTCGGGAATCCAAGTCGCAAAAATACAACGGCTTCCGTTATTATCAAAAACTAAAGAGTTTTTTATGACACTTTAGCAGTCAAAAAGGCTGGATAAACCAAAGTGGTGGCTTTGATTGTATTGAATGAAAGCTTACTGGATTCGATCAGTAAGCTTTCTCGTGTTATCAATAAGGTCGTTATGTTTTTTGTATCATGACCTTCTCGAATTTGAAAAACTCTTCTTCACTCGAGTCACTGGTATCATGGGGATCGGTGCTACGGGCTTTTTCATTCTTTTCTAAGTGGTTCTTGTTGAAGAATTCTACAATCTGAAAACCACACTTATTGACATAGAAGTGAATGTTTCGTTTCTCGAAATAGGGTGTAACGGTGCTCCATACCTTAGTGTCAGGATAGGTCGCTTCAATGGTTTTCCAAGTCGCTAGGCCGAAGCCTTTGCCATGGTGTTTGGGATAGATAAAGAATAGATCCAAGCTGTTGTGCTGGGTATCTTCATTAATCTTCAGCACTACGCCTCCTATCTTTTCTTGTCCGTAAAAAATGTGTCGTATTACCGCACCTTGGGCGTTAAAAGATTCGTTTATATCGTCGTCAGAGGGAATGGGTTCACTGCCAAACTGACTAAATTGATCGACCAAAGCAGCAGTAAAGGTTTCTTGTAGCTCGGTTTTAAAGGTGCTGAGCTCATCTCGACTTACGGGTAATAAATGTATTTTTGTCTTATTCATAGTTCCAATCTACCGCCTAAGGCTTTGTATAAGAAAACAGCATTATTCAATTCTTGCTGTTTAAGGTCTAGTAAGGTTTGTTTGGCTACATACAGTTGTCGCTGGGCATCCAACAATTCCAAGCGTCTTTCTATGCCCGCTTGATAACGTAGGTTGGATAGTCTGGCTCTGCGTTCAGCGGCGGAGACGACTTTCTTTTGTGCAGTCGTTTGTAGTTGATACGTTTCGCTACCAACCAGTCCGTCGGCCACTTCTTTAAACGCTGTCTGAATGGCTTTTTCATATTCGGCAATCGTTGTTGATTTGCGCACCTTCGCTAGGGCCAACTCGGCGTCGAGCTTACCACCTTGAAACAGGGGGAGGTTAATTTGCGGTGCAAATGACCAAGTGGCATTATCCGAGCCAACTAAGCTTTTCATATCTTGGCTGGCATAGCCGATGGAGCTGGTCAGTGAGATACGCGGGAAATAGGCGGCTCGTGCTACACCAATGTCTTCGTTTGCGGCAATCAAGTTCTGCTCTGCTTGCAAAATGTCGGGACGATGTAACAGCAAGTCGGAGGGCAGACCCGGTGACAACGAGGTGGCTACCGCTTGATCAGAGAATAAGTCTGATGCCGGTAGGTTGGTGGGAATGTCAGCGCCGACTAGTAGTCGCAGTAAGTTCTTTGCCTGGGATAAGCTCCTTTGATTGGCGATGAGAGTCGCTTCGGCGCTTGCTACCTGCCCCTCCGCTTGCGCCACATCCAGCTCGCTGCCTTGATTCGCTTTGCGTAATTGCAAGGTTATCTTGAGTGATTGCTGCCAATCCGTAAGTGTGTTTTCTGCCAATGTTAGTTGCTCATAGGCGATTTGCTCCGCGAAGTAGGCTTCACTGATGGCGCTGATCAACGCCATTTGTGCAGCTTGATGCCCATAGTCACTTGCTAAGTAACGGGCAAAAGCCGCCTTTGACATGGAACGAGCGCGTCCGAACAAATCGATTTCGAAGGCGCTGATACCAAGGCTGAGACCACTCTGTTTTTGTATTTGGGATGTATTTTCACCGCCGTCCGTGGTGACTGAACGCTGTTTGGTGCTATCCAATGTAACGCCAATATTGGGCAACCGTTCTGCTCGTGCTATGCCGTATTGGGCTTTGACAGCGTCCACATTTAACGTGGCAATACGTAAATCTCGGTTGTTGGCTAATGCCAATTCGATAAGCGCTTGTAAGCGCTTATCACGGAACATGTTACGCCATCCTAGGTCGGAAATAGTGTAGGATGAAGGTGTGCCAACACTATTTTGGTTGGCAAAGTTTTCTGGTATCGGCGCGGCTGGCTTGGTTAACTCTGGGGTTAAAGAGCATCCCGCCAGCAATACCGTCATAACAATAACAAGAGAACGCATAGTATTAACCTTTAAAGTCTGTTGGTGGTGTCTTATTAGAGTTTGTCCAAGATGCCAATCGCTCTTGAATGCTCATTACGAATACGAAGAAAGCGGGCACAAAATAAATAGCGAGCAGAGTCGCGCTAATCATGCCTCCAAATACACCTGTACCGATAGCGCGTTGCGTTTCTGCACTGGCACCGCTGGCAAGCATCAAAGGCAAAACTCCTAGAGTAAAGGCAAGGGAAGTCATTAAGATGGGCCGCAGACGTAACTTAGCCGCTTTAATCGCAGATTCTGCCAAGCTGAAACCTTGCTCGCGTAATTGCTTGGCGTATTCCACGATTAGGATCGCATTTTTTGCAGACAGACCAATGACGGTGATCATGCCCACTTTGAAGAACACATCGTTAGGCATATCTCGTAAAACAACCGCCAGCACAGCACCCAGCAAGCCTAATGGCACGACGAGCATGACGGATAAAGGAATCGACCAGCTCTCGTACAGTGCCGCTAACACTAAGAACACCACCAACATAGATAGCGCCATCAACATGGGAGCTTGTTGGGCGGATTGACGTTCTTGCAATGCTTGTCCTGTCCACGCAATGGCATAGCCTTGTGGTAATTGCTTAGCCAGTTGCTCTATCTCTGCCATGGCTTGACCGCTTGATACGCCAGCCGCAGCACTACCTGCAATGCGGATGGCTGGATAGCCTTGAAAACGAAGCAATTGTGGGATGGACTCTGACCAAGACGGTGTCACCAGCTCCGATAGTGGCACCATGCCACCACTACTGTTGCGTACGTGTAGACTCAGAATGTCATCAATTTGCATTCTCGCTGAGGGCTCAGTTTGCATAATGACTTGTTGCATTTTACCTTGATTTGGAAAGTCATTAATGTAGGTCGAGCCTGCTGCTGAAGACAAGGTTTCACTAATATTGGTAAACGACACGCCTAATACCTCGG
Source organism: Marinomonas lutimaris (assembly GCF_019426345.1). Lineage (GTDB taxonomy): Bacteria > Pseudomonadota > Gammaproteobacteria > Pseudomonadales > Marinomonadaceae > Marinomonas > Marinomonas lutimaris. Next base: position 32,656 of record NZ_JAHLLW010000026.1, read on the forward strand.
CTTTCTGACGATCAATCTCCAAGTGAATGCTGGTTCCGGCAGGTAAGCCATCGGTATAAAAGTCCTTTAACAATGTGCTCTTTTGAGCAAGATCTATCATTTGAGACTCAGTATTTTTTAACTGCTCGTAACCTTGGTTCGCGCGGTCTTGTAAGAAAAAGCTTATGTCAGAGTTGGTGCCTAATTCTTCAATAGACGGCGGCAACATCTGCATGACAGAGCCTTCTTTAACATCAGCCATGGCTGCTTCTGCAAGTTGTAGCTCATTCTGTGTTGAGGTGCCGGAGCGGTGATCCCAGTCTTTTAACATGGTAAAACTTTGTGCGGCATTTGTTCCTGAGCCGGAAAAACCAAATCCAATGACGGTCATCGTTGATTCAATTGCAGGGCGACTGAGTACATGCTCTTCAAACTTTTCTACCACGGCTAATGTGCGCTCTGTGGTGGCGTCGGCCGGAAGCTGGATACTGGTCATAAAGTAGCCTTGGTCTTCTTCTGGTAAGAAGGAAGACGGTAGCTGTCGGTAGATAAGAATCAAAATGGCGCACAAGACCACAAAGATCAGCATCATGAAGCCTTTACGACTCACAAAGGCACCAACTTGTGTTTCATAGCGGTTATTCATACGACTAAAACTGCGGTTAAACCACTGGGCAAAACGTGTCTGCTGATGATGGCCTTTGACTGGTTTGAGTAAAGTGGCGCACAAAGCTGGCGTAAGTGTCAGAGCCAAAAAGGCGGAGAACAGAATAGATACGGCCATAGATAAACTAAACTGTTTATAGATGGCGCCCACCGAGTCACTAGCAAACGCCATGGGGATGAATACTGCGGTGAGCACCAGTGTGATGCCAATAATGGCTCCCGTGATTTCTTTCATGGCTTTGATGGTCGCTTCTTTCGGCGATAAGCCTTCCTCGGCCATTATGCGTTCCACATTTTCTACTACCACAATGGCATCGTCGACAATGATGCCGATGGCTAACACCATACCAAACATGGTTAACACGTTGATAGAGAAGCCTGTTAACAGCATGACGGTGAAAGTGCCCAGCAAAGCGATGGGAGCCACAATGGCGGGAATTAAGGTATAGCGAATACTCTGCAAAAACAGATACATAACCAAAAAGACTAACACCATGGCTTCGAGGAGCGTGGTGATCACCTTGTTGATGGAAACCTTAACGAAAGGCGCTGTGTTAAATGGGGTCGAATAGGACATGCCCGCTGGTAAGGTTTGACTTAGCTCCGCCAAACGCTTCTCTACCGCTTCGGCCGTTTTGACCGCATTTGCTCCCGGTGTGAGTTGGATGGCCGCCGCGGTTGCTGTTTTGCCATTTTCTCGATTCAAAAAACCGTAGGACTGAGAACCTATCTCGACCTTGGCAACATCGCTGAGCAAGACTTTTGAGCCGTTACTGTTAGCGCGCAGAATGATATTGGCAAAATCTTGCACGCTGGTTAACTGGCCTTGTGCTGTTAGGGGGAGCGTGACTCGTTGGCCCTCTACTGTTGGTGCTGTACCTATGCTTCCAGGGGTGATCTGTGTATTTTGTTCAGTCACCGCTTGGCTAATGTCATTCATTGTCAAACCCAGTGAATAGAGCTTGTTTGGGTCTACCCAAATGCGCAGCGCTTTTTCTGCTCCAAAAGACTGGACGCGTCCGACACCCTCTATAAGACGTAATTCTTTTACCAGATTACGAGCTAAGTAGTCGTTTAGGGCAATTTCATCATAGCGATTGTCGTCGGATTTTAATCCCACAATCATAAGAAAGTTGGAGGTAGCCGACTCTATGGTTAAGCCATCTTGGCGTACGGCCCTTGGTAGGCGAGACTCCACCGCTTTCATTTGGTTTTGTACGTCAATTTGTGCTAAATCAGGGTTTGTTCCTGGCTTAAATGTGACCGTGATTGAGGCCGAGCCAGAGCTGTCGGCAGAGGACTCGAAATACAGCAAGTTTTTGACGCTGGAGAGCTCTCCTTCCAGCAGACTTAGCACTCCATCATTCATTGCCTGTGGGCTGGCACCTGGATAGGTTGCCATAATGTTCACGGTAGGCGGTGCAATAGAAGGGTAGCGGGATATTGGCAACTTTGGAATCGCAATACAGCCAAACAAAATAATGAAAAGCGCAATAACCCAAGCAAACACTGGACGCTGTATAAAAAATTGGGACATAAATTTCAGACTCTCTAATAATCTTAATCAGTGGGTCACAGGTGCGGAAGGAGCGTCGAACTCTTTCCATGGGTGTTGATTGACGAGCATACCGTCCTGAAGCCTATCCATTCCTTCGATGACGATGATATCTCCGACTTCTATTCCATCTTGTATGTGATATTGCCCCTGGATGAGTTCCCCCAGTGCTATCGGCTGAAAGTGAGCAAAGTTTTTCTCATCAATACGCCAAACATGAGGTACACCCGACAGATGCATAACGGCTTGCTGTGGAACCATCAGTGCATTTTGGTAACTTGAATGGAGAACTTTTGCTCTGATAAACATGCCTGGTAACAGTAGGCGTTGAGGGTTATCAACCAGTACGCGTAGCAAAACATCGCCTGTGCTCACGTCGATATTAATGCCGGAGAATAAAGCCTGACCTTTGATAGGATAGGGTTGGCCGTTACTGTGCAAAATTTCGATTGTTGCGCCTGATGCATTCGATTCACCCGCCGAATTTGCCGCTAAGGCTTCACGTGTTGCTTGAAACGAGGTAGCGGGGCGACGAATATCCACAAACACTTGATCAATCTGCTGGATACGCGCCATGGGGCTTGTATCTGTGCTACTGACTAATGTCCCTTCACTTACTAAAGCTTGCTCAATGCGACCTGATATGGGGGCTGTCACGTTGGCAAAGGTCACATCAAGCTGACGACGTGCCAGAGTTGCTTTTGCAACAGCAATATCGGCTCCCGCTTGGTCACGGAGTAACACGGCATCGTCATAATCCTGACGACTGATAGCATCGGCGGCTAGCAGTGGTTTGAGGCGCGTGACTTTGTCGTCAGCCAATTTGAACGTAACCTGTGCTCTCAATAAGTTGGCTTTGGCCGTGTCGGCTTCTGCCACAAAAGGGGCTGGATCAATCTGAAATAGTGATTGGCCTGCTTTTACTTCTGCCCCTTGTTTGAATAGCCTTTGTTGTATGATCCCCGTTACTTGTGGGCGAATGTCAGCTGTGCGTACGGCCATGACTCGGCCAGGAAGTGTTTCATATATCTCAAGAGGCGTAGGCTCTACTTTAATCGTTGACACTAAGGGAGTGGGTATTGTTAATTCGATCTCATCCTTGTCTTCTTGATTCGACTGATGACAACCGACCAACAAGCTAATTATCAAGATATGTAAGCCACTACATACACATGTATTTATCTTTTTCACTGCGCTATCCTTTGGGGAAATGAACGTAAAAGCGTTTAAGTAATTCAATTGTTCGTGAGTTTACTATTTGTGTGTGGAGGTTCTGCTGAGTGAATGTGGAGGTTTGATGGAGGGGCATTTGTTTTCTGAAAATCACAAGGTTATGTCTAAGTCTGATCAAGAAGGCCCAGATCATCGTCAAGCATTGGTTCTGATCGTGGAGGATGAGTTGGAAATTGTTGATATTTTATCGGCTTATCTGACGCGTAATAACATGCGTGTCCTTCATGCTGGTGATGGACAACAGGCGCTTGAACTTCATGCTTCTATTCAGCCGGATCTGATTTTGCTGGATATCCAGATGCCGAAAAAGGATGGTTGGGAAGTGTTGTCTCAGTTACGACAAAATAGTAACACCCCCGTCATTATGCTTACGGCGATGGATCAAGATTTGGATAAACTGATGGCACTTCGAATTGGCGCAGACGATTATGTCGTGAAGCCCTTTAATCCGGCGGAAGTGGTGGCGAGAGTGCAAGCTGTTTTACGACGTACTTTAGAGGTTAACTCCTCTGCAAAGAGTAAGACATTGCGTGCAGATCCTTTTGAAGTGGATTTGGAAAGCCATGACATAACCGTTTATGTTAGCGGCGAAGCGCATTCACTTGCGTTGACATTAACCGAATTTAGGCTCTTAACTCATTTCATTCGTTCACCGAAACGCGTGTTTACCCGAGAGGAGCTATTGGTCTCTTGTTTACCAGAGGGGGATGCTCTAGAGCGAACAGTGGATAGTCACATTAGTAAAATTCGTAAAAAACTCGATGCTTTTGGGGTTCATGGTGTGCCCGCTGGAGTTCGTGGTGTTGGTTACCGCTTGAAAGGTGACTCATGAAATTAAGTGGTTTGAGTCGTCAAATTGCTTTTTCAATGATAAAAATAGCCATTGGATCCGCTTTATTGGTCACCATAGGGTCGTTTGTTTTTTATTATCTATGGGAAGCGTACTGGCCTAACGTGCTGCCGAATGAGGAAAACCTTGCCCCAACAGGACCAGAGTGGTTGTGGATTTTATTAACCTTAGTAATAGTTATTTTATTGGCAATCAATGTCGCCATTCGGTTATCCCAGCGCATATTGGAGCCTTTAAATTTGGTTGCCGAAGGGATCCGAAGAATTGCCGAAGGGGATCTCAATTATCGCGCCCATGTCGGGGATCGATCTCTTGGTGAAGCCGCTTTATTGGTTGATGACCTAAATTTGTTGGCAGAAAAGCTGCAGCGTATGACCGAAGAGCACACTTTTTGGAATGCGGCCATTGCCCATGAATTAAGAACCCCTGTGACCATTTTACGAGGACGACTACAAGGCTTGGCAGAAGGGGTGTTTACGCCAGATGAAGCCCAATTTGTTAGACTTTTGGTTCAAGTGGAAGGGTTGTCGCGTTTAATTGAAGATCTTCGTGTTATTAGCTTAATGAACAGTGGTGAGTTAAAAGTTAACTTAGAAGAAACCCAGTTATCGGACGAAATCAAGCTGCTTACCGATTTATCCGCTAATATGCTTAAAGAGGCAGGTCAGCATGTGGTGCTAAATTTAACGAGATTGCCTGTAATTTGTGACCCTACTCGAATTCGTCAGGCTTTGTTAGCGATATTGGAAAATGCCAGTAAGTATGCTCTTCCGGGGGAAATAATCATCACGTCTGCACTTAAAGATGAGGATTGTTACTTGTCTGTGGCAGATTCTGGGCCGGGTATTCCGTTGGAGTTGCTACCACATGCATTCACGGCTTTTCGCAGAGCCAAAGACAATACTAAAAACGGTAGCGGGTTAGGTCTCGCTGTGGTCGCGGCCATAGCAAAAGCGCATGGCGGAAATGTTAACTGCTACCTAAATGAAAAGGGTGGGACGGTAATCGAGCTATGCTGGCCATCTTAAACAGAAATTATTGCCTTTGGTGACACAGTGTCATTGGATTTATAGCCACCACTGTTAATGGTTTGCGCTGTTACTTTTTATCTGAACTGGGTGAGCGATAGATAAAGGTCAATGACGGACACAACATGACGAGTAAATAAAGGGTCCGATAGTAAGGTGCGTAGTCGTCCTAGAACTCGGCTCATGGCGGATTGGCTTAGGTTTAAGCGAGCAGCAGCTTTGCTGACACTGCACTCCTCAACGAGGATTTGCAACGCCACTAACAGGTTTAAATCCCGACGATAGCTTTCTTCTACTTTCATACCTAGCCTGAAACAATGGAATAATCTTGGCGGTGTAACCAGTAAATGTCGGAAAACACCCTTTAGGTTGGAGATTATACTCTGTCAAAGCCTTCAGGCTTGGTCTTTCCTAGACGTAATTTTGCCTATTCCCCCATGGTTTAAACAGCCAGATTAATGTTAAAGAAAATATCCCGCAAATAAGGTCAGGCCAAAGCCCATTAAAATGGCGCCGGCCACTCTTTCAATTATGTGTATGTAGGCTTTTAAATAGGTTTGAACCTGGGGGCGACCGATGGCGGTTGCGATAAATAAGTCCCAAAACAGCACCACAAGGAACATCCATACGCCGCAAGAGATTTGTTGAATCAATGTCACCTCACTGCCAAGGATGACTGTCATTAAGCTCATATAAAATAAAGCGTTTTTAGGATTGAGTAGAGCAGAGTTTAATCCGAGGATGAGTTGGTGCATGGCGGAGGGTGGCGTCTCTTGACCAGTTTCCAGTAGTGCGTTGTTTTTTCTGCTGCGTAGGAGTTTTTGCCCAACCCATAAAAGGTAAATGGCACCAGCGGCTTGAATCAATGCAAAAGCCATTTGATTATCTCGAAGATTTGCCCATCCCAGTATAACGAGTGCGATATAAATCGCATTACCTAGGGCGACGCCAAGACAGATAAACCGACTGCCTTGTAATCGATGGCGGATAGAGTGGGCAATAATTAGGAAAAAGTCCTGTCCTGGGCTTAATAACGCGACGAAGTGAGCCAGTGCTAATGCAGGAAAAGCCGCAGGAAGAAGGGTTGCGAGTGACATAACAAGTTACCTATAGATTATTTTTTCCAACTATAGGCTTTGGGTGTCAGGGAATATTGTCGAAAATTGACGTTCCTTGTTGATATTGGCGAGGCGTTGAAGCGGTATAATTCACAAAGGTGCGATGTAGTTGGCTTTGATCTGAAAAGCCAACTTCCGCGGAGACATCCACAATGCTCATTCCTTGTCTCAATAAAATCTTAGCTTGTTCAATCCGATTATTATTAAGAAAGGATTTTGGCGTGATGCCGTAATGCTTTTTAAAACGGCGGATTAATGTTTCCGCAGGTTTGCCAAGCTCTTTCGCTATGACATCAAGGGACGGAGCCTGTGTTATATCTTGTAAGAGTCGAGTTTTTAGCTCACTGGCTAAATGGCTTTCGTCCTCATGTTCCAGAATAGGAGAGCAATAGCGGCTGACTAGGCTAAAAACCTGCCTTTCTAAGCGGCTTGCTGTTTCCTCGTTGTCTTGATTTAACACGGCATGGATTATCTCCGACAATTTTATCTCATTGCCTAGGGCTGGTAGTAAATTGTGCTGGCAGTCGTATTTTTTGATCTCGTAACCATAGAGTTTCGATAACAAGTGGCAGCACCATGTGTTGTCGATATAGAGCATGTGGTAACTGCGTGGCTGACCCTGCAAGGGATTACAGGAGTGAACGACGTTGGGTTCAATAAGAACCATGTCCGCTTTTTCAAGCATCATCTCATTGTTTGGTAGGGTTAACAGTGTTGTACCTGACTCAATGATGCCAATGGATAGTTCGGAGTGACAGTGTGTTTTATAGCTTTGCGTGCTGTTTTGAGTTGTGCGTATTGTAAGGAATGGAATACCCTTGCTACTCCAAAAATGCTGATTAACATTACGAACCGTATCCATCACAAAGCAAAACTCCAAATCAAGGCTCTAATGATCCTATTGCACCAATTGGTTTTGCGCAACCGCCTAGGGCACTCTTAACGTTGGTGTCTGTTTAAGGTCTATGAAAATACCTTTCCTTATATGAGAGTGGTTGTTTTAGATTGTGATGGTTCCCATAAAAAAATTCTGGAGTTCTGTTGTGAAATTTCCAACACCCTTAATAGAAGGGAAATTGATTAAGCGCTATAAGCGTTTTTTGTCTGATATCGAATTGCCAAACGGTGACGTTGTGGTGGCTCATTGCCCAAATACGGGCTCCATGAAACGATGTCAGCAGGATGGGGCTCGTGTTTGGCTATCTAAAAGTGATAACCCAAAGCGTAAGCTGGCTTACACCTGGGAGCTGGTGGAAGTCGACGCTCAGTATCTAGCGTGTATTAATACCGGTTACCCAAATAAGTTGGTTGGTGAAGCCATTGTCAATGGTGTGGTGAAAGAACTTGCTGACTACCCTGAACAAAAAGCGGAAGTGAAATACGGTGAGAAAAGCCGTATTGATTGGTTGCTCACAGGCAATGATGGTCGTAAGTGTTACGTGGAAGTGAAAAACGTCACCTTATTAGAAGAGGACGGTTTGGGGTATTTTCCCGATGCGGTGACGGATCGTGGTCGCAAACACTTATACGAACTGGCGAAAATGGTTGAAGAAGGTCATCGAGCAGTAATGTTCTTCTGTGTGAGCCATACTGGAATAAGTTCTGTTACGCCTGCTGCTCATATAGATAAAAAGTATGTAAAAGCATTTGTTGAAGTGGTTGAGAAAGGAGTAGAGGTTATTGCCTATCAAGTGGCGATCGATTCCCAAGAGATGAAAATTGTGCGTTCGGTACCCGTGGTTATGCCTGATCTATGAGAGTAACCAGCTTGTTATTGTGTTGTTTTGGTTATTTAACAACCAAAAAGAGCGTTCTTTGATGGTTTTATGAACGAATACCCTTTTATTTAAAATAAATTGAAAGAAAATGTCGAAAAGGGTTGCACAAAATCTGTAGATCCTTAATATACGCC
>NZ_JAHLLW010000027.1 GCF_019426345.1 Marinomonas lutimaris
AGCCGGTTAATAAAGTGTCCAACTTTATGGGGTCACTTCAAGAAGAGGGCTTTTTTATGTGTCTATTTCTTATTCTGATAAGGCTTACAGTAAGTAAGTGACACAAAGTCCGCCAACTATGCTTAGTACGACAGTGTAAGGTAATGCCATCCAAACCATCTTGCCATAAGACAATCGTAGTAGAGGGGCAATGGCTGAGGTTAGCAGGAATAAGAATGCGGCCTGTCCATTTGGTGTTGCCACGCTTGGAAGGTTAGTGCCTGTGTTGATAGCAACCGCAAGCGTATTGAAATGCTCGCGAGTAATGGTGCCCGCATCCAGTGCTGCTTTTACTTCGCCAATATAAACTGTTGCAACAAATACGTTATCGCTGATGGCGGATAAAATGCCATTGGCGATAAAGAACATGATTGGTTGAGAGTGTGTTGGCATGTGCAGTACAACATCAATAATTGGTTGGAATAGATGCTGTTCATGTATTACTGAGACAATTGTGAAAAAGACAACTAACAGAGCGGTAAAAGGCAGCGCTTCTTCAAAAGCGTGACCAATTTGATGCTCTTCTGTAATGCCGTTAAATGCCGTCAGTAGCACAATGACCATGAGGCCAACTAAGCCAACTTCGGCAACGTGAAAAGCCAAAGAGAGAATTAGCACAATGGCAACGATGCCTTGAACAATCAGCTGTGCTTTATGTTTGTTTGTGCTCTTTTTGGATTCTTCTTCTTCAAAGTTTTTCAGTATGTTTCTTACGTTCTCAGGAAGATGGGCGCCGTAATCAAACCATTTCATTTTTTCTAAAAGAATTACCGTTAACAAGCCGCAAGCCAATACTGGCATTGAGATTGGGGCAACGCGTAAAAAGAATTCAATAAAGTCCCATCCTGCTACTTTGGCAATAAGCAAGTTTTGCGGCTCGCCAACTAGAGTTGCTACACCGCCAAGCGCAGTACCAATGGCGCCATGCATAAGGAGGCTGCGAAGAAAGGAGCGAAATTCAGCTAGATCTTTTTGATTAACAGGAAGTATGTTGTCATCGCTGCTGTGGTTGTGTGAGTTGTTTGTTGACTGGCCAGAAGCAACCTTATGGTAAACCGAATAAAACCCAACACTCACACTTATTAATACTGCAGTAACGGTTAATGCATCCAAAAAGGCAGAGAGAATAGCGGCGGTAAAACTAAAAACTAAGGAAATAATTACTTTTGAACGTATTTTGATCAGTAATTTATTAAAGATGAAAAGCAGCATACCTTGCATAAAATAAATGCCAGCCACCATGAACATTAATAATAAAATAACATCAAAGTTTTTAATGACTTCGTGATAAACGCCATCTGACGAGGTTAGTCCTAGCAATACTGCTTCAATCGCTATAAGGCCACCAGGTTGAAGTGGGTAGCATTTTAGGGCCATAGCCAAAGTGAAAATGAATTCAATGATCAGTAGCCAGCCAGTAATGAAAGGCCCCAGCGTAATAACGGCAATAGGATTGATGATAAGAAATGCGATCACAGCTTGTTTATACCAGAGGGGAGAAGCCCCAAGGAAATTGTTGCCAAGCGCATGTGACAAAGTTGTTTTCATTCATTGCTCCTTTAGGGAAAGCATTAACGTGTTGGCAAAGTATTACGATGTTTTAAAGTTAGCTGATAATAAGGGATAAAGAAAACAGTATCTATAGTGATTAATGAGTAAAAGATATTGCTATTTATAAAAATAGCCCCACTATCTCAAGAGCTTATGATTGTTTAGAGGAAAAGAATGTTGGAATTTTTAGCTGATTATGCTGGTTTTTTATTAAAGCTAGTAAGTGTTGCCTTGGTTATTGGTTTTCTTTTGGCCATAGTGTCTAGTGGAAAGCGAAAGTCACAGCCAGGTAGCTTGTCTGTTACTAAGTTGAATGAAAGTTATGACGCTATGAAGGCGCAGTTAGATCATCAACTGTTGGATAAAAAAGTTCTTAAGAATCGAGAGAAAGAAAAGAAGAAAAAAGAAAAGCTAGAAAAGAAAGCTCAGAAGAAAGCGCCAAAAGATATTGAAGACGTTGCTAAAAAACGTCTGTATGTCTTAGATTTTGACGGCGATATCAAGGCTTCTGCCGTTGAAACCATGCGTGAAGAAATCACTGCTATTCTGAGTGTTGCCAAATCACAGGACGAAGTGGTTGTTCGCTTAGAAAGTGGCGGTGGTGTTGTGCATGGTTATGGCTTGGCTGCATCTCAGTTGCAGCGTATTCGTGAAGCCAATATCCCATTAACGATTTGTGTTGATAAAGTCGCTGCCAGTGGTGGTTATATGATGGCGTGTGTTGCTGACAAAATTATTGCAGCGCCATTTGCTATTCTTGGTTCTATTGGTGTTGTTGCCCAAATCCCAAACGTACATAGATTGCTAGATAAGAGTTTGATTGATGTTGAGCTTCATACTGCGGGTAAGTACAAGCGCACCTTGACAATGTTGGGGGAGAATACAGATGAAGGTCGTGAGAAATTCAGGCAGGATCTAGAAGATACGCATGGTTTGTTCAAACGCTTTGTTTCGAGTCAGCGCCCGCAATTGGATATTGAAGATATTGCAACCGGCGATACTTGGTACGGATCAGAGGCGATAGAAAATAAGCTGATTGATGTGGTAATGACTAGTGATGCGTATTTGGTTTCTCATTATGAAAATGCAGAAGTAATACAAGTTACTTATAAGCAGCCAAAAGGTATGGCTGAGCGCCTAGGTTTGTCGTTCTTTTCGGCCTTGGAGCAAAAAGCAGTATCTTGGGTTGGAAAGATTACCCAGTCTCGCGGTTATTAGCCAATAATCTAGAATTCGCGCTGTAAAAGTAGTGATATAAAAAAAGAGTGGTATGCGCCGCATGCCACTCTTTTTTATGTGTCCAACTCGTAGTCCTATCTCTTTGTGAGCTCGTTTGTGCTTTGAAGTTCGTTATAAGTTAAACTTTGTCCTGTTTCATGATCCATTGACTGTGAGGCCACTTTATCTATTGCATCTTCTAATTCAATTGGCTCAAAATATATTAATGTAGCAATTGTTGGATGGTCTAAGTAGTTCACTTTTTTGCTGGCAGTTTTGTTGCTCTGGTGAAGCTTCAGCACCATTGCAGGCTCAAACGCTTTGAGTGCAGGTTGCGTCTGGTTTTGGCTCAATAATATTGATGTGCTGTTTTGATCGGGGGTTGGTTGTGTGAAACGATCAAAAACATAATGCTGGTAATTAATGTCTGATTCTAAATAGCGTCCTAGCTTGATCGCTATTTTGCCTGTTAACTCTGGGTAGCCATCTTTCTGTTGTTCGCTATAGAAAGACTTTCTTATGGTGTCTCCAGGAAATCTGAAAATAAGCGTCCACTTTTTATTTGCTAGGATTTTGACGTTCTTGCCTAGTCTCGCTTCGATGTTTCCGAAAGGTGTGGATTGTGCATTGTTGTTATCGGTGCTTTTTTCATTACCTGTTAGACGGATAAGGTTGTCTGTCGAAAGAATATTTTTGTAAGTCACTTGCTCGCTGGTTAGGGCGTCTGGCCATTGGAATGTCACCAAATAGGCTTCGTACGCTCTGGCGGTGTTAGGATTAATTCCACCGTCTTCAGCAAAGAGTCGAGTGTTTAGTAGAGCTAAGGATAAAAAAATAACAATCAAGGATTTCAATGTAGTAGTTCCAGAGTCATTGTTGTGTGTTGGAAGCGCTCTTCTGCGCTGTTCATCGGTGCTAAGAACTTCAATGTGTCAGAGCCAACCAGTTTATATATGTCAGGCTTCGTTTGAATAAGCCTAATTAACTTCATTGGATCGACTGGTGTCTTGCTGTTAAAGAAAATTTTACCTTCTTTTGCGTTGGCTTCAATTTTATTAATGCCAAGGCTTTCTGCTTTGAGCTTTAATTCTGTTTGACGGAATAGATTTTTCGTTGCATCGGGCAGTAGCCCGAAGCGGTCAATCATTTCCACTTGAAGATCTTTTAACTCATCACTAGTTTTTGCACTAGCAATACGTTTATACAGAATCAAGCGCGAATGTACATCACCTAAATAATCTTCTGGGATGAGTGCTGGCACACGTAAGTTTACTTCGGTTTGTGCTGGAGACGTAATGTCTATATCGGGTGATTCACCATTTTTGAGGGACTTTACTGCTCTGTCTAGCATGTCCATAAATAGAGAGAAGCCTACATGCTCAATGTGTCCGCTTTGCCCGTCGCCCAGTAATTCACCCGTACCACGGATTTCTAAATCGTGAGTGGCTAGAGTAAATCCAGCGCCAAGTTTGTCTGCAAGCATTATAGCTTCTAGGCGTTTTTCCGCATCGCCTGTTACTTTTCGGTCATTTGGGGTTAGCAAATACGCATAAGCCTGATGGTGAGATCGGCCAACACGACCACGCAATTGATGAAGTTGTGCTAGACCAAATTTATCGGCACGTTCAATAATAATAGTGTTGGCGTTTGGTATGTCTATGCCTGTTTCTATAATGGTAGAGCAGACGAGTACATTGGTTCTTTTGTGATAAAAGTCAGACATGACTTGTTCCAGTTCTCTTTCACGCATTTGACCGTGACCGACAATAACACGAGCCTCAGGAATTAATCCCTCTATCTCCTCAGCGGCTTTTTGAATGGTTTGTACTTCATTGTGTAAGTAATAGACTTGTCCTCCACGATGTAGCTCACGCAAAATCGCTTCTTTTATTTGGTGCTCGTCTTTTTGTTTTACAAATGTTTTTACAGATAAGCGTTTGGCTGGTGGTGTGGCAATAATGGATAAATCACGAATACCAGACAAAGACATATTTAGCGTTCGAGGAATTGGTGTGGCAGTGAGTGTCAGTATGTCGACTTCTGCGCGCAGGGCTTTGAATTGTTCTTTTTGCTTAACGCCGAAGCGGTGCTCTTCGTCGATAATAACCAGCCCCAAGTTTGCAAACTTGATATCGCTTTGGATGAGCTTATGGGTGCCAACAACAATGTCTGCTTTGCCGGATTCTAGTCGATCAATAGATGTATTGGACTGTTTGCCTGAGCGGAAACGAGATAATAGTTCGACTTCTACTGGCCAGTCGGCAAAACGGTCGCAAAAGTTTTCGTAGTGCTGTTGAGCGAGTAGTGTGGTCGGGACAAGAACAGCCACTTGTTTTCCGTCTTGAACAGCAAGGAAGGCCGCTCGCATGGCGACTTCTGTCTTGCCAAACCCTACATCCCCACAGACCAAGCGGTCCATTGGTTTTTTGGTCGACATATCAGCCATGACGGCATCGATTGCCATTTGCTGATCTGGTGTTTCTTCAAACGGGAAGCCTGCGGAGAACAGTTCGTATTGATCATCAGGCTTGGCGAAGGCGTAGCCGACACGAGCCTCGCGCTTTGCGTAGATTTCTAATAGTTCTGCGGCTGTATCGCGGGCCTTTTCAGCGGCTTTTTGTTTGGCAACGCTCCACTTATCTGTACCGAGTTTATGAAGCGGTGCTGTGTCTTCGTCGGCGCCTGTATAGCGAGAAATTAACTGTAATGATGAAACAGGCACATAAAGTTTGGCATCATTAGCGTAGCCAAGAGTTAGGAGCTCGGTTTCTTGTCCATCTATTTCTAGGTTAGTAAGTCCAAGGTAGCGCCCAACGCCATGATCGATATGCACAACAGGGGCGTTTAGTCTCAATTCAGTGAGGTTGCGAATAATCGCATCTTCATTAATGTTGTTTTGCTTATTACGTCGACGGTGCTGAGAAACACGTTCGCCTAATATTTCACTTTCAGGAATAAGGGCTAATTCATCATTAATAATGAAGCCACGACCAATATTACCTTCCGTGATGGCGAGTGATTTTGTGGATTTGGTAAAGGCTTCCCAGCTGTCTACTTGTTTGGGCTTAATACTGTATTTTTTCAATAAATCCAGTAGTGCCTCTCGGCGTCCCGCGGACTCTGCCACAATCAATACTCTGGCTGTTGTTCTGGCTAGAAAGTCTTGCAGTTTGCCAAGTGGTTGCGCTGCTTTGGAGTCAATTTTGACTGCATCAAGCGCTTGGTATGCTGGGTGATCGCCAGTAGCTGAGAAAATGATGCTTGTATATTGATTAAGCTGCGCAAAGAGTTCGTCTTCTTTTAAGCAGATTTCATCGGGCTTTAAAATGGGGCGTTCGATGTTGTAATTAAGTGATTCATGGCGGCTGCGAAAATCGAGCTGAATGCTAGCAAACTGGTCATTGAAGTTGTCAGAGCGAATGATTAGCGTGTTGTCAGGAAGATAATCAAATACGCTGGCGGTTTGCTCAAAAAACAAAGGCAAATAGTATTCTATGCCAGCAGGAATTAGGCCGCTGGAAATGTCTTGGTAGATCGGACTGGAAAGAGGGTTGGTTTCGAATCTTTCCCTAAAGGCTTGGCGAAACTGTTGGATTCCCTGAGGTGTCGTCGGGAACTCTTTTGCAGGAAGCATTTTAATTTCGGGTACTTTGCTGATGCTGCGTTGGGTTTCAGGGTCAAACCATCGTATCGATTCAATTTCGTTGTCAAACCAATCTATTCTAATAGGATTCTCTGCGCCCATTGGGTAGACATCCATCAGGGCGCCACGAATTGCGTATTCGCCATATTCGTGGACATTTTCTACATTTAAATAGCCCGCGTTAGTGAGTTTTCTTGAAAGCTGCTCAAGAGGTAGTTCTTGTCCTTCTTTTAGGTGGAAGCGTTGAGCGTCAAGGTGCTGCTTTGGGCATAGTCGAGTCAAACAGGATGCAATCGTAGTGAGTACGATTGGGTTTTTGGTTTCAGTTAGTTTGGCAAGAGTTTCTAAGCGTTGAGAGATGATGTCTTGGTGTGGTGAGAAAGCATCGTACGGTAAGGTTTCCCAATCGCTAAATCTTAATATTTCTTTTTTTTGCTGGTTTAGGAACTGTATTTCATCTTCAATCTCGTTTAATTCTGCGACGGTATTAGCCATAAAAAGGATGGGCTGTTTATGTTGAGAGGCTATCGCTAGCAGTTGTAGTGCTTTACGGCTGCCATCTAAGCCACTGATTAAATTCTTGAAGCCGGGTTTTTGGGTGATTGATACAGTTTCAGGCATGTTGGACTTATTGTTCTCTAGTAGCGGATAACGTTAAGGATACAGAGTCGGCAAAACGTAGTGCATGTGGTTTCGCAACTTCAACTTTTGCAAAGGTAACATGATTTGATGTCATGCAGAGTGCAAGTAGGTCTGCGGTCAGCTTTTCAAGCAAAAGAAAGCGGTTATTTTCTGTATGCGCTATCATTTCTTTACAGATGGTTCGATAGTTTACGGCGTTTTCAACATCGTCGGTGTCGTAGGCTTGAGAAGCTGGATAGTGTATCCAAGCATTAATGACAACATCTTGTTTGTTTTGTTTTTCTGATTCATTGAATCCAATATAAGTGCGTAAGCGTAAGTTCTTAATATGAATTTGAGCTTCTGGTTTGATCATTATTGTGCTTCCGTGTTTTTGAGCCTATTCATTTGTTAGGCGATATTGTGTCGTTTTCAATCATGTATGGCAACTGACTAAAGTACGGTCCATTGTGCTGTTTGGATTGCCTTGTTCTATTTTAATTAATTTAAATAGTGTTAATGAGCAGTGTCGCATCCAATCTTGTAATAAAATAACAAAAAAAAGTATTTTTTATGGCTGTACGTCATGTAATAAGGACGAAGTAGTACTTTTAAGTAAAAGTTGATGCTTAAAGACCGCTTCATGAGCTGGTCAATGGGGGGAATGATCTTTATAATACGTCGGTTTTTTGGTGAAGTGAGTTTGCGTTTTACAATTACCTTAAGGTTGGTTGTTCGTTCATGCATGTTTTCCCGGAGGGGGGTGTGGACATTACGCATTACGCTTTTTGTGTTCAATTTATTGTTGGGCAGAACATATGTATAAAATTACAAAAGGCCTAGATCTACCGATCTCAGGTGCTCCCAATCAAGTGATTGAGACGGCTACTGCTGCTAAAACAGTTGCTGTGATCGGTCCAGACTTTCATGGAATGAAACCTACCATGCTTGTCACGGAAGGGGACAAGGTCAAGAAAGGTCAAATTATCTTTACAGATAAGAAAACCGAGGGTGTTAACTATACCGCTCCAGCTTCTGGAACCGTAGTTGCTATTAATCGTGGTGCACGACGTGTTTTTCAGTCGCTTGTTATTAGTGTTGAGGGGAACGAATCCGAAACCTTCGCCGCTTATTCTGGCTCTGAATTAAAATCTCTTGAACGTAGTAAAGTTGTAGATAATCTAGTGAATTCTGGATTATGGACATCATTCCGTACGCGACCATTCTCTAAAGTGCCTGAAATTGCTTCAGTGCCGAATTCTATTTTTGTTACCGCTATTGATACTAATCCGTTGGCTGCTTCTCCTGAAGTTGTTCTGGCTGATCAGGCGGAAGCATTTGCAGATGGCCTTACCGTGTTGACTCGTTTGACTGAAGGTAAGGTGTTTCTATGTAAAGCACCCGGTGCAAAAATCCCAACAACGTCTGATGTGACGGTTGAAGAATTCTCTGGTGTTCATCCTGCTGGCCTTGCTGGTACGCACATTCATTTTCTTGATCCAGTGAGCGATAAGAAGACTGTTTGGTCTGTTAATTACCAAGATGTTGTTGCTATCGGTAAACTTTTTGTTACTGGTGAACTTAGTGTTGAGCGAGTTATCGCATTGGCAGGTCCACAAGTTAAAAAGCCTCGTTTAGTTCGCACTCAAATTGGTGCAAGCTTGGATGGCTTATTGGCTGGTGAATTGGCAGAAGGCGATAACCGTATTATCTCTGGTTCTGTTCTTTCTGGTCGTAATGCTTTTGGTGCTTTTGCTTTCTTGGGTCGCTACCATAATCAAGTGTCAGTATTGCTTGAAGGTCGTGAGCGTCAAATGATGCATTATCTTCGAGCTGGTGTAGAAAAACATTCTATTATGAATGTGTTTTTGTCCAAACTTACTGGTAAAAAATCATTCGATATGACAACGACAACAAATGGTAGTGATCGTACTATGTTGCCGCTTGGTAATTTTGAGCGCGTAATGCCGCTTGATATTTTGCCAACACAGTTGCTACGTGCGTTGGTTGTGAATGATACAGAGCAGGCTCAAAAGCTTGGTGCACTTGAGTTAGATGATGAAGATTTGGCTTTGTGTACTTACAGCTGCTCAGGTAAGTTCGAATATGGCCCGATCCTTCGGGATTGCCTAACTCTAATAGAGAAAGAGGGTTAATTCATGGGGCTTAGAAAAGTACTCGATAAAATGGAACCTGAGTTTCACTCAGGTGGAAAATACGAAAAGTGGTACGCGCTTTATGAAGCGGTTGATACTATTTTTTATCGCCCAAGTTCAGTGACCAAAAACGGCTCCCATGTTCGTGATGCAGTTGATATGAAACGCATTATGATTTTGGTGTGGATGTGTACATTCCCAGCTATGTTCTTTGGTATGTACAACATTGGTCTGCAAGCCAATACGGCTATGGAGGCAATGGGTGTTGCGCCTGCTGACTCTTGGCGCCATGCCATTATTGGTGGTCTAACTAGCTATAATGCCTCAAGCATTTGGGACAACATGATCTACGGTGCAATGTACTTTTTGCCTGTTTATCTTGTTACCTTTATTGTTGGTGGTTTTTGGGAGGTTTTATTTGCCTCTGTACGTAAACACGAAGTTAACGAAGGTTTCTTTGTTACTTCTATCCTATTCGCTCTTTCTCTGCCGGCCACTGTGCCTTTATGGCAAGTAGCTCTTGGTATCACTTTTGGTGTTGTCTTGGCGAAAGAAGTGTTTGGTGGTACAGGTAAAAACTTCCTTAACCCTGCTTTGGCTGGTCGTGCTTTCCTATTCTTTGCTTACCCAGCATCTATGTCTGGTGATGCGGTTTGGACAGCGGTTGATGGTTTCTCCGGCGCTACAGCGCTAAGTCAGCTTGCTGCTGATGGCGTTGCTGGTTTAACTGTTGCTTGGTCTGATGCATTTTTTGGCTTTATTCAAGGCTCAATGGGTGAAACTTCTACACTGGCTATCCTGATCGGTGGTTGTGCATTATTGGTAATGCGAATTGCTGCTTGGAGAATCGTCGCTGGCGTAATGTTGGGAATGGTACTAACTTCTGCGTTGTTTAACGCAATTGGTTCTGATACTAACCCTATGTTCGCTACTCCTTGGTATTGGCATCTTGTTTTGGGTGGTTTTGCCTTCGGTATGATGTACATGGCCACTGATCCAGTGTCTGCATCAATGACGAATCGTGGTAAGTGGTTTTACGGCGCTCTGATTGGTTTGATGGTTGTGTTGATTCGTGTTGTTAACCCTGCGTACCCAGAAGGTATGATGTTGGCAATTTTATTCGCGAATTTGTTTGCGCCATTTATTGATCACTTTGTTGTTCAGGCGAACATTAAACGGAGGATTGCACGCAATGGCTAGCAGTAACGATAGTATTAAAAAGACCATTATAGTTGCCTTATCTTTGTGTTTGGTTTGTTCTATTTTTGTTGCTGCGGCAGCGGTAGGTCTTAAGCCTATTCAGAACACCAATAAAGATTTAGACCGTAAGCGTAATATTTTATCTGCTGCTGGCATGCTTGAACCAGGCAAGTCAGTTGATGAAATTTTTGAGTCGGTTGAAACTCGTATTGTTAATTTGCAGACTGGCAAGTTTGCTACGCAAGAAGAGTTGAAAGACGCAGGTATCAAGGCTGAAACCTTTGATCAAAAAGCTGCATCTAAAGATCCTAAGTTATCTATTGCCCTTAAAGGCGAGCAGGATCCAGCAGGCATTAAGCGTCGCTCAAACTTTTCTGCAGTTTATCTTGTGAAGTCTGGCGATAGTATCGACCGAATCATTTTGCCGGTACATGGCTATGGTTTGTGGTCAACTATGTATGGCTTCATGGCTCTACAGAACGACTTTAATACAGTGATCGGTTTTGGTTTCTATGACCAAGCTGAAACACCTGGATTGGGTGGTGAGGTTGATAACCCTAACTGGAAAGCTCTTTGGAAAGGTAAAGAAATTTACAATGAGCAGGGTGAGGCGGCTATACATCTTGTTAAAGGTGGTGTAGATAGTTCAGATCCTAAAGCTGCTTATAAAGTTGATGGTCTATCTGGTGCAACACTAACAAGTCGTGGTGTTACTCATCTTGTTCAATACTGGTTGGGTCAGGAAGGTTTTGGACCATTCTTATCGCAACTACGTAGCGAAGGAGTTCAATAATGTCTGATGTGAAAAAAGTCCTCTTTGGGCCAATTCTTGCAAATAACCCAATTGCTTTGCAGATTCTGGGTATTTGTTCTGCGTTGGCCGTAACAAGTAGTATGAAAGTTAGTTTGGTTATGGCGATTGCCTTGACCTTAGTAACGGCTTTTTCAAGCTTCTTTATTGCGATTATTCGTAATCATATTCCAAACAGTATTCGTATCATTGTTCAGATGATCATCATTGCTTCTTTGGTAATTGTGGTTGATCAGATTTTGAAGGCGTTTGCCTTTGAAATTAGTAAGCAGCTTTCTGTATTTGTTGGTCTTATTATTACGAACTGTATCGTAATGGGGCGTGCAGAAGCGTTTGCTATGAAGAATGGTCCTGTAATGAGCTTTGTTGATGGTATTGGTAATGGCTTGGGTTACAGCGCAATGTTGATTGTTGTTGCCTTTTTCCGTGAGCTGCTTGGTGCTGGTAAATTATTTGGCTTCGAGATCTTTGCTACTATTCAGAATGGTGGTTGGTATCAGCCTAATGGCTTGATGTTGCTTCCACCTAGTGCATTCTTTGTGATTGGCTTGGTTATTTGGGCTTTACGTTCTTATAAGAAAGAGCAAGTTGAAGAGCCTGAATTCAAGATTGCAGCGAATTCTCGTTCTCAGGAGGCGCTATAAATGGAACATTTAATAAGTCTATTTGTTAAGGCTGTTTTTGTTGAAAACATGGCGTTAGCTTTTTTCCTTGGTATGTGTACTTTTTTGGCTTTGTCCAAAAAAGTAGAAACAGCGATAGGTTTAGGTATAGCGGTTGTTGTTGTTTTGGCGATTACTGTTCCTCTTAACAACTTGTTGTACAAAAATCTTTTGGCGGACGGTGCTCTTGAGTGGGCTGGTTTGTCTGGGGTTGATCTTAGCTTCCTAGGTCTATTGAGCTACATTGGTGTTATCGCCGCTGTCGTTCAAATTTTGGAAATGACTTTAGATAAATATATGCCTGCGTTGTACAACGCACTTGGTGTGTTTTTACCACTTATCACAGTTAACTGTGCCATCATGGGTGCTTCTTTGTTCATGGTTGAACGTGACTATGACTTTGGTGAGAGCGTTGTTTATGGTGTGGGTGCTGGTGTTGGTTGGGCGTTAGCGATTGCTGCGCTAGCTGGTATTCGGGAGAAACTTAAGTATTCAGATGTTCCTGCAGGTCTTCGTGGTCTTGGTATCACGTTCATTACTGTTGGTCTGATGAGCTTAGGTTTTATGTCATTTTCTGGTGTGCAGCTTTAATTGGCTGCTCATTTAGACAACCAAGAATAAGGTTTAACTAACATGGTCAACTTAGAAATTATTCTAGGTGTGGTGATGTTCACAGCTATCGTGCTTGCGTTAGTGGCAATTATCCTTGCTGCTCGTGCGCGCTTGGTAAGTACTGGGGACGTTACAATTCGCATCAATGGTGAAAAGGAAGTAACTGCACCTGCTGGTGGTAAGTTGCTTCAAACTTTGGCGAACAGTGGCATTTTTCTATCATCTGCTTGTGGCGGTGGTGGTACTTGTGCTCAGTGTAAATGTAAGGTGACTAGTGGTGGCGGCTCTATGCTTTCTACTGAGCAGTCTCACTTTACTCGTCGAGATGAAAAAGAAGGTTATCGCTTGTCCTGTCAGGTTGCTGTGAAGCAAGATATGGATGTAGAGGTGCCTGAAGAGGTGTTTGGTGTTAAAGCATGGGAATGTACTGTTGAGTCAAACCCTAACTTGGCAACCTTCATTAAAGAGTTAACGTTGAAGTTGCCTGAGGGTGAAAACGTTGATTTCCGTGCAGGTGGTTATGTTCAGCTTGAAGCGCCGGCGCATACTGTTCATTACAAAGACTTTGATATTGAAGAAGAGTATCGTGGTGACTGGGATAAATTTAACCTTTGGAAGTTTGTATCCAAGGTAGATGAAACCGTGATTCGTGCTTATTCAATGGCGAACTATCCTGAAGAAAAAGGTATTGTGAAGTTTAATATTCGTATTGCTTCACCACCTCCAGGTAAAGATGATTTACCACCAGGTCAGATGTCTTCTTATGTGTTCAGTCTTAAGCCTGGCGATAAGATAAAAGTATACGGTCCATTTGGTGAGTTCTTTGCCAAAGACACTGATGCTGAAATGGTGTTTGTTGGTGGTGGTGCTGGTATGGCGCCAATGCGTTCACACATCTTTGATCAGCTTAAGCGTTTGAATTCGAAACGTAAGATCTCTTTCTGGTACGGTGCACGTAGTGTCCGTGAGGCTTTCTATACGGAAGAGTACGATAAGCTTCAAGAAGAGAATGAAAACTTCGAATGGCATTTGGCGCTTTCTGATCCTCAGCCTGAAGATAACTGGGAGGGTAAAACTGGTTTCATTCATAATGTTCTTTATGAGAGTTACTTGAAAGACCACCCGGCTCCAGAGGATTGTGAGTTCTACATGTGTGGGCCTCCAATGATGAACGCATCTGTTATTAAGATGTTAGAAGATCTAGGTGTAGAAAAAGAAAACATCTTACTTGATGATTTCGGTGGCTAGCACCTGAATAAAGACCCACCTTCTGGTGGGTCTTTATTTTATTGGCGACTAAAAAGACTTTATATGCGTAAAAAAATACTATTTTCAGCCTTCCTGTTTATTGCTATTGCGGTTGTTTACCGTCTTTCTGTTTTTACTCCTGAACTGGCAAGTTTCTCTGGCCCGACAATGGGTACAACCTATACAGTGAAATTTTTTACTAAAAAAGACGTTAATAATTCTTCGGATTTGAAATACGACGTTGATGCAGCTTTGGTTAGAGTTAACAAGCTTATGTCGACTTATGATCCTAATTCAGAGTTATCGCTATTTAATAAGTTGCCTAAAGGACAGTCTGCGGTTGTCAGTAAAGATATGGCTTATGTTATTGATAAAGCTTTGCTTATTAGTGAAATGAGCGATGGTGAGTACGATGTTACTATCGGTCCTTTGGTTAACTTGTGGGGGTTTGGTCCAGGTAAACGCGAAGATAAAGTGCCTAGTCAAGATGCGATTGACGAAGCTAAGTTGCGAGTGGGCTACCATTACTTAAAGCTTGACAACCTCCATTTGACAAAAGAAAAAGATATTTATGTGGATTTATCTTCCATTGCTAAAGGATATGGCGTTGATGTTGTTGCGCGGGTTTTGGAGGATAAAGGGATAGAAAGTTACTTGGTTGAAGTGGGTGGTGAGATCGCGTCAAAAGGTATTAAGTCTGATGGATCACCCTGGAAGATAGCAATCGAGAGCCCGGCAGGTGGGCATGATATCGCAGAGCGTATAATTGATGTAAAAGATGTTGCCGTTGCGACATCGGGTGATTATCGAAATTATTTTGAGAAAAACGGCGTGCGTTATTCTCACACAATTAGTCCAGTAACAGGTAGGCCCATTACGCATAGGTTGGTTTCTGTTACTGTAGTAGATAAAACAACAACAATGGCTGATGGTCTTGCTACTGCAATTACTGTGCTTGGTCCCGAAAAGGGTTTCGAGTTTGCGCAGAAAAATGGCATTGCAGCGTATTTGTTGGTGAAAACAGATTTCGGTTTTGAGGAGCATCCATCTGATGCTTTCAGGTCTTATTTAAAATAAATGCGCTTTTAATTTTCTTGTTTTATAGGAGATATCATATGTTGACGATTATTTTGGCATTTGCCCTTATGCTTTTATTGGTTACTGCTATGTCTGTCGGTGTGTTGATGGGTAGAAAGCCTATTTCAGGTTCTTGTGGCGGCATGAGTGCTCTGGGTATGGAGGTCGCCTGCGATATTTGTGGTGGTGACAAAGGTAAATGTGAGAAAGAAACGAAAAAAGGTATGGCAGCAACGGTTTCTGATGACACGTTTTACGACGCATCTAAATAATTGAACAGTGAAGAGGGTATTATGACAACGAGACATTATGATGTTGTGGTGTTAGGCACGGGTCCTGCCGGAGAAGGTGCAGCGATGAGTGCTGCGAAGGCAGGCAAAAGAGTGGCTGTTATTGAGGCGAGTTCGCAAGTAGGCGGAAGTTGTACGCATTTAGGAACCATTCCATCAAAAGCGTTGCGTCATGCTGTTAAGGAAATTATTGCCTTTAATACTAACCCAATGTTCCGTGATATTGGTGAGCCTCGTTGGTTTTCGTTCCCAAAGGTTTTGGATCGTGCAAATAGAGTTATTGATAAGCAGGTCATGGGGCGTACAGAGTATTATGCGCGTAACCGAATTGACATTTACTTTGGTAGAGGTAAATTCAAGGATGCAAACACGATAGAAGTAAATACCTATGAAAAAGGGCCTGAGCTTCTAGTTGCAAAGAAAGTTGTGATCGCAACTGGTTCTCGTCCATACCGTCCGGCTAATATCGACTTTTCACATCCTCGTATTTATTGTTCTGATACCATTCTTAGCTTGAGTCATACTCCGCGCTCTTTAATTATCTATGGTGCGGGCGTAATTGGTTGTGAGTATGCGTCAATTTTTTGTGGGCTAGGTGTGCGTGTAGAATTAATCAATCCAGCTAAAAAGCTTTTGAGCTTCCTGGATGATGAAATTACCGATGCATTAAGTTACCACTTGCGTGATGGCGGTGTTCTAATTCGTCATAATGAGACATACGATTCTGTTGAAACGACAGAGCGTGGTGTTGTTATGCATATGGCGTCAGGTAAAAAATTGCGTGCGGATGCTTTGTTGTTCTGTAACGGTCGATCCGGTAACACTGATAACTTGGGCTTAGAGTCAATTAATCTTGATGTTAATAGTCGTGGTCAATTGGCGGTAAATGATACTTACCAAACGCAAGTTGAAAATGTTTATGCTGCGGGTGATGTTATCGGTTGGCCAAGTCTAGCGAGCGCGGCATATGATCAAGGTCGTGCTGCAGCAGCTAATATGTTTGGTGCGCCAGGTGGTGAATTCATCAGTGAAGTGCCGACAGGTATCTATACAATTCCTGAAATAAGTTCAGTAGGCAAAACGGAAGCTGAATTAACGGCTGAAAAGGTGCCTTACGAAGTAGGTCGTGCTTTCTTTAAAAATACAGCTCGCGCTCAAATTACGGGCGAAGCAGTTGGGATGTTGAAGATTCTGTTTCACCGTGAGTCTTTAGAGTTGTTGGGTATTCATTGTTTTGGTGACCAAGCGTCTGAGATTGTTCACATTGGGCAAGCTATTATGAAGCAGCCAGGTGAGCAGAATACTTTGAAGTACTTTTTGAATACGACCTTTAACTACCCGACTATGGCGGAAGCTTATCGAGTTGCGGCACTTAACGGTTTTAACCGAGTATTCTAGTTTTCTATTGTAATAAAAAATGCCCGCTTCACTAAAGCGGGCATTTTTTTGTCTGTAATATCTTATTGGGTTAGCTATCTTTAATGGCGTAAATGCCTTTTAGGTTTCTGAAGAAGCCTTTGTAGTCCATTCCGTAGCCGAATAAAAATCTATCCACAACATCTGTTCCAACATAGTCTGGTGTCATATCCGTTTTGCGGTCGTGTAGTTTATTAATAACGGTCGCAGTATATACGCCGCTTGTTTCTTGATCCTCTAGCCATTTTGCGATGGCTTGTAGGGTGTGTCCTTGGTCAAAAATATCGTCTACAACGAGTATGTGTCTGTTTTTGAGGCTTGTTTGTGGGTAGCTTAGCCAGTTGAGTGAGGCGCCTTCCGTGTCCATTCCGTAGCGAGTTGCGTGAATGTAGTCGAGCTCTAATGGGAAGTTTAATCGTTCTATCAGGGCTGCTGTTGGAATCAATCCGCCATTCATAACGCAGAGAACAAGAGGGAGCTTATCTGCAAGATCTGCTGTGATTTGTGTTGCCATTTTATCAAGGGCTTCGTTAAGTTTTGCTTCGTCAACTAAGCAATCGGCCTCATCTAAAATTTTGTTTAGGTCGTTGATTGTATTCGTCATGGTAAGCCCTGTTGTTGAAAATTTGCGGGATTTTACATTAATCCTGACCGGATGCTAAGTTTTTCTGTTCTGTTGTGCTTTTTATGTTGTGCAATGTGGCGCATAAGCAGATGGATGCGAGAACAATGAGCCATGAGCTTTGTAACCAGATCAGAAATATCGGGATAGCTGCGAATGCGCCGTAAACGACTTGATAGCTGCTGAAAAACTGTGCAAACGAGCTGAATATCGTATTTAAGATAAAAAGACCAATGCTGCCTGCAAGAGCTGAAATTGATGCCCATTTCAGCGAAACCTCTGCGTTCGGAGTTAAAAAGTTTAGTGTCAGAAGCATTAGGAAATACAAGGTCATGCTTCCAAGTTCCAATAGGTTATCAATCCATGCGTTTGTTTGAGTGCCTTGAATTTGTATTGATATAAGTGTGCCGTATAGGCTTAACGAAGATGCAAATATGATTGGCCCTAGGGTTAAAATTGCCCAGTAGGTTAAAAGTCGCTCTCTAATTTTTCTGGTCTTTCTGATTTCCCAAATTGATTGGACACTGCTTTCAAAGCTATTTAGTAGTAATAGAGCGGTTAAAACTAGTGCGATCAATCCAGCAGCGGGAAGGTTTTTGGTTTGTGCTGAAAACTTAATTAAATAAGGCATCATGATATCGCTAGAGCCAGGTGCAAGATGTAGCTCAATGAGTTGAAATAGCTGTGCCTGCATTGCTTCTAATGCGGGTGTAAAGCTTAGTATTCCAACAATGATGGTAATTATAGGAACCGCAGCCAACAAACTTGATAAGGTGAGTTGTGCTGCTTTTTGTGAAAGGTTGCTATGTTTGAATCTTGTTATTGTTAAGTATCCATAACGTTTGAAGACAAGAAAAAAATAAATTAGACGTTCTGGCATGGTGATCAAGCTCTGTTTAAGTTGGCTACTACAATAACATAGGCTTAAATATTTTATTAAAAACTTCTTTTTAATGCACATTGCACAAACACGGTGCAACGTGGCTCCTTTTGGCGCATGTGTCTTGTTTTTTAGGGTGGCTGCTTGTATTATTTATCTTGTTCCTTTTGTGATATTTGTGCTGCGGAGTAGTGAATTTTAACTATTCTCGGTTCCATAGCTTCAAATAGTCATTTTTAGCCCAGTTTTACTGGGCTTTTTTATGTCTATTGGTTGACGATTGCTATTCCATCCCTATAATAGCCCACCAAATGAAATGTAATGATCTTTGTTCCGTTAGCTCAGTTGGATAGAGCAAGAATAAAACCCTTAAAACTTACCAAACAGTGAGTGAGTGAGATATTTAGGGAGTGTTAGTTATGGTAAGTTTACAATTTTTAAATTACAATTTACCAAATTGAATATATATGCCCCGTTAGCTCAGTGGATAGAGCAACCGCCTTTATGCTTGTGGTAATTATTTGCTACAAAATTTAGGAGCTTCGCTTGGGAAACCTTGTGAATGTAATGAGTCAAATTCGAGGAAACCTTCTTGTCGTATGACAAATGGCAATCTCGAGCCAAGCCCAGCTTTTTGATGGGAAGGTGTAGAGACTAGACGGCTCACATCTAAGCAACTTGATTGTATGATGAAGGGATAGTCCAGACCACAAAGCCTTTTGGTGGTAGTGAAAACTATAGTGGTAAGCTAAGCGGTAGGTCACTGGTTCGAATCCAGTACGGGGCACCATTTAAATTATTTTTTCCTAATTTTTATTAATTTTTTCTCGGTTATATTTATCTTCCCTCTCCTATTAGTAGTGCATGATAAACATTCTTAATGTGTCATTTATTTATTATCTGATTCAATAGGATTAAGTGTTCATAGCATCAGATCTTGTGATAATAACGTTTAGTTAGTTTAATTAATTCAGTTTGTATATTACTTAAAAATATTTCTGAACATCCCCCCGCTGGTTTTAAATCTGAATTATTTTACGACTTATTAGGTTGTTTTGGTCTAAAAGAAACGTCTACTCCTGTTTTTCCAGTTTTAAATAGCTGTTTATTCCTAATGTTTTAAAGATTCATGGGGTTAGTTTTTGAACTACACCCAAAACCCATCTTGAAAAATAAACTAAAGACTAATCTTTATTAATGTACATGTACTTATTGAATGGACTTGATAAAAGTACACCTTTAACTTCTGATGAACTAAAGTTATAACTTTGGTACGTATGATGTCACACTTGATTGGTTATGCTCGTGTAAGCACCATAGCGCAATCACTGAGTTCACAATTCACTGTCCTAGAGAGTGCTGGGTTCCAGAAAATATTTTCAGGAAAATATAGCGGTAGTTCAAAGGATAACGATGTTCAGCTTCAATCTCTGATTGATTATATGCGTGATGACGATGTCTGTCGTAACATTGCTAGACAGGCTTGGTCGTTCCCTAAAAGCTATTTTGAGAACCATCGATAAAATTCATGAAAAGAATGTCTCCCTTAAAATGCTGAATGGCTCTTTAGATAATTACCAACGCACAGCTCTATCACAAGCAATGGTTTCACTCATTGGCGTTTTCGCTCAACTAGAACGCGACTTAATTTATGATAGAACAAGCGAAGGTCGAGCTGCGGCCATACAAGCCGGTAAGCATATGGGAAGGCCTCCCAAAATCAGCGACAACGAAAGAAAGCAGATACGTAAGCGCCTCAAAATTGAGAGTATTTCTAAACTGTCACGCGAATTCGAGGTAAGCAGACAAACTATCATGCGAATAAGGGATGAAAAGTAATGGCTAACGGGCAACAAAAAGCACAGCAAAACGTCGACTCTTTTGAAGTTTGGAAAGCGACCCAATCAGATGATGATTTTCTTCAAATTGCTTACCGAGGTCAGTTAAAGCGTAGCGAAATTGCAAAGGCCATTGGTTGTGGAAAGTCGGCGCTGATACAGAACCCTGTTTTAAGAGAAAGTCTTGAGAAACTTGAGACTGAGTTAAGGGCTCGTGCTGTGTTGCCGCAACTGACAGCTGAGTCTGAAACAGCGAAGTCTAACCCAAAGAAATACGATGCTAGCCAAGCCTCTAGGCAACTGGAGTCTAGAAGGTTATCTCAATTAGAGGCTGAAAATATCGAACTTAAAGCCAAGGTTAGAGCATTAGAGTCTCGCCTGGAACGCTTCGGTGAGTTGTCTGAAACTCTGTCTGAGATGGGGTTCATGCCTCGATGAATAATGCCATTCAAGAAGATCACGTTAGGATAACTAGCATTCCTTATAGTTCTTCTAGTCTAGTTATCTTCACCGGTGTACCACTGGAAAAAAACTCCTACAAAACTGCTAGCGGTAAATATTTCGTTACTATTAAAGCAAATCCTGAATCAATCCCAGTGCAACCGGCAATTGGGCAGTATTGGATAGTCAAAGGCGCACGACGCATTGAGAAAGTGGTAACAGGCGATTACGTAATGCTACAGCATATCTATGAAGTACCAGATTATGTTGAATGTACTCTGCCAGAGTCAGGAGAACAGCTAATACAGTTCATCGCCAAAGAAAAAGCGTTTAGAGGGATTGGAGAGGTTAAGGCCAGAGCTCTATGGGCGTTGCTAGGCAACTCTTTCCACTCCACCCTGCAAAATGACACACTTGAAGCCAGAAATCGCCTTAAAGGGGTTTTGAGTGAGGATTCTATTGATGCGCTTTACGAAGGGTATGAGAAATATAAAAATCTCAAACATACCAACTGGATGACGCTGCGTGGTATTCCAGCTTCAATTCAACAACGACTGCTCAAGTTCCATGATGACAAATCTGTCGACGCAATACAGGACAACCCTTACCTACTATGTGGATTCGGAATGTACTTTGATGATGTTGAAGGCCTTATTAAAAATTGGACTTTTGAAATTGCGGCTGATGATCAGAGACGACTTAGTGCAGCCCTAGAATTTGCCCTACGAAAGCAAGTTGAAAAAGGGCATACCTATACCAAGCGTGAAGACCTAGTACCTGTACTGAACAAATTACTGAAGAACAACGATTTGGTCGCAAGCGCATGCAAAGCAGGACACGATAAAGCTCAATTTCTGCTGAATAATGACACTCTGACGTATCACCCAACCGCTCAACTATTAATGGAATCTACCGTTGCCAAACGCCTGTTAACAATGGCTGACATTGACGGTTTGTATGACCGAAAAACCAGTCAAGCTTATCGTGCGGCCCTCAAAGAACTACCTTATGATCTAACAGCCAAGCAAAAAGAAGCAGTGGGAGCATGTTTAGATAATGCTGTAGCCTGTATAACCGGAGGGGCTGGAACAGGTAAGACGACAGTGCTCAGAACAGCGCTTAGAGCCTTTAGTTTAATGGGTTATTCAATTCATGCCGTTGCACTAAGTGGTCGAGCTGCAATGCGTCTACATGAGTCTATTGGCTTCACGACGATGACTATTGCTGGCTTTTTGAGAAACCCACCATTGGACAGCACAGGTAGCGATAAAAACCTATTGGTAATTGATGAAGCAAGCATGGTTGATTTACCGACCATGTATCGGATCGTTACGCATATACACCCATCTGTACGGATCGTATTAACGGGCGACCCGGATCAACTGCCGCCTATTGGGTGCGGAAAAGTATTGGCTGATATCGTTCACTCAAAACGAATAGCAAACACCATGCTGGATATTGTGAAGCGTCAAGAAGGAAGTACTGGAATCCCTGAGTACTCAAAGCTTATTAATCAGGGAGAGATTCCTCCGAAACTTTCTACCGCCTCTATATTCTTCCATGAGGCTAATAGAAGCGATATAACTGATAGATGTTGCCTTCTGTATCGTGAAAGCCCTGATAATAGTCGTATTATTGCGCCTACTAGAAACATGGTCTCTGATATAAATAACAAAGTTCAATCGGCAGTAAATAGTCATGGCCAAATGCTTAGATTCACCATGTACTCTGAAGAGTTCTTCTTAAAGCTACGACTAAATGATGCTGTTTTGTTTACGAAGAACCTTTATCACAGAGGCATCCAGAATGGCAGCCTTGGCGTTCTTAGTGGCGTTGAGCCAGAACAGGATGACTCAGATGAGTTGACTGAAACATACTTTGGTGATGTGACACTTGATACGGGTGACAGGATAAAAATCACACAAGACGTCTTGGATTGCATGGAGCTGGGTTACGCCATCACCCTACATAAGGCTCAAGGCTCACAATTTCCACGAGTGATCATTGCATTGCATAAAGGCAGAATAGTCGATCGTGCATGGCTGTATACAGCCATTACCCGTGCAGAGAGTGAAATACATATCGTAGGAAGTCAGGAAGATTTCATTGCAATTACAGAGGCCAGTAGCAACGCGAGTCGAAGAAATAGCTACCTTCTTAATTTGCTAATTTGAGTTTATAAATACATCCGATGGGGCTAGGATGGACTTTCTATGCTTTACTAGATCACATTTCAACTGAAAATATAAGAATCGAGGTTAACATGGAGTTTTGGCTATTAATTGGAATCGTAGTAGTGTTTTTCTACATCACCAAAAAAAAAGGAACCTCCTCAAAACAAAAAAGCCAGAGTAATAGACTAAGCTCCGAAAATGACATTAACGTAACTATAACAACTAGTAATCGAGTGGTCGCAAAAAGCAATCATGACGACGACGATCTAGCTACCTTTAGTATTTCTTATGGTTATGAAGAAGAAAAAAGCAAAAACAAAACTTCAGGAAAATGGGTAAAACCAGATGAATCCATCACCATAAATGGACAACTGTTTACTAAAGGTAATTTTTATTTTGGTGGACAGCTTAATTCATTAGATGGTTATGGAACGGAAGCCTCATTAGTTGATGATTCGCTAAAAATTGAACATCAGCTGTCAAGTTATGAGGATGAAAGCTTAGGCTATTGGCCTAAATTCATCTCACTTACTCCTAAAGGGCGTGGAGCTTTCCTCAACTGGTTATCCGGTAATAGAAGTGATCCAGATACTCCTTTAGGTTATGTATTTATTTATTTCTATGGCATCGAAAGACGAATTACTGTTGATTCAATTAAGCAGACCGTAGATGACGCAGAATTTAAGTCTTTGTTTAACGAAATACTACGTTTAAAAAGCATTTACGGTAGTAGCCGATCTTTTTCAAATTATGCCACACGTCTATTGGAACTCATGTGTCTACTACGCCCTAAAGTAGTATCACATCCAGAACTTGAAAAAAGCCCACAAAGAGATTCTCTTCTATTTAAACATCGCTTAGCCACTACAGTAAGTGAAGGAACGCCTGTTCCCGCTGAACTGGCATTGGCATGGATTCGATTTTATCCAGATTATAATCTGAAGAAACCGGCACGGCGCTGTGACTATGAATTTAGTCGGATGTTTGAACTACGTTATACAAAAAAATATGGAAACGGTGTTATTGTTAAACCTAATAAGACACGACTAAAGATTGAGTATTATCCAGCAAGTTCTTCCTTACGTGGCGTATCATTCCCTCAACAAGATCTTCCTGACCCAAGTAATTTGAAAGGTCCTGTAAATAAGCTGATTGCCCTAGCAGATGAATGTACGACCGAATTAGAAGCGTATAGTCGTTACCTTGCTAAACCAACCACGTCTCGCACTGATATTGAAGCTGTATTGTTACTGCCTGATGATCTTAGTGATTTAGGTGCGGAGTTAGGGTTGGGAGAATTTCAAAAATGGGCAGATGATGCTATTTCAACAAAAAAAGGGTTGGTAGATGTTGAGGAGTTCTGGACATATACTAAATCGCCTTTGCCTTCCAAGATCAACAAAAAGGAAGCTGAACTAATTCAGAACCTTGCTCAAAAAGCCGGATATGGCATCGCTCCTGATACTCGTTACCATCATTCGAAGACGAGTGCAGATGGAAAGCTGGTTCTATTTCCTGAAGGACACGGCAAATACTTTGAACCATCCAAGGCTTATAGTGAAGTAGGTATGGCACTTCGTTTAGGGGCAATGGTTGCCGCTATTGATTCGCATGTAGATCAGGCGGAATTAAATTTATTAACACAGCTTATTGATCACAGTACCAATCTATCACCTACCGAAAAACAATCACTACACGCCTACTTAGTTTGGAGGCTCAATACGCCTTCAAATATCACAGGTTTGAAAGCGAGACTGGAAATATTAGGTAAAACAGAAAAAGCAGCGGTTAGTCGCATACTTGTTGGTGTGGCGATGGCCGATGGAAAAATAGACCCAGAAGAAATCAAACAGCTTGAAAAACTTTATACCTTGCTAGGTCTTGATAAAGCCCTTGTTACAGGTGACATTCATGGAATGTCATCAAGTAAAGGTGGTTTACAATCTTCAAGCTCTCCGTCAGAAACAACTTCGTCAGCTCTTACTTCGTTCCAGTTAGATGAAAATATCCTAGCGATTCATGAATCAGAAACCAAAGATGTGCAAAGCATGTTAGGTGCAATATTTGTGGAAGACGAATCTACAGGAGAGTCCGATGACTCAACTGACGATAGCTTTAATATAGAGGAAGAAGCCGGAATTGATAAACAGCATTATGCCTTGTTTGAAAGCCTGATACGGAAAGATAAATGGTCTCGTGACGAAGTGGAATCGCTATGCGGAGATTTAGGTCTTATGGTTGGCGGAGCATTGGAAACTATTAATGACTGGTCTTTTGATAAAGTGGATGCAGCTGTACTTGAAGATGATGGTGATGCTATTTATGTTGATCAGGAAATCGTAGCAGAGATAGAAGGTTAAACTTATGGAAAAACGTATCCGGTTAAAAGAACGTGACGCAATAATTCAATCACTGAAATCGGGGGTGACTCCCAAAATTGGGATTCAGCATATTCAGGTAGGTAGAAGCAATGAAGTCAAAGCGTTGTATAAGGATATTGAAAGAATCTCTCAGGGTGGCGCAGCATTCAGACTTATCATTGGTGATTATGGCTCAGGGAAAACTTTTTTCTTAAGCGTAGTGCGTTCCATTGCTCTTGAAAAGAAGCTGGTTACAGTCAATGCAGATCTTTCACCGGATCGACGAGTACATGCTTCTTCAGGTCAGGCACGGAACCTGTATTCTGAGCTCATGAAGAACCTAGCAACCCGTAATAAACCGGATGGAAATGCATTAGCCAGTGTTGTAGAGCGGTTTGTAACTCAGGCTCGTAAAGAAGCAGATGAAAAAGATATCAGCGTTTCAACAGTAATACATCAAAAGTTAGCCTCTTTGTCAGAACTGGTTGGCGGGTATGATTTTGCAAAAGTCATTGATGCTTACTGGAACGGTCATGAGCAAGATAATGATGAGTTAAAATCAAATGCTATTCGTTGGTTGCGAGCTGAATACACCACTAAGACAGATGCGAGAAGGGATCTTGATGTCAGAACGATTATTTCTGACAATTCTTTTTATGATGCTTTAAAACTTATGAGCCTATTTGTACGTCAGGCTGGCTATGAAGGCTTACTTGTTAATCTAGATGAGATGGTTAACCTTTACAAATTAAGCAGTACACAAGCGCGTACATCCAACTATGAGCAGATTCTACGAATGCTAAATGACTGCCTTCAAGGCTCAGCTGAATATCTAGGTTTTTTATTGGGTGGAACTCCGGAGTTCTTATTAGATCCTCGTAGAGGACTATATAGCTATGATGCATTACAATCCCGTTTAGCTGAAAACAGCTTTGCAAAGCGAGCAGGTGTGATTGATTACTCCTCCCCAGCACTTCACCTATCGAGTTTAACTCCAGAAGAACTTTATATTCTTCTGAAGAACTTACGCCATGTTTTTGCTGAAGGTGATACTTCTAAATACCTTGTTCCAGATGATGCTCTCAAGTCATTTCTACAGCATTGTAGCCAGACTATCGGAGATGCTTATTTTCGAACGCCGAGAAATACTATCAAAGCGTTTTTAGATATGTTGGCCGTACTAGAGCAAAACCCTTCTATGCAATGGTCGCAGTTAGTTCAATCTATTGCTATTGAGGAAGATCATCCAAGTAATACAGATGAAATTTTTGTAGACGAAGGAGCTGGAGAAACAACGAAATCTGATGGACTAGCTGATTTCAAATTATGACAGATGAATATCAACTTCTTGATAAGCGTGTACAGAAATGGTTGTTTAACCAAGGGTGGCCTGATTTAAGAGAAATCCAAAAACGGGCAATCATACCGATTCTAGCTTGTGATAAAGATGTGCTAATTAGCGCATCAACAGCGGCAGGTAAAACAGAAGCTTTTTTTCTACCAGCATGTAGTGCAATTGCTGAAGAGAAAAGCGGCTTTGGTATTTTGTATATCAGCCCTTTAAAAGCACTGATTAACGATCAATACCGCAGGCTCGAGAGTTTAAGCGAAATGTTGGATTTGCAAGTTACGCCGTGGCATGGTGATAGTCTTCAGTCCAAAAAGAAGAAAGCCAGAAACAATCCTTCTGGTATTCTGTTAATTACCCCAGAATCCTTAGAGTCACTGTTAGTCAGAGAGCCTGGATGGGTAAAACAATCCTTCACATCCCTTAAATATATTGTTATTGATGAATTTCATGCGTTTATCGGAACAGAGCGAGGTCAGCAATTACTTTCTCTGCTTACTCGCCTAGAGCATCTTATAGGTCGAATTACTAATCCTATTCCACGGGTTGCTTTAAGTGCGACACTAGGAGAGCTTGAAAAAGTACCTCTTTCTCTTAGGCCGAATAAAAGTCTGCCTTGTGAAACTATTACTAGTAGTCAGCACCAAAGCACTATTAAAGTTCAGGTTAAAGGATATTTAGAACCTGTAGATATTATGGCTGATGATACATGTACCTCATCAGAACAGCAGATTTGCAAGGAAATATTTAGGCTCTGTAGAGGCGACTCACATCTGGTATTTGCCAATAGCCGCAGTCGTACAGAGAGCATTGCTGCACAGTTAAGTGATTTATGTGAGCAACAAGTTGTACCGAATGAGTTTTTCCCACACCACGGCTCATTAGCTAAAGAACTCAGAGAAGATTTAGAAGCCAGATTGCAAAAGGAAGCTCTTCCTACTACAGCTATTTGTACTATGACTTTAGAGCTAGGTATCGACATTGGGAAAGTGAGTTCTGTCATTCAGGTTACTGCTCCACATTCAGTATCAAGCTTACGTCAGCGGTTAGGTCGATCCGGTAGAAGAAATACCCCTTCCATTTTACGAATGTTTATCGCAGAAAATGAACTGAGTGATAAATCTAATATAGTAGATGGTCTTAGGTTAGAGCTTGTTCAATCACTAGCAATGATACGCTTATTAATTGTAGATAACTGGTTTGAACCAGCAGATACAAAGCAAATGCATTTTTCTACATTTTTACACCAGATTCTAGCTGTCATTGCTCAATGGGGAAGCGTCAGAGCAGACCAGCTTTATTCTTTATTATGTGAGCAAGGATCATTCAAAGAAATATCAATTCAGCACTTTAAACAACTCTTGTCCCATATGGGGACCGTCCAACTAATACAGCAACTTAATAGCGGTGAATTGGTTTTAGGGATTGAGGGTGAGCGCCTTACCAATTCCTATACTTTCTATGCTGTTTTTAAAACACCAGAGGAATTCCGTATCGTTGCCGGAAGTAAAACTCTAGGAACGTTACCAGTTGATTCACTAATTTTAAAAGGTCAGCACATCATATTTGGTGGTCGTAGATGGAAGGTAACTGATATTGATGATGAAAAGAAAGTAATCTATGTGACTTCTACTAAAGGTGGTAAACCTCCAAAATTTAACGGTAGCGGCATGTCGATTCATGACAGAGTTCGACAAGAGATGTTAAGAATCTATTGCTCTGGTGACTATCGTATTGAAGTTGGTAATCAGAAAATAGATTTTGTGGATAAGATCGGAAGTCAGTTATTTCAAGAAGGAGCGTATTTTTTCAAAGAAGCCAATCTTGAAAATCAGCCCATATATCAAAGTGGTAAGCACTGTTATATTTTTTCATGGATGGGCGATAAAGTAGTTAATACTCTTACTATTTTGCTAATTAAAAGCGGGTATGTATACAGTAATTTTGCTGGTGTTATCGAAGTTCAGAATGCGAGTCTCGATGCCTTAAAGGATTACTTTATGGATATCATAATAGATGGGGTGCCTGATGAAACAGAGTTGGCTAAAATACTTTCATTACAACAAAAAATGATTGAAAAGTATGACGATTATTTGCCTGAAGATTTGTTAAACGCAGGGTACGGAAGAAAAGCGTTTGATTCGAAGGCCACTAAAGAATGGATATCAGGTTTACTAACTTAGTTGTATTAGTCTCCCTTTTCTAAGTCATCAGCTTGCCTGCTACATCAACCATTCAGACCTAGCTTTGGTATGACTAAACTTAAAATCCTCCAATACTTGAAATACATTGGAAGTTAATCATGCTTATAGCTTGATTAACTCGATACTATTTCCCCAGAACCCTAAGCTAAGCTATCCTCAATTTTACAGAATTGAGGATAGTTGTAATTTACCATAAATGGCTGATATTCCTCACTACCCCCCTGCAGTTACAAAAGCTAGACTGCGGTTTTTATACTTTCTACCATAAAAAAGCATAGCCCCTCCCAACTTAGCACTAGAGAGTTTTGAAAGTGTTTTCCTTAAATGGACTTAGTGTTGAAAGGATATCTTGGAGTTGTTCTATCTGCTCAGCAACTTCGTGTTGCCTTTCTTTAGGTACTTCGGATATATCTTGAAATGAAATACGCTCTAAATCTGTGAGCAATCGTTTGAGTTGTTCCATGTGTTCCTCCTTGAACAGTTTGAAAAATCATATTAACTGTTTTAAGTGCTATAGACTATAAACCCACAGCATAATTTCTATAGCCATAAGCAAGCCTAGAGCCAAGAAGACCCGAAAGCGCTTTTCAACACCTGAGACTGAAACAGTTTATGAGAGGCAAACACACCAATCTACTCTTGAGTAAGCTAAAAATTTAGCTCGCAATACTCTTTCTGTACATTAAATGTGATATTTAAACTCTGATCTCTTAGATTATTGATTTAAGAAATAGTTACTATCCTCTTATCAAGATCATGGCCAAAGGTTCATTTGGGAAAAGAAAGGAAATAGACTCCTTTCGTGCAGGATCATAGATAATTTTGTAGTACTCTATGTTACAGCTGTACACCATAGAAATTAATACTATTAGAGGTAAGCTTGAAAAACTCATTCCAAACAATGATTGAACGTCCTGTAAGTAATATTTTAGATCGAGCTTGTAAATGGATCCGTCCAGAGTTTCATCCAATTGATGGAATTGGTGAAGAGGAGTTGTGGAGCCTTCAAGGGTTAATAGTTGCAATTGGTTTTATAGACAGTGAACAACAATCCATTATAGGTAGCGGTATCATGATTGCTCCAGGACTTTGTCTTACCGCGACTCATGTTATTGAAGAAACTGAAAAGAAGCATGCGTTACTATTTACGTTTCCTAATGATAGCAACATGAGAATTTGGACGCCAGAAGACTTCTCGGCTCAAGAAAAAATATCAATTGAATTAATTCCCTTTCAAAATCCAGAAGCAAAATATAGTGATGTTGGTATTTTATCGTATTCACCATTTTCAAAATTCACTGATAAAAATGATTATTTATTTGCTCCTATTGAAGCATCCGTACCTAAAATCGGAGAACGACTCTGGGCTACTGGCTATCGAGAAATATCTAATGATGGTGTACCCACTATATCATTCTTCATAACTTCTGGACTCGTAACTGAGCAATATTTAGAAGGCAGGGGCTCCCATATTAATGGACCGTGTATAGAGGTTGCCATGCAAGCATTAGGCGGTATGAGTGGAGGGCCAGTGTTTAATGCAGAAGGAAGAGTAGTGGGTGTTATTTCCTCTTGTTTAGAAGGCCAAGATGATTCAAAAGGCCCTACATACGTTTCTCTAGTTTGGACATCACTATTATCAACAGTACATTCGCCATGGCCAGAAAATCATTGGCCAGAAAATGTAGCTGGTATCCAGACATCTTCAAATGGGCAAGGTGCTAGACTATTAGGAGAGGCCCGATTTGATAAAGATGGCGCTTTTCGTGTTAAATTTCCAGAGCAGAGTTCAGAGTCAATGTTATTAGTCTTAAAGTCTGCTGGTGTTGAGCTTCCAAGTGAAGATTATGAGTTTTCTGATTTTGCATACGATAATTTTGAAAAGTTTCTTGAAGTAAAAGGTCTTAATTATTTATCTGAAGTAGATAAAAGTATTTTTGATAGATCTCTGATGCAAAAAGAATATACGGAAACGTTAAAGTTATTTAAGTGTATTGATGCTTATATTATGGAAGGTCTAGAAGATTTACTTATCCAGTCTGTTTCATTGTTAGAAGATGGAAATGTGGGTGTTGATGCTTTCTTTGACATGAGAATTGTATTTGTTAGATTACAAATACCTATAGTTGAGCACAAATATCATGAGGCTGCAATTACCTCTATAGCTAGTCTTCACAATCAAGAATTGGATGAGGACAACGTCTATTATGATCATTATACTAGACCATTCTACAGAGTTAACTTTACATATAATACTCAGTCACAAGAATGCCAAGATATAAGGTTTCAGCTTCTATCTATGAAAATATGAAGAAAGGCACTTAGCAAGTCGTTTAAAAGGAAAAAAGCTGGTTTGTTCTACTTCGTCGCTAGTTTTAGCCAATAATTTTTTGCCTCTTAACGAGGCGTTAAGTTTATAAAGGAGTTTGGGTGTCATCTGATAAGGAAATTCCCAGTTGGCATCAGTACGAATGGCTAATTTCAAAGATATTTCACGACAACCAAGCTTCATTGAATACAAAAGCATTAAATGTCTTTTCTACGACTTATGCATTCACAATGGCAGCCTTGGCATTCTTAGTGGCATTGATTCTGAAGGGAACATCTCGTATGAGTCAGCTGAAAAATACTTTGGTGATGTGACACATGATAGTGGTGAGAGAATACAAATCACACAAGACATATTGGATTGCATGGAGCTGGGTTACGCCATCACTCTACATAAGGCCTAAGGTTCACAATTTCCACGAGTGATCATTGGCAGAATCGTCGATCGCGCATGGCTGTATATATCCTTTACCCGTTCAGAGAGTGAAATACATATCGTAGGAAGCAAGGAGAATTTCATGGTTTTTACTGCGGCCAGCAGCAATGCAAGTCGAAGAAATAGCTTTCTTTTTGACTTGCAAGTTTGAATATTATAAACCCATTCGATGGGGCTAAAATTTATCGTCTAGTAAAGTCTGAGAAGTATAATCAGATATGGAAAAGGAATTTAAATGTCTAAATCTAATAAAAAGCCTAGAAAATCTAAACTTTCTAAAAAAATAAATACTTCTAAGTTGGGGTCTTATGATCATGCAGTTTTTTCGTTGAGAAGAATTTTTTCTGAATATAGCTTTGAAAGTGTTATTCAATCAATTATTACATCAGAGACTTGGATTCCAAATAGATCAAGTAATATAAAACATCAGTTGGCTTGGAATATATTGATCTCAATGGATGTTAATGAATTTAAAAGCAATAAAGAAATAAATAACTACTCGCAATTCACTGATTTTATAAGTACTGTTTATCGTTTACTGCCTAGTTTCCCTGCGGAAGATTTTGTGCCTGAAGCTGATTGGGGAGATATATTTTCTGATTTTAATGGTCGAGTGATCCCTGTTTTTTT
Organism: Marinomonas lutimaris; assembly: GCF_019426345.1. Taxonomy (GTDB): domain Bacteria; phylum Pseudomonadota; class Gammaproteobacteria; order Pseudomonadales; family Marinomonadaceae; genus Marinomonas; species Marinomonas lutimaris. The sequence goes on from NZ_JAHLLW010000027.1 coordinate 31,806, forward strand.
TGGTGGATTTGTAGAGCGAATAACTGATTATATTAAGGCATTTGAAATTAAATATGCAAATCATCCTGATATATTAGAATCAATGGAGATGGCTCTAGTTACCCAGTCTGATTTTATAAGCGCTATTGATAAAGAAAATGCAGGTGTTGTAAGTGATATAACAACTGGCTATCTTTCCATACCAACTAAAGTGTTTTGGGAAAATGTGAAAGATGCAATCAAAAAAATTAATAAAAACAAATTTATAAAAGAGCTTTCTCATCCTTATATCATTAATTTGGATGATGATAAGGGTATGGTTGATGAATACGAATTTGACGATTTAGTAAGTCAGGGAGAAATGCAGAAAAAATTGTTTTTAGAGTTTGAAAATAAATTATTTCCTATGTCTATCAGGAATTTTTCAAGTGTAATAATTCAACACTGGAGCACTAATTATAATGTCATACTTGGTGAGTACGATCAGTTATGCTCATTATCTAAATTTATAGACTCTAATGTTGAAAAAAGTATTCCTGGTCCTAATATTTTTTTCAAAGAAAAGAATAACCCAGAGTGGTTTTTTCCAAGTATGATGGTATCTGAAAATAATTTTTTTATACCTGTTCCTATATTATATAGTGAATGCGAGAATATTGATTTTTTATCTAATAAATTGCTTGGCGAATTTTCAAATGCAGAAGATTTTGATTTTTTAAATATAGAAAATAAAAAAAGATTTGTAGTCGATGAAGGGGGCGATTTTTTAAAAGGAAATATAAAAATATTGTTTATAATTATGGAGCTTACCCCTTCTATATTGCCTTTTGATATGCCTAAAAAACCTGCGTACGCTATTTTTTTAAGTGACTTTATAACTTTGATTTCATCTTATGAAAAAAGTGACTCGCTATTAGATATTATGGACTTTGATGGGGATGGTTCTATTTTCTTAATGGCTGGGATGATAGATAAATTAGCAGCATATAAAAATTCGGATTCAGTAATTGTCGGAGGTGCTATAACACCAAATCAGATTTTTTTAGATCCTCATTATGGTTGTGAATGGAGGTATGATTACTTATTGAAATATTGGCGGGTGGCTCCAAAATATATTCCGGTTTCAAACTTGTCATGGAATATCGGTGATAATTATGGCGGTATAAAATCAATTTTATCTAAAACTGATTTTTGGGTTTCTTGGTATACGGTTATAGGATGTTGTGAATTACACTTTTTTTGTAACCTTAAAAATAGTAAATTAGATGAGAATAATATTGAATTGTTGCTGCTATCATTAGAATGTTTTACTGACGCCATTAAGCAGCGAAATGAAATATTATCTAATGAAATTATTTTCGATAGAGAGTTTATACATATTCAATGTGAAGCTGATGTTGATTTTTTGGTTAATCCTGATTTAAATGAAAATAATGAGAGTTTTTTAGGAGGTGATGTTTTTTCTAAATTTTATTTTTCTGATATAGATGATAATTTTAAGGCTTCTTTAAATTTAAAACTAATATTTGACTCTTTACAGAAGCCTGTGGACGCTTCATTTCAAGCTAAGTGTACATGTGAAATTCTAAAAAACTTAGAGTTCCATATTTGTAGCGATAAATTAGATGAATCCTTGTACTCTAAAGTTTTGGAAACTTCATCTAGACCTCCTAGGATAAATGTAAATATAGTCGATAAGCATATATCAATTCCAAACGAGAGTTTTTATAATGGTGCTTCTGGAAAAGATTACAAAACTGCAAGGAAAGAGGTCGCTTTCATTCTTAAAGATCTAGATATATCTCCAGGTCGTTATGATTTGAAGGCCGCAAAAGAAATAATTGATAATGCTAAAGAAATATACAGAAAAAAAATACACGAAGAATTAAAAAGATTTGATAGGGATGACCTTTTAGTTTTTTTTATTGAACAGAATGAAAGTTTGATTAATTATCATAAGAATAAGCAAGAAAGATTAAGGCAAAGTTTGAGTCATGAGGTTTCATTTGATCGAACTTCAGCCCAATATGAATCATCTGAAAATTTAACTAAAGATTCAAAGAATTATAGATACTTAATAGAATATTGTGTTGGTAAGGAAGAGTTTGGAAGTGAAATTCCATCTATAAATGATATTCTTACTATTTTGGGGAAAGTTGACTGGTTAATGGTTTTGTATTCTGCTAGTGATGTCTTGCATAATGATATTGAAAAAGGCGGGATTGTTGTTGATGATGAGTATATACCAGAAGTATTTTATTCAGAAGAAAGAAAGGATAAAGAAACTCTTTATAAAGAGCATGATGCAAGTTTAAAACTAGGTTTAACTGGTAAGAAATCTGACAGAGTCGAAGTTTCTGATGAAAAATCACTTGATGATATATGTTTGGCTTTTTTAGAAGAATTTGGTTTTAACTTTATATTAATGCTCGACGTTTTAAAGGTTTTGTCAAGATGGACTCATTTTTCATCTGTAAATACTCCAAAGTATTCATATAAATTTGAAAAAGAGTATGTTTTATCTATCATTTCAAAAACTTTAAGGGATTCTGATGTTTTGGAAATTGAAAAAGTTTTGCTTTTTCTTACGTTAGATCCTGAAAAAACAAGAAAACTTACAGGAAAAGATATTTTCGAGTCTGATGTTCCAATATGGGAGCATAATAAAAGACCTCATCGTTATACTATTAGACCGATTATTCTTTTAAATGATAATATGCTTATTTGGGGTGCTCATTCAGTATACCAAGCAAAAAACATATGGCGAGAAAGCCTTTTAGAAGGTTTTTTACCAACAGATCTTGGTTCAATAAAAATAGATAAATCACTTAGAAATATTAAAGAAAGCTTAGAGAAAAAATTAGAGGTAGTATCTTCTGAAATTACATCAAGGTTTGCGCCTTACTATATTTCTGGAATTGATTTTAAGCGCCGCTTCTCTAAACTTAGTTTGGAAGATGTTGGTGACTATGATGTACTTGCATACTGGCCTACAAAAAATATTTGGCTCACTATTGAATGTAAATATACACAACCTGCGTTTTGTTTTAAAGACTCAAAGAGGTTAAGAGATAAAATGTTTGATCAATCAAAGGGTAAAAGCCACTTATGTAAAATTAAAAAACGTAGAGATTTTTTAAATTCAAACTTCGATTTAATCCGATCTCTTTTAAATTGGCCAGCACCTGAAACACAAAAATTAAGCCAGGTTATAGAGTTATATGTTAGTAAGTATAGTTTTTGGTGGATGTTTTCCCATCCTTACGAAGTACCTACAAAGTTCGTTCAAATTGACTTGTTAAACCAGTGGCTTGAAGAGAACCTACATGAAATGGGGGTAACGGATTTTAAAAAAATTGAATAAAATTATTGATAGATAGCTGGGCTTAATTCAGGCCTATTTAAGATAGGTTTTTATATAATCCCTAGAGTTAAGCTACGGCTGTTTCGACAAAATAATTGATTTAAAGAATGTGCTTTTAAATTTTGAGAGTGATTCTATTTTTTCTTCTTATAGATATGACGTTTAAGTTTATACATAGCATGATCTAAAGCTTACAATTGATTTATAGTTATTTCAAACAGAGTTACTAAAATAAGGTATAGGGATGAACCTACACAGCGTTCGGATTTCAAACTTTCAAAGTTTTGGTTTAAAGCCCACAGAGCTTACATTGGAAGATATTACTTATTTAATTGGCCCCAATGGCTCAGGAAAAACAGCTGTACTTCAAGCTTTGTGCAGACTATTTGCTTTTGATCCATCATTGCGCCGTATTCAGCGATCAGATTTTCATGTTCCGCATAATGAACAGGAATTACCAGAAGAAAGGCTACTGTGGATTGAGGCAGACTTCGAGTTCCCCGAGTTGGATGACGAGGGAGATAACTCGACTATAGCTCCTCATTTTAACCACATGCGCCTTGATCGTCCTGATGGCATTCCTAGAGTTAGATATCGTTTAACCGCTACTATGGGGTTGGACGGGGATATTGAAGAGACTTTTGTTTATGTTCTTGAGGCTGGCCCGGATGGCTCTCCTTTAAACCCTCAAACTGTTCCTAGGTCTGAGAGAAATCACATACAGGTTCACTATCTGCCAGCCCGTAGAGATCCCACAGACCATATTAAATATGGAACAAACGCTCTGCTTGGTCGCCTGCTGCGGGCTGTAAATTGGGAACATGAGCGTGAAGAGGTCAAAGGGTTAACTGATCATATTAGTGAAAGTTTGGCGGCCAATCCATCAGTTAATGCTTTTAGTTCCCGATTAAAAAAAGTATGGGGAACTCTTCATAAAGGTAGTTATTTCACGGATCCAAAGATTACTTTTGTGGCATCAGAAATAGAGATGCTACTTCGTCATCTATCTGTGTCTTTTTCACCTGGTCATAATGAGAAAGTTGTTGATTTTTCACGACTGAGTGACGGCCAGAAGTCGATGCTCTACTTGTCATTAGTACTTTCTTCTCAAGCAATTGGACGTGCCGTTCTTTCTGGTGAAGACGACTCATTTGATCTAGAGAAGTTACGCCCACCTGTCTTTACTTTAATTGCTCTTGAGGAACCTGAGAACAGCCTGTCACCTCATTACCTGGGCCGGATTGTTACTGCTCTGAATTCCATGACATGCAATGAAGACGCTCAAGCTTTAATTGCTACCCATGCACCTTCAATGTTGCGACGTGTCGATCCGGAAAAAATTCGCTACCTTCGACTAACCGAAGTTCGACAAACAATAGTTAAGAATATCCAATTACCCGAAAAATCTGATGAAGCGCACAAATTTGTTCGTGAAGCCGTTCAGGCGTTCCCTGAGGTTTTCTTCTCTCGTTTGGTTGTTTTAGGTGAAGGAGATAGCGAAGAGCTAGTGCTTCCACGTATTCTCAGTGCAAAAGGTGTGGCTGTAGATGAATTTGCGGTCACGATTGCTCCTTTAGGCGGTCGGCATGTTAACCATTTTTGGCGTTTGTTATCTGGATTGGAAATTCCCTATCTAACGCTTCTTGATTTGGACTTGGCTAGATATCAGGGAGGCTGGGGAAGGTTAAAATATGTAAATGATAAAATAGCAGACTTTCAACCTGACAATGTACTTCCTAAGGACTATAGAATACCCAAGTGGAATAATGATGATCACAAAGTACGTGCTTATCCTCACTACTTTAAGGAATTGAGGAAACGAGGAGTATTTTTTTCCTACCCGTTGGATTTAGACTTTTCAATGCTCATTTCTTTTCCAAAAGCTTATGCTGTTCAGCAGGAAGCCCCCAGTAGCTCTGTTATAACAGCAGTTTTGGGCAAGAGCCACTATGACTCGTCTCAATATTCCGATGATGAGTTAAATCTTTTCTCTACTTATCACAAGCACTTTAAACTGGGTAGTAAGCCTGCTGCACATATAGATGCCTTGGCTCAAATTAGTGATAAGGATTTATTAGCGAACATGCCTAAATCATTCAAACAACTCGCGGATGCTGTAATTTCTATGCTTGAAGGTTTGCCAGAATGATCTCCATCAATGCTTGGTTACCTGCGGATGGGCTGATACTTGAGCCCAATGCGCTACGTGCTGCAAAAGTGCAAGAGGGTTGCCTTGCTCTAACGGCTGGACCAGGTGCAGGCAAGACAGAAATGCTCGCGCAGCGAGCTGATTTCCTATTACGGACTGGAACCTGCCGTTATCCGAAGAGGATACTAGCTATTTCTTTCAAGGTTGACGCAAGCAAAAATTTAAAAGAAAGAATTCGTCGTCGTAGTGGTCAAGAATCAGCTTCTCGTTTTGATAGCTACACATTCCATGCTTTTGCAAAGCGTATTATTGATCGCTTCCGAATTGTGCTTACTGGTGATGATGCTCTTGATGTGGATTTCACGATTGGCGACAAAAAAATTGCCAGAAAGCAAATTACATTTCAAGCTCTTGTTCCGTTAGCAATTCAAATTCTTCAGATCTCTAACGTTGCAAGAAATGCCGTACGACAAACTTACAGCGATGTTTTTTTGGATGAATTCCAAGACTGCACGGATCAACAGTATGAACTTGTAAAAGTTGCATTCCAAGGCACTAGTATTCGCCTCACGGCTGTAGGCGATACCAAACAAAAAATCATGGGATGGGCGGGAGCTCTGGATGGTATTTTTCAAACATTCGCAGAGGACTTTGCTGCTGTTCCACTCAATATGTATCGAAACTTTCGCTCAAAACCACGCTTACTTCGGATGCAGAATGAAATAATTCGTGCACTCGATCCCACTTCTGTAATGCCAGAAGACCAGCTTGCTGGTGAAGAGGGAGAGGTCTTCGCATGGCAATTCGAGAATGCTCAGGTAGAGGCTGACTACTTGGCTAATTTGGTTGCTGTTTGGATAAACGAACAAGTTCCATTATCCGAAATTGCTGTATTAGTGTCTAAGCAACCCGAGCTTTACGCCAACCAACTTATGGCCGCTTTGGAAGTTAGAGGAATACCATACAGAAACGAACATCAGATGCAGGATATTACTGTCGAGCCAGTTGCACGACTCGTTGTTGACTATTTGTCCTGCCTCTATGGCCAGCGAGAGCCCAAAGCCTGGATTCGACTTATGAATCAATTGACTCCCTTCGCTGATGATGAGGTTCAGTCTAGTGCTAGGCAAAACTTTCAAAGCTTCTTCAAACAACAGCGAAAAATAGTCATTATGGCCGGTTTGGATGAACCGTTTTCGGGATGGTGGGATGCTGTGCGGCGCTTTTTAAAAAAAATAGGCATAGAGACCCTTGTAGCTCTATCACCTGACTATGAGTCTCATGTTAGGTTAGGTGAAGTCTTGAGTGATACAAAAGCTCGCATTGACGAACTGCTTGGACTTGTCTCTGATTTGCCGCAAGCTCTGACTCGTTTTTCTGATGACCAAGCTGTACGTATTTTGACTATTCATAAGAGCAAAGGATTGGAGTTTGACTCAGTAATAATCATGGCAGTAGAGAACGAAATATTCTTCGGGAAACCCGAAGCTGAGAGGTGCGCTTTCTTTGTTGGAGTCTCTCGGGCTAAGAGGAGACTTATTCTTACCCATGCTGATCAAAGAGACAGGCCAGCAGGTCACAAAAAAATGTGGAATGTAGCTCGTACACCACAAGAAGAATATTTTAATTACGCTGCACCATTTTTAGATCCTGAAGTATAATATGACCTCATAAACGCCTATTGTTTTATCAGATTTTAATATCATGAATTATGTAGTAAGGCTCTGATAGTCCACCCTTTTCAAATACCATCTTGTGATTAAGCTAATGAGTAGTGAAAAAGTAGTCATCAAACCAATCATAAAGAAAAACCCTTTTATAAAGACTCCTGATGAGGTCGCAGAATTATTTGGCTTTCCTACCTCCATTCGAAGTCAGATAAAAATTCTTGCTGCCTTGTTTGGGCAAGAGGTGAAAGTTAGTGATCGTAGCCTTGATAACTTGTCGGGAAAGGGAGTGTCTGAACAAAAAGCAGATGAGGCACTCGCTCCTATGCTTACACTGTTAGATCAGCTCAACCTCAATCTTGATAACTTCATTCCGATAGGGACTAGCACAGACGATCTTAAGACCTTATGGCGTGCAGCTATTAAAAGCTTTGCAGCGGGGTTTGAGTCAGCTGCTCAGGACACGAGTTTTCTACAGCCTCTCATTGCTTTTATCGAAAGGCGATGTACTGAGTATGAAGCTCAGCGTGAATGGGGCTCTAACCATCGAGGTGTAGATGAGCAAAAGCTTCTTACTCTAATTGCCGAATTTTATCGTCCAGTTATCGATAAAACTGCTTTGAATTCAGAACAACAAAATATAGTTATCCAATTATTTGAGAGGCTTTCTTTAGAACAGAATATTCAAGCGAACCAAGACGAAATAGAAGCTATGGGACTTTTTACGCAAGACTTCAATTTGTCTTTATTCGCTGCCTTTGATCTAGTTGCTCTTAATTGGAAGCACCGTCATCAAGAAGGTATAAAACAACACAATAGTTTTCTGGTTAAAATTCTAGCATCAGATGGTAAATGCTACTTTGGTAAACTCATGTCGTTTATCAAAGAAGACACTGGCGTTTCATTTCGAACATTAGCTCAGTATGTACCCATTCAGCAAGAAAGTACGGAAACAGGTCGGACTTTGTTAGAAGTACAAGTTGAACGCCTAAAAGAATGGCGTAAAGGAAAAACTAAACCTAGCTTTGCAACGCTGGAAAAATTTTGCTCAAACTTTGCTTTTGAAGACCAACTTCTTTTATTTATTTATTGCTTGATTTGCCAAGCAATAGACCGTCTGCTCGTCAAATATAAAACTGATGAGCAGAGGATGCTTAAAGAAATTTACTCAGCAGATAACTACCTGTCCTACTATTTGAGAGAAAAAGAGACGGCCGCTTAAGCGGCCGTATATCAGTCTATTTCTTAGGTGGGTTATTTCCTCACCCTTTGCCTGAAGGGTTGCCACTACCATTTTTAGTCGGCCAGTTCGGATTATTCGTCGGCATTATTGATCCTCCCAATCTTCTGGTCTTTCTTCCTCACCACGAGACTGCCAATATGAGTCATTGTTTGGGTTTAGTTGGTCTGCGCGATTATCAATATCATCTTGAGTTTGTTCGTAGTCACTTTCGAATTGAGACATTGTATGTTTCCTTTATTAACTGAGCAGCACCATTGCTGCTATAAGGAAATACTACTATTGAAGCTCTTTGTGAAATAAGGGGGGTTAAGAGCGCACATTAAAAAAATATTGGTTAGGTAAGAACCAATCCTTTGGTGTAAGAGTGAGCCTATAAATAATACGAAATGATTTTCGATTTGAATGAAGACATTGCCAGTTCATTCAAGCATGTCTGTTTCAATAGTTCATGATCGTTACTCAAGATAAATTCACCAAGATTAGTTTCTGGTGTTAAAATGCCGTCTCTGTAAGAGTCTCGACTACCACCATTTGTTGAGCTTGGGGTGTCTATGCTATTTAGCAATTCTTCTGTTTTTTGGTAGTTGTAAGTGCCCGGAATTGCTTTGTTCAGTCGTTCTGCGAATTCTACTAAGTTTGGTTCTGCCAACATGTACATATTAGCGACAGGTGACTGATCTTTGGTCATTCGTATGATGCGCCCAAGGATCTGACGGAAGT
>NZ_JAHLLW010000028.1 GCF_019426345.1 Marinomonas lutimaris
ACCCCCAATATTGGTTGTCCAACTATTGGGGGTCACTTCATCTTAGAGGGCATTTTTTATCTGTTGGATCATGAGCGCACTAAATCACTAATCTAATGCTTAATCCGCCATAACGACTGTCCTGATTTTTTATCAATCAAATCCAGACGCTCTTCATGAAGTTTTAATTCATCTTCACTTGCTCGAATAATCTTCAAAGCAGGGCGATTTTGAGAAAACCGACGAATTTCTTCGACTCCACCTTCCTCTTTGGATTCAGAATCAGAATTATTGGCAAGGCCAAGACTCGTCTGTCCACCTGTCATCAACAAGTAAACGTCAGCAAGAATCTCTGAGTCTAAAAGAGCGCCGTGTAATTCACGATGAGAGTTGTCTATACCATAACGCTTACACAGGATATCTAGATTATTCTTTTGCCCCGGATGCTTTTTACGGGCATAAACCAAGCTATCAAACACACCACAAACTTCTGCGGTTTTAGGAAAGCCACCGATTCGGGCAAACTCATGATCCATAAAGCCAATATCAAACGGGGCGTTATGAATAATAAGTTCAGCACCTTTTATAAAATCAAAAAACTCTTGAGCGATTTCATGAAATCGCGGCTTATCAGCCAGAAACTCGTTACTGATCCCATGGACTCGAAAAGCCTCTTCTTCTACTTCCCTATCAGGATTGATGTAAACGTGGAAATGTCGCTTAGTCAGTTTACGACCAATCATTTCCACACAACCAATCTCGATAATACGGTGTCCTTGTTTTGGGTCTATACCAGTTGTTTCCGTATCAAGCACTACCTGTCTCATGATGCCGCCCTTAATTCATCAATACCCTTATTTGCTAATTGGTCAGCAATTTCATTACCTTCTATGCCAGCATGACCTTTTACCCATTTCCAAGTAACTTCATGATGCTGGCACTGCTCATCCAAAGCTTGCCATAGATCTTTATTTTTAACTGGCTGCTTAGAAGCCGTCATCCAGCCTTTTCGCTTCCAGCCAGACAACCACTCAGTAATGCCTTTTTGAACATAAGAGGAATCAGTATAGAGTGTTACTGAGCATTTTTCTTTCAACGCCCGAAGACCTTCTATTGCCCCCATAAGCTCCATTCGATTATTAGTTGTGTCGTGCTCGCCACCACATAGGTGTTTTTCATGCTCACCAAAAGTAAGCCAAGCCCCCCAACCGCCAATACCTGGATTCCCCTTACAAGCACCATCTGTGTACATTACGACCTTTTTCACTCTTTCATCTCTTTTGCTGTTGGGTTTGTTAATGGAGGCACTCTAACTCGAGCCCCTGACCAACGAGGTTTTAATGGAATAAAACGCCTTACCTGCTTGGTTGCCGTCATCACGTACACTCCACTAAAAGGCAGTTTTAAAGGCCTTAAAGCTTTATCAATCCAAGTAAAGCGCGACCGCCACTTACCACTCTGTAGTGGCGGCTCATAATAAACAAAACGTTTTGATTCTAAGGTCAAACCAGCCACTTTCAACCAATCTTCTAGACGCTGATGAGCAATAAAGTGCCCACACCAAGGCGCCTTAATTTTTTTGGTAAATAGACGACAGAACCCCCATAAACTCCAAGGGTTAAAACCAACAATAACCAGCTTGCCACTTGGCAATAAGGTTCTTGCCGCTTCCCTTAAATCATCATGAGGAGTGGCTGATATATCCAACGTATGATGGAAAACATGGACATCCACACCATCAGCCTCAAACGGCAGCTCACTTGCCCTAGCAACAATAGTATTACTAGGCGCTCCAAACTCTAAAACTGGCGCGATTAAAATACTTTCGCGCAAACGATGGTTCTGTAAAGAAAAATCCCTAAGAGGAGATTGACTCACTAAATAATAACCGACCGCAGAGTCAAGTTCAGAGGCTATCTCCTTGAGCTCTAATTGCAACAAACTCTCGCCTAGGTTACTTTTGTACCAATTTTGAAAAAATTGTCTTGATTGATCATCCAACATACAATGAATTCTCTATTTAAAACGGCATGACGGTGTATTTATTCTTTTATTGGCGCGTCATATGAAACACAACAAACTCTTAAAAGTAGGCATTTTATGACTATCTTTCCGCTTCCCGCCTTCCAAGACAATTATATCTGGATAATCCAAGATAAAGATAGTTCAGACATCTGGGTCGTGGATCCAGGCAAGGCAGATGTTGTTTTAAATTACTGCCATGAACAAAAAAAGACCTTAGCAGGCATTTTAATTACTCACCACCATAAAGATCACACAGGAGGAGTCGCTGAGCTAAAACAATACTCAAACTGTCCCGTTTATGGACCAGAACACCTTACAGATCTAGTCACTCATCCTGTCGATGAAAACGATCTAATTCAAGTTCTCTCACTCTCATTCAAGGCCATAGCAACACCGGGACACACCCTCGACCATCTATGCTACTTTTCAGCACAAGAACCTCCAATTTTGTTTAGCGGCGACACCCTATTTAAAGGCGGTTGTGGTCGCATAATGGAAGGCACACCTGAACAAATGCTAGCAGCGATGATGAAGATCTCAGACCTGCCAGATGATACGCTAATTTATGGTACCCACGAATACACCCTGGCCAACTACCGCTTTGCACTTTCAGTAGAACCAGCCAACCAAGACCTAATAGAAAACAATAATGCGAGTCAAAAATTACGAGCTGTCGAAAAACCAACCTTACCCACAACACTTAGCTTAGAGAAAAAAACTAACCCCTTCTTAAGAAGCCATATAGATGCTCTTAAAGTTCAAGCAGCACAACAACTTAACGAAATTCCAGCTGCAAATTCTGTGGCTGCATTCAGCCAAGTTAGACGCGCCAAGGATAGTTTTAGTTGACCTATTGCGCTACAACCTTAAAATGTCGAAACTTTACTCAATTTTGTGACCTAAATGATATATAAAATTTTATGGGTTTGCCTTGCCAGCCTAGCACTAAGTGCGTGCCAAACCACCTCAAAAGTAGAAAGAAATAACGCTTCCTCCGATCTTATAGATTCGTCTGAAGAGACCGATGTTGTAGAAGCAGATACAGAACAGTTAGGTTTCATTGATACGGTTCCTCCTATTGATGAATCCGCAACAGAAGACACAATTCCTACTGAAGAACCTGCTATCGCTGCCACAAAACCAAAAGCACCAGAAGACATTTGGGAAAGGGTGCGCGCAGGATTTCAACTAGACTTAGACATAGACCGCCCACGACTGTCATCACAGTTACGTTGGTTTAGCTCCCACCCATCGTATTTAGATAGAGTTTCAAAGCGTGGTGAACGCTACTTATACTATATTGTTGGCGAACTCGAAAAAGCCGGCATTCCAACTGAAATCGCTTTATTACCTATCGTTGAGAGTGGCTTCGATCCTTTTGGATACAGCCATGGCCGCGCCTCTGGCCCTTGGCAATTCATCCCATCTACAGGTCAAATGTATGGACTTGATCAAACTTGGTGGTACGACGGTCGTAGAGATATTATTGGCTCAACTCAAGCCGCGATTGCTTACTTAACGCGTTTAAATAAAATGTTTGATGGCAATTGGTTACATGCCCTTGCCTCTTATAACTCTGGCGAAGGTACCGTATTAAGAGCGATCAGAAAGAACAAGAAAGCAGGTAAACCGACCGATTTTTGGTCTCTGGACCTCCCTAAAGAAACTCGAGCCTACGTTCCAAAGCTGATTGCCCTAGCAAAAATCATTAAAAACCCAGAAAAGTACAACTACTCAACTTACTTCATTCCAAACAAGCCATATTTTGATGTCGTCAACATTGGCGGCCAACTCGATCTAGCGCAGGCTGCGGACATGGCTGGAGTAAGTATAGATGAGGTGTACTTGCTGAACCCAGGTTTCAACCAATGGGCAACCTCTCCAGATGGCCCTCACAGACTGTTAATGCCAGTTTCAAAGTCAAAGCAATTCAGAACCAAACTAGCAGAAATTCCTAGCAAAGAACGGGTTACTTGGGTCCGCTACACAGTAAAAGCTGGCGACAACTTGCTTCTCGTTGCCAAACAGCACAATACGACAGTCAATGTTCTGCAGGACGTCAATAAGATCTCCACCACTATGATTCGTGTTGGACAAGAACTGATGATCCCAGTTGCTGGCAATAATATAGAAAGCTATACACTTAGCTCTCATCAGCGCTTATTGGCCAAGCAATCTCATGCACCAAACCGCAATCGCATAAAAATAAACTACACAGTTAACTCCGGTGATAGCTTATGGCTCATCTCAAACAAATACGGGGTAGATAGCAAGACACTGGCTCGATGGAACAACATGGGGCTTGCTGATCCACTCCTACCAGGCAAGAAACTCGTTGTCTGGCTAGAACCTAAACAATCAGAAAACAGCACACGCAGCGTGATGAAGAAAGTGGTCTACACCATTCGCTCTGGTGAATCATTAGCTGTTGTGGCCAATAAATTCAAAGTGTCTGTAAATGATATTCGAGATTGGAACCCAAAGGTTGGCAGTAAAAAATACGTTCAACCAGGTGACCAAGTCACACTACTAGTGAATGTCGTTGGCGGTTAACTCTTTTCTACCTCAACAAAAAAGGGCTGATGAAATCAGCCCTTTTTTTATGCGTTACATATCAGAAATACAACCAATACTTTAAGCAGCATTACTCATAGCGACAAAGATAAGCAGTCGTTTCCGTGACTTTCAATTGGAAAGTCTGGTTCGCCTCAACAATAAAAGTATCACCCTTAGCAAAGGTCTTCCAATCACTTTCTGTCGGCAATTTAACAGTCAAAGCCCCAGATACCACTGTCATATATTCTCGCTGACTGGTACCAAACTCATACTCACCAACAGCCATAACACCAACAGTGGATGTGCCTTCAGCATTATCTAATGCAATAGATTTAACTTGATCATCAAAATAGCTATTTACCTTTAACCCAGTGCTCATATACAAGTTCTCATTTACGTTTTAAAAATATATGCTGTATCAACTAAATACATTTACGTATTTTTGTTGCCAACCATCTCTTCAATAATCCATTCTTTAAAGGCCGACATGGCAGACGTCACGGAGCGTCGCTTTTCATAAACCAAGTAAAAGGATCGCGCCGTAACCAAAGGCTGGTCAAACAACACCTTTAAGGTACCTGCTTCAATTTCGGGCATAACCAGATCCACATTGGACAAGGAAATACCTAAACCTTGAGCTGCGGCACCCGCTGTTAACGAACCACTAGAGAACATCAAACCACGACGAAACACCTTTGGATCCAAGCCGTTTTGCTTAAGCCAATCATGCCACTCATCTTTGCGTTTTGTAACATGAAGCAAAGGATAAAAACGCATATCTTCTGGTGTATTAATCGGTTGATCTGGACGAATTAGTTTTGGGTTACAAACAGGAGAAAGCTTGGCTGGCGTTAGAAAAAGCGACTCCACATCATCCCAATCGCCGTAGCCGAAATACACTGCCATATCAATATCACCAGCAGAAAAATCAATTAATCCTATCGAAGAGCTTATCTCAATTTCAATGTCTGGGTATTGCTGCTGAAAACTTTCCATTCTTGGCATTAACCAGCGAGTAAGAAACGCTGGTGCAACGGCCAAGCGAAGAGATCCCGATTTTTGCTTACTTTTAAGCTCTGCGGTGGCGTTTTCCAACTGTTCAAAAATACTTTTTATTGGCTTTAAGTAAGACTCCCCAGCTTCCGTTAAGATCACTTTACGTTTAGTTCGACGAAATAGCTCAAGGTCTAGAAAACTTTCCAGACCTTTAATTTGATGACTAATTGCAGAAGGTGTGACAGACAATTCCTTGGCTGCCTTGTTGAAACTGCCATGGCGAGCGGCAGATTCAAAACACTTCAATGAATTTAGTGGGGGTAAACGATTAATAAGCTCATCTCCAATAGATAAGGAAGATTAATCAATAGCGTGAATACAGCTCACCTGTCAATTAATAAAATCTAACCCTTTAGATAATTAACAAAAAACAACAAAGACTATTCGTCTTCATCGCCAACATTGTCTGGCGCAGCAAAACGCTTAGGTGGCAATTTAAACGCATCAAAACCATCTTGCTGATTATCATGGAAGCGCGCTTTACCTGCTGGCTTTTTATTCGTTTTCTTAGGTGCCTTCACTGGTGCTTTAGAACTGTTCTTCTTGCTAGCTTTACTAACAGGCTTCGGCGGAAGCAAACCTTTAAACTTAGGTTCAAGACCTTCAATAGATTCTGTCACAAAGGTCTTTTGCAGGAAAACCTCTATTGCTTTGAAATTCACCCAGTCTTTAGGCCCAACCAAAGAATAAGCATCACCTTTAAATCCAGCACGACCAGTACGACCGGTTCTATGAACAAACTCTTCGGCTTGCTTTGGCAAATCAAAGTTAAAAACATGAGACACACTGGCAATGTCCAAACCACGGGAAGCGACATCGGTACTTACCAATACATCAAACTGCCCTTTCGCAAAGCTTTCCATAGTTTTATTACGAGCACTTTGAGACAAGTTACCATTCAAAGCTTGAGTACTTAACCCCCAACCCGCAATGATCTCGGATAAACGCACGGTATCAGTTTTCGTTGCCGTAAAGACAATGGCTTGTTTAATGGTTTGGCCCACTAACAAGTGTTTCAGCAAGGCTTCTTTATGATCCAAATGATCGCACAGCAAAACATGCTGAGAGATATCGGTGTGCTCATCAAAACCTTGACCAATAGCAACTCGTGACGGCTCTCGCAAAAGCTCACCAGCGATTTCACTTACTTCGGTATTATCTAGCGTTGCAGAAAAGAACAAAGTTTGACGCTGACGATGACTTGCTGCCGCATTAATAGCTCGCATTGCATCAGCAAAACCTAAATCCAACATGCGATCCGCTTCATCTAAAATCAGCAGTTCAAGCCCTTCCAGAAAAACGTGACGCTGCTTTAAGTGATCAACCAAACGACCTGGTGTCGCCACAATAAAATGCGGGTCTTTTTGCAAGGATTTATGTTGATCATTAAAGTTCTCGCCACCTTGAATCAAGATAGAGGTAAAACGGCTCGCGGCTAACAAAAGACGCAATTGAGCAAAAACCTGCTTTGCCAACTCGCGAGTTGGCACTAAAATCACTACTCGTGGATCACGCTTAGACAAAGCTTTTTTCTTGTAAACTCGATGCAACGCAGGCAAAAGATAGGCAAGTGTTTTTCCCGAACCTGTTTTTGACGACGCCAACAAGTCTCTACCAGCCATTGCTTCTGGAATAGCACGAGCTTGAATCTCAGTTGCCTCATCAAACCCCAAATGGCCAATGGACTTTAAAATGCGATTATCAAAACCAAATTCTTCGAATAACAAACAAACACCCCTTCAAAACTAAAATACTACGCGAACAACGCGTCACGTCTAATTCGCGCATTATAACCTAGACGGGGGCAAATTCGTTATGCATCTTGCATTAAAAGATAGCTTTTACCGGCGCTTATTATCCCCATACCAACACCTTTCGGTGTCTCGACCTGTTCAAGGCTTTCGGCAATACCATAAAACACATTTCGCCCTACCAAAGCCTTCATACCATAACGCATTGAAATATAAGGCCGCTCTTCTTCCTTATACCAATCCATCCAAAGATCGCAATCAATCCCAAGCACCAGAACATCGTCAGTTTGCGTCACAAATTCTATTGCTCGACCAAGTTCGGTCTCTATCCATTGCCAACGAGTAACAAGAAAAGGAGCATCTTCAACTTGAATTCGAACCTTCTCGACAGGCGTTACTAAAAAATGCTCACCATTTTCAAACCACAATATTCGGCTAAACATAGTTACCATTGAAGAACGCTTTATCCTGCCACCTTCATGAAACCATTCACCATTCGCTTTAATCAACATATCCATATCACCGCAGAAAGGTGGTTTCCAATTATGCACAGGTGGCAGGCTAGAAGACTCTGCCTCAGAAAGACCTTTTAATTCTATATTTGACATAATCCCTCTCTATAAGATTAGCGCGCCTCACTTCATCAACAATATTATTCAACTTCCAAGCAAAGCCTTGAATTCATTTCACTGTTAGAATAACGCCAACAAACATCACGAGACGCAGACCAAAACCTTTGTACAATATTATCTGCCTCGTCTACATAGAGTGTGACATTATGAAATCGGAATTAGCAAAAAAGCTTCAAGATCCTAGTCGAGGCGTTTACTTCATTGGCACAACACCACCAAAGTCCTCTCTTGGAGAAGAACAACTAGAACAAGTAAGTCAAAAGCTACTTGAGCGCCTTGATAATATCGACGTCGATGGTTTAATTGTTTATGACATTCAAGACGAAACCAGTCGCATTGACAAGCCACGCCCTTTTCCTTTCATGGAAACTCATGACCCACGAGCTTGGTCAAAGCGCCTTCACCAACAATCCGATAAACCCGTAATTACTTACAAATCTGTCTCATCACGTAGCCCTGAAGAATTTTCCGGCTGGTTAACCGAAGCATGGGAACAGTATGGCATTCGTGATTTGGTACTGGTTGGCTCACCGTCTTCAAATGGTGATATTAAACTGCCATTGCCACAAGCTTATGAAACCCTAAAAGCATCACCTCATGAGTTTAATCTTGGCGGTGTGACCATTGCAGAACGTCATGCCAAAAAAGGTGACGAGCATTTACGCCTATTGAAAAAATCCGAGTCAGGTTGTGAGTTCTTTATTTCACAAGCCGTTTATAACCACCAAGCGACCGCAGACCTAATCAGCCGCTACGCAAGAACCTGCAAAGAAAAAGGCGAAACACCTAAACGTATCATTTTGACCTTCACACCATGTGGTAGTGCCAAAACACTTGAATTTATGGAGTGGTTAGGAATTTCCGTACCAGATGCAACTAAGCACCGTATTTTGGATGCTCAAGCGCCACTAGAAGAGTCTATTAAAATTTGCCGTAACGCATTAGAACAAATCATTGAAACCGCACTACCACTTGATGTTCCACTTGGTTTAAACATCGAAAGCTTAACCAACCGAAAAGAAGAAATTGACGCCTCTATCCAGCTTTACAAGCTACTAAAAGCGACACTAGATCTTAAGCTTGCTGAGCAGTCTCTGTCTAAATAGTCTTTCTAAATTGGATGCGCTAAATAAGCGCATCCAATTTAGCTAAAACCTGCTCAACATGAATATACTGCATAGCCTTAGGATCATGCACAGTCGTCGCCCAAGGCAACTCGCTTACAGGCTTGTTATATTCCTTCTCAGCAAGCTCCTCGTAAACACTAACGACATTCTCTATATCATTATAAGGCCCAGTACGCTTCGGATTGGAAAGCGCATACAAACCCAATACTGGCGTTCCAACCAAAGTGGCAATGTGCGCAGGACCAGTATCTGGACTTACCACTAGTGAAGCACCTTTAATGAGAGTACACATAGCCTCAACCGAAGTTTTACCTACCAAGTTAATAACACCATCAATGTCAGCCTGAATATCCTGAGAAAAAGTCACTTCCAACTCGGACGGCCCACCGGTTAAAACGGGCGTTAAACCTTTTTCTAGAATGCGTTTAACAACCGCCCGATTTCCTTCTAATGTCCAGTTCTTTTCAACTTTAGAACCACAAGGATTCACAACCACATAAGAGTCAGGTAAATCAAAATCGATTTCAGGTAGGGTTAATTGACATGGAAAAGCAACGTCCGTAACACCCAAAACACTGGCGACGGACAAAAAAGAGTCTAGTACATGGTAGCCTTTAGGCTCTGGCGCCAATTCATTCACAAACCAATTTTGTTTTTCACGCGACCGAGACAAAGAAAAACCAATACGCCTCTTCACCTTGAGCATTCGTGTCAAAACGCTCGATCTTGATGACCATTGCAAATGCAGTAGCGCGTCAAATGTGACATTTTTAAGTTTTGCTCTAAGCTCAAACATGCCAGAAAGCCCACTTTTTTTGTCATACTCGATAACGTCAACACCTGCTAGTAAGCGCACCAATCGAGCTTCCAACGGAGATGTAATCCAAGTAACCTTAGCGGTAGGATAAAGCTTCATCATAGCTTGCACTACGGCCACCGCATGACACACATCACCTAACGCAGACAATCGAACCACTGCTATTTGTTGAATATCCTGTTGTTGCATGTCTTCCTCATTAAGGCTGCTTAAACTTGGCAAGTATTATAGAATAGTCCCCTTTGAATGTGTCCAAATTTATAGACATTACTAAGACCACATTATTTAAAGCGAGCAAAATGCCACAAGCCATCAAAATATCGCCCAATACAATACTGTTAAAAAGCGACCCTACATTACCGCTATCAGAGGCTTGGTTTGATCCAGAATTCTGGCAGTCACAACAAGCAGTAACTGGAACAGGAAATGGCCGAGGTGCAGTCTGGTTTATCAACAGTCAATTTGGAAAGTTTGTCATTCGACGCTACCGTCGAGGCGGACTCATCGCCAAGTTCAACAAAAGTCACTTTTTTTTTACTGGCCAAAAACTCACACGCCCTTGGCTTGAACTAAGTTTATTAGAGTATATGCGTTCGATAGACTTGCCCGTTCCACACCCTATTGGCGGCCTATATGTTCGCGAACAAGGCTTTTATCGCGGTGAGTTACTGACACAAACAATAGAAAACGCAAAAGATCTTTTT
This sequence comes from Marinomonas lutimaris, assembly GCF_019426345.1. GTDB lineage: Bacteria > Pseudomonadota > Gammaproteobacteria > Pseudomonadales > Marinomonadaceae > Marinomonas > Marinomonas lutimaris. Next base: position 10,648 of record NZ_JAHLLW010000028.1, read on the forward strand.
GACATTATTAAAACGGGAAGCAGCCATACCTTGAACTGGCAAGAAATTGGAGCTGTGGTTAAACGTTTCCACGACGAAGGTATTTATCACTCAGACTTAAACTGTCATAACATTATGATTGATCAAAACAACAAGGTTTGGCTTATTGATTTTGATAAATGCGAGCAAAGACCTCAGGATGAGAAATGGAAACAATCAAACATTGATCGATTAAAGCGATCGTTGGACAAGGAGTCCAACCTACACAATCAATTCAATATTTCTGATGCGCAATGGCGCAACTTTTTGGAAGGCTACCGTGGCTAAAAAGATATCAACTCTAGACAAAAGCATCACTAACTACCTTGGCCCAAAACACTGGCTAAGCTGGTTCGCAATGGGAATCGCCTATGCACTAAGTTTCTTACCTTGGTCACTACAACAAGGGCTAGGAAAATACCTAGGCCGTACATTGCACGCTATTGCCAAAAGACGTCGCCACATATGCGATGTAAACTTACAAATTTGCTATCCAGAAATGAGTGAGAGCGAACGAAAAGCACTGACCAAAGCACATTTTGAAAGCATGGGAAAAGGCACTATTGAAACTTTTTCCTCTTGGTTTCAAAGCCAGAAAAAGTTTCAATCACGAATCACTTTTGAAGGGAAAGATGTGGTAGAGCGAGTATTGGCTAAAGGCCGCGGCTGCATCCTGATTAGCGGCCATTTTTCTTCTCTCGACTTTTGTGGAAGCCAAATGCCGCGCTTTATCGACGCTCATCCTATTTATAAATTACAAACCAACCCTGTAATGAACTGGGTAATGGAACGCCAACGCAAAGCAATTTTTTCTAAAACCATCGAACGCACCAACATGCGCGAAGTACTAAAATCTCTCAAGCAAAATAAAGCCGTCTGGTACGCCGTCGACCAGGATTACGGTAGAAAAAACTCTGTCTTCGCGCCTTTTTATGGCCGCCAATGCGCAACCATCGCTCACATTGGACGCATAGCGAATATGACCAATGCACCCGTTGTACTTTACGACTATGGAAGAACGGAAAACGGCTACCTTCTAAAGTTAACCGAAGTCGAAAACTACCCAAGCCAAGATGATGTTGAAAACGCGACTAGAATTAATGAATTGATGGAAAAGGTTATAGCACCTAAAAAAGAACAATATTATTGGACACACAGACGCTTCAAAACTCAGCCAATAAAAGGCGACCCATCACCTTACGACAAATAAAAAAAAACCACTGGGAGACACAAACTTCCAGTGGCTTTTTGATACATTTTATAGACTGTCACTCTTTTTAGGTTACAGACTATCTCTCACTTCAGCCATCAAACGCAATGATTTTAACCTTGCTTCAGAATCATGGATTGGCATAGAAATAATCAACTCATCAACCTTTGTTGAATCAATAAAACTCTCTAACTGAAAGGCAACAGATTCCTTTGATCCTACAATAGCGTACTGCAACATATGCTCAACCATGTGCTTCTCGCTCGGCGACCATATGCCATCCATACTATCAACCGGTTTTGCAAAAGGAAGGTTTCGGCTACGACGCAAATTAACGAATTGCTGCTGAGCAGAGGTAAATAAATATCTCGCCTCTTCGTCTGTATCCGCTACGACAGCCATGACTCCAGCCATGGTATGAGGTTTAGAAAGTTGCTCGGAAACTTTGAAGTTACGACGATATACAGTGAGCGCTTGAATTAATTGATCAGGTGCAAAATGCGAAGCAAAGGAATATGGCAAGCCAAATTCAGCAGCAACCTGAGCACTATATAAACTCGAGCCCAACATCCACAAAGGCACATGAGTACCGCGACCGGGAACAGCCATAATCCCCTGATCGCCATCACCTAGCAATCGCTGTAACTCCAAAACATCATCTGGGTAACTATCAACAGAAGCGTCCATATTGCGACGAAGTGCTCTTGCTGTTTGCATATCTGTACCTGGCGCTCGCCCCAAACCTAAATCGATACGACCAGGATAAAGCTCTGCCAAGGTACCAAATTGCTCAGCGATAACTAGAGGGGAGTGATTCGGTAGCATGATACCACCCGAACCAATGCGAATCTTTGAAGTTGCTGCGCCAAGGTGAGACAACACAACAGAAGTTGCTGAACTTGCCACACCAGCCATTCCATGATGCTCAGCCAGCCAAAAGCGCTCATAATTAAGCTCTTCCGCTGCAACCACCATACGACGACTCAAAGCCAAGGAATCAGCAACAGAATGCCCCTCAGCAACAGGCGCTAAATCCAGTATCGAAAATGGAACCATAGTACTTACCTAATAAATAAAGAATATTCCTACTATTTAGGACTCATAAGCGAAAGTTACAAGCACTCAATCATGCAGAAAATGCAGAAGCGCTTATCCCTTTCACTAAGAGCTAATATTCCTACCTATTTTCTAAGCGGTTATAATCCAAAATGCCACTTTCTCTTGGGCGATCTATTTTATTTAAATTGCCAATTGCATCACTCACAAACCAAAAATTAGGATGAGTGCGACGAATACCGAAGCTATCCAAAAGAGCTGAATAGTCTTCTTTTGTCTTAAGATTCGCCACTTGGTTTGCCCAATTAATCAACTCACTTTCTTCAACCTGCATCAGAACATTAGGGTAATCACCTAAAACGCCCTTCACTAAGGTAACACCATCCTCTTCAGGCAGACGCGTAGCCTCTTCATCTAATAAACTTGAAATATTAGCGTGAGCTTTGTTATGAATCATACTGATAACATCAAGCGGAACGCCCTGCTTAGTCACTAACACGGTCGCTACATTAGGCAAGTTAACCAAACCGCCACCGCGTACTGCTTGCAGTTTATATAAAGCATTACGTTGATCCAGCGTCAGCTTGCTTTGCTCTAAGTCGTAACTATGATCAAGCACTGCAGATAACTTATCCCGAAGCTTTTCATATAACTCAGACTGATGATCATCCGTCTTATACTGAACCTGCGTTTGACTATCTACTTTAATGTAATCACTAAATATATAGTCCTTTATTGTTTGATTTACATCTCGGTACCAATACTTTCGGATCGACTCGCGATCTTCTTTTGGAAGTAGAAGCAAAAAGTTCATTTCCCCTTCCATGCGCAAAAAGTCCATATATAAACGTGTCACTAATTGATGGCCGACATTGCCATACACATCAAAACCTGCAACCAACAAGTAATGAATACGCTCTAGCAACGGATAATCAATCACCCAAGCCGTTTTAGGGTATTGACCAACCATCCCCTTTACAACTGACGCATTGTCAAAATGACGAAAAATGGTTAGGGCCGCATTCTGATTATTTCCATCTCCATCCCAAATAACACTCAAATCTAAAGGAATAGTCTTACCGACTTCTTTTTCAATTAGTGCCGCTTTAGCGGATAGGTAGGACTTTTGCTGCTCAGAAAAAGTAATCCAAGAGGTCGGTGACAGGGTGTTACTAGAACCAATAGCAGGTAAATCTAAATTCTGCACTTGATCTTCTAAATAATCTGCGGAGCCTTTGTTATAAGCAACTTCAGGATCAAGAAAATACACCCAAAACTGTTCATTAATCACATTAACAGCAACCTGCCCACGACAAACCGGCCCTTTAATAAATGACATGATTGTTTTTTGCGAATGATCCAGCAAGAAACGATAACGCCCATAGGCCGGAATTTCACGAAAAGTTTTAAAAGGGTTAGTAGCCACTTCAGGCGCATAACCAGGATCTCTTGTTACTTCATAATCCTCCCCATAAAAATAAGACTGCCAGCGAGCATATCTCGCCTCATCTAATTGCATAGGGATATGGTTTTTTTGCACTTTGACTTCTGGGTCAGCCCAAAGTCGATAATAAACATGATCTACGCCCGGCGGGTCATAAGGGCGACGTGTAGCAATGCGATCGATTGGCTCGCCTGGTGGCGTTTTGGAACGCACTAGCTGAAAACGAAATTCTTCCCCATCACCTAAATATAAACTGTATAAATAGAGGTGCTCAAAGATATAACGAGAAACCAATCGACCTTTTAAATCATCACCGTTTAAACGTGACTCCCATAAAGCCACTTGCTGCTGTAGCTTGATAGGCAAAGACTTAGCGTCAGGCATCTTTCCACCTTTTGCCAACCAACGTGTCAATACATCATATTCATCCGCACTAAGCGCCGGAAGACCATAAGGCATCCCCCAATCAGGGTAATCCTGCTCAAACTGCTGATAGTTTTCAATGCTGACGCACTGCTGATCACGAGCAAGTGAGAAGTCATAGCTATCCGGCAAAACAGGCTGAGTAAAATCACCTTGTTTCGCTCGTAGCGCAATCGCTCGATATAATAAACTGCCTTGCAAATTAGCAGAAGGTGATTGTTCTCGTTCGTTTAAGACAGGGTGAAAACCTTTTGATCGCCATTCATCGGTACTTTTTGCATCAATAAACAAACGTGTTGGAGAAGCGGCCAATAGACGGGTGCCGTCATAAACAAGGTCTTTTGAGCCTCCTCTCTCAATACCTTCGGAGGCAGTAAATTTCAGTTGGCATGGCGCATCGTAACAAGCATGACAAGAAACACAGCGACTATCTAGGATAGGTTTCACTTGTTCATTATAAAACGCAGTATCAGTATCACTAACCTCAGCGACACGATTTTCGGGACTTTGTGTCCCAAACATATTATCGAATTGATGTGTTGCATAGGCCGCACAGCCAGAAATCAGCAAAAGCGAACAAAGAAGGGTTAACCACCGAGACATAAAAAGGTTCCTCATTTTCCATTTCATCTTATTCGCGAAGCACTCCATCCCTATAATGTCACAAGATCACGGCCAGCCAGACGGTATAAATTATTTTAGACCTTTATAAAAAAAACGAGTTTATAAAGGCTATAAATGTAAATAAAAAAACGCCCATAAGGCGTTTTTTAAACTAAACGTTCAAAGAAAGATAGAATACTAGGTTATTCGTCGTCTACTATTCCGTCATCTGGATAATTATCCGATAACTCATAAGCATCGTCGCCCATATCATCGTTTGCTAGTAGCAAAGCATCTTCATAAGCTCCGCCAAACTCAATACGAGTAATATCGTATAAATCGTATTCAAACGTGTCATCAAACCAACGTGCATCTGAGCCGATTTCTTCTAATTCATAAGTAACAGCATCAGCGCGAACAACGCGGCCAATCTCACAGCTATCTGGTTCAATTTCTTCACGATGAAGCGTGACCAAACCAAATTCTTCGCTGATATCGATTAACAATACCGCTAGGTCTTCAAGCTCAACTTCAGGATCAACCACCTCTTCACCACGAAGCGCCAATACTTTTTTCTGAAAATCATTAAAGGGAGCCGGATGAGCAAAGTCACTAATGTCCTCTAAAAAGAGAATTTGATAGCCATTAAGACGAACACTATCATCCACTAATTGGAGCAAAACCATTTCTTCGTTGGCATCCACAACAAAACCGTCAGTCCAGCCATCTGGTCCATCCAATTCTTCACGAAAAATGCGAACAACATTATTTCGAGTGCGGGCTTTTTCCAATTCGATGAGCATATCGGCTCCCTAAAAAACGTAAAAAAAATAAACAAGCGCTAGTTTAAACCCAGCCAGCGCAAGGAACAACTATCCTAACACTTTAGAATTACTGCAACACTTCATGCCAATTTTCGATCATGTTAATCAGATCTTCCAAGCCACATTCTGCTTGAATACCATCGGTCGACGTTTGATAAAAACTTTCTTGAGTATCAAACATCGCTTTTATTTCTTCTTCTGCTGAGTCTAGATCGACTTGTCGAGAGACTGACACACCTTCTTCGCTCAGAATAACATCAAAAGGGCCATGCTTAAATTCCGTGGTTTCTTTCTCTGTTTCTGCTAAACGAGCCGCCATTAGCACTCGTTGAATACTTTCTAAATCACGTACGTATTCAGATACCCATTCGCCAATTGCAGCAAATTCATACCCGGTATAAATACGATAAACATTTTCGTCCTGATCAAAGGCAATTTCATAATCCATGACCGTGAACCTCACTGTTTGTCATCTATGTTCTCATCTTGCTGAATAGTTTGAGCTTGTTCTGTTGATTCCGCTTGTTCCAGTGATTGAGCATTACGATAAGCGCGATTGCTTGCTTGCTGACGTTGTGGAACAGCGGCCGCCAATCGAGCTTGCCTTTCGGCTTCTTTTTTCGCTTTAGCTTCTTCAACTAAACGCTCTTCATGAGCAATCATTTCCGGTGTTTCCATGACATAAGGACCAATAGCGCCAGTTCTTACATCATTTAAAAATACTTCAGCTGCTTTATGCATATCGACTTTACCGCCTGCACGTAAAGCGCCACGCTTAGAGCCAATCACCTTCAGCACTTCATACGGGTCTGCAGAGATTTCTTTCAATTTATAACGTGTTGTCAGCGACTCTAAATAATCGGCGATAAAAAATTTCAAGCCCGCCAAAGCCACATCTTCATAATCAATTGCCGTATCACGAACGGCACCTGTTACAGCCAAACGATAGCTAGCATCAGGGTTTTCAATTTTTGGCCACAAAATTCCAGGCGTGTCTAATATCTGAAAGCCATTTGTTACTTTCAATTTTTGCTGCGACTTAGTAACAGCAGGCTCATCACCTACTTTTGCCACTCGACGACCCAACAAGGCATTCATTAAGCTGGACTTGCCAACATTAGGAATACCAGCAATCATGGCTCTAATCGGTTTTTCAGCACTGCCTCGATGAGGAACCATCTGGCTCACCCACTGGCTTATTCTACTTACATCTGCTTTGTCTAGCGTGGAAAAAGGATGAGCTAAAACAGACTCATTACCACGCCAGTGCTCTAACCATAAGTCTAGTCTAGCTTTGTCAGCTAAGTCTTTTTTATTCAAAAGACGAAGAACAGGAACATCTCCACGCAAAGTATTAAGCATGGGATTCTGGCTGGAATCGGGGATACGGGCATCCAATACCTCGATAACGATATCTACTTGCGTCATGACTTCTTCGATTTCTCGACGCGCTTTATTCATGTGCCCTGGATACCACTGAACGCTCAACCTAACTCCCCTATTCTAACCAAGTCTTTTTCGGTGGCGGATTCTACCACAAGTTCCCACAAGAGAGAGATAAAATACTGTGCACCTAACTCTCATATATTTATTGGACTTTTATTGCAGTGATCAGCTCGAATCTGACCTACATCAAGGTGACTCAGCAGAAAATATCTATACTCGTCCATTCCAGATAGACAAAAGCAAGGAATCTGCACCTAGCTTAATTGGCTTATCTGGTTGTTCTCTCGATCGGGCCCGCTATGAACTAATAGCAAAAAGGCCCATTTAGCCGAGGCTGTGTGTGGCCTCGGCTTTTTTCATTTCTTGCTTAACATAATCCAATAAATCTGGGTATAAGACTAAAAACGGTGTTTCAGCCTGTGCGATTACATTAGGCAAGTCATCGACAAAACCTTGTAAATGCTCTCCATGCTTCCAACGCCGCATGATAGAACGGATTGCCCTATCTACACCGTCAAGTGTTCCTAAATTTGATAGCCAGTTTTCATATTCTAATGAGCTAATCATATTTTTCAGACGCTCTGGACTACGATCTTTATCTTTCACCAAACCAATAACAGCTTGTTCACAAAACACATCCAACGGAACAGTACTAAATTGCGTCCAGTTTTGTATTAACCAATAGTCCATAGCAATGTCTTGTACAATACCGGCAAATCTCCGGCGTCCTTTTCGAGGCATAGAGCGAAAAAGCAAACTTGCTTCATGCTTATCCACCATCACATCTACTTTTTGATGCAAACGCCAGCCGGCTAGCAAATCTGCATCTAAATGACTTGCGTCAACAGGAAAATCACCAAGCAAATTACCTACCCACGATGTATTGGTAATTGCAGCAATATGGAGGTGCGCAAAATAATTCATATCCACCTATATTGTTAAGCTGATCATTTAAATAAAACACATTTCGACTTTAATTGTGTTGAAAACATCTAGTCTTGCTGTCTTTTTACTCATTTTTTTGCAAAAATGCAGGGTCGTCCATATGGTCAAGATTTATAAGTGCTGCGTTAGAATCTAGGCATCACTAAATGCAAACCATCGCACTCCACAAGCCACACTTAACAATGAGATCTGAGATAATGAAGAAAAAGGTTATTATAGCCTGCTGCTTGGCTCTACTCTTATGGAATAAAGCAACAGCAACGACGCTTAAAATGGCCTTTGGCGCAGATCCAGTTTCCTTGGACCCACACGAGCAACTGTCAGAAAGCACATTACAATTTTCCCACCTTGCCTTCGATCCTCTACTGCGCTGGAAACAAAACGGTCAATTTGAATCTCGTCTGGCGACAAAATGGGAACGCATAGACAATCTAACAATGCGCTTTTATTTACGTAAAGATGTCACCTTCCGAACAGGTAATGCCTTTTCAGCTAAAGACGTTGTTTATACGATTAATCGCTTAAAAACATCGCCTGACTTTCGTGCTATGTTTGACACAATAAAATCTGCTTCCATAGTCGACGACTATACAATCGATGTTCACACCACTTACGCCAATCCATTACTACTCAACATCATGACGTACGTCTTTCCAATGGATAGGTTGTTCTATCAAGACAAAGACCAAATTGTTAAATATGGAGAAACATTTGCTTCTCGAAATGTGTCAGGAACTGGCCCCTTCATACTAGTCGATAGAGAACTGGGTAGTCGTATGGAGCTAAAACGCAACCCAAATTACTGGGACACCGAATCAATTGGCAACGTAGATAAAATCATATTAACTCCGATTCGCGCCGACTCCACTAGACTTGCAGCGCTGCTTTCAGGCGATGTGGATTTTATCTTCCCTGTTTCACCGATAGACATAGAACGGACAAAAAAAATAAAAGGCATTCAACTGGTTACACTACCCAGTACGCGTATTTTATTGCTCCACATGAACCAGCAACGCCGTAAGGAATTTAAAGACATCAGGGTTAGAAAAGCCATAAACTTAGCCATTAACCAAGCGTTAATCGTTGAAAAAATATTAAAAGGATATGCCACACCAGCAGGACAATTAAGTCCCGATCGTTTTCTTGGCCATCTCAACAACTTAGAACCAGAATACGATTTAACGAAAGCGTTAGCACTAATGAAAGAAGCGGGATATGAAAAAGGCTTTCGTATTAGTATGATGGCGCCGAACAATCGCTATATGAACGACGAAAAAGTCGCCCAAGCAATCACCGCCATGCTGTCTAGAATCAACATCACGGTCGATTTAAAAACACTTCCTAAGGCTCAATATTTTAAAGAGTTTGATAACCGCAGTGCAGACATGATGATGCTAGGCTGGCAGTCAGACACGATGGATTCAAACAATTTATTTGAATTTATTATCGCCTGCCCAGATGCCAAAACCGGAATGGGGGCTTATAATGCCAGCGAATATTGCAGACCTTATATTGACGATGACATTCGTCAAGCAAACAGGGAAATGAATCCTGAAAGACGTCTTCGTCTTATGCAGCAAATAGAACGGACCTTGTATAATGATGCAGCCATTGTGCCATTATATTGGCAATCTCTTACTTGGGCAGCCAAAGATAAAGTTAAAATACAAGACATAGTCAATGACCAAAACTACCCCCATATAGGAGATCTATTCATTGCAGAATAGTGAGTATAGCGAATTCTTTATGGGCTTTTACCAAGAGAACATCACCTCAATGACGAGTGGAAATACCATCACCCCATGCTGATTTTTTTACTTCGCCGTATGATACAAGCCTGCTTTGTTATGATCATCATCAGTGTGATCAGCTTTGCGATACAAGACAAGCTAGGCGACCCTGTACAGCAAATGGTTGGCATGTCGGTATCACTAGAAGAGCGCAATCAAATTCGTGACGAACTTGGTCTCAATGACGGCTTTTTCGTTCAATATTGGCATTTTGCGAAAGGTGTGATCCATGGCGATCTAGGTACGTCATACTATTATAAAGAACCCGCTCTCGACGTAATTCTCAAAAAGCTCCCAGCCACATTAGAATTGGCTTTTTGCGCTATCTTGATCGTCATTCTTGTCGCCACGCCCTGCGGCGTTTTAGCTGCGATTAAACCAAAACATGCGCTCTCTCGCTTGTTGATGATTATCAGTTCAATCGGTCTCTCTGTACCCATTTTCATTGTTGCCATCTTGATGGTGTACATTTTTTCCATTGAACTCAATATGGCTCCCAGCTTTGGGCGAGGTCAGACAATAGAGATATTCGGTTTGTGGGAAAGTGGCCTTTTTACAAAGGATGGTTTAAAGCATTTAATTTTACCTAGCCTATCCCTAGCCATTGCTTTGATGCCTATTTTTGTCCGCTTAATCCGCGCAGAAATGATGGAAGTATTACAATCAGAATACATACGTTTTGCATGGTCAAAAGGCTTATCGGCACGACGGATCTATTTTATTCATGCTTTAAAAAACACCATGCTGCCGGTCATCACTGTGGGCGGTATTCAAGCAGGGACCTTGGTCGCTTATACCATTTTAACCGAAACTATTTTCCAATGGCCTGGTATGGGTTTTTTGTTTATGGACGCCGTTAGTCGAGTCGATACACCACTTGTTTCTGCGTACTTAATTGTCGTCGGCGGTATTTTTGTTATTACTAACACTGTAGTGGATTTGATCTACGGGTTGGTTAACCCCACTGTACGCTTAGCGAGTCACGGACTATGAAGTACACCAAGAAAGATCTACTTCATCCGACCTCAGGCAGTCGTTGGGGACATATTTGGTCTGGCGTTGTTGGCGACAAGCTCGCAATGCTGGCTTTGATCATTTTTATTTTCTATTGCCTTGTAGCTCTTCTCGCCCCATTGGTGGCACCTTTCGACATCGTCGATCCTGCCTTTATGGACTTGATGAATGCGGAAATTGCGCCTAGCTGGATTAGCGGTGATCATCGTTTTTTATTAGGTACAGACGCTCAAGGGCGAGATCTTTTATCAGTGATTTTATACGGCACACGTCTCTCATTGACCATAGGTATATGCGCAGTATTAATCCAAGCCACTCTCGGGATTTGCATCGGTTTAATGGCAGGATATTTGGGAGGACGTATAGATAACTTTCTAATGCGTTGCGCGGATATTCAATTATCTTTCTCAAATATGATGGTCGCGATTGTCTTTTTGGCTATCTTCCAATCCTTGTTTGGCATGGCTCGATATCAGCAACTCGCTATGGTCATTCTTATCCTGGTTATTGGTTTAACAGAGTGGCCCCTATTTGCCCGAACGATTCGCGCCTCGGTGCTAGCAGAGAAGCAAAAAGAATACGTTGATGCAGCCAGAGTGATGGGTATTAGCCCAAAACGCATCATGTTTCGCCACATTTTGCCAAACACACTTTCTCCTATTTTGGTTATTTTTACCGTGCAAATCGCAAATGCCATTGTTGCCGAAGCCGCCCTATCTTTTTTAGGGCTAGGTATGCCAGCTACCGAGCCTTCTCTTGGCTCGCTTATCTCAGCTGGGTTTGCTTATATGTTTGCAGGTTCTTGGTGGATCTGTGTCATACCAAGCGTGACGCTAATTATTTTAATTTTGGCCATGAATTTACTTGGCGATTGGTTGCGCGATCATCTAAACCCAAGGACGTATAAAGACTAATATGAGCCTGTTTTTAACAAAGTATTGGCAAACACAGCAGTCGTGCAAAGGTCTCAAATGAATTTACTAAGCGTCAGTAACTTACACGTCAACTTTCATACGAAAGAGCAAGAACTCGCCGCCTTAATTGACGTCAGTTTCACCCTAAATCGCGGTGAGCGAATTGCTATTGTGGGGGAATCTGGTGCAGGGAAATCGGTTCTAGGATTTTCTATTGTTAATTTGATTGGCAAACCCGGCTATATAGACTCTGGCTCAATTAAGTTGGAAAACAAAGAAATCACCAAAATGAATTTACGTCAGCTGCAAGAAGTTCGTGGCAAACGCATCGCAATGATTTTCCAAGACCCGATGATGACACTGAATCCAGTATTAACTATTGGCGATCAGCTGGTCGAAACTATCCGCAGCCATACTAAAATCAACTACAAAGACGCTCGTAATATTGCCATTGAAAAGCTACATCATGTGCAAATTGCATCACCAGAAAAACGCTTTGATCAGTATCCGCATGAACTATCTGGCGGAATGCGCCAAAGGGTGATCATCGCCTCTGTGTTGCTACTTAACCCAGATATTATTATTGCTGACGAGCCAACTACCGCTTTAGATGTGACTATTCAAGCAGAAATCCTGCAGCTGCTGTTAACCATATGTCGTGACAATGGCGTAGCCCTAGTTTTAATTAGCCACGATCTTGGCGTGGTATCAAAAGTTGCTGAACGAACCATAGTAATGTATGCAGGTCATGTCGTTGAAGAAGGCCCAACCCTAGAGATTATCAATGATCCTCAACATCCTTATACCCAAGGTCTTTTGAATGCACTACCCCAGATGACCTTGCCTGGACAGCGATTAAATCAAATACAAGGCAGCATGCCATCGCTCGCTGAACGACCATCTGGTTGTGCGTTTCACCCACGCTGCCCTTATGCCACACAAAAATGCCGACAAGAACAACCACGCTTTATTTTCAGTGGCGTGTCTAGTGTCGCCTGCTTTTTGGTCGAAGACATGCTCAATGAGTTCGCCGATAAAGATCAGGAGGCAAGTTAGTGGCAACCCCTCTCATTCAAATTAGCGGCTTAGAAAAAGCTTTCACAGCAAATGAAAGTTGGCTTAGCCAATGGCGCTTCCGTCACGGAAAATTCAAAAGACATAAGGACAGCGTCCACGCCCTCAATGGCGTTAATCTTACTATCAATCAAGGTGAAACCTTGTGTGTAGTTGGTGAAACAGGTTGCGGAAAATCCACGTTGGCGCGCGCCATCATGGGGCTAACGACGCCGAGTGCAGGTGAAATACATTACCTTGATCAACGCATCGATCAATTAAACAATCGCCAGCGCATGTTTTTTAGGCGCCGTATGCAAATGGTTTTCCAGAACCCTTATGCATCATTAAACCCTAGAATGACGGTTTATCAAACACTCAGCGAGCCGATTTCTTTCCATAATCCACAGCTTTCACAATCTCAGGTAGATGAGCAAATTGATGAACTTTTAGAGTCTGTCGGCATTTCTGCTTCGAGCTCAGACCGTTATCCTCATGAATTTTCAGGCGGCCAACGTCAGCGAATCAGCTTGGCTCGCGCACTATCGGTCGAACCCGATTTTATCGTCGCTGACGAGCCACTATCAGCGCTAGATGTATCAGTGCAAGCACAAGTGCTCAACCTGATGATGGACAAGCAAGAAGAGCGCAACCTTAGTTATCTTTTCATTACCCATGACTTAGCCGTTGTCGAGCATTTTGCCACCCGAGTAGCGGTCATGTACCTAGGTAAAATCTGTGAGCTTGCGCCAACTGGAACATTATTTAGTGCGCCAAAGCATCCTTATACTAGAGCCTTGCTGTCAGCCATCCCAAGATTAGACAGCAACACAGCTCAGCCCATTCGACTTATTGGCGAAGTCCCAACACCAACAGAGAAACCGATTGGTTGTGTTTTTCAAGCGCGCTGCCCTTATGCGAATCAGCGCTGCTACGAAACATCACCCACTATGACACTGCAAAGTGACGGTAGTAGTGTGGCTTGTCACGCTATTGAAGAGGGTCGACTATGATGCTCCTATTTACTATTTGCTTCACTATCTCTGTTTATTCTTCGTTTTCTGCTCGTCAGGAGGCCACATGGAAATAAGATGGCTTGAGGATTTTATTGCCCTCGCAAAAACACGTCATTTTTCACGTGCAGCAGACGAACAAAACGTCACTCAACCAACCTTCAGTCGACGTATTAAATTACTCGAAGAAGAGATGCGCGTCACTTTAATAGACCGCAACACTTTGCCTTTGTCTTTAACGCCAGCAGGCGAAGTATTTCTACAAAGCGCGGAGCTAATTACCAGACAATTAAGAGACACCAAAGAGCGGTGCCAAGAGATTCGTAAACAAGAAGAGTCTCAGATACGCTTTGTAACCACGCAAACTTTGTTTCTTAGCTTTTATAAAGAAGTCATTGAACCATTCTGCCAAAGCATCGACATGGATCTAGACATCAATATGAAGTCTAGTTCTTGGCTAGGGATAGACTTTGTTAATTCTCTTATGGATCAACAATGCGATATCATGCTTTGCTATTGGCATCCAGCAATCAACTTCATTCGCGCTCTTGATGATGAACAATACGAACACCTTGTCATTGCCGAAGAAACTCTCATTCCATGTAGCGCAACAGATGCAACTGGCGAACCAAAGTTCACCCTCCCAGGCGCCAAACGTAAACCATTACCTTATATTGGCTACTATGAGAACTCCTTCTTACAACCGGTTATTCATCATCATTTGCAAAGACAGCGAGACATTCCGCAGCTGCAAACGCTGTCTGAGAATTATCACTCCGTCAGCATAAAAGCCATGGTGAAAGAAGGTTACGGTATTGGCTGGATTCCAAGGCGCCTCATGTTAGACACATTAAATTATGGAAAAGTCGCTTTGGCGGGGGAAGAGAATTGGCACATTCCGCTTGAAATACGCCTGTATCGCTCTAAGTTTAACCAGAATCCAAATTTAACCCAATTCTGGGAAGCTCTGAAAGAAAAAACATCTCGTAACAGCCCTCTTTAGCGCAATATATTTTGCTACCTAAAAAGGTCTGTAAACGAGCTGATTATCTATTAAATTCGAGCCCTTTAATCCTTAGAGTCCTGTTCATTAAGGGCAACTATCATAGGATCACTTCCCATAGAGTTTGCCCCGAGTGCTTTACTGAATAAATAGCCTTGACCAATATCACAACCAAAGTCTTGCAACATGATAAGCTGGTGAATATCCGTAATGCCTTCTGCGATCACTTTTAGCCCCAAATCATGACTTAAACTAATGATCGCATGAGTCAAGGCCGCGTGTTTTCTGTCCTCAATAATATTACGAATAAAGACCTGATCTATTTTGACATAATGGAATGGCAAATCTTTCAAGTAGCTTAAACTTGAGTAACCTGTACCAAAATCATCAATCGCTAACTTCATTCCAAGGCGACTAAGTTGACGCAGCAGCTCAGCACATCTTTCCGCATCTTCAATCAATATAGATTCTGTCACTTCAATTTCTAACAAACCTGGATCAATCTTATATTTATCTAACAAAGCTAATAACTTAGGTAAAAAATCGGTTCTTTTAAGTTGAGCAGCAGAACAATTGATAGCAATCGGCGGCACTGTAATACCCTGTGCTTGCCATTCTAATATATGACGAAAAGCTTGCTCGAATACCCAGTCCCCTAGAGGTAAAATAATGCCCGTTTGCTCCGCAATAGGAACAAACTCAGCAGGCGATACGGCACCAAGCTCTTCATCATTCCAGCGCAACAAGGCCTCCATTCCAACACAACGCTCTGTTGTAAGATCTACTTTAGGCTGGAAATTAAGTTCTAGATTGCCGTTCTGCAGTGCCTGACGCAACCGTGTTTCAATACGTACATTGCGAGCAAACTTGCGCCCCATATCGCCATCATAAAAATGATAAGTGGCGCGTCCTGCTGTTTTAGCTTGGTATACCGCCATATCCGCATTTTTAATCAAGGTTACAGCATCTTTACCAAACTCGGGATACACAGCGACTCCAATAGAACAGCCAATATCAAGCGTCAGCCCTTCCACAAAATAGCTCTGACTAATTTTTTGTATTAAATCTTTCGCTAAAACATCTAACGCTGGCATGTTCTGCTCATGCGACTGAACAAGCAGAACTAAAAAAGCATCTCCACCCAAATAACCTGTAACCGCACCATCAGGCAAAACAGACGTTAGTCGCTTAGACACCTTTACCAGTAACCTATCTCCCAATTCGTGACCAAAAGCATCATTAATGGTTTTAAAATGGTCCAAATCCAGAATTAGCGTAGCTAACTGTTTATTTTCTTTTTGGCAGACACTAATCAATTCATTGAGTTCAAGCTGTATTTGATAACGACTTAATAGGCCTGTTAGCTCATCAATCTCAATACGCTTGTTTATAGAATCAAGCATAGAAAAATACGTTAAAGATAATTTTCGTGAATAAAACGATAAAAATAGTGCCAAAAAGCCAAACACAAACAACGGAGCAATAACTAAAAACCAATGTATTCGAGTCACAATATTTTCAGTATAACGAGTATCGATTCGCCATTTACGCCCTGCGATAGAAAGATAACGCGTATCAAAGTTTTCCTCCTCCCATGACGAAGGCTCAGCTGAATCAACAAACCAAAGAGGCCTGTCCGATGACACATCAGCAAGTCGATAATAAAGGCCATGATTAACCAAAGAGTTAGCCTCTTTAAGCAGACTGTCTATACTAAAGTACGCACCGACTATTCCGTGAAAGCCAATGTCATCCGTTAATTTATAAGAACGTGCATCAACAGATAAGTAAATTGACTTTCTTAGAATAAAAGTATCAGGAGAAGCTCCTAACTTAGTATCCGAAAAAGGGGTAAACGTTGGTTCAGATAAGATGATAGAAGAAGCGTTACGAGCGCGAGTAACCGAACTTAGATTTCGATATTGCGAGGATAAAATATCATAACCATAAGTCAGTTTGTCTGGATACCCTAACGCCAAAGGCATGTATTCTGATTTGTTTTCATCTGGATAAATTTTAAATTTATAGTTGCCTAACAAAATACGTTGCTGCATTTCATATTCGTATTTTTTGCTAGCGGGTACGTATTGAGCAAAATATAAACTAATATCTTGAGTGGTAATAATACCTTGGGCAAAACGAGAAAAGTGACTAGCTGATACCTCAGCTTTATTGGACTCAATAAGGGATGCAACAGAAGACAACTCAGTTATGTATTGCATTAAACTGTCGTTTAGTTTTTCAGCAAAATACTCCCCTACAGCCTTTTGATCACTGTAAACGTGTTTACGCTCTTCCAAATAAATAGCAAGACTTGTTGCTATCCCACATAAAAAAACAATACAAAAAACAACGTAGTGCATTTTTTCATTTTTCACATGGTTTCTTAAAGAAATCATTGTATACCCATCGATGTTTTCCCAACAAAAAGGTCGCTATAAATTGCGGCATCCATTACAACCATTTACTTTACCTAAAAACAATATAAGCGGCACGGAATAAATGGTTAAGAAAAGTATTTACGGCAATTTTCTGGTATCCTGCGTCTATTATTGACTCAACTAGACAGGCCTTTTGTGACCACATTTCAACACGCTCTAAACAACCTTCTTCCAACTAAGCTAACCACTTTGCTATCTGATATGGGATTCACTACATTCACCCCCATCCAAGAGCAAAGTTTGCCACCTATGATTGAAGGTAAAGACATCCTTGCGCAGGCACAAACTGGTAGTGGTAAAACTCTCGCTTTTTCAATTGCTCTTTTACTCAAAATCAACCCGCGCTTCTTTGGCGTTCAAGCTCTGGTAATGTGCCCTACTCGGGAACTAGCAGATCAAGTTTCCAAAGAAATCCGCAAAATTGCACGCTATCAAGACAATATTAAAGTACTGAGTTTATGTGGCGGCATGCCGTTTGGCCCACAAATAGGCTCGTTGGAACATGGCGCTCATATCGTTGTTGGTACGCCTGGTCGTCTAATGGAACACCTTCGCAAAGGTACGCTTAAGCTCAATGCGCTAAACACTCTAGTGCTAGATGAAGCTGACCGCATGCTAGACATGGGCTTCGTCGATAGCATCCGTGAAGTGGTTGACCTAACGCCAAGCAACCGCCAAACATTACTCTTTTCCGCTACCTATGGGGACGGTATTGAAGCAATCAGTACAGAATTCCAGAACAAACCGGTTAGCATCAAGGTAGAAGCGCAAGAAGACCTTAAACCAAATATAGAACAGTTTTTTGTGCGCAGCGAAAATAAAGACAAATGCGAAACATTACTGGCGACCTTACAACATTTTGAACCTCGTCAAGCAATTGTCTTTTGCAACACGAAGGCTGAATCACAAGTGGTTGCCGACTGGTTAGCTGAGCACAAAGTTGCCGCTCAAGCTATTCATGGCGATCTGGAGCAAAGACAGCGTGATCAAGTTCTAGTGCGTTTCAGCAATCAAAGTAGCTGCGTGCTAGTGGCTACAGATGTCGCTGCTCGTGGTATTGATGTAAAAGAAATTGACCTTGTTGTTAACTATGACACCACCCGTGACACAGATGTTCATACACATCGTATTGGCCGAACGGGTCGTGCTGGTGCCGCAGGTATTGCTGTTAACCTTGTTACGTCAAAAGATGATTACAAAGTTCGTGATATTGAAACGCGCTTTAACACCACTGCGAATTTCATTGAACTTGGAGAAATTGACCTCCACTACCGCTTGATCCCACAAAAGACCACTATCTCTTTTGATGCTGGCCGCAAAAACAAGCTTCGCCCAGGTGATATCCTTGGCGCACTCACTGCGGGTCTAGGATTGGACAAATCACAAGTCGGTAAGATCGATATTTTTGATTTTCATGCTTACGTATCTGTCGACAACGAAGTGGCCAAAACCGTTGTTAAAGAGTTTGAAAACAAAAAAATTAAAGGTAAAAATATTCGAGCGCGCATTTTACGATGATCTATAGGTTCACTTCTCCGGCAGCGCAAGCTGTCGGTTTCGTTTTAGGCGCTCTCATCATATGTCTAGCCACATTAACGCCTGCCGACATCCTTCCAGCAGTACCCGGCACAGATAAAACACATCATGTCATTGGATTTGCTGGCTGGTCCTTGCTATGTGCTTTTGGCCCGCTCAAACGCTTTCTCTTGCTGTCTTTAGTTATCATACTGTTAGGTGGTGCCATTGAACTGATCCAGCCTTACGTAAACCGTTATGCGGAATGGTTAGATTTCTATGCTGATGCTTTCGGCGTTATTTTGGTGATACTAGCAAGGCTAATAATTGGACTATTTCTTAAATCAAAATATAAGGTTTAATGAAAGTGCGAAAAAGACCTGATAAAGTATAACCACTCGGTCAAAATTTTATATTTCAACTCATTTTAGAAGACACCCACGAGAAACATATGAGCCATTTGAAAGCGTGGCGCTCCGCCATTGTTCACTGCATCGCAGACCCTAAAGACGTCGGCATAGATGCTGCTTACGAATATTTTGAAGATGGCTTATTAGTCATTCAAGACGATAAAATTTACGCCCTTGGTAACGCAGTCGATCTACTACCAACACTACCAGATAACACCCTAATTGAGCATCACCCTGATACCATTATCACACCTGGCTTTATCGATACTCACATCCATTACCCACAAACCGACATGATCGGCTCATATGGCGAACAATTGCTAACCTGGTTGAACACTTACACCTTCCCAGAAGAAGGTAAGTTTAGCGACAAAGCTCATGCTCGCAATGTAGCAGACCGCTTCCTTAAAGAACTTTTACGCAACGGCACAACCACCGCACTGGTATTCGGAACGGTACACAAGGTGTCTGTTGAAGCTTTTTTTGAGGCCAGCGAAGTCCATAATTTGCGTATGATTTGCGGTAAGGTGATGATGGATCGCAACGCGCCAGATTACCTCACAGATACGCCAGAGAGCAGCTATCAGGAAAGCAAAGAACTGATCGACACTTGGCACAACAAAGGTCGCTTACATTACGCCATCACACCTCGTTTCGCACCAACCAGCTCTGATGAGCAGCTTCATTTAGCAGGCAAATTGCTGAGTGAGTATAAAGATGTCTATCTTCATACTCACCTGTCAGAAAATAAAGACGAATGCGCTTGGGTAAAAGAGCTTTTTCCAGAAAGCACAAACTACTTGGACGTTTATGACCAACATAAACTGTTAAGTGAACGTTCCGTTTTTGCCCATGGCATCCATCTATGTGACAGTGAATACCATAGACTGCACGAAACAGGCTCGGCTATTTCTTTCTGCCCAACCTCTAACCTTTTTATCGGTAGCGGTTTATTCAAACTCAATAAAGCAGAAGAACATAAGGTCAACGTAGGTCTTGGCACTGACGTAGGCGGCGGTACTAGCTTCTCTATGCTGCAAACCATGAACGAAGCCTACAAGGTCATCCAGTTACAAAATGAAAACCTGAATCCAATTAAATCTCTGTATTTGTCTACTTTAGGCGGCGCTAGAGCACTTCGCCTAGAAGATAAAATTGGTAATTTAGCGGTAGGCAGTGAAGCAGACTTTGTTATCCTTGATAAAAAAGGCACTCCGTTACTTGAGTCACGTTTAGCACTATCCAAAAACATCGAAGAAAGCTTATTCGTCTTCATGACCATTGGTGACGACCGCGCAATTCAAGCAACCTACTCCGCAGGCAAATGCGTTCACCAACGATAAAGCCGAAGCTCGCCTAGCAAAAAACCAAAACGGCCACTTTACTAGTCTGTAAAAGTGGCCGTTTTTTTATATAATCACTGCAATTGTTTTTCTATTTAGCACAAATATTGAGCACAAACATTATGCACTCTCTTGCCACCGTCGCCTTAGGCGCTTTCGCTATTATTTTCTTCTGCGCCGCGTTAATTGTTGGTCTCATTATTCTTAAAAAATACAAAGCCGAACAAATACGACTTAGCCATCTCACTAAAACAACATCATCCACAAAAAAGCCAGCAGAAGGCAATTCAAAGCATCAAGCTAAGCCTTGAAACATTTTCCCCCTTAAGGATTCATCATGAAAATTTTATTATTGTCCGGTAGTTTTTCTAATAAAAGCAAAAGCTTAGCTATCTTAAATACGATTGAAGCCTTGCTGACTAATCACAGCACAGAAACACCAAGACTAGATACTCTGCCATTTTACAACGACGATTTAAATGCAGATAAACCAGCGGATGTACAAGCTTTTATCGACAGTGTAGACCAAGCAGACGGTATTATTTTATGTACTCCAGAGTACAACCACAGTGTGCCAGCCGTGTTAAAGAATGCTTTAGATTGGGCATCTCGACCTGCATTTAACTCGCCACTAAAAAATAAACCAGTGACTATTATCACTCAAGCAGACAGTCCTGTTGGCGGCGCTAGAGCACAAGCTCATCTTAAACTAATCATGGATGCCATATTGTCAGATATTCATATTTGCCATGAAATGATGTTAACGCCAATCAGTAAATTAGTTTCTGATGGTAAAGTAACAGATGAAACCGCACTACGCAGATTAGAACGCCATACGAAAGATTTCTTAAACCTAATTGAGTCTCGTAAAGCTTAAGCACCTAGCTCAAGGGTAAAGGCGGACGATCCCGCTTTTACCCTCTATATCTCCTAAAATCCACACCTTCTCAAACGCATGAGGAACAGGCATGGTAATAAGATGCTCAAGGGCTTTAATATCAGCTTGACTCCAGGCTGGATGAGTATTTCGAATCACCAGCCACACTCTTTTTGAATCGTATTGCTTACCCGATTTGTTTTCTAAAATCTTATTCAAAGACCTTAACAATCGCTCATCTGCAGGTTCATCTTTTAGGGATTGCAACGTCGCACGAGTTTTATCAGTCAAATCTCGCCCTAAAATCGCCATAGCCTCTTCTTCCGAACCATAGAGATGGGCAATTTCTAAATCAAGGCGTTCACCTTCTAGCATACATGACACATCAGGTCGAATGGGATCATTGTGCCAAATATGGCGAATGGGCTTTCCCGTATTGCGCTCATAGCAACGCATAAACAACTTAGCGGCTTCATGCTCAAGGGCAATTTTTTCTTGTTCACTACGGTGCATAATCAACGCCTCTTGGCAGCATCAGATAAGCCCTCACCACACGATCACGCACATCCGACCCAATATAGTACTGGCGCTCTCTATATTGTTGACAGTAGGTTTCACCATCGCCTTGCTCATGTAAAAAACCATTATGAGCAAGGTCCTGCAACACCGTCTGCCATCGCTGCAGCAAGGGTGCTGAAGGAGGTGGCAATGTAGATAAAATACGTTGTGCAGCGACGAACTCACTCGCCATCGTCATCGCCAACATATCGTCGTTGGCTTCACCCAGCCAACTCACACCATCTTTTCGCACATACAGCATAGGCAAAAAAGGAGCTAAAGCCGGACAGACATCGTTACGATATATCTCAACTCCCCAATAAATCCGAGCCACGCTAGCAAACTGTTCAAAACTTGATATAGGAGAAAACCCCGACTCTTCTAATGGCAAGACTTCCACTCTAGGCTTATTAGGATTCACCGTATCGTTTGAAACATCTAAATACCAGTCACCAAGCGTCATGGCATTTTGAAAATAAACACCTCGTAACTCGCCCCATATTTTTTTTAATACAGCCCCCTTTTCAAGCGCATCACGAATTAGCGTAATACCGTCACTGGTTGGTTGCTGAAGCTGAGTTTGTAATTCAGTAAATACGGCATCACGAATTTCTTTACAACGCCCTAAAGGATAGGTTTTATTTAAAAATTTGGGATATCTGGGCACTAATTCCAAGTCTACTTGCAAACGCAAATAAGCCAAGTCCTTAACAATCGCTTCGATCTGCTTTTCATCCCATTGAATGGAGTCTATCACTTACTTCGTCCTCTACTAAAACCCGGATTCCCGTATGAAAACACCATATAAATAACGCAGCCCATCCACCAGAAAACTGCTTGGCTCGACAGACAAATCTACACGACCATATTGTTGCTGAGTAATGGGGAGCGGTTCTTTAAAGGATAAGATAACTTCATAAATAGACTCGTCTGGAATGATTTGATCTTGCATTTTTTGTACGGCAATGGGGCCACCATGTATAGACGATAATCCAGCATAATGTAAATGCGTAATCGCAGTAGGCAATACTTGATCCACCACCAACCTTGTCTTTAAACGCTCCCCATCATTGCCAATAAAACTCGCTTCACGGCCGATTTTCAAACGACTCACGGAGCGGCCGTTAATGTAAGCTTTCACTACTCCACTCTCGGCATCATAAAAGGTCATTAACGGCATTTTTTCATTCACATAGTCATCTGAGTTTAAGGATAAAGCATCGCCAATATAACCATCGAAAGGAGCCTGGACAGCTAATCGTTCACGACGCTCTAATAAAGACTGTAAATGAGATTGCTCACGAGATATTTGCGTCAAAATAACCAATTGATCCTCACTTGCTGAAGCACCGGAGCTAGCACGCTGCCACTGAACATTCAGAGCCTTTAATGCGACCTGAGTTAAGTGAATTTCTTGCTCAATATCCACGGACTCAAGCAAAAAAAGTAACTCCCCTTGCTTTACTGATTTGCCAGTCAACACCTGCCAAGCAGCGACCCGCGCAGGCTCCGTAGGATAAAAAGTTTGATGCCGACCAAATGTGACCACAGCAGGTGCACTTATCTGACTTTGCCAAGGGATCAACAAAGCACCGAGAATAACCGCAGTAATGCCTAAACTGATAACACTGGTTCTGTTTATCGTCATATCTTTTCTCAACCTGAACCATACGCCCATTTCTTTCACAATAGGCAATACTAAAAACCACACGATCTCCACTAAAAAAAGAACGATCCCCAGTAATTTAAACGCGAAATAATAAACAAGAATGGCAATCCCTATAAAAAGAAAAAATCGATACAGCCAGGTGGCCCAAGAATAAGACACCATCATCACACACTTTTTTCGATTCAAAGGTTCTGGAGGAGCAAAATCAAAACCAAATAATCTTTCTCTCAAAAACCACTTTCCCACTAAAAAAGAGCGTGGTTGAAGGTTTTCCATGCCCAAAAAATCTGACAAAGCATAATAGCCATCAAAGCGCATAAAAGGGCTAATATTAATCAGCAATGAGGAAATCCAACTGGTCGTGGCAACGAAAAACAACACACTTCGCAAACCACTATCTGGAAGAATCCCCCATAGAAATGTCGCTACACACGCAATATAGATCTCCACTCGAACGCCTGCGGTCACAATACTTAAACGTTGATATCGAGATCGTAGTCGCCAAGCATCCGTTGTATCTGTATATAAAATAGGGGTCATTAGCAAAAACGCGATCCCCATAGAACTAACTCGACAACCATAGCGCTTAGCGACAAATGCGTGCCCTAACTCATGGGCTGTTTTAACAACAATTAAAGCCCCCACGTAATACAGAATAGAGGAGAGGTCAAAAAAGTTCTGCAAGGTATGAGTGAAGGTATCCCATTGCCGTAACACCATGACAAGACCCATTGCCCCTAATAGAAAGGCCAACCAATGCAAGCGCAAGTGAAATAGAAACGTTATTTTTGAAAAACACCGACCCAAAAATAAGTCAGGCCTAACGAGCGGAATTTTGATAAATAAATAATTATGCAGAAGCCACAATAAGGCATGCTGTTTGTGCTGCTTCACTTCTGCCTGAAGACGAACCATATCTTTTTTGTCACGGATTTCGATAAGATGATTCAGCTCTAAGAAGCGAACAAAAAACGTCAACTCACTCGGCTCAATATCTATCCCTCTGCGAGTCATTAAAGCAAGCAATGCTTCATCGGTCTTCGCATTGTGCCATTCTCTAAATAGATAAAAACCAGTCAGAGATAAAAAGAAAAATTTATTAGCAAGCGGATCAAAAATTTGCCAACGAGGTTCGCCATCTTCATCAGGCGAAGCCGTCAATAAACGTAAATTTTGTCGCAGCAGTGGTAATTCTCGATGCTCATTGACGGTATCAGCAAGCATCTACCACCCCAAACGTTGCCGAATAAACGTAATAGGACGACGGAGCAAATAATACGCTAAAGACACTTGCTCACCGTACAATTTAGCCGTTCCGCGCAAACCAATTCTGGGAGCACTAGCCCCTTCCTCAATGTCCGCCACGATACGATAAGCCACCACTTGATCTGGCGTTAGACTTGGCTCAAAAGAAGAATAATCGACACTAAATACAATAGGATTCAGCGGATCCGTATCTAAATAAAACGTGACTTTATTACCGTGATTCAGAGATATGGCATCTTTCACTGGCAACATCACATTTAATTGCACATGCCTTGGGTCGGCAATCGACAAAATACGCTCTCCCACCACAACAGGACGCCCTTTCCACTTATCTGGATCATCCAACACCACGATGCCATCTTTATCCGACACTATGTCCGCTTGCTGCAATTTTGTTTGCAGATAATCTCGCTGAATGGTTTTTAACTCAATTTGTGATTCTAGCTGCGATAATTCTGACTTTTTCCTACGGTCAACGTAGCCCGCTTGCTCCGCCGTTCTTAACTCTGCTTGGGCTCGTTCCAATTCCCTTTGAGACACATCAAAGCGCCCTTTAAATTCCGTTTTGTCCATTTCTACGACTAACTGCCCTTTAGTAACATGATCTCCCGGTTTTACCAAGATCTGCCTTACGGCCCCCGCCAAAGGCGAAGTAATTAATAGAGGATCTTTAGCCGCAATCTCAGCTGGAGCAAGCACAGTTAAACGCACAGGAACAAAACCTAGCAGGACAATTGTAATTAAAGCGCCCCATTGCAATCGTTTCGTAAATACGCGCCTCAACCAATATTTCCAACCATTACGTGTGGTAAATACCTGAAGAGCATGAGCATAACTTGATGCCAAGTGCTGAAGTAACCCGATTTCTTTTTCAGTCCAAGGAGTAGATTTTGCCAACCAAAGCACACCCACTCGCTGATTAGGTTTTGAAGGAATAAACAGCGGCAGCCAAAGCATACAACTGGGTGAAAATTCACTCAGGTCATTGGCTAATTCAGCAGGCCAAGACGCACTTTCTATGGTATGTGTCTTAGCCGCTGATTCAAGACTGTCCTCGCGCTTAGCAATTTGCTCCAACCAAGCACAAAACGGCGTCGTACGATCCACCAGTGACAGATCGCTTAAAGCATGGACGGTTAACCGCTCAATCTCGCTGCCTGCTAAATAGGCCGCTTGTTCATAAGGAACTAAGGTTTTGGTCATATTGACCATCACAAAGCTTAATTCAGTTAAGGTTTCACAGCGCCTAACCTGCTGCTCTATTTGCAACAGTTGCGCTACAGCGTGATCTGACATAAGCCCTTACGACACCAATAATTTCATTAAATCACGACCATAATCATCCAATTGGCCAGCGGCTTGATTTAGCTGTTCATCCAACGACATAAAGGTCACACCATTAGCGGAAGTTGGCTCTGATGGTTCGCCTTGATCTGGAGTAGGTAGCTGATCTAGATCCAGATTAACTTCCAACACCCGAGTATTCCCATTAGTATCTACCGCATTAATTTTCAGTGCTATTTTGCCTTGTCCTGGAGGCGGTGTCATGGACACTTCACCTGTAACAGGATCGACTTGTACCCAACTTGGTAAAGTCGAACCATCTGCTAATGTCGCACTGTAATTACTCGCTGACCCAGAATCCGCTATCGATATGGACACTCTATCAGACTGAGCAATCATATTAGCAATACTTAATCCTGTTGTATTGGCCGCCACACCAGAGGCAGGTGTTACCTGAACTCGACCATCGGCCCCAACATCAACAGAAACACTGGAGGTTGTGACAGAAGGTGCTGGTCTTGGTCCAGAATTACTCGCACCTGATGCAGCACTACCAGTATTGATATTTGCATTATCAACAGGAGCTGCAAAGCCATCTCCAATTGTCGCGTCTGCCGCAAAACCACTCGCGCCTTGAACTGATGCAATCGTTCCTGTTGGTAGAGAGGTTAACCTTGTTGCAGGCAAGTCAATTGAAACTGGGGTTCTTTCTACAGGTGCAGTTGGAACGGGTGGGGCTGGTGTAAAAACAGGTGCTTCAGGTGCATTTACTGGGGCCGGAACAATGGTTAAAGTAACGGCAACCGTTCTTTCTGCGCCATTAGGGTCTGTTGCAATCACTTGTAAAGTATTTACCCCTTCAAACCCACCAACTGGTTTACCTGAAATGATATGTGTATTTGCATCAAATACCATCCCCGTTGGCAAATTCTCAACTCGCCAAACCAAATTACTTGTTTCTCCATTATCCAAGTCTGTAAATAAATTAGCTGGCAAAGTGACTGCTGCAAAATCTTGCCCACTTATCGCTGTTAATGGAGGTACAGCCGAGCTAGCAGCAACTGGCGCATCATTGGATCCAACTATATTAAAGACAGCATCGGTTACTTGCGTAGCATTACCATCAGATACTTGAATGCTAAAACCATCTGTGACTGACTGGCCAATAGTCAGTGCTTGTGTACTAGTACTGTTATTAGACAACACATAACTAACAGTATCGGTTGCTAACGTTAATTTTGCTGTACCGTAAACACCGTTTTTTGAGTAACTAAGACCTCCATCCGTGGTACTCCAACCATTATTAAGAAGATATGCAGTATCGTAAGAAACACGCCCTACTGTATCTACATCCGCTTTCGTTAATTGAATTGAAGCACTGCTCGTACCAGCTATTGCGTTATCGACACCACCCGCTTCTACTATCGTAGCTGTTGCCATTCCTGCACTGACTGTCGGCGCATTGTCGTTCAAGTCATTGACGCTGACGGTCACCGCTTGCGTTGTACTCAAGCTACCAGAGTTGAGGTTCCCTGCACCATTATCTGTCGCGATCACATTAAAGCTGTAGCTGGATTTGGTTTCATAATCCGCTGAGGCTTTTAACGTCACCACACCAGTCACCGCATTGATATCCAGCAATGCCGCATCGTCACCAGACAAGCTGTA
>NZ_JAHLLW010000029.1 GCF_019426345.1 Marinomonas lutimaris
TTATCTATTTTAAAGAGCGTCTGATCTTACGTTCAACTCTCCTACCTAAGTAAGTTGCAAACTCTTGTTTGCGTCGTTGTCCGTGTCAGTGGGTGCTTATAATACATTCCAAAATTTTATGTGCAACCTCTTTTTTGAAATTCTTTTAATTATTTTAGTTTGCTGCCTTTTTTGTTCAAAAAACACTCAGAACAAAGCAAAGCTGCTTATTTATCAAACAATCCAAATCAATAACCATAAAAAAAGCCCCTAATCTTTCGATTAGAGGCTTTATGGTTTGCTATTAAAGTAACTAGATTAACCTAGCCACTTTCTCGCATTCTGGAACAAACGCAACCATGGCGCTTGCTCTTGCCATTCGCTTGGATGCCAGCTGTGCTGAACCGTACGATAAACACGCTCTGGGTGAGGCATCATAATAGTCACTCGACCATCTTCAGATGTTAAACCCGTTACACCTTGCGCAGAACCATTCGGATTAAATGGATAACGTTCGGTTGCTTGACCGTAGTTATCTACATAACGCAATGCAATTTGGTTTGCTGTAGCAAGCGCAGCCATGTCTTGATCACCACGGTATTCCGTTTGACCTTCGCCATGAGCAACGGCAATCGGCATACGAGAACCTTCCATGCCAGCAAGCAAGATAGAGTTCGACTTTTGCACTTCTACCTGAACCAAACGAGCCTCAAACTGAGAAGATTGGTTACGAACAAACTTCGGCCAATGACCTGCACCAGGAATCAATTCGTATAAATTCGACAACATCTGACAACCATTACACACGCCAAGCGTGAAAGTATCAGGACGATTGAAGAAAGCTTCGAATTGCTCACGAGCAACTGGGTTGAAAAGGATAGACTTTGCCCAACCTTCACCAGCCCCCAATACGTCACCGTATGAGAAACCGCCACAAGCTACCAAACCACTAAACTGATCCAGCGTCGTACGACCAGACAAAATATCACTCATATGAACATCTACTGGAGTGAAACCGGCCTTATGGAAAGCGGCTGCCATTTCAACTTGGCCATTTACACCTTGCTCGCGTAGTACGGCAATCTTAGGTTTAACGCCAGAAGCAATGAAGGCTGCAACAATATCTTCATTTTGATCAAAACGAACGTCAGCAGATAGACCTGGGTCTTTCGCATCCAACAGGCTATCAAATTCTTGCTGTGCTGAATCAGGATTATCACGCAATGCTTGAATACGGTAACTGGTCTCAGCCCAAACACGCTGCCAATTAAGACGCGTTTCTTCTAGCAATGTTTCACCAGCAAAACAAACACGGATCGAATCATCACCGGACAATGTTGCAATCGGAGTCGTCGTCACACCAGCGTTTGCATAAGCAGAAATAACTTCCGTTACATCAGACTCATTAACTTGGATGACTGCCCCCAACTCTTCATTAAATAATGCTGGCGCCACTTGCATGCGATTAGTAATGATTTCATTAAGATCGATATTCAGCCCTAAATGACTCGCAAATGACATCTCAACTAAAGTAGCAAACGCACCGCCATCAGAACGGTCATGGTAAGCTAACAATTTACCTTCAGCATTTAATGCTTGAGTCGTATCGAAAAAGCCAGCCAATGCTGCTGCATCATCTACATCTGGCGCTTGCTGGCCCAGCTTATTATAAACCTGAGCAATAACAGAACCGCCAAGACGATTTTTACCCGCACCCAAGTCAATCAATAACAAACGAGTATCGGCTTTGTTTTGTAGTTCTGGTGTTAGTGTTTTACGAACATCCGTAACTGGAGCAAAGGCCGAGATAACCAAAGACAAAGGTGAAGTAACAGCTTTTTCTTTGCCATCTTCTTTCCATACGGTCTTCATCGACATGGAGTCTTTACCCACTGGGATAGCAATATCCAATGCTGGACACAATTCCATACCGACTGCTTTTACAGTTTGGTAAAGTTTTTCGTCTTCACCTTCATGACCCGCAGCCGCCATCCAGTTTGCAGACAACTTAATGCTACTACGTTTAGTAATGTGTGCTGCAGCCAAGTTAGTTAACGCTTCACCAACCGCCATACGACCCGATGCTGGCGCATCCAATAAAGCAATAGGTGTACGCTCGCCCATCGTCATAGCTTCGCCGGTGTAGCTTTCTAAAGAAGACGTTGTTACCGCCACATCCGCTACAGGCACTTGCCATGGACCCACCATTTGATCGCGAGCAACCATACCCGTGATTGAGCGATCACCAATGGTAATCAAGAAGTTCTTGCTCGCTACCGTAGGCAAACTCAATACGCGATTTGCCGCCTCAGCAAGGTCCACATCAACAGCTGTGAAATCATCACCAGCAATAACAGCTTTGGTTGCTTCACGATGCATTTTAGGGGGTTTGCCAAACAAAACAGACATTGGCAAATCAACGGGATTGTTATCAAAATGCTCATCCGCGACTTGCAAATGCATTTCTTCTTTCGCTTCACCAACGATGGCAAAAGGACAACGTTCACGCTCACAAATCGCCGTAAATTCTGCGACACGATCTGGAGAAACTGCCATAACATAACGCTCTTGCGATTCGTTACACCAGATTTCTAGTGGAGACATGCCCGGCTCATCATTAAGCACCTTACGCAAATCAAAGTTACCACCGCGTTCGCCGTCTTTTACTAATTCAGGCAAAGCATTAGACAAACCACCAGCGCCCACATCATGGATAAAGCTGATTGGGTTTTTATCGCCAAGCTGCCAGCAACGGTCGATCACTTCCTGACAACGACGCTCCATTTCTGGGTTACCACGTTGTACAGAAGCAAAATCAAGATCTTCGTTACCATCGGCAGATGCCATAGAAGACGCTGCGCCGCCGCCAAGACCAATCAACATCGCAGGACCACCAAGTACGATTAACTTAGCGCCAACTTTGATCTCTTGTTTTTCAACATGCTCACGACGAATGTTACCGATACCGCCCGCCAACATGATTGGCTTGTGGTAACCACGCACTTCTTCTTGAGACGCGCCTTGGATGGTTTGTTCGTAAGTACGGAAATAACCCAATAGGTTTGGACGACCAAACTCATTATTAAATGCGGCGCCACCAATAGGCCCTTCGATCATAATGTCCAAAGGCGTCACTATACGGGACGGTTTACCGTAATAGCTTTCCCATGGCTGTTCAAAACCTGGGATTTTAAGATCGGATACTGTGTAACCGCTCAAACCTGCTTTTGGTTTAGAACCAACACCAGTCGCGCCTTCGTCACGGATCTCACCACCAGAACCTGTTGCTGCGCCAGAAAATGGTGAAATGGCCGTTGGGTGGTTGTGGGTTTCTACCTTCATCAAAATATCGATGTGCTCATGGCTAAAATCGTATTCACGAGTCTCAGCCGATGGGAAGAAACGACCACCAAAGTGGCCTTCCATCACTGCAGCGTTGTCTTTATAAGCAGACAAGGTGCCATGTGGATTATGTTCGTGAGTGTTCTTGATCATTTTAAACAAAGAGCGCTCTTGCTCTTCGCCATCAATGGTCCAAGACGCATTAAAAATTTTGTGACGACAATGCTCAGAGTTTGCTTGCGCGAACATCATTAGCTCAACATCGATTGGGTTACGCCCCAACTCAATGAAAGACTCAACAAGGTAATCAATTTCGTCATCAGCAAGGGCAAGACCTAACGCTTGGTTTGCCTCAACCAAGGCTGCACGGCCGCCACCTAGAACATCAACACTTGTCATTGGTGCCGGTTCTGCATGAGAGAACATGTCAGTCGCGTCGCTCAATGCCGGAAGCACGCTTTCTGTCATGCGGTCATGCAACATAGCAGACAACAAATCTAGCTCTTCAAGCGCCAATGGCACCGAGCTATGGATAAAGTATTCCACGCCACGTTCAACGCGGGATACGGCCGCAAGGCCACAGTTATGAAGGATATCGGTTGCTTTCGATGACCAAGGTGAAATCGTTCCTAAACGAGGAACCACTAAAACACTTTGATCAGATGAACTGACTTGGGAGGATTTAGGACCGTAGGCCAAAGCGCGTTGTAGAACAGTTTCCTGTTCAGCAGTAAGCGTTTGATTATCAACCAGCTCCACAAAATGGAGAAATTGAGCATCAACATCTGTGACAGATGGGATAGATGCTTGCATATTGGCTAATAACTTTGCCTTGCGAAACGCAGATAGCGCTGCGGAACCATGCAGAGTTAGCATGTTGAGTATTGCCTCACTTGGTAGTTTTGGGGAAATGGTGCGGGTATTTTAAATCAATGAAGCAAATAGAGGCCAGCAGAGTATGAAATTTCTACACAAAATGACGGAATTAATCACCTAAATCGCCTTTTTTGCCTGTTCCTTGAGCTTCTTTTTTTGTTCGCGACGATATTGAAAGAACTGAGTAAGCTGACTAGAAGCTATTTCGGCCAATACACCAGACTCAACTTTCACCTTGTGATTAAGAAATGGCGCTTCAAAGAATTGTCCCTGACTTTCTACAATACCGCTTTTGGGTTCCGTCGCTGCATAAACCACTCTATCAATACGCGCGTGAACCATAGCGCCCGCGCACATAGAGCAAGGCTCCAATGTTACATATAAAGTAGCATCAGGCAGACGATAATTATTCATGGTTTTACAGGCCATACGAATCGCTTGAATTTCTGCATGGGCAGTTGGGTCACAAAGAGAAATTGGCGCGTTGTAGCCCTCACCGATAATTTCGTCATTAAGCACGACAATAGCGCCCACTGGGATTTCATTTTCTGATGCCGCTTTTGCAGCCAGCGCTATCGCGCGTTCCATCCATTCTTGATCTGTCATTATTGATCTGTCATTATTGATCTACCTCAAGGCCGCTATACTTTTTCTAATACACAGTTGCCTTGTAAGACATAATTGCCTTTCATACTTAATACGCTCTACACTGAACCTTACTGTCAAAATAAACACGCTGAAATAGACATATGGAGACTGATTCATGCGCACTGTAGCCGACTTAATGATTACTAACTTAATTACATTAAGAGAAAATGATTCTTTGGCAAAAGCCAAAGCATTGATGCAAGAAAAAAACATTAGGAACATCCCAATCGTCAATGACGCAGGGGAATGTGTTGGCATGCTCACGCAGCGAGAATACTTACGTCACGCCTTCCATCTTGTTAGTCAGTTTGGCACCCAGCAGCTTTCAAAAAAAGAGCAGCAAACTCCCATCACTAATGCGATGAATAAAGACATACTTACCGTAAGCCCTGACACAGATTTGGACATGGCCGCAGAGTTTTTCATTGAAAACAAATACGGCTGCCTACCAGTGACTCAAGACAACAAACTCGTTGGCATCATTACGCCAGTCGACTTCGTCAAACTCGCGCACAAGATGCTAACAGAATCTAAATAAACTAAGCACTTTCAAGCTGTTGATTAGAGTCAGAGGATGCAACTTGCGCCTCTTTTTCTAAACGCACTTCCATCGCTTGCAAGCCAAAATCAGTCTCAGATAAAAGAAAACTAACCGACTGCCCTTTTCTGAGGCTTTTGTGTCCATCACAAACAATCGACTTGTAATGCACAAACACATCGCTGTCGTCTTCTCTCTTAATAAAACCCACGCCTTTAGCGTCGTTAAACCACTTAACTTTTCCAGTTAATCTTTCCATTACTATCTCGCCTCTTTTTTATTTTTATTAAGTAAGCGTAAGGTCAGAAACCAAAACAGACTTCCGACCTTATGTTTTTACAACGCGTATTTACAAAGATTCAATACTAATCTTTTGCTCTTCTAACTTACCGACCGCCAACTGCAAGTCATCACACTTAGCGCGCTCTTTCTCAACCACTTCAACAGGCGCTTTCGCCACAAAACTGTCGTTGGAAAGTTTGCCTTGGATGCGTTGCAATTCTTTTGACGCTTTATCAATTTCTTTTTGCAAACGAGCAAGTTCAGCTTCTTTATCAATCAAGCCAGCCATTGGTACAAGCACTTCCATATCACCCACTAACGCAGTGGCTGACATTGGCGCTTCATCGCCCGCATTCAACCAAGTTACAGACTCTAATTTAGCCAGCGTTTGCAAGAAGGTTAAGTTCGCATCCAAACGAGCCTGATCTTGCTCAGAACCATTACGGAACAAAATAGTAAGCGGCTTAGAAGGAGAAATATTCATTTCACCACGGATATTACGAATGCCTTCGATAACACCTTTCAGCCATTCAACGTCCGCTTCTGCTTGCGCGTCTTTTTTCGCTTCATCAGCCGCTGGGTATTTACCCAACATAACGGTTTCGCCTTCGATGCCAGCTAGCGGTGCAACACGCTGCCAAATTTCTTCGGTCAAGAATGGCATCATTGGATGAGCAAGACGAAGGAAAGCTTCCAATACGCGAACCAAGGTACGACGAGTACCCGTCAATTGCGCTGCTGTGGCACTTTCGTCCCAAAGTACAGGCTTAGACAATTCCAAATACCAATCACAGTATTCGTGCCACATAAATTCGTACAATGCTTGAGAAGCCAAATCGAAACGATGCGTATCGAAAGCACGATTGACGGCGTCTTCAGCATGTTGCAAGCGAGAAATAATCCACTTGTCGGCAAGAGACAGCTCAACCTCAGCGCCATTCTGCCCACAGTCTTGATCTTCAGTATTCATCAAGACATAACGCGTCGCGTTCCAAATCTTGTTACAGAAGTTACGGTAACCTTCAAGACGATTAAGATCGAACTTAATATCTCGACCACCAGACGCCAATGAACAAAGCGTAAAGCGCAGTGCATCAGTACCGTAGGCTTGAATACCTTCTGGGTAGGTTTCACGAGTATTCTTTTCGACTTTTTCAGCCAAGCGCGGCTGCATCATGCCGTAAGTACGTTTCGCAACCAAAGATTCGATATCAATACCATTAATCAAATCCAGTGGATCGATAACATTACCTTTGGATTTCGACATTTTATCACCGCGCTCATCGCGAATAAGGCCAGTGATATAAACCGTTTTAAACGGTACTTTGTCGGTAAACTTCAATGTCATCATAATCATTCTGGCAACCCAGAAGAAAATGATATCAAAGCCGGTTACCAACACATCCGACTCACTAAACTCAGCAAAATCTTGTGTTTCTTCTGGCCAGCCTTGTGTGGCAAAGGTCCAAAGAGCGGAAGAGAACCAAGTATCTAGCACGTCTTCATCTTGAGTTAGCCCAACATCAGCACCCAGGCTGTATTTTGCGCGAACTTCCTCTTCATTTTTACCAACGTAGTGTTTGCCATCCGCATCATACCAAGCTGGAATCTGATGCCCCCACCAAAGCTGACGAGAAATACACCAATCCTGAAGGTCACGCATCCAAGCAAAATAAGTGTTTTCCCATTGCTTAGGCACAAATTGGATATCACCATTTTCAACCGCTTCGATCGCAGGCTTAGCCAATGATTCAACCGCGACATACCACTGCTGTGTTAGATAAGGTTCAATAACCGTATTGCCACGTTCACCACGTGGTACTTTTAATTTGTGATCAACAACTTTCTCAAGCAAGCCAAGCGCATCAAAATCAGCAACAACCGCTTTTCGAGCGTCAAAACGATCCATACCACGATATTTTTCAGGCGCTACGTCGTTGATCGCCGCATCGTCGGTCAAAATATTGATCAATGGCATGTCGTGGCGCTTACCTACTTCATAGTCATTGAAATCGTGAGCGGGCGTAATTTTCACACAACCCGTACCAAATTCTTTATCTACATATTCGTCAGCAACGATTGGAATACGACGACCAACCAATGGCAATTCAACAAATTTACCAACAAGATCTGTAAAGCGCTCGTCATCCAATGCAACCGCAACAGCAGCGTCACCGAACATAGTTTCAGGACGTGTCGTTGCTACAACGATGTGATCTTTACCATCAGTTGTTTTCACACCATCAGCAAGTGGGTAACGGAAGTACCACATGAAGCCATTTTCTTCTTCAGAAACGACTTCAAGATCAGAAATTGCCGTATGCAACACTGGATCCCAGTTTACAAGACGCTGACCACGGTAAATGATGCCTTCGTCAAATAAACGTACAAACACTTCCTGAACCGCAGCCGACATGCCCGGATCCATAGTGAAACGTTCTTTATCCCAAGCAACCGAATCACCTAAAACGCGCATCTGATCAGAAATAGTACCGCCAGATTGACCCTTCCATTCCCAGACTTTTTCAAGGAACTTTTCACGACCAAGATCATGACGAGTAATATTCTGAGCGGCTAATTGGCGTTCAACCACCATTTGAGTCGCGATACCCGCATGATCACAACCCGGCTGCCACAAAGTACGGCTACCTTTCATGCGTTCACGGCGAATCATCGCATCCATCAAGGTATGCTGAAAAGCATGCCCCATGTGCAAACTACCGGTGACGTTTGGTGGTGGAATCATGATAGAGAATGGAGAACCGTTGCCTTGAGGGGAAAAATATCCACCCTCTTCCCAACGTTTATAAATAGGCTGTTCAATACTCTGAGGTTGGTAGGTCTTTTCCATTATGATGTCTTAAGGCTCTTATGTAGCGATCAATTGTAAGTTGAAGAATTATAACGTGTCATAACAAGATAAAGAATAACACGTGGGTAATTAAGCCGTCTGCAAACACATTAGACAGCTATTAATTTGTATTACTCTTTTTGAGTTGTACCGGCTGCATGCAATGCCTGCATCACTTCCGACACCAACTCTGGCAAACGTTTTTCGAGTACTTCCGCAATGGTTTTGGCAATAAGCTCTTGAGATAAAACAGAATCAGTAACAACATTATCCGGTGTCGCTGTATCTAAAGAATGATCAAAGAGATCATTTTGAGAAGCTTCTTGTTGAACACTTTCACTAACAGCTTCTTCTTTTAATTCTTCATCCATTAAAGGGTCATCAAAAGAGTGCGCCAAGTGCTCTTCCTGACTTACGGAAAAAGCCGTTTTCTCGACGTCGACTCTCTCAGCGACAATATCCATCAAAATAGGAATGTCATCTTGATTCCGTAAAGCGGAAATCAAGGTTTCTTCATCTGGCTCAAAAACACCATCATCATACTGAGTGGCTAAATCTGACATAGGAAAAACCAATATTAAGAAGGCAAAATACAAGGATTAAGCAATATTATTCGCTTAACCCATCATTTGAAGCCCTCAACTTTCGCATTGAAGAACACAAAAGTCCACCCTCTCCAAATGAAGATAATAGACTCAACTTAGCCCGAAAAAAAATAACACCTTGATCAGACTAATCTTTCCTTTTTAAAAGACTGAATAAAAAAAAGCAGCAACCATTAATGATTGCTGCTTTTAATAAACGCTATGCGTCAGCAATAGAGCGAGTTAGTTACGCTTTACCAAGCAAATAGCGTGTCAACAAAGCCACTGGACGACCACTTGCTCCTTTGGCTGCACCACCAGCCCAAGCTGTGCCGGCAATATCCAAATGCGCCCAAGGATAAGAACCAGTAAAGCGAGACAAGAAACACGCAGCAGTAACAGATCCCGCTTCTGGACCACCAATATTACCAATGTCTGCAAAATTACTATCAAGCTGCTGCTGATATTCCTCGTCTAGCGGCATTTGCCAAATCTTATCGGCAGATACTTGGCTTGCTGTTTTCAATTCTGATGCTAGATCATCATTGTTCGCGTACATACCTGAGTTAACGCTACCCAAAGCAACCACACAAGCACCCGTAAGAGTGGCAATATCAACAACTGATTTCGGTTTGAAGCGCTCAATGTAAGTCAAAGCATCACAAAGCACTAAACGACCTTCGGCATCGGTATTTAAAATCTCTACCGTCTGACCAGACATGGTTTTCACAATATCGCCAGGCTTAGTTGCACGACCACTTGGCATATTCTCAGCGGCAGCAATAACTGCCGTGAAGTTCAATTTTGGTTTTAGCTCACAAATCGCTTTCATCGTACCGAAAACGCTAGCAGCACCACACATATCGTATTTCATCTCGTCCATTTTCGGACCAGGCTTCAAGGAAATACCACCGGTATCGAAAGTAATACCTTTACCCAGAAGAACGTGAGGCGCTTCGCCTTCCTCTCCACCACGATAGTTCATTACAATCAAATAACTTGGCTGATCACTACCATGACCTACAGACAACAAGCAATGCATGCCTAGCTCATCCATTTTACTTTCGTCTAGTAACTCAACACCGATACTGTACTCTTCACCTAGCTGCTGCGCCTTAGATGCTAAGTAACTTGGCGTACACACGTTACCAGGAAGATTTCCTAATTGACGAGCAAAAGCAGAACCTTTCGCCGTAG
Organism: Marinomonas lutimaris; assembly: GCF_019426345.1. Lineage (GTDB taxonomy): Bacteria > Pseudomonadota > Gammaproteobacteria > Pseudomonadales > Marinomonadaceae > Marinomonas > Marinomonas lutimaris. The sequence goes on from NZ_JAHLLW010000029.1 coordinate 10,298, forward strand.
CCGTACCAATTGCCAAAGCCGCTTCATCTGTGCCCTCTAACAATAAGGACGTAACTTTTGTCGCTTTCTCAACATCGTCTTTTTTGAAGCCAAGGAAGTTGTAAAAGCCTTCATTTAACCATTGAGCAACCAGAGCGAGCACATCAGCCTGAGAACGATTTTTCAGCACTAACCCAGCGCTTGCGACCGCAACTGATGCGAATGGCAAACCTTTAATTTGAGCTGCTACGGCGGCAATGACTTTACGAGCTTGCATATCACTCAACTGAGCATCTTTACCAATCCCAACTAACAACACTGCTTGTGCGAAATCTTGTGATACACCAGGTAGCAATAGCGTTTGCGCCACGCCACCTTTAAATACGCCTGTTTCACGTAATTGAGAGACTTGCCCATTGGCACTCTCATCAATCCAAGACGTTGACTCCGGAAAGTCACCCTCACTTGGAACAAATGCAACAAGCAAATCCGCTTGAACTGTGGATAAGCGATCAAATAACGCCATATTCATGAAAAAACCCTCAATAAAATAACTTCAAGACATTTACACAAGGCCACCAGCGAAGCAAAGACAAAACAAAAACACGATTTATTTGTCATAAATCGGCATTTTTAAGCCATTTTCAAACACTCTATTTGCCAGCAGTGTTGTCGTGCAAAGGTCTCATTTTAAAAAAAACTGGATAATATACTTCTTACCACGAGATAATGGGGGCTTTAGATATGTAATCAACTCTACGCTTAAAAAGCAGAATCCATCCAGAGGTGACTTTGAGACTATTCCGATACTTAGCGAAAGAAGTGCTTGTGTCAACTGTTGGCGTAACTCTTATTTTACTGCTCGTTATTCTAAGTGGTCGAATTTCCACCTACTTAGGCCGTATTGCCGACGGAAGAATGACCTTCGAATTTTTATTCGTCATTCTCGGCTACCATGTTCCTAGTTTCGTACAGATGATTCTGCCGCTGGCTTTTTTCTTGGCCTTGCTACTTTCGTTTGGTCGTCTTTATATAGAAAACGAAATGTCTGTGCTCTTTTCCAGCGGCATTAGTAAACTAAAACTTGCCGGTTACACTCTTGGCATTGCCTTTATTGTCGGCTCGGTCAGCGCTTCTGTGAATTTTTGGCTCGCGCCATACAGCGAATATAAAGCAGCAGAAGCCTCTCAGGCGCAAGACCAACTATCTGCCTTTGACTTTCTCATCCCCGGACGTTTTGAAGGCAGCGGCCAACGCACAAGCTACATAGATAGCTTTACTGAAGAAGGCTGGATGAATCAAATATTCCTTTCTGATGTCGTGCGCAAAAAAGACACTAATATTCCAATACAAACATTTGCAGCTTATGCAGAACAAATCCGCATTAGCTCTGAAGGCAATCAGAACTATCTTGTCTTCAAAAATGGCACACGTTACGAAGGCAAACCTGGCACTGCGAACTACAGCATTACACAATTTGATACCTACGCAGTGCGCATGGAAAGTAAAGATGAGAGCATCATTGATGATCCATATACAAAAACCACTTTTAGCTTAATAAACAGCGATAATCTTTTAGAAAAAGTCGAGCTCCAATGGCGTATTTCATTGGTTATTATTATTCCTATCCTTGCCATCATTGGACTTTCGCTAAGCCAGGTAAATCCAAGACAAGGCCGTTTTTTCAAAATGCTACCTGCTATCCTGTTGATGATATTCTATATCGCCCTTCTCATTTGGGGACGTACAGGCCTCGAAAAAGGCAGGCTCCCTATTCAACTCGGTTTATGGTGGATACATGGCATGTTCATACTCATCGCTGCAGTGCTTTTTGCGCAGTACAATCAAGTCTTTGAGCGCCGCAAAGCTAGACTTCCCAACGCAGCGGACTCAAACGAGTAACCAATATGACTAAAATAGATAAATACATTGCCAGCAGCGTTTTATGGGCATTTTTAATTGTCGCCGTGGTACTACTTGGATTAGATTTTGCGCTAACTTTTATAGAGCAAATCAAAAAAGTAAATGATAACTACACCATTCAATCTCTGTTACAGGTGATCATGTTCCGCCTGCCTGGAAAATTAGCAGAATACATTCCAGTGGCCTCATTGATTGGCACCCTAATGGGCTTAGGCACATTAGCTGCGACATCAGAATTAACAGTTATGCGTGCCGCTGGAATGCCAATCTGGCGCATTGGTATTGCAGCATGCCAACCAATACTATTTGTTTCCCTGCTAGGCATGGGGATTTCAGAATTTGTTGCTCCTGTTGCAGAGCAAAAAGCGAACCTAATAGAAAAATTCAAAGGCCAAGAAAGTGGAACTTTCTCACTAACAGGAGGCGTCTGGCTAAAAGCCGACAATACTTTTGTTTACATTGATGCTGCGGACGATATGGGCAAGCTATATGGCATACAAATTTTCTCGCCTGATGGCCAGAAATTGAAAAACATAATAACGGCAAGCAGCGCACAACATACTGAAGGCTCTCAATGGCAATTAAATAACGTAACAGAAACAGTCTTCGCCTCCGATCATGTAGAGAAAAAAAGCATGGAGCACGCGAACTGGAACGTTAGCATCACACCAGAACACTTGTTTTTGGCATCACAAGAACCCGACGCTTTGTCTTTAAGTCAGCTTAAAAACTATCAAACTTACCTAAAGCAGCAAAAACTCGATGGCGCCCAGTATGAATTGGAGTTTTGGATTACCGCACTGCGACCAATCGCCTCGCTAGCACTCGTGCTTGTTGCACTATCAAGCGTCTTCGGACCACTTAGGTCTTCCACAATGGGCGGTCGAATATTTACAGGGGTCATAATAGGCTTGGCATTTCAAAATGCGCTCAACCTATTTGGCCGTATGAGTGTCGCCATTAACTTCCCACCAGTCATCGGCGTTAGCATTCCAATTGTTATCTGCTTACTAGCAGGTTTCATATTAGTAAGGCGCAGAGGGTAGACTCTGCACCTTACTCTTAAATAACAAATCAAACCGCCATATCTACAACTAAGAAGCCATGAAACGAGCAATCCTTTCTAAGGCTTTTTGCAGCCTCTGTTCATCGCAGGTATAAGCAAACCGCACGTACTTATGTGCGTCCTTGACACCAAAATCCGCACCTGGCGTGAGCGCTACTTTTTCTTGCTCAAGTAACTCTAAACACCAAGTCATAGCATCCTGCGTCACGCTCGACACATCAACATAGATATAAAAAGCCCCATGCGCCGGCGCAACTACTGGCAAACCTATCACCTCCAAGCCTTCCAATAAAAGCAATCGGCGAGCGTTCAATGTTTGCCGACGCACTTCACACTCGGCGAATACATCTGGCGAAAACGCTCGCACCGCCGCATATTGAGCCACACTTGATGCCGCGATAAATAAGTTTTGCGCTAGCTTAGTCGCGCCTTCAATTGCCCATTCAGGCACAACTAACCAACCCAATCGCCAGCCTGTCATGGCAAAATATTTCGAGAAACTATTAACAACAAAAATATCATCAGAAATAGAAAGAGCAGAAAAGTCATCACCCTCATAAACCAAACCTTGGTAGATTTCATCCACCAGCAAATGGCCGCCAAATTCACTTACCTTTTCCCAAGCCTGCGAAATATAAGATTTACTAAGCACCGCACCTGTCGGATTAGAGGGAGAAGCAAGCCAAAGCCCAGATGTATTTTTATCCCAATGGTCGGATAACGTATTCAGATCCAGCTCAAAACCCTCTTCCGGCTTTGTCTCAACCAGCTTTGCTGTCGCGCCAGCCTGAATTAAAAAATGTCTATTACATGGATAACATGGGTCAGGCATCACCACTTCTTCGCCAGCGTTCACCATCAGCGACGCCATTAGTAACAAAGCCCCTGATGCACCTGGCGTAACAATAATTCGTTCTGGCGAGACGGTTACCTGATAGCGACTAAGATAATAATCACTAATAGCACGCTTAAGCTCAAGCAAACCCGTTGCCGAGGTATAACCTGTTTTACCTTGCTGAATAGCTTCCACACCAGCGCTAGCAACCGCTTCTACAGCAACAAAATCTGGCTCACCAACCTCAAGATGAATAACGTCTTCACCTTGAGATTGCAACTGTTTGGCTCGAGCCAATACTTCCATCACCTGAAACGGCGAAATTTGCTCAACTCTGGTTGCCAACTTATGCTTTTCCATCCCGTTTTCTCTACCTTTATCAACTCGTTTCAAAAATATCGCGACATTTTGCGCAAAAAATGTGGTTAACAGCCACATTATCTGGTAAGTTTCCGCCCGAAAATAAATCACCTAATTTTATTGGTTACAGGCTACCACAATGGAAACCTGCGAAGTGAGGCAATGCGTATGCCAAATATGAACCCTGAATCATTAATGAAAGACTTCACTCCTTATGTTGCTAAGGATGGCGAAGAATACATGAACGAAAACCAGTTGGCGCACTTTAAAAGCATTCTACTCAACTGGAAGCAAAATCTTATGGAAGAGGTTGATCGCACCGTTCACCACCTTAAAGAAGAGGCTGTGAACTATGCTGATCCAAACGACCGAGCTAGCCAAGAAGAAGAATTTAGCCTAGAACTTCGCGCTCGAGATCGCGAACGTAAATTGGTTAAAAAAATCTCTCAAACGATTGAGCTTATCGATGCTGACGATTATGGCTTCTGCGAAGAGTGCGGTATTGAAATCGGCATTCGTCGTTTAGAAGCTCGTCCGACAGCGACCATGTGTATTGATTGCAAAACACTGGCTGAAATCAAAGAGAAACAAATCGGCGGCTAACACTGGTGTCTCACCACACTAACCCCGAACAAACTCTCTATCGTGGCCGTTTTGCACCTTCGCCAACCGGCCCACTCCACTTTGGCTCGCTAGTCAGCGCATTAGCGAGCTATTTGGATGCAAAAAAACAGCACGGCAGCTGGATCATTCGCATTGAAGATGTGGATGGCACACGCTGCAAATCCAGCTTCACCGAACAAATCACCAAGACTCTCGATAGTTACCAGCTTTTTTCCGACGAACCTATTCGAGTTCAAAGCCAGCACATTAATATTTACGAACAACAGCTGTCTGAATTAAAAAAACAACAGATCGTATTTCCATGCAATTGCACACGCCAGTCTCTTGCTAAATACAGCGGCAATCACCCAACTGAATGTCCAAGCACGCTAAACACCCCCCATTCATGGCGACTAAAAACCAGTTCGAAGACTTATCAATGCCAAGACAGTATTCAAGGCACTTTATTATTTACTGAAGATCTCAAAAACAATTGCCCAGTTTTAAAAAGAAAAGACGGCTTTTTTTCCTACCAACTTGCGGTTGTCGTCGACGACCACTTCCAAGATATTAGCCACTTAGTTAGGGGCGCAGACCTAATTGAAACCACCGCTCAACAGCTTCACCTCTATGATCTATTTGGATGGATACCGCCGAGCATTTGCCACATCCCACTCATCACCAATCACTCTGGCGATAAAATAAGCAAACAAAATCATGCCAAGCCAATTAAAAACGGCCACCTTCCTACACTCTTGCGCGCACTACACTATCTTAAGATTGATCTGCTAGAACCATCTTCGATTACAGAGGCTCTATCGCTAGCCATCGAAGCGTGGGATGCAAGTAAACTAAAAGAAATCAAAAACCTTCCACTGGAAGAGCAAGACCTGCATTTCATCTAAGTTTTTTGTCAACTCAATTCTCCTTAATTCAACTCAAGTCCATCTCGACCAAACAGCCTTCATGTGTATAATCGTTACATTAGTTACAAGAGGTGACACTTTATGCACAGCATTATGATCATTTGCCCAGACAACTCCCCACTTAAAGAATCAGAAAAGTGGCTGTCTCGATATGGCTTTCAAGTAAACACCAGCAGTACGTTTGAACAAGCCAATAGATATTATGAACTGTCTGAATTTCACCTATTGCTGATTGACCAAGAAGCCATCAACCATCTCGCCGAAAGCAACACAGAACTCCCTAGCGTGCCAAATCGCATCGTACTTGATGCAAAGGCCAGCCTAAGCACAGGCGTCAGCAGCATGGCACAGGGGGCGCTTTACTACCTACCCCTGCCGACAGACTCTGAAACACTACTTAAGCATGTTGTGAATGCCCTAGAACAAAAAGATCGCCCCACACCAATATCAGAAGCAACAGCTCAATCCCACCAATCCAATACTGAAGAAGAATCCATCACTCTAGGCTCTGCCGGAAGTGGCATTATCGGCCAGTGCCCACCAATGCAAGAACTCTTCAGCGACATGCGTAAGATCGCAGAAACCCATGTCACTGTCCTTATCCGAGGAGAGTCTGGAACAGGCAAAGAATTGGTTGCCAAAGCACTTCACAACTTAAGTCAACGTCACAACCATCCAATTATTAGCGTCAACTGCGCCGCCATTCCAGAAAACCTAATAGAATCAGAGCTTTTCGGTCATGAAAAAGGCGCTTTCACCGGAGCAAACGCCTCACATGACGGCCTAATTTTTGCTGCTGATAAAGGTACGCTCTTCTTAGATGAAATTGGCGAACTACCACTAGAAGCACAAGCAAGACTATTACGAGTATTACAAGAAGGCGAAATACGCAGGGTGGGTGCCACACAATCAACCAAAGTAAATATTCGATTAATTACCGCCACCCACAGAAACCTAATAGAAATGGTTAAGCAAGGACTTTTCCGAGAAGACTTATACTATCGACTTTACGTGATGGAACTCCTCCTGCCGCCACTGAGGGACAGGGGAGATGATATTTCCATGCTTGCGCAAATACTTCTCGAAAACGCCTGTAAAAAACACAACAAGCCAATATACAAATACAATCAAACATTCGATAAAGCCATACGTGCACACAACTGGCCTGGAAATGTACGAGAACTGGAAAATGCCATCGAAAGAGCGGTTATTTTGAGCCCGCCAGAAAGAGTTGAAGCAGCTAACCTCAAACTCGCCAGCCAGCAAAACAAGCCCAATAGCACTAATATTTCGCTATCAACAAAACNCCGCCAGAAAGAGTTGAAGCAGCTAACCTCAAACTCGCCAGCCAGCAAAACAAGCCCAATAGCACTAATATTTCGCTATCAACAAAACAAGATTTAATGACAGGAACAACGCTGGACGATTACTTCAAACACTTTGTCCTTACGCACCAACACAAGATGACCGAGACACAACTTGCACATTCCTTGGGCATATCAAGAAAAAGCTTATGGGAAAGACGACAGAAACTAGCCATACCCAAAAAAGTAACAACAGAAAAGTAACACTTGCTACCAAATTACCCAAAAAATAAACACAAAATTGTAAAGAAAGTGTACAAAAATATGCCAAAACCCAACAAAATCAGCACTTTATTGTTTTTGGCACAACAAATGCCTTATATATGACACAACGATAAGAAGATTGACCAAGAATAAAAATAAGTTAATCGTCGTATGTAGGTTCTTAAAAATAACAATAAAAACTAGGAACACCGTAGCCTCTTCAAATAAAAATAAAAATTTGAGGCTATGGATGGAAAATCGCTTTGGATAATTGATCTTTTTAGATATACAAGCCTTCGGGCAATGAAAACGATGCAATAATAAAAATAAAACCTGAGTAGAACTGCAGAAGCAGCACCCACTTTGTTTTCGGAACTAGTATCTTCATGTATCCAAAGCGATTATTTTATTTACTGATTAGTAAATAAGCAATCGCTTCTGTTATCTCTTCTATATCGACATACCCATTTTGCTCAAACAATACCATTATCCGTGTAACTTTAGTTCATCACGTGTAGAATGTCCTTTTCGTTAACTTTAAAATTTGTTGTCTAATGCTTACAGGATTAAAATCTCTGGTACGTAAAGCTACCTCACTGTTTGCCTCTCCAAAGGCACAGACTTACCCTATTATTATCCCTCGCAGCGATCACAGCTTATCTCGACAAGACTTAAGCCCAAATGCCGTCAAAGTATTGTATCGCCTAAATAAAGCTGGCTACGATGCATTTCTTGTTGGTGGCTGCGTTCGAGACCATCTTATTGGCATAGAGCCAAAAGATTTTGACGTTGTTACCAACGCCACTCCCGAAGAAGTTCACACCATTTTCTCAAACTCAAGACTCATTGGCCGCCGATTCAAATTGGTCCATGTGACGTTTGGGCGCGAAATCATTGAAGTATCAACATTTAGAGCCAACTCTGCTCAAGATGACAGTGATGACACCGCAGAAGAAAGCACAACGCAAAAATCCCTGAAAGGCAAAGACTCTGCTCGCTCTGCCCACGGCATCGTATTGCGTGACAATGTCTATGGCAATATTGAAGAAGACGCCGAACGCCGCGACTTCACTTTTAACGCTTTGTATTACAATGTTAAGGACTTCAGTATTCACGATTACTGTGGCGGCCTAAAAGACATTGAAAGCAAACAGATTCGTATCATTGGTGACGCTCGTCAGCGTTATCAAGAAGATCCAGTTCGTATGCTGCGTGCGATTCGTTTTGCCGGCAAACTAGGATTCGAACTAGAAGCCGAAACCGCTGCACCGATCAAAGAAATGGCTCACCTGCTAGATCACATTCCACCAGCACGCCTATTTGAAGAAGTATTAAAACTGCTTGGTAGCGGCAATGGCATTGATACATTCCATTTGTTGCGCCAGTACGGCTTGTTCCGTTATTTATTTCCAGATACTGACGCTTTACTGCAAAGCGGCTGGAAACGTAATGACATCGATCCTGAAGCTTTCATACTTCAAGGTCTAAAAAACACCGACGACCGCATCCAAAGCGGTAAAACCACAGCGCCCTATTTCTTATACGCTGTACTTCTTTGGCCAAGCGTGGCACTTCGTCATGAAGAATTCCAAGCGCAAGGCATGCCAGCAACACCAGCATTACATCAAGCAGCCAATATGGTATTAGACAACCAAGTTGCATCGACCGCTATTCCACGACGATTCTCTACGCCAATGCGTGAAATCTGGGATATGCAGTACCGACTACCAAAACGCTACGGTAAACGTGCTTTCTTATTGCTTGAACATCCTCGCTTCCGTGCTGGTTTCGACTTTTTACTGATTCGTGAACTTAGCGGAACCAACTTAGATGGATTAGGCGATTGGTGGGAAAAATTCCAGCATGGCACAGAAAGCCAGCAAAGAGATCTAATTAAAAGCATCGACTCGTTCACTAAAGACAACGAAGGCCCTAAAAAACGCCGCCCACGTCGTCGCAGAAAGAGCAATGGCAGTACCGCTAACACAGCTCCACAAAGTGAAGCCTTTGACGAGTAAGAGGATGCGTCTTGATACACGCTTATATTGGCCTCGGCAGTAATCTTGAAAATCCAGTGGCGCAACTTGATCGCGCCATTGACGCCCTAAAGAAACACGACGATCTAAAAAATCTTCGTGTTTCTTCTATTTATGGCAGCAAACCCGTTGGCCCACAGGATCAACCGGACTATATTAACGCTGTTGCCAGATTCGACACCGCTCTCTCCCCTATCGAATTACTCGATTTATTACAAAGCATCGAACAATCGCAACGTCGAGTAAGAGAACGTCATTGGGGACCGCGCACCCTAGACTTAGATCTGTTATTGTACGGACAACAAACAATACAGTTACCAAGGCTAACCGTGCCACATCCCTTCATGCTAGAACGAGGGTTTGTTATAAAGCCGCTTAGCGACCTAGCGCCTGATATGCTCTTAGCAAATGGAAAAACCGTTACCGAGCAATTACAGCAACTTGATACCAGCGATTTGGTCTTTATCAAAGAAGAATGAATTATGTATTCAGATAACTCACAAAGAAAACTCACCAAACCAGTCACTTTATCCACACTCAAAAAAATGAAAGCGGCTAAAGAAAAAATCACCTGCCTAACAAGCTATGACGCATCGTTTACTAACGTCATGAACGTCGCGGGTGTTGAAACTATATTGGTTGGGGATTCTCTAGGCATGGTCATACAAGGCCAAGACAGTACATTACCCGTTACCATCGAAGATATGTGCTACCACACCGCGGCAGTAAAACGAGGCAATACCAATGCCTTCATCCTCGCGGATATGTCTTTTATGAGTTACAGCAAGCCAGAGCAAGCGCTCGATAACGCAGCCAAGCTAATGCAAGCTGGCGCCAATATGGTCAAACTTGAAGGCGGCAGCTGGTTAGCAGATACAGTAAAACTACTAAGCCAACGCGGCATTCCTGTTTGCGCACACTTAGGTCTGACACCACAGTCCGTGCATAAGTTTGGTGGCTACAAAGTACAAGGCAAAAGCCAAGACGCAGCCGACTTATTACTGCAAGAATCTCTAGACCTTGTTGCTGCTGGAGCCGATATCCTTCTGTACGAATGCATACCAACAGAACTGGGCAAAACACTGACAGAAGCCGTTCCTGTACCGACAATCGGCATTGGCGCCGGACACCATACCGATGGCCAAGTTCTGGTTATGCACGACATGCTCGGCATTAATCTAGGTCATACTCCTAAATTCGTTAAAAACTTTTTAACTGACGGTCGAAATGTCACTGAAGCCTTTGAAGCCTATGTACAAGAAGTTAAAGACGTCACATTTCCAGGACCTGAGCACGGATTCAAATCATGAAAACATTCCACACCGTGGCAGAGCTTCGTACCGCACTTAAAATAGAACGTTTGAAAGACAAAAGTATTGTGTTTGTACCCACCATGGGCAACCTCCATGACGGCCACATGTCACTGATTCGCAAAGCAAAAGAAGAAGGTGAAATCATTGTCTCTTCTATCTTCGTCAACCCAATGCAGTTTTCGGATCAAAGTGATTTAGAACGTTACCCAAAAACCTTGGAAGAAGACAAACGCGTTCTTGAAGCCAATGGCTGCAATTACCTATTTGCACCAGATGCACTAGAAATGTACCCAGACGGCAAACGCAGTCAAACACAAATCGAAGTGGTCGGCATTTCTGACATTCTTTGTGGCGCTTCTCGCCCAGGGCATTTTGTTGGCGTTTCTACCGTAGTAACAAAATTATTTAATATTGTTCAGCCAGACTGTGCCATATTTGGTAACAAAGATTTTCAACAACTTAAAGTCATCCAAGACATGGTACGTGACCTAAGTTCTAACGTACGTATTATAGGTGTTGATACCGCGCGCAACGAAGATGGCCTTGCCATGAGTTCGCGCAATGGTTACTTAACAGAAGAAGAAAGACGCATCGCCCCAACAATTTATCAAACCTTGTTATGGGCAAAAGAAGCGCTAATTGAAAACCGTGCGAGTCACGAGGACATTTGCGAACAAGCTCAGCAGAAGCTTGAAGCAGCTGGTTTCCGTCGTGATTATTTCGAAATCCGCGCACAAGAAAATTTACAAACACCATCAGAAGAAGAGAAGCGCCTCGTCATATTGACGGCGGCATATCTAGGTAAAGCACGCTTAATTGATAACCTGCGTGTAGAACTAGATTCACTTTCAACAAACTAGGTGAGATCTTTGCACGATGTCACGAGCAAAACCAAGACGAGGCAAAAACAGACGAGAAAGCGGAGTTTATGGGTTATAAATGAGCATTTTGAGTCTGTTTTTAACAAAGTATTGGTGAGCACAGTAGTCGTGAAAAGGTCTCTAGGGAGATTATAATGAGCTCACCCACAGAATTGACAGCTTGGCAGAAACTAACAGAGCACAAACAAGAAATGGTATCTGTTAGCATGAAAAGCCTGTTTGAAGCAGACCCCAAACGTGCCGAGAAATACACCACTCAAGCGGCAGGTTGGACATTGGATTACGCAAAAAACCGCGCCAATGAAAAAACTCTTGGGCTACTAACAGACTTAGTAAAAGAAGCGGGCTTAGAAAAAGCAATTAAAGGCATGTTCAGCGGTGCGCACATCAACAACACCGAAGACCGCTCTGTATTGCACATCGCCCTACGCGCTAGCCAAGCACAAGATTCCCTTATGGTTGATGGTGTTAACGTACTAGAAGAAGTTCACAGCACTCTTAAGCAAATGGAAAAATTTGTTGCACAACTACACAGCGGTGAATGGAAAGGCTACACAGGCAAACGCATCACCGATGTCATCTCAATCGGTATTGGCGGATCTTACCTTGGCCCAAAAGTTGTCGCTGAAGCCTTAACGCCGTACGAAAAAGACGGCATTAAAGTCCATTTTGTGGCGAACATCGATGGTTCAGACATCACAGGCAAACTGAAGCTAGTGAATCCTGAAACCACCGTTTTTGTGATCTCGTCTAAAACTTTCGGTACCTTAGAAACCTTATCTAACGCTAACGCAGCGCGTGATTGGTTCCTAAGCAACGGCGGCTCACAAAGTGACGTCAGCAAACACTTCGCTGCCGTGAGCTCCAATGTGAAAAAAGCCGTCGACTTCGGCATGGCGGAAGAAAATATATTCCCTATGTGGGATTGGGTTGGCGGACGCTATTCACTTTGGTCAGCTATTGGCTTGCCTGTTGCCATTGCTGTTGGCATGGACAACTTCTACGAATTGCTAGACGGTGCTCACCAAATGGACGAGCATTTCCGTACAGCACCGTTTGAAGAGAATCTACCGGTTATCATGGGTGCATTAGGCGTGTGGTACATCAACTTCCACAACGCACAAACTCACGCCTTGATTCCTTACGATCATTACCTACGCGCCATGCCTGCTCACATCCAGCAGCTAGACATGGAAAGTAACGGTAAATCGACGCTATTGAATGGCGATGGAGTAGAAACAGACACAGGCCCAATCATCTGGGGTGGCGCTGGCACCAACGGCCAACACGCTTACCACCAGTTATTGCATCAAGGCACACGTCTTGTCCCTGTGGACTTTATCGTGCCATTGGCGTCTCACAACCCAATTGGCGAACACCACGCACAATTATTTGCTAACTGCTTAAGCCAGTCACAAGCCTTGATGGTTGGCAAAACACTTGAGCAAGCGCAGCAAGAACTTCGTGATTCAGGTGCGACAGACGAGCAGATCGCCGCTATCGCGCCACACAAAGTGATCAAAGGCAACCGCCCAAGCAACACCCTACTAACGGATAAAATGACACCCGCCACTGTTGGTGCCTTGATCGCCCTCTACGAGCACCGTACTTTTGTACAAGGCACAATTTGGGGAATCAACTCATTCGACCAATGGGGCGTAGAACTGGGCAAAGTATTGGGAACAGACATCTACAACCGTCTAGTCAGCGACAGTGACAACAGCGCACTGGATGCTTCTACTCAAGCACTGATCAAAGCGTTCAAGAAAGCTCAGGCTTAACTAAAAAAGAGCGGCTTAGACTTTCTATCATTGCATTAAAAACACCAGCCTCGGCTGGTGTTTTTGTTTTGCTATTCTCCGCTAAGAAAAAATGAATTCGCTTTAAAAGACTAACAACAAGGTTGAAATGACCTCAAGTTGACGTAAAATATCGTAACTTATTAGAAAAAGATCAAGGAATGAATCTATGATAGGCTTTATGACACCCTTCCAGCGCGATCAACTTAAGAAAAAAATAGAGTTGAATATCGATCTAAAAATTTTTTTAATGAGATTGACAAAATATATGCGCTATCAGGTGCAGGAGTCAGATACATTGACTCCAACCTAAATATCATAGAACTCCGTCCCTTTAGCAATGTATGCAGACTAGATCCTATCTATGTAATTCTTCGTGAGCCTTACGAAAACATGCCTCCAAAAGAGTTTTCTGGCTACTTAAAGCAGAATCAAAATAGTCTTAGAGAGCAAAAACTAGTTTCAGAAGCTATTGGAGCAGCATTAAACTGTACTGGCGCCGCTATAGGCTGGATTGTTGTTCTTGGTGCTGCTTTTTCAGCACCATTGACAGGAGGTGGGTCACTTCCTCTAACAATTTTGTCCTATTCAGCCGCAGGAGCAAGCACAGTTCAGTGTGGTATCAGCCTTAAAAGATTAAAAAATGAGTATAAAGAAGAAGGCATAAAAAATGACTTAATGGACTCTGAAGAATGGTATAAAGATATGTCCATGGCATTAGATGCAATATCTTTAATTGGCGTTGCTGCCGCCGCGACAAGCACTATAAAACTAGTCAGACTGACACAGTCAACCGCCAAAAAAAGCTATTCTGAAATATTAAAGGGTCTTAATAGAACTGAGCGGAAGCGCATAACAGAAGAGGCAATAAGGCTTCAACAACCAGGTATAAGTAACAAGCTACTTAAGAAATATGTTAAATCTGGTGAATTTAGTAAGCGCTATTCAAACTTCAGCATAAAAAAAACATATTCAAATCAATTAAAGGATGCAGTTGGTGCAAGCCTTGCTTTTACATCAAGCACCATCTCTGGAAACATTAACGCGCTAGCTATCGGAATATGGGAAACAACTCATGAAGAATAGTACACGAGCTCATGACTCAGACTTTATAAAACCATACCCTCCATTAAAATATGTAACATATTTCCTAATTGTCACTATTTTAAGTATCTATTCCATATCAATTACATACTCTGAAATAGGAGAAAGCTTTAATATCGAGTCGGATATAGCCTTTATTGTAAGTATACTCATTGGAATACCCTGCTTTATGTTTTTCAACATAAAAATCATTTGGGGACATCACTCTTATATAACGGCATTAAAATACCTTCATGGCTTTCCTTTAATTCTGACAATAATAGCCGCAGGAATTGAATACGCTCAAACAACTCAACTATCTAGCACCCAGCACATAAGGTTTATATCTGCATCAGTAAGCATCATTGCACTTTTTATACTTTACTCTGAGACATACTTCGGCTTTGTCACCTATAGAAAGCATCATATCCGAGTAATGCATAGGCTACATGATGGCAAACCATTAGAAGAAATTAAGATAGAAGATTAATTTTACGATCTATGAGTCGAATAAATCGTTTATTCGGCTCATAGATCTATTCACGTAGGTTTTAACCTAAGAAACCGCCTTCACCAACCACTTTTTCATCTCTTCTAAATCGGCCTTATGGTCTGGATAGCTTTCAATGACGGAGTCGATACAATCTGCAATGGCATCTGGTCGGTAAGTCACACCAACCAGCTTTTCTGCAAGCAGCTCTATTGGGTCTGGGAACAAGCTGTCGGTGAAGGTTTGCGCGGCGGTAATTTGAGCGTTACTCAGGTCGAGGTGAATTTCTACGCCGCCCCACTTAAAGCGTTCGTCTAACGTGTGGGTAAATTGAGGCGATTTGCCAAAGTTCCAATCCCAGCTTTGTTGCTGAGCGAATTTTTCGACAAAGCCAGGTAAGTCAGGCAAGGCTTCAGGGGAAATTTCTTCTATGGTTGGCGTTTCATCAAAGTGTTCACAGAAAGACTCCACAATGGCGTCACATACCAATTGGTGGTTAATTTGTGGATAAAGCGAGTCAAGGTTCGTTACACGAGATCGTACAGAAGTGATGCCTTTCGACTGGAGCTTTTTCACATCTGGGTTTAGGTAATTCGCTAGACGACTTAAATCTGCGTGCAACAATAATGTACCATGGTGAAAGCCGCGATCTTTGGTTTCTTTGTAGGCGGAGCCAGAGAATTTACGCATACCATCACCTTCTCCCACCACTAAATCGTTTCGACCATTGGCGTAGCCTTCAATGCCAAGTTTTTTCAAACCTTGCAAAACAATTTCGGTAGAGACTTCTTTGTTGTATTCAGGTTTGCCCGCCATAAAGGTAAAGTTAGTATTGCCTAAATCATGAAATACCGCACCGCCACCACTTTGACGACGAGCAAGGTGTATTTGGTCTTGCTCCATCTTGTTGATATTACATTCTTTCCACGGGTTCTGAGAACGGCCAATCACCACGGTTTCAGCATTTCGCCATAAAAACAACACGCGCTGATCCGCTGGCATAGAGCGAAAAATACAATCCTCCACCGCCAGGTTAAAATGAGGGTTATTAGAATGGGAGATTAGAATTCGGCTAGCCATGGCATTTTCTCGTATTACAAAAGGAATAAGCTTAAAAATCAGCTACCTTTATAACGTTTTCGCAGACATAAAAAAACCACGATGCTTTCACATCATGGTTTTTAGAGAGAAGTATCTAACACCTATTTATAGGTATTCAACTTTCTCGATTTCATAAACCACTTCACCACTAGGAACTTGAATGGCAACTTCGTCGCCTTCTTCTTTCCCAATAATGGCTTTCGCGATAGGTGAAGCGTAAGAGATTTTCTTCACTTTCACATCAGCTTCATCGTCGCCGACAATTTTGTAAGTGACAGTCTCTTCGGTATCAACATTGAACAAAGTCACTGTTGTACCAAAAATCACTTTGCCAGTTACTGGCAATGCTTTAACGTCAATCACTTGTGAATCTGCAAGTTTGCCTTCGATCTCTTTAATACGACCTTCAGCAAATCCCTGCTCTTCACGAGCCGCGTGATATTCTGCGTTTTCTTTTAAGTCGCCATGCTCACGCGCGGTTGCGATATCCGCAATCACGCGAGGACGGACGACAGTTTTCAAGTGATTAAGCTCTTCTCTAAGACGAGCTTCACCTTCTACTGTCATTGGTACTTTTTTCATTATTTCCCCAAGTGCAAATCTTGCAGTCTTCTAACTTTCGTTTCACCTGTTAGGCTAATCGCCATACTCGTTGCTTCAGCACCAGCCAATGTCGTAGTGTAACAAACCTTACGCTGTAAAGCTGTACGACGAATAACAGAAGAATCTGCAATCGCTTGAGTACCAGACGTCGTATTGATGATGTAATCAATTTCGCCATTTTTCATCATATCTACGATATGTGGACGACCTTCATTCACCTTGTTCACTTTACGAACTTCAACACCACGCTCAGTCAGGTATTTCGCTGTACCTTCGGTACCTACAAGGTCAAAGCCTAGTTCAGCCAAACGACGAGCGACGTCTACCGCGCCTTCTTTGTCCATATCGCGAACACTGATGAAAGCACGACCAGATGTTGGCAATTCCGTACCACCACCAAGAACCGCTTTACCGAATGCTTCAGCGAAGGTATCACCCACGCCCATCACTTCGCCCGTAGACTTCATTTCAGGCCCAAGGATTGGATCGACACCTTGGAACTTGTTGAATGGGAAAACGGCTTCTTTCACGCTGTAATAAGAAGGAATGATTTCTTTAGTGAAACCAAGCTCTTCCAGTGTTTTACCTGCCATTACCAAGGCAGCAACTTGCGCCAAAGAACGACCGATACATTTAGAAACGAAAGGCACAGTACGTGATGCACGAGGGTTAACCTCGATCACATAAATTTCACCATCCTGAACCGCAAGCTGAGTATTCATCAAACCAACAACGCCAAGTTCTAGCGCCATGTTTGTGATCATCTCACGAATGTCATCTTGCACTTCTTTCGACAAAGAGTATGGAGGCAAAGAACACGCAGAGTCACCAGAGTGAACGCCCGCTTGTTCGATGTGCTGCATGATGCCGCCGATAACCACTTGATGACCATCACTGATACAGTCGATATCGATCTCAATCGCTGCATTCAAGAAGTGATCTAGCAAAACTGGGCTGTCGTTAGATACTTTCACAGCGCTGGTCATATAACGCATCAATTCTTTTTCGTTATAAACGATTTCCATCGCACGACCACCCAATACATAGGATGGACGAACCACAAGTGGGTAGCCGATAAGTGCGGCTTTCGCTGCAGCTTGCTCAACGCTACGCACTGTCGCGTTATGAGGCTGTTTGTAACCCAAACGCTGGATCATGCTTTGGAAACGCTCGCGATCCTCTGCACGGTCGATAGACTCAGGCGTTGTACCAATGATTGGCACGCCTTCGTTTTGCAAAGCACGAGCGATTTTCAGTGGCGTTTGACCACCGAATTGAACGATCACGCCTTTTGGTTTTTCTTTGCGAACAATTTCTAACACGTCTTCAAGCGTTACTGGCTCGAAGTACAAGCGGTCAGACGTATCGTAGTCAGTCGATACTGTTTCAGGATTACAGTTCACCATGATGGTTTCGTAACCGTCTTCACGTAGACCTAGCGCTGCGTGTACACAGCAGTAGTCAAACTCGATACCTTGACCGATACGGTTTGGACCACCACCAAGGATGATGACTTTTTCCCGATCCGTTGGTGCTGCTTCACACTCGTCTTCGTACGTTGAGTACATGTACGCTGTGTTAGTTGCAAATTCTGCCGCACAGGTATCAACACGCTTGTAAACTGGATGAACGTTCATTAAGTAACGACGCTCACGCATAGACTTTTCAGTCACGCTTAACAAGCTAGCCAGACGCGCATCAGAGAAACCTTTACGCTTCAAACGACGAATCACGTCGTAAGTCATGTCGATCAGACCTTTGTCTGCCAACGCAGCTTCTTCTTTGATCAAGTCTTCGATTTGCACCAAGAACCAATGATCAACACCAGTTGCTTCGTAAACTTCGTCTACTGTCATACCAGAACGGAAGGCATCACCAATGTACCAAATACGGTCAGAACCAGGAGATTGAAGCTCGTAAGCCAATTTCTCTTTGCTGTTTTCTTCAGCAAAATCCAACTGAGGATTGAAGCCATCAGAACCCACTTCTAAGCCGCGCAATGCTTTTTGCAAAGACTCTTGGAAAGTACGGCCAATCGCCATAACTTCACCAACCGACTTCATTTGCGTGGTTAGACGATCATTCGCTGTTGGGAATTTTTCGAACGTAAAACGAGGAATCTTAGTAACAACGTAGTCAATTGCAGGCTCGAAGCTCGCTGGCGTTTGACCACCAGTAATATCGTTTTGCAACTCATCAAGCGTGTAACCAATCGCCAATTTTGCTGCGATTTTCGCAATTGGGAAACCAGTTGCTTTCGATGCCAAAGCAGACGAACGAGATACACGAGGATTCATCTCGATAACAACAAGACGACCTGTTTTTGGATCCATACCGAACTGTACGTTGGAACCACCGGTTTCTACGCCGATCTCACGCAATACCGCCAAAGAAGCGTTACGCATGATTTGATATTCTTTATCCGTCAAAGTTTGTGCTGGCGCAACTGTAATGGAGTCACCTGTGTGAACCCCCATAGCGTCAAAGTTTTCAATCGCACAAACAATGATGCAGTTGTCTTTTTTGTCGCGGACAACTTCCATTTCGTACTCTTTCCAACCGATCAAAGATTCATCGATTAGCAATTCGTTGGTTGGAGACAAATCCAAACCACGAGTACAGATTTCGTCGAACTCTTCCATGTTGTACGCGATACCACCGCCGGTACCACCCATAGTGAAAGAAGGACGAATAATACAAGGGAAGCCTACTTCAGCTTGAACTTTAAGCGCTTCTTCCATGTTGTGAGCAATACCCGCACGCGGACACTCAAGACCAATTGCGCGCATCGCTTTATCAAAACGACTACGATCTTCTGCTTTGTCGATAGCATCTGCTGTCGCACCAATCATCTCAACATTGTATTTTTCTAGAACACCGTGACGCTCAAGATCCAACGCACAGTTCAATGCTGTTTGGCCACCCATAGTTGGTAAAACCGCATCTGGGCGTTCTTTTTCAATGATTTTTTCTACTGTTTTCCATTCAACTGGTTCGATGTAAGTCGCATCAGCCATAACTGGGTCAGTCATGATAGTCGCTGGATTTGAGTTCACCAGAATAACGCGAATGCCTTCTTCACGAAGCGCTTTACACGCTTGCGCACCAGAATAGTCAAACTCACAAGCCTGACCGATAACAATAGGGCCTGCACCTAAAATTAAGACGCTTTTTATGTCAGTACGTTTTGGCATAATATTTCGCTCCGCTCCTACTTTTAGGCTTTAGTGGCTTTGATGTTTTCAATGAACTGATCGAACAACGGCGCAACATCGTGTGGCCCCGGGCTCGCTTCAGGGTGACCTTGGAAGCTGAATGCACTCTTATCTGTACGCGCGATGCCTTGCAAAGAACCATCGAACAAAGATTTGTGAGTCATCACAAGGTTAGCTGGCAAAGTGTCTTCATCTACCGCAAAACCGTGGTTTTGGCTGGTGATCATCACTGTGCCTTTTTCAATAGCTTGTACCGGATGGTTTGCACCGTGGTGACCAAACTTCATTTTCTTGGTTTTCGCGCCAGAAGCCAAAGCCAAAAGCTGATGACCAAGACAGATACCAAAGACAGGAATATCTGTTTCTAGGATCTCTTTAATAGCTTGAATCGCGTAGTCACATGGCTCTGGGTCACCAGGTCCATTGGATAGGAATACGCCATCTGGATTCATCGCCAAAACGTCACTAGCTGGAGTTTTTGCTGGCACAACGGTTAAACGGCAACCGCGCTCAACCAACATACGAAGAATGTTACGTTTCACACCGAAGTCATAAGCAACCACGTGGAAGTCGAAAGATTCTGGCGTCGTGTGACCTTTCACAAGATCCCAAGTAGACTCAGTCCACTCATACGCTTTCTCAACCGTTACTTCTTTCGCTAGATCCATGCCTTTCAAGCCTGGGAACGCTTTGGCAGCAGCAACCGCAGCCGCTTCATCTAGGTTTTCACCTGCCATGATGCAACCCGCTAGCGCGCCTTTTTCACGAAGGATACGAGTCAATTTACGCGTATCGATGTCGGCAATACCAACCACACCTTTGCGCTTCAAGTAAGAATCTAAAGATTCTTGTGAACGCCAGCTGCTAGCAACCAAAGGAAGATCACGAATGATCAAACCTTCACACCACACTTTATCGGATTCTTCATCTTCAGAGTTAACGCCTGTATTCCCGATGTGGGGATAGGTCAAGGTGACCATTTGTCGAGCATAGGAAGGATCAGTAAGAATTTCTTGATAACCGGTCATTGAGGTGTTGAATACTACCTCGGCCGTTGAGGAGCCATCTGCTCCGATCGACACCCCTTTAAAAATCGTGCCGTCTTCCAGAGCCAGAATCGCTGATGTTGCCAAAGGAACCTCCCATTTAGAGACTATCAGGTTGCAAAAAAGCGAGATAAACCGGCGGCTCATCTCGCTTTTAAGAAATTGCGTTTTTGCCGTTCTTCCAATGATGGATAACCAATGGATCTCGCGTTCAAAAAATCTGCCTAATTCTACTCCGATACGACTTTTGCGTCCACCGAATTGCCGAGAAAACAGGCAAAAACACGGGATTTGAACGCATTTTTTCTTGACTTCTTAGTCAAGAATAAGCACAGGACAAAATAACCTCTCAACACAACAATCCATCAGCGACACTTTTAGCTGCATCGTAACCATTTAGGTTACCCAATACCGTCAAAGAAAAAACCATTGCTGCAGCAGGCCCTTTGCCAGTCAAAATGTTGCCATCCATCACCACAGGCTCATTCGCAATGTACTCAGCACCAATCAACCCATCTTCAAAACCTGGGTAACAAGTCGCTTGTTTATCCACCACAAAACCATGAGTACCAAACACTACAGCAGGCGACGCACAGATAGCCGCTAATAAAGCGTCTTGAATATCATGTTTTTCCAACATATCGATTAGCAACTCGCAGTCACGCAAATGCTCAGCACCTGGCATACCGCCAGCCAACACGACAGCATCAAAAATTTGATCCGCCACATCTGTTAATAAAACATCGGCTTCTAATTTAATGCCGTGTGCCATAACAACTTGCTTCGATTCATGAATACTCGCCACAGTAACTTCCACGCCACCGCGTCGCAACACATCGATAATCGTAATGGCTTCAATATCTTCATTGCCGTTAGCAATAGGAACCAATACCTTGCTCATACTTTACCTCTTTCAAATACATTAAATTCATAAAAGCGTTAAACAACAACTTCGTTTAAAGGCTTTCTATTTTCAGTGTAAACAAACAAGCCGCTTCGTGGTCTTGTTCTATTTGCCCTTTTTTTTCTATTTGATAGTAATTTTTTCGGCGACCAACCAATTCGAATCCTAACGATTCGTAAAGGGAAATGGCGCCTAGATTCGACTCACGCACTTCCAGCAGCAGCTCACTAACACCCAGCTGCGCGACCGTCTCTAACCAAACCATCATCAACTGTCTAGCTAGCCCCTGTCTACGGACAGAGGAATCAATCACAATTAATTCTAATTCGGACTGATCAAGCACCATCGACGCAGTTAACCAACCAACGATCGATTTCTGCGTCGCGTCTCCTAACTCAACCACCCAATTTTTGCGTGTCTGTAATGCATCAGCGACCAAGCTTTCCCCCCAAGGGTGAGGATTAGACAAGGCATCAAGTTGAATAATAGGAAGCAAATCTGACTCAACAGCCAGACGAATAGAAACAGAAGGAATCATAAAATTGAACGCCTCATTAAAGGCAAAAAGATTAACGGAAAAAGCTGGATTGCATCACTTGCCACGCATCTTTGCGCAGTTCAGGAATACGATACAATTCAGACAAACTTACGATGTGCGCAGTAGGATAGTGTTTTAACGGGCTTTCAGGTGGTAAATCTTCCACTAACTGCGTAATTTGCGCACCAGCCAGCACTAGCCATGGAGTTTCAGGGAAATCTTTTACCAAACGGCCCACATAGCTTTCTAACGCGCCAAACAGCCAATCGGTACGATTCAAGAAGTACGGATTGCGCAATTGCCCCGGCCAACTAAACGCACTGCCCTGCCATTCATCAATCGGCTGTTTTAACAAGGCTTGCCCCATTTTTAACGCCAAACGCTCAATGTCTTCCGCTTGAGAAAATACTTGAGGGACATCGCTTAGAATCAAAAGTTTATTAGACAAAGCATAAGCGTGAATATTCAGTCGCGTAATTTGAGTATTTAGCGTTGGATCTGGCTCAACCACAATATCGACAGCCAACTCTTCGATTGGCTGCAAATCTTCGACGATAATTTCCGGCCCAGCGTTTAACTGCTCTCGCAAGTTATGAACCAAAGGCTCTTTTTCTTCTGGCGATAATTTAGGTACTGGCGCTGGCTCGGCAGATCTAAATCCTGCTGAAGGCTGATTACTAAAAGACTCCGCAGGTGACGCTTGCTCCATGGCCACATCTATTGGCCAAGGCTGGAGCGGCATAAAAACCGTGCCCGTCACACTGTCCGTAGCAGACTCACTTTTCTCAATAGGCAACCAGGACACCACGCCCATTTGCGCTAAGCAATGAGTCTGAAAAGCCTGTTGAGGTGGTAATTCGCGGGACATAATAACCTTAATCGCAGTCGTAAAAGTGCACATTCATCTAATTGAATATTGGTAAGCAAATATACTCGCTTACGCCAACAGATGCCACTTGATGGCCTAAAGCTTGCTAGAGATCTTTGCACCATGGCTGTGTATAATCGCAACCAATTTAAAGCAACTCCGTAAAAGGTATGAAAACATGGTGTCTTTGTTATCTCGTTTGATGGTTATCGCTGCCGTTTCGATCAGCAGCTTCAGCTTTGCCGACAGCCTGCCAGATCTTAAAGGTCGCACGATTTTAGCTGTCACCGAAAATGCCTACACGCCACTTAACTTTGTCGACCCAGCAACAGGTGAAGGTATTGGTTGGGAATACGATGCCATGAACGAAATTGGCAAACGCTTAAACGCCAACATTGAATGGCACCTAAGCAGCTGGGACACCATGATCCAAGCCGTCAAACAAGGCCAATACGATGTCGGCATGGACGGCATTACTATTAATGAAGAACGCGCCCAGCAAATTGACTTCACTATTCCTTACATGACTTCTCAACAGCTCATGTTAGTGCGTTCCGATGAAAAACGCTTTAACGATGCAAAATCCTTTGCCGCCAACCCAGATCTACAATTTGGTGCGCAAGCAGGCACCACCAACTTTTATGTCGCCGTCTACGATGTGCTTGATGGCGATGAAAACAATCCTCGCATCACCTTATTGGACACCTTTGGCGCGTCAGTCCAAGCACTTAAATCTGGCGATGTGGACAGCGTACTAATGGATGCCGCCTCTGCTCGCGGTTATATCGGTGCCAATCCAGGTGCGTTCAAAATCGTTGGAGGCCCATTGGGATCTGAAGATTTTGGCTTCATTTTGGCTAAAGGCTCAGACCTTGTTAAACCGATCAATGCGGCAATCGAAAGCATGAAAAAAGACGGCACATTAGAAGCCCTGAACAAAAAATGGTTCTTCGACTATAACCGCTAAAAAAACCACTCAATAGAAACAACAAACTCACAGCAACGGATCTTATACTTTTATAGCGATCCGTTTTTTATTGTTAACCACCACGGAACGGTCTTGCTATGAATGTATTATGCCCTTTAAAAAATCCCTAGAACGCACGCCTTGGTGGCTCGTCACCATCATTATTATTGCTCTGGTTCTGCTATGGAACATGATTTCCGACCAAAGCTATCAACGCATCGCAGGCGCACTAAGCGAAGGATTGCTGACGACAATCGGCGTAACATTTACCGCCTTTATATTGGCAAGTTTTCTTGGGTTATTAATTGCACTGGCAGGATTTTCTCGTCATCGCATTCTTCGTGAATTCGCACGCTTTTATGTAGAAATATTTCGCGGCGTGCCCGTTCTCGTACTGCTGTTCTACATCGCCTTTGTCGGCGCACCAGAAATGGTAAAATTCTACAACTGGGCATTACAAATGCCGATTGAAGCGGGCTGGATAGAAAAAGCTCGCACACGAGATTTCACCCTACTCTGGCGCGCCATTATTGCCCTAGCCATCAGCTACAGCGCCTTCATTGCTGAAGTATTCCGCGCAGGCATTCAAGAAGTTGGCAAAGGACAAATAGAAGCAGCCAAAGCCTTAGGCTTATCCAACTGGCACCGCTTCCGCCTTATAACCCTGCCCCAAGCCATGCGCAAAATCTTACCGCCCCTTGGCAACGACCTCGTCGCCATGATCAAAGACTCCGCACTCGTCTCGGTACTCGGCGTACAAGACATCACCCAACTCGGCAAAGTATTCAGCTCCTCCACCTTTCAATTCTTCGAAACCTACAACGTCGTCGCCTTCATGTACCTCGTACTCACACTCAGCTTATCGCTAATGATACGAGCCTTTGAAGCGCATTTGAGACGCAATGATCATCATTGATTAGAGACTAGCTCCCGCCCGCTGCTAAGGGGGAAGGGGTATTCTCTTCTTTGGGCTCCATTCAAACGCTTTGTATTCCCGACCTTTATTCCGCCCTGCTGGGCGTGTAACTTTTTGCTAGCGCCCAAAAAGTAACCAAAAATTCGC
>NZ_JAHLLW010000003.1 GCF_019426345.1 Marinomonas lutimaris
TCATATTTTTGCTCCCACTCTCATCTTTTGCCCTTCAGGGCTCTATGATTATTTTTATGGCTAGAGTTTTAGGGAGTGGTTTATTAACCACTGCCGAATTGTTATTGTTTTCTCGACTTCAGACCTAAACGGCCTGCTTCAAAATTCATATTCACTGATACCCAAACCAGCATTTTCAACGACCTTCAAAGCCGCCATCGCAGAAGGCAAACGATAAGCACCATAGAATGCTGTCAAGGCTCTAATATTCTCCATATAAGCCTCGTCGGTGTTATCTTGTGCTTGCTGATAAGCCAGCACATTAAATATCTGCCATGTGCAACATAGAATGCCCATAGCCTCCAAGAAAGGCACAGACACAGCCAGTAAACCGTTATGATCGACATTCAGATTCAGCAAGTGTGAATCCAGTAATGACGTCACTTTAGTAACCACCAGCCGCGCTTCTGTCGCCATAGAGGCAAACACATCGTCAGACCCAAAAGGCTGAGCCAACTGAGTTATTTCTGCTAATAACTCAGTTAATGCTTTACCTTGGTCACCACGTATTTTTCTAAACATCAAATCTCGGGCTTGAATGCCCGTTGTGCCTTCATATATGGTGGTGACACGAGCATCGCGCATAATTTGAGCAACACCGGTTTCTTCTACGAAGCCCATACCGCCAAACACCTGAATCACTTGGCCTGCCATCACATTGGCACGCTCAGTCGCAAAGGCTTTAAAAATCGGCGTAAGCAAAGCGACTCGATCTTTTTTTGATTGATTCGTTCCTTCATGATTGTCTGCCGCTTCGGTCGCATCAATTTGCGCAGCAATCTGATAACCCAAAGCACGTAATGCAAAGGTTTCCGAACGCATTTCTAACAACATACGTTTCACATCGGCATGTTCAACAATGGCCACTTTTTCGCCTTGACTATTCGTACCTTGAGTTCGCTCTTGGGCATACTCCAATGCACGCTGATAACCAAGTTCGCCCAAAGCAACACCTTGCAAACCACAACTTAGACGGGCTTCGTTCATCAAAACAAACATGGCCATTAAGCCTTGATTCAATTCGCCAACTAATTCCCCCACACAATCATCTTGATCGCCGTAACTAATAGAACAAGTTGGGCTACCATGAAGTCCCATTTTGTGTTCAATTCCAGTACAGCGGACATCGTTAAACTCACCTAATACGCCATCATCAGCAACACGATATTTAGGTACGATAAATAACGAAATACCGCAGCTTCCAGCGGGCGCATCTGGCGTTCTGGCAAGCACTAGATGGGCAATATTGTCGGTAAGATCATGATCACCATAGGTAATGAAAATCTTCTGACCTTTGATTTTATAAGTGCTGTCAGCTTGTTGAATCGCCTTAGTATTCAGTGCGCCTAAATCCGATCCTGCATTAGGCTCAGTTAGCGCCATCGCCACGGTCCATTCGCCGCTAACTATTTTTGGTAAATAACGGCTTTGAATAGATTCGTTGGCAAAATTCAATAAAATCTCTGAACCGCCTTGTGCTAAAGCTTGAAACATCACAAAGGCCAAATTCGCTGACAGCCACATTTCGTTTACAGGCTGGGCAATGTATTTTGGCAGACCTTGACCACCAAACTCCTCAGGCAATGCCAAACCGATCCAGCCAGATTCGGCAAATTGCTGATACGCCTCTTTCCAGCCATCAGCTGTAATCACTTTCCCGTCTCGAAAGCGACAACCTTGCACATCACCAACTTGGTTCAATGGAGCAAGCACACCAGTAGCAAATTTCGCCGCTTCGTCCATCACCGCATTAGCCAGTTCAGGATCAAAGCCTTCCAGTGACTCAAGAGCATCAAGACCTTGCTGTTGATAGGCTTGTGCCACTAGCAACTGCATATCTTTGTAAGGAGCTTGATAGTTCATCATCAACTCCGAGTTACTTCGCAGCCATACGAATCGCACCGTCAAGACGAATCACTTCGCCATTCAGCATGCCATTCTCAATAATATGTTGTGCCAAAGACGCGTATTCATCAGGCTCACCAAGACGCGGTGGAAATGGCACAGATTCGCCCAAAGATTTTTGCACTTCTTCCGGCAAAACATCCATCATTGGCGTTTTAAATAATCCCGGAGCTATGGTCATCACTCGAATACCAAAGCGTGCTAATTCACGAGCAATTGGCAAAGTCATGGCGCACACACCACCTTTGGAAGCGGCATAACCTGCTTGCCCGATCTGACCATCAAACGCCGCTACAGATGCTGTGTTGATAATCACGCCGCGCTCTAAATTGGCTTCTTGCTCGTTATGCTGCATTTTGTCAGCAACCAAACGAATCATATTAAAAGTACCAATTAAGTTAACCGATACCGCACGTTGAAATGATGCCAAGCGATGTGGCCCTTCACGACCGACAATACGCTCTGCGCCTGGAATACCTGCGCAGTTCACTAAACCACTAATAGGACCAAAGGCTTCAACGGCTTGATCAATCGCACTTTGTACCGAATTCTCATCAACGATGTCGGTCACGCAACCTTGTACGCGCTCACCTAAAGAGGCTTTCACACGCGCTAAACCTTCTTCATTTACATCCGCTAAAGTGACTTTCGCCCCCAAGCTATGAAGGCGACGCGCCACTGCTTCACCAATGCCCGAAGCTGAACCTGTCACCACAAAATGTTTGTCTTGAATTTGCATCTAAATACTCCTGATCTTGCTGTTATTTTTATGACAAAGGGCAGATTTACTCAGTCTTTTCCTTGTTCTTTGATAAAAAGAACCTTGGTATTTGATTCACGCTGACGCGTTGAGCTTGCGAAACAGGCGCAAGTGAATTAAATATCAAGATTCATGGTATGCATTACCAAAGGCAAAACTTCTTAGCTTTTTTTACGATTCAAAAACGCATCAATACGCGCTTTTACTTCATCGCTGGTTTGCGTAATGCCACAAATCAATGATTCAGTGTACAGACCATCTTGTGCCGACATATTGCTAATACGGCTTAGACCTGTGGTCATGGCCCAGTTGGAGTATTTCGAGTTTTTGCCGATGCCTTCTGCGATTTCAAAGGCTTTTGCCAAGGCTTCACCATTGCCAACAACATAATGTGCCAAGCCAATACGCAAACCTTCTTCGGCTCTTACATCACGTCCCGTCAGCATCATTTCTGTCATGCGGCTGGCACCAATCACATTGGATACATTTACCGATGCGCCACCGCCAACAAAGATGCCATGTTTACCCTCAGGCAGACGGTAAAAGGTATTTTCTTCACTGACACGAACATGGGCACAAATCGCCAATTCCAAACCGCCGCCAATCACCGCGCCATGCATAGCAGCTACGACAGGAATGCCTGAATCACTAATATGACCAAACACGCGGTGCCACATATTAGAGTGCTTCACCACTTCAAATGGCTCACGGGCTTTGTGCTCTTGCAAATCCAGACCAGAGCAAAATTCCGGGCCGCTACCTGAAAACACAATGACATTCACGTCATCGGTTAAATTCAAAAACACGTGTTCAATCTCAAGACATAAGCTGTCATTGATGGCATTTTTCTTTTCTGGGCGATTAAGCTGCAAATGCGCCACGCCATTTTCTACGGAGTAATTAATAAATTGATATGTCATCTTGGATTACCTTTAATCTTATAATTAGCGGTCTGAAACTTTGATTACTACGGCCATGCCGGTATCACCCGCTGCACAACCAGTGAACAAACCATAACCGCCGCCATTGATAACCAACTCTTCAATAAGCTCAATAATGGCACGCATACCCGTTGGCCCTTGAGGATGACCCCAAATTAACGAGCAGCCGTAATTGTTCATGGTCATCACATCAATGTTCATAGCTTTTGCAAAAGCCACATCATTAACCGCAAATGGATTGTGTGTTTTAATCGCTTTCACTTGTTTAATATCGACCCCCGCTACAGCTAGAGCACGTTTCGCCGCTTCTATTGGTGCCGCTGGCATGTAAGCAAGATCATCTCGGGCTTGGCCAAAACCAAGCACTTCGATCTTAATTTCTGGGCGAGAAGTTAAAGACGCCACCTCTTCTGAACGACAAAGAATCGCAGAGGCATTACCATCAGCAGGATGCGTTTGGTTACCAAAGGTGATCACACCACCTTCTTGAATCGGTTTCAGCTTTTGCAAGCCCTCCAGCGTCGTTGGGAAAACCCCTTCATCGCCAGTAATTACCGTGTCTTCTTTTTTGAAGTTAGCCGTTGGCACAGACAAAGGCAGCGTCATATAACGCTTTTGAAAAGCTTGATCATCTTTCAAAGCATATTGATATTGTTCATAACGACGGTAAGTGACTAAATCCAATTCTTCACGAGTGATGTCAAAACGCTTAGCAACGTTTTCACCCGTTTGCATCATCGAATGGCCGCCAACACAATCGTTCATCATGTTATAAGTTACTTGGTCTTCCGATGCACCGGCTGGACCTTTCGCATTTGGATAATAAATATGCGGGCCATTTGAACAGCGATCTGCCGTCATCAAGAGAGAGATATTCGCCATGCCACAGACGATTTCCGACGCAGCAGCAAACAAACCACGAGCACTGGTCGCACAAACTTGGTTAACCGCATGACCTGCTGTGTTTACCGCACCAATATCATACAAAGGCCAAGGTGCGCCGTTAAAAGATTGATACTGATTAACCGTCATGCCCAATACGCCTGAATCGAATACCTTTGGATCGATATTACGTTTCGCCAATTCGGACTTTGCAACATGAGCTGCAAATTTCATTGAATGCAAATGCTGCAAAGAGCCCTGCCATTTGGTAAACGGCGTACTCCAGTAAGCGCCGTAGGGAATTTCTACATTCTTGATAGACATAAGGTTTCCTCGCTTATTCTTGTTATTTTTACTCTTGGTTAGCCGCTGCCATGATGTCGCCCAAACCACCCCACTGCTCAGCAAAGATGGCTGCTGGCATGGTTTTAAGGTCATCAGCAATAATTGGGCGGAAAGCCATTGCACTGAGTACGTCTTTTTCCAAATCCAATCCGGGCGCAATTTCCGTTAACACCATGCCTTCTTGACGTAGCTCCAACACACAACGCTCAGTAACAAACACGACTGGCTGATGATTTCCTCTCGCAACAGCACCACTAAAGGTAATGTGGTCAACGGCTTCGACAAATTTCTGCACCTTACCTTCTTCCAACACTTTCATTTGGCCGTTTTCAAAACCAAGCTTCGCGCCGTTCACCAAGGTACCGCAGAACACCACTTTCTTGGCACTCTGGGAAATATTGATAAAGCCACCTGGCCCAACTACTTTTGGACCAAATTTACTGACGTTTAAATTGCCATTTTTATCCGCTTGAGCCAGTCCTAAGAAAGCAATATCCAAACCGCCGCCGTCATAAAAATCGAACTGAGCTTCATGCTCAATAATCGCATCCGCATTCCACGCAGCCCCAAAATCCCCACCAGACGCGGGAATACCGCCGTAAGTGCCGAGCTCGGTTGTTAAAGTAAACAAATGGGAGACTTTTTCTTCTGCGGCAATTGCGGCGACACCGTCTGGCATACCGATGCCAAGGTTCACCATGACGTTAGCTTTCAGCTCCATAGCTGCACGACGGGCAATGACTTTGCGGTCGCTGAATGCCATAGGAGGTAAAGCATTTAGTGGCACACGAGAATTACCCGCTAAGCCTGGATTGTAAGTCGTTGTGATGGTTTGTTTGTGATCTTCGGCAGGCGCGACTGTGATGTAGTCCACCAATACGCCAGGCACTTTAACTTCTTTGGGATGGATAGAGTGACGCTCAGCAATGTATTTCACTTGTGCAATCACAATGCCGCCGCTATTTTTAGCCGCTTGCGCCATTGGCAAAATTTCCGCTAGCATGGCTTCTTCTTCTACCGATAAGTTGCCATTTTCATCAGCCGTAGTGGCACGGATAACCACGACATCTAATGGGAATTTTTTATAAAGTAGCCACTCTTCGTCTTCAATTTCGATGCGTTTAACCAGATCTTCTGTGGTTAAAGACGTTACTTTACCGCCACTAATCAAAGGATCAACATAAGTTCCCATACCAATTTTGGTAATCACACCCGGTTTATTTCCTGCAATCTGACGCCACATGGTAGTCAATACACCTTGAGGAAGCAGATAAGCTTCAATGGCATTATCTGTAATCATTTGTGCCATTTTTGGTGCTTGCCCTGTGTGACCAGAGATCAAGCGTTTCACCAAATTAGGATGCGCCATATGGGACATACCAGCGTCTTTACCATCACCACAACCACAGTCATGGATAAGAGTTAATTGCTGCGGATGATCTGTTTCTTTAAAACGCTGTTCAACCGCTTTTGCAACAGCCTCAGCAAAATAAGACATACCGACAGTGGACCAAGCCACATTGGCACCATCAGGAATCAAATCAGCGGCTTGCGCTAGGGAAATAACCTTGCTCATTTTGTACCCTCACATCGCTTTTATAGTTGTTTAGTTGGGTGGGATTCATTATGTTGTACATTACAACTATTTTTTTTACAAACATTTTTTATCGGCATTACTTTTTTTGAATACCATGAGTAAAAATCCAATGGGCAAAATGTTGAAAGAATCAACAATGTATGTGAAAAACAAACTATGATTTGGGTCGTGACAAAACGATGGCAGTCATAGAAACCTTGACTCGACATGGCAGAAAAGGCTCTTAGTAACTTTATGCCTCTTTATAAATAAAAAAGCACTTTTAGAGATCTTCTAATAAAAATAAAATAAAGGTGAATAAAATGAAAAAAATCCAACTAACAGGCTTAGCGATAATTGCTAGCTCAATGTTATCTATCACTTCTTTAGCGGCAGAGCCTGAGTTTAATCTCAAGCTACACCACATGCTTCCACCTGCCTCAAATGCTCATAGCAATTTTCTAGAGCCGTGGGCAAAAAAAGTAGAAAAAGAATCCAATGGCCGTATTCATATTGATATTTATCCGGCTATGCAATTAGGCGGTAAACCCGCGCAGCTTTTTGACCAAACGCGCAAAGGTATTGTCGATATCTCTTGGACTGTTGCTGGTTACACTCCTGGTCGTTTTCCTAAAATGACGTCTTTTGAATTACCATTTATTCCGAATACTGCAAAAATCACCAGTATGGCGTTACAAGAATACGCTGAAACAGAAATGCAAGATGAACTAAAAGATGTTCATTTATTGGCGGTTCATACCCATACTCCCGGCTCTCTTCACTCTCGCGACAAAAGAATTAAAACACTTGAAGACTTACAGGGGTTAAAAGTTCGCGCGCCAAATAAAGCAATGTCAGAAGCCTTCAATTTAGTGGGTGCTAATACCGTATTTTTACCAGTAACAGAAATGCCAAGCTCACTGTCCAAAGGTGTTATAGACGTCGCAGTCTTACCATATGAAGTTGTTCTACCAATGAAAATCCATGAACTTGTTGGCCACCATACTGAGTTCAAAGGCACCGGCTTATATACAAATACCTTTATTTTTTCGATGAATAAAAAAGTATATGAAAGCATGCCCGCTGACTTACAAAAGGTCATCGACAATAACTCAGGTATTACATTAGCTGGCCACATTGGTGAGCTTTTCGATAGCTACGAATTATTTGCTCGTAAATTTGCAGTAGATCGTGGCAATACCTTTGATTACATTGAAGGTGCAGAACATCAGCGCTGGGAAAAGTCCATGGCTCCAATCGCGGATAAGTGGGTTAAAGACATGAATAAAGATGGCTACGATGGCCAACGTCTATTAGATAAAACCAAAGCATTAATCGAAAAGTATAAAGATCTTTAAAGTGCAATGTACTTTCGTTAGGTATTTAAATTGCGCTCATGCTTAGTAGAACAAAAAGCACACTTTAAAATTCGTAACTATTTTAGTTTACAGTATTTTTTCGTATGACTTTTTTGAATACCTTGGTTAAAAATTCTATAAACTCGATTGTTGAAAAGCACAACAATTTATGTCACAAAGGAGATAGTTCTTAGTGGCCGTCAGGAGTGAATACCAAAGAGATTCTGTGTGTAGCGATGATGGACGTATCGGACTCACTCTCTAAAATAAAGTCATTTAATAAAATAAAAACACTACATAAAAAAAATAAAGGTGATAAAAATGAAAAAGTTCAAACTACAAAGCTTGGCGTTACTCGCTGGCTCGATTCTATCCATCAATGCCATCGCTGCAGAACCTGAATACACCTTCAAGCTCCATCACATGCTTCCACCTGTGTCTAATGCACACACTAATTTTCTACAGCCTTGGGCTGAGAAAGTAGAAGCCGAATCCAATGGCCGTATTAAAATTGATATTTATCCTGCGATGCAACTAGGTGGTAAGCCACCACAACTTTTCGATCAAACTCGTAAAGGTGTGGTTGATATTACTTGGACGGTCGGCGGCTATACTCCGGGGCGCTTTCCAAAAGCCACGGTGTTTGAATTACCTTTTATGCCCCTAAGCGCTCGTATCACAAGTATGGCATTACAAGAATATGCTGAAAAAGAAATGCAAGATGAACTAAAAGACGTTCACCTACTTGCTATGCATACGCATTTTCCTGGCTCACTTCATTCCCGAGATAAAGACATTAAATCACTTGAAGATGTTAACGGCCTCAAAGTTCGTGCGCCGAACAAAATGATGGCTGACGCATTCGGTTTACTCGGTGCTAATACTATCTTTATGCCGGTACCCAGTATGCCAAGCGCCCTATCCAAAGGTGTTATTGACGTAGCGGCACTACCTTTCGAAGTGGTCAAACCATTAAAAATTGACGAATTAGCGCCGCATCATACTGAGTTCAAAGGGGATCGTGGTCTTTACACTCAATTCTTCATTTTCGCGATGAACAAAGATGCTTACGCAAAACTTCCAGCGGATCTCAAAAAAGTAATCGATAACAACTCTGGTGTTCCACTAGCAGGCTTTATCGGGGATGCCTTCGATGCTTATGAAGTGGGCGCTCGCGGTGATGCTATAAAACGCGGCAATACTTTCAGTTCTATTGAAGGCGCTGAATTCGATCGCTGGAAAGCTAAGCTTGCGCCTGTCACTGAGCAATGGCTAAAAGAAATGAATGATGATGGTTATGACGGACAACGTCTACTAGATGAAGCCAAAGACCTTATCAAGAAATACGAAAAATTTTAAGCCATACCGCACGTAGGATGATTTAACATGATACGTTTTACTACCGACTTACAGCGCTCTTTCCTAGGGCGCCTCTCGGACATATTTGCACTGACAGGTGGGTTTATCATGTTGGTGGTAGCGGCGGTCACCGTCGCTAGCATTATCGGCCGAACCACGATAGGTCAATCAATTGAAGGGGATTATGAAATCACGGAAATGGGCTTAGGCATGGCCATATTTCTTTTTCTCCCTGCTTGCTATATACGCAAAGGCCACGTCATTGTTGATTTGTTTACTGCTGGCTGCAAACCCAGCACCTTGCTTACTTTAGAAATTATTAGCGACATCGTCTTTACGGTTGTTGCTTTTACTTTTGCTTATCGTATGAGTCTAAGCGGCATGGAAGCAAAAGAATATTTAGAACAAAGTATGCTGCTTGAACTCCCCACTTGGTGGACTTTTATTGTTGGTGTCGTTGCAATGACACTGTGCGGCTTATGCGGTCTATATCGCTTGCTCGCTACGCTTCGTGGAGGTAATCATGAGTAATATCGAACTGGCATTTTTAATGATGGCGGTACTCTTAGTTTTAATGAGTATCCGCATTCCAATTGCGCTATCTATGTTGGTGTGTGGCGCGGTTGGTTACTCGATGATTGGTGGTTTTCCCGCTTTATTAGAATATTTAGGTACAACTCCTGTTTCTAAATTTTCAAGTTATGATTTATCGGTTGTGCCGCTCTTCTTATTAATGGGTGAACTCGCTACCCGATCTGGCATTACCGCTGAACTGTTTAGGACCTGCAATACATGGATCGGCCGCCAACGTGGCGGTATTGCCATGGCTGCTATTGCTGGATGTGCGGCGTTTGGCGCTATTTGCGGGTCATCACTGGCAACGGCATCCACCATGGGTAAAGTTGCCTTACCTGAAATGAAGCGCCTCAATTACTCTGGTAGTCTTGCTGCGGGTGCTCTGGCCGCTGGCGGAACATTAGGGATTTTGATTCCTCCTTCTATGGTGCTAATCATCTTCGCGGTACTAACCGAGCAAAACATTTCTAAAATGTTTATTGCGGCCTTTGTTCCAGGCTTCTTAGCGGCAGGTGGTTATATTCTCGCGATTGCTATTTATGTGCGTTTATACCCTGAAGCAGGTCCACGCGGTGAAAAAACCACCTTTGCGCAAAAGATAAAATCAACTAAAGACGTTTGGCACATTACAGGGATTTTTCTCATTGTATTGGGCGGTATCTATTTAGGGATTTTCACGCCTACAGAGGCTGCATCTGTTGGTGTTATTTTGACAGCAATCCTAGCATTCACTCACGGAAAAATGCGCCTTGATGGTTTGCTAGTCTGCTTGATGAAAACCGCAGTATCTTCTGCAATGATCTTCTTCATCGTATTAGGTGCGGATCTTTTTAGTGTCTTTATCGCACTTTCAAGATTACCAGACTTAGGCGTTGAGCTTATTCAAAATTCTGGACTTTCGCCTTATACCATCTTAGTTGTCATGCTATTAACCTATCTGGTTATGGGTTGTTTCTTGGATAGCTTAGCGATGATTCTGCTGACGATTCCGATCTACTTCCCCATGATTATGGCAATGGACTTCGGCATACCACAAGCAGACTTGGGTATTTGGTTTGGCATATTAGCTTTGATCGTTGTTGAAGTGGGGTTAATTACTCCCCCCGTAGGTATGAACGTATTCATTATTAAATCGTTTGATGATTCTTTAAAGCTCAAAGAATGCTTTAAAGGCGTTATCCCCTTCTTAATTTCTGACTTTGTTAGGGTTGCCTTGTTAATACTCTTCCCGAGTATCACTCTCGGATTAGTCCATCTAATTGGCTAATAAAACACCAAAAGAGCTGGTATTCAAGCCAGCTCTTTTAGGTTATTTTAAGTTATAGACAAATCAAAATAGTTTAGCATTACACCAAATTAGCATTTTTATATTACAATGCTCGTCTATTCGATTAAAAATGAGACTCTAATGGCTGACGATACAAAAAAAACAGACCAATCAGTAGATTTTGGAATTCTTAATAGCCTACTTGGTTATCGCTTACGTCGCGCTCAAATGAACTTTTTCAGCAAGTTTTCTGAAGTCTGTTCTGACCTCGGTATCAGCCCAGGTCTATTTGCAATTATTGCTATAGTGGAACGTAATCCAGGTTTAACTCAAACAGCCGTCGCTCAAGCCCTTGGTAATGACAGATCAGCCATGGTTGCCGCAGTCGACAAATTGGAACAGATGGACATTATTGAACGCCGTCCAGCCATCAATGATCGCCGTTCTTATGCTTTATTTATGACCAAAAAAGGCGAGAAATTTTTCCTCACTATAAGCGAGCGTGTCATGGAACATGAACAAATCATGGCAGCACGCTTAGAAGACGAAAATGAATTAGATTGGCTATTAAAAACGCTAGACACCTTATCTAAATAATTGAAGTCTAAATAATCAAAATCTAAGTAGTCATTGACAAAAAAGAGGCCAATCATCTAATGATCAGCCTCTTAAAATCGATTGGCAAACACCTATGTTCTAACACCTATCAAATATGTCGCTGTATTTGCTCAAAGATGATAGCAAGCCCCTCTTCTAACTCGATAATCAGTTCGTCCGTATTAATAGAAATTAAACACGCTTCAATCTCTGTACTATCTTCGGATGTTTTTAATACATTTTCAAAAGCAAATAAGTGATTAGAAAATTTCAATAATCCCATTGTCAGAGCTGCGCCTTTTAGGGTGTGAAGATTCTCCCGTGTTTTAACACTGTCCTTCTCATTGGCACCCTCTTTTATTTTTTCTAATAAATCATTTGCTTCCAGAGTAAAACCTTCAACAACACTCTTATACAGATCAGCACTGCCACCAAATCGACTCAAGATAGACGCTATGGATTCGTATTCACTGAGCTCTGCAGCCAATTCAACACTCTGTGATGAAGAACTCTCATCTTTCTGATCTGACGCTAGCAAATTACTCTTATGGGTATATTTAAGAATGCTGGCAACCATTTGATCTATGTCTAAAGGCTTCCCAATATGATCATTCATACCAGCATTAAAACAAGCCTGACGATCGGCTTCCGAAACATTCGCTGTCATGGCAATAATAGGAAGTGAAGTAAATCTCGCGTCCTTACGAATTTGCTTGGTTGCTTCTAAGCCATCCACGTCGGGCATTTGCATGTCCATCAGAACCAAGTCGAACTTTTCTTCTTCTCGATTCAATACCATAGCAACACCTTCTAAACCGCTTTCGGCCACTGTGACGTTAGCCCCTTCGGCGATCAATAATTCTGTCGCTACCTGTCGGTTAAAAGCATTATCTTCTACTAATAACAAAGACACGCCAACTAAACGCCCTTCTTCATGACCATTATTGTTGTCTATCAATAATGGTATTTTCACGTCAGAGAGAGATTGATAAACAGCTTCAGATAATTTGCTCAAAGTAACAGGCTTCAATAAATAGCCAGCGACAGACTCAAGCTCATTGTCTAATTGATTGCTCATCATGCTGGCCAACAAAATTATTTTCGGCTGATTTTCAGGTGAAGAAGTAACCGCATTTATACTCTCAATACTTTTTTGTCCGCTGAAATCGGATGTTTTTGTATCTAATAAGACAACATCGTAGGCATTGTTTTGTATAGCAGCCTCTTGAACTAATTGGATAGCGTGTTCCAGTGACTCTGTTTTTTCACTCATCCAGCCAAGACTAAATGCCATGCGAGCAAAAATAACTTGAGTAGCCACATTCGTATCGACAATTAAAATACGCAGCGATTTTGCCGATGTTTGATTAGGTAGCTTTTCAATCTGGATATCTGCAACAGGAAAATCCACCGTAAAGTAAAAACGGCTACCTTTACCCAATACGCTATCGACATGTAAGGAGCCGCCCATTAGCTCCACAAAGCGACGACAAATCACTAATCCCAAACCTGAGCCGCCGAAGCGTCGCGCCGTAGAGGACTCTGCTTGAGAAAATACGTCAAAAATAGAGTCTATCTGGTCCTGAGCAATGCCAATACCGGTGTCTTTTACAGAAATAGTTAAACGAGATATTCCTGAGTCAACAAGTTGCTGCCTGATTTCCAAAACAACACTACCTTCTAAGGTGAATTTTACAGCGTTGCTAACTAGATTAATCAATATTTGCAGCAGACGTAATTTGTCGCCGATAAGATAAGCGGGAATGTCTTTATCAATATCAAAAATCAGCTCTACGTCTTTTCCTAAGGAGCTTCCAGATAGAACAGTAGAGAGTTCACATAATAACTCTTCGACTTCAAACGGCGCTCTCTCTAATTCTAGCTTTCCAGCATCGACTTTAGAAAAATCTAAAACATCATTAATTAAACGCAATAAAGATTTAGCGGATATCTGTGCTTTTGAAATGTAATCACTTTGTTGCGGTGTCAGGTCTGTGCGTTTTGCCAAATGCAGCATGCCAAGAATTGCGTTCATCGGTGTACGAATTTCATGACTCATATTTGCTAGAAAGCTCGACTTTGCTGCACTAGCAGCATCGGCTTCGTCTTTTGCTTTTCGAAGCCAATCTTCCAGCTCACGCTCTTGAGTAATATCACGGTTAATGCCTGTTATTTTGGTCATTTTGCCTTCAGCATTTTTTTGTAAAGATGCTCTGGCAAAAATAAAACGAACACTCTCATCCGGTAAAACGATTCGGAATACTAAATTGTATTCAATAATTCCTTCAATAGCCCCTTTCAACGCGGCTTCAGCCATCGCCCTATCATCAGGATGAACTCGGCTATACCAGTCTATGTATTTAATGCCTTCTTGTTTTTGAGACTTAGGAAGATGGTATATTTCGAACATTGAATCACTCCACTCAAGAGTGTCATCTTCTATATCCCAAGTCCAAATCCCAAGCTCAGCGACCTCTGCGGCTAATAACAATTGGTCTCTGGTATAAATAAGCTCGCGTTGGCTTTTCTTTTGCTCAGAAATATCCATCGCTATACCAAGAAAACCAATCACCTCTTGATCACTATTTTTCATTGGCGTAACCACCAAGGAGACAGGGTGAGCTATGCCATGCTTATTAACATAAGTCCATTCTTGTCTATCATAGTTGTCACGCAAAGCCCGAAAAATAAAGACCTCCATGTCGTTAGCTAGATGCGTTCCTGTGGTTTTAAATATCTCAGCTCGTTGCAGCTCAATTTCAGACTCGACATGAAACCTCACTGGTGTTATCTGACCGACTACTTCCTCAGCTGAATACCCCAACATTCTCTCAGCGCCATTATTAAATAGTGAAATAATGCCATTCGTATCAGTGGCAATAATTGAAACTTCTGAAGAGGCATTAAGGACATCATTCAAGAGCAAATTAAGCTCAACTAGCTCGGCGGTTCGCTCCTTAACTTGATTCTCTAAATTAGCATTTAACTCTCGAATTTTAGCTTCCGCTTTTTTCCGTTCGGAAATGTCACGCACACTTTGAGAAACACCTATAATGCCATAATCGTCATTAAAAATAGGCGAAAAGGTCAAAGAGACAGGGACTTCTGTGCCTGCTTTAGTCTTTCTTCGAGTCTCTATAGATATGGATTCTTTTTTGCCTTTGACACTCGTAAAGATCGCTCTATCTTCATCTTGAAGCGAGTTTGGGACTAGTAGATCAAGCACTTTTTGCCCAATAACCTCCTCCTTTGTGTAACCGAAAATTGACTCAGCCCCTTTATTCCAGCTAATAATAACGCCATCTAGGCTTTTACTAATAATGCCGTCTGCAGAGCTTTCTACTAACGCCGTGATTCTTGACTGATGGGCCATCACTTCACGCTGACGGACCATGTTCACTCGAACCACTACAACTAAACCCGTACTCAATAAACTAATTAACAAGCCAACCACTAAAAAAACAAATGGATCAGGAAGATGCAAGTCAGCAATAAACGCTGGAGAAACATGCAATTTACTTTGCCATTGACGACCATAAACTAGCGCGGTTTGAACTTGCTCATAATCATCATTTTTTATTTCACCGCTATTGTAGAAAAGAATTTGATCATCTAAGTCCGTAATATCAAAAATCTCATAATGGAATTTAGTTGGGTCATAATTTAATCCCGCCAACACCTCTTCCATTAATAAAGGCGCATAACTCCAACCAAAACCCTTTTCGATTCGTTCAGCCTGAGTTTCAGGTGTGCCGCCGCCACGATAAATAGGCATAAGAATTAAAAAAGACTGTTGAGGCTTTCCGGTTGCTTGCACTAAGGTAATGGGCCCAGTCAAACGAACCTCTCCTGTGTATAAAGAAGATGCCGCAGCTTCTCGACGATTTTTCTCAGAAGCAATATCCAACCCAACAGCCTGACGATTGCGTTCTACCGGTTCGATGTATTGAATAACATAATGCTCATTGAAATTGGGGTTAAGCATTTTAATGGAAAAGTCCGGCCAACCATCTTGACGAGCCTTTGAGGTGAAAACATCTACATCTGATTGTGGGACTCGGCGAATAAAACCAAAACCGCGAGCGCCCGCGAATTCATTATCAACGTCTCTCGATCGGCTATATTGTTCAAAAATATCGCGTGTTATCGTATTTTCACCAGCCGTAAGTACAGCACCGCGCGCACCGCGAAGTCCATACTGGTAAAGCTCTATTCTTGAAGCAACTTCCTGCTTTAAATTAACCGATGTATCGTAAGCAGCCTGCTTAATTCTTTCTTCGTTTGAGTGCTGAACGTTATAAGTAACAAAGCACGTGATCAATACCCCCACCAGTAAAGTAAGCATCACCCAACGGTTATGTATATTTTCAGATGATATCCAATTCACGTTTGCCTCCTGGCAAAGATCTTATTCTGCATGAACACCTAAAAAGGCGTAATTAGGGTGGCAAAATTTATTCTTAAGTGTAGATGAATTAATAACTTATAACTTAATAATGTGCGATAAAAACTAACCGAGATTACAATTTTTTACGCACCTCACATAAGACAAACTTTTCTTCTTTTGACATAAACTCATTGTCTTAAATCAACACATTGACCATAAAAAACACATCAGCAGCCTTTTTTAAGCTATAACTAACATACTATTTTCTAACAAAACGACAGGATCACGTTTTATGAAAGTCGCTGTTTTCTCCTGCAAGCCTTACGACAAAAGAACTCTATCTACATTCGCCGACGTAACAGACTTATCCATGAGCTACTTTGAAAGCCGTCTAAGTATGGAAACCATCAGCTTAGTAAAAGGTTTCGAGGCCGTCTCTTGTTTCGTCAACGACGATGTTAATGCCGAAGTCATTCAGTGTTTAAAGCAACAAGGCGTCAAAACCATCGCCTTGCGCTGCGCAGGATTCAATAACGTCGACCTGGATGCAGCCAAAAAAGAAGGAATCAAGGTATTTCACGTTCCAGATTACAGCCCAACCTCTGTCGCCGAACATGCTGTCGCACTCATCATGACATTAAACCGAAAAACACATCGTGCTTATCACAGGGTCAAAGAAGGCAACTTTGCGTTAGAAGGGTTAATGGGCTTTAACTTAGAAGGAAAAACCGTCGGCTGCATTGGTACAGGACGAATTGGCGCAGCGTTTTGTCGCATTATGAAAGGCTTCGGCTGCCATGTTTTGTGTTATGACTTATATCCGTCACAAGAACTTATCGATCAAGGCTGCCAATACATTTCGCTCGATGAAATCTACCAAAAAAGTGACATCATCAGCCTACATTGTCCCTTGAACCCTTCAACCCATCACCTAATCAACAAAGACAGCCTAGCAAAAATGAAAGACGGCGTGATGATCATCAACACCAGCCGTGGCGCACTCGTCCATGCCCAAGAAGCAATCGACGCACTTTACAGCGGAAAAATCGGTTATCTAGGTTTAGATGTATACGAACAAGAAAACAAAATCTTCTTTGAAGACATGTCATCACACATTATTCAAGACAGTGTTTTTCAGCTTATGCTCACCTTCCCTAACGTCGTCGTGACTGGTCATCAAGGCTACTTCACCATAGAAGCCCTTAACCACATCGCAGAAACCACAATCGACAACTTACTACACCACCAAAGTGACAGTAGCGGTGCAAGGCAACTGGCGTAAAATAGTATTGTGTGACCTGATTCGCTTATGTAGTGATAGTGGCTGTTATCAGCCGCTAAACAGGCGAAAAGATAGTATTTTGATGGTACGACCTTTATTATTGTTCTCAAGAATAAAAGACCGTTGAGAGACCAAGAGATAATGTCAAAAGCTGATGAAAAAAGACTACTATTAAAAATAGCTACACTCTATTACCAAGATGGTTTAAAACAAGCAGACATTGCAAAAACACTACGACTATCACAATCTCAAGTGTCTAGAGCGATTACTCGATGCCTCAAAGAAGGCATAGTAAAAATCAGTGTTATTCAGCCTCCTTCTGTTTTTATTGGTTTAGAATCCCAAATTCAACAGCGTTTCAACGTCTCTAATGTAATTGTCGTCGACATTGAAGATAACCCCAGTGATACACAGATCAAACGTGTGATAGGCTCTTCAGCCGCCCATTATTTAGATACTTCATTACGAGACGGTG
This sequence comes from Marinomonas lutimaris, assembly GCF_019426345.1. Classification (GTDB taxonomy): domain Bacteria; phylum Pseudomonadota; class Gammaproteobacteria; order Pseudomonadales; family Marinomonadaceae; genus Marinomonas; species Marinomonas lutimaris. The sequence continues at coordinate 17,750 of NZ_JAHLLW010000003.1, forward strand.
ATCTAATTGGTATCTCTTCTTGGAGTGATACCATTCGCTCCATGGTCGACCACTTACACTCAACCAAAGCAAAAGCAAAAGGCGTTATTCAAGTGTTAGGTGGTGTCGGACACAATGGAAATATTCAGGCAACCATACTAACGCAAAACATGGCGGATATTCTGTCCTGTGATGCCTTTATGCTGCCAGCACAAAGTATTGAGCATTCTCTAGAAGACAAAAATAAACTGCTCAGCACAGACGAAGTATCAGAAGTAGTGGAAATGTTTAATAAAGTAAACCTTGCCATTGTCGGCATCGGCATGCTTGAACCATCGAACCTACTACGAAATTCTGGCAACTACTACGATACAAAGATATTAAAAGAACTGGCTAGCAAAGGTGCCGTAGGCGACATTTGTCTACATTACTACGATAAAGAAGGTAAGCCGGTTATTAAGCTTGAAGATGACCCTGTAATAGGTATGTCGCTAGAACAACTTGAATCATGTGAACTCGTCGTTGCTCTAGCGGGCGGCCTAGATAAAGTAGAAGCCATAAAAGGCGCTTTATCTGGAAACTACATTGATGTGCTAATCACTGATAGAATCACTGCTGAAGCAATTTTGAAACGTTAACCTAAGCGACATTTCTTAACAGCCAATGCCCATCCATGGTAGCGGTTTTGCCAGTAATCATATTTACCTTGTCTGGGAGTAAATAGCGTTCCATCACTTTCAAATGCTGAGAGCGCTTCCTTATTATTCCACCAGCCAATTGCAAGCCCAGCAAGATAACCAGCACCAACCGCGGAGACCTCAGCAACACCTCCTCGACGAATAGGAACGCCAAGTAAATCTGCCTGGGCCTGCATCAACCAATCATTCAATGTTGGACCACCATCGACGCAAAGACACTCTATTGCTTCTGGTAATTCTTCGGCAATGACATAAAACACATCTGCTACCTGAAAGAGTACCGACTCAAAAGCCGCTCGAGCAAGATCCGCTCGCTCTGTTGCGCTTTTCAGCCCACAAAAAATACCAGTCGCATCTAAATCCCAGTAAGGTGCACCAAGTCCAGACAAGGCCGGTACAAAAAATACAGAATGATCGATATCCGCCTGAGCAGCCAATTGACACATAGCGTCCATATTTTCAACGCCTAGCATGCGTCTAGTCCAATCTATCGCTGAGCCAGTATGAGTAATATTGCCCTCTAAACCATAAAATAATATCGAATCGTCCCATGCTATAGTGGTACTGATCTCATCGCGAATATCCGGTAGTTTCGGCATCGCGGCCATCACTGAACTGCCTGTCCCATAGGTTGCTTTAACAACCCCCGTTTTATAACCGCCATGACCAAATAAAGCAGCATGAGAGTCGCCTATTTGAGATGCCACAGGAATACCTTGTTGAAGCACACCAAACTTACGAGTCAAACCAACGATATGAGAAGAAGCCACAACAGGAGGCAAGGCTGCATTAGGAATCCTTAATCGCTCTAAAATAGTATCATCCCAAACTTGCTTACCAATATTATAAAGCTGTGTTCGAGAGGCATTAGAGGCATCGGTCACAAATACGTTATTGGTCAAATTCCAAACCATCCAAGTATTAATAGTGCCGATACAAATATCTCCTTTTTCCGCTCGAATATGACCGTCAGGAATTTGTTGCAGAGCCATGGAAACTTTCGTAGCGGGAAACATCGGATCAAGGGTTAACCCTGTCGATTGTTGTACATAACGACTAAATACATCATCTTGACGTAAGGTCTCACAAAGAGACTCTGAACGCCGGCACTGCCAGCTGATAACCGGAGTCAAAGGTCTGCCGGTACTTCTTTCCCAAAGTAGAACAGATTCCCGCTGATTACTGATTGCAATCGCTTCAATTTGAACACTTTCAGCAATCGAGCCTACTGCTAGTGCAATAGACTCTTTCATCTTTTCGATGATTTCAAGAGGATCCTGCTCAACCAACCCAACTGAGGGATGACTAATCGACAAAGGGACAGAACCTTTACCAATGACTTTTCCGAGCGGATCCAAAAGTAACGACTTAACATTTGTCGTTCCTTCATCTATGGCTAAAATCACCTTACGCATTCAATATCTCGCTTTGCAACAGCTGTTGGCACACAGCAACAATCCCCATACTATCAATAGATAGCATTTTTCGAGTATAAGGACGATCACCTGCGGCGGCATAACCACCATCTTCTATACCAAGACGTACTAATTTGGCAACAATGCCCTGTTCCGCCATAATTTCGGCAACCACGCTACCCAGTCCGCCATTAATATTATGTTCTTCCACACTGATAATATGCTTCGTCTCGCCAAGCATCTTAGCCAAAGCCTGTTTATTAAGAGGACGAATGGATGACACATTGACCACAGATACGTCAATTCCTTGTTCTTTCAGTATATCTGATGCGGCTACGGCTTCGTGAACCACAGACCCCAAAGCACAAATAACGACTTGTTTTCCCGAGCGCAGCAAAGACGGTTCACCAGCAACAAACTGATAATTTTCATCATGCAATTCAGGCAATGCTTTACCATCCATACGAATGTAAGCGGGGCCTTCCTCTGCTATCACATAATCAATGATTTGCTTACATTCTCGTGGGCAACTAGGTGCAAAAATTCTAATATTACCAAATCCTCTCATCACACTAATGTCATCTATTGAATGATGAGTGCTCGCCAAAGGTCCGTAACTAGCACCTGAATTCAATCCAAACAATTTTACATTGGTATTGTTATAGCAAACATCCACTTTTACCTGTTCATTTGCACGAGAAATTAAAAAAGGCGCGGCATTACAAGTTACAGCAACTTTTCCCGCCAGCGCCAAGCCTGCCGCGGTACCGACTAATACTTGCTCGGCAATCCCAACATTAACAAGGCGATCAGGAAAAGCATCTACAAAAGGTTTAATCTTTGCAGTAGAAGTTGAATCCGCAACGACAGGAACGAGATCGACACCATTTTGAACGGCATCGATAAAGCACTGCACCATAATATTGGCAAAATGTTCACTGTTAGACATCACTTAACTCCTTTAATGCAAGTTCCACTTCATCACCTTTAGGCACTCTATGATGCCATTCTGGACGCCCGGCAATAAAAGAAACCCCTGCACCTTTTATCGTATTGGCAATCACCACATTAGGTTTACCTTCTGCTTTAAGCCCTTCTAGAGTCTCAACAACCGAGGCCACATTATTGCCATCACATTGAGTGACATTAAAACCAAACGCCTGCCACTTTTTATCTAGCGGGTCAGTTTTCATAATCGATTCAGTGGATCCTGCTAGCTGCAAGTTATTCTTATCATTGATCACAATAAGGTTATCAAGTTTATAGTGAGCCGCCACCAAAGCCGCTTCCCAGTTACTGCCCTCCGCTAATTCACCATCTCCCGTTAATACATACACTTTTCTTGGGCTAGCATCACGTTTCGCAGCCAAAGCCAACCCTACTGCAACAGGAAGACCATGCCCCAAAGCACCTGTGTTTAATTCCACTCCTGGCGTTTTCTGACGAACAGGATGACCTGGCAAATGAGAGTCATTATGTTGATACGTTGGCAGCCATGCTTCAGGAAAATAACCCGCCTCAGCAAGACAGCAGTAATAACCACCAACAGCATGACCTTTAGATTGAATATAGATGTCACGAGTATCATCAGTTAAACGATCTGGCGCACAATTCAATATACGAAAATACAAAGCGGTAACAATTTCCACCTGAGACAAATCAGCCCCTGTGTGCCCGCCCGCTGGGCTGTTCGCATTTAGTTTAATGATCTTTCTTCGGACTGAACGTGCTTTACGTTCAAGCTCCTCAACTTCTAGTTTAAAAGGATTCATATATCCTCCTGTTAAATAAGGCGGCATGAATTAAATTTCCCACCTGAATATTTATTCTGCTTGGTCAAAAAAAGTCTGCTGATTTACCAGCAGACAAATCCACCATCAACCAATAAATCTACACCTGTACAAAATGACGCCGCATCAGAAGACAAGAAAATCGCAGGCCCTGCCATTTCATCAACTCTTGCCATTCTTCCCATTGGCGTTTGACGTTCAAATTCTTTAGTTTGATGGATCATTTCTGGTCGAGTGTTCATTGGTGTTGCGGTGTAACCAGGACTAATAGAGTTAACACGTATGTTTTTATCGACCCATTCCATTGCTAGGCTTTTTGTTAGATGGATTACGCCGGCTTTAGATGTGTTGTAATGAGCCTGCTCCAAGCCACGGTTCACAATCACGCCAGACATGGAAGCGATATTGACAATTGAGCCTCCACCGCTTTTTTCCATTAATTCAGCTTGAGCTTTACAAGAATGCCAAATACCAGTCAGATTAATATCAATCACTCGCTGCCATTGGTCTGGTTGCATATCTAACGCAGGATTGGCATTAGCAATCCCAGCAGCATTCACAGCAATATCAAGACGGCCATAAGTGTCTTCTGTCAACTGAACAGCCGATCGTAAAGATTCAAAATCACACACGTCGCCAGTATAAGAAATCGCGTCACCACCCATGCTTTTAATGCTTTGCACCGTGTCAGCTAAACCGCCGTCATCGCGCAAATCAAAACAAGTAACCTTAGCACCAGCACTAGCCAAAGCCTGAGCAATGCATTGCCCTATTCCACTTCCAGCTCCAGTGACCATAGCCACTCGTCCAGATAAATCAAAAAGTTTGGCTGCATTTATATTGAAATCAAGCATCATATTTACCTATTGAAGATATTTAAAATTTACAATCATAGACAAACCCTACCTATCCGAAGGCTGTCGCTAACTCCATTACCGAGACATCATTCGCCTTATCACGGTCCAAAATCCCCGTCATTTTCCCTTCAGCCATGACCATAATGCGATTGGAAATACCCAACACTTCTTCAAGATCCGAACTAACCACAATGACAGCAATGCCTTTATTAGCTAATTCAACGATGATTTCGTAGATAGAGGATCGAGCACCAACATCAATGCCTCGGGTGGGTTCATCAAGGACAACTACTTTAGGATCTTTTGCCAGCCATTTAGCCAGAATCACTTTTTGCTGATTACCACCAGACATTTCACCTGCGTTTTGCCCACCGCTGCCCTTTACACCAAAACGAGCTATACCCGCTGCTGCGTATTTTTTGATACTACCAGGACGAATAAAGCCGAATTTGGAAATCGTGGATAAATTCGCATAGGCGATGTTGTCTTCTATGGAGTGGTCGAGTACCAACCCTTGTAGCTTTCGATCCTCTGGCACCAATACCACACCATTCTCAATAGAACTCGTTGGGGTCTTAGGCGTAATGTCCTTACCATGCAAAAATACTTGTCCCGCTGCTATTGGGTCTGCGCCTGTTATCGCACGAACCATTTCAGTTCTACCAGCACCAATAAGACCAGCAATACCAAATATTTCGCCTTTTTTGACCGAGAAACTAATATCGTGAAACGTACCATTTGGCGACGACAAATTTTTAACTTCTATACATATCTCGTCTTTCGGTACCGGTATGGCGGGAAACATCTGGTTGAGGTCTCGTCCTACCATGCTTTCAACAATGGTTCGAATCGGAACATCGCCAGTATCAAAGTTTTCTACTGTATTTCCATCACGCATAACCACCAGACGGTCAGCCACTTTACGTATCTCTTCCAAGCGATGAGAAATATAAATAATCCCAACACCATCAGCTTTTAACCGTTCAATTTGTTTAAACAAAAGTTCAGTCTCAGCTCCACCAAGGGCTGCTGTCGGCTCATCTAATATTAATAGCTTGGCGTTAAGAGCAAGAGCTTTGGCTATTTCTATCAGTTGCTGGTTGGCGGTTGAAAGACCGCGCACCAAAGTGGATGCCGAAATGTTCAGACCAAGTCTTTCTATCTGAGCTTGTGCTCGCTGCTCCATCTCTCTACGGCTAACAAAACCGCCTTTGCTCGGCCAACGACCGATAAAAACATTTTCAGCAATAGATAGATGCTCCAGTAGTCGCAGCTCCTGATGGATAAGTACAAGGCCTGAATTGATTGCTTCTCGCGGACTATTGGGAGAATAAGTTTCACCCATCCATGTCATTTCCCCAGAGCTTTGGTGAAAACCACCAGCAATGATATTGGAAGTTGTCGACTTACCAGCGCCGTTTTCACCCAACAACGCCACGACTTCTCCAGGGTAAACCTCAAGATCTATACCGTGTAACACTTCTGTCGGGCCAAAGCTTTTCCGAATTTGACGCAGAGTGAGTATAGGTTTTCGTTCAGTCGTCATGATTTTGTTAGCTCCAGAATTAACGATTACGGATGATCAACAATAAATGCATCAACGTTTGCAGACGTCGTTAAGACTGCATCAATAATCTGCTCTTTTGGTACCGAGCCACCAGCAGCAAGCTTGATTGCCGAATCTACAGCTAAACGCCCCATAGCACGTGTACTCTGTGTTGCAGTTACATCAAACACGCCTTTTTGGATAGCAAGCAATGCACCAGTATCACCATCATAACCGCCGACAAACACTCTTTGTTTTGTACCCGAAGCAGCCACAGCCTTAGCGGCCCCCATTGCTAAACCATCAGCTTGGCCAAAAATCAAATTAACTTTTGGATAAGCCTGAAGTAGATTTTGAGTAATAGAAAAACCTTCATCTTGTGACCAACGCTCACTCCATTGGTTAGCGACTAATTTTACTCCTGGGTTTTCAGCGATTGCTTGCTCACAGCCTTTGGTACGGTTAACTTCTGGAGTTACCCCCTTTTGGCCATGGATCATAATCATTTCGCCCTTGCCATTTGCAAGTCCAATAATGTGATTACAAACCTCATAAGCAGATTTAACCCCCTCACCCGCGATAAAGGTATCACCAGGCTCAGTTTCAGCATTACGATCTAAATTCACCACTGGAATCCCAGCAGCACGAGCTAAACGAGGCGGAACAGTTGCCGCCGCAGCACCAGCTGGAATATACAAAAAAGCATCAATATTTTGAGTCATCAAATCTTGAACTTGGCTTACCTGCGTAGAGCTGTCGTCATTGGCATTAACCGTAATAACCTTAATACCCTTTTTCGCAGCATATTCTTCAACAGATTCTTTAATCTGGATAAAGTAATTAGCAGACAGGTTAGGCACAGCCAAACCTATTTTTTTGACTTCTGCTGCGCCAGCACCTGCGGACACAAGAGAAGCGGAAACAGCGCACGCTAATAACAATTTTTTAGTTTTCATAAGGGGTTCCCCTCCTAGATTATTATTTTTATTAAATACCGCTTAACACTTGTCCGCGGCTTCTAAGATCATCCAATAAAAGCATCGGATGATTTACACTTCGATCTAACATCCATTCATTTGATTACCAACGCATCCATTTTTATTTCTTTTTCAATGCCTCGATAGAGACAGCTAACGCAATAACAAGACCAATCACCACTTGTTGCATGAAAGGAGAAACGCCTAAAAGATTCAGCCCATTACGCAGAACACCAATAATCAAAACCCCAATAATGGTGCCAACTAAACTGCCTGTGCCGCCCGACAAACTAGTGCCACCAATAACCACAGCAGCGATAGCATCAAGTTCATATGAAACACCTGCTTGAGGCTGTACAGAATCAAGCCTAGCGCCAAGTAATACTCCAGCCACACCAGACAAAACCGCAGCAAAGACATAAACACCGACCGTATGTAGCTTCACTTTAATACCTGCAAGACGGGCAACTTCTGCGTTACCACCAATAGCGTATAGGCTACGTCCGCCCGAAGTGAATTTAAGATAGGCCCAACAAATAACAAACACAGCGAGCATAATGCCAACCGTAATAGTCAAAATACCGCCGTAACGGATAACTGCCATCAAATTAAACCAAGCCGGAAAACTAATAATTTGATGCCCATCACTAACCATATTGGCTAACCCTCGGGCAGCAGACATCATCGCCAAGGTAGCGATAAACGCAGGAACGCGGAAAAAAGCAATTAACGACCCAGACACAAGACCAGCCAAAGCAGAAGCAAGTAAGCCAACCGCGATAGCTGCTTCCATCGACCAACCTAACTCTTTAGCAAAATAGCCCATAACCATGCCGCACAAGGCAAGTATGGAACCAACAGAAAGATCAATCCCGCCAATTAAAATCACAAAAGTCATTCCAACGGCAAGAATACCTAGAACCGTTATTTGATCGAGAATGTTGACAAAATTTCGTAACGAAAAGAACGACTCAGTCGTAAAAGAGAGGAAAAAACAGAGTAGCAACAGACCAATTAATGGGCCTGTAGAACCACCGAATAAGAAAGATGCACCAACTCGGCTACGCAGCATAGCTATCACTCCAATAAATTATTTGTTTTTATACTTGTATTGAATATTTATTCATGTACGTTTAATTATTCAATACATACTAGTCATTCATCGGATAAGCTGTCAAGCAATTAAAAAAACAGAACCAACAAAACAACTTCTTATTGACCTGGAATGATTAAATATTCTAATGTGGATTTTTATTCAAAACACAAAAAATACTAGTAGTAGCAGGTGGCTTTATGACTAATAAATATAAAAATGTTGTCGTATGTGGTGGTAACAAAGGAATAGGTTTAGGTATTACTGAGCGTTTTTTACACGACGGATTCAACGTTGTTGTCGGCACAATAGACAAAGATTACTCTCAAACAGTAGAAAAACTAAAAATCGATTATCCGCAACAAATTATCAGCTTTCTCGAATGCGACGTAAGCTCGGTAAACTCTATTAAAGCTTTTTATAAACAAGCATTTGAATTAATGGGATCTATAGACATTTCCATTCAAAATGCAGGAGTCATTCGTATTTCAAAGCTAGAAGATGTCACTGAAAAAGACTGGGATATGACTCTAGATGTAAATACCAAAGGCATGTTTTTTTGCTGTAAAGAAGCCATCAGCTACATGAAAAAAGCAGGTAACGGTGGTCGTCTAATCAACACAGCTTCAGGTCAAGCAAGAGATGGTTTTATCTATACACCTCATTACGCTGCTAGCAAATTTGGCGTCATCGGACTAACTCAAAGCTTAGCCAAAGAAGTGGCAACAGATAACATTACGGTGAATTCTATCTGCCCTGGCATCATACATACCGATATGTGGGACTACAATGACCGTGTATGGGGCCAACTAATGGGAGATTTTAAACCGGGTGAACTAATGGACTCTTGGGTAGAAAACATCCCGATGAAACGTGCAGGCACAGTAAAGGAAGTGGCAGGGCTAATAGCTTTCCTAGCGGGTCCTGACGCCGCTTACATTACAGGACAAGCAATTAATGTCGATGGCGGACTTATCATGTCTTAATCAGCACTCAACATATAAAGCAGCCAATAACTATATAAAAAAGATCTAATGATTATTCAATAGATCTTTTTTTATATATTAAAACGATTCAAAACTAAACTAAGTAACCATTAATTCTCGTACTCATCAGGTATAATCCAATCTCATCTAAGTCAGATAAAAGGAATGGCGGCGTATGAACCTCGATAAACCAACTCAAGAAAGACTGATCAGCATCGTCCGTAGAGCAGGCCAAGAGATCGTCATGCCAAGCTTTCGCCAGTTAAGCGCCGCAGATGTAGAAACCAAGAGCAGCTTAACGGACCTAGTCACCCTAGCCGACAAAGCCAGCGAGGCATTCATTACCGATGAAATTCAAGCCGCTTTTCCAGATTGGGAAATTGTTGGTGAGGAAGCCGTCGCTGAAGACCCATCCACTACAGACAAAATAGCCACAGCAGACACCTGCGTCATCATCGACCCTATCGACGGCACATGGAACTACGCTCATGGTTCTCCCGAGTTCGGCCTGATACTCGCAGTAGTGGTAAAAGGCGTCACACGTTTTGGCTTGCTGTACGACCCAGTAAACGACGACTGGATTTACGCCAACCTAGGCGAAGGTGCATTTTTCCAACGTACCGCCATGAGTGAAAAAGGCAAACATCAAACGCCCGCCCAAGCTCCGTTGGCCTTGCAAATACACCCAGACGCAGAGCTTAACCTCGACAAACTTTTCGGCATCATGTCGGTAAACTCTTACACAGGTCAGAAAAAACAAGACTTCGCCCTCAAAGCAAGCCGCTTCGTCCGCATCAACAACTTGCCCTCTTGCCCAGCGTATCGACAAATCGCCCTAGGTCACTTCAACTTCAGTTTGACCTACAAAATGCTGCCCTGGGATCACGCCGCTGGCGTACTAATTCACACCGAAGTAGGCGGTATATGCCGCACACTCGACGGCCAAGAATACAGTCCAACCATGCTAGACGGCGAAATGCTCGCCGCTCAGTCAGAACAACAATGGCAAGCGTTGGCGGAGTGGTTTTTGTCGCTGAATACTAAATTCACGCTATAATTACTTTCAACACAACAACATGGGTGTTAAGTATGGATAAGCATCGTGCTTTACAAATACTAGCAGATAGTAAAAAAGAATTAGCAAGGCGCTATGGTGTTATCGACCTAGCCTTGTTTGGTTCTACTGCACGCAACACTGCATCGCCACAGAGTGATATTGATGTGTTAGTCACCTTTGATGGCTGCGCCACGGCAAAACGCTATTTCGGCGTTCAATTTTATTTAGAAGACTTACTTGGTTGCCCCGTTGATTTAGTGACGGATAAAGCATTAAGACCAGAACTTCGACCTTATGTAGAGCGAGATAAAGTCAATGTTTGAAGCAGGACAACGAGAGTGGCGACTCTATATTGACGATATGATCGGCTTCGCCGAGAAAGTACTTTCCTATACAGAAGGTATGAATCAAGCAAGTTTTATCAGCAATAACCTCACATACGATGCAACGCTTAGAAATATTGAATTAATAGGCGAAGCCGCTACGCACATACCTGACACTATTCGCTCTGAAAACAGTGACATCCCTTGGAGAATGATAGTGGCAACACGCAACCGTCTGATTCACGGCTATTTAGGCGTAGAGGATGATATTCTCTGGAGCATTATTGTCGATGAAATCCCTGCTCTGTTATCAGCTCTGCGCATTATATCTGCGAACACAATTCGATAAACAGCGCTCACTAGCAGACATCATCCCCACTCTTCGTATTGAATTAGACGATTTAAACAGCCCATACATGATCGACTTAGTTGATGAAAACAACCTCACCAACCAAGCCTTGTTAAAACAGATTCGAGAATCAGGGGGGGGGGTATTTACGAAACACGTACTTAGTCAGGTAATGACTCGTTCTAAGCTGCTTTTACCAATTTTCCCCCTTCCTAATCCCTTCAAAAATTCAAATTGCGGAATCCTTTCGTGGTTATTGGGTAAATCATTACCAAGGATGCTTAGCAAAGTAGCTGTCTAGATGATCGATTAAAGCGCGAACATTGGGTGATAAATGCTTTCGAGACGAATAAAGCGCGTAGATAATCAGGTCTTTGGGTTTCCATTCCGGCAGGACATGGCAAAGGCTGCCGTCGTTAATGTAGCGATTGGCTAAATAAGTAGGCTGAAGACAAACACCCATTCCATTCAATGTAGCATGCAAAAGTGCCGTTGCTTCATTGATGCTTAAACGACAATCCAAAGAAACAGATTCAAATTGGTCATGCTGGGATAGATGCCAGATGTGACGTTCTAAGTTTTTGTAACCCAAGCAATCGTGGTTTATTAAGTCTTGTGGATGCTGAATGTCACCTATGGTTTGGCGAGCTTTTTCAAGGTAAGCCGGAGAAGCTACCAAAACAGATTCACAAACAGCAATGGGTTTACCTATTAAAGAAGGATCAGGGTTCGAGGCAATCCGTATGGCAAGGTCGATACTTTTTTCGGTTAAATCTGCGGTGCTGTCTTCTAAATCGATATCAATATGAACTTTAGGATGTTGATCCATGAAGTCTTGAATGGCAGGCATCAGTTGAGAAAATCCAAATGACATGCTGGAGGTGATTCGCATCAAACCTGACAACTCCTCGCTGGTATTCACCAAGGAGATAATATTATCGGCTTGCTCCAACCAAAGCTCGACGTCTTTTAAGCAGGCTTCACCAGCACTAGTCAGTGATATTTTTCGTGTTGTGCGATGCAACAAACGAATCTTTAACCAATCCTCCATCGCTTCTATATACCGCGTCACCATTGGTCGTGACATATTCAAACGATCTGCGGTGCGAGAAAAGCTCCGCGATTGGGCAACATCGATAAAAACTTTAGCGGCTATCACTCTGTCCATAATTCTACTCACCCACTTGCACGATATAAGAAACAATCATGCTCATTTTTGTGTATTTTTCCGAGCACGTCAATTCTCTATTATGGCCACATGAATTAAACAATCACTCTTTGGAGAGAAACATGAAAAAACTGATTATATTGGCGGCTTCTGCACTTATCGCTCATTCTGCTTTTGCAGCAGACACTAAACCATTAACTCTAGATATATATAATGCAGCGCCTGACAGCTTTGGTGTTACGTCAACTTTGGTTTATGGCGAAACCGAAGCTATGGTTGTTGATGCTGGTTTTACTAAAGCCGATGCTCTTCGCATTGCTGCAAAAGTATTGGATTCCAATAAAGAGCTAAAAACTATTTTTATTAGCCAAGCGGACCCTGATTATTACTTCGGTGCCGAGACTCTGCACACTATTTTCCCTAAAGCCGATATCATTACGACTCCTGCGGTAAAAGCTGCAATTGAACAAAAACTGGCTGGTAAATTGGCTTTTTGGGGACCTCAAATGGGTGCAAACGCACCAGTTAATCCTATCGTTCCTAAGGCTTACACTCAGTCTACTTTGACTGTTGATGGTCAGACTATTGAGATTCGTGGTACTGAAGGTGTTTTGGCAAGTCGTCCTTACCTTTGGATTCCTGTAAACAAAGCCATTTTGGGTAACGTAGCGGTATTCGGTAATATGCATCTATGGATGGCGGATGCGCAGTCTGATGAGACTCAAGCTGCTTGGAAAGCACAGTTGCAAGAAATGCTTGCGCTGAAACCAACAACGGTTGTTCCTGGTCACATGACTCAAGGTACCGAGTTGACTGCAGATAACATTACCTTCTCTCTTAACTACATCACAACGTTCCAAAAAGCGAAGAAAGACAGCAAAGACAGTGCTGAATTAATTAAGACAATGACAACGAAATACCCTAACGCTCAAGGTGCTTTAAACCTAAACATCGCAGCAAAAGTCCATAAAGGTGAAATGAAATGGTAAAAGTTCATTACTTCTTCGATCCAATGTGTGGTTGGTGCTATGCAGCCTCTCCTTTGATTGATATTTTGGCCCAAACTCCAGATTTCGAAATCATCTATCATCCTGGGGGCATGATTCCAAAACGCGCAATTGAAGCGTCTTTTAGACAACATATTATACAAGCTGATAGACAAATTACTCAGATGACAAATGTACAATTTGGTGATGACTATCGCGCTAGAGTCGCAGGAAATGATGACTATGTGGTGGATTCTTACTCGACCACAAGAGCATTTCTAGTTGGACAAAATATGGGAGTAGATGCTCATAAAATGCTAACAACGATTCAGCAAGCGCATTACCTAAAAGGCGAACACTTACATGAATTTGCAGCCCTGCAAAAAATGGCGGCATCAATCGGTTTGCCCGAATCAGAGTGGAATGAAAAAATAGCGGCTTCTGAGCCAGAAATGCATAAAGCCATTCAAAATAGCCACACATTGATGAGTCAATGGCAAGTAAGTGGTTTTCCAACACTGATCATAGAAAAAGATGGCAAGCTAATCCGTTTACCTCATAGCTCTTACTATGGCAAGCCGACTGAATGGGCTGCTTACCTGACTACATTAGCGGGTTAGAAATCGTTACATGAGGAATGCAAAAAGCCTTCTATTTAATCTAATAAATAGAAGGCTTTTTATGTGGATTATTGTTTAGGCGTGGCTAAATCTGCCATGAAAATGTCACTGTACCGTAACGAGTAAACTTGTCCATCTCTCGATCATCTTTATCACCATTAAAAGTAAAAGGTGAATTAATGGCAAAGGCTAAAGCCATATCCCCCCAAGAGTAGGTTAAACCAGAGGAAAACATATTATTACCATGCTCGTAGTCTATGGATCGGCTGTTACGGAAGGTATTACCATCGGTAAATATTTGATTAAACGTATAAGTAAACTCAACCCCAGCAAAAACAAACCAGCCCTTATTAACAGCTATCGGGTTAGAGGTTCTGGATTCTGCCAATAAAACGGTAGCATACGAATCCTCAAGATTTCGTCCATAACGCAACATAAAACCGGTACTAACTTCGCTTCGTAGCGTACCAACACTGCTATCTACACCTGTTAAAAAGTCTACTTTACCGGAATCGGCGATCCAAGTTCGCCAAGTCCGTCCTCGAGAAAGCTGGAACACAACCTCATTCTCTAACTGTGTATCCCAGCCTTTTGGATTTCTAGCACTAATAACTCGATGAACGGCTTTTTGTGTTTGCTCACCCATAGCAATAGGCCCAACAACCCCCAAAGTGGTACTGACTCTATCTGCATAATCAGAAGCTATCGCAATATAGGTATTCGTAAAACTCAATAATGCAGAATAAGGAAAGGTCCCCTCAGCAGGAACTTTCTCTTCAATATCATATGGCGTTGTTAATGTTTGGCCGCCACTGTAGATATTAATGGAAGTACTAAGGTCTCGATTCGGCAGGCTCCACAATAATGGTTTAACCCAAAAGGCAGGTGATTGAACGGATTCAGAGGTATCGTTAACTTCAAAATACGAAACATAAATGCCATTCGTATAGCCATTATCTTCATTAACAAAAAAGTCGTTATCTAACGTTGCAGACATCCAGTTAACATCTGCATAAGCAGGAAATACACAAATCAAACCAAAGCCTAGTAAATACTTCCGTAGTCTCATAAGCCCTTTTTGATTATTAAAATCCGTACCTCTATACCTGCCCATTTTTTACCTGCTCCTGCTTTGTAAATATAAAAGGGGCTAATTATAAAGAGATTTTAAGACAAAAACTGCACTAAATTACATCTATAACAATTTAATCATTTAAGGGCTGTTGGTGAGGAAATCCCTATAAATACGATATTTTTGTGCACTTTTACAAATCATCAAAAAATAGGCTATGTAAAAATATAAAAGCCACTGTCTAACAGTGTTAGACAGTGGTTTTTCTTCATACCAAATAAAAAATTGGCAAACTCATCTAATGATAAGGTCTCTTAAAAAATCAAAAAACCAAGAGAAATAATCACACCTGATCCAATCAATGCCATCAAGCAATAACCCATTACATCTTTTGCGCCAAGCCCTGCAATAGCTAATGCAGGTAACGCCCAGAATGGTTGAATCATGTTTGTCCATGCATCGCCCCAAGCAATAGCCATGGCCGTTTTCGCAGCATCCACGCCTAGCGCAGCGCCCGCAGGCATCATGATTGGCGCTTGCACCGCCCACTGGCCACCGCCGGAAGGAACAAAGAAGTTAACGATACCAGCACTCAAAAAGGTGAATAAAGGGAAAGTAGTTTCATTAGAAATAGAAACAAACGCCTGTGAAATCACCCCAGCCAACGACGCACCAGAATCTCCCGTTGCTGTCATCATGCCCATAATCCCTGCGTAGAATGGGAATTGCAGCAGAATACCAGAGCAGTTACGCGCTCCTTGAGAAACAGAGTTCAACAAACTTTTTGGTGTTCCATGAAGCAAAACAGCTGAAAACAAGAAGGTAAAGTTCACGACGTTTAAGTTCAGAGCAAAACCATTATTTACAAAGTAATAAATAATATAAGCAAAGCCCATCGCGCCTAAAAGCAATGACAAAACACGGCTGTTTTCAAGACGCTCTGCCGGACTCATATCTGCTTTATTTGGGGTCTCAACGACTTGCTCTTTTAATAATTCAGAGTCAATTGTAACCGTATCTTGCGGTGCTGGATGCATCAAACGATTCAATAATGGAATCGTAATAAACATCACCGCCAGAATCGTTAAATTCATCGTTGAGAAAATTGTCTCAGAGGTTGGAATCGGCCCCATCACAGCACCATTTGTAACCTTTTCTATATTCGCACCACCCGCAATAGACAAGGGGATAGAACCCGACAATCCACCATGCCAGAACAAAAAGCCACTGTAAGCAGAAGCAATCAATAAACGATAATCAACGCCTTTTACACGAGTGGCAATTTCTTTGGCAAAAATAGCACCCACCACTAAGCCGAAGCCCCAGTTAACCCAACACGCCATCGCACTGATTACCGTGACTAAAATAATGGCTTGGCCTGGCGTCGTTGCCACGCCTGCCAACATAGCCAGTTTACGTTTAAATGCTGGCGCACTTGCCATGGCATGCCCTGTTACTACGACCATTGCCATTTGCATCGAAAAACTAAGTAAATTCCAAAAGCCGCCAGCCCACGCATTCACCACTTGCATTGGCCCTTGTCCGGTACTCGGCATCACCAATAAAAATACAGCAAATGTTAAGACTATGGCGAAAATAAAAGGATCAGGAAGGTAACGCTGTAACAAGGTAACGAAGAATTGGCTTACTTTTTGTAAACCTGTTTGTTTTTGTTCGAGAGTATTCATCAGTTTTATCCTGTTTTTTATATTTTTTATTGGACGAGAAAAGCGAAAGCAAAAAAGAGAAACTAACTAAGGGCCCTCTTTCTGCTGTATCACTTTGTTACGCTTATTAATGACATATTTTTTAGCAAAATCTTTTAACGAGAAACCAACATAGCAACGCCCATTCCGCCGCCAATACACAAAGTCGCCAAACCTTTTTTAAGACCCTGACGCTGCATTTCATGGAGTAATGTCACCAGAACTCGACAACCAGAAGCACCAATAGGATGGCCAAGAGCCAATGCGCCGCCGTTCACGTTTACCTTACTAGCATCCAAACCAAGTTCTTTATTGACACAAAGTGACTGCACAGCAAAGGCTTCATTGGCTTCAATTAGATCCAAATCAGACACTTGCCAATTGGCTCTTTTGAGTACTTTTTGAGTCGCGGCAATAGGACCCGTTCCCATGATTTCAGGATCAACACCCGCGCCGCTTGCCGCTTCAATGACGGCTAAAATCGGCAAGCCCAAACGTTTGGCTTCAACATCCGATGTCACTATCACCATGGCAGCACCATCGTTCAAAGACGATGCATTACCAGCAGTAACAGTACCGTCTTTGACAAATGCGGGACGTAATTTGGCAAGAGAGTCAGTTGTAGTATCGGGCCGGATCTGCTCATCCGTATCAACAATAACGGGCTCGCCTTTGCGCTGAGGAACCGAAATGGGCAGGATCTCTTCAACAAAATGCCCTGCAGCTTGCGCTCGTACAGCTTTTTGTTGAGAGTTTGCCGCAAATACGTCTTGCTCTTGGCGACTAATATCCCAGCGGTTAGCAATATTTTCGGCCGTTTGGCCCATGTGATAATCGTTAAACGCATCCCATAAACCATCTGTCACCATGGAATCCAGCAGCTCCCAATTGCCCATTTTTTTGCCTGATCGGCTATTGGGTAATACATGAGCGGCTTGGCTCATGCTTTCCTGTCCGCCAGCGACCACCATGCTGGCATCACCGTTCAACACAGCTTGCGCAGCGAGTTGCACAGCTTTTAAACCAGAGCCACAGACTTTATTAATCGTCATAGCAGAAACCTGCTTTGGCAATCCTGCATGAATAGCTGTTTGGCGAGCTGGGTTTTGACCGCAGCCGGCAGCCAGTACTTGACCTAAAATCACTTCTTCAATGTGATCTTTCAAAATAGGTTGTTTGGCTAACATGCCTGACAATAGTTGAGTACCTAATTGCACCGCACTCAACGAAGATAAAGTGCCATTAAAAGCACCGATAGGTGTTCTTGCAGCAGCAACGATAACGGCTTTCATAAGACAGCTCCTATAGTTTTTATTAATTGTTCATTGCTATTATTTATTCTTTATTACTATTGTTTATTGCTATAAAAATGCCATTTCAGGTACATGATCGGGCACAATGAGTTTACCTTGAGTTTTTGCAATAATTTCTTCAACTGAAACCCCCGGCGCTCTTTCTTTTAACACAAAAGCGCCGTCTTCAATTTCTAACCAAGCTAAATCCGTCAGGACTTTTTTGATACAACCTTTGCCAGTGAGTGGTAAAGAACAATTAGACAGCAGCTTTGATTCGCCGTCTTTAGAAGCATGAGTCATGGTGACGATGATATTCTCTGCGCCAGCCACCAAATCCATCGCGCCGCCCATGCCCTTGATTAACTTATTGGGAATCATCCACGAAGCAATATTGCCATTTACATCCACTTCAAAAGCACCCAACACGGTCAAATCTACATGACCACCACGGATCATGGCGAAGGATTCAGCGGATGAAAAAATCGACGCGCCTTTCACAGTGGTAACCGTTTGTTTACCGGCGTTAATCAGATCTGCATCAATGGTTTCTTCGGTAGGAAACTCGCCCATACCAAGCAAGCCATTTTCCGATTGCAGCATGACATCCATATTTTTCGGTACATAATTGGCAACCAAGGTAGGAATACCAATACCAAGATTGACGTAAAAACCGTCTTGTAATTCTTGGGCAACACGTTGGGCCATTTGCTCTCTAGTAAGTGACATAAAAAACCTCTTTTTTATTCTATTATTTTATTCTGCTGCCTTAACGGTTCTTTTTTCGATGCGCTTTTCAAATGTACCGAGCACCACTCGATCCACATAAATGCCGGGCGTATGGATGTGAGCAGGATCTAGTTCACCTATTTCGACGATTTCTTCTACTTCTACTACGGTGATTTTGCCAGCGGTTGCGGCCAAAGGATTGAAGTTCTGTGCGGTGTGGCGATAAATGACATTTCCGTATCTGTCAGCTTTCCAGCCTTTAACGATGGCGAAGTCACCAACGATGGCTTCTTCCAACAGGTATTCACGGCCATTAAATTCTTTGGTTTCCTTGCCTTCCGCGACAGGCGTACCCACGCCAGTAGCGGTGTAAAAAGCGGGAATACCCGCGCCACCAGCGCGCATTTTTTCCGCTAGCGTGCCTTGTGGGGTGAGTTCTACTTCTAATTCACCATTCAATAATTGCTTTTCGAACAAGGCATTTTCGCCAACATAAGACGACACCATTTTGCGCACTTGCTTGTCTTCCAGCAGAATCCCCAAGCCAAAACCATCCACACCGCAGTTATTCGACACAACAGTTAAACCTTTTGTGCCTTTGCGTTTGATTTCAGCAATCAGGTTTTCAGGGATACCACACAGGCCAAAACCGCCAGCCAGTAGCGTCATATCATCTTCTAACCCGATCATGGCCTCTTCATAAGAAGCGACGACTTTGTCAAAACCGGCCATAGTTCTTCTCCTAATTTGTTATTTTTAGCTTCCAGCCAGTTTGACCTAAGGACATAAATTAATTAAATTTGTTTTTTCTATTTATTAATAAGTTTTTCAAAACAATAATCACAAAGAAGTATTTTTAAATGAACGTCAAACAAGTGAAAGCTTTTCTCGCTGTTGCCGAGTCAATGAGCTTTGCCAGCGCCGCCACTCAGCTGCATT
Source organism: Marinomonas lutimaris (assembly GCF_019426345.1). Lineage (GTDB taxonomy): Bacteria > Pseudomonadota > Gammaproteobacteria > Pseudomonadales > Marinomonadaceae > Marinomonas > Marinomonas lutimaris. The sequence goes on from NZ_JAHLLW010000003.1 coordinate 37,332, forward strand.
TATCACAGCCCGCTTTAAGCCTATCGATTAAAAGTTTAGAAGATAATTTAGGAGGGAAGTTACTAACTCGCACAACACGCCATATAGCCTTAACACCAGAAGGCGAAGCCCTAGTGCCACTAGCCAGACGATTGTTAGCACAATGGGAAAACGCCGAAGACGAAATGAAGCAACGCTTTGCATTGCAATTGGGGAAAATAACCATTGCTTCCATGCCGTCGTTTGCAGCGTCATTGCTGCCAAAAGCGATTCGTAATTACCATGCATCCTACCCGAGCATTCAGGTCGCCATTGATGATGTGTTATCCGATGTAGTAGTCGAAATGGTCCGTAATAACCAAGTAGAACTGGGGATTTCTTTCGAACCAAGTAACCTTGTGGATTTGTCTTTCCATCCCCTTTATGAAGACAGATTCATCGCCATCTTACCCAAAGATCACCCACTGGAAACCCAAGAAACGATTGCTTGGCAAGCCCTGTTAAAATACGACTTCATCACCTTACAGCGCCCTTCCAGCGTGCGTACCATGATAGAAAATACACTTCAAGAAGCTGGAATCGAACTCAACGTCGCCTTTGATGCGCACCAATTAGCCACCGTGGGACGCATGGTTAGTGAAGGCATGGGCGTCGCTGTTGTCCCTGCGTTATGCCGACAACAAGCCATGGAACAAGGCGCAATCTGCCGACCAGTAATAGAACCCGAAATTCGTCGACGCGTCGGCGTGATTTGCCAACCCAGATCTAATCTCTCCATCGCTGCTGCCGCCATGCTGGATGTGTTGATTAATACGTATGCTTAATAATCGTAATAGAGGACAAAATAAGGGACAAAATAAGGAACAATGAGAATCCATTGCATTTAAGTCGTTTTCAGCATGCTTTTATGTCGCATAAAGGATTATTCTTTTTTTCACTGGTGACAAAATAACCAGTCATGCACACAACAAAAACAACTGCAAAAAAGGATGTCTATATGCATAATTACGCAAACCGAGGTGTTATTTATCAAGGTAATGGCACTGTCAAAGTCGAAGCCATCCCCTTCCCTGAACTCGCGATTGGCAAACGCCGTTGTGATCATGGCGTTATTCTAAAAGTCGTTACCACTAATATCTGTGGCAGTGATCAACACATGGTACGTGGCCGAACAACCGCACCAAAAGGCTTAGTACTCGGTCATGAAATCACCGGCGAAGTCATCGAATGTGGCCGCGACGTAGAGTTCATCAAGGTTGGCGACTTAGTTTCCGTACCTTTTAACATTGCCTGCGGTCGCTGCCGTAATTGTAAAGAAGGCAAAACTGGCATTTGTTTAAACGTGAACCCTGCTCGCCCCGGTGCGGCTTATGGTTACGTGGACATGGGTGGCTGGGTTGGCGGTCAAGCTGACTATGTCATGGTGCCTTACGCCGATTTCAACTTGCTTAAATTCCCCGATGCAGACCAAGCTCGTGAGAAAATCCAAAGCCTCACGCTGCTGTCTGATATTTTCCCAACTGGCTTCCATGGCTGTGTCACGGCTGGCGTGGGTCCAGGCTCTACGGTTTACATAGCTGGCGCTGGCCCTGTTGGTTTAGCCGCTGCAGCATCTGCTCACCTACTTGGTGCAGCCTGTGTCATTGTCGGTGACATGGTGGAAGACCGTCTTAACCAAGCACGTTCTTTCGGCTGTGAAACTATCGATCTTACTCAAGAAGGCGATATTCAAGATAAAATTGAAGCGATTCTTGGTGACCGCGAAGTCGATGCTTTTGTCGATTGTGTGGGTTTCGAAGCTCATGCCTGTGGTTGTAACCACCACCAAGAATCCCCTGCTGTCGTATTGAACTCTGCAATGCAAATGACACGCGCTGGTGGACAAATTGGTATTCCAGGTCTGTACGTAACAGAAGATCCAGGTGCTACTGATGAAGCAGCAAAACAAGGCAGCCTAAGCATGCGCTTTGGTCTAGGTTGGGCGAAATCTCATTCACTCCATACTGGTCAATGTCCAGTAATGAAATACCATCGAGCTCTAATGCAAGCCATCTTGTTTGATAAAATCGACATTGCAAAAGCAGTTAACGTACAAATGATTTCACTTGACCAAGCACCACAAGGTTATGCAGATTTCGATGGCGGCGCAGCGAAGAAATTCGTTATCGACCCTCATAAAATGGTAAGCTAATTCAGCTACCAATCTAGAACGCTAGATTAAAAAAGGCCTTGTCCCGCAAACGTTTAAATAACGAGAGCAAACAAGGCCTTTTTTGTTTTATCTAAAAAATCATGTTTAAGCGCTGAAGTATTGCCTCTTAAAAGCCGCCAGCACTTTCGGAAGATGCTCAGGTAAATCTTCGGCAATAAGCCCTGCTCCAACCTCATTGCCGACTTCACCATGCAGCCAAACCGCAGCCGCTGCGGCATAAAAAGGCTCAACACCTTGAGCAAGCAATCCAACGATAAAGCCTGCCAATACATCTCCAGATCCACCGGTTGCCAAATCTGCAGGAGCGTTTGAATTAATAATCGCTCGACCATCAGGAGAGGCAATCACTGTATCAGCGCCTTTTAATACCACGACAGCGCCACTTTGTTTGGCAGCAAGTCGAGCACGCGTTAGCTTGTCGTCAGAGTGGCTTTTATTAACATCAAGAAATAACCGAGCAAATTCCCCTTCATGAGGCGTCATTACACAAAGACCAGTAATGGCGTCAAAAAGCACTTGCGGATCATTGGCGAAGGCACTAAGTGCGTCGGCATCCAATACTGTTGCACGATTGGTAGCAAGTGCCGTCATAACAATTTTTCGCGTACGAATGCTTTCAAAGCCAGCCAAACCAGCACCCGGCCCCACTGCAATAGCATTATGACGAGGATCTAATAACAATTCTTCAAAATCTTCCGCTTCTTGGCTCTGCTCTAACTTAGCCACCATCACACTAGTCATCGCAGTGGCATACACAGCCCATGCTTTTACCGGCACAGCTAAGGTGACCAAACCCGCGCCCATTCGCATAGCACCACGAGCGGTTAAACGGCTCGCCCCCGTAATATTTTCACCGCCAAACACCAACGCATGTCCGCGATGAAACTTGTGTCCATCTAATCGTGGCCAAGGATAATTTCGATACCAAAGCTCAGGGCTATTTTCCCAAGTTTGCAGCTTTAACTCACCCAGCACAGTGACAGGAATACCAATATCAGCAACGACAATCTCACCACACAAGCCTCGACCGGGAAACAATAAATGCCCCGGCTTTTTACGAAAGAAAGTCACTGTTAACTCTGCAGGAGCAACCTTTCCAAGCGCAGCGCCTGTTGTGCCATCAACACCACTAGGAACATCCACCGCACAAATTGGTATTTTACGCTCAATCATGGCATCAACCATATCGCGAGCCTTGCCTTCTAAAGGGCGAGTCAAACCCGCTCCAAACATGGCGTCGATAACCAAATCTGTTTGTTCTAATAAATCGACCGAATACGCTTCAACCTCACCGCACCAAGCATGAAAAAAATGCGTGGCTTCAGGCGATAATTTTTCAACAGGACCTAAAAACGCCAGACGTACTGGCCAACCAGCAACTTGCAAAAGCTTGGCGACAACAAAACCATCACCGCCATTATTCCCAGGCCCACAAAGCACTAGTACAGAACATTTAGACCAACGATTAAGTACAGCATCGGCGACAGCCTTTCCAGCTGCGGCCATCAAATCCATAGCAGGAACTCCTGCCACCACAGCGGCTTTATCCGCCATACCCATCTCGCTTGCTGTGAGAAGTAATTGAGGTTGCTTAATGTGTACCATTACTTTCTACCTCTTAATAACTAAACTCATAATACCAACTAATATTAACAGCTATGTGATGAGATCTCGTTTACTTTCAATGCATCGCAGGTATGATGACCCATTCAGAGCGCTTTTCAATATTTCGACTTATTACCGGACACTTTTATGAACGATGAGATCAACTACACAAACAATCCTCTACACGGTCTGGGATTACAAGAACTTCTCACCCAGATAGTTGATCACTATGGTTTTGAGATTCTTTATGCCTACCTAAATATCAACTGCTTCAAGACAAACCCCAGCATTGAATCCAGTATGAAGTTTCTCAAGAAAACTGACTGGGCACGGGAGAAAGTAGAAATTTTCTACCTTTATAAGTTTAAAAACCTACCACGAGTGTCCTCTGAGCAATTCGAACTCCCACCACGAAAACGCATTATCCCAGAAGGCCAAACACCTCGTGAGCCAGCAGAGCTAAGTATGGAAGACGCAGAACGCGTTCGCGAGAAACAGGCGCTGAAAGCCGCTGAACATGGTAAGACAAAGCACTTCCGTAACAGCAAGCCTTATGGTGAGCGGGGAGGAAACTCCAGATACTAAACCTGCCCCCAGAATAAATAAAACAGCTAAAAGAAAAAGGGAATTCCCGTTAAGTGAATTCCCTTTTTTGCAATTTTTCATAACATCAGCTTTATGACTTGATCAACTTAAGCACAACGAAAAGCATACTTTTGTTTCTCGCTGTGCCGCATACTAAAACTAAGCTAATACCATCGCTTCAGCCTGCTTACTCGCACGTTCATTTTCAGGCAAGTATTTCTCCATTGCCGCCATAAGCTCTCGATGTTGCAAGATGGCAAGGCATTCTTTTTCATTTAGATGATCTAACAGACTTTGAATATTCTCGCTGTTGATAATTTGCCATTCGGCACAAATCCAAGCACGAGAAAACTCTTTATTAGGCTCGTCTTCTGGCATTTGAGCAAGATGCCAATAGAATAACGCTGCATCAGATGATAAACGCTTCAGAGAAGACGAAGCGTAATCAAAATTCAAATCACTTTGCGCTGCGTCGTAATGGCTTTGCATATTAATAATGGCATGTGGACGCTTTTCTTCTGGTGCGCGCATAAGGCCTAAATAATGGATCACATTGCCACGCTTAGCGCCACCACTAATCCAAGATAATGGAATAGACAAAATCAGGCCAAAACTAATTGGCAAAGACCAATAGAACAATTCGATACTTAAGAATAACGCCCCACTCGCCAACCCTAACCCCAATAAAGTATGGCTACAGTGCGCGCGAGCAGCGACTTTCCACGAAGTTGCGCCGTCATCACGAGACTGAGGCTTCCAACCACTGTCGCGGCCTTTAAAGACATCATAAACAACTTGGAATTGAGACAACATCAGAATCGGCGCATACAAAGCTGACAGCACTGTCTCTACTAAGGTGCTCAATGTCAGTAAGATCGGTCCGCCAAATTGCATGCAGCGTCGAAAATTCAACATAGCCGACATCCAACCATAGACTTTTGGCGCTAACACCAACGCCATGGATAAGATGAACAAAGAACGTGCTTTTTCGAAATCAAATACCGGCCACGTTGGAAATAAAGATGGATTGGCGAAATATTCTGGACGAACAAAGTACGCCTGAACCGCCAAAGCAAAACCAACCACAATCAACATCAACCAGAAAACAGCACTTAGATAAGACATAATGCCTGACACTAAATGCAAACGCGTGGCGAAATGGAACCCTTTGGCAAAAACAAACGCCTTGTGCTGCAAGTTACCTTGACACCAACGACGATCTCGAACAATGACATCTACTAGTGATGGCGGTGCTTCTTCATAAGAGGCGGTCAAATCAGTATCAAAACGTACGCCCCAACCCGCACGGCGTAATAAAGCAGCCTCCATAAAGTCATGGCTCATCACATGCCCACCGAAAGGTGCTTTACCTTCTAATACGGGTAAACCACAAGCATCAGCAAAGGCTTTGGTACGAATAATGGCGTTATGTCCCCAGAAGTTAGAAGAATAACCGTGCCACGCCGCCAAGCCAGACGCATAAATAGGGCCAAAACAATGGTTAGCGAACTGCTGAATGCGACTATATAAAGTGTTGGCACGAATAATCGTTGGCAAAGTTTGAATCAAGCCCAAACCTGGTTCTGCCGCCATACGACGAGTCAGTGAAATCAAGCAATCTGCCCCCATAAGGCTGTCGGCATCTAATACAATCATGCATTCATAATCTGCACCATAGCCAGTTACCCATTCAGCAATATTACCGGCCTTACGTTCGGCATTATTGTAACGACGACGGTAATAAATAGGGCAAGCTGCCGCGTCGTCATTTAGCAAAGGACGAAACGCCTGTTCCTCAGCCATCCACGCATCTGCTCTATTGGTATCACTTAGAATGAAGAATGCGAATTTACCCGGAGCCTGTTTCATCAAGTCTTCATGCATGGCTTGAATATTGGCACGAATACGCAAAGGGTCTTCATTATAAACAGGCAATAAAATAGCAGTGACACCTTCAACATCTTGCTCTTTACGAGCGAACGCAAATGGCCACAACTTAAAAATAAAACCTAACGTAGCTTGGGAGAACGCAAAGGAAATCCATGTAAAGTTAATACAAAATAAAACCAAGAAAGCCCACTGTAGACCAGCAATCGCATTGGTATTTAGCACACTGTACATTTCAGTGGCACCGTACCAAGACAATCCTGCAGTAGCCACCAAAACAAACAAGCGAGCAAAAAGTGTTGTAAAAGCAAAACTTTGCAGCCGTTTCTTACGAGCTTGAGACTCTTCATCAACAGTATGACGCGGCATATCCAAAGCCGCAGCTTGCGGCAATGCTAGTTTTGTAGCGCTATCCTTTAACATAATTATTCCTTCGTCCAACGATACAGCCAAGTAGGAGCCACTGCAGTTTCTCCCTGTTTAAGCTGAACTCTTAGCTCAGCCAAATCCACATCTTGCGGGTCAAAAGAAACGTAAACACGCACACCATTATTATGAGGGTTTTTCACTGCTATCTTTTCGAGTATTTTTCCTCTGCTTATGCTGGCATCAATGGTCAAATCATCAATATTAACATCTGGCATTTTATTGAAATCAATTACCACCTCTGGGTTTGTTTTGAATAGCTTCACTCCTTTGGCACTACGAACAACACGAGGCAAATCCAGAGAAACCGGTGTATCGTTAGACCAAGTCATCAAATATTGATAAGTATAAGATTCACCTTTCTTAAAGCCCTCTTTTGGCTGCCAATACGCAACAATATTATCATTTGTTTCAGAATTTGAAGGAATCTCAACTAGCTCTATGTGCCCTGCTCCCCAATCATTCATTGGTTTAATCCAAGCAGAGGGACGAGTATGGTAACTAGCCTCAAGATCTTGATAGTCTTCAAAATTACGATGACGCTGAATCAAACCAAAGCCTTTTGGTGAAGCATCACTAAAAGCACTGACTTGTAGAGATTTAGGGTTGTTCAAAGGTCGCCAGATCATTTCGTCTTTACCGGTTAAAATCTGTAAGCCATCAGAGTCGTGAACAGCAGTGCGGTAATCAGGAACATCAGAAACATCGAGCATATCGTCATACATAAACATCGACGTCAGAGGTGCTATACCGACATTCTTCAAATCCACTCTTGGAAACAATGTCGCTTTTACATCGATACGGGTTGGTTTTCCTGGGTAGATACCAAAACGGTACGCGCCTGTCACACTTTTACTGTCTAACAAGGCATGAACAACAATAGCATCTTGGCTTGATGATGGACGTTCAATCCAGAACTGTTTGAACATAGGGAATTCTTCACCCTTTGGCTGCGCCACATCTACCGCAAGGCCACGCGCTGATAATCCATAAGACTGACCTTTTGAAATTGCACGAAAGTAACTAGCGCCCTGAAAGACTGCAAACTCATCATTCATATCTGCTTTATTAAGAGGATAGTGCAAGCGTAATCCAGCGTACTTACCAACCTGAGATATCAATTTACTAATCTCAGGGTTCGGAGTGGAAAAAGAATCCGACGATACATTCAAGGGAAAAGCACGACCATTTTCAACAACGTCAATGGACACTAAATCTTTAAATATAAAACCAGGAGCAAATAACTGAACTGAAAATTTTGTTAGAGATTTTCCCCAAACGGCTTGGTTTTGCTGGAAGTTAATTTGTCGATAAGTAGGGTAATCCATATCGGTCAAAGCTTGCGGTGCTTTTTCAGCTGGCTTCATTGGGGATTTAGCTAACTCTTTCGCCATCTCAATCACAGTTTGATTAGAAAAAGCATACCCTTTTGACTCCTGCTCTAGTTGAACGTTTTCGGTCACTGGAACAGAATCTACTTTTACATCGGATTCCTCTGCCTGCACATGCCCTACTAGATTAATTAACAAGGATGTTATTAAGGAATGCTTGATCAGCCAAAATGAATTGGCGCGCATGTTAGATAAAGAAGTAAATAATTTCAAAAGAAGCTCTCTCGTTGCTTAATTGGACTTAACCAATCCCCGAAATAAGGATGACGTCATATATTTGACACTTATAATATAAGTAAATTCGTAAGAGATTAAGCCTACAAAGTCGGAGGAATTCATAAGAATTAAGGAGAGATTGTGCTTAAGGACACTTCACACTCACCATCGTCGCTAAAATGACTCTCTAGTGCATATCATAATTGAAGACATGATATTGTTGCACGACTAAAATCACACAAAATATAGAAAGAATTGGTTACTTTAACCGAGATAAATACCATGTTCAAAGAGCTTAACGATTGGCTAGAAAAAAGACAAATCAAAGCAATGGGATTTACAGTAGAACAATGGGAATCCGCCATCGCTGATTGGCCCGTTATGAGCCGTTACCAAGGCATCGAGCGCGATAAACTTCGAAATATGAGTTTTCATTTTCTTGCTCGTAAAGGCGTCACTCCTGGTGCCGACTTTCAATTCACCGAGGCCATGTGCCTAAAACTTGCCACTATGGCGTGTGTGCCTATTTTGCACCTCGGTTTAGATTGGTACGCCCACTGTAAAACCATCATTTTGTACGAAGGTGACTTTATCACCAACCATCCTTATCAAAGTGAAGATGGTGTCGTACACGCTGAAGGTCGAGGGCTAAGCGGCGAAGCATGGCAGAGAGGACCCTTGATTCTATCGTGGGAATCCATTCTTGAAACAGGCGCTCATGCACGTCATGGCAAAGCCAGTAATGTAGTCATTCATGAATTCGCACACAAACTAGATATGCTTCGTGATGGCGCAAATGGCGCTCCTCCTATACACCCTGACATGAAGCCTGGCGAATGGCACGACATATTCACAGAATCATTCCAACACCTACGAATGGATTGGCAGCATCATAAACACCTGCCGCTCGATGAATATGCTTTAACTAATCCTGCCGAGTTCTTCGCGGTATGCAGCGAAACTTTTTTTGAAGATCCTAAAATGATGAAAAAAGAGATGCCTGATGTTTACCGACTACTGTGCCAATTTTATCGTCAGCAACCGGCGCCCTAACTAGGTCATAGGTCCAATTCAAATGTCGATACAGTGTCGTCCAGTGTTTGCATAAAACCACGAATTAATTCATGAACTTTCATGCACTCAGGGCGCTCCAAATTATCCACTCTTGACCAAAGCGCGATGTCTCGCCTTGGCCCTTTTGGTCCTGGCACCTTGATCAATTGATCAATTTCAACCACCCCAGTCATTAAGGCTAAACGAGCAGGTAGACGAACCAATACCTCGGACGTATTTAAAAGGTGTAAAACAGAGCGAATACTTCCCGTAAACGCCATGCTGGCAGCTTTGAGCCCGATAATCTCACTAGGCCGATCAAGAAAGCCGGCATTTGCTCCTGCCGCTATCCAGTGTTGCTTCTCCAAAATCTCTTGAGAAATAACGGTATCCCCTCCTCTAAGAGCCGATTTTTTCCCAACAAAAACACCGGAGCGATCTCGAAACAACAACTGTCTATCAAGCGCCCCCTGCTTAACTGTAAGGTGCGCAGGTGCCAATAAAAAGTCGAGTTCACCCTTTTGTAATAACTCAATCTGCGCGGCCGCGGAGCCCGTCCTAAAGTGAAAGACATAACGCTTTTCTTGCATAAAATAGGCGGTCATTTGCTCTACCGTGGCAAATTCCCAAAGCGGATCAATACCAATCACAAATTCATTATGATAGCCGCTATGAAACTGTCGAATGACCTCTTCACCTTGTTCTGTTTCAGCCAAAATCCTTTCGCCAATTTGCGCTAATCTTGCACCTATTTCGGTAGGCTGTACGCCATAACGCGTTCGAATAAGCACTGGTGCACCGACTCTCATTTCTAACTGCTGAATACTACGCGTCAATGTTGGCTGAGTTATATACAGCTGTTCACAAGCTCGACTAAGAGAGCCCTGTTTCACAACGATGGCTAATTGCTTCAATAAGTTAGGGTTCATCTATGCGTTTTCTATTAGTCTTGAGATAAAAATCTATTTTTACTTATACCTTGAATACATTAAAGTCATTTCTATTCCAGACAGCAAATATTTTAATTTCTAATAGCCAGCCACAGACAATAATAAGAGGACAATCCATGCAATTTTATCAACAAGGCTTTCACCCAGGCGATCCTAAAATTACCGATCCTGCAGATCGAGTCATCGCTCCGCCTTTAAAACATCCACTACCATCAGAAGTCGATGTAATGATTGTGGGTTGTGGTCCTGCAGGGCTCAATATCGCCGCTCAATTGTCGAAATTTGCCTCTATTTCTACCTGTATTGTCGAACAAAAAGACGATCGTTTATTAGTAGGTCAAGCAGATGGTATTGCTTGTCGTACCATGGAAATGTTTGAAGCCTATGACTTCGCAGATCAAATTAAGCAAGAAGCCTACTGGGTAAACGAAACCGCTTTTTGGAAACCTAATACTGAACAACCAGAGCAAATTGCACGCAGTAGCAAAATTCAAGACGTGGAAGATGACTTATCTGAAATGCCTCATGTCATCATCAACCAAGCCAGAGTGCATGACGCCTTTCTTGATGTGATGCGCCACGGGCCAGGGAAAGTCGTTCCCCATTACTCCCGCCAACTACTCAATCTTGAAGTCGATCCAACAGTCACAGATTACCCGGTGACACTGACGTTTGAACGTTTAGACTCTCAACATCTTGGCGTGATCGAGACGGTTAAAGCCAAATACGTGGTTGGGTGTGACGGTGCTCGGAGCACAGTACGTAAATCCATTGGCCGTGAATTGGTCGGCGACTCTATCAATCAAGGATGGGGCGTTATGGATGTATTGGCAGTAACCGACTTTCCTGATATTCGCCTAAAATCAGCGATTCATTCCAGTAATGAAGGCAACATGCTGATCATTCCGCGCGAAGGCGGTTACATGGTGCGCTTGTATATAGAGCTGGACAAACTAAAACACAATGAACGACTCAGCAAGCAATCAATCACAACCGATTACCTTATTGCTGCAGCAAACCGCATCATGCATCCGTACACCATCGAGGTGAAAGAAATCGCTTGGTGGAGCGTGTATGAAATCGGCCAACGGCTTACTACCGCATTTGATGACGCCGAAGATGGTCGATTACCTCATGTATTTTTAGCTGGTGACGCTTGCCACACTCACAGCCCAAAAGCGGGACAAGGACTGAATACTTCGGTTAATGACACATGGAATTTAGGCTGGAAACTTGCCCATGTGCTAACAGGAAGAGCAAATGCAGAATTACTGCAGTCTTATTCTTTCGAAAGACAAACTGTGGCTCAGCAATTAATCGATTTCGATCGCGAGTTTTCGAAAATGTTCAGCGCCAAACCTAAATCTGCAACCAATCCGGATGGTGTTGATCCAACCGCTTTTCAGCAATACTTTGTTCAGTTTGGTCGCTTCACCGCCGGTACCGCCATTTACTATCCGCAGTCAGACTTAGTATCGTCTGGACAACATCAAGGTTTAGCAACAGGACAAACCATTGGTATGCGTTTTCATTCTGCCAAAGTAACTCGCCATGCTGATGCGAAACCAGTACACCTTGGCCACAGCATGAAAGCCGATGGTCGTTGGCACATTCTCGCCTTTGCAGGAGAGCAAAACTTCATGAGCGATACTTGCAAAGTTAAAGCGCTATGCGAGTTTTTACAAAACAACCCGTCATCTCCTATCCAGCGTTTTACACCAAAGGATGCAGATATCGATGCCATAATCAATGTGCAAGCTGTCTTTCAAGTACCTCATCGGGAAATAGAAGTAGCCGATATTCATTCGCTTTTACAGCCATCAAAAGGCTGCCATGGGTTAAAGGATTATGAAAAAGTCTACAGCGCTCTTTGTGAAGAGAGCTCGTTCTATGACAAACGAGGAATCAACAAGAAAAACGGCTGCATAGTCATCGTTCGACCTGACCAATATGTGGCAGACGTTCTGCCGCTCGATGATCACAAAAGCATCATCCGCTTTTTTGACAGCGTGCTCATTCCAAGCACTTAACGATCAACATTTGAAACAAATCAACATTTGAAACAAAGACAGACGAAGAGACCTTTGCCTGTCTTTATGAACTAGATGAAAAAAACATCAAAGTATTTAAACGAATGAATCAACCTAACCCAAATGCCTTGCGCAAACTTTTATCAACAGGGCCTGCCGGCATAAAGCGACGTAATTTTCTTAATAAAGACGCTTCACCTGCGGGTGTATGACGCATTTTCCATTTACCAAGAGCCGCTTCAATGACTGTGCTTGCGACGCCATCAGGTTCTGGAGCATTTTTTACGTTTTTTGCAACGGCTGCCGAAGAAAGGTTTAGCTCGTGCTCGTAAGCTGAAATTTTATCGGCGGTGCTAGGTGCACTTATATCAAGATTTGTTCTAGTGAAAGAGGGCTCAACTAAAGAGACACGAATGCCAAACTGACGCACTTCATGATCTAGAGTTTCTGACAACCCTTCTACAGCATGTTTAGAAGCAGAGTAAACACTCATATAAGGCGCGGGAAGAAAACCAAGAACCGAACTTATATTGACAATTCGTCCACTCCGCTTAGACCGCATATGCGGAAGTACCGCTCGTGCCGTACGAAGAATACCTAAAACATTCGAATCAAAAAGTGAAGCGGCTTCAGCTGGAGAGGTTTCTTCAACCGCACCAATAATAGTTGTACCTGCGTTGTTTACAAGAACATCAATACGCCCTGCACGATCAATAACCCATTGAATAGCTTGTTGAACAGAAGCTTCATCACGAACATCCATTTCGACTAATTCAACACCAGATAATGGTTTCGCATTTGCAAGATTACGTACTGAACCGAATACACGACAACCGCGCTGAGCAAATTTTTCAGCTGTAGCGCGCCCTATTCCTGATGAAACACCAGTAACTAAAACAACTTGCGACTTAGACATAAAGTGTCCTCTAATAATAGTAATAACAAACAATTTAAAAAGTGTCTGAGCATCTTTGCTCTGTAATCATTTATTTACTGTTAGGATTTGATTGCATGCAGGTAAATATCAGGGTACGTCGAAAGCGCTTGATGGACCTGTTTCGCGGCTTCATCCGCTAATACCTGATTCTCGCCAGCTTCAAGGGCGTTGTAAGTATTTGCAACAACCGTTTCAGGGGAAACCTTGTCAACATCAAAGCCTTTGGTTAAATCCGTTTCAATAAAACCAACATGAAGAGTAAGCACCTGAGTTTTTTGCTCAACTAACTCATGACGCATAGCATTAGAAACAGACCATACAGCCGCTTTAGTAACAGAGTATGCAGCTAAAATAGGAAGATTTATCCAACTCGCTACCGATGCGACGTTGATAATTCCCCCACCGTTGTTGGCAGCAAGAACCGGTGCGAATGCGGTAGCCAACTTCATTGGTGCATATACGTTAGTTTCCATCTGACGACGCAAAGAAGCTTCTACGTCATCACCTAAAATACCACCTGTCTCGGCAATACCAGCATTGTTAATAAGTAAAGTCACATCACCACACTCTTTCACAACTCTAGCAATATCTTCTGGACTGTTTACATCCAGTTTTACAGGAATAACCCCCTCAAGAGTCACCGTTTCTGGGTTTCGCGCTGCCGCATAGACTTTTTTTGCACCACGCTTCAGGGCCTCTTGAGCAAATACAAGACCAAGCCCTCTGTTTGAGCCAGTAATCAAAACAACCGCATTTTCAATATTCATGTTTAACACCTTTATCTTAGTTTTAGTTAAAAAATATTACGATTATCATATTTTATAACTCCAACATTGTCTATCGCAAAAAACTAAGCTTTTTATCAATAATCCGTTAAAAGACTCTAACCAATTGAGATTACTGAATAAATTAAAATAACCAATCCGTGTCACGACTCAAGGTTAGACATGATGTGGCGTTTTAAACATTTATCAATTATGATAATCGACATAAAACTAGGGGAAACTATGAAGAAAACTAAGCCAAATCATAAGAAAGAAGCCACACACGAACGCATCGTCTTAGCGGCTTCAAAAGCGATACGGCGAAATGGATACGACGGCGTCAGTGTTGCAGACATAATGAAAGAAGCAGGTCTGACCCATGGCGGGTTCTATGCGCATTTTCCTTCAAGAGAAGCCATGCTAGTAGAGGCTGCTAGCAAAGCAGGGACGGATGTTCTGGCTGTTTTAGCGGATAGCGTTTCATCGGTACCACCGCAAGAATCGCTAACCAAACTTTTAGAAACCTATTTGTCACCCTCTCACATTAATTCCTGTGAGACAGGTTGCGTTATTGGCGCACTTGGCTCAGAAACAAGCCGCCAATCAGATGATATTCGCCATGTAATAACACAGCGCGTAAAAGAAATGGTTGACCTAGTAGCACGTCAAACTGACGATTGGGGAAAACCAGAAGCCCATGAGCGAGCATTATCGATAGTGGCAACCATGATTGGAACACTCACTATCGCCAGAGCCGTGGATGACCCAAAATTAGCTGATGCTATCGTAAAAGCATCACTAAAAAGCTTACTTGAAAACAAATAAAGCATGCATAAATGCTTTATTTTATAAAAAATATGATACATATCATATTGACTAGCTATACAACATAACGAGATCCAAACACAATGAATACCACTCTCCCCCCATCGCCTTGGCGAGTATTTTCGGTTGCAAGTGTTGCTATTTTCTTAGTATCTATTGACACAACGCTCTTATTTGCCGCCTTTAATACATTAAGGGTAGAGTTTTCAGAAAGCACGGCTTCTGATATGTCATGGGTACTCAATGCTTATACAATTGTGTACGCAGCACTACTTGTTCCAGCCGGACGATTTGTTGATGTGTTTGGGCGCAAACGTATTTTTATGCTCGGCCTATCTTTGTTTTTACTGGCTTCGTTACTGTGTGGGTTAGCGCCAAATGTAGAAAGTCTTATTGCCACAAGGGTCTTACAGGCCATTGGTGCCGCCCTTATTACCCCTTCCTCTCTGGCTCTTGTATTGGGGGCTTTCCCTGTAGAAAAACGCGCCGTTGGCGTTAGCCTTTGGGGAGCCGTCGGTGCCCTTGCAGCAGCATTAGGGCCAAGCATTGGCGCAAGTGTTGTGGATATTCTGGGGTGGTCTTGGGCCTTCTTTATTAACCTACCACTTGGGACTATCGCCTTATGGCTGGGGCGAGACACATTAACTGAATGGCGTAATTCTGAAACTAGGGTGCCATTTGATGCAATTGGTGTACTTTTATTGATTCTAGGGATTGGCTCGGTGGCTTATGGTATTGTGCAATCAGAACATGCGCATTGGTTAAGCCTCGCGGTACTCGCACCCGTTATTTCTGGTGCTTTCATTTTATCTATTTTTTATATGTGGTCCCGCCGTATCGCTCATCCAGCGTTAGATCTTTCTTTATTTGCAGACCCTAGCTACCGATTTGTTAATCTCGCCACCGTCACCTTCGGTACCGCATTCAGCATGATGTTTTTCAGTTACTTTTTGTTTCTCATTGAAATCTGGAAGTATTCTCTACCACAAGCAGGAATAGCCGTTACTCCTGGCCCTCTATTGGTGGTTCCTGTGGCGATTATCACAGGAAGAATTGCCGCTCGTATTGGGCATAGATTAATACTGTGTGTTGGAAGTATGTTATATGCCGCTGGCGGACTATGGTTTTATCTGAAAGTGGGAGCCACTCCTAATTATTTAGGGGCTTGGCTACCTGGATTGATTTTCACCGGCCTTGCCATTGGCATGATATTGCCATCGCTAAGCGCCGCAGCGGTGGCGAAACTACCAGCCAATCGATTTGGAATAGGTAGCGCGGTGAATCAAGCCGTCCGTCAAATCAGTTCTGTATTAGGTGTTTCCATTACTGTTGTTGTAGTGGGTAGCATCGCCCCTCAACTAATTGACTTTAAACACCTCTACTTAACTCACATTGTCTTGTCATTAGTCACCGGCTTGCTGTGTTTAGGAATTGACACTCGCCCTAAAAAAGCCATCATGCAGGTTGATAGCACAGCGAGTTAATAGTTATAGAAAATAATTCTTCATATGAATAAAAAAGGCCCATTACCTTCTTGCCGACACTTCAAATATAGAAGAAATGACAAGACGGTAATGGGCGTTAAGGAAGGTAGATTACTCTACATGCGCCACTGACTTAACAGGTTTTACCTTAAACCAAATCGCATACATGGCAGGAAGGAAGACCAAAGTCAAAACCGTTCCAGCCAATGTTCCACCTATCAGGGTATAAGCTAACGTCCCCCAAAAGACTGAGTGAGTTAATGGAATAAAGGCTAGAATTGCCGCCAAAGCGGTTAATAATACGGGTCTAGCCCTCTGTACCGTCGCCTCAATAACGGCATTAAAATTATCCAGCCCATCTTCCAAGTTTTGCTCAATTTGACCAATCAATATTAATGTATTTCGCATCAATATACCGGACAGTGCGATAAGACCAACCAAAGCATTGATACCAAATGGCTGTTGGAAGGCCAACAAAGTAGGCACAACACCAATCAATCCAAGTGGGCTAGTTGCAAACACCATGATCATTGATGGAATCGAGCGGACTTGAAACATGATAATCAACAAAGTAAGTGCAATCATTATTGGGAATAAAGGAAGTAGCGCTTTAGTTGCTTTCCCTGATTCTTCAATATTTCCCGCCATCACTATTTTATAACCTGGTGGCAACGTAGCTATAATTGGCTCTAGCTGCTTGTAAATATGCGATGATACATCTGGTGGTTGAAGGTCATTCTGTATATCACCTTGTACAGTCATGGTTGGAACACGATCACGTCTTCGTTGGATAGGTTCTTCCTCACGTATCTCAACAGAGCCCACTTGCGATAACGGAATTGGACTACCGGATGCATTAATCAGAGTAAAATCCTGAATCTTGCTAGGATCTAAGCGAATATCACCGGCGGCACGAGCCATCACTTGTACAGTACGAATATCTTCTCGTATTTCGGTGATCGGAATACCCGACAATAGGAATTGTAATTGTTGAGACACACTACTCGTTGTTAATCCTAATGCCTGCAATCGATCTTGCTCAAGCTTGAAATGCATGGTCGGAA
Source organism: Marinomonas lutimaris (assembly GCF_019426345.1). Taxonomy (GTDB): domain Bacteria; phylum Pseudomonadota; class Gammaproteobacteria; order Pseudomonadales; family Marinomonadaceae; genus Marinomonas; species Marinomonas lutimaris. The sequence goes on from NZ_JAHLLW010000003.1 coordinate 54,740, forward strand.
TTCTCGTTCCCCAGTCCGTATTAACTGTTCGCATCATTGGACTGTCATTCATGACATCTTTTACCTGAGAAGAAATAGAACGCAACACATCTATATCTGGACCACTAACTCGGAAAGCTACAGGGAAAGGAGAATATGGCCCGAAAACCAATTGCGATACCCTAACTCTAGCCTCGGGAGCCAAACCATTCGCAACCACTTCTCGTAACCTATTTTTCAAGGCTTCTCGCTCATCCTGATTGCTAGTCAATACAACAATCTTAGCAAAGGAAGGATCTGGCAATTCAGGAGACATAGCCAAGTAAAAACGCGGTGCACCTTGACCAATATATGATGTTACGACTTTTGCTTCTGGTTGTTTAAGTAACCACTCTTCAACTAGTTTCGTAGATCCACTGGTCTGCTTAATTGAAGAACCATAAGGCATCTGAACTTCAACCAAGACTTCAGGGCGATCAGATGTTGGGAAGAATTGTTTTTTCACTACCCCCATACCAGCTACCGCCGTACCAAAAAGTAGAACAACGACAACAGCTACCAACCACTTTTTACTGATTACAGAGGTTAGAACTTGGCGGAATCGATTATAGTTTTTCGTATCATAGATAGCCGCATGACCACCTTCAACTTTAGCGATATTAGGCAATAACTTTACACCTAGATAAGGCGTAAAAATCACAGCAACAAGCCAAGATACAATAAGAGAAATACCCACGATCCAAAACATATTACTGGTGTATTCACCAGCTGTTGAACGGGCAAATCCATTTGGCATAAAGCCAACGGCCGTAACTAATGTTCCCGATAGCATAGGCGCTGCAGTGTGACTCCATGCATAAGCAGAAGCCTGTGCACGACTATAGCCCTCTTCCATTTTTACCACCATCATTTCGATGGCAATTATGGCATCATCCACCAGCAAACCAAGGGCCAATATGAGGGAGCCAAGCGTAATTCGATCAAAGTTTTTATCCGTTGCCGCCATGACGACAAACACAAACGCCAATGTAAGAGGTACAGCAGCGGCAACCACAATACCGACTCGCCAGCCCATACTAACAAAACAAACTAGCATCACGACCAACAGAGCGACGAAAAACTTGATCATAAACTCATCAATCGAAGCGCTAATATTTACCGATTGATCTGTCACATTTGACAGCGTCATACCAAGAGGCAACTCACCATTAATCGCTTTCACTTCTTCCTGAAGCGCTTCCCCTAGATCCAATCCATTCCATCCGTCTCGCATTATAATGCCAAGTAAAAGCGAGGGCTCGCCATTGTTACGAACGAAGAAAGTCGCGGGGTCTTCATAACCTCGAGTAACACTCGCAACATCAGATAATTTGAGCGTTCGACCTTGGGCGACTATTGGGGTATTTCGGATCTTATCTAGAGTATCGAGCGCTCCATCTAATCTAATAAAAACTTGCGGCCCTTTGGTATCAATAGAACCAGCTGGCGTTAACAAGTTTTGATTATTAAGAGAAGAAAAAATATCTTGTGCGGACACACCTAAAGTCGCCAACCTATCATGTGAGAACGACACAAAAATTCGTTCTGCCTGCTCTCCAATGATGTTTACCTTTTTGACACCCTCAATATGCAACAAACGCTGACGTAACTCTTCCGCATCACGGACTAATTTACGATGCGGCTCTCCTTGTGCTTTCAAGGCATAAAGAGCAAAGGTAACATCTGCATATTCATCATTCACAAAGGGCCCAATAACACCTGATGGCAAATTACTGGTTTCATCACCTACTTTTTTACGAGCCTGATAAAACTGCTCCTGAACATCTGCGGGCGGCGTACTATCCTTCAACTGAACAGTGGTAAAAGCAAGACCTGGACGAGTAAAAGTACTGGTATAATCATACCAACGCAGCTCTTGCATGCGTTTTTCTATTTTATCAGCAACCTGCTCCTCCATTTCCTGAGCGGTAGCGCCTGGCCACATACTCACAATGGTCATTGTTTTGACGGTAAAAGGAGGATCTTCAGCGCGACCAAGACCTAGAAAAGCAATCACCCCAGCAATGGAGATTAGAAGAATCAAAAAGAAAGTAACGGACTGCTCTCGTACCGCTAAAGCTGAAAGGTTAAACTTACTCATTAACGTTACCATCCTTTACTGAAGACAGTTGCCCATTACTAATTCTTACCGTCTCATTGTCACTTAAAAGGTGAGCCCCAAGAGCAACAACCTGATCTGTAGATTTAATATTAGCGGATATATTTACCGTCTCAGCACTAATACGTTGCACATCAACAGATCGCCATGCAACTTGAGGAGATTGCTGAGTATTTTCAATAACCCAAATGCCTGTGTCTTTACCATTATCGTACAGGGCTCCAATCGGTAAATTAAAGCTAGTGTCATTAAGCTGATGAGTGTTAGGTAGCTCAACTTTCACAGTGACGCCAAGTGGTGCGTTAGCTAACGCACCACTCAACACATAACGTGCTTCAAATGTTCGAGTAATACTATCGGCCACATCGGAAAGCTGTCGCAATGTCGCAGAAACAAATGCTTGCTCACCATTTGGGTTATAAAGAGTTGCTCTACCTGTTGACCCTAATTCTGGTCTTAACGTTTCAGGAAGGTAGATTATCGCTTCTCTTTGACCTGCATGTGCTATACGAACCACCGCTTGCCCTGGAGCGACAACTTGACCTGGTTCAGCAAAAGTGTCCATTACCACGCCATCTGAGTCTGCTATGAGCGTACTGTATTTAGAAGCGTTAAGAGCGACATCTGCTTGTGACTGAGCTGCGCTTAATTCTGCCTTAGCGACATCTGAAGCAGCTTTATAGCTTGCGTAAACAGACGCAGAAATCAATCCTTTCTTAAGTATTTCTCGGTAGCGCTTTTCATCGCTCTGAGCCTGTTGTGCTCGTGCTTTTGCAGCTGCAACGGCTTCTTTTTGAGCTTTTGCTTGCAGAGTTAAATCAATAGGATCCACTCGCATGAGAGGCTGACCTTTCACCACAGTTTGGCCTGCGCTAACGAATCGCTCCAAGACCTTGCCTTGTACTCGAAAACCAGCATCACTCTGCACTCGTGCCGCAACGATACCGGTAAAAGTACGCGTCTCTTGTTCTACTTTTTGAGGATAGGTAACACGGACTAAGGGTGCCTGCAATCTCGGATCCGGTACAGATTCTTCATTACAGGCAGTCAACATAAGGGAAGTGGCAAGCACTACAGTAAACGGGGCAAGCCTACGTGGAAACGAGAACATACATAATAGCCTCTTCGAATAGATGAAGAAGCCATTATTATACTGGTGACCAACTTAGTCAATGGTCACCATGAAGGTATTTTTTAGATTAGCTTAAGAATTTAAGAATAACCTTAGATATCTGAGACACATCACTTTCAGCTTTATCCATATTGTATTGAAGCAACTGCGGATCGTAGTAAGGTCGTAAAATAAGAAAAATCACTTCGGTACTGTCTTCTATTTCTACCTGTTTACTAAACTCTCCTGACTCTATACCTGTGTTAATAATAGAAGTTATAAAAGCCAACATATTCGCCTTATAATCAATCGCAGACTGCCAATTCTCAGCCGCTGCAAAGGCCGCGATATCATAAAGCTTTTGTTCCTGGAAAAAGAGGCGAAGGCTTGATCTTGCAATAGCAGCTAATGCGCCTTCAAGTGTTTCTGTTGCACTCAAATTTAAAGCAACAACCTTTTCAACTTCAATTTCAATGTTGCGCAAGCAACTGCTACAAATAACTTCGGCAATGGCTTGTTTCGATTTGAAAAATTTATAGACATAAGCTTTAGATATACCAATGCTCTTTGCAATGTCTGACACACTGGTTTTTTCATAGCCATAAAGGCGAAAATGCTGGTCAGCGGCAAGAATAATCTGGTCTTTAACACTGTTTTCAGCAGACACTTTAGGCTGAGGTATATGATCCATAGTTTTTCACCAAACGTTCTCTTAAGTAAAAATAAATAGCATTAAAACACCATGTAGAGATACAAATAAGGGTAAGCTTGCCTTATCTTAATTTCCAAATGATGCTATCAAATGAAGCATGATGGTAGCGGAAGATAAATTATCTTTCGAGTTACAGCAACAAAACATCTTATTTAAGCCATTATAGATCTGAAGCAGTATCATGATTTGACTTCGATAGCATGGTTAAACATGAGCTTTATGGCAACGGGATAAACTCATCTTCATCACCAATGACTTTTGGAAACGCCCCAGCTTGCCAGTCTCGTTTTGCCTGCTCAACACGCTCTTTACGACTGGAGATAAAATTCCATTCAATAAAGCGCTTACCAATTTTTTCCCCACCAATTAAAGCGATTCTCGAATCCGCTGTAGCGTCAATAACTACATCATCAGCAGCTGATAGGATAACCATGGCAAATTCAGGTATTAGCGTATCTTTAATTTTCAGGCTGCCTTTCGCTACATAAATAGCGCGCTCTTCAGCATTCGGTAAGGTTAAACGTTGCCCGTCTTGCATGTGAGCTTCAACATACAAGGTTTCGGCATAGGTCTTTACGGGTGAGGTTACGCCATAAGCCGTGCCCATTAGGACTCTAAGAGAAACATTATCGACCAATACGGCAGGAATACTGGCCGAAGGATAATGATAAAAAGCAGGCTCAATTTCTTCGTCTTCTTCAGGTAAGGCCAACCACAACTGCAAGCCATGTAAAGTATGCGGGACATTTTTCACCTCAGGACGCTCTCGCTCTGAGTGAGTAATGCCCTTACCTGCCACCATGAGATTAATATCGCCCGGTGTAATCGTGGCGACACTACCAATAGAATCTCGATGTAAAATCTCACCTTCAAATAGGTAGGTCACAGTGGCCAAATTGATGTGTGGATGTGGACGAACATTAACACCTGAACCCGCTGGAAAATGTGCTGGCCCCATATGATCAAAGAAAATCCACGGACCAACGGTTTTACGTTGCGCTGTTGGCAACGTCCGCCGCACAGTGAACTCACCAAGGTCTTTTTCCCGAGGCTTGATAATAATATCAATCGCCTCGCATCCTTTATCTGTATCGCATTCTAATTCAAGATTCACTACATCTATGCTCATACTGCCCACCTGCTCCAGTCATTTTTCCAATAAGACATTACTCTAAGCCATCAGTTTTATCACCTCAACATAACCTTTAATCAGAAAATTAAAGATTCAGCAGCTCCATACTAGCAATAACCTACACAGACGACAGGCAATTGCTTGTTTTTGCCAACCCAATAAAAAAACCTTTCTTGACGCTCCGTAAATAATTAACATTCAGCCTTTGTTTTTTTGTTTAGGAACCTTTGCCATGAGCCAGACAACTGTTGAACTACTGCAAACCTATTACAATGCTTTCAATGCTCAAGACATGGACACCTTTTTGTCTTTGCTAACTGACGATGTCATTCACGATATCAACCAAGGCGACCGTGAAATAGGCAAAGATACCTTTGCAGCCTTCATGGAGCGCATGAACACAAACTACAAAGAAACCATTGTCGACATCGTTATCATGTCCAATCCTGCTGGCGATCGTGCAGCGGTTGAGTTCACTGTGTTAGGCGAATACATCGCCACCGACGAAGGCTTACCAGAAGCCAATAACCAAACCTACCAACTGCCAGCTGGCGCCTTCTTCGACATTCGCGATGGTAAAGTCGCACGCGTCACCAACTACTACAACCTAGAAGATTGGATCGCCCAAGTATCGGCTTAAGCCAGCTTACTGACGCGATACAAAACGAGTAGATTATGCTGACATTCCAACGTTTATCTGGCTTCGCCTTAAATCAATACATTGATGAACTGGCTCAGCTGCGCATGCGTGTGTTCCGCGACTTTCCCTATCTTTATGATGGCGATACAAACTACGAAGCGCGCTACCTTAAAACTTACATTGAAGCGCCAAACAGTGTGATCGTATTGGCTTTTGATAGAGATAAAATTGTTGGAGCTTCAACGGGTTTGCCACTACATTATGAGACCGATGAAGTAACACAGCCCTTTATCAAAGCTGGTTACAACCTTGATGAAATTTTCTACTGTGGCGAATCGGTACTCTTACCTAAGTATCGCGGCCGAGGCGCGGGAGTGGCCTTCTTCGATCATCGCGAAGAGCATGCCAAAAGCATTGAAGGAATAAAACGCTCATGTTTTTGCGCTGTACAACGTCCAGATAATCACCCAGCTAGTCCTGCCAACTACCAACCACTGGATCAATTCTGGCGTAACCGTGGTTATGAAAAGCGCCCAGAGCTCGCGACTCATTTCAGTTGGAAAGAAATTGGCGAACAAGAAGAATCCCTTAAACCCATGACCTTTTGGATGAAGCCCTTGGTATGAGAAAGATGGCAGAATATGAGCGTATTTAAACTGGCGACGGCACAATATGACATTGGCTTTTTCACCCAATGGGAAGAATTTGTCGACAAACTAGAAAGCTGGGTCGCCAATGCCGCCCAACAAGAGGCTAAGCTACTGGTATTCCCTGGATATAGCGGCCTCATATTGGCGTAAACGCTAGAACTAGCCTCACGCACAGCTTAAAGTTAACGTACATGACATCACAGAGACAGAAAATCTGCTTCATGGTGAAGAGACTTTTATATCAGCGGATTCAGGTTATCGAGGCGCGCCAAAACGAGCAGAACTTAAAGACATCAAAGCCGATTTGCTCATTGCGGAAATGCCAAGCAAAGTACGTCTTCTCAAGCTGCACCCGAGAATAAACAAGCTACCGATCCGAACGGAATATATTAAAGCCAGCATTCGAGCAAAAGTAGAGCACCTATTCCGGATCATAAAGCGTCAGTTTGGTTTTAGGAAAGTGATCTATCGAGGCTTAAGAAGAATAACAACAAACTGGCGATGCTATTTACTTTAGCCAATGTGTTTAGGATCGATCAGATGATACGAGCGGCAAGGAGGTAGTCCGTTAAAAACCCACTAGATAAGGCCAGATTAGCTCATTTAGTGACGAAAAGCATAAAAAAAACACTAGAATGAGTGACATCTCGTGCTTTTTCGCTCGAATGAAAAAAGTACTTTTCTGCGACAAATACATCCCTAATAAAAACAACTATTTACAGACGGTAAAAACTACTACAGTTTTTTACTAGGTACATCACCAGAAAAATAGGGTAAAGGTCACCATTTTTAAGTGACTTTGGATAAAAATGGGCTAAAGCTGAGACAAAAATGGACCAATTCAGATACAAAAAAGCCGAACACTGGGTTCGGCTTTCGTAACTTACACTCACTAAATTAAGAAAAGTAGTAAGTATAATTTTACTGTAAAAAATAGTGGTAGGACTAAGCAGATTCGAACTGCTGACCTCTACCATGTCAAGGTAGCGCTCTAACCAACTGAGCTATAGTCCTAAAAAGTGTTGGCTATTATACGCAGAGGTTTGCTTTTGACAAGCCCTCGTTGATATTTTTTGAAGCCTTTGTTTTAAAACTATTATTCACTGACAGGAACGAGCAGTTCATGACCGATCACTTCGTCAATTAAGCCGTAAGGTACCTTGTATTTTTTATCTTTAAATCGTACAAGAGCGTAGTCGTAACACATTTCGATCACAGTGCAGTTGACGATAACACCGTTGTCGATAACGCGGACTATGTTGTAGTTCCTTAGCGTGATGGCCATTCAAGGCTCCTTTCTTACTTTGAATCCAAGAGTTATTATGATTCGCCAACGTCTTTTAACTTTTTCTGTAGCTGGCGAATTTGGTCTCGATAACCCGCCGCTAGTTCGAATTTAAGCTCTTCTGAGGCTAGCATCATTTCTTTTTGCAGTTGGATCATGGCTTTACGCACTTGAGCCACGTCTTCCATGCTTTCAACCTGGTAGTCTTTTGCGGTCTCAGCGACTTTCTTAGTTTTGTTACCACGTTTGCCCGCACCTGGGTTATAAGCCCCTTCCATGATGTCTTCAACGGATTTGGTAATGCCGACTGGCGTGATGCCATGCTCTTCATTGTACGCTTTTTGTTTTTCACGGCGACGATCCGTTTCGCTGATCGCCCTCTCCATGGATCCTGTAATACGATCAGCGTACAAAATCGCTTTACCATTAACGTTACGAGCAGCACGACCGATGGTTTGAATGAGCGATTTTTCCGAGCGTAAGAAGCCTTCTTTATCGGCATCAAGTATCGCCACAAGGCTCACTTCTGGAATATCCAAGCCTTCTCGCAACAAGTTAATACCAACTAACACATCAAACTCGCCAAGACGTAAATCTCGAATGATCTCAACTCGCTCTACCGTGTCGATGTCAGAATGCAAATAACGTACTCGAACACCATGATCGCTCAGGTAGTCGCTTAAATCTTCTGCCATGCGTTTGGTTAAAGTGGTCACCAAAACACGCTCGCCAATCGGTGTTCGAAGATTAATTTCAGACAACAAATCATCTACCTGAGTTGCAACAGGTCGAACTTCCAGAATAGGGTCTATCAAGCCTGTAGGGCGGACAATTTGCTCAACCACCCAATCTTGATGTTCTTCTTCGTATTTACCTGGTGTAGCTGAGACAAAAATAGTTTGCGGTTTAATCTGTTCCCACTCTTCAAATCGCATAGGGCGGTTATCAAGAGCGGAAGGCAAACGGAAGCCATATTCAACTAGGTTCTCTTTACGTGACCTGTCACCTTTGTACATAGCACCAATTTGTGACACGGTAACATGAGATTCGTCGATAACGAGCAAAGCATTGGCGGGCAGGTAATCGAATAAAGTGGGCGGTGGTGAGCCCTCTTCACGACCAGACAAATAACGCGAGTAGTTTTCTATACCGTTGCAGTAGCCCAGCTCCTGCATCATTTCTAAATCATATCGCGTACGCTGATCAAGGCGTTGCATTTCCACCAATTTGTTAAGCGATTTAAGTTGCTCAAGACGCTGATCCAATTCCACTTTAATGCGTTCAATCGCCGCTTGTACGGTTTCTTTTGGTGTTACATAGTGAGTTTTCGGATAAATTGTAACGCGAGGAACTTTGCGAATGGTTTTGTTAGTTAATGGGTCAATCATCGATAAGGTTTCGACTTCGTCATCAAATAGTTCGATACGAATTGCCGTGTCTTCCGAGTCAGCAGGAAAGACTTCAATAACATCGCCACGCACACGGAAATTACCACGCTCTAATACCAAGTCGTTGCGGCTGTATTGCAGCTCGGCTAAACGGCGCAACACATCACGCTGATCAATGCGATCACCACGATCAAGGTGCAACATCATTTTTAAATAAGATTGTGGGTCGCCCAAGCCATAAATTGCCGAAACAGTCGCCACGATAATAACGTCTTCCCGCTCTAACAAGGCTTTAGTCGCCGACAGTCGCATTTGCTCTATGTGTTCGTTAACTGACGCGTCTTTCTCAATAAAGGTATCAGATGCAGCCACATACGCTTCCGGCTGGTAATAATCGTAGTAAGAAACAAAATATTCGACGGCGTTATTGGGGAAGAATTCTTTGAATTCGCCGTAAAGCTGTGCAGCCAAGGTCTTGTTGTGCGCCATGACAATCGTTGGGCGCTTCACTTGTGAAATGACATTGGCAATGGTGTATGTTTTACCTGAGCCTGTTACCCCAAGTAATGTTTGGTGAGCCAAGCCCGCTTCGACACCACGAACAAGTTTTTCAATGGCTTTAGGCTGATCGCCTGCGGGTGAATAGGATGAAACAACCTGGAACTCTTGCGACACGGATATTTTCCCTTAGCTTTACAATCGACTCAATAGATTAGCAAATTTTGCTAGGGCCGTCTGGTATTTCAATCACTCGTAACAATTTGATCACAGCAATATTTGCCTCAAAGAAGAAAACTATCCAGATTCAGCTTTACCAATTCCACCACCACATATAACATAAAGAAATAAGGTTATAATAAAATATCCATAGAAAGCATGTATACGTTTTAATGCGTCATAATCACCAAACCTCTATTAAAAATATTACTTAAGTGAGTTAAATGACTAAATTGGAAAAATACTTTCCTGCAATGGCTTGGCTCAAAGGCTATTCGCGTGAAGACATGCAAACCGATGCGCTGGCAAGTTTTATAGCTACCATTTTATTGATCCCACAAAGCATGGGCTACGCTTTACTTGCGGGATTACCCGCCGTGGTTGGTCTTTACGCAGGTATCGTTCCTGCTATTTTATACTCCCTTTTTGGTACTAGCCGCACACTTGCTGTTGGCCCTGTCGCTATCACCTCAATGATGACTGCAACCATTGCTATGCCATTCGCACTGCCAGGAAGTGAAAACTATGCCGCTATAGCCATGATGTTGGCGTTTCTATCCGGTGTGTTTTTGCTTTTGATGAGCCTGTTAAAAATGGGCTTTTTGTCTAACTTACTAAGTCATCCGGTTATTTCTGGTTTCATAAGTGCTTCTGCAATCTTAATTGCTGTTGGGCAATTCAAACATTTAATTGGTGTCCAAGCCCATGGCAATAACCTTATCGAGCTAACACGAAGTATGCTACAGCATATCGGTGACATCAATTTACCAACGGTTATTCTGAGTACAATTTCAATCGTTCTTTTAATCCTACTGAAACGCTATTTAACACCTGCTCTAAGTAAACTTGGATTAACGGAAAATATCGCTAGCATGTTGGGCAAAGCAGGCCCTGTCATCGTTGTCGTTGCAACTACGAGCTGCGTAGCTGTGTTTTCTCTAGACTCACTCGGTATCAAAATCGTTGGCGATATAAGCAATAACTTACCCACTATACCCTTCGGGAAATTCACTTTAGATGCCATGATAGATCTATTATCAGGAGCTTTTCTAATCAGCATTGTGGGTTTTGTTGGATCAGTTTCTGTTGCTCAATCTTTTGCCGCAAAACGCAAACAAGATATTAATCCAAACCAAGAACTTGTCGGTTTAGGATTGGCAAACTTAGGCGCAGCACTCAGTGCTTCTTTCCCAGTGACAGGTGGTTTTTCAAGGTCGGTGGTCAATGTCAGTGCTGGCGCCAAAACGCCAATGACGGGGATTTTAACCGGACTACTGATGCTGGTAACCTTGCTGTTTTTCACTCCGCTTTTTTATTACCTTCCAACATCGGTACTAGCAAGCAGCATTACCATCTCTATTTTGCAGCTTATCGATTTTAAAGACTTCTTAAGGCTGTATCGTTTCTCTAAACAAGAAGCTATCGGCTCGTTAGCCACCTTCTTTGCCGTGCTATTTATTGGCATGGAGACTGGCATAATCGTTGGGGTTTCCTTGTCACTATTGTTCTTTCTTTGGCATACAAGCCATCCCCATATTGCTGTAGTGGGTCGTCTTCCAGGAACTGAACACTTTCGCAATGTGAAGCGTTTTGAAGTCGAAACCGACCCAGAAATAGTCACCATTCGAATTGATGAAAACCTCTTCTTTGCCAACGCTAGAGTGCTGGAGGATTATGTATTAACTCTGGTCTCTAATCATAAAAACATCAAACATCTTATTCTCATGTGCAATGCAGTCAACATGATAGATGCCAGTGCATTAGACAGTTTAGAAACCATTGATGATAGATTGAAATCCGCTGGGGTCATGCTGCATTTTTCTGAAATCAAAGGCCCAGTAATGGATAAACTAACGGGGTCGAGCCTAATAGAAAACCTGAGCGGGCAAGTCTTTTTAACCCAACATCAAGCCATGAAAGCCTTAACATCAAAACAAGCGGACGTGTAATCCGCTTGTTTTAACAGCACAACTTTATCAAGCATTTTATTTAAGCTAATTTTCTGAACTTTCGTCCGTTGGTGAGACTTGAAGTAAATCCCTGTTGCGGGCTAAAAGCGCATCACCAATACCTTTAACTTGCGATAACTGATCAATGGAATCAAAACGACCATTCGCTTCTCGATAAGCAATGATCGCTTCGGCTTTTTTTTCACCGACACCAGACATCACAGCGGAAAACTGGGCAGCCGTTGCGGTATTTATATCCAAAGGCGTTGCAGCGATAAGCGAGAAAGGCATAAAAGCCAGAGAAACAATAAGAAGTAAGCGAGAAACACAAGCACGAAAAATACGATTGAAATTCGTCATAGAAAAATCCTTTTAAAATTCTTTTTAAAAATAAAAGATGGCATCATGCCAATAAAAAACCACTTAGTGCATCAACAAATGCTGAAGCAAATAAGTGGTTTTAGAGTAAAAGCTTTTTAATCAGACTTCAAGACTCAAAATGAGCATTTTATATCATCACGCCCAAATCAGCATTTACCTGCGTAAGTACGGCAATAGGATCACTCGCCTGCGTGATAGGACGCCCCATTACAAGGTAATGACTGCCTGCAGCCATTGCTTCGACTGGCGTCATAATTCGCTTCTGATCACCTTGATCAGAACCTGTAGGACGAATACCCGGCGTGACTAGAACAAAGTCTTTCCCTAAATCAGCTGACAGCATACTGGATTCTTGAGCAGAACAAACGACACCATCCATTCCAGAAGATTTAGCCAACGCCGCAAGACGTTTAACATGTTGCTCAGGCGTTGAGTCTATACCAATTTCCAAAAGATCAGCTTGATCCATACTAGTCAGTACCGTCACAGCGATAAGCAATGTTTTATTATCAGTCAGTTGCTGCAACGCATTGGCAGAGGCTTCCATCATTCGACGGCCGCCCGTAGCATGCACGTTTACCATCCAAACACCCGCTTTTGCCGCCACACTGACCGCATTAGCGACCGTATTTGGAATATCATGGAATTTAAGATCAAGAAAAATCTCAAAACCTAAATTATGCAGTTCATCCAAAATCACAGGACCAGCTGTTGTAAATAGCTCTTTGCCGACTTTCACTCGACAATGCTTAGGGTCAAGTCGTTTCGCCATCTCAATAGATTGCGCCATGGTTGGGTAATCTAGGGCAACCACTATAGGGGATTGGCAGCTCATTCAGTGTCCTCTTTCTTTCAGTTTCTATCGTTTATAAATGTCAGAATGCTCAGTGGCTTTATTCGCCTTCCAAACCATGAATCGGTTTCACCACACCCCAATTTTTACAACTTGGACATTGCCAATGCAATTGATGGCCTGGAAAGCCACACTGGCGGCATTGATATTTGTGCTTTGCTTGAACCAGCTGATCAATAAGCTCAAATAGAACCACCAAATGTTGCTGGTTATACCCTTGAGAATCCGCTAGCTGCAAACTAATTAGCTCTTTGAAGCCTTTAATCGTTGGGTGCTGCCTAAGCTGCTCGACCAAAAACATTTCGGCGTAATCTTTATCGGTTTCCATGTAATGCTGAACAAGTGCCATAATCAACGCCGTAGAAGGCTTTTTCTGATTCTGTTCTTGTAAAAACTTAATGTACCCGCCACTGCCCCATATTTTTTGGTAACATTCTTTTAGCTTAGGGATAATGATCGAAATGAATTCTGGGTCTTGTTCTGCAGCGTGCTTTAGTTCTTTGATCGCATCACGATAACGCCCCTGGCTATTTAATACGTCCGCAGCACCAATACTGGCTCGAACACAGCTAGAGTCAACATCTAAGGCATTTTTATAATGTTGAAAGGCTTGCTTCCATTGCTCTTTCTTTTGTAGCTCTTGCGCCATTTCACAATGAAAATGCGCTAAACGCTTAATCTCTTTTTTACTCGGTGCTTCTTTAATTAATTCAGAGCCAATTTGAATCGCTTTGTCCCAGCTTTGTTCAAACTCATAAAGATCCACAAGCAAAGCGAGTATTTTTGGCTGAAATTCACTTTTTCGTGAAGTGGATGCCATGTTTAATAACAAGCGCCCTGCTCTATCTAACAAACCTGCCGACATAAAGTCACTGGCCAATTCTAATTGCACCATACGCATTTCACGCTGCGAAATTTCAGGGCGAGCAAGTAAGTTTTGATGGATGTTAATGGCTTTTTGTATTTCGCCTTTTTTGCGAAACAAATTACCCAATGTGAGATGAATATCGAAAGTATCGGAATTGACTTCTAAGGAATCAACAAAGGCATCAATGGCCTCGGAATGTTGATCGTTAAGCAAATGATTCAGACCACGAAAATAATCCGTCGGAATATTCTTCTTAGCCTGTTTATTTTTCTTGGTCGGATTTTTACGCCCCATTGCCCAGCCAACAAAGAGCGCGACAAAAAGAACCAAAAACAACCCAATTTCGGTCAACTCAATTACTCCTTCCCAACAGAAAGCTCTTTAGCAATAGAAGCTTTACGCAAGGCATCCACTTCATCTCGTGCTTTTTCATATTTACGAGTCAACACCCTGATCTGGCGTTCACTGCGCAAATACGCAACAGAGCTTACCAAAAGAGCCACACAAGCCCCTACGGTAAAAGATAAAATAATGTAGAGAGCAACGCTCAGTTCGGGACCTTGCCAAAAAACAAGATCAAGAGGAATAAGTTGTGGATTACGGATGGCAAAAAACACACCCACGGCGAGAAAAAAAACAATGAGTACAGTGTAAGTAACTCTTTTCAGCCATTTAAGCATAAAACAACCTACCAAAAATAGAATGGCGTTATTATGCCGTGATAGCTCAAAGATTTCGAGGCATAAGACGTAAATTAGTTAAGTTCGTTGATCTCATCGTCTTCAGGTAAGTTGACTAACTCTCTCAACTCTTTACCTGGTTTAAAATGAGGTACATATTTCGCACTCAACTCAACAGACTCCCCAGTTTTAGGGTTTCGTCCTATTCTAGGTGCTCGATAATGCAGAGAAAAACTACCAAAGCCTCGTATCTCTATGCGCTCACCATTTGCCAAAGAATCAGACATATGTTCAAGCATTGCTTTGATTGCTTGCTCTACATCTTTCACCGGTAAATGGGATTGCTGATCGATTAGCAGCTCTATCAGCTCAGATTTTGTCATTACTGTCCTCGCGACTATAATTTGATCACAGTGTAAGACTAGCTAAATTCAGAAAGAAAGCAATAAGTTAACGCGTTTTAGAGCTGTTTTTACTCATTTTATTCTACTGCAATAGAGAATATTACGAATGGATGCGTTCCACAACTAGCATAGAAGCACTCTAGCTTTTATAATATCGGCCATATTTAACACATTGGAAGAAATAATAATGAGCTATAGCAAGATCCCTGCCGGTAAAGATGCACCAAATGACATCAACGTTATCATCGAAATTCCAGCACAAGCTAATCCAGTAAAATACGAAGTTGATAAAGACATGGATGCGCTTGTTGTTGACCGCTTCATGACAGCTCCTATGTTTTACCCAGCAAACTACGGTTATGTAAACAACACTTTGGCTGACGACGGTGACCCAGTTGACGTATTGGTTATCACACCTTACCCAGTTGTACCTGGCTCTGTCATCCGCTGCCGTCCAGTTGGCGTATTGAACATGTCTGACGAAGCGGGTATGGACGCTAAATTAGTAGCCGTTCCTCACGAAAAACTAAGCAAAGAATACGGTCATATCCAAGACGTGAACGATATTCCACAATTGCTACGCGATCAAATCGAACACTTCTTCGAAAACTACAAAACCCTTGAAAAAGGCAAGTGGGTAAAAGTAGAAGGTTGGGCAAACGCAGAAGAAGCGAAAAAAGCCATCGTTGAAGGCATCGAAGCTTACAACGCTCAGTAATTCGTTTTAAACGAATTACTTTAAGAAATAAAAAAACCGATCCTAGGATCGGTTTTTTTATTTATATTAATAATTAAAGATCTGCACCGGCAAGACCATCCAAATAACGCTCTGCATCCAACGCCGCCATACAGCCTGTACCTGCGGATGTGATTGCTTGGCGATAAATATGATCAGACACATCACCCGCAGCAAAAACACCTTCAATGCTCGTTTGAGTCGCGTTACCTTGCGTACCAGATTGCACTTTCAAATAGCCATCTTTCATTTCAAGCTGACCTTGGAAGATATCAGTATTTGGCTTGTGACCAATGGCAACAAACAAACCTGCAACGGCTAATTCTTTTTTCTCGCCAGTTTGGCTGTTTTTAATACGAACACCAGTTACCCCAGCGCTATCACCTAGCACTTCATCTAGTTCAGAGTGCCATTCGATTTTCACATTGCCGTTTTTCGCTTTTTCCATCAATTTATCAGATAGAATTTTTTCAGAGCGGAATTTATCACGACGGTGAATAACGGTAACGGTTTTAGCAATGTTAGCAAGGTAAAGCGCTTCTTCAACAGCCGTATTACCACCACCGATTACAGCAACATCTTGGTTACGGTAGAAGAAACCATCACATGTTGCGCAAGCAGACACGCCTTGGCCCATATACTTTGTCTCACTTTCCATACCAAGATACTGAGCACTTGCACCAGTTGAAATTATCAAAGCATCACAAGTATAAACACCACTGTCGCCCTCTAAACGGAATGGACGATTTTTCAGATCAACTTTATTTACATGGTCAAAAATAATTTCTGTTTCAAAGCGTTCGGCGTGCTTACGCATACGCTCCATCAATTCTGGGCCTTGTACGCCTTGGTCATCACCCGGCCAGTTATCAACTTCAGTAGTTGTGGTCAGCTGACCACCCATTTGCATACCTGTAATCATCACAGGATTAAGGTTCGCACGAGCCGCATAAACAGCCGCGGTATAACCCGCAGGGCCAGAACCTAAAATCATTAATTTAGCGTGTTTAACATCGCTCATGTTATTGCTCCTGTAAATGTATGCTTGCCTGACACAAAAAAGGCCGGCTAAAAAGTCTGTGGTGAATTCTAACGAAAATCTGCTGAAATTCTTAGAGAAAAATATTAATTACTAAAATAGGGGCTATCTATGAGTTTTCAAGCGTCAATCTGGTTTAAACCATCATACCTGTTTCATGTGCACAAGCCGAGCACTCGGGATCTTGCGTTAAACGCATCTCGCGCCAGCTCCCCTCAAAGCCATCAAACAACCTTAAGACACCATGTTTAACCTTTCCGCAGCCACTTGCTAGCTTCAAAGCTTCGAGCGCCTGATAGACGCCTAACAAGCCAACCACTGGCGCTATGATGCCACTTTCATTGCAACTAAGTTGTTGGTCCGACAAAGACGGATACAAACACTCATAACAAGGCGTCGATTGTTGATCATATAAAAAGCTTACCAACTGCCCTTCCCAACGAATCGCAGCCGCACTAACTAATGGTTTTTTCAATAATAGACAAGCACGATTGATGGCTTGTCGAGCGGTAAAGTTATCCGTGCAATCTAACACCACATCTGCTTGTTCAACTGCTTTTAATAGAGAGTCACTCGATAATTTTTGCGCGATAACCTCCACTTTGATAGCTGGATTTTTGAGAGCAATTTGCTTCGCCGCTGCATCAACCTTGTTTAAACCAATCTGACTTTCATCATAAAGCACTTGGCGAGGTAAATTACTGCTTTCTAATTGATCGCCATCCGCCAAAATCAAATGGCCCACTCCGGAAGTTGCCAAATAGGTGGCGGCAATGTTTCCCAATCCACCCAAGCCAATAACCAATACCTTTGCTTGGGAAAGATTAAGTTGCCCTTGAATATCAAAATTGGGCAATAATAACTGACGACTATAGCGATCTAACTCTGATTCGTTCATTTTCACCTTACTTTCTTGCTGATCATCCTGCCCGACTGGTCAATTCTTTGCTAAACTCGCTTAACTCTCTTACCCACGAGCACCAATATGAAGTTTCCCGGTCAACGCAAACTTAAACATTATTTTCCTGTTTCCCAACCCAAGCCCGTTTTGCCGACATCGGAAGTTCGTCCCGATAAAGACACTTACATTGTTGGTTTGGATGAAACCATTGTCGACGTGATCGCCAATGTCTCTGATCAATTTCTAGAGACATTTAACATCCAAAAAGGCTTATCAAATCTTGTCGATGCTGACACAGCCTCAGCTATTTACAGCGAGTTAACGGCACAAAACAGTATCTCAGATCATTTTGCCGGTGGCACTATTGGCAATACCATACACAACTATTCTGTGCTAGCCGATGATAAATCCGTGCTACTTGGTGTTATGTCAGCCAACATCACTTTAGGCTCTCCAGCTTACCATTATATCTGCCATACCAGCAGCAAAGTCGACATGAATCACTTGCAAGGCGTACCTGGTGATATTGGCCGCGGCATCACCCTAATCACACCAGATGGTGAACGAACATTCGCCATCGCTCCCGGTGACATGGACGAGTTAGACGTTGACCACATTCCTGAAGACATCATCGCTGGCAGCGCAGCATTGGTCACATGTGCCTACCCCTTGCGCCATCAAGGCAAACCCATTAAACCTGCCATGTTAAAAGCCTTAGAGTATGCGCACAATCACCAAGTCCCCACTGTTTTGACATTAGGCACCAAGCATCTAGTAGAAGAAAACAGAGACGAATTGCTGGAAATCATTAAAAAACACGTCAATGTACTGGCGATGAATGAACTAGAAGCGGAAGCGTTAACAGGCTTCTCAGACCCATTACAAGCCGCGAGCGCCATTCTTGACCATGTAGACATTGTGCTACTTACTGCTGGTCCTGACGGTATGTATTTATGCGGTCACACGGAAGATGATCTAAAACGCGAAACCACCAACCCTATTAAATCGGGCAGCTTGGCCGACTTCAATCGCTGGGAGTTTAGCCGCCCGATGTTACGCGAAGCCTGCAAACAGCCAGTTAAAGTCTTTTCTCATATAGACCCATACATGGGTGGGCCAGAAAAGATTCGCAATACCAATGGTGCTGGCGATGGCGCACTATCAGCCTTGCTGCATGATATTTCCGCGAATCATTTTCATAAAGAAGCGATTCCAAATTCCAGCAAGCACTTGGCACCATTTCTAGCCTATTCTTCTTTCGCCCAAATCTGTAAATATTCTAACCGCGTGAGTTATGAAATCCTTGCTCAAAACGCGCCTCGCTTATCCAGAGGATTACCAGAAAGAGAAGACAGCCTTGAAGAAGCTTATTGGGAAAAATAAGCTTCAAGATCCTCCCCGAGAAACCACAATATTTAGACACAAAAAAACCATGCTCAACGGCATGGTTTTTATATTTGTTCTGAAAAGAATCGACTGGCTTAGTTCATCGCTTCGATACCAAGTGCATCATTGCGTTCAAACATACGGTTAAGCTCAAGCAAAATAACCAACTCTTCTTCTTTCTGATAAACACCTTGAATGAACTTCAATGCTTCATCGTTACCAACGCTAGGGCTTTGCTCAATTTCACCTTGGTATAAATAGAATACTTCTTGGACTGCATCAACAAGCAAACCAACTTGCTCGCCGTCATGCTCGATAATAATAATTCGAGTATCATCGGTAATAGTGCACTCTGGCAAACTAAAACGTACTCGAGTATCCACTACCGTCACGACATTACCACGTAAATTAACAATGCCTAATACATAAGAAGGCGCTCCTGGAACCGGGGCGATTTCACTATAACGTAGCACTTCTTTAATCTGCATGACGTTAATACCATAGGTCTCGTCAATCAGCTTAAAGGTTAGATACTGTAACAACTCGCCTTTTTTCGATTCCGCTAAGGCTTTCCCATTTTCTTTAATAGGCGCTAATTCAGACATGGCTCACATCCATATTCAGTTTAATAAGAGTAATGTAGAACTCATCACAAGCTTTGTCTAGTGTAAACAAACTGTGATGAGCCTACGAGCAAAGTTAAGTAACAATTAGTTGCCTTGTTGTATCCCAACTATTGTCCAATTTCCATTTGCATCAGACATATTCTTTTCCAAATGCCAAATTTCATTGGTATCGGAAGTCTGATCACCTTCTTTGATCCAGCCAGAAAACTGCAAAGAGATAGAAGCGATTGAACCAATATATTCACCACGAACCAGCTCGGCCATCAAAGAGATAACTTCGGTACGAGGCTTGTCATCACCATAAGTCGCGCGTTCTGCAACCAACATGTTGTAAAGCTCAGGACTAACATAATCTAGAATCTCATCAAAATTATTGTCATCCCATGCTTTTTGCAGCGTGATGTAATGATTTTTTGCTTCAGCAACAAACGCCTGCTCATTAAATCCTGGTGGAAGCTTGATCTCTGGTTGTGCACCAAAGCCACTCATACCAGACATTGGAGAAGGCTGAGCATTATCGCGAGTTGAATTCGGCATTTCGCGGAACATACCATTCGCACCGGCACCACTGGCTTGAGCCTGAGCAGCACGGCGTTTTGGTGCGATAAAGAACTTGTAAATCAAGAAACCAATCACAGCAAACAGCAAGATATCTCCGAAAGAAATGCCATCAAAAGCACCACTTCCTAACAAGGCAGCAAAAAGACCACCAGCCAACAAGCCACCTAACAAACCACCGCCTAAGCCGCCTAAAAATCCAGGCTTTTTAGCGCCAGCTGCAGCGTTCGTCGTGTTGCTTGTATTAGCTGCAGTGCTTTTCGGTTTAGAAACAGAAAAGCTTTTGCCAAAACTTTTACCGCCACCAAACTTTTTAGCCTGAACATCCGCACTATAACCGCCAGCGCCGATTGCCAAAACAAACGCCATTAACATGGCAAATACTGTTGTTTTCACAAAACTCTCCTTTATTTAAAATTGACCAAACCAACGGCATTGCGTAAGTCTGAAATCATTCCACGTGCACGAGCTCGTGCCTTTTCCGCCCCAGCCTGTAAAACTTCTTCTACATGAGTTGGATTAGCAATTAACTCAAGGTATTTTTCACGTGGTTCAGATAGTTGACCATTAACCAAAGCAAAAAGTTCCTTCTTCGCTTCGCCCCATGCAATGCCCTCTGCAAAATTCTGACGCATTTGGGCAGTTTGTTCTGGAGTTGCGAACGCTTTATAAATATCAAACACGGTAGAATCATCTGGGTCTTTCGCTTCACCTGGTTCTAGCAAGTTTGTTTTGATCTTATTAATACCTTTTTGCAGCTTTTTCTCAGTATCAAATAATGGAATCGTATTGTTGTAACTCTTACTCATTTTACGGCCATCTAAGCCTTTAAGAATCGAGCCTTCTTCGCCAACAACCGCTTCAGGTAATACAAAATGCTCACCAAATAAATGATTAAAACGACCAGCAATGTCTCGCGCCATTTCGATATGCTGTATTTGATCACGACCAACAGGCACTTTATGCGCGTTAAACGCCAAAATATCCGCCGCCATTAACACTGGGTAGCAAAACAAGCCCATGGTAATACCAAAATCTGGGTCTTGGCCGTTCGCAAGATTTTCATCGACAGCGCCTTTATAAGCATGGGCGCGGTTCATCAAACCTTTTGCAGTTACACAAGTCAGTAACCAATTCAATTCGGCAATTTCAGGAATATCAGACTGACGGTAGAAAGTTGCTTTATCAGTATCTAAGCCACACGCTAGCCAGGTCGCCGCGATTTCTAAACGGGACTGTTTCACACGTTCTGGATCCTGACATTTGATCAACGCATGATAGTCCGCAAGAAAGAAGTAAGATTCCGTATTTTCTTGACGGCTCGCTTCGATCGCAGGACGAATTGCTCCCACATAGTTGCCTAGGTGTGGAGTGCCTGTGGTGGTAACACCGGTTAAAACAATTTCTTTTGCCATTGTTGCTACTCTTTCCTACTTTACATAATGTCGAAATTTTAAATTTTTGCAGTGTTGAAATGCCGCTTACCCTAACATAAAAAAATCACATCAAGAATCGCGCAACAAGATTATTTAGCCTACGCTTTTATTCGCTTTTTAAACATTTCAGGAATAATGGAGCCAAATATTTCAATATCAATGCCAAAGCTCTCCAATAAGGCCAGAATAACGCTGAATACGCGTGCTGCTCGCTGCCCGAATCAATCCGCTAGATCCCCATAAGCTAAATGACTTTTTCGCCCGAGTAATACCTGTATAAAGCAACTCTTTGGTTAATACTGGCGAAGGTGTCATAGGCAATAACAAGGCAACCTGATCGAATTCAGAGCCTTGGGATTTATGTACCGTCATCGCAAAGACCACTTCAAACTCACTCAAACGACTCGGTAACAAGCCAGTAAAAGAGCCATCAGGTTGCATAAACCACACACGAAGACGCTGAAACTCATCTGGCATACAAAGACCAATATCGCCGTTAAACAAGCCCAATGCTGCATCATTTCGGGTTAGCATTACGGCTTTTCCGGGATACCAAACATGGGGGTCTTTTACTCGTCCTCGCTGATAAAAATACTGTTCCAGCTGGGCATTCACCTTCTCGACACCAAACTCACCTTGGCGAACCGCTGTCAAAATCTGATAACGTGAAAACACTTCGTACAACTTGGCAATATCTAGATTCTGACGCACCGCTTCCCAATAATCATCATAGCCTTTAGCCAACGTCGCAATATCCGCTTTAGTCTGTCCTTCATCTGGCGCTCGCCACTCCACATCGGCGTAATTGGACTCAAGGCAACGCAACACGGCAGAGCTGTCACCAGCGTTCATTGCTTTTGCTAAGTGTCCGATGCCGCTATTCGCATCAAAGCGATAACTGGTGCGCAGCAAAGTAAGCGCTCGACTAATTGGCGGTGCCGATGGATTACCAAACGGGGCTAGATTTTCCCCAGTAAGATTACTCAGTCGTTCTGCCCATTCTGGTTGAAAGTAAACCTCTTCAATGCCGTAAGATAAATCACCGAGCACACTGCCCGCTTCAACAGAGGCAAGTTGATCTTTATCTCCTAATAAAATAAGTCGAGCATGAGGCGGCATGGCATCAATCAACTTCGCCATCATTGGCAAATCCACCATGGACACTTCGTCTACTAATAAGACATCCAAATGCAAAGGATTATCTTTGTGATGCTTAAATCGACTACGCCCAAAGTCACTGCCTAATAGGCGATGCAAGGTACTGGCTTGCTCTGGAATGGCTAGCTTAACGTCGTCACTTAATGGCAAAGCCGCTTTGGCTTTTGAGATGGATTCCGTCAGCCGCGCCGCCGCCTTTCCTGTTGGCGCAGCAAGTTCAATACGCAGTACTTTGCCTTCCGCCATAGACTGAGCCACCAGCAAAGCCAACAACCTAGTTACTGTTGTTGTTTTTCCCGTTCCTGGACCGCCGCTGATCACTGAAAAAGGCAAGCTCGCTGCATTGGCGACAGCGACTTTTTGCCAATCCACCGTATCGGATTGGTTAGGAAAAAGTTGTGCTAACAAACCGGCATCGACATCAAAAGGCGACACAGAAAATTGGCCTTTAAGATAATTCAGCA
Organism: Marinomonas lutimaris; assembly: GCF_019426345.1. Lineage (GTDB taxonomy): Bacteria > Pseudomonadota > Gammaproteobacteria > Pseudomonadales > Marinomonadaceae > Marinomonas > Marinomonas lutimaris. The sequence continues at coordinate 77,951 of NZ_JAHLLW010000003.1, forward strand.
CCTGTTGTTCATATTGATAATAGCGATACAAATACAAACGTGAGCCAGCCAATACCATAGGACGTTCAACAACACTTTCTGCTAACGAAACTAAACGACTCGCTTGCAAGGCTTCGCACCAAGCTGCAACACTCTTCACGCCGCTATTGCCTAACGCCGTTCGTAACTCGTCTAGTTCAATGCCTTCTGGCGGAGTTTGCCAGATAGTCGCCAGATCAACACAAATATGCCCCGCGCCAAGATAGGCACTGCATAAAGCGCCAGCGATATGAACCGCGCTCTTATTTTCATCTAGATTACCTTCTTTGGCATGTTGCGCTAGTTGCTCAATCCACTGACAATCAATCGCTCGCAATACACCTTTAGCTTGCCAAGCAGACAAACTGAATGACGTTGCTACAGAAGAGTTTTCTTCAAGCATTGTTTCATTAAGAGAGTCGAGCAAACCTAACTGATTAGAAAAGTCCATATTGCACCGCCTCGTCATTTTTTGGTTTATCGCTTTCGCCGCTAAACAGCTTATCTAGGGCGGTTAGATGTTCAAGGCTTAATCGGCTTTTGAATACGCCTGTTTGCTGTTCTGGCTGCATACCGCGAAGAAACAAATACACCACGCCACCCACATGCTTGTCATAATCATAATTTGGCAAGCGTTGCTTTAATAAACGATGCAAAGCCAAGGTATAAAGTTGATATTGCAGATCATATCTGTGCTCGGCAATGGCATGAACCAATTTCTCAGGTTCGTAATCAGCAAAATCATCGCCCAAATAGTTCGACTTATAATCCAACACGTAATAACGGCCTTGATATTCGAACAGCAAATCGATAAAGCCTTTTAGCATGCCTTTTAGCGGACGATCCTGAATCATCGGCGCGACCCGAGACACCGCATCGTGCTCACGGGAAATACGGTCTAACTGCAAGGCATTCATGCCAGTCACCGGAATAAAAAACTCCATCTCCTTACGACAAGCTGAGGGCGTCAAACTCCCCAAACTCATTCCCGCCATTAGCTCGGTATCAATAATATCTGCTAGCCATTCGCTCAATACATCCTGCCATTCATCGAAACCTTGTCTTTTATAAAAATCGGCCATTAATTTATGGTGACTGGTTTTTAATAAGTCCTTAAAGCTAGGATTGCTCGACACGTCATGCAGCGCTTTGCCTTCCAATGTGTCATGCAAGAATGTTCCCGGCTTGGCGCCTTTGGGGAATGTGAAGCGATTTTGCTCTGGCGCTTCTTGACTGTCTTTTAGATCGATTTCTTCCGCCAATGGATCCAGCAAGCGTGTGGTTTCATCCAAGCCAGGCACACTTTCATCGTGTTGCTCTTTGTCTTCTACCACCAGCGAGGAATAACTTCCCACCCACCAGTCTCGCTCTATACGACCAGAAAAATGTCGCACACTAGGATCGGTCAACTCGGCCTGTGCCATTTTAAATCTAGGTAAACGCGGCGGCTCATCAGGCAATTCCAACAGCTGAATTTGACCTGCTTGATAGCGCTCGCAAAGGCGCTCGATACTTGGGTACAAGTCACCAGCTTCCAACGGCTCTCCTTCGCTAATCAAAGCGCCAACGCCACTAAGATGGACATCGGACACAGCACCACGAGTTTTATTGGCGCTTTTCCCCACATCCATGGTGCCAATAAAACACGCCTCTTTTGAGCGAGTTAACGCCACATAAGCCAAGCGAATTTCTGCGGCGTACAATTCCTCTTTATGAAGCTCGGTTTGCTCTTCATCGGGATCAATGGCGATCCACAGTTGCTGCTGCGCATCGTGATATAAAGCCGATTTGTCTTGATCTCTGTATGGAGTAAAGGCAAAGGGTAAATAGACGATTGGGTATTCCAAACCCTTACTTTTGTGGATGGTGACGATTCGAACCAGTTCAGCATCGGTTTCAAGACGGATCTTTTGCTCGTCGCTGTTGCCATTGGGGTTTTGAATCGCCAACCTGAGATAGCGTAAAACACCTTCTTTAGAATCCAACTCAAGAGACTTCTGCTGGAGCTTTTCGGTCAAATGCAAAAAGTCCGTCAAGCGACGTTCGCCGCCAGTATGGCTAAGCATGTTTGCCGCCAGCGATACGTCCTGCATAAATTCACGCAACATAGGCAACAAGCCTTGCTTATCCCAGATATCTAGATAATCACGAAAGGCTTGTCCCCATTTTTCGTACACGACATCGTCGTGATTCAGCGTATCCAAATCTTCTAATGACCAATCGACTAAACTGGTTGCTAAGGCTGAGCGCAGTTTGCTTTCTTGTCCATTAGATAAGATCGCCGTCAGCACGATCAATAATTCTCGTGCCTCGACCGTTTCAAACACCGAGCCTTTGTCACTCAAATACACACTGGAAATACCACGCTGACGCAAGGCGTCTTTCAAAGCATTGGCTTGACTAAAGTTAGTCACCAACAATGCAACATCTTTTGGTCGTACACCTTTGCCATCTATAAGCGCAGAGCCTTGCTGCCCTTCTAGCAACAACTCATGAAGGTGCGCCGCACAAGATTCCGCCATGGTTTGACGATACTCTTTGGCGGAAACTGGCTCATCACTGCGTTGATACAAAAACTGCAGCGCGGCTTGGGTTTGACCTTGTCGAGAAAAGCCACCTGCAACGCCACGATCTTGCACTTCAACAAAAGGAATCCCAGTGACACGAAAGGGTTCTGCTTGCGTGGTAAAAAGTCCGTTCACTGACTGAATCATCGCCGCCGAAGAACGATAATTGGTTGCCAAAGAATACACGCTATCGACACGCTTTTTCGCCGCCAAATAGGTATAAATATCCGCACCACGAAAGGCATAAATTGCCTGTTTAGGATCGCCGATCATGATCAAACCTAAGGCGTTTTGATCCACTTGCGCTGGCGCATAAATGGTGGAGAAAATTCGATACTGAACCGCATCGGTGTCTTGGAATTCATCGATCAAGGCAATGGGATAAAGGTGACGAATACGTTCCGCTAATTTACCTGCTTCGTCTTGCGTCAGCGCCACATCAAGGGAAGTAAGCAAATCGGTGAAAGTCAGCGATTGAGTACTGCGCTTCCAGCGTTTCATGCGCTCTTGAGTTTGCTGCCACAATTGAGTCAGCAAGACCGCTTTTAATCGCCCCGCATCGGGAAAGCTTTCACGCAAAGACTGCACCAAGCCAAAGAATTCGTGAGCAGGCAGATCACCGCCTTTGCTCAATCGGCTGGCGTGTTCATTGGTATCAAATTTTTCTAGGCTCTTGTCTAGTTCAAAACGCGTCGAGTTCGCCCATTGCGTGATAGCTTGAATGTCTTTCGACGGATCTTTGCGCCAAAAGGTTCGTTTAATGCCGCTGCGCTCAAGGGCGTCAATAATGTCTCGCGATTGATCAAGCCACATAGCACGAACTGCTGACATGGTTTGTTGCGCCTGACTTAATGCACTTTCCCAGTCGTAATCTGGTACAGCGATTTTGGCGTCAGGCTGATTATTCAGTAAATATAAGTCTTTCAGCAAAGCATCTGGATTCGACCAAATTGGCTGAATCAAGGCCGCTTTGGTGTCGTCCATCGGATAAAACACACTGCGCCAAACGTCTTTCACCGCCATAGACAATGGCGCGAGTTCGTCGGTCTCAATGGTTTGTTGAAACAACATGCGACTTTCAAAGGCGTTCTGACTCAACATGCGCTGACAAAAACCATGAATGGTAAACACCGCCGCTTCGTCCATTTGCTTTTCGGCGTACAGCAGCTTTTCAATGGCGCCAGCGCGTTGTTCGGCTGACATTTGCGCCATCCAATCCGCCAGAAAAACATCTCTGCTTTCGCCTTGCAATAAGGCTTTTCTCGCTGCTCGAATACGATTACGAATCCGCGCTTTTAGCTCGGCTGTGGCGGCTTCGGTAAAAGTCACCACCAAGATTTGATCCACCGTTAGTGATTTATCAAGATCACCATCTTGTCCCGTTGGCACCAGCAAACGTAAATACAAGTTAGCAATGGTGTAGGTTTTGCCTGTGCCTGCGCTGGCTTCAATTAGGCGTTTGCCAAATAATGGGAAGGTTAAGGCGTTAAGCGGCTCAGGAATCATGTTTAAGGCTTCTGCATTAGTTGAAGGCTCATTTACAGAAACTAGGTCGGTAGAAAAACTCATTCCATCACCTCCAAATGACGATGCATGGGCAACCAAATTTGCTCACACAAGGCAACAAACTGTTCCTTTTGGCGATTTAAATCAGGGAAATAGCGCTGCCAATAAGCGTCGTCCACCTCGCTGCGAGTGAAAGCACTGCTGTTGTCTTGATACAGTTTCAACGCTTGCTCCCAAGCGATATCCGCGTCTTCTTGCGTTTTGCTCGAACAATAACTTTTGCACCATGCATCGGCGCTTTTGGCGGGCAAGGCAATCGGCTGACACAAACCTTGCTGCAACAAAGCCAGCATATTATTTAAATGTTCTTGGGCATCGTTTGGCGGAATGATAATAAAGCTGTGCTGCAGCAACTTGCCGGTTTTGGTCAGATTAATAAGATGATGCTGTTTTGGCGTTCCTTGGGCACATAAGGACAAATGCTCGATCCACGCCTGCATTTTTTGATGAGCGGATAAATCACCGATGCGATAAGACAAACGCGTCGTCGCCGTCGGTAAATCCAACCACGCTTGCAGTACAATACTGCCAAGGGCCAAATTCACTTCAATCGGTTCACACTCTTCCAACGCATAACCTTGCAACACAGACAACAACTGACGGCATTGGCCACGGCTCTGCTGCAAAGACAAACGCCCTAACGCGCCATAAGGCAACGCGCCCATTAGAGACAAACGCTCGACGAATTGATCTTCATCGCCTTTTAGCATGGCTTGCAGCAAACCTTCGCGTAATTGATAACCCGCCAAGCCATCCAGAGCGAACGGCTCGTCTTCTTTTTCTTCCTCTTCTTGCAGGCTCAAATAGGCTTTTAAGCGACGCTGAGTAAAGTAACGCGTCGGATGCCCGATAAAGCGCGACAACTCGTCAAGAGCAAGATCTAACCTTGGTTGCTCTAAACCATCGAGTGGTGAGAACTCATGGTATTCGTCGTCCACAGGAACACTGAGCAAGGCAGGCAGCCATTGCTCATCATAACTGTATAAGCGTTTATCAAGTTGAGCAGTAGATTCTTGCAACGCGCCCTGTTCTTGAAAAGCGTCCTGTTGAAAAGCGCCTTGCGGTTGAAAGTAATAGGCCGCATTAAAAGGCTGCAAAGGATGTTCGAGAATCAGTTTCTCTAACAAGGCTTTCTGCGCTTCATCTGGCGCCAATGCTTGGTCGCCTTCAAACACGCAACTCTGGCCGATGTATTCCAACAACTCACTTACTAAGATCGACGGATTCTTTTCGCTATTATCTTGAATACTGCGACCAACATAGCTGATATAGAAACAATCTCGGGCTGACATTAAGGCTTCGAGGAACAAGTATTTATCGTCTTCACGTCGGCTTCGATCGCCGCTGCGATATTGTCCAACCATCAGGTCAAATCCCATCGGCGCAACGCTACGTGGATAATCCCCCTCGTTTAAGCCCAACACACAAATAACTTTAAACGGCACCGAGCGCATTGGCATCAAGGTACAAAAGTTCACTCGTCCCGCTAGGAAGCGTTGGCCGCCTTGGGATTCTTGCAACAAAGGCGACAGCAGCTGGCGTAACACTTGTTGATCCAATGGCGCATCAAAATGCGCTTGCTGCCATTGCAGCGTCAAAGCATCGAGCTGCTTACTCAACAAGGCGGGAAACGCATCGTCTTCGTCGACCAAAAAGAATCGTTCCGCCAAATAATACAAGGTCGAAATCCATTCTTTCGGCGCGAGGGATTCCATTAATTTCGCTTGAGCATCATTAATGGCGACCAAAAACTCTGCGAGTTTACCGGCCACAGAGGCTTCTAAACCTTCCACATCGCCGTAACTTAATGTGCCTTCCCAAATATGATCGTGACCCATGGCGTAACCCAATAACATGCGACGCACACCATTCAGCCAAGTATGGGATTCTTGTATTGGTAAATCATGTTGCTGCGCGGTTTTGCCATCAAGCCCCCAGCGAATACCCACTTCCGTCGACCATTGACGAATACGCTCTAATTCATCAGCGGTTAATTCAAAACGCGCCAACACCGCAGGGACTTCAAGTACGCTGATTAATTCAGACAAGGTGAAACGACTTTCGCCTAAGCCGAGCAAATACAAATAGGCATCGACAATCGGGTTTTCCATGCCGCCAGATTGGTCAATCAAGGCAAAGGGAATGTGTTTTCTGACTTGAGCTTGTCCGCTCTTTTTTTCAGCACCAAAGACGGCCTTCACAAACGGGCTGTAGGTGTTGACGTCGGGCAACATGACGATGACGTCTTTTGGCGTCAAGCTCGGATCGCTCTCGAACATTTGCAACAACTGATCATGCAAGACTTCCACTTCACGCAATGGGCTGTGACAACGATGCACACGAATACTTTGATCATCAGCAGTAATCGAATGGCGATACTCAGCATTGGTAATGCTAGCGTCTCGCTCTTGTTGCGAGCCGTGGTTTTCTAAGGTCAGCACATCTTGCTGAATCCATTGCAGCAAACCACTCGCTTGCTCGCTCTGATAGTCTTCAAAGACTTCTAGTTCGTTGTCGGCCATTTCTTGTAGCTGAGCAATATAATCTCGCCCCAAACGCCCCCAGCTTGCCAGTAGAGGATTGGCATCAAGATGCAAAGTATCGGTACTCAATCCAGGCTTGAGGGTTTGGCGTTTTATTTCTCGACCTAAATAATGCTTGTCGACCACATCCCCCCAGTAAAAGCGGCAAGGATTCTGCAAAAATAAATGCACATCAATCCAACCAGAAGCCGCCAACACGCGAAGAGATTCCAGCGTATTTGGTGGCAAAGAAGACACACCAAAAATAAAGATACGCTCAGGCACACCAGCTGGCCGAGAAGACGATTGCGTGGCGTCATGCAAGGCTTCAATCAAATTACCACGATGATAAAGCGATGTTCCCTGCTGGCTCACATCGGCAACCAGATCGCGCCACAAAATGGCTTGCCAAGGTTGCTGCTCAAAGATGGCTTTCAGCTTAGGATCTTGTGTCTCGCCGCCTTCCCAAGATTTAATCCAATCCGGACGGTAAACCAAATATTGATCGTAAATATCGGCAATGCTGCTGCATAACTGAAAGCGGCGAATTTGTGTGTCATCTTCTTCGAGGTACCAACTAAGCGCCTGAAACTCTGGCTCACCAAGACGAGCATTCAACAAGCGCATTAAACGCCATACTAAGAAAGGTTTATTAAATTCACTTTGCGCGGGAATATCATTAAGCGTCTGAGAAAAGGTTTGCCAAACAAAGGTAGAAGGCAGAGGAAACACCAAACCTGCGGCAATAGAATGGGACTCGGCCAAAAACATTTTCAACCATTGTGCCATGCCAGGGTTTTGCACCAAGATAGCTTCATCATCAAACGGATTTTCTGGTGGTGAAACAGCCAGAATCTTCGCAAGCAACACGGCTAAATCCTCTAGGCGGTTACCTGTGTAAAGTTGAAACATGCAAGAATCCTACGCGTTAGAAAGGAACTTAATAAAATACTAATAAGCCTAACCTTGGAAGCGATAAAAAAGAAGAACTGAATAGTTTAAAAAGTGAATACGAATTCATCCTAGCTCTAGCGCATTGGAAAGAGATATTTAAGGATGCTTTACTAAAAATCTTTATTCAAAAATGCCTAGGTAGATCGCGGCTACCATGCAGAACGCGAACAACTCTTAAGCGCTCATTGAGAATTTCGGTGCGTTCACGCCCGGTATTAGGATTGTTACAGAGCTGGATAAAGCAGCGCTCTAGATCTTTTAAATACTGCACAGCCTGATCGAGACCAAATTCCTTTTCGGTATAATCAAAAATATTGCTCAAGTCTTGTTCTGCTTCTGGAGACAGCTCATAGCTTGCAATAGAAGAAGCCATTAAGCGCGTCTTTCTTCCAGCTTAGCACTAATAATATCCTGTACTTTATTCGGACTCGCTTCACCGTCCCAACCTTTAGCTATCTCTGCGCGCAAGTCTTCTATTATGCGATGACGGTAGATTTGATGCAGGCGTAATGCGTCTCGCACTACCTCGCTGGTATTCTGAAAATCGCCGCCTTTTACTTGGGCAGCAATGTAAGCAGCTTGTTTGTCAGTGAAACTGATATTCATACTATATAGACCTCATAATCCTCTCATTTCAAGCTGTCACCCGTTGTCTATATTTGTCAAATATAGACAACATATCACAGATTCTTCATAAGCCTGTTTGAATTGCAGTTCAACTCACCAATAACCGATACTTTTGGTATAAATTAGAAAGTCAGTTATCTATAAGCTTCGAATTCTTACCCTATCTACCAAGGTCGTCCGAAGATTAACAACCATTAAGCAACTGATACTAAAAGAACGATACTAGACTGAAGGTTTAAATAAACTAGGATTTTAAGCAAAATCCATTGCAGCAAACATGGGGCAAAGCAATAAAACAATTGTTTATGAACGCGGACAGTGCTTCAACACGAATGTCACCTAAATTTTAAAAAGCAATCATTATAATTGCTTTTATTAGAGAACCCCCTATAGAACTACTTTGAGTTTATATAAATATGCCTGCTACTTTCTTCGCAGACTAACTAATTGAATGTCTATGGTCCTAGAAGCTTGTTAGGCAGCCAGAGAGCGACTTCAGGAACATATGTTGTGATCATCAGTGCAGGTAGCCATGCCCCGGTAATTAAGATCAGTGTTGGAGTCAATGTTTCGTTTATCTTTGCTTTACTGATTCTGGAAGACAGGTAGAGTAGCGGAGCTGTTGGCGGAGTAATATTTCCCATTCCCAGATTTACACCTAAGATCGCCGCAAAATGAATTGGATCTACTCCAATCTCAACAGCTACAGGTAACAGAATCGGTGTTGATAGCAACACCCCACTGACATCATCCATCAACATCCCTATGATGATCATAAATAAGTTCAGCATCAGCATAATGATCAATGGATTATCAGATATATTACTTAACGCACTCAGAATAACATCAGGCAGATCTTCGAAAATAAAGAGTCTACTGAGAATCATCACTACGAATAGCATGATCATCACTACCCCGGTAGTGACCGCTGTATCAACCAAGACATTGCCAAAATTCTTAAGATTAAGGCCGCGATAAACTAAGAAGCCCACAGGAATTGCATACAACGCTGCAACCCCAGCTGCCTCTGTTGGTGTCATTAGACCACCATAAATACCACCTAGAATAATAAAGGGCATTAACAAGGCTGGTATTGCTCGTCCAGTTTGCTGGGCGGTCTTTCTAACAACCTCTCCGGACGATGCATATTCATTGACACTGATATTTGAATTTTTGCGCAGCATGATCAGGTTTGTAATGGTTAGCAGAACAACTACTATCAAACCAGGCACCACAGTCGCCAGAAAACACTTCAAGACAGATAATTGTGCAACCCAAGCATACAGAATCATCAGCGCACTTGGAGGGATCAGTAAACCTAACGGGGCAGAACAAGCCAATAACGCTGCACTATGTCCTTTAGGATAACCACGCTCCGCAAGCTTTGGAAACATTACTGAGCCTATGCAGGATAAGGTTGCCGCAGCACTACCTGATATCGCACCAAATACTGCACAAGCCAGAACACCTGCAACTCCTAGCCCGCCTCTAAGCCGGCCAAAAACGGTTTCGGCTATATTCACTAACGGATCAGCTATCCGGCCCTTTTCCATAAGCCCGCCAGCAAGAATAAATAATGGAATAGCCAGCAAAACGACCGTATTCATTTTACTATACCCAACAGGTATTAATGAATCAGGACTATACCCTCCGAAATAAACTAGGAAGATGGTTGCTGCTCCGAATGAAAAAGGTACCGGCACACCAATAATAAGGGTAAACAAAAGGATTAGAAGTGCAATTACAACAATTTCCATAGCATTAATCCTTCTGTTGCATATTGTTAACTTTACCGGTCAGACGGTAATAAAAGTGAAGCAGAGCATGAAATGTCATCAGAATGAAACCAACAGCAATCGCAGACTGTGGAAGTAAAATAGGAATCTTCCAACTCGGAGTGATTGGCCATCGCTCAATTGCAAATTGGATTAACAGAAAGTTCCAATAGGTCAGCACCAGCAGCACAGCAATTTCAATAATATCCCGTAGATATGATGTGATACGCGTTAAAGGTGTATCGCCATAAATCGATTGAATGAAATCAGCTTCAATATGGGATTGCTCAAAGGACCCAAATGCCGCACCGATAAAATAGAGCCAAAAAGCAAATACAAGCAGTATTTCCTCTACTCCATAGAAATCTATCGAAAACAAATAGCGGGAAAGAAAAGAGGCAACAACTATTAGCATAATAGCTAGATTACAAGTAATTAAAATAATCCGTTCTACCTGCTCAAGTTTGTATAAAAGCATAATTAATACTCCCGAAAAACCTGCCGCTCTGCCGTCCAGACGTCCAGAGCCCATCTCGATGATGGCACCGCACCGACTTGAAAAGTTCAAGCAGGTGCAGTGCCTTAAGGAGTAAAATTACTCTATGTCAGACTGCATGCATGCAACCAATTCAGAACCAAAACGCTTTTCCAAAGCAGGCCATGCTGTAGCACGTACGTCGGCTACCATTTTTTGGGCAACCTCACCTGAAAAATCATGAACCTTAATTCCTGCTTCCTTTAGCTTCGCCAGATACTCACTATCTTCCGCTTCAGCCCGATTAATAGCATCCTGCGCAGCTTTTGTTAAAGCATTACTAACAACGTTCTGCTGATCTTCAGTCAGCTTATCCCAGCTTTTTTGACTCATAACATAGGCTGTTGCTTCAACGTAGGCACGATAAGGTACATACTCGGTGATAACGTCACGGAAACCTGTGTAATTCAACGCAGCTGTACCACCGATCCAGCCATCCGCCACGCCCGTTTGTAAAGCTGGATACAGGTCAGCGTAAGCAATTGTAATTCCACGGAACCCCATTGCTGAGGCACCAGTTTTAAAGGTATCAATTGGAGGAACACGGATCTGAACACCTTTATCCACACCAGCCTTAAACAGATTTTTAGCTGGCTTAGTCAGGGCTACACCAATAAAGCCTTCAGGAACAATCCCCATCAAACGTACACCCAGATTCTCCTGCATCTTACTGTATGCATTATAAAAACATGAACCAGGAGAGTAGACCTTGCGCATCTCATCATAGTTAGACACCAAGAATGGGAAGAAATTTACTTCAAGGTTTGGATCTAACTGGCTTGGCACGGATAAATGCGCAATATCAACACTGCCACGGATGATATCTTCGTAAACAAGCGTGTAGTCACCCAACTGGTTAGATGGATAAACCTTAGCTTTTAACCCAACATCGGCACCATTAATTGTATTAGCTACATCGTTCAGAGCATGCGTAGCCGGATGATCTGGTGCATGCTGCCCAGAAATTTTCAGGCGAGTGTCAGCATAAGCCATAGATGCAGAGGTAACTGCTCCAACGCACATAGCAACACTTAAAACATGTGCTATTTTTCGGGTTAACATTGTAAATGTAGCAATTATTTTAGACATTAATGCACTCCAATGAACACTGATAGATTGTTTTTCGTTAACTGGTTTTCCAGCCTCTTTAACTTTCAACACATTTCCACAATCTTATTTTTACAACCATCATGTATTCAAAAATTGTACGAATAATCCTTTTTTCAGTACAAAAAGTACGCCATCCCTAAAAAAACCGCTATTCCAGAGTCCCGACTAAAGCATTTATCAATTTCATAAATACTCACACAACAACTAAAATCACTTAATTGGCACGTCTTAATATTCAGATATCAGCCTTCTAGAACTTCTTAATCTGGATTTCAGGAGGATTACCCTTTCATTCAAATTTAAGTGCGAAGCATTCTATTTCTAATACAAAACTCTGAATTAACGTTAGCTCTCCAATTGACCCAATTGCGAGTATCGGCTCTATGTTTAATAAAAATGATTCTATTCAGAAAAACGATCTAGCACTGTGGCAGGTAATGATAGGTGAAGATTTTCGCCAGGAAGAGCCCATCAAACTTATTTTATCTGAAAGCTATACCTACACTCTAGTTATGGAAGTGCTAAAAAATAAGCAAGCAGAATGCTATCCAGCCAAGAGCCATTGCAGCTACTGCGAATACTTTGATATCGGATCACTGGATATTGAACAGGCTAAAGAACCTTTCGGAGCTGATTACGCGAGTACAAAACTCTTTTCTAGTTCTCAGGTGAAAAATTGCTATGCACCCATCTAATTATTGCCGTACTGAGCATGAGCTTGGCCCGTGATGATCTCCTGTACACGCCAACCTCCTTGGGAAATGTATAAAGCCCCCTCCCTTAGAAGCCTTTCTACCTACATTATCGAGTGCTAGTACTACATGAAACAATAGCCCTCAACGAGTAATAGACTAACAACCAACAACCTAAACGGAATCCAGAAATGAATAAAAATACGACCCATATCCTTACAGCAAGCGCTCCCAGAAAAGTGGGCGTGCTCAACCTACTGACCTCCACTCTGTCTCAGTTTGGTGCCTACATGAATGAAGTTCATTCATTCGACGATGTCGAAAGTAACCTTTTCTTTTTCCGAACAGCCTTCTGCTTTGGTGACGGCAAGCCGTTTGATGAAGCTGAATTTAATAGTGTTTTAAATGAAAAAAAACGGGAATACGAAATCGACTGGCAACTATCAGAGATTAGTAACAAACCACGGGTAGTCATCTTGGTATCTAAACACGATCACTGCCTTAACGATCTGTTGTACCGTTATCGTACCCAGCAACTGCAAATTGAAATACCTGCAATCATCTCTAACCACCCTGATCTTGCAGAGTTGGCCAAATGGCATGATATCCCCTATTACCATCTACCAATCAGCGCTGAAACTAAACACCAGCAAGAAAGCCAGGTTATGGAAATTGTACATAAAACCAACGCAGACCTTGTTGTCCTAGCCAGATATATGCAGGTACTTTCACAGGATATGTGCCAAAAACTGGACGGTTGGGCGATTAATATTCACCACTCTCTGCTGCCGTGCTTCAAAGGAGCCCGCCCTTACGAGCAAGCATTTAATATGGGCGTAAAACTGGTCGGTGCTACCGCACACTACGTCACTTCAGATCTGGATGAAGGCCCGATTATTACTCAGTGTGTAGAGACAGTTGACCATACCTACAACACTAAAGATCTGACAGAAAAAGGCCGGCATATTGAGTGTCAAACTCTGGCTCGCGCGATTAAATACCACATTGAAAAGCGGATTTTTGTTGATCAGAGCAAAACCATTATCTTTGCCACTGCCTGAGCCTTGCAAAAGAACTTCCCCATACGAAACAGAATTGTCTCCTGCTACCCTTGCTCACCCATCTGAAACTGACAAAAGGGAAGTTAGGGATTGTATACAGCCGCTTACATCCTGAGCGGCTGTTTTTTTGTTCAAAAAAAGGCTGCTTTCATTCAATCCAAAGAGCTCTCAGGCGCTTATTTTATAGTCATGTTCAGCGACTTCACACAGGCCATAGCGGCAAAAAAACAAAACAGGCAAATATAATGATAGTAATAAAATTTGGCGGTAGTTCGGTCGCAAACCGGGAACAAATAGATAAAGTAGCCAAAATAATTCAAGAACGATCAGAACAGTCTCAATTAATAATCTGTTCTGCCCACCAAGGGGTAACGACACAACTGATTGACTCAGCAAAAGCTGCGGCTGAGGGCAATCTTGATATAACAAAAGCGCTGGCCCGTCAGAAGCAGATCTGCCTAGAGCTTAACTGTCCGGAAACTTGTTTAAAGTCGCTGTATGAAGAACTGACAACCCTGCTCCGAGGTATCTCACTGGTACGCGAACTGAGCAAGCGTACACTCGACTACGTAGCTAGTTTCGGTGAAAGAATGTCTGTCAGAGTTATCGCCTGGTATCTACGTCAGCAAGGGCTTGAGGCTCTGCCATTTGATGCCTGGGAATTGGGACTGCTGACCGATTCTAACTTTGGTGCTGCCCGTCCTTTGCCAAACTATCTACAAGAAATACCCACTCGTTTACAACAGATGGGCAAGATCATACCAATCGTAACTGGTTTTATCGGTAAAGATATAAACGGTAATATCACCACATTAGGCCGTAACGGTAGCGATCTGAGTGCTACTCTGTTTGCCGAAGCACTGCAGGCAGATAGTTGCGAAATCTGGAGTGACACTAATGGTGTTATGAGTGCTGATCCGGGATTGATCTCCGATGCCCGCAACATTCCACAAATGAGTTTTCGTGAAGCTTCTGAGCTGGCACGCTTCGGTAGCCGTATCTTGCACCCCGCTTCACTGGAACCAGTAACCCGGGCTGAGATCCCTTTGCGGGTAATGAATACCAACGCTCCAGAACATCCGGGGACACTGATTACTCACGAAGACAGCTCTTCGAGATACAGTATTACCAGCATCGCCTACAAAGAACGACAGACCATTATAACCATCACGTCATCGGCAATGTTTCAACATGCAGGTTTCCTGGCTGATGTATTTAGTGTGCTGGGGCGGCATCAGATCATTGTCGATATGATCTCGACCTCTGAAATATCTCTATCTTTCTCTACTGAAAGTTCGCCTCAACTTGAGCGAGCGCTGGAAGAACTCGCCCGACTTGGTAATTGCAATGTGGTCACTGATAAAACCATCATCGCTATTGTCGCACCTAATCATAATCACTTTCTTCGGCACGAAGTTAATGTCCTTGCGGTACTGCAAGACAAACAGATTGACGCCGAAATGCTCAGCCTTGGATATCAGAGTATCAATCTGATGTTGATTGTTGATGACTTTCAGATCGCTAAAGCAATTTCATCCCTCCACAGTGCTTTTTTTAGCCAACCCGAATAACTAATGAGGAGAATACTCTGTGAAACAGTCATTTTTTGATCATCTTGAACACGAACTTGAGAATATTGAACAGCAAGGGCTGTTTAAAAAAGAGAGGGTTCTGGATTCTCATCAGAAAGCAGAGGTTAGCATTACCTCTGGCGAACAGGTGCTTAACCTATGTGCTAATAACTATCTGGGTCTTGCTGATAATCCGCAATTAATCGAAACCGCTCAAGATGCACTCAGCCAGTATGGCTATGGTATGGCGTCCGTTCGCTTCATCTGTGGCACACAGACTATTCATAAAGAGCTGGAAGGTCGCATCAGCCAGTTCCTAAAAATGGAAGATACGATTCTGTACTCTTCATGCTTCGACGCTAACACGGGGCTGTTTGAAACTCTATTAGGGCCTGAAGACGCGATCATATCCGATGCTCTTAACCACGCTTCAATTATCGATGGCGTACGCCTGTGTAAAGCAAAACGTTTCCGCTATGCCAACAATGACATGAGTGATCTTGAAACTCAGTTGAAGGTTGCCGATAAAGCCGGAGCTCGACATAAACTGATCGCTACTGACGGCGTATTTTCCATGGATGGAACCATTGCAAACCTACAGGGAGTCTGTGATCTAGCAGAACAATATGGTGCACTGGTCATGGTCGATGATTCTCACTCCGTTGGTTTTATGGGTGAGAACGGTCGAGGCACACACGAGTACTGCAATGTTATAGACCGCGTAGATATTATTACCGGCACCCTAGGTAAAGCACTGGGCGGTGCATCTGGCGGCTACGTTTCGGCAAAAGCCTCCATTGTTGAAATTCTACGTCAGCGCTCTCGGCCTTATCTATTCTCCAACACCTTGGCTCCAGTGATTGCGGCCACTTCGGTGAAAGTTCTGGATATGTTAGAACAATCTCCCGAATCCCGAGAAAAATTGCACAGTAACGCTGCATATTTCCGCAGCGCTATGACCCAGCTGGGCTTTGATCTTGTTCCAGGTAAGCATCCGATTATTCCTGTCATGCTTGGCGATGCCAAACTGGCTCAGGCAATGTCTGCCCGATTACTTGAAGAAGGTGTATACGCTATCGGCTTCTTTTACCCGGTTGTACCACAAGGTAAATCCCGTATCAGAACTCAGATGTCTGCAGCACTGGATAAAGAACATATTGATAAAGCAATCTCTGCCTTTTCCAAAGTAGGCCGCGAACTAGGAGTAATCCAATGAAGTCACTTGCCAAATTAAAGCCAGAAACCGGGCTTTGGTTGCGTAACGAAGCAGCACCGAAGCCCGGTTACAAGGACCTGTTAATTAAGATCCGCAAAACAGCGATCTGCGGTACCGACATTCACATTTATAACTGGGATAACTGGTCACAAGCAACGATTCCAGTGCCGATGACCATTGGCCATGAATATGTCGGTGAAGTAGTTGAGATTGGCAAAGGAGTCTCCGGATTTACACTGGGTGACAGGGTATCTGGCGAAGGACATATCGTCTGTGGGCATTGCCGAAACTGTCGTGCAGGTAAGCAGCATCTTTGCAGAGAAACCTACGGGGTCGGCGTTAATCGCCCGGGCGCTTTCGCAGAGTATCTGGTTATCCCAGCTGCCAATGCATTTAAACTTCCAGCAGCTATCAGTGATGAGATAGCGGCTATTCTAGACCCTCTGGGTAATGCCGCCCATACAGCCCTCTCCTTTGACCTGGTCGGAGAAGATGTTCTGATTACTGGCGCCGGCCCCATAGGCATTATGGCTGCAGCTATCTGTCGTCATGTCGGAGCTCGTCATGTGGTTATTACAGATGTAAATGAATACCGGCTGAATCTGGCGAGAGAGATCGGAGTTACCCGAGCCGTTAATGTTGCCAAAGAAGATCTGAATGCAGTAATGCAGGAACTGGGTATGAACGAGGGTTTCGATGTCGGACTGGAAATGTCCGGTGTGGAATCAGCGTTCCACAGCATGCTCGACTGTATCAATCACGGTGGAAAAATCGCCATGCTGGGAATCCCGAGTAATGACATGGCGATCAACTGGAGTAAAGTTATTTTCAAAGGCCTCGTTATCAAAGGGATCTACGGCCGCGAAATGTACGAGACCTGGTACAAAATAAGCGCGATGTTGCAGAGTGGACTGGACCTGACGCCGATCATAACCCACCGATTCAGTATCGACGATTACCAACAAGGCTTCGACGCCATGCTATCCGGTGCATCAGGTAAAGTCATTCTGGAGTGGGATTAACCAGTAAAAATCACGGCTCGCCTCATCAGCTTGCGTAATGATTAGCAGAAGCGGATTTCTGGATCACTAAGGTGATCTTTTTATGCAGAAGCTCAGGCTTCTGCATTTTTCAACTTCGATAGAGAATCCATTCAAAAAAACGTATTTATCGTTCAATTTAAACTGGGCATAAGTTTTTAAATTGTAATGGCCATCCATTCGAAGGCATCAATAAACATAAACGCTCTCATAGGAGTTAATTATGCAGAAGTACTCTTTTTTCAAACTCCTGCAACACAGCTTGAGCCATCATAAGAACTGGCAGGCCGCCTGGCGTAATCCTACCCCGGCTAAAGAATACGATGTTGTTATCGTCGGTGGCGGCGGACATGGACTGGCCTCTGCGTACTATCTTGCTAAAGAGCATGGTGTTAAACGCATAGCCGTAATTGAAAAAGGCTGGCTTGGCGGTGGCAATACTGGCCGAAACACTACAGTTATCCGCTCTAACTATCTTCGTGATGACAGTGCTCGCTTATACGAACACTCCATGAAATTATGGGAAAGTTTATCACAAGAACTGAACTATAACGTCATGTTCAGTCAGCGAGGGTTAATTAACCTAGCTCACTCACATCATGAGATGTCGACACTGTTACAACGACACTACGCGATGATTGAAAACGGAATTGAGTCAGAAATTCTGGATATGAAGCAGCTGAAGAAATGGCTGCCAAATGCCAACCTGTCAGCTTCCGCACGCTACCCAGTCACCGGGGCAATTGTACAACGCCGAGGTGGTACAGCGCGACACGACGCAGTCGCCTGGGGTTACGCCCGTGGGGCTGATGCTTTGGGTGTCGATATCATCCAGCAATGCGAAGTTCAGGATCTGATCGTAACGAATAATGAGATTAAGGGGGTAGAAACAACCAAAGGTACAATAAAGGCAGATAAAGTACTGCTCTGTGCTGCGGGCCACTCCGGCCACCTAACAAAGATGGCGGGCTTAGAACTGCCTATGGTCAGTGTTCCGCTACAAGCACTGGTATCAGAGCCGATGAAGCCCTGTATGGATACCATTATCAATGACTCCACTGTGCACGCCTATATCAGTCAGTCAGATAAAGGGGAATTGGTGATAGGTGCCTCGAATGATCAGTACTTGTCTTATTCACAACGCGGAAGTTGGGAAGTTAACGAAGAGACATTGCAAGCAATTCTTGAACTGTATCCAGTATTCAGCCGCGTCAAGATGATGCGCCACTGGGCCGGAATCGTTGATATCACCCCGGACCGCAGCCCACTCATGGGCCTGACCGAAGTGAAGGGCTTATACCTTGATGGTGGCTGGGGCACCGGTGGCTTTAAAGCAACACCAGGTGCCGGACATCTCATGGCTGATACGGTCGCCAAAGACAAAGCCAATCCACTGGTTAAGCCTTTTGGGCTCGACCGATTCACCTCAGGCCGACTTATTGATGAAGGTGCTGCCTCCGGCGTGCATTAACAGAGGGACATCCCATGCTATTGATTGATTGCCCCTTCTGCGGGGCTCGCGAAGAACACGAATTTCACTACGGTGGTCAGGCCCATATCATCCGTCCTGAAGACCCGGATCAGGTCGATGACAAAGAGTGGGCTGACTATATGTACTACCGAAAAAACACGATGGGCATGCAGGCCGAACGCTGGCAACACAGCTTTGGATGCGGCCAATGGTTTAATGCATTGCGCTGCAGTCAGACTCATGAATTTAAAGCTGTATACAGAATGGGCGAAGCCGCTCCGGAGGGGCTGAAATGAGCAAGTTCAATAATCGTCTCAATGAAGGTGGCCTGATCGACCGTAATAGACAGATCAACTTCACCTTCAATAAAAAGAGCTATACCGGTGTTGCCGGTGACACTCTAGCTTCCGCTCTGATTGCAAACGGAGTAGATCTGGTAGGCCGTAGTTTTAAACTACATCGTCCCCGGGGCATCATGTCTGCCGGCGTTGAGGAATGCAGTGCCTATGTACAAGTTGGTAGCGGTGACCGCCACACAACCAATGTTAACGCCACCCAGATTGAAATCTATGAAGGTATGGCTGCAAGCAGTATTCATTGCTGGCCAAGTGTTGAAAATGATGTGGGCGCTGTGATTGGTAAATTCTCCCGTCTTCTGCCAAGTGGCTTTTACTATAAAACCTTTATGTGGCCAGCCAAATTCTGGAAAATATACGAACATGCTATACGTAGCTCTGCAGGTCTGGGTAAAGCGCCTGAAACAGAAGATGCAGACACCTACGAGTACCGTTATGACCACTATGATCTGGTTATCGTAGGCTCTGGGCCTGCGGGTCTGATGGCAGCACGTCAGGCAGCCCCCAGTGGAGCAAGGATTCTGGTAGTTGAGCAGGACTTTAAACTGGGCGGCAGCTTGCTGAGTGATAGCGCAAAGATCGAAAACCAAACAACGTCTGACTGGGCTGAATCTGTTACTGCTGAGCTTCAGCCTTTTGATAATGTAACTCTGTTAACTCGCACCACCCTGACAGGTTATTACGATGGTAACTTTCTGACCGCTCTGGAACGGGTTACAGATCACCTACCAATCAATATACGCCGCAGTGGAATTGCCAGAGAGC
Organism: Marinomonas lutimaris; assembly: GCF_019426345.1. Taxonomy (GTDB): domain Bacteria; phylum Pseudomonadota; class Gammaproteobacteria; order Pseudomonadales; family Marinomonadaceae; genus Marinomonas; species Marinomonas lutimaris. The sequence continues at coordinate 97,797 of NZ_JAHLLW010000003.1, forward strand.
GTCTGTGGAAAGTACGTACAGGACAGGTCATTCTGGCTACCGGCTCAATTGAACGACCACTAGTGTTCGGAAATAATGATCGTCCTGGCGTTATGCTAGCATCCGGTGCCCGCACCTATATCAACCGCTTTGGCGTAAAACCTGGTCAGAAAGCGGTTCTGTTTACCAATAATGATACCGCTTATGCAACAGCGATAGAGCTACAACAGAGCGGTGTTAACGTTGAAGCGATTGTCGATAATCGCCAATCGCCGCCGCAAGAAGTGCGCAATATGCTACGCAACAACACTATAAAACTACTGTCCGGCTCTGTTGTGCATAACGTATTAGGAAACAAGCGGGTTACTGGTGTTGAAGTCGCCAGCCTGAATAATCAAAACACGTTGGGATCTGATAATCTGCGGATTCAGTGTGACCTGGTCATCCAGTCTGGGGGTTGGACACCGACCGTACATCTGTTTTCTCAGGCTGGCGGCAAGCTACTGTTTGATGAAAATCAGCTCTGTCTGCGTCCTGATTCAGCAACAGTATCTCAGCAGGTGCAGTCAGTCGGGTCTTGTAATGGTAGCTTCACTCTGGCAGATGCATTGAGTGAAGGTGCTCAAGCAGCTTCTCAGGCTTTGGCCAATGCAGGTTTTAAAAGCACGGATGCGAACTATCCACAAGTAAGTGAATCACTCTCCTGCCTTCCTAAAGCATTGTGGCGAGTACCTGTACGTAAACAGAGCATCAAGCAATTTGTCGATCTGCATAACGATGTCACCACCAGCGATGTGGAGTTGGCTAATCGAGAAGGCTACCGTTCAGTAGAGCATCTTAAGCGATACACCGCGATCGGTATGGGGCCAGACCAAGGCCGTACTTCAAACATCAACGCTCTGGCAATACTGGCAGAAGAGCAGAAAAGTACCATTCCTGCAGTAGGTACGACGCGCTTCCGTCCACCTTATACTCCTATCTCATTTGGTGCAGTGGCCGGACGCCGGGTTGGTGAGTTTTTCCAGGTTCGCCGAAAAACCTCACTGTACGAAACCCACGAAAAGGCAGGAGCTATCTTTGAGCCAGCCGGTCTCTGGATGCGTCCTGACTTTTATCCTGAAGCAGGTGAAAGCCGTGAACAGGCTGTATTGCGTGAGTGTCGTGCGGTACGTAGAAGTGTTGGTATTTTTGATGCGTCGTCACTGGGTAAATTGGATATTCAGGGCCCCGATTCGCTGAAACTGATCAATATGCTTTACGCTAATGGTTGGAATACCCTCAAACTAGGTGCTTGTCGCTACGGTGTAATGCTCAAGGAAGATGGATTTATCTTTGATGACGGAGTTACCGCCTGTCTGGGCGAGAATCATTACCATATGACCACCACCACAGGTAACGCTGAAACCGTCTATAACTGGATCGAAGAGTGGTTGCAGTGTGAATGGCTTGACTGGGATGTTTATGTGACCCCTGTTACGACCCAATGGGCCGCGGTTTCCATTGCCGGCCCGAATGCACGTGAACTACTGAACCAGGTTGGCACCGACATCGATTTGTCTACCGAAGCATTCCCACACATGCAGTTCCGAAAAGGCACCGTTGCTGATATACCCGCCCGAGTTTTCCGCATCAGTTTCACCGGTGAACACAGCTATGAAATCAACGTACCTTCAAGTTATGCACCGGCATTGTGGGATGCTCTGATGAAAGCTGGTGAAAAGCTAGGTATTGAGCCATTTGGTTTGGAAGCGATTCATCGCCTGCGGGCAGAAAAAGGCTATATCGCTGTAGGCCTAGAAACTGACGGCACGGTTACGCCTTTTGATCTTGGTATGAGTTGGGCCGTTGGCAAGAAAAAAACTGATTTCCTGGGTAAACGCGCACTTAAACTGCCAGATCTTACCCGTCCAGGACGTCGTCAGCTGGTTGGCTTGCTAACCGATGAGCCTAGCTATGTCATACCTGAAGGAGCCCAGATTCGTCTAAAAACTGGAGGTCTGTCTCGCTCTCAGGGCCATGTATCTTCCAGCTATATGAGTGCCACTCTGGACCGCTCTATAGCACTGGCTATGCTGGAAAACGGCCTAGATCGTCATGGCGAAAACGTAACCCTGCATATTGATGGCAAAACTGTCACAGCGCAGGTAACTAAACCACTGTTTTATGATGAAGATGGGGGGCTGCTCAATGCTTGATGCTATTACTAAACCCAACAAGGTGCCGCGAACCGGCGCTATCACTACGCGGTTACTGCAACAAAGCACCAACCTCAAGCAGGTAAAACTGACTGATGTAAGCTTCCAGGGCAAATTTATCCTCTGGGGAAATCCTGAAGACAGTAACTTTATACAGTCAGTCCAAACTGCGACAGGGTTGTCTCTGCCGCGCCAGTGTGGAGAAGTTTCAGAAAAGGGTCCGTACAGAGCAATCTGGGCAAATCCCAAACGCTGGTATTTGATCTGTGAAGAGCAGAATGAGACTGAGCTTGCTGAACGACTTGCTGATAGTGGACAGATCCATATGTCAGTGACAGATGGACAGTGCTGTTTTCACCTGAAGGGGCCATCAGCTGTGGATCTGCTGAAAAAAGGCTGTAGCCTGAACTTCAATGATACACACTTTGCAACGGGTCAGTGTCTGCAGACTCGTCTTGCTATTACAAAAGTATTTCTTCACCGCAAAGGCGCAGACAGTTTCGATATCTATGTTGAGCGTAGTTACAGCGAGTACATCTGGGGCTGGTTACTCGATGCTGCTAAAGAATATAGCAGCTGAAATGTGGCACTTAGGTAGCCGTACCTTGCCGGCCAGTATCTGGCCGGCATTCTATACAGGGGAGATGATGAGGTGAAGTAAAAGGATGTCAGAGCTCGGGGTACACGCCGAAGGAGAAATCGGCCGTGTTATCATCGATGGTGCATTGGATATTCTAGGCAAAACTATGATGGAGAAGATGGTTCAAGCTCAGGCAGATCTCGAATTGAAAGTGAGCATAAATCTACTTCAGCAAAGAGCATGGCGTTGACCCTACTGACCCTTTTCCTTCAAATTATATCTTAGTAAATACTTGAAAAAACGAGACCAGTACTCACTGAAATCCATATAAACAACACCCGAAATGCTGAATTATTTCATTAGTGCTTTAAGAGCTAACTCCCCTATAATTTATAGCAAATCCACATTTACTCACAGGCTATAGCGCTTATGACTGATTCAGGTGACATGCTTACGTTAAATGATGTGTTGGTAAAGGACCTGGAGCCAAAATTACGCGTTGCCTTTGTACTAAGCCCTTTTTTCAGCATGTTATCTTTCTCTGCGTTCGTAGATATTCTACGATTGGCTGGAGATACAGCAGATCGCAGCCAGATGAACCTGTGTCACTGGACAGTTGTTGCCGACACTCAAGATAATATCTGTGCCAGTTCCGGTATTGAGATTGCACCTAAAAAACTCATAACCGAAGTCAGCTACGATGAGTTTGATTACATCGTCGTCGTTGGCGGAATACTGCGCGGTAGCTATCAACTTGCCCCCACTCTGGGAAAGTTTATTCAGGGTGCGGCTGAGCATGGCCTGCCCATTGTCGGAATATGCACCGGTAGTTTTATTATGGCTGGTCTGGGATTATTAGATGGCTATCGTTGCAGCATCCATTTCCAACATTTCAATGAGTTCACAAAAAAGTATTCGGCTCCCCTGCCTATATCAGATCAGACCTACATTATCGACGGTGGTCGCTATACCTCGATCGGAGGTGCTGCCCCAGCCTATTTGGCAGCAGAGCTGGTCAAAACACACTGCGGCCCTCTACTCGCAAGAAAAGCCCTCAAGTTGGTAATTCTTGATTATGGTAATGATGAAAAGAGTAAAACCCATATAGGTAACCAGTTTGCCGACATTGTGTTGCAGGTTAACGATGTTCGGGTACGCCGTGCCGTGGTTATTATGGAAAAAACGATCGCAGAACCTCTGGAAATCAAAGAGATCGCTGAACAGCTCAACGTCACCATGCGGCAATTAAATAAAGCATTTATGGATTCCCTAAATGTTACGCCCTCCGATTTCTATCGGGACATGCGCATCCGACATGCAGAGTGGCTTCTGACCAATAGTTCACTCTCAATTACCCTAATATCACAGGAGTGCGGCTTTGCTGATAGCGCCCACCTAACCCGATGGTTTAAACGAAAGTATAACGAATCACCAAAACACTACCGCCATCGTAGAGAGGAAGCGAATCATATACAAAAAGACTAGGGAAGGTACGTACAATTCAGCACACTATGAAAACCACATGAAATGCGAATTTACATTAGTATATGGTGGAGCTAAGCGGGATCGAACCGCTGACCTGTTCGCTGCCAGCGAACCGCTCTCCCAGCTGAGCTATAGCCCCACAAAGCGCTTAGCGCATGTGGACAGAATGTCCTGAGAATAGTGTTTTCCAATTATGCTTTATTTCAGAATAATTGGTGGAGCCTAGCGGGATCGAACCGCTGACCTGTTCGCTGCCAGCGAACCGCTCTCCCAGCTGAGCTATAGCCCCACAAAGCGCTTAGCGCATGTGGACAGAATGTCCTGAGAATAGTGTTTTCCAATTATGCTTTATTTCAGAATAATTGGTGGAGCCTAGCGGGATCGAACCGCTGACCTGTTCGCTGCCAGCGAACCGCTCTCCCAGCTGAGCTATAGCCCCACAAAGCGCTTAGCGCATGTGGACAGAATGTCCTGAGAATAGTGTTTTCCAATTATGCTTTATTTCAGAATAATTGGTGGAGCCTAGCGGGATCGAACCGCTGACCTGTTCGCTGCCAGCGAACCGCTCTCCCAGCTGAGCTAAGGCCCCAAAAACAGGCAAGAATTCTATGGGCGCTTCCCCACCGTGTCAACCTTTTTGCAAATCATAGAAAGTATTTTTAAACAGTCCAAACAACAAAATCTAACACTTAAAGAGTTGTTATGTTAAACCTACCTATGTTTTGATAAATCTTTGTTTTAACAATACAAAGCAGTACCGCAATAAGCCTTAATAATAAGAGAAGCATAATGATCGAATTTCCAACGGTGTTAGATGATCTAATGATGGCTCAGCAACCAATACTCAAAAGGACAAAAGAAATTTTTGGGTATGAGCTTTTATTCCGTGGAAAGGATGCCCTAAATGCGAATATTTCTGATGGCGAAGCCGCTACCAGCCAAGTACTAGTCAACTTATGCATTGGGATTACCAAATTAGAATCTCAGCTAAGAAAACCTTTTTTTATTAACATGACAACAGATCTCATGTTGTCCGATGCTTTCTTTCCCATCGATCCAGACACCGTCTACATAGAAATTCTCGAAAACCAAAGGCTGACACCAGAATTTTTTACCGCATTACAAAAATGGCGTTCTGCTGGCTATCGATTTGCCTTAGACGACTATCAATTTGATGCGGACTACCAAGCGCTATTGCCGTGGGTATCCATTGTCAAAATAGATGTATTGATCACACCACCAGAACAGCACGCGATACAAATCGCCGAACTTAAATCGCGCGGTTTAATCTTGCTTGCCGAAAAGGTTGAAGATTTAGCCATGTTCGAACTTTGCAAAAGTCTCGGCTTTGATTTATTCCAAGGGTACTTTTTGCAACGCCCAGAGCTCATCAAAGGCAAAAAAATTGACTCTGCAACACATGGTGCCATTGAACTGGTCAACGCTTTGCAAAATAGAGACATCAGCATTGAAGCCATAGCAGACCTAGTGACCAAAAATCCAAAGCTATCTTACCAACTACTGCGAATTCTTAATAGCCCAGTCTGTGGAGTTGCTAAAACCGTTGTATCGATAAAAGAAGCTGTCATTTTTCTTGGATTGGTGCAATTAAAGAAATGGGCTCTACTGATTACACTGACCTCATCAACGAACCAACCCAGCTCCTTGCTAAAAATGTTATTAACGCGTGGCCGCTGCTGCCAGCTGCTTGCTGAGAGTAAAAAGTCAGCTATGGCAGACTCTGCATTTATGGTTGGACTGATGTCCGGCATAGACGCGGTTTTTAACGTTGAAAAATCGGTCGTACTAGAGCAAATAGCCCTAGACAAAAATGCCTTAGACGCCATCATCAATCAGACTGGGGAGCTTGGAGCCTACTTAAAGCAAACACTATATTGCGAAGAACAAGACTGGAATAGAATTCAAAAGATGAGCCCAGGTGAAAGAACCATCTTAAATAGAGCGTTTTTAGATGCAATGTTGTGGTCAGAAGAAGTTATGCAGTCGATTAATTAAATTAAATGCATTTTTTTTTGTTAAACGATTGACACCTATAGAAAAAAATATAGAATGCGTTTCACCTTTTTCAAGGCCAGTATGGTGGAATTGGTAGACACGACGGATTCAAAATCCGTTGCCTTCGGGTGTGGCGGTTCGAGTCCGCCTACTGGTACCAACGTTAAAAAAGCGCTTACTTCGGTAAGCGCTTTTTTTTTGCTCTCGACTTCCATTCCCTTCAATAAACGCAATTAAAGCCCTCTGCATCATTCAAAACCAAACCAATACTCACTAAAAAAATCTATTTTTTAGCAAGCATCAGCAAGTCGAGCAATGCAACAACAATTAATCAATGATCAGTCGTCAAATCCATGCATTACATAATCAGGTAGATCTTCTTCTTTCGGTATCGGTGTCGACGCCCCAGACTCATCAATCGCAACAAACTTGAACATGCCTTCTGTTACTTTTTCGCGCTGACCAATACGGCCACGACGCACCCAAGCTTCCACTAGAATATTCATAGACGTACGACCAACAGATTCAACTCTAGTATAAACACCTAAAATATCACCAACTTTTACGGGGCGAATAAAACTCATGCCATCCAAGGCAACCGTCACTACACGAGATTGAGCACGCTGACCCGCACATATACCTGCCGCGATGTCCATTTGCGATACCACCCAACCACCAAAAATATCACCTGCTGGATTAGTATCTCCCGGCATAGCAACCGTCCTAGTCGTAAGACGACCTTTTGCCTTTTCTTCAAACTCTGACATAACGCTCTCTCAATCAATTTTCTATGCTTACTAAAAGCAAGTGTATCTGTTTATGTAGTCAGAGGGTAACAACAAAATATTATCGCAAGCATTTAAAAAACTCATGACAGCATTTATAAACGCCGAGTTATTTTGTTAACTCAGTCTCGTAATAAATTGCCGTTCCTTTCGCCTCGGTAGTCGGGAACGAAAAGCTCGAGCCAATAGACGTTCCTATTCCACCACCACTGCCAGCACTAACACCAACGCCCGTTCCTAAACGCCTAAAAGACAACTGCGTGACTTCATCTAAAATCACCCCATTCGCGCCTATTTTAGCAGCTTGCTCTTTCAACTCTTGAGTGGCTTTTTCTTTTCTAGAATCTTCCGTAAAGCCGTTATCACTAGAAGCCTTTACCGTGCCAATAACTTTATAATCAAACGTTGGTGCTTGTTCGAATATGGTTACTTGCTCTACTTCAAGCTCTGGCATCTGCTGCCCAGTGACCACATGAGACCCAGAAGAACAACCAAACAACAACACAGGTAACGCTAAAACGGATAAGTATTTAATAGAATTGATCATGACAGCACCTCACCTTAGAAGCTTAAATCATAACAGTGTTGCACAAAGAGCGTGAAAGCAGATCGATAAAAGTGTGGATTTTCATACAAAAGACATACAAATAAAGGGATCAACCCGCAAGCTAGCAGACTAATTATCACCTATGATTAAATTATAGGTAATTTTGAAACGCTTAAAGTGAGATGAGAGGTGCAAATGAGCGAACTACTAGAGACAGACATTTCATGCCCCTACTGCGGTGAAAGCATCGACGTCGTGATAGAAGTGCTAGATGAAAGCCAAGAATATATAGAAGACTGCCAAGTCTGCTGCCGCCCGATCACCTTCAACATCGACACCGCCTTCGACGGCTCAACCTCGGTTTCAGTTCACTCGGAAAATGAGACGTATTGATTAAAAAGAAAATAATGGGCGACGTAGCGTGCAAACGCATCTTCCCACAAGCAAGAAACGTCGGTGGATCAGAAAACCGCACCAACTTGCGTTGGGTCGCCAGCGACGTAATGTCATGGGCGCTGGCTCAGAAAATGACACACTGAGTTGATTTACAGCAGACATAAAAAAACCGCCAAAGGGCGGTTTTTTTAAAACTTTATTAACAGGGAGCAAAAAAGATGAACATTCAGCAATCAAAAACACTCATGAGCCAGATAAAAGCAATGCAAAGCGAAGGCCATAAATTACTCTTCGCATATTTCGCACCAACAAGAGATTTTCATTTTTCCGATATCAGTGATGTCGAAGAAATGCACAAATCATGGAATAAATTTCGCGCTCACTGCAAAATAAATAACATACAACTTCAAGGCGTAAGGCGCTTTAAAACAAGCATAAAGCGAAGAAGACAGATACTTGAAGTAGCTTTTTTTGTTCCAAGAGCTTCAATTGAGGCTATTAAAAATCAGCTATCTGATGCTTTTCCAAAACCTAATTTCAAAATCACAATAATGGAAACGCTAACCGAAGAAGGAGCAATTCAGTACATTGAAAATAAAATGCTACACCCTGATCAAGCTAGCGAAAACCCAACTTTGATTAACGCCACTCCGAATCCTTTGGCAACTCAAACTCAACAATGAATATAGGAAAGTCTTCATATACATATTTCAAAGGAAGAATCTCTTCCTCATGAACACTATGTACAATGGCTTTTGGGGTTAGCTTAACAAAATCAGCTAACGCCTCAATTGCCTTCGAAATCACCAATCCATCATCTTCACCAAGTATTGCCTCTATGCCATTTTCTGTACTCTCAAATCCTTGTATACTGTTGGCTGGCAATCCTTCCTCATCGTCTCGTAACTCTTTATCAAATATAGCCGCACTTTGCAGTTTTATTAACTTATCGTAAAATTTCTGAAGTTCCATCTCATTCAATCCTGTTTTAATTTTGTAAGTAGGAAGCATTAATTAGTAGAATATTTTATAAAGCGCTTAGCCATCTAGCCAAACGGCTTCAATGGAGATTATCATAGAATAAAAAATATTCATGATATAACCTTAGTTTTATTTAGAATTTTTAGTAAACTAACAAAATTATCAACATTAAATTCATTCATATTATAAACAATCCTAAGGTTTTCCAGTGGCGCAGCCCCACTATAAATATATGAATCATCTCTAGACGTCAATGTAAAAACCATTCCACTAAAATCAAAATAACGACCTGAAATTTCTGATATTTTTATTTCAACTTTAGACAATTTAGAAGAAGCCTTAAAGTCAGTTGTTTCTAATGATATAGAGTTTTTAAAGACTACTGAAAACCAACATTTCTTAGGATTTTCTTCATACATATCTTTAAAAACATTACTAATAGTATCTTCATATTTTTTAATCATATAAGGATCAACTTTAATTACAAAAACACTTCTAGAACTTTTTCTTATATCTTTATATGCCATTAGTCCATGCGCATATAATTCATTTTTGCCATTAAAGGAAGAGTCAATACCGTCTGTTTTCAATTTCATTCCAAAGAAATCAATAAAGTCTTCCCTAATAAGGTTTTTTTGATCATCTCCACCAAAAAAAGGAGGAAAATCAAATTCTAAATAATCTATTTGCTCAAAATATTTATTTGATTCAAATAGAATATCAAAATCCAATTCTAATAAAGAATCAAAATCTTCTTTTGAAAAAGACATTGGGAAATCATACTTAAACTCTTTATTCAATATACTGATAAAATTATTAAGACTTTCTTCTGAAACAAGGTTAAATCCCTGCAAAAGATTTAGCGGTGGCCTGAGTGAACCAATATCAACCCCCTTTATTCCAATTGGAATAACTTTTACATTTTTCGCATAGGCAAACCCTGTTTCAAAATATATCCAACTTGATGAGAGTGATTCTGGAGAAACAAAAACAAACATTAATTTTGCTTTATGTAAATTTTCTTCTGTTTTATGAATCCAATTATTTCCAAAAGGAATACTTTCACCATCACTTGATTGAAATATATTTATAGTTCCTGATGTACGTTTACTAACGCCATTTTGTAGCGCAGAAATATAATCTTTATCAACGGAAGAATGACTAAAAAACACTGTTGGCTTATCCATACACACTCATTTTTTAAACATAGAAAAAAATAAAAACACTATCTACCTTTGGTATTTTTTGTATCTTTTATTTTAAATCCTTTAATATTTAACTTCTCAGATTCCATAACTTCATTAATGATCCTATCTTTTTCTTCATTACCAAAACCTAATGAATTTAAATAATTAGAAACACTCCCTAAACCATATTCGCCAGAATAAATCATTTCAGAAACTCTTTTATTTATATCGTCATCATGTATTTTAAAGTAATGTGCATTATCGAAACTATCAAATTTAACATTAGATTCAAGCTTTCTAATCCTATTAGATAAACCTCTTGTATGATTTAAAATTTCACTTAATATATCTTGCTCTGACCGGGGAGGTATGTTTTCTTGGGGTGGATTATCTCTTATTGCTTTTTCAAAACCGTCATTGAAAGCAGGCCAATACGTCTCAAATACCTGTTCAAGTATACGCTCTTCTAAAGCATTAGAATCCAAGCAACTATTGATTGTTCGAGTTAAAGCCCAAACACTACTTTTATCAACTGTAGTGTGATTAAACTGCCCCAAAGGATCTTGTAAGTCTTCAGGCTTTAAATCTACTAATAAAGTGCATACGCGGTTTGTTGTTAATCCTTTAGCCAACGCTCCTGTCTCAAAGAGTATCCAAGGTTTATCTTTATTCTCTTGAGTTAAACAAACAACACCAACAGAAACATCTTTTAATTTATCATTAATTTCTGTAAACCAAATCGCTCCTCTGTCAATATCTCTCGTTGAAATCCATGGCTGAGAGGCTTGAATTACGCATTTTAGCCAATCACTCATCAACTCTGCGACAGCTTTACTTCTATTTCCTGACCAACTAATAAATATTTTCATTACACATTCCATTTTAAGATGTAATTGCACTTCAAACACTTTACGAAACTAGATTTTACTAGTATGAATGGTATCTAAAAATTTTAGGTGTCACTTTTAGCTGCCCATTGAGTATGCTCTCTAGAAAATGCATTTTCAGAATCCCTCACGAACTCAGAAAACTTCGTATCGGTTTCCGAATCTTCTAACATCCCTCTAATTATTCCAATTTCGTGAGCAGCAAGAGAGTATGAAGCAGTAATCTCTCGATAACGCTTAAGCTGCATCCAGGTCAAAACCCCACCTGCGGCAACTACAAAAATATCGGTTGGCCACAAACTCCATTCTGGATAGACAATCCTTAATAACACGGATATAACAGCAAAAACCTGAAGCAATATTAATGCGAAAAAAAACTGCCCACCTCTTCGTTTATTTAATGCAGATTTTGTTGCATACCACTTTCTTTGCTCATCAATTCGATACTTCAAATAAAACGCTTTCCTATCAACTAATGTCCCATTACGAGTAGAAAGCATCAAGGCTGTAATTTGTTCTTCGTTACTATCTTCTCCTCCTAAAACTTCTCCGAGGTTGTTATTACTTCTAAGTATTTCAGTAAGTAAATTTCCAAATAAAGCCTTCACCTCGATAATTGAAGTTGCATCTAAAAATGGATCAGCTTTCATCATAAAACGCCAACTTGCTGTCTTTATAGATTCAGCAAGAGCTCGAGAGTTATACCATGTCTTTTCATAATTTTTTGTAGCAAGCAATATTGATATACAAATTGCCGCTATAAAAACTAATGCATTTAACAATGAATATTCTTTTGTTGGAAGTGGGTTTACAGACAATAAAGCACCTACTAAAAACAAAAATATCTGACACCTTATTGCCAACAGATATTTCGCTTGTGCGTTATTAGATGCGGAATCTGCGGCCCTATATAGAGCCGGATAATCTTGATGATTCATTAAAAAATCCTACATTGTAGCTAGAGCTTGGAGGTTTTGTTCACTCCACGCATATACTCTAATTTTATTATCAGACAAACATTTTGGTATAGGCCCATTTGTACCACTCAGCCTAATCGCGTAAACCGGCTTCTCTGCAGCCAGTGTCATGTTTACTTCATGGGGAACCCAGTAACTTGTATAGGTCTCATTACCAACAAAGACTATTGTTCTAGATGTACCAGTAATCGTTTTAGAAATAGCTTGCTTGATAACAGCAGCATCTTCAGTTTTCCAACGCGTTAGCAAATCTCTTACTCTGAAATTAAGGCTAGTATAATTTGAATTAACCGCTCGCCCCTTAACGGTTAGAACAACACCTCTATCCTCTTCTTTGAAACTAAAAAATACTACGTTAGACATATCACTCTCCTTGATAAAAACTAAATGGATAAAAAATAACTCTATTTTCCTAAGTAACTTCAATATAGAAGCCTCTTTTAAACTTGATAGTGCTCTCGGTGGTATTGAATAAACTCTAAATCAATCTTATGCCTTTTCACTGCCTTCAATTCGCCCTCTATGCCGACCAAACTTAGATCATCAGCAATGGTAAAACCGCCGTTATCAAAAAGTACGTGGTGATTGGGGCAAAGACAGAGAATGTTGCTTTCTACATCAGGCCCGTTGTGTGGTTGGCCTAATGGTTTGATGTGGGCGGCTTCTGCAAGTTCGGCACGGTCTTTAAAAATTTGACTAGGAATATGGCCGAAGACACGTCCTGCATTGTTGTTAGCCATAACTTCCCTTGTACTACTGGTGTGACGTGCTGCGCTTTTTCTAGCGTGGTTGCACTGCAATCTGAGTGTATGATTGCTTCATATTGTTGTCATTTCCTTTACAGTAAATCGTTTTGACCTTTTGCGCTAGTCGAACCAAACGCCAGGCACAAAAAAAACCGCCACTTGGGCGGCTTTTTTAAAGCTGCTCTCACTCGTTATTTGAGTCAATACCAACTAACGTAAAACTGTGTATTCGAAAAATTTACATATCATAGGTCTAGTGCTTTATATATTTTTATATTTCGTAAGGTTTTAGTTCAACGACATTTGTCTTAATACTAGTAATATCCCAATCTACTGAAGCTACCTTACCTTCAGATAAGCAATTAGACTCATGATCAGAGAAATTCATCACTCTATTTTGAATGATTTTTTTATCAGTCTGCGAAAGTGAATTCCACCACAATGGCGACATGAATGTATTTTCCAAAAATTCAAATACAAACCGAGTAATATATTCTGGTATGTTTTTTAACCCTTTTTTTAGAAGATCTAACAAGAAACCTATATTTTTTTGGCTTTCATCAACCCACTGAAACAAAATCACACCACCTAAATCAGAAGAAAAAATATTTAAACTTAAATAATCGCTACTATGTTTTGGCTGACCCAAATACTGTATGTAATAACCATTAAAAGAAATCTCTGGAATAAGCGCTCCTGAACACATAAATTCAGTTAAACTAGCAGTTCTAATAGATAAAAACTTAACACTTTCATATCTCTTATTAACAATCAAATTTTCCAAATAAAATTTCAAAGAAGACAGCTCAGATTCAGCAAGCTCCATGCCATGATATTGCATATCCAGATTACGAAGTAATTGAGGATCTGAATGATCATCTTTTAATATTTTGTAACTTTCTTGATGCATCCTCATCTGCTCTGATTTAGCATATATTTCCTTACAAAAAGTTCTATAGCCTAAAAGTAGTGAATGCTCCTCACAATCGATAAATACATTGTTCTCAATAGGTGAAAATAACTCTGCATCATGTACAGAACAAAAACCAAAAAATGTTGATGCTTTTTTTATCCCTTCAAGTTTGGGCGCAAATTTACCATTATTTTTCATGATATTATGGAATATTGGCTTAAAATACATTACATGACTTTTAGCAGAAATATTTTTCAATCCACCACTTTTTTGAATCGTATGGGCATTTACTATTCTATTAGAGCATCTATTACCATCTGATGAAGAAAAATAACAATATTTATAGGGCGTCCAATTTAAAGCTAGTTGTTTTAATTTTTCTGCAGCATCCATACACTTTCTCCTGACCTATAATTTTTTATTAGCCATGCATTTAATGATTTCTATTGTAGTATTCCAATCTATATTCTTCCCAGAAAGACGTAAAAAATTTATCTTTTTTATCTATATATTTAAATATAGTTAAAACATCTTTCCTTGCTTCAAAAGAAAAAAGAGCTTCAAGCCTTGATTTTTTTTCATATAGACCAGGAAAGCAAATAAAACCCCATCCATTAATAAACGAATACAAAAACTCACTATTGTCGTTCCTAATGTATTTTTTCGGAAAAATATGCATCCCCCTCATATCAATACAACTTTGTTCCGATCTAATCACTCTTATCGGATACAAGTTTGTAGGCCAATCTGAGGCACTAGGATCAAGCAAAGATACCCTTATCATATCTAAAATATTTTCTGGTATATCACATTCAATATACTCTACCCTTTTGGCTACCGAGGCACGCCAAAACATACTCAAACAAAATAACCGCCATAGCTTGTAATCAAATTTAATAGAAAAAAAATCATCACTACGACAAAAATGTGTTTCAGCTTGCTTCAATATTTTTATCCCGTAACTTTCAAACGCCCCAATTTTATCTTCGCATCCCTTACATAATAATTTCTCATACACCCCCTCCCTACGTGGAGATCCAGCACTAACAGATCGATTACCTTTAAAGAACTTTGGAACAACAGCTTCCCTATCTAACCCCAAAAGAGATTTAGGGAAAATGTGAGACTTAACAATGGCTTTATTTTCTCGACATAATGGACAAAAGCCTACATTTGTCATGAAATATCTCCTAATCCAACATCAATGCTATGTCACCCATATCTGGTGCGTAGTAAACCCGCTGCAGGATTCTTAGGTCTGTATGGCCTGATATTTTCGCTAGGTTTAGCACGTCCACTTTGGTGGCTAGTCGTGTCAGTGCTTCCCGTCTCAGGTCGTGAAAGTGCAGATCGTCTATTAGGCACTTGTTACGTATCTTTCTGAAATTCACATCTAGCGAATCTGATTTCAGGTTAAAGGCTTTTAGCTTGCAGTCATCTAGTGTTTTGAGCTTTTCCAATACTTTCACCGCTGTGGTGGATAACGGCACGGTACGAGGATTACCGTTCTTTGTTTTGGGTAGATGAACAGTTCGTCTTTCTAAATTCACGTCTTCCCATGTTATGCCGCAAATTTCACCGGCACGCATGGCGGTTTCTATGGCAAAGACGATGGCCGCGCCGATACGTTCGCTTTTGGATTCTGGCGGTATGTCTATGTCGTATTGTGTGGCGATCATCAGTTGTTCAAATTCACCAGGTAACAGCCGTCTCGTTCTAGCCTCAGGCTCTTTAGGACGCTTCACCCTTGTCATTGGGTTTTCTCTCAACCAGCCCCACTCCTTCGCACACTGGCTACAAATAGAAGACAACACGGTCCATTCACGAAGCACAGTACCAACGGCCACTTTTTGTAGGCGTCTGTCTCGCCATTCGGCAAAGTGTTTGGATTGTAGGTCTTGGAGGGAAATATAACAAAGTGGGTCTGCTGGCTCATCGGCGCTTTTGCCTAACCAGCGTTCGATTCTTCGGATTTCGAATTTCTGACCGCGCTTGGTCACACTGACCGTATCGCGGTAGCGTTCTAGTGCTTCACTAAAAGGACGATCTGGAATATCAGAGGAAGTACTTTCTTTAGCTTCACGCTCTAATTCAGACGCCCATGCTTGCGCCTCACGCTTTGTAGAGAAGCCACGCTTCGTCTTACGCTTACCTTTCACGCTAACTTGAGCACGCCATGATCCATCATCGGTTTTAAAAATAGACGCCACTGAATATTCTCCGGTGCAATGTGCGGTGCAGTTTCGGTGCAGAATTTCAGAAAAGATAGCATATAAAGGGAAAAGCTTACAATTTGAAGTAGTACTAAGAAAATGCTGGAGAGTCGATATTTAAAGGGATTGAGCAAGATAAGAAAGTGCAGGCATAAAAAAAGGCACCATAAATGGTGCCCGGGACCGGAATCGAACCGGTACGCTTATTCAGCGCAAGATTTTAAGTCTTGTGTGTCTACCAATTTCACCACCCGGGCATATCTGATTTTGGAGGCCGGAGTCGGAATCGAACCGGCGTTCACGGAGTTGCAGTCCGCTGCATGACCACTCTGCCATCCGGCCTTCTATCAGATACATCTTTTGATTGGAGCGGGAAACGAGGCTCGAACTCGCGACCCCAACCTTGGCAAGGTTGTGCTCTACCACTGAGCTATTCCCGCGTCTCAAAAGACGGTGCCTATTCTATGTATTTGAGCTTTCACGTCAAGGAAAAAATCCAAATAAATAGCTAACTTAGGCACTTTTTTTAAATCTGTTTAGTTTTTGTTCGACTCTTTGGACATTAGTTCAGGCCAAGCCGCTTTTAAGTAAATATACATAGACCAAAGGGTTAGCAAGGCTGCAGCAATGAGTACCATCTCTCCCACATGAGCGACCATGGTGTCTGGTCGACTTCCTAGCAAGATGAAAATAGCCAGCATCTGCATGGTGGTTTTCAGTTTGCCAATGTATGAAACCGCTACGCTGGCGCGCTTGCCCATTTCTGCCATCCATTCACGTAATGCCGATATAACGATCTCGCGGCCGACGATGACAGCGCTGGCTAACGTCAGCAGTGGATTAGAATAGCTTGCTACTAATAAGACTAAGGCAATCGATACCATAAGTTTGTCGGCCACTGGATCAAAAAACGCTCCAAACGCGGTACTTTGGTCAAGCTTTCTTGCCAAGTAGCCATCTAGCCAGTCGGTAATGGCTGCCAAGGCAAAAATAATCGCACAGGTGTAATAGCGCCCTTCCCACGGCAAGTAGTAAATAACCACCAAGATGGGGATCATGAAGATCCGCACGGAAGTTAATATATTTGGTATGTTCATCTTATTCCTAATTATTACGCTAAATGCACCAACATCTAGCCAAGCTTAATTTTTATGAAGGTAGAGATAAATTTCTTCCGCTTTTTTGGCACTAATCCCTTTGACCTTTGAAATATCTTCCTGACTAGCTGAGAGCAACTCTTGGTATCCGCCAAAGGCTGTCAGCAGCTCTTTGCGTCGATTTGGCCCGATACCTGGAATATCTTCCAATACCGAGTGCCGACGTTTCTTGTCTCGTCTACGGCGATGACTCTTGACCGCAAACCTATGAGCTTCATCGCGAATATGTTGAATCAAGTGCAATGCTGCCGAATCTGGCGGCAACACTACTTCATCTTCTTTGGAGCCGATATATAAGGTTTCAAGACCCGGTTTACGAGTATCACCTTTTGCCACACCCAATAAAAAGATATTGACCAGACCTAGCTCTTTTAAAACCGCTTCCGCTTGTGTTAATTGTCCTTTACCACCGTCAATAAGCAACACGTCTGGCGCTTCTAGTTCGCCACTTTTAACTCGCTTGTAACGTCGAGTCAGCGCTTGTTTCATGGCGCCGTAATCATCACCCGGTTCAACACCTTCGATGTTAAAGGAGCGATAGCGTTTTTTATCCGGTCCGTCAGGCCCAAACACCACACAAGACGCTACAGTTGCTTCGCCACTAGAATGACTAATATCAAAACATTCCATGTGCATTGGCGGTTCAGAGAAGCCTAACAACTTTTGCAATGCGGTTATACGACTAAAGTGATTACGCTTATCCGATAATCGCGCCTGTAAGCCTTGCTCTGCGTTGAGTTTTGCTAGCTCAAGCCAACGCGCACGCTGACCTCTTACATTGCTAAGTACTTCAATTTTTTTCTGCGTGGTTTCAAAAATACCTTCCACCAGCGCATCGCCATCTTCTAGCTCGTGACTAATGATAAGCGTCTTAGGTAACTCTTGAATACCACCAAGATAAAATTGAGCGATAAAAGACGATAATAATTCGCCTTCTGTGATTTCGATGGGCATTTTTGGGTAGTAACTTTTGCTACCAACCACTTTGCCTTTGCGTATCATCATCACATGAACACACAAACCGCCAGGCTGTATAATAGAAGCAATAACATCTGCCTCGCCCGTTTGCCCATAGACATGCTGTTGCTCTTGGATGTGTTTGAGCTGAATAATTTGATCGCGTAACTCTGCGGCCCGCTCAAACTCCATATCTGCGGCAGCGGCGCTCATTTGCGTAGTAATTTCGGCAGTCAGTTCTTGATCTTTACCTTGTAAAAACATGCGGGCGTGACGAACGTCTAACTCATATTCTTCATTGCTAATTAAGTTCACACAAGGCCCTGAGCAACGTTTAATTTGATATTGCAGGCAAGGTCGAGATCGATTCGAATAAGTACTATCTTCGCACTGGCGCACCTTGAAGACCTTTTGCATGGTATTCAAGCTTTCTTTTACGGCGCTGCCGCTTGGAAAGGGGCCAAACAAGGTGCCTTTATCGGTTTTATCACCGCGACGAAACAGCAAAGCTGGATGATGGTGATTAGATAATAAAATATAAGGGTAAGATTTATCGTCACGTAGCAGAATGTTGTACGGTGGACGATGTTGTTTAATAAGTGTTTGTTCTAGAAGCAGTGCTTCCGTTTCGCTTTTGGTGACAGCAATTTCGATGGTGTGAATACGACTAACCAAGGCCATGGTTTTGGTCGTTAATCCTGTCACGCGAAAATAACTCGCGACACGATTTTTTAGATTTTTTGCTTTTCCGACATACAACAACTCACCTTTTACATCGTACATGCGATAAACGCCTGGACGTGTGGTTAAGTTGCTAACAAAATGCTTCGGATCAAATTCTGAATGGCTCAAACAAACCTCGTTTTTCGCCTAGCCCATACCAAGCACATTGTAACGTACTGCTAAGTGAATCAGCTCGACATCGCTTTCAATGTTCAACTTTGTAAAAATACGAGTACGGTAAGTACTCACGGTTTTGGGGCTTACATTTAAGTGCTCGGCAATTTCGTTAGATTTTTTGCAATCCACGATCATTTGAGCCACTTGTAACTCTCTGTCTGACAACTGCCCCAATGGTGAACCTTGCCCATCGATTGAAAACTTAGACAACGCCATTTTCTGAGCAATACTCTTGGAAATATAATGCTCGCCTTTTGACACCATTTGAATGGCTTCTAATAGCTCTGACGTGTTGGTACCTTTAGTCAGATAACCAGACGCGCCCGCTTCCAATAGTTTCACTGGGTATAAATTGTCATCCAGCGCAGACAAAGCAATGATCTTGGTTTTCGGCAAAATGCGCTTTATTTCTTTCGTTGCACCTAAACCGCCGATTCCCGGCATATGCACGTCCATCAAAATGATATCAGGCAATAATATCTTGGACTGAATAATGGCCTCTTCGCCGCTGTGCACAACACCTACTACCTCAACACCTTTTACATCCTGTAATACACGACTAATACCTTGGCTAACCACGTCATGGTCGTCAACAATCAATACTTTTAACATAACAACCTCACCAAAACTTTCCTACGCATCGTGTCGATTTCTATCGTACCCAGAATGAAATCGCGCCTACAGCATCCTGCTAATAAAAAATTATGTTATATAACAAATAGAAGAAACGCACCGTTATTCTGGCAGTTTTTCTTTATATCCCATTTCTAAAAGCTTTTTTTGACTAATTTCGCGATAACGAGCTCGCACGCCAGACCCATGTGTTTTTTGGGTGTAGTAGAGTAAAGGCGCAATCTGCTCTTCATCTAAAGATAGATCACTAGCAATTTTACTAGACAAATCTTTCACACTGAGCGTTTGCTTGTCTTCGATCATAATGACTTTGGGGATCACTAAGCGCTCGCCAGCAATCACTCGATCAACGATTTTCAAATAACTTTGCTCAAACAAAGGCCAAGTTACTCGTTCTTCTTCAGACTTTAATTTGTACCAACCCGCCTGAGAGCCTGCAAAAAATACCGCATTATGACTCCATTTATATTGCAAAGGATCGGTTCGGCAAGTACAGGCTTCAAGATACGCTGCACGTGGATCAGGTAAACCATAAGCTTTATATGCGGTATTAATCAGCTTCAAAAAGTCGGCAATGGTTGGCGGCCATGTGTGCTCTTCTTTCGTACGCTCTACAGCGTAAGCCAACAACGGCTCTTGGAAGCCTTTCAGTGCAATCGCCCATTCGCGCTTAGCTAGCTTAACCTCATCCGTTGTGCTGTAAGCAGAGGCGAATTTATGAGTGTAAATGGCTTTAAAACGGGCGAACAGCATATTAACCAAAATACGTGTTTGCTGCTCAGCCTCTGTTGGGCCCGATTCGCGACTCGCATTACCAGCGTTAGCATATCCCGAGTTATTGTACCCAGGATTGCCAGAACCATACTCACCAGTCTGTGTCGTGGATGTTGTTGAGGGCGTCGCTAACCTGCTCTCTAGAGGTTTTATTAAATTTTGTACTGCCTGAGGTTCCTTCATATGAAGACCTATCCGATTGTTTGTATTGCCACTGACGTTTTACGTATTTAAAAAATTCACTGTTCCAAGTTCTGACATTTTTTCGCTGCTCTTTGATTCTAAGCAAAAACTCAGTTTGCAAAGACAAGGCGAATTCACGGGCTATGCCAGCTTGGCCAATTTGCTCTAACGTCGCTTCTTCAGGTTGCCACTGATCTGGTTGTCGAGCTCGCTCTTTTTGCTCCAGATACAAGTCAAAATCCGTGATACCGCGACGATCATTTACTACTGGCGGTGATGGTGCTTCGTATTGTCGAACAGGTTGCTTCGCAGGATAACTTTTAGGCTGCGGTGTAAATTCTTCGGTTTTCTCCCGAGACGCTTTGTGCAACCGATCCATTTTGCTCATCAAGGAATCGTCTTTAGAAGACGCTTCTGCAGCTGGCTTAATGGTTTGCGCCGCTTTTTGAGATGATGCTAAATGAACCTCAAGTATTTCTTCTTGTCGCTGAAAGCTCAATAGTTGGCTAATCTGTAAATTCGCCAACAATCGCATCAACATAGGCACTGTCCAAAACGGCAACTGAACACTAAGTCGGCTCATTTCAACACGTAAAGCATTGGAGCCAACAAGATAAGCCTGCTGCTTCAAAAAGGTCAATAATACGGTTTCTTCTAACCCGATCTGGGCTGCCATTGAAAATGATATCGGTAATGAATAGTCGTTATCCAACATAAATCTCGCTTCACACATTTAGCATGACAGTCTATCAAAAGCCGTTCCCATTAGCACGAGAACCTTAAAGTAACCTTACTATCGGTACAGAATGACGTTCGCTATTCCCACTGACCATTAGACTTTAGCAATATAGGGATTTTATTCGCTAACAAAACAACTGTTAAGCAATTTTGACAGAGCTAAATAACACTCCTATGCTCAAGTTACGACAATGCTTTTTTATTCGGTTCTTTAGTAAGTAAAAACGAAAGAGTAATGACAGATCCATAATAGTCAGCTTAATAAAGAGTATTTTGTATTGTCGGTTCCGCAAACATCCCTCAGGAGGAAAGTAGTATGCACACTACCAAAATTTCTGGACACCATATCGATGTAACCCCTGCAATAAAAGACCATATCAACGAAAAGCTCAGCAAAATATCAAAGCTGACAGACCAAATAACATCAGTCAACGTCACCTTACTAAAGGATAGCAAGAGCCAAAAAGCGGAAGCAAGAGTACATATTCCAGGCAAAGAAATATTTGCCACAGCCTCCTCTGAAGACAGATTATTTCACGCGATTGATGACATGGTCGATAAATTAGCCAAGCAAATAGATAAACACAAAACCAAACAATCCAGTGCCCATCACAAATCCGTGACGACACACTAGTTACTTAAAACCGCTTAACAGTCCCTTACTTATTTCGAAAAACACTGCGATTCTGCGGTGTTTTTCTGTATTTATTGCCTAGATAAACAATCTAGCTTGAAGTTTGGAACTTTCAGCCGCATATTAAGTCTATTGATAGTCTTAAACCTTAAAGGAGTAATCTCATGCGTTACACAGAAGCCCTTTCGACACATTCGTCACAAGCGGCAAACAAAACGCTCCGCAATACTTACGGACTGTTGTCGCTTACCCTATTGTTCAGCGCCTTCACTGCGGGCATGAGCATGGCTTTCAACTTACCCCATCCTGGCCTAATTATTACACTAGTAGGCTTTTATGGTTTACTTTTCCTAACACACAAATTTAAAAATAGCTCTGCAGGTCTTCTTTGTGTGTTTGCGTTAACTGGATTTATGGGCATTACCCTTGGGCCTATATTAAGCATGTATATGAATATGCCTGGTGGCGGTAGCTTAATCATGAGCGCATTAGGCATCACAGGCCTATCCTTCCTAGGCCTATCTGCTTATGCACTAGTTTCAAAGAAAGACTTCAGCTTCCTTAACGGATTCATCACTGTTGGTTTCTTTGTACTATTGTTCGCTGTGATTGCTGGTATTTTCATCAAAATGCCTGCATTGCAAATTTTCATCTCTGCTGGTTTTGCGCTTTTCTCTGCGGCGGTTATTTTGCTGCAAACGAGCCAAATCGTACGTGGTGGTGAAACCAACTACATAGTTGCAACAGTGACTCTGTATGTTTCCCTATACAACATGTTTCTAAGCGTATTGTCTCTTCTTGGTATGTCTCGCGATTAATCATCCGTTACAATCAACACGAAAAGGCCGCTGACTGCGGCCTTTTTTATGTGTAAAATTTGCCACATCTCTTACCAAGGTTATTTTTGATGCAATACACTCTGCTCATTACAGGCTCTCCATATCAAAGCAAGGCTTGCCACACAGCGCTTCGCTTTATCCGTGCCGCTCTAAATAAACACCCTGACAGCATCAAGGGCGTATTTTTTTATGAGGATGCTGTGCTTATTGGCAACCAAACAGCACAGCCGCCAAGAGATGAAATCAACTTAACTAAAGCTTGGCAAGAAATAGCAGAGCAACACAGCATCCCTTTGTATTTGTGTATTGCAGCAGCGGTAAGACGCGGCGTAATTAACGAAAGTGAAAGCCGTCGCTATGAGTTAGAACAACACACGCTTGCAGAGCATTTTCAGCTTGAAGGCTTAGGAACTCTTGTTGATCTAATGAACACCACAAACAAAGTCATTCAGTTTAGGTAATCTTATGAAATACACACTAATTCACCTAAACTCCAGCCCCTATTTCAGCTTAGCTTGCAAGGAAGGTTTAGATCTTGCTCTGGTTCTGGCGACTTTTGAGCAACCTGTGGACTTATGTCTATCTGGGGCAGCACTCGCACTTTTGACCGACAATCAAACCCCAACAGCAGAGCAAGGTAAAAACCTGCACAAGCTGCTTGCTGGATTAGAGTTTTACGATATTGAAAACATCTTCATAGAGAAGCACCACTCTTGGCTTAGCGATCAGCCAACTTGGCAAGGTGTTCAGCAACTTGATGAAGCCGAATGGCAAACCCTGTTTTCACAATACCAACAAGTTTTTCGGTTTTAATTATGCGACTTCACCAAATAAATCAACTCGATTACCCAACAACACTAGAAACAACGTGGCAAAATAGCGTGCAAACTGGCGACCAAATACTGCTGATTGAAGAGGGCTTTTTAAGACTGATTCAGCACGCCAACACAATGCAAAGGCTGGCTGAAGAAAAGCTGGCAGAACTCTATTATTTGCAAAGCGATGCAACAGCTTATGGTTTATCACCAAAATTGGGCACCGCGCTTTCAGAAGAAGAATGGGTCGATTTAACCTTTACTGCGGAAGCAAACATTAGTTGGTAATCAATATGACAAACGACACAGCAGTTCTAGACGAAGAAGGTTACTTGCTCAACCTACAAGATTGGACACCAGAGCTTGCCAATCAACTGGCGAAAGACGTTGAAATCGAGCTAACCGATGCTCATTGGGAAATTATTTATTTATTGCGCGACTTCTATGAAGAGTTTGAAGTCTCTCCTGCCATGCGACCACTGGTAAAAGCCGTATCAAAAAAACTAGGCACAGAAAAAGGACGCAGCATTTATCTAATGACGCTATTTCCCGGCAGCCCTCCAAAATTAGCTGCAAAAATTGCCGGCCTCCCTAAACCAGCAAATTGCTTGTAACATTCAAGATCTTAAAGAGACAAAAAAAAGCGGAGCCATTTAAGCTCCGCTTTTATTCAAACGCCTTAAGCAATTTAGTACTTTCCGTACCACTCTAATTTCTTCTGCAAAGTCACCACCTCACCAATTATCAATAACGCAGGGGATTTCGCTTCGTTCACCACGGACACTTCATAGACATCTTGAATAGTAGAAGTAAAAACGCGCTGCTCGTTGGTTGTGCCTTTTTCAACAATCGCCACTGGCATAGAGGGACTCATACCAAAGCGAATCAACGACTGAGTGATGTCTTTAAGGCCCGTTAAGCCCATATAAATGACCAAGGTTTGCGCTGGATGCACCAACTCTTCCCAAGGTAATTCTGTTGTGCCATCTTTCAAATGACCAGTTAAGAATCGAACCGACTGAGCGTAATCACGATGCGTTAACGGAATTCCGGCATACGCAGCACAGCCTGCCGCCGCCGTTACACCCGGAACCACTTCAAAAGGTACGCCCTCTTCAATTAATTCTTCAAGCTCTTCACCGCCGCGCCCGAAGATAAAAGGATCGCCGCCTTTTAAACGCACCACCATATGGCCTTCTTTGGCCTTGGCAGCGAGCAGACTGTTAATCTCTTCTTGTGGAAGGCTATGCAAAGACTTGGCTTTACCCACGTACATTTTTTCTGCCGACTCTGGAATGAGATCAATAATCTCTTTGCCAACTAAGCGATCGTACAAAACCACATCGGCCATTTTTAATAAACGATATGCTTTTAACGTCAACAACTCTGGATCACCTGGACCCGCACCAATCAAATAGACCTTGCCCGTCATAACTTCCAATATCCATTCATACAAAAAAAGCCTCCGTTGAGGCTTTTTTATTAGAAAATTTAGCTTACGCTTTTTTCAATACGGTCTTGCCACCCATATAAGGTACCAATACATCAGGAACTCGCACACTACCATCAGCATTTTGATAGTTTTCAAGTACAGCAACTAACGTACGACCTACAGCCAAACCAGAACCATTCAAGGTGTGTGCCAATTCAGGACGACCTGTTTCTGGGTTACGCCAGCGCGCTTGCATGCGACGAGCTTGGAAGTCCCACATGTTAGAGCAAGAAGAAATCTCGCGGTATTTACCTTGACCTGGCAACCACACTTCAATGTCGTAAGTTTTGTGTGCAGAGAAACCAAGATCGCCACCACACAAGATCACCGTACGGTATGGAAGCTCCAGTTTCTGCAAAATAACTTCTGCGTGACCAACCAATTCCTCAAGCACTTGCTCAGAAATATCTGGACGACAAACATGCACCAACTCAACTTTTTCAAACTGATGCTGACGAATCATGCCGCGAGTATCACGACCATAACTACCTGCTTCGCTGCGGAAACAAGGTGTATGAGCGACAAATTTCTTGTGCAAATCTGCGTCATTTAAAATTTCATCCCGTACCAAGTTTGTTACAGGCACTTCTGCTGTTGGGATCAAATACAGGTCATTGTTTCCGCTGTCTTTATCTACTGGCACTTTAAACAAATCTGCTTCGAACTTAGGTAGCTGACCCGTTCCTTTTAGGGAATGAGCGTTTACCAAGTAAGGCACATACACTTCTGTGTAACCATGCAAATCAGCATGAGTGTTGATCATAAATTGAGTCAAAGCACGGTGTAAACGCGCTAAATCAGAATGCATAACAGCAAAACGAGAACCAGTAATTTTTACTGCGGCTTCGAAGTCCAGCATTTCCATCGCTTCGCCAAGATCCACATGATCTTTTGGCTCAAAGTCGAATTGCTTAGGTGTTCCCCAACGACGAACTTCAATGTTGTCGTCTTCAGTCTTACCTTCTGGAACAGAAGCATGAGGCAGGTTTGGAATGCCTTCTAACAAGCTTTCCAATTCTTCTTGAACTTGTGTCAGCTGTGTTTTAGCCGCTTCTAGATCATCGCCTAGGGTTGCCGTTTGTGCTTTTAGCTCAGCCGCTTTGTCTTTATCGCCAGACTTCATCGCCTGACCAATTTCTTTGGACACTGAATTTCGGGCTTGTTGCAGCTGCTCGGTTTCTACTTGAATGGCTTTACGACGCTCTTCTAAGGAAGAAAATGTCGCCACATCCAACTCGTAGCCTTTCTTTTTAAGTTGAGCCGCAATGGCTTCCGGGTCAGCGCGTAATGCTTTAATGTCTAACATCTGGGCAACAATATCCTTCAATCAGTGTGTATAAATAAATTAGGGTGTCTTCAAACAATAACAGGGATCAAAAAAAACGAGTAACGGCCATACCGACAGCTAAACCAGCAATCCCCAAAACACAGCTCAATAATAAATAGCTTACTGCACTTAGCCAAGCCTGCATGTTAATAAGAGAGACAATTTCCAACGAAAAAGTGGAAAAAGTGGTAAATGCCCCTAAAAAACCCACCATAACCAGAGGTCGATAAGGCTCAAGGGATGGCATGCGCTCGCTTATCACTACAAACGCCACGCCCATCAACACACAGCCTAGAACATTAATCACCATAGTCGCAAAGGGAAAATGATGATTCCAGTAGGTATTAATCCATTTTGTCATGCCGTAACGACTCAGTGCACCAAACGCGCCACCAATGGCAATCATAAAATACATCATTCTTCATCCCCTTGAGATAAGCCTTGAGACTGGTAAAAAGAGTCATAACGCTGTAACGGGCTTTGATTATCCAAATCAGACAACCAGGCCAGCTTGTCATTGATTTTTTTCTCTAGGCCGCGATCTGTCGGCTGATAGTAACGCATATCGGCCAATTCTTCTGGCATATAGTTTTCACCGGCGGCGTAAGCATGCTCTTCATTGTGAGCATAGCGATACTCATCGCCATGCCCCATGCTTTTCGCCAAAGAGGTTGGTGCATTACGCAAATGTACAGGCACTTCATAACTAGGTTGCGCCGCGACATCAGACATTGCTTGATTAAAGGCTTTATAAACGGCATTACTCTTAGGTGCGCACGCCATGTAGACGGCTGCCTGCGCAATAGCACGATTCCCCTCACTCGGACCAACGCGCTCAAAAACATCCCAAGCGTTTAAGCCAATCTGCAAGGCTCGCGGATCCGCATTACCAATATCTTCCGATGCGATAGCCAGCAAGCGACGAGCGATGTACAAAGGATCACAGCCGCCATCCAGCATTCGCGCCATCCAGTACAAGGCACCATCAGGCGATGAACCACGAACAGATTTATGAAACGCTGAGATTTGGTCGTAAAACACATCGCCTTTACGATCAAAGCGACGAACACTACCGCCTAAGACATCCTCCAACTGCTCTTGCGTCACCTTACTTCCCGGCTCCACAAGATCGGATAATATTTCTAAGAAATTAAGGCCTCGACGAATATCACCATCAGCCGCTTGAGCCAATACAGATAAAAAGTAATCGTCTATTTGAAAGCCACTTTCTTGAGAGTAAGCTGCAACGCCTTTTTCGTGATTTCCTAAAGCTCGCATAAGAACAAGCTTTACCTCATCTACACTCGGCGTTTTCAAACGATAAACGCGTGCCCTCGACAGCAAAGCAGAATTCAATTCAAAGGCTGGGTTTTCTGTGGTTGCACCGATAAACAAAAAGGTACCGTCTTCAATGAAAGGCAAAAAAGCGTCTTGCTGCGATTTATTGAAACGATGCACTTCATCAACAAATAGAACGGTCTGAGTGCCGTTCATCGCGCGCAATTGTTTTGCTTGATCTACTGCCGCACGAATCTCTTTAACGCCAGACATGACAGCTGAGATTTCAATAAACTGGGCATCTAGCGCATGAGATAGAAGCTGAGCGAAAGTAGTCTTCCCAACTCCCGGAGGCCCCCAAAGAATAAAAGAATGGCAGTGGCCTGTTTCTACCATTCTACGTAACGGCTTTCCCGGACCAACCAAGTGCGACTGCCCAATATAATCATCGAGACTAGCGGGCCGCATTCTGGCTGCAAGAGGCTGATACCCTCCTGTTGGTATGTCCGAAAAAAGATCCTTCATTACTGACCTTCTTCGATCACATCCACGTTAGCTGGCAAGTCTAAAATAAAATTTTCTTTCGCCACGCCTTCATGCGTCTCAACATTTTTAAATTCAATCACCGTCGTTTGCCCTAGCGCATCTAAGATACTCATCGCGCTAATAACTTTATCGCGGAAAGACAGAGTCAATGTTTGAAATAAGTCCTGATCTTCTTTCGGCGCTAAACGGAACTTTTCGCTGCCAAGTGTCGTGACATTATAGTGCGGAAGCACTTCTGCTGCAGGCTGACCTAGTAGTGCAGCTGGAGAATTACCTACCGCACCAGACAAAGGTTTTTTCGTCGCTTGCTCTAAATCCACATCCCAGACGGTAATATATTTACCATCAGAGATAATACGTTGTGCAAAAGGCGTCACACTATCCCAAACAAATTGATTAGGCTTCGCAAGAAGAAAAACACCTTCACTTACTTGCAGCTGCTTACCTTTTTCGTCATAAGTAACCTGACGAAATTCGCCTTCAATATTGCGGTTCAATTCTAACAAACTCTCTATCGAGCTGGTCGCATCAGCGGCCTGCACCATCGCTGTTTGAAAAACGGTTACAATTGTAAGCATAGCCATAGTGACTAATTTATTTAACAAAATGTATCTCCAAAAAAAGCATTAAAAATAAGAGCTCCGAAAACAAGAACTCTCGAACTATCATTTTTTATTCTGGAATCAAAATATCACGCTGCCCGTTGGTTCCCATAGGGCCAACCAGACCTGCAGCCTCCATTGATTCAACCAAGTTAGCCGCCCTGTTGTAACCTATTTTTAATCGACGCTGAATAGACGAGATTGAAGCTTTACGTGTTTCAATGACAATTTTCACAGCTTCATCATAAAGTGCATCTTTATCTTCTCCACCACCATCCGTCATTAGATCTTCAGGATTAACAACAACATCTTGAATATAATCTGGCTCGCCCCGCTGTTTCCACTCTTCTACCACTGCATGCACTTCTTCATCTGACACAAAAGCACCATGCACACGAATTGGCGTTGGTAAACCCGCTGGTAGATACAACATATCCCCCATACCCAAAAGTTGATCGGCGCCGCCTTGATCAAGAATGGTTCGCGAGTCAATTTTCGAGGAAACCTGAAACGCCATACGAGTTGGAATGTTTGCTTTGATTAAGCCGGTAATAACGTCCACAGAAGGTCGTTGCGTAGCTAGAATCAAGTGAATTCCTGCCGCACGCGCTTTTTGTGCAATACGAGCGATAAGCTCTTCCACTTTTTTACCAACAATCATCATCATGTCAGCAAATTCGTCAACTATAATTACTATGTAAGGCAAAGGCTCTAAATGAGGCACGGTGCGAGCGACGCCTTCTTCTGAGAACATGGCCATTTCAGGTTGCCATAATGGATCTTGAATTGGCTTACCCGCATCAATAGCATCACGTACTTTTTTGTTGTAACCCGCGATGTTACGCACACCTAGTTTCGACATCAGCTTATAGCGGCGCTCCATTTCATCGACCGACCAACGCAAACCATTGGCAGCATCTTTCATATCGGTAATAACCGGCGTCAAAAGATGCGGAATACCTTCATAAATCGACAGTTCAAGCATTTTGGGGTCGACCATGATCATACGCACTTCATCGGGCGTCGATTTCAGCAACATACTTAAAATCATGGCATTAACACCAACAGACTTACCCGAGCCCGTCGTACCAGCCACCAACACGTGAGGCATTTTTGCTAAATCAACAACAACAGGTTCACCTGAAATATCATGACCAAGCGATAAAGTTAGTGGCGAAGACGATCTATCGTAGGCATCGCAATTAATCACTTCAGAAAAATACACGGTGTCACGAACCTGATTAGGAATCTCGATCCCGATAGTGGATTTACCGGCAATAACTTCGACCACTCGCACACTCATTACACTCAAAGAACGTGCAAGATCTTTGGCCAAATTGGTAATTCGAGAGACTTTAACACCTGGCGCGGGTTGAATTTCAAAACGGGTAATAACAGGACCAGGATTCACTTCGACCACATCCGCTTTTACGCCAAAGTCCTGAAGGCGTTGCTCCAACAATTCAGATAATGCCAACAGTTCATCTTCCGAATAACCGCCCTGCTTTGGTTTTGGTTTAGTAAGAACAGAGCGATCCGGTAAAGAGTAAGCTTCAATCTTTTTATTACTATCTACTTCATCTGCATAAGGACCACTAAGCGAATCCAGCTGTTTAGCTTCTGACAAAGTACGAAATGCAGGTTTATGAGCAGGAGGAATAGTTGAAGGCTGTTTGTCATTATTAAACAGCATGGCATCAGCCTGCTCTCTAGAAATGCTCGAAGGAGCAATATCTTGTTCGTCCTCCCATTCAACAGGTTTGGCAGCTACAGTTTGCTTAGGTTGTGCAACCCTTTCTTTTGCTATGTCATCTCGTTGTGCTGACCAAGACTCTTCAATATAGAGAGTATCACCAAAATTGACGTCTTTATCATCAAAGGATAAACCACCAACAGACAGATCATCTAAACCACCGAACTCAGGCTCGCTGTGAGAAGTCGATGAATCAAAGGAGGCTTCATCCGCTTTCGCAGACTTAGATTTTGAAAACAGCGAAGACAAACTAAACTTGGATTTTTTACCTTCCTCTTGAGAAGAGTCTTCGCTTATAGAATCCTCAAATAAAACATTCGTTTTGGACTTACTTTTAGTCGCAGGTTCAACTTTCGTCGGCTCACTTGCTGCCTTTCGTCTCTTTCTAACTATTGCAGGCTCTTCGGCTTCGTCATCAATACCTAGAAGTTCAGCTGCGTCGGCTTTCTTATTGGCCTTTGCTTCACGACTATCAGCCCATTTTTGACGTACATACATGGTGAAGGTGTAAACCCTTTCACCTAAACGATCCATTAAACCCAACCAATGCACTTGCGACAATAAGGTAAAAGCCAAAACCACTAAGGCTAAACTGACCAAGGTTGCACCGTCATAGCCAATAAAACTATATAACAAGACGCCAAGGCCACGCCCTAAAATGCCACCAGCTCCATACTGAAGTGAAGGATCACCAACCGTATGCAAAAAGCACAACACAGAACCAAATGATAAATATAAGATACTACCGATAGTACATAACAAAGCATTATTAAGAGGCAATAAAGAATGAGGGTTACGCCATATAATGATAGCGACCCAGAAAAACAGAAGGGGTAAGGAATAAAACAAAGATCCAAAAAAACCAGACACCAAATCGGCTAAAATAGCACCAATTGGGCCCATAGAGTTTTGAGTGGCAGCACCGCTACCAGAATAAAACCAACCAGCATCATCTGGGTTATAGGTATAGGTCGCCAAACCAAAAAAGAATAAAAATAACAAAGCTGCAATAAACGCCGCCTGCTTGGCAAACATATCCCAAATTGGTGATCGTACCGACTCACTCATTTTTTCTGACAAAACGCGCCTTCCTATCTTATGCTAATCAAAACAAAACATGCCCCATATAACGGAGTCATAAGTTCGCTAAGCTTACCATAAAAAAAGCCAGCCCAAAGGGCTGGCTTTCGCTTTAACTAGTAAAGATATCCTCTTTTTCAAAGAATGCCTTTAGAGAAAGTCTTAGAAGAATACTTTTACACCAACAATGTTTTTACCAGCATCGCCAGTTACATCAGAATCGCCATTGTAGTTTTTGTAGTAGTAAGTTAGATCACCAACAACATACTCTGCAATGAAGTAAGTCGCATCAACATGATCCGCATTACCAGCTTTACCTGAATTCTCTAGATCACGAGCATACTCATAAGTAAGAGTCAAAGCATCAGTCACAGCTAAAGCAACGTTAATCTGAGCTCTTTCAACATCAGTAGTTGCAGAAGAAGAATCTGTGTCAACATCATCAATAGTCTCACCAGCACCGTAGTTAGCAGAGATAGTAGCCATGCCAACAGTCGTTTGAGCGCCAATGTTATAAGCATTAGTATCGCCAATAGCACCAGCAGAAACACCTAGTTTCACCATACCAAAATCTTTAACATAAGAGAATGCTACACCGATTTCAGAGTCGATTTTTTCTTGAGCCGTAACATTGTTAGCTGGATCAGCAACACGCACATTACGTGAACCAGATGCTTCTACAGCAACAGTGAATTCTGGAGTAACTTTGTAGCGGATACCTGTGTTATCAGTTTCTTTGTTAACAACACGATTGTCACGGCTATCAACACCGTCGTAGATCTCATCCATGCCCATGAAAGCGCCAGTAGCAACGGTGCCGTCAAAGCGACCGAAAGATACAGCACCTTGCTTAACATAAAGTTTCTCAAAGTTAAGATCTGTACCTTCATCATTACCATCAGTTTTCACTTCAAGTTCAGCGTAAACGATACCTGTATCAATGTGAAATTCGATTTCGCCAAGATCCGTACCATCAGCCGTATCACCATTAGTATCAGAAGCGTTACCGTGATAGCTAACGTATTCAACACCAGCTTCACCAGTGATAACCGTCTCAGCAGCAAAAGTAGCAGTAGAAACAGCAGCCGCAACAGCAGATACTGCAAACACAGAAGCAAGTTTAATCGCTTTCATTCAAGATTCCCCTTTATATTATATTATATGGTCTTGTAGACCTATCGATCGATTTTCATTTCACCAAGAAACGTTGTTAAATCAACGATTCGTGTATCTTAAAACCTATCAGTTTCACTTTCATGACAGTTATCAAAAAAGCAAAATATCTTGTAGTTCCGAATACCGCATTCGACTTATCTTTTCGAATTACCGCTTAGGACTGCATCGATTAAAACCAAGTTTCCCATTACGGGTCAAGCACTCCTTGCACTTTTTTTCTTTTTTTTTTCATTTTGCACCCTTTTTAGGACAAAAAACACCCAACAAGAACCCAAAACTACATTTTTTTTAAGCTATTCATGCACATTAAAGTGAAATAAGAATAACATTGTGTCAACAAGTCGCAAGTGGAATGTTTTTTCTTCCTTAATTTCACTTATCGGTTAATAATTTTTTTCCTTTAGTTTTTTTATAAAAAACACTTGAAGATAGTTTTTAAGATGAAAAAAACTATAATCAATAAATAGAAACGTTCTGTAAAAAAACTAGGAATACAATCACCTCATGTCAGCTTCCGCTAACGATGAAAATCACGAACTTATATTACTTTCAGAATCACCATACGACACACCTGATCCAAGTAAGGCGCTAGAGGATCCAGAAGGTTTATCAGCTATTGGCGGGGATCTTTCTTCAACACGGTTACTTCACCTCTACAGCAAAGGTTTTTTTCCTTGGTTTAGTGACCCAGATCCTATTTTGTGGTGGCACCCTGAACAAAGGTGCGTGTTAACACCTAGCCATTTTCACGCATCAAAATCACTTCAAAAAGCCATCAAGAAAGGCAATTGGTCTTTTTCAATCAATAAAGAGTTTGAGTCTGTGATAGGCTATTGCTCTGCACTAAGAGCTGACAAGGAAGGCACTTGGATATCGAAAGACATTAAAAATGCTTATACAAAGCTACATAAATTAGGTTACGCGCATTCCATTGAAATATGGCTAGACAACAAACTTGTCGGCGGTTTTTATGGTGTAGCGATGGGGAATATGTTTTTTGGTGAGTCGATGTTTTCACTCGTGCCAAATGCTTCCAAAATAGCCCTAAAAACATTCTGCGAACTAGCCAAAAACTGTGGAATTGAGTTGATAGACTGCCAAGTAGAATCCGATCATTTGCTATCACTAGGCGCAAAGAAACTACCAAGAAAAGATTTTTGCAACACCTTAGAGCAACTCATTCTAAGTATAAAAAAGAACTCAGTTATCATAAATATTGGCAAAAAAGCTGAAAAACAACCTATTTAAGCTAAAAATAGACGTAATGAAAACGTATCTAGGTTTGCCTTACGCTGCGTTTTTAGGCAAAATACGCTCGATCAAAATTCAGACGTCGCTAAATACACAATCATGATTAAGCTATTTAGCGCTCAATTGACCAAAGAGGGACATCTTCCCTCTTCGTCTGCAGACCTCCTCTTAGGTATGGTCGGCGTCTACTAAATAATAGTAAGTTAACACCATAGGACACATATTGTGGCAAAAGAAGAAGGCTTAGAAATGGAGGGCACTATCATTGATACGTTGCCTAATACCATGTTCCGTGTCGAATTAGAAAACGGACACGTAGTAATTGCACATATCTCTGGTAAAATGCGTAAAAATTACATCCGTATTTTGACTGGCGACAAGGTAAAAGTTGAGTTAACACCTTACGATCTTTCAAAAGGTCGTATCGTTTACCGCGCCCGTTAATTTAAGCAACCCATAACTGGGCAGTTTAAATAGATGACATAAAAAAACCGGACATTGTCCGGTTTTTTTATGTCGCTAATACCTGTAGGTCGGCCTTTAGGCCGTCAAAAGACCGATAACACTAAACCAAAAACCTTGACGCGCCAAAGCACGACCTACAAGATCTACGGAGTTCGTTTTGTGACAGTTTAATGAACAACCGCCTCTTTGATCACTTCAAATTTCAACTCGTCACTTTTCTCATCCAAAGCCACTTTGACATGACCACCATCATGAAGATCACCAAAGAGGATATGATCCGCTAATGGTTTCTTTAGATGCTCCTGAATGACACGAGCCATTGGACGAGCGCCCATTTGACGATCATAACCTTTATTGGCCAACCAGCCTCTAGCGGTATCCGAGACCTCCAGCAAGACACCTTTTGGATCAAGCTGAGCTTGCAGCTC
Source organism: Marinomonas lutimaris (assembly GCF_019426345.1). Lineage (GTDB taxonomy): Bacteria > Pseudomonadota > Gammaproteobacteria > Pseudomonadales > Marinomonadaceae > Marinomonas > Marinomonas lutimaris. Next base: position 132,712 of record NZ_JAHLLW010000003.1, read on the forward strand.
TACCAAGAATTTATCTACCACGTTAAAGATAATACGCTCATCCAATTGCTGGAACTGAATGACAGCATCTAAGCGGTTTCTAAACTCAGGCGTAAAGGTTCGATTAATAACCTCCATACCATCAGTTGAGTTATCCTGACTAGAGAAGCCAATCGAACGACGAGCCAGTTCTTGAGCCCCCGCATTCGATGTCATCACCAAGATCACATTACGGAAATCCGCCTTGCGTCCATTATTATCAGTCAAAGTACCATGATCCATTACCTGCAAAAGCAAGTTAAAGACTTCTGGGTGAGCTTTTTCTATCTCATCCAATAACACGACACTATGAGGATTCTTCGTAACAGCCTCGGTCAACAAACCACCTTGGTCAAAACCAACATAGCCCGGCGGCGCACCAATCAAACGAGACACTGCATGACGCTCCATGTACTCAGACATATCAAAGCGAATCAATTCAAGTCCCAATTGCTTGGCAAGCTGTTTAGTAACCTCCGTTTTACCAACACCTGTTGGACCAGCCATCAAGAATGAACCAATAGGTTTCTGTTCAGCTTTCAAACCTGCACGAGACAACTTAATCGCAGCCGACAAAGCATCAATAGCATTGTCTTGACCGAAGACCACCATTTTCAAATTACGCTCTAGATTGGATAGCACTTGTCTATCATCCGAGTTCACCGCCCTCACAGGCACACGAGCGATCTTAGAGACAATATCTTCAATATCCGCAACCGTGATGGTAGCTTTACGTTTATCTTCTGGCTGCAAGCGTTGATAAGCTCCGGCCTCATCCACCACATCAATTGCCTTATCGGGCATATGACGGTCTGGCACATAGCGCTGAGCAAGCTCTGCAGCAGCCAGTAAAGCAGACTCTTCGTATTTCACCTTATGATGCTCTTCAAATGCACCAATGATGCCTTTCAAGATTTGATAAGTATCATCAACACTTGGCTCATTCACATCGATCTTCTGGAAGCGACGCGCCAAAGCATGATCTTTTTCAAACACACCACGAAATTCTTGGAACGTTGTTGAGCCAATGCAACGCAAGCCACCAGAACTCAATACTGGCTTAAGCAGATTGGAAGCATCCATTACGCCACCAGAAGCGGCACCCGCACCAATGATGGTATGGATTTCATCAATAAAAAGAATCGCATTTGGTAACTTTTTCAATTCGCCTAACAATTGCTTAAGTCGTTTTTCAAAATCACCGCGGTATTTGGTTCCAGCCAGCAAGGCACCTAGATCTAGGGAATAAACAACGCCATCCGCAATCACATCAGGCACTTGCCCATCGACAATACGTCGTGCTAGACCTTCAGCAATGGCTGTTTTACCAACGCCAGACTCACCAACCAATAAAGGATTATTTTTACGACGACGAGAAAGCGTTTGTATTACTCGCTCTACTTCGTATTCACGACCGATTAATTTATCGATCTTACCTGCTTTAGCTTCTTCGTTAAGATTTGTGGCGAATTTTTGTAACGGCGCAGTCGCTGTATCTTCTGCTTCGTCATCATGATCCATATTTTGAGAAGACGCTTCACCCGTTTTAGAAATGCCATGAGCAACATAATTGACCACATCAATCCGCGCCACACCATGTCGTTTTAATAGGTAAACGGTTTGGCTTTCTTGTTCGCTAAAAATAGCCACCAATACGTTGGCACCTGTTACTTCACGCTTACCAGAAGATTGAACATGAAAAACCGCACGCTGTAATACGCGCTGGAAACCTAAAGTCGGCTGAACCTCACGTTCATCGTCATCTTCAGGGATTAGAGGTGTTGTACTATCAACAAATTCCTCAAGCTCCTTACTTAAGGTATCTAAATTCACACCACATGCTTTGAGGACGCTTGAAGCAGCGCCATTTTCAATAAGAGCTAATAATAAATGCTCAACCGTCATGAATTCATGGCGCTTGTCACGCGCCGCTTTAAAAGCCGTATTCAGGGTTTGTTCTAGTTCTTTATCTAACATTGCTATTCCCTCACTCTGAATCAGTCAACCTTTTGTAGGTCGCACATTAAGGGGTGCTCATTTTGTTCCACGAACTGTTGTACCATTGCCACTTTGGTTTCAGCAATATCAAAAGGGTAAATACCGCAAACGCCTTTCCCTTTTTGATGTACTTCTAACATTACCTGATTAGCCTTCTCCCCATCCATAGAAAAAAACCTCTGTAGAACAAATACGACAAAATCCATTGGCGTATAGTCATCATTAAACAACACCACCTGATACATTGATGGTGGTTTTAATTCTGTTTCTTCAGGAGCGATTGCAATACTAGAATGCCCGTGCTGCTCATCATCTTCTGATACTAGTCTAATTTGTTGATCTGTAATCATCCCATGCCTCTGAGGCTACAATTTTTTACGTAATTTGCCAATATTGTGACGCATTACAACTTATATACGACTTTTTATGAGTAATAGATTACCACTTGGATTTTACAAATACCAAAAGGGCTTCTACGCTCTTTATTGGGGTGACCAAATGTGCAATCAATGTTTACAATTGAAATTCTAGCATTGATTCGTCATAAACAATTTGCACCTATTTAGTAATCTGCGCTATCCGAGCTATGTTTTTTAACGCGCTTACCGTCATCATTACTCATTTTGAGAGACATAAGCAAATATCGACTGAGTGGATAAGGAGTGACTCATGCATCACGGATCAGTGAAGTGGTTTAACAATGCAAAAGGCTACGGTTTTATTGTGTCGGAAGATTTTAATGAAGATTTATTTATTCATTATTCTGCGATCAATGTCGAAGGCTACAAAACGCTAAAAGCAGGTCAGGCGGTAACATTTGACGTCGAACCAGGAGAGCGAGGCCTACACGCTATTGAAATCAATCCGACATTATCTAAAGAAGAAACTAAACAAGGCGCTATACAAGAGGACACTCATTCAGACACTAAAAAAACTCAACCAGCATAGGCCGCTAGATCATCGCTATCCTCAAGCGGATTTGTTATCTTACTCCTCATGATGAGGAGTAAGACGGTCATTTTTTGACTCTATTTTTACTCCTTCCGTTCTTTTTAAACACACATTGAGCTCATGCCTTCTAATTTAATTTTATTTAATAAGCCTTTTCGAGTACTTAGCCAATTTTCTGCAGAAGGCGATAAAACCACTCTTGCCAAATATATTGAAATACCAGAGTTTTATCCTGCTGGAAGATTAGACTTTGATTCTGAAGGTCTTTTACTTTTAACCAATCAAGGTGCTTTACAACACATCATCGCTTCACCTGATTTTAAGCTCCCCAAAACCTACTGGGTTCAAGTTGAAGGCGAGATTTCAGACCAAGCTTTAGAAAAACTCAGACAAGGTGTTGAGCTAAAAGACGGACTCACTAAGCCCGCCCAAGCAGAGCGTATGTCAGAACCAAACATCTGGGAAAGAAATCCTCCCGTTCGCTATCGAGAAGCTATTCCCACCAGCTGGCTATCGTTACAGATTCGCGAAGGTAAAAATCGACAAGTGCGCCGAATGACGGCCGCTGTAGGCTTCCCAACACTCAGGTTAATTCGTTATGCCATCGGCCCCTATACTCTAGAAAACACAACAGTAGGCCAATGGAACTACATAGCACCAACCGACAATTTACTAAAAGAGGTTACTCAGTTTGAAGAGCAAAGAAAGAGAAAGGCTGCCTCACCTAACCGTCGCAGCACTGGTCAAAAAAGACAACTCGGATCCAAAGAAAACAAAATACCTCATGGTGAAGGAGTGGCAAGACGGAAACCTAGTACTAAACCAGCCAGCCGGTCACATAGAAAATAACGAAAGCGCCATAGAAGCGATGATTCGTGAAACAAAAGAGGAGTCAGGCTGGATTGTGAAACCTATCGGCTTACTTGGCATGTATGCTTTTACACCATACGAAGGCGCTGACACTTACCATCGCCTATGTTTTTTATGCGAACCTGTTAGTGAAACCAACGAGCCACTTGATAAAGATATTGTTTCTAGCCACTGGTTAACTTACGAAGAAATCATGGCACTACCTCATCGCAGCCCATTAATTAAAGCCTGCATTGAAGATTCGCAAAACAACCCCATTATTTCCTTATCATTCTTGTCAGATCAGTACTTGTCGCCTGTGCCGAGCACTCAAAAATGAAGTACAATGCGCAATCAAATTCACTGAGGCTATGCCTCTTCGTTTTACTAAATTAACAGTCGAGAAAAAACCGGTCATGAAAGAAAGCCACTACCTAACAGATAAACCAGCCAATCACGATAAAAAAGTCATTGTGGGCATGTCTGGCGGTGTCGACTCCTCCGTATCAGCACTTATTCTGATGCAACAGGGTTATCAGGTTGAAGGCCTATTCATGAAGAACTGGGACGAAGACGATGGCACAGAATACTGCACCGCGAAAGACGACCTAGCGGATGCTCAAGCCGTATCGGATAAACTCGGTATCAAGCTCCATACAGCTAACTTCGCATCAGAATATTGGGACAATGTCTTCGAACACTTCCTTGCCGAATACAAAGCTGGCCGCACGCCAAACCCAGATATTTTGTGTAATAAAGAAATAAAATTTAAAGCATTTTTAGAATACGCCATGGCATTGAATGCTGATTACATAGCAACCGGCCATTATGTTCGTCGCGGCGAAAAAGACGGTGAGCCACTACTGCTAAAAGGCTTAGATGGCAACAAGGATCAAAGCTACTTTTTATATGCGGTTGGCAAAGACGAAATCGCAAAGACACTTTTCCCTGTTGGTGAACTGGAAAAACCAGAAGTGCGCCGCTTGGCTGAAGAGTTTGGTCTAGTCACTCACAACAAAAAAGACAGTACCGGTATTTGCTTCATCGGCGAACGCCGCTTCAAAGACTTTTTAGAGCAATATTTACCCGCTCAACCTGGTGATATAGAAACCCTTGAGGGGGACAAAATTGCTCGCCATCATGGTTTGATGTATCACACTATTGGCCAACGCCAAGGTTTGGGTATTGGCGGTCTAGCCAAATACTCTGACGATCCATGGTATGTGGTTGAGAAAGACTTAGAACGAAATGTATTGATCGTGACACAAGGTGGTCAGCACGAATCTTTATTTAAAACGCATTTAATTGCGGACAACTTCGATTGGGTTGCAAGAAAAAAACCAACCTTCCCTTTAACGTGCAAAGCAAAATGCCGTTATCGTCAGCCAGATCAAGAATGTACCATCACTGAATTAGCCGATGGCCGCGTTGAAGTATCCTTTGTGGAACCGCAGCGAGCAATCACACCAGGCCAATCCGTGGTGTTTTATGTAGACGAAGTCTGTCTTGGTGGCGGCATCATTAACGTCGCCTTCAACAAGTAATCATTGAGAGAGAAAGCGTGAGTAGCAGAGAAAAAGAGCAAACTATCGCCCTATCCGCCATATTTCAAGCGGCAGAATTAGTGTCGATTTTAGCGAAAACAGGTCAGGTAGATAATGCCAGCTTACAACCATTACTAGACAGCTTATTAATGGTTAACGCAGCCTCTACTGAAGATATTTACGGCGGTCAATGGGATTGCTCAACCAATCTTGCTTTAGGAAGAAAAATCTCTCGTCAGGCCTTAGGCAAAGAACGCAGTAGTGTTAATCCAGATACGCTTAGATACGCGCTTAGCATAATTCACCTTGAGAACAAACTAGCTAAAGCACCAGAGATGTTGTCAACCATTGGGCAAAAAATCGCTCAAATCGAGCAGAAAAAAGCCCATTATGAGAGCGTTCTACACGAAAACATGCTGGCGTCGATTTCTGGCATGTATCAGGACACCTTGAGCAAGCTACCCTTTCGCATTCAAGTACATGGCGACAGTCGTTTTTTACAGCAACCACAAGTAGCCAACCAAGTTAGAGCTATTTTAATGTCGGGGATTCGAGCCGCCATGCTATGGCGACAACTTGGTGGAAAACGCTGGCATTTGATTTTTAAAAGAAAAGCATTATTGAATGCTTTAGAATCACGTAACTAATATTTAAAAGGCCCGACAGGGCTTTTTTTATGCCTAATAAATAATCTTTTAATTAGAAGTTGGTGATTGAAGCTGTTTAGCAAAATACTCAGCGAATAATTGAAATCAATTTCCACTATATCTGAGAGCCAATATCTCTATGTTGGTTTTTTATGTAGTATATCGTACAAATTTTTAACCTGTGCGGGTTAACCTGTAAGAGCAGTTTAAATTAGGGAATGGCGGCTAAAAGTCATCTTCGATTCAATAGGCTAATGCCTGAAATGTTAGGGGAATTACATGTCAACGAAACAAACCATTTACTATACATTTACGGATGAGGCGCCAGCTCTGGCAACCGCGTCCCTACTTCCTATCTTTGGCGCTTTCGCTAAAGAAGCAGACATCGAACTAAAACTGACAGACATATCTTTGGCTAGTCGTGTTATTTCTGCTTTTTCAGACCTACTTCCGGCAGACAAACAGGCTGAAGACGGCCTAAAATTCCTAGGTGATCTAACAGCAGCCCCAGAAGCAAACATTGTTAAACTGCCTAATATCAGTGCTTCTTTGCCACAACTTTACGCAACAATCAAAGAATTAAACGCTGAAGGTTACGGCCTTCCTGAATACCCAGAAAACCCACAAACAGACGAAGAAAAAGACGTTCAAGCTCGCTACTCTAAAGTGCTTGGTAGTGCAGTAAACCCAGTTCTACGTCAAGGTAACTCTGACCGTCGCGCGCCTGCAGCCGTTAAAGGTTTCGCTCGTAAAAACCCTCATTCAATGGGCAAATGGAGCAAAACATCTGTTTCTCACGTTGATTACATGCGTGATGGCGATTTCTACTCTTCTGAGCAGTCCGTTACTATGGATTCTGCTCAAACAGTTAAGATCGAATTCGTTGCAAAAGACGGCTCTGTTGAAGTGAAAAAATCACTTCCTCTTCTAGCTGGCGAAATCATCGACAGCATGAACATCAGCACCAAAAAGCTTCGCGCCTTCTTTGAAGCAACATTGCAAGAAGCGAAAGAAGACAACGTCATGTGGTCTGTGCATTTAAAAGCAACCATGATGAAAGTTTCTCACCCAATCGTATTTGGTCATGCGGTAACGGTTTTCTACAAAGACGTTTTCGAAAAATACGGTGAGCTTTTCAAAGAAATCGGCGTTAACCCAAACAACGGTTTAGGCAGCGTTTACGACAAGATCCAAAGCCTTCCAGAAGCGAAACAAGAAGAGATCAAACAAGCGATTCAAGACGTTTACAAAACACGTCCTGAGCTAGCGATGGTTGACTCTGATAAAGGCATCACTAACCTTCACGTACCAAGTGATGTAATCGTTGACGCTTCTATGCCTGCGATGATCCGTAACTCTGGTAAAATGTGGGGCCGTGACGGCAAAGCACACGACGCTAAAGCCGTTATTCCAGACAGCACTTACGCTCGCATCTACCAAGAAACTATTAATTTCTGTAAAACTAATGGCGCATTTGACCCAGTCACCATGGGTACCGTGCCAAACGTTGGCCTAATGGCTCAAAAAGCAGAAGAGTATGGTTCTCACGACAAAACATACGAAATGAAAGCCGATGGTGTAATGCGCGTTGTGGATGCAAACGGTAATGTACTGATGCAACACAATGTTGAAAAAGGCGACATCTGGCGCGCTTGCCAAACCAAAGATGCAGCAATCCGCGATTGGGTAAAACTAGGCGTAACTCGTGCTCGTCAGTCTGATACTCCAGCAGTATTCTGGTTAGAAGACGCTCGTCCACACGATAACGAACTTCGTAAAAAAGTAGAAACTTACCTAAAAGACCACGACACAAGCGGTCTAGACATTCGCATCATGTCTTACAATGAAGCGATCCGTTTCTCTATGGAACGTATTATTCGTGGTAAAGACACAATTTCAGTAACGGGTAACATCCTACGTGACTACCTAACTGACTTGTTCCCAATCTTGGAATTAGGTACGTCTGCGAAAATGTTGTCTATCGTTCCAATGCTAAACGGTGGCGGTATGTATGAGACTGGTGCGGGTGGCTCTGCTCCTAAGCACGTCCAACAGCTTATGGAAGAAAACTACCTTCGTTGGGACTCTCTAGGTGAATTCCTTGCAGTGGCGGTATCTTTCGAAGAGCTTGGCATCAAGCACAACAATGGGAAAGCAAAAATTCTTGCTAAGTGCCTAGATAAAGCAACCGGCAAATTACTAGATACTAACAAGTCTCCTTCTCGTAAAGTTGGCGAAATTGATAACCGTGGCAGCCACTTCTACCTAGCGCTTTACTGGTCTCAAGAGCTTGCAGCACAGACTGAAGATGCAACATTGGCGGCGAAATTCGCCTCTCTTGCTAAGCAACTTGCTGATAACGAAGACAAAATCGTTAAAGAACTTGCGGCAGTACAAGGTAAACCTTCTGGTCTATCCGGCTACTACCACATGGATCTTAACGAAGTGGCTAAGATCATGCGTCCTAGCACAACCTTCAACAATGCACTAGCTACACTGTAATCATCGTTAAAGACGCTAAATGTCAGATAGGTTAACTTATCTGACATGGCACTAGAAAATCCCAAGCGGCCATGCTGCTTGGGATTTTTTTTGATCATAATTAATATCTAAACTGTCATATAATCAGTAACCTCCCCAATACATACAAGATTTTACACTTTATCGACTTTCCATTTCTGATAGATATATTTACAGCTAAAAGTAAAAAACATACCATATTGCGCACTAAGGATAGATATCAAAGGATGCAGTAATGTCTTGGAACAAACTCGATGGAAAAATACAAGCTAACTCAACCATCCCGTTAGATGCTCAAACATGCAGAGACTATGGGGTAACACTACCACCCACTTTCCCATTCAATAAAGTACAGTTTACCTGTCAAGCACTGGCGATGCTTTCTAGTCTAAATAGCTATGATACAGATATGGTGGTAAAAGAAATTCTGCAGATCTACGCACACCCAAATGGCCAAAGTGTCACCAAACACAGCCGTAACCCTTTACGTCGTCTATGGCGCAATAAATACCCTTTCCGTAACTATCACTACCTAATCGACTTTGAGTTAGTGAATGGAAATATTCTTATCCAAGACATTTATTTCGATACTCAACTATACGGCTCCAAGGCTCCTTTTTCCGCAGAGCGAACCATGCTCTATGAAGTCAAACGAAAATCCCCAGCTAAATATGATAAAGCAAAAACCGAAGACGATATCCGTACCTTAACAAGAGCTTGGGATGATAATCCAAGGCCTGTTCCAAATGTCAGAACTGCTCATGCGGCAGTGAATGGTATGCAAAATGAGTTAACAAAAGCCTCTTGGCTTATGGGAACCCATTTGGATGCTGCTTACAGTAGCGATGGCATAGAGGCATACACACTATTCCACAACCCAACGGATGAGGTAAAACTTGACCTTGTCGAATGTATCTTCGATAAGAAAAAAGGCAGAAAATCTCATAATGCTGAGCACTTAGCCGCCATTCTTGCGCAAAACAATCAACAAAGAAAACAAGTGAAATGGGTCGCCCATAGCCAAGGGGCGATTATATTTTGTGCAGCACTGGAGGTATATCGACTCAAATATGGCAAGCCATTAACCACCCAACAGCTGGCGATACATGGCTCTGGTGCCAACCTTGAGCGACTAAAACGAGCCGCAAGTTATGCTGGACTGCATGTTAACAGTATTCGCAATAATCCTTATGATTTAGTGCCCAATCTAGCAGGAAGAAACGATTTATCAAAAAGCAGTCTGGCAAGATCCCTCAGATTCAAGACATTAGTGTTTGGCAATGATCCTGCCGCAAGCCCCCATACTCTGCCATTTTTAGGCCTCAAAACCTATGCAGAACAATTACGCATGCTTGGTTACCGTGATAAAGCCAAAGAAGTCAACCGCTTCTTACGCACACTACCTAAGGGAGACCCAAGACTATGATCAAATTGATTAAAAATTTGCATCGCGGCTTTATCGGTGGGCCGAATTTTGCTTTGCCATCTGAACGCATTGTTCTATTAGGCAGTAAACAACTATCTATGATAGTTCCAGATAACAATATGGTCGTAGCCCCCAAAGCCATAGACAAACACTTTCCATACGATTCAACAATATGGTTTCAGGAACATGCCCAACACTACGATCAGCATAGGTTTGTGATTATATTCACCAAGAACTGGATGTATCTACCAGTTGTCCCTGTTGGTACTAGCAGTGAATATGGCATGCTTAGCTGCCAACCTCGAATTAAACAAACCAACAAAATTGATGTAACAGACTTAGAGGCTTTATCACGTTTTGTAATACAAGAATATAAAGATTTCCATAATCGGCCTGATGGAAGAAATGCTGAAATAAGAAAAGAAATAGAAGAACGTATGAGTAGACGAAATAATATAAGCGATGAAGAACTAAAAAAGGAAATAGATGACGCTATCAAGGCTGTGGGACGCCCCCCCCTCCAATCAGCAAAAATACTAACTTTCAACGATAATCAGTGGGTTTTTTATCAAGAGAGCAGGCCATATAGCCTGTATCATATCAATTTTTATTGCTTACCACTTAGCCCTACCAGTTTTCTAGAAATAGAATTTAACTACCGAGTTGACAGATCTGATAAATATGAAAAGTGGGCCAAGCATGCAGAAGAGTCAGAAAGGCGCATTATGGAATCCGTAATGTTAACCGACATCCCTGAAGAACAAGTGAATCTCCTCAATTAAAGGGGATTGGCTATTTTTTCTGCAAGGACTTCCCTCTGTAGATGGCCTACTTCATAAGCCATTCTATGGTAACTGCTTATAAAGATTCCCCTTGCCATAGAAGTACGCCCCCCTTTTGCCTATAATAGCGGCTCCCTGAAAACCATGGTCGAGGCGTTATCTCAATGGAATTAACTAGCTTAAATGCGATTTCCCCAATAGACGGTCGTTACGGATCGAAAACAGACGTATTGCGTCGCTCAGTGAGCGAATACGGTTTGCTACGTATGCGCGTTATTGTGGAAGTGCGCTGGCTACAGGCTCTTGCCAATCACCCACAAATCATCGAAGTCCCTGCACTTAGCAGCGCTGCAAGTGCATTGTTAGATCAATTGGCTGAGAACTTCAGCGAAGCCGATGCTCAAGCGATTAAAGACATTGAGAAAACCACAAACCACGATGTCAAAGCGGTTGAGTACTTTATTAAGAACAAAATGGCAGACAACGCTGAATTAGCCGCGATTTCTGAATTTGTTCACTTCGCTTGTACCTCTGAAGACATTAACAATTTATCTCACGCATTGATGCTTCGTGAAGCGCTGGAAGAAGGCATTACTCCAGAACTTAACAAAGTTATCACGGCGATCCAAGATCTTGCCATTGAGCACGCAGAACAGCCGATGCTGTCTCGTACACACGGCCAAACGGCCTCTCCTTCTACCGTTGGTAAAGAAATGGCCAACGTAGCAGCGCGCCTTAGTCGTCAGCTTAAGCAAATCAGTAACGTTGAATTTTTAGGCAAAATCAACGGTGCTGTGGGTAACTACAACGCTCACCTTTCGGCATATCCTGATGTGGATTGGCAAGCCCACGCTGAAGCGTTTGTTACCTCTCTAGGTTTGTCTTGGAACCCTTATACAACGCAAATCGAACCACATGATTACATCGCCGAGCTATACGATGCGATCTGTCGTTTCAATACCATCTTGATCGATTTCGACCGCGATGTGTGGGGCTACATTTCTATGGGCTTCTTCAAGCAAAAAACCATTGCTGGCGAAATCGGCTCTTCTACCATGCCGCATAAAGTTAACCCAATTGACTTCGAAAACTCCGAAGGTAACTTGGGCATTGCGAACGCTATCATGGGTCACTTGAGCGCTAAATTGCCAATCTCTCGCTGGCAGCGTGATCTAACAGACTCTACAGTTCTTCGTAACCTTGGTGTTGGCTTGGCTCACAGCTTAATAGCTTACCAAGCAACTCTAAAAGGCATCAGCAAGTTGGAAATCAACGCTGCACGTCTTGAAGCGGATCTTAACAATGCTTGGGAAGTATTGGCTGAGCCAATTCAAACCGTTATGCGTCGCTACGGCATCGAATCTCCATATGAGAAGCTAAAAGAGCTAACCCGCGGCCGCACTATCGACCAAGCAACGATTGAAGCTTTTGTCGATACGCTAGAAATGCCAGAGCAAGCCAAAGCCGAATTGAAAGCGCTAACACCAAGCACTTACATCGGTAATGCGGTGGCACAAGCGAAAGCGATTCGTAACTAAGTTTTACTTTAACAAGTAAATAAAAGAGCCGATTTATCGGCTCTTTTTGCCTTTAAGGCTACTAATCTTTAGCAATATCACTACTTTCTTTGTTCTTTTTTAATGAGCGATTTATGACAGACCTAAATACACCGTTGGCTATTCTTGGTGGCATGACAGCCCAAACCTTTATCGACGAATATTGGCAGAAAAAGCCGTTATTAATTCGCGGTGGTCTTGTCGATTTCGCTGTGCCATTGGAAGCCGATGAGCTTGCAGGCATGGCAATGGAAGAAGAAATTGAATCTCGTATTGTTATCGAAAACGGACTAAGACCTTGGGAAATGCGCCAAGGACCTTTTACCGAAGACACATTTGCCACCCTACCCGAGAAAGAATGGACCTTATTAGTCCAGGCCGTTGATCATTGGGTACCAGAAGTTCAAACACTTAAAGAACAATTTGAATTTTTGCCAAGCTGGCGCTTAGATGATGTCATGGTCAGCTACGCCACCGAAGGTGGTAGTGTTGGCCCTCATTATGACCAATACGATGTGTTCTTAGTTCAAGTATCAGGTAAGCGTCGCTGGCAAGTATTATCGCCAGATGAATACCAAGATTCAGCGATCCCCAATATCAAACTACATATTTTAGACAACTTTCCCGTCAATCCAGAAATGGATTGGGAACTGGAAGCTGGTGACATCCTCTATTTACCACCTAACTTTGCTCACAACGGTCGATCGCTAGACGACGAGTGCATGACCTACTCGATCGGTTTTCGCGCCCCAAGTATGCAAGATGTCTTAACGGGTATTCGCGATAAACTTTGCGAAACAGAGAACGTTAAAGATCGCTTTGCGGCACCAGAAACAGCAAGCCGTCAACACAGCGCACACATCAGCAAAGATGATATTCAATACCTGCAAACACAACTTGCTCGCCTTATTAATCAACCTGACCTGCTTGCAGAATGGTTAGGGGAAACGATGAGCGAAAGTAAATACCCAGAATATCTTGCACCATTGAATCATGAAGAAGTAAACGAAGCATTTAGCAGCGCGACACAAGGTCAAACCTTCATTCGCCCTGGTGATGCGCGTATTTGTTACTATATTCAACAGAGCACTGAAAACAACGGTAAAATTAACGTATTTTGTAACGGTGAACACTTACTTGTGGGTGAGGAACTAACGAGCTTTGTTGAAGCCGTTTGCCATCAAGTTGAGTTCGATTTTTCTGGGCTAGATTTGAAACAAAATACAGATCTAGAACCTCTTGTACGCTTTTTTATTCGTCAACAAGGGCTGATCGAATTGGTTGCACCAGAAGAATAAAAGAGCGCAATATTACGTAAGGTATTCACATGAAGGTTTTAACGTCAGACTGGAACAGCAGCAAAGATCAACTTACCTTTGTGCGAAAACAAGTCTTTATCATTGAGCAAGGCATTGACCCACAAGACGAATGGGACGAACTAGATGAAGACGCAGTGCACTTTGTTTCTTTTGGCACAACAGCGGTTCCCACGGGAACCTGCCGTTTAACAGACAATGGACAAATTAGCCGATTAGCTGTTTTGCCTGCATATCGTCATCAGGGTTATGGTGAAATGCTATTAACCAGAGCTGTCAAAGTAGCCAGAGAAATGGGCATTCGCAAAGTATTCTTGCATGCTCAAATTGACGTACAGACCTTCTACGAAAAACAAAATTTTCGTGGTGATGGTAAGGTTTTTTTAGAAGCTGGAAAAATGCATATTCGCATGGAAAGAGATATATAGCTTTCTCTTTGCTGATCTATTTAATACAAAAAAAGCGAGTCATCCTACTTGGATCGACTCGCTTTTTTGTATTCTGTTCTAAATGCTTTATTTCAAGACACTTTGAATATGAAGACTGCTATTAAACAACAGCAATTAGCTCAACATCAAATTGTAAAACAGAGAAAGGTTGAATCATTGCGCCAGCGCCTTGAGCACCGTAAGCCAATTCAGCAGGAATAGTAAGACGGTATTTCGCGCCTTCTTTCATCAACTGAAGACCTTCAGTCCAACCAGAAATAACGCCAGTTAGAGGAAATTCAATTGGCTCGCCACGAGCAATAGAGCTATCGAATACTTGCCCGTCAATCAAACGGCCTTCGTAATGTACACGAACAGTCGCTTCACGGCTTGGAGTCGCACCAGTACCTTCTTCAAGAACTTCAAACTGCAAACCACTTTCAGTCGTTTGAACGCCTTCTTTTGCTTTGTTCGCAGCAAGGAAGTCTTCACCCGCTTTCACGTTCTCTTCAGACGCTGCACGGCCTTTTTCTTCCATTTTTTGCTGTAGTTCAGCAAAAGCAGCTTCTAGCTCTGCACCAGGAACACGCATTTCAGTACCGTTTAGCGCGTCTTCAATTGCAGCAAAAAGATGCGTTAGAGACAATTCACCAAGATCGCTACCGCGTAGTTGATCACCAATTTGACGACCAATGCCGTATGCGATTTTTGATTCGTTAGAGTCGAACGACAGTTCTGACATGATTACACTCTCTTATTCGTTTACTAAAAAATTGAGCGCACATCATAACATAGGCAAATCTCATGAGCTTGTTTTTCAGACCTCTCAACGCCTCTCCCTGCCCAAAAAAATCACGAGTGAAAATATATTAATCAACCCCATAGATTTATTAAATGATATTCATTATCATCTATTGGATCGTTATTCATTCTGGAGTGCGTTATGAAAACTAAGAGCTTTGTCCCGTCATCCAAAAGATATACCAACGATAAAAAACCAATTGATTATTGGGGAATGCTATTTATTGGCTTTATCTTCTTATCCTCAATGAGTTGCTTTTTATTTGCAAATCATAGTGATAGGCAATCTTCTAACAGTCTATCGCTTACCACTTATCAAATAAGCACAAGGATAATTGACACAGATCAGAGCAGCAAAAGCTAAAAAGATTAAGCTATAGGTACATAAAAAGAGGATCTTGCCATGTTACCTAAAATAAACACGATCGTTTATGCTTGTGATCTAGACGGTAAAACACAGGCCGCTATGGAGCTCGTTTTAAGCTTAGCCAAAACTCATGAAGCAAAAGTCATATTGATGCATGCGATAGAACCACTAAACGCCCAAGCAGCCAATATGATCAACAACTACATTACCGAAGACGTTAGAGATGCTATGCGCAAAGATACCATCAAAGACATCAATACACGCATGGAAAGATTACTATCAGAATTCATGGAAAAATATTCAGAAGAACTTTCAAATCTAGAAACACCACCAGAAACTGTTATTGTTAACGGTGTTCCGTCTGAATCAATCCAACGCTTAGCAGCAGAAAAAAATGCCGACTTGATTGTAATGAATAGCCGAACACATGGCCGACTAAGCCAAATGATCATTGGCTCAACAGCAAACAAAGTTATTCATACCAGCTCAATTCCTGTCCTAGTAGTGCCAATTAAATAGCCGTTATAACTAACTAAATAACACGCAACTCTAGCCACACTTCTTCGCGTTCGATACACTTACTGTATATATAAACAGTAAGTGTATTTATGATTCTTTATATTGCCGAAAAACCAAGCCTTGCCCGAGCTATTGCCGCCGCCCTTCCCTCTCCCCAAAAAAAAGAAGAAGGCTGCATCTGGCTACCTAATGGCGACTGCGTTAGTTGGTGCATTGGTCACTTGCTCGAGCAAGCCGAACCTCATCAATACAATCCGTCTTATAAAGCTTGGAATCTAGAGCACTTACCTATCATTCCGACTGACTGGCAATGGCAAGAAAAAGCCAACACCAAGAAGCAGCTAGGCATTTTAAAAAAACTCATTAAAAAAGCTACTGTATTAGTGCATGCAGGAGACCCAGATCGCGAAGGACAGCTATTAGTCGATGAAGTACTACACTACACCAAGGTTCCGGCACAGAAACTGAAAAACACTCAGCGACTTTTAGTGAATGACTTAACACCTTCCGCGGTAAAAAAAGCCCTTAGTAACTTACGCTCAAATAATGAATTCGCGGCCTTGTCCCGCTCGGCGTTGGGTCGCGCTCGTGCAGACTGGTTATTTGGCTTAAACCTAACGCGTGCTTATACCATCAGAGGGCGTCAGGCAGGCTACCAAGGCGTTCTATCAATTGGGCGAGTACAAACACCAGTACTAGGACTTGTTGCTGCCAGAGATAAAGAAAGAGAAGCCTTTGTCCCAAAAGATTTTTATCAAGTATGGGCAAGCATTCAAACATCACAAGGAGGGATATTCCAAGCGAAATGGCTGCCCAGTGAAGCCTGCCAACCTTATATGGATGAAGAGAATCGCGTACTCAGTTTGCCACTGGCACAAAACGTCGCCAATCGCATTACCAATAAACCCGCGATTGTTGTTGAAGCAAATTACAAACAAAAGAAGCAACCAGCGCCACTGCCCTATAGTTTGTCCGCACTTCAAATTGATGCAGCAAAAGCGTTTTCTCTTTCGGCACAGCAAGTATTAGATACTTGCCAAGCTCTTTATGAACGCCATCAAATGATCACCTACCCAAGGTCCGATTGCCGCTATCTGCCGACTCAGCAACACAAAGATGCGCCTGCTATTCTCGCTGCTCTCACTCGTTCAGGAGGAGACATGCAACAAGGCGCAGAGAACGCTGACGCGTCACGGAAAAGCAAAGCGTGGAATGATAAACAAGTCACGGCTCACCATGCCATTATTCCAACCACTCAAGCCCATAAAGCGACATCACTTTCCAAAACAGAAGCGCTGGTATTTAACCTGATTGCTCGCCAATATCTCATGCAGTTTTACCCTGAATACGATTATTTGGCGTCTTACATTAAGTTAGAAATTGAAGGAGGACTCTTTGAAGCAAAAGGTAACACGCCTATTTCACTTGGCTGGAAAACACTTTTACCCAATAAAAACAAAAGCAAAGACCCCGAAGATGAAAACCAAAATGAGCTACCAAAGTTAAGTAAAAATGAAGAACTCTGGTGTACACAAGGACAAGTTCAAGAAAAGGTCACCACGCCGCCATCCGCATTCACTGATGCCACTTTGCTCGCCGCCATGACTGGTATCAGTCGCTTTGTCACCGATAAAGACATCCGCGCCATCTTGAAAGAAACCGATGGTTTGGGCACAGAAGCCACTCGCGCTAGCATTATAGAATTGCTTTTTAAACGCGGCTTTTTGATGAGACAAGGCAAGCAAATTCACGCCAGCCAAACAGGTCGTGCTTTTATTGATTGTCTTCCTAAGCAGCTTGTCACACCTGATATGACGGCTAAATGGGAGTCAGCGCTCAACAGTATTAGCCTTGGTGAGGCCAGTTATCAAGAGTTCATGACCAATTTAGAAAGCAACCTAAATCAGTTACTAAATGCTTCCCGAGATATGCCGACATCCGCATTACAGAACCTGCCACCGCCAACAAAAAATCCTTTCGCTAAACAAAAAAGCTCGGCAGGCAAAAGAACGGCCGGCACAAGAAAAACAACCAGTGCAAAATCGGCTAATTCAAAAACAGCAAGCTCAAATACAAAAAGACGCTCGAAAGCGCCTTCTTAATGCATTCAATATTGCCATCCAACATGTAATTAACAATCAGCCAATAGCAAGCCAAGCGCCAACACCAATCATTAAAGAGCCAGCAATACGATTCATAATGCGTACATTGCCACTTTGCATCAAGATAGATTTCAGTGTTCTTCCTCCTGCGGCATAAATAAGCAAGCAAGTAAGTTCAAGTGTTAAAATAATTGCTATCAATACAGTCAATTGACTCGTCAATGGACGGCTTGCATCTAAAAAAGGAGGTAATAAAGCAACAAAAAATGCCCAACCTTTAGGGTTAGCAATTGCTGTTACAAAACCTTGTGAGATTAAATCCAAACGCGATGCAGGCTTGGCGTCTGCAGCATCCGCTTTAATTGCCATCTTACCTTTAGACAGCCACATCTGAACACCAACGAAGGCAAGATAAGCACCACCTATGTATTTCAACACCATGAATACACTAGGATAATTCAATAGTAACGCGGCAACCCCAATAGCCGATAAAATCGCCACGGTTGCAACACCAACTAACTCACCCAACATCATCCAAAGAGCGCGTCTAACACCAATAGTCATCCCCAATGTCATGGCTAATGTCATACACATGCCTGGCGTAATAGAGACAAAAAAGAAGGTCGGTATAAAGGCAGAGAGCAGTGCTAAATTCACAAAAGATCCTTATCTAACATGTATTAACTTATGAGACAAAACTCTCATGACTTAACACAAGTAGCAAGCATTAAAATGCAGATGAATTATAAAATTTAATGTGATCTTAAGTTATAAATGACGGGAAAACTAAAAGCGTTTTTTCTCTTTAAAAGAAGAGTCCTCAATAAATTTACTCCACTCGTCATCCAGCTCACCTTCCTCTTCGTTATTAATATTTTTAGTTATCTCTTCTTCTGCTTTCTGCAAGGCAAGATCATCTTCAATTTCTTTTAGCAGGTCTTTGAGTTTAAGAATGGTTGGTTGAGCTTCAACAGACTCTTTGATAGGCGTTAATTGTGACAAAGCCTCTTTATACATCTCTACGGCAGTGTCCATTTGACCACTCAAGAATGCCTTACGGGCAAGGTACGCGTGATAATCAGAATTAACTTTGTAGTGATAAAAATTTAATAACTTACTGTATCGATGAACAACATCTGGATCGATGGTTTTTTCTTTCTGAGATAAAATCAAAAATGATTTAAAGGATTCAAACAGGCGCTTTACCTCTATGATAAGAAGCTCATCGTTCATCGGCTTAGCGCGCCTTTTCTGCTTATTAGTTTGAAACTCGGCCATTTCTTCTGCCAAGTGGCCGCGACGACGAGTCAAGGTTGGATCAGGCTGTAATTCTATAAGTTGATCGTATATAGCAATCATCCTAGAAAATAACCACATTTTCATATCTTTAGGCTGATACTGGGGAGGCATTTCATCAAGATAACGACGTACCTGGCGCACTTGGTTATTAAGTGTTGCCACTTTACGCAACTTTTCCAATCGAGCCTGCTCTTTTAGCTGTAGAAAAATTGCAAAGGCAATAAATCCACCAATAACTAGCAAAAGTACAGTAATGGTAACGGCTGTCATATGATACGTAGTTTACCTTAGTAATGTTTATCAACGTATAGCACATATTAATCTTCTAAAGATTAGTACACGGAAATTCGTCAACTTACTTCAATTTAAGCTCCGCTTTACTTTTCTTTGAAAATAAAACGTTTTCAACATCCTGTATCATATTCTGTAGGCGTACCACCTCTCTTTTCGAGCTACTCACGGATTCATTTTTTTCCATAACCAATAACGCAAGACGATATTTTTCTAGCGCTCGGTTCTTTTTGTCATTATCTAAATCCTGTCTCGCTTGCCGCACCAACAAGTCCCGATGCGCTAATGCGTGTGCATACCTTATTAGTACAATATGATGCCTTATTATGACTCGACCCGCACCATAACTTTCAGGCATATTTCTAATTCCTTGAAGCAAATACTGAAGTGCATTGTGTGTTTGGTCTAACTGCTCTTGAGTTGCAACACGGTCTTTAACGGCAACTTGCTGTCCTAACTTTAACTCTGTCAACATTCTAACTAAATCAGCCTGCTTTGAAACAAAATTTGACTGATGGTTCGCCCTGATGAGCTGAGCTATAACAGAGATCAAGTATTCTATAATAAAGACTTTGCTGTCTCTCGCTAAGTAGCGATCAGAAATCATTTCTAAAGAATAGAACAAGCGCTCACTTCGATTAGATAATCGAGAAAGTAGTTTTGCTTTTAATTCTTTTTGCTGTTTTCTCCACTTTAAAAAAGAAGGAAGCAAGCACAATAAAACCAAAGAACTAATGGCAACTAAGATCAAGATACTTGATTTCATTTATTAATAGTTACCTGAATTACGACATTATTTAAAAACTAGCCAATAGCTTACTTTTATATAACACAGACGATGGGATGAAAACAAAAAAAAGACCAGAGAACCTGATCTTTTTTGTTTTATCTTGGAATATCTTATCGAGAAACTGAAAAGCCAAGCAACATGTAAAAAATAATCGCCGACAGCAATGCAGACGCAGGAACAGTAATGACCCAAGCTGCAGCAATACGTAATAGAGCGGAGCGTTTCACTAACTCTTTCTTAGTTGCCTTCTTCAAGCTCTTACGCTCTTCGGAAGAAATAGGTGATGACGCTTTTGCAAGTTTCAATTCTTTTAGAATTGCTCGTTTTTCTTCAACATCCGCCAACTTGAAACGCTTAACAAACTCTTGCGTTTGTTGACCGTTATGACCTGCAGATTCTGAATGAGAAATAATAGACGCTAGCTTTTTCTCATAAGATTGCTTCAAATACTCACGTAAGAAACCAACACCGAAGATACCACCTACCGCAATGTGCGTCGAACTAACTGGTAAACCAAGCTGAGAAGCGACAATTACCGTAATTGCAGCAGCCATGGCAACACAAAAAGCTCGCGTTTTATCTAACTCAGTGATTTCAGACCCAACCGTTTTAATAAGCTTAGGACCAAACAAAGCAAGACCAACAGCGATACCAATACCACCAACCATCATGATCCAAATAGGAATTGATGCTTTGCTAGAAACCGCACCCGTCAATAGAGCATCGTTGATTGCAGCAAGTGGCCCAATTGCATTGGCAACATCGTTCGCACCATGAGCAAAACTTAACAATGCTGCAGATACAATAAGAGGAAGTGTAAATAAGCTATTCACAGCATCTTTATCATTTTTTAATGCTAATGCGGCTTTATCGACCATCGGACGTACAAGAAAGTAAACCGTTAGCGCAATTGCAAAAGCAATCATCGCAGCCGTAATGAAATCCAGTTTCCAAAGGTGCTTGAGCCCTTTAAGAATAAGATAGGTCGAAAACGCCCAAACCATCAAGCCAACCAATAAAGGCACAACTTTTTTAGCCGCATCGATCATATCATTTTTATAGGTGATAGAACGCTTGATGTACATTAAGAATAACGCTGCGATCACACCACCCATTACAGGGGAAATTACCCAGCTAGCAACAATCGCAATCAATTTATCCCAATTCGCGATGTCCCAACCACCAGCAGCAATACCAGCACCAAGCACGCCACCAACAATAGAGTGGGTCGTCGATACTGGAGCACCAAGATACGTCGCCAAATTTAGCCAAATTGCGCCCGCCAATAAAGCAGCCATCATCACCCAAATGAAAGTTTCAGCGTCGCCAATTGAATTAGGGTTGATAATGCCATTTTTAATAGTGCCAACAACTGTACCACCAGCAATCAAAGCACCTGCAGCTTCAAAAACGGCGGCTATCAAAATAGCCCCAGTCATAGATAAAGCTTTAGATCCTACCGCTGGGCCAACGTTATTGGCTACATCGTTAGCACCAATGTTTACGGCCATATAAGCACCAATTGCTGCTGCGATGGCTAAAATAGATAAATTAGAAACCCCAACGCCATTAGCTGAAGCATAAAAACCGGACGCCAAAACAAACGCCAAGGCAATCAATACACGAACAAACTCATGACCACTCAGTAAGGTGGATTCTTCTTTCGGGTTATTTGTAAGATCCATACGGGCTCTTCTTTCTATAATTAATCTATGCCAAACCGCTAATAATTCAGACTAAACCAAAACCATCAACGACATGCTTATCCTAGCATCAAAAATAAATTTGGCTCTCAATTCATCCCGTCACATTTATGTAAAATGCAAATTCGGCGTCATTCTACACTGGGAGTCTTCAGATAAAAACCCCTAAAAATATTGTTAGCAACAACTCGAAAAAGGATAAAAAAAAGTGCCTTAAAAGGCACTAGATGAAAAGATACTACAGAAATATGACTGTTTTGTTACAAATGTAATATTACTAATCGGCTAACACTCAATCACATTAACAGCGAGCCCACCACGTGAGGTTTCTTTGTACTTATCATTCATGTCTCTTCCTGTATCTCGCATGGTACGAATAACTTTATCTAGAGAAACATAATGTGTTCCATCTCCTCGAAGTGCCATACTCGCAGAGTTAATGGCTTTCATTGACGCCATGGCATTTCGCTCGATACAAGGCACTTGAACCAGACCGCCAATTGGATCACACGTAAGGCCTAAATTATGCTCCATGCCAATTTCTGCTGCATTTTCTATTTGCTCAGGAGAGCCGCCTGTCGCAGCAGCTAAACCAGCAGCAGCCATTGCACAAGCTGATCCGACTTCCCCCTGACAACCCACCTCAGCTCCAGAGATAGACGCATTTTCTTTAAACAAAAAGCCAATAGCTGCCGCAGTTAGGAAAAAGGTAATTACCCCTTCTTCACTAGAACGAGGACAAAATTCCCAGTAATAATGCAATACCGCAGGGATGATGCCAGCGGCTCCATTGGTTGGTGCTGTCACAACACGCCCTCCTCCCGCATTTTCTTCATTTACTGCCAGAGCATAAAGGTTGACCCAATCCATAGCACCCAAAGAAGGTGTAATCATATCCATGCGTGTTTTGCTGGTTAAATCTCTGTATAAACTAGCGGCTCTTCGTTTAACTTTTAAGCCACCAGGTAGAATACCTTCGTTACGAATACCTTGTTGAACACAGTTTTTCATGACAGACCAAATAGACAGAATTCCTTGCCTAACTTCTTCTTCAGTTCGCCAATGTGTCTCATTTTCCATCATAATCTGGGCAATGCTTTTGTCTTGCTCGTGACAAAGTCGAATCAAATCTTCTGCACTATGGAAAACATGAGGAAGTTCAGTCGCGTCTTCAACCAATGCCACGTTACCGTGTTCATCTTCCTGCACAATAAAACCACCACCGACCGAGTAAAAGGTCGCCTGATGAATAACTTGACCTACTGCATCAAAAGCAACCAGCACCATGCCGTTAGCATGAAAATCTAAACGATCAACACGGTGATAAATTAAGTCTGTTGCAACGTCGACAGTAATAGGCTGTTTTGACAATAAATTCAGCTGCGAAGAAGCCGTTATTTGATCAACTCGTTCATTAACACGACTAGGATCAATAACATCCGGCAATTCGCCCTCAAGTCCCATTAGAACGGCCGTCCCCGTGCCATGACCTTTTCCGGTGGCGCCAAGCGAACCATACAAATCAATTTTTAAACGACCGACTTTTGATAGTAGCTCTCGATCTTGTAACTGGTGAGCGAATTGATTTGCCGCCACCATAGGACCAACTGTATGAGAACTTGAAGGACCAATCCCCACTTTAAAAAGGTCAAATAAACTGATTGCCATAGCCTTTCCCTCTACCGACAGATAATTTCTGTACGACGATTAAAATACAAAACACGAGATCAATGGCAAAAGAAATTATCACTTATGAGATAAAGTTTCCAATTGGAAACAGCGTTTTTTGAACATATAAATTACAAGCTCAACAAAGAGTCAATTTATTGGCGTTTAAAGACAATTACACGAGTACTAAAGAAACCGAAGATCAACGAAGAGAGCAAAAAACCAAAAGGCTGTAGCCTTTTGGTTTTCCTTATTAACGAGATGAATTGATAAGCTCTTTTAGCTCAATTAGAAAAAACCAAGTGGGTTCACATCATAGCTAACCAACATATTTTTAGTTTGTTGATAATGCTCTAAAGCAATCTTATGCGTTTCACGGCCAACACCGGACTTCTTATAACCACCAAAAGCGGAGTGAGCTGGATACTGGTGATAGCAGTTCATCCACACACGACCAGCTTCTAAGTTACGTCCCATACGATAAGCAAGATTGGTATCTCTTGTCCAAACGCCAGCACCTAAACCAAACTCACTGTCGTTGGCTATCGACAAAGCTTCAGCTTCATCTTTAAAGGTTGTCACGCTGACCACTGGGCCAAAAATCTCTTCTTGGAAGATACGCATTTCGTTAGATCCTTTGAACAAGGTTGGCTGAACATAAAAGCCTTTCTCTAAGCCATCTACCGATTCAATGCCGCCACCAATTAGTAGCTCAGCGCCCTCCGCTTTTCCAATGTCCATGTAGCTCATTATTTTATCAAATTGCTGTTTAGATGCCTGAGCGCCCACTTGCACATCGGTATCCAATGGATTACCACGCTTAATGGTTTTAGTACGTTCAATAACCAATGCCATAAATTCGTCATAGATAGATTCATGAATCAGTGCGCGAGATGGACAGGTACAAACCTCACCTTGGTTAAAGAAAGCCAACACCAAACCTTCAACACATTTACTGATAAAGGCTTCTTCCTGCTGCATGACATCAGCAAAGTAGATATTAGGCGATTTACCGCCTAACTCAACCGTAGAAGGTATGATATTTTCAGCGGCGCATTTCAAAATATGCGAGCCAACTGGCGTCGATCCTGTAAAGGCAATTTTAGCAATACGCTTGCTGGTTGCCAGCGCTTCGCCCGCTTCTTTACCGTAGCCATTGACGATATTCAGTACGCCAGGTGGCAACAAATCTTGAATCACTTTAACCAGCTCAAGAATAGACGCTGGTGTTTGCTCTGCTGGTTTTAGAACCACACAGTTACCCGCCGCAATCGCTGGAGCGAGTTTCCAGGCTGCCATCAAGATTGGGAAGTTCCAAGGAATGATTTGACCGACAACACCTAGTGGCTCATGAAAATGATACGCCACAGTATGCTCATCAAGTTCAGCCGTACTGCCTTCTTGTGCGCGTAAACAGCCAGCAAAGTAACGAAAGTGATCGGCGGCTAAAGGAATATCGGCATTTAAGGTTTCACGAACTGCTTTACCATTGTCCCATGTTTCGGCAACAGCCAGTGCTTCTAGATTTTGCTCGATACGATCCGCAATTTTCAATAGTATGTTGGAACGATTAGTAACTGATGTTTTACCCCAAGCCACGCGTGCAGCGTGCGCCGCATCTAGGGCAAGGTTGATATCTTCTTCGGTAGAGCGAGGAATTCGACAAAATACTTCGCCGTTTACAGGGCTAATATTATCGAAGTATTGACCTTTTACCGGAGCGACCCATTCACCGCCGATAAAATTACCGTACTGGGCTTCAAATGTAATAAGACTACCGTTAGTACCAGGTTGTGCGTAGATCATACAATGTCTCCATTTTTGTTGTTTTTATATCAGGTTTTTAATCTTTGTTTTAACCAAGACAATAAGAGTAGGAATAAAGCGAGAAGAAAACTTGCCTGTGAGTCCATGAAACTTGTCTAGCTATCCATTTCTGTTCTGCTTTTGTATTGACCCATGAGTAAGCAAGAGCGATGATGAGTGAAAGAAAATTCACCACGCCACGCTATTAAAATAAAAATATTAAGACAAAAGAGGTGTGTTAATGAGTCGTTCTATCTCGACAGAAAAAACATTACAGCAACATAAACGCGCGCCAATTCAGTTGGTCGAAAACCGTGTGTGTTTTGCTGGGCCACACTCCGAGCTCAGCATTTATGATACCTATGAACAAGCACAAAAAGTCAGCTTAAAAGCCGACTCATTGCTTTATTGTGGAATGGTAACAGGCGCAAAGGTCATGCATACCAAAAAGCATGACAATATCCCTTTTCTTCCTCATGAGTCTTTTATCTTAGCGCCACAAGAAGAAGTCTTTATTGATTTCCCCGAAGCTCAATTTCATAACCCAACCACCTGCCTCACCATCGCTATTTCACAAGAACGGGTCGCACAAATTTGTGATCGAATGAATGACATTATGGTGGAGTCATTGCCTTCTGGCGTCACGCTGGATCCGAACCAACATTTGCATACCTTGCACACCCAAGCAACCCAACAGGTCATCGATAGGCTGACCAGCGATTTTCTTCGCAATGACCCAGACAGAGACTTGCTCGTCGACTTTGGTGTTAGTGAATTGGTCACTCGAATAATCCGACATCATGGTCGAGACGCACTACTACGATTCACCCAACATTCACCCGATGCCAGTGGCCTAACCAGTGTCATTCAATGGATAGAACAAAATATCGCCCAGCCGTTAGATATCAATCAACTGGCCAAGATGGCCTGCATGAGCCGCAGCCGTTTCTACGAAAGCTTTAAACGCCAACTCGGTTGCACTCCGCTAGAATATCAACATCAACGTCGTATGAGCCGCGCCTATCAGCGCTTACAAGAAAAATGTTCAGTAACAGAAGTGAGTTATGAATTAGGGTATTTAAGCCTGAGTCACTTTAGTCGACGTTTCCATCAACATTTCGGTATATCGCCTCGTCAAGTCACTCAAACTAAGCTCAATTCATAACAGGAGATAAGATTAAAAAATATGTCTCAATTTGGATTTACAGTACATGAAGACCCCCAACATAAATATCAGACTAAACATCAGCCCCAAAAAAGGCACCAATTGACCTAGCTGATATAAAGAAGCCAGAATCACAGGGCCCAATGCGGCTCCAAGCCCTTGCATAGAAGCATTCATACTCGCCAATCGACTTTGTTGATCGTCTTTTACAAGTAAAGTTTGCGCCGTCACAATCCCCGGAAATATAAAACCAAAACCTGCACCAAACAATGCCATAGCAAACAAAACACCAGCGTAGGAATCCAAAAAAATAAACGCCAGTTGAGCCAGCACGCCAACACCAACGCCAGAGAAAATCAAAGTCACGACACCAAGCTGGAAGCGTGGCACCAATATCATCTGCACAAGAATGCTAAAACAAGACATGGTCATCATGGCAAATCCTAACTGATGTGTCGTTTGAGCCACATCAAGTTGAAACCTATCTTGAATCAAAAAGCTCATAATTTGCTGCACGCCAGTCATCGACAAGATAGACAAAGAAGACATAAACAAAAATGGCATCACCGGTTGAGTAAACCAATTTATCGCTGGTGGTTTCACAAATTGACGCACATGCTTGCTATCTTTTACAAAAAACACCACAAGCAAAGCAATGCTACCCGCTAAAAAAGCAATGATGTAGAAAGGCGCTGTCAGTCCTAAACTACTCAATAAAGACGCAAACGCCGGCCCCAGAATCATGCCAATACTAAAAGACGCACCAATCATAGCAATGGTAGAACTACGATGTTTCACGTCGGTGTGAGCGATTAAATAGGTCTGCACAGAAGGTAAAACGCCAGCAATCCCAAGCGAAAAAACAATGCGCAAAGTAAATACTAAATAATAAGTTTGCTCTGCTGATAAATGCTTCGCCAAGGCTTCTTGCAGCACAAAGCCTGTCAGCCCAATAGTCATGGCATAACTACTCATGCCAATAATCACCGAACGTACGCGGCCAATCCGGTTAATAATACCTCCCCATAAAAAAGCAGCGACAACAAACGTAGCTGCGCCTACGGTAATAAGCGTACTGATTCGAACATCAGCTAAACCAATTTCACGACCAATTGGTGGCAAAGAGGTAAAAATAAAAGATTGTCCAATTCCAACCGTCATCAAACAAGATAACAGTAACCAACGGGACAAACGCTCATGAAGGGAAGAATAGAGTTCAGAATTAATCAATGCATGTCCTTAGAAATAAACCAGCAGTTCAAGCTGCCGATAAAGCAGATCTACTTAAACAAATTTGCCGAAGCAAGCTTGCGTTCATAAAGGGGCTATTTATCATCCTGATAAACTGAGCAATAAATTATCATATTTTGATGTTGTTTTCTGGGCATTATGAACAAAACCAAGTATTTAAGATGAAAATAACGACTATCTAAAAATAATCAGAAAAGACTAGGTTTTCCTTTTGCACCTAGAATAAAAAAGCGCGTAAAATCTTTTTCATAATCAATGTGCCTTCTCACTAACTCTCGTTAAAAATGGCTGAATTCCAAAAATTAACGCACCAATAAATGCGCTAATGACTGTTTCAGCAATGAAAAAGAAAGGAAATCATGCAATCTCTTTTTAAACACCCTAATTTTGTCCATTATTGGATTGGGCAAATAGCCTCTTCTTTTGCTTTTCAAATGCTCAGCGTTGGTATTGGCTGGCAAATGTACGATCTCACCAACAGTCCAATGGCACTAGGTTTAGTGGGACTTTGCCAGTTTCTCCCGCAATTGTTATTAACCTTGGTGGTAGGTCACGTTGCAGATCGCTACAACCGCCGGCTAATTTGTGTTTGCACCCGATTTACCATGGCCATGACAGTCGGCATTCTTGCCTATGGAAATATGTCATCAACTATTTCAGCTGAAATGATTTATGTCTGCGCAGCACTTCTAGGCACAGCAAGAGCCTTCGAAATGCCAGCAAATCAGGCAATTTTACCCAATCTTATTCCTAGCGAATTATTATCTAGAGCTGTCAGTGCGATTGCCTCGGCGCGAGAAATATCCGTTATCGCAGGCCCTGCCCTTGGTGGCTTAATTTATCTTTTAGGACCAACAACACTCTACTTATCGAGCATGAGTTGTTTCTTAATTTCGTGCGTTATTATGTTCTTTTTACACTACAACTTTACGGTCAAAACTAAATCGCCAATCAGCATTGAACACCTCTTTGGTGGACTCTCTTTTATCCGCGGAAACAAAGTTATCTTAGGCTCGGTATCATTGGATATGTTCGCGGTTTTATTAGGTGGCGCTACGGCTCTTTTACCGATTGTTGCCAAAGATATTCTTCATACAGGTCCATGGGGATTAGGCTTATTACGCTGCGCTCCTGCACTTGGCGCATTACTCATGTCTGTGTATTTGGCTCGTCGCCCGCTAACCCACAGCGTTGGCAAAATCATGTTTGCCGCCGTGGCTATTTTTGGTGTTGCGACCATTCTGTTTGGTTTATCTGAAAACCTTATTCTGTCGATGCTAGCCTTGGTTTTATTAGGCTCGTCTGACATGATCAGCGTGGTTATTCGCTCTACCCTTGTACAGTTAGAAACACCAGATGAAATGCGTGGCAGAGTCAGTGCTGCCAATTCGGTTTTTATTGGCAGTTCAAACCAATTAGGGGAATTTGAATCTGGAGTAACAGCCGCTTGGTTCGGCGTGGTCCCAGCTATTGTTATCGGCGGAGTTGGAACCATTGCAGTAGTGGGTCTTTGGATGTATTTGTTCCCAAACTTATTGAAACGTAACACGCTAGATCAAGAATAACGATTAGATTTTGGGAAAGAGCCGTTGTCGTACAAGAATTTTTTAACGCCATTTACGTTTTTCTTTCTCTATCGTCTTCCATTTCCAATTTGGCGCTTCACCTTTCCAGTAATAACAAGCAATCAAAATAAGCGTACTAATAACGACAGACACAGCCCATTTAAGCAGCTCAGCTTTGGGATCATTTACGATACTAATGATGACAACTGTCAGCAGGTACAAGGCTAAAACAGTCCATCCTTGCCATGTATTTGGCCTACCCCAACCCCAGCCATTCTTTTTCGCCGGAAACCACACTGCCTTCTTTTTATTCGTCATATCAAAAATCCCAAAGCCAAATAATGCTATATGCTGAGACACTTTGCCTTAATTCAATCCATAAAAAAAGAGCCTATGTGGATAGACTCTTTTTATTGAAATCATTCGAACTGTATTTTTAGCTTACCAGCACTTGTTTAGTCAGCCCTTATCTTTCAGGCCTTTATCTAGGCTGCTCTTATCTAGCAAGGCTCTTATCTAGCAAGGAATTCACTACGCGTTTTGTCGCTGCGTTTAAACAACCCACCTAGTGCTGTAGTCTGAGTTGACGAACTCGCGTCCATAACACCTCGAGCTTTTACGCAATAATGAACGGCACTAATGCTCACTGCTACGTTGTCGGTTTCAAGCAAGGTTTGCAAGGTGACTAGAATCTGCTGAGTTAGACGCTCCTGCACCTGCGGACGTTGTGCAAAGAAACGAACGATACGGTTGATTTTAGACAAACCGATAATCTTGTTTTTAGGTAAATATGCAACTTTCGCCAAACCATCAATGGTCACAAAATGATGTTCACAAGTACTGGTAAAGCTGATGTCACTTACCTTCACCATTTCATCCACTTTCATCTTGTTTTCAATAACGGTGATTTTAGGAAATTGTGCGTAATCTAAACCAGAGAAAATTTCTTTCACATACATTTTGGCAATACGATGTGGTGTTTCTGCCAAACTATCATCGGTCAAATCTAAGCCAAGTGTTGTTACCACATCTTCAAATGCATTTTTAATACGCTGGTATTTTTCTTCACTCGTCAAACCGTTATCGATCATTGGGGTTTCAAGACCACTGTTGATAAGAGCATCGCGTACTTTTATCGCCGAATCCGATAACGCAAGGCTGTTTAAATTGGTTTGTTCAGCAGTGTTAGCTTTCATATGTTTGTCCTAAGTTACTTAACCCTGTCTCATGACATGGAGGCGTTCAAAAAAAGAAGTCCCATTTGGCGAGTTAAACCAAATGCCGGCCTCCATCAAGTGACAAGGTTCGACCTGTCATGTAGCGACTGTCTAATATGTACTGTATCGCTAGCACACCTTCTTGCTCCCCTGGCTCCTTGCGCAGCAAGGATTTATTCAATGCTTTGTTACGATATTCTGAGTCATCGCCACTGTTAAACATCAAAAGTGATGGCGCTATCGCATTCACTTTAATTCGAGGTGCAAATCGTTTGGCAAACGAGCAAGTTAGATTTGCTAAACCTGCTTTACTTGCCGCATAAGCAATGTGTTTGTCACTGCCTTTTTCTGCTACATAATCCGTCATATGGATAATGTCTGCTTGCCCCTCTTGCTCAGAACCTGCATATAATAATGCTTCGAAGGCCAGATTTATACGATAAGGCGCAAATACGTGGACTTGCCACATTTTTTCCATTAATAACGCCGTATCCAAACAGCTCTCTTCTGCTTCCCATTCAGAGGCATTATGAATGATACCCCCAAGTGCAGAATATCGACTTTGTATTTTAGCAATAAATTCATCTACTCCAGAGCTGGATGAAAAGTCTGCTTGAATACAAGAAATTCCTTGCTCTTCTAAAATGGCAATATCTGCTCGAGCTCTGCGATAAGTAATAATTACTTCATATCCTTGAGCAACTAATGCTTTAGCACAGGCAAGGCCTAAGCGCTGCCCTCCGCCGGTAATAATAATTGGCATTTTACGCGTCATTAGTATCCGTTCCTACTGAGTTATCATCATTAACCACATGAAAAAATACTATCGATTCAGCATCTATACTTTGTTTCTGCCAATGTTAAATTCTTCGGCTAACCTTAAATACGTTGGCTATTAAAAAAAAGATCAATCGAGATCATCTAAAATATTTTTTTATGCGTATCTATTGAACCACTTTTCATTCCAAAGTTCTAAAAAATGCGTTGCTGAATTTCACTCTCAAAATAAAGAAGGAATTGCGATGACTTTACCAACAGAAAGACCGACCAATAAATCCTTACCAAGCGGTAGCATTCCTCAGGAAGCTTTCGATTGGTATGACGAATATGCTCATGGTGACATAGACCGCCGTACATTTTTATCTCGCCTTGGTACGCTTAGCGTAACGGGACTGACCCTTTCCGTCGTCGCAGGAGCACTCACCCCCAACTACGCGTTAGCTGAGCAAGTATCTTTTAATGACCCTGATATTACTGCTAGCTATGTGGAATACGATTCACCAAATGGCCATGGCAAGGCTCGCGGCTACCTAGTTATTCCTAAAAATGTCAATGCAGACAATAAAGCGCCAGCGGTGCTGGTTGCTCACGAAAACCGTGGTCTCAACCCATACATAGAAGATGTTGCACGACGTTTAGCAAAAGCTGGATTCATCGCCTTTGCTCCTGATGCTCTTTTCCCTTTAGGTGGCTACCCTGGCAATGATGACAAGGGACGAGAAATGCAAAAGACCTTAGACGGAAATAAAATCGAAGGTGATTTCATGGATGCGGCAACTCTGCTGAAGAAGCATGAATTGAGTACAGGAAAAGTCGGTATGGTAGGTTTTTGCTACGGCGGTTATTTGACCAATGCCTTAGCCGCCGCCATGCCAGATACAATCCATGCTGGTGCACCTTACTACGGCACTCCAGCCAAGTCCAACATAGACAAAATCAAAGCACCGTTGCAGCTGCATTTTGCTGAACTAGATAAACGAGTAAACGATACTTGGCCAGATTATGAGGCAGCACTTAAGGCAAATAAAGTCGATTACACAGCCTACGTGTATCCTCAAGCGAACCATGGCTTCCACAATGATTCGACGGCTCGCTACCAAGAGAAAAATGCTGAACTTGCATGGGAACGCACTATCAACTTTTTCCAAAAAACCTTGAGCGCTTAACAATTAACAAGAGACATTTACACTAAGTTACGGCCTACTAGTTTAGGCCGTAACGCTTTTTACTCTCTTGGTATTATGAATTAGCGTTTGGTTATTGTATTTAAAATCAATACCGCGAACATTCGGTGTTTGTCGCCATAAAGACTCACACAAATCAGACACGCTAATATCATTACTAGATTGCAACCAAGCAACAACAGAACGAGCGACATTAGGATACGATATCTGCACTACTCTACTGGTTTCTAGCCACTCTTGAATAACTTGCGAATTTAATACATCTGTTGTTTTCGCAACGTCTAAAAAGTCTAGGGCGATGGCGTTAGAATGTTGCTCTATTTGTCCTTTAAGCGGCTTTGCCAGAATACGACGACCAAGCTGTAAGGCTTCGGAATTTAGTTCAAATCCAGCATTACAAAGTACAGATTCACATTCACTTAAGTTCTTTTGAAACACTTCCCGACCAAAAGCAAAAACTTCTACATTGCCGTAGACACCAGGTTCAATGTCTTTGCAATGAAGACGGAAGCGATAATCCGGCACGCCATCTAGCCAATCCAAAACAGCTTCACTGTTCTCAAAAGGTAAATAGACTAAAACGTGCTCAGGATCGGGCATGTTTTTCATTTGCTGCGCATGAATAAGTGGCGGCAAAATGGGATAACCAAAATGATGCCAATGAGCTCCTAATTGGATTACTGCAGGCGCAAAATTTGACATTACCCACTGCGCAATAAAGTTTTTCTTGTAGCGTGGAATATCATATTTGAACGCATATTGATGGCCAAACCCAACACAAGGCACGCCTTGACGTTTAGCAGCCCAAGCAACGATAGGCTCAAAATCAGTGATGACCAAATCATAGCCACGGGTATCTATCGAACGAATATCTCGATACAACTTAAAAAAATTGGCGCTCTTACAAGTGGCATATAAGTCTAGCTGACCATTTCGAGCGACAAAACTCAAACCTTGAAAAGTTCGGTAATTGCCAAATACCGCCATATCAAAGTAGTCCTCTGGCTTACGACCAGAAAAAACAAAATCTACTTCTACGCCAGCGGCATGCATTTCTGCCGCCATGGCTCGCGCTCGAGTAATATGACCATTCCCCGTCCCTTGAACACCGTACAATATTTTCATACCAAAATACCTATTGCCATCGCTGCGCAAGCAGTACCTAATAAAGCTCCAATCACGGTATCTGTTGGAAAATGCACACCTAGAAAAATACGTGATAAGCCGACATTTGCCGCCCAGAAATACAACATGACATTCAAGCTGGGAAACCACTCAGATAGACAAAAGGCCACAAAAAAAGCCCCTGATGTGTGACCTGACGGAAAAGAGAATTGATCTGAAGGAATAATAAAACTATTAAAATCATCCAACGCATCGGCTGGACGATTGCGTTTAAAACCGCGCTTCAATGCAAAGTACACAACACGCTCGACTAAAAAACCCAATATCAATACCAACGTTAGTGTTGCCTCACCAGCGAACCAAAATAACAATGCTAATAACGCGTAAAGCGGGCCATCCGCTGAAAATGAAACGGCTCGCCCGATACGAGTTAATGTCGCTCTGTGCTTGCGCGCCATACACCAAGAAAAAGTTTGTACATCAACTGCGTGGATATTCTGAAGTATGTTCATCCTTATCACCTCACTGGTTTTGTCTTACTACCAACATAGACCAGTAAAATGTCCGTTCTGTGGCATTAGTATGACAACTTAGTGACATACCTAAACCACAACTTTCAGGCAAAAAAATACCTCGACATAACGAGGCATTTAGAAACATGTCATCTCAGCTTATTCAAAGTCTATTGCTAAGCTAACTATAGCCAGTTAGTCAGCATTATCCCCACACCAAGAGATTGAGTTTGATGATTGTAGTCCAACAAAGATTGCCCATAACCATTAAAGTATTGAACATAGCCGCGCGTTTTCCCCCATAAAGGAAAAGTAAAACCAACTTGAATCGCGCCCCTGTTATCAGACGACTTAAAGTTATTTCTCAGCATCACATCAATGGTGTAGTCATCAATGACATGTATCACATTAAACTCACCATAGCCGTAATAGTTCTCTATATTCGGGTTATCATCCACTTTTGAGCTTTCAGGAATTCGATACCACGGCTTAATAGAAAAAGCTGTGTCGCCATGTTCAAACATGAAATCCACATAAAAACGGTTCCAAGAACGAGATAAATCCCCTGATTGACCATTAGATTGATGATTGAAGCCATACGTCACGTAGTTCGGCTTAATCCCTAAAAGGCCTTTTTTAGGTTTGGTCACGACAAAGACTTCAGGCTCATGATTGGTATCACGAAAAGGTGAGGAAATTGTGCTGTTGTAAGCCTGCCAGTAAGCTTGCTGAGTATAGGCAAACCATAAACTACTATCTCGTCCCACTACATCGTAGGCAACAGGAAACTTCACGCTCAGTTGAAACTTAAATTCTACGCTTTCCAACTCATCCGAATCTGCCGCTTGATCACCTAAAAAAGCACGGTCATTCGGATTAGAGGTATAGGAAAAAGGTAAGAAATAATTTGGCTTATGAGGCGTTAAAACAAACGGATTATTTGCGGTATTGGTTTCTCTATTCTCCCTTTGTTGAAACAAACCATTCGCATCTCTTGCCCGCTTAGAGATAGATTCAGGAACTTCTGGCTCCTCAGGAGCGTAAGGCTCGTCTAAACCATCATCCGCAGATGCCTCGCTGTTAGACTCTAAGTTTTCCCGTTCTGAACCGTTTAGTTCGGTATTTTCAGAAACTATCGCACTATCCGACTCGGTCGTTAACGCCTTATCCAGTTCGGGTAGATCTGCCTGAGCCCAAAGCAAACTCGGAAGAAATATCATTGAGCACATAATGGCTTTCATTATTTAAAGACCTTTTTGGGCGATCAAAATCACCATTATTATTGGGATAGAACAACCTTTTTAGCGTAGGTATCGCGTTCCATTTCACAGACTTCCACCGAGAAACTAACATCCTTTAATGAAAACTGTGTTAAAGCTTCTAGAACTAAATGAGAAAGTTGCTTTCTCTGCTCCATTGTTCGACCAGAAAGCATTCTTAGAATGACATGAACGAAAGCATCTTCTTTTCCAGCGGTTAAAAAGCTCTTATAGGGGAAACTACGTAATTTGATGTCTTCTTCAGTAAACAGTGTCGATGCAATACAGGCACCCTTAACCGCCTCAAGTAAGTCTACTGGGGGCACTTCTTGTTCTAAATTTTGGCTATATTCAACGATACAATGCGGCATTTAAGACTCCATTTTTAGACTTATTAGATATTATTCCACTAATAACCACGAACCGGATCAACAGCTGGCGGAATATTACCCGTCAGTCGATACTGTTTAATATTTTCAGCGACAATTTCGCTGGCACTTACAGGGTGTGTTGGCGCAGAGATATGTGGCAATACAGTGATAGAATCATGCTGCCAAAATGAGTGATTTATAGGCAACGGCTCTTGCATAAAGACATCCAACACAGCGTGGGACAAAGCCCCTTGTTCAAGTTTCGTTAACAAAGCTTCATCATCAATAATGAGACCACGAGCAAAATTAATTAAGCTTGCTCCTATTGGTAAACATGACAGATTTTGATCATTGAGCAAGCCCTTAGTTTCTATCGTCAAGGGCAAAAGACAAACGAGTATATCACTTTGTCGCAACAATGGGATGAGCCCTTCCTCGCCATAAAAACACTCAACTCCTGCAACCTGCTTGGGGTTTCGACTCCATCCCGCAACGGAAAAACCGTTAGCGACTAAACGCTGCGCACTAACGGCACCTAGCTCCCCTAATCCAAGTACACCGATTCGGCGATCTTGAGCACGCACCATGGGTTGTTGAATCCAAGATTTTTTTGACTGCTGCTTGGCATATGTTGGCATATCTCGATGAAGGTAAAGCGTCCAAGCTAAGACTGCTTCAGACATAGTCTGGGCCAAATTGGAATCAACTAAACGCACAATTGAAAAAGGTGGTGACGACAGTTCATTGATCATACGTTCAACACCTGCCCATACACTATGAACCCACTTTAATGAAGGTAGCTCTAATAAATGATCAGGGTCTGGATTGGCGACAATAGCAATCTCACATTGCAGCTTTTGCTCTGGAGTTAAATCGGCAAAAAGTACGATCATTTCATTTGGCATTGCCGCCGATAAATGCTTAATCCAAATATTTTGTTCTGACAAATCAGCGCGACTAATAAAAGGGATCATTTTTCATACACCTGAGCCAAGTCTTTAAAGCCTTTTAACTCAATAGCATTTCCACTTGGATCTTTAAAAAACATTGTCCATTGCTCCCCAGGCAAGCCTTCAAAGCGAACACTTGGAGCAAGATCAAACGCCACATTCGCTTCAGTTAGACGCTTTGCCAACTTCTGCCATTCCTCTAACGGTAAAATCAACCCAAAGTGTGGCATAGGAACAAGATGATCACCGACTCTACCTGTATTTGTCGTTGGACTTGGCACACCTAAATGAAGAGACAGTTGATGCCCGTAGAAATCAAAATCCACCCAAGTCTCAGTGCTGCGGCCTTCAATACAACCTAAAACTTGCGTATAAAAAAGGCGCGTTTCGTCTAAAGAAGTAACGTGAAAGGCGTAATGAAATAAAGCGGACATAAGCATTCCTAACAACAATGAATTAGGTTAGAAAAATACAGCACACAGAGCAAAAGTAAACATCAATCCGCTGTCCCCAGCATATAGTAAGCATTTAAAAAAGAAATGTCTTATGTCCCAAAAAAACCTACAGTGCACCACAGTTATCGACTCTTTCATCCCACCTTTATAAGCCTCATAAATTAATGTCTCTATCACTTCATATTTTCATTAATTTCATCAACATCGCCATTTTTAAATCCTTTAACGACATTCCTAAAATGTATTTTTGTATCAATGCTTTGTCACGTTTCATGGTGTTTTGTATCTATTTGCAAAGGGACATATACAAGAAAATCATTATTAATATACTGCTTAAAATGACTTATAAAATTTATTCGTCATTTTTGAAAACATTTTATTTTATTGACTACACTTATTTTGTTGAATGGTACAAACAGCTTAAGGATAAACATGTTGCGATTTCTTCTTTGTCATTGTTTTGCATTAGTAGTAGCTGGAATTCTGGTATATGAATCTTTAATGTGGGAGGCGATTGCGGTTCTTGCAGTATTTGGTTTTATCCCAATTCTTTTATCTAAGTCACCAAAAAATAAAGCTGATACTAATGATGAAACCAAGGTAGCTGCTGCTATTCATTCTTCTCAAGCGGATCATGTATCGATTCCTGAAGCATTGTTTAGCAGAGACCTAGTGCCTTTATTAAATGTATGTGGTGAAGACCTTAACAATGTACTTGCCACACAAAAAAGTGCAGTAGAGCTACTTAATAATGCCTTTATAGAAACAAATTCATTGATTGAGCAACAAGCCGGCTGTATTAATCACTTAGTTGAAACAGATAGTGATGACAATAAATATTACAGCGAAGTCATGCGTGACTTTGCAGCACAGACTGCAACCACCTTAGACAAGTTCATCGAAAGTACAATTGAAATGTCAGCCTCATCTATGGAGCTACTCTCAAAGGTCAACGAAATCCATGATGAAATGCCTGAAATTGCAAAAGCCTTAAAAGATATTGATGACATTGCCGATCAAACCAACCTTCTAGCACTCAATGCAGCTATTGAAGCCGCCAGAGCGGGTGAAGCAGGACGTGGCTTTGCTGTTGTTGCAGATGAGGTTCGCTCACTATCCAATCGATCTTCTGGTTTTAGTATTGCCATCCAATCCCGTCTCAAAAAGATCCAAGACCAAGTCTCTAGCTTAACAAAATCAATGGAGCGATTAGCCGCCCATGATGTGACTTACATAATGGAATCTAAAAAAACCATGAACAGCGCCTTGCAGCACATTGTTAAAAAAGCGGAAGACGATGCAGGCATTACATTAGAACTGGAGAATCTTGCCAAGGCTTTAGAATCAGCCATATTCGATGCCACCAGAGCGCTACAGTTTGACGATATCAACGGACAAAACATCACGTATACCATTGAAGTGTTGGGCTTTATGGGCGAACAGTTGAGCTCTGTGAACGATGAATCTTCGGACAATATAGAGCACGTATTAAGGGATAAATTAGAAATAATAAAACAACGTAGCCAACAAAAACATAACCCTGTTTCACAACAAAATATTGAAAGCGGCGACATTGATTTATTTTAAATAAGGACGAGAGGTTCGCATGTCAGAATTCATAGTGATTAATATGCCTGAAAGATTTGATTTTAGTACCCATGGGTGGTTCACCAAAGCCTATGAAGAAGCATTAACCAAAACAAAAAAAATCGTATTAGATTTTTCTCGTGTCGCCTATGTGGATTCTTCCGCCCTAGGAATGATGGTTCTTCTGCACCGTCAGATAAGTGCCACTTCAGGTCAAGGCACCATTCGAAATGTAAATGGAACAGCAAAAGATATTCTTGACATGGCTAATTTTGAGAAGTTATTTAGCTATGAATAAGATAAGTAAAGTTCTTTTATTAGAAGATAACGCTTCAACACGCTTAATTGTGTCTAAGGCACTTCAAAATAAAGGGATTGAGGTGGTATTAGCATCGACACTTGAAGAAGTTCGTCAGTGTTTTGCTGATGACTCTATAAAACTTTTCTTACTAGATGTTCATCTACCAGATGGAATATCAGATGAATTAATTCCACAAATTCGTCAACTCTATCCAATGGCGCCGATTCTGATGATAACAGCAGAATACGATAGTGCTCACATGGCACGATTGTTTGACGCTGGTGTAAAAGACTTTATTCAAAAACCCATTCTTCCACTGCTGTTATCGAATAAAGTACAAAGCTTTCTTGATTGGTCAGAAGTAGAGCTCGCTCTTTTTAGAGCAAACGAAAACTACTTAAGTATTATGCAAGAAAAAGAGCAAGAAGAAGCGCTGGCTTTTTTTGTCTACGATCATATTTTACACACGCACTCTCATTCTATCGAAGGGGTAAATGTCGCAACGCTTTCTAGCGGAAGATTCTGTGGAGATATTCTGATATCAGCACAATCCCCAAATGGCAATTTGATTATCATGTTGGGGGATGCAACGGGGCATGGTATGGCCGCAGCTATTACTATTTACCCTATGGTCGTGACTTTTAACGCCATGGTAGCAAAGGGATTATCACCAGGTGCTATATTGCGAGAATTAAGCGATAAACACTCACAAACCGTCCCAAGTAACCGTTTTTTTGCCTGTATTTTAATAGAAATATGTCTGTCAAAAAATACCATCAGTATCTGGAATGGCGGAATGCCTAATGTACTTATCTTCGATAACAACAAACAATTGATAGATAAAGTCCCAGCAAAAAACATGGCGATAGGTATTTTACCAACTAACGACATCAGTACTAAATTCGATACATACCCCATTGAAAATATTGGATTTATTTCATTTTTTAGCGACGGACTAATTGAAAACAAATGCAATAATAATAAAACACTTTGTTTTGAAGACGCTTATGCTCTTATTGCTGAATGCCCCACCGAAACAGAATATACAATTACTCGCATGCGGGCTATGGATGTAAGTCCAATGAGTAACCACGATGATATGACTTTATGCTGCCTAGATTTAGGTATTTTAAGGAATGAGCTATCTAGCAGCCCTGTCGAAAAACCATTCCCCAAAGGCAACTTTGCATTCAATTTTGAACTATTTGGAGATGCACTACTAAACGACAGTTTTACCTTAAAAATGATAGAGCTACTCGAGAGCTATGGCTTTTCTCCGTCGTTTTGCCAACGTGTATTTACCGTATCGACTGAATTAATTGTTAATTCAGTCGATCACGGAATTTTAAACATCCAATCCAATTTGAAAAAAACCGATTTTATTTCTTATCTTGATGATAGGAATGCGGCCATTAAAAAGCTTAATGATAGCCAAAGAATTACCGTAGCACTTAGCTGGAACCAATTTGAGAAATCATTGCTCTTGACTGTCTCTGATTCTGGTAATGGTTATCAGATAAAAACTGAAACGATCCAACCTGACACTCAAGCGCATGGTCGAGGCTTAAGTATTGTAAATACCTTATGCAATAGCCTTGTCTATGACCAAAACACCAACACAACACTCGCAACCTTACGATACTAGGATGAATTATGAGCAAAAAACTACTTGTCGTAGATGACTCCCCTTCTGTTCGCCAGATGGTAGAAATGACCCTAAAAGGGGCTGGATACGCTGTAAAAACAGCCAATGATGGCCAAGCTGCATTAGGCCTTTGTAAGACTGAAATGTTTGATTTCGTACTCACGGATCAAAACATGCCCAATATGGACGGTCTTACCTTGATCAAATCACTGCGCGCGATGCCTAGTTATGCTCGGGTTCCTCTTATTGTCCTAACAACCGAAGCTGGGGACACAATGAAACAGAAAGGCAAGGCTGCAGGAGCGACTGGGTGGATGGTCAAGCCATTTGACCCTAAAAAGCTACTCGAAGTCGTTGCGAAAGTGCTTCGTTAAGAACCTCATTTTGCGAATTCATTGAGAGACAGTATGGATAATTTAAGTCAATACAATGAGGTTTTTTTCGAGGAGGCACAAGAACACCTCGAAACAATGGAAACACTATTGCTTGCCTACGATATCGATGCACCCGATATGGAAGAGTTAAATAGTGTTTTCCGTGCTGCCCACTCCATTAAAGGTGGTAGCGACATTTTTGGTTTCAAAGCTTTGACAGGGTTAACGCATGTTATGGAAAACATGTTGGACTCTGCGAGAAATAATGAGCTGATATTAACAACGGATCTCATCACAGTTCTACTTGAAACAACCGATGTGCTTAAAAATATTCTTAGCTGCTATCGTGAAGAAAGTGAAATCGACTGGGAAATCATTGAAGCAAGTAAAGAAAGGCTAGGAGCCACATTACAAGCAATCGCAGGGGCAGGTGAACAAATCGATGCCCTTTTAGAAGAGGAAGAAGATCAAGGGTTCGGCTTTTTTGACGAAGACGATGATGAAAGCGAAGAACAAGAAGATCCAGGTTTTGGCTTTTTTGACGAAGACGATGATAAAAGCGAAGAACAAGAAGACCTAGGTTTTGGCTTTTTTGATGATGATCTTAATAGCGAAAAAGCGCCAGCCGATGACGAAAATGTTGGCTTTGGTTTTTTTGACGAAAACATCGATACCTCAAATGAAGCTGACGAGCAACAAAACCCTGTTGAAAGAGATGAGATACAAAAGGAAGAAACTGACAACATCGGCTATGGGTTCTTTAATGAAGATCCTCAGACTGAACCAGCAGCCACTCCTATAGAAAATACAACGACACCACAACAAGCCACAACGCAGAAAAAAACGGCTGTAAAAGCACCGGCAAAAGCAGCCGACACAAAAGCGGAAGCCACCAGCATTCGAGTTGAAACAAATAAAATCGACAAACTGGTTAACCTAGTCGGCGAGCTTGTTATTACCCAATCCATGCTGAATTTAATCGGCAGCGAAGTACAAGAAAGCATTGCCGATAAAATGCAATCGGCACTGATTGAACTTGAGCGAAACACCCGTGAAATTCAAGAAGCCGTTATGTCTGTACGTATGCTGCCTATTTCATTTGTATTTAACCGTTTCCCCAGACTTGTCCGAGATTTATCCACTAAATTAGAGAAAAAAATAAATCTAGTCATTGAAGGCGGAAATACAGAAATTGACAAAAATCTAGTAGAGAAAATCTCCGACCCTCTTCTACATTTAATTAGAAACAGCGTTGATCATGGTATTGAAATGCCATCAAAACGTTTGGAAGCTCATAAAGATGAAACAGGCATCGTTAAACTTTCAGCAGCTCAAAGAGGTGGCGAAATTGTTATCACCATAGCCGACGATGGCGCGGGCTTAAATCGAGAACGAATCATCGAAAAGGCGTTAGAAAAAGAACTATCGTTACCAGAAAATTTATCAGACAGCGACGTTTGGCAGCTCATATTTGAAGCAGGTTTTTCCACCGCTGCAGAAGTCACAGATGTATCTGGTCGAGGCGTTGGTATGGATGTGGTACGCCGCAACATTGAATCTCTGGGCGGACGTATCGAAATCACCTCTGCAGCAGGAATTGGCACAGTATTTACCATTAGCTTACCACTGACACTAGCCATCCTTGACGGTATGACTGTCGAGGCTTCAAATCAGGTATTTATTATTCCTCTAGTTAATATTGTAGAGAGTATTCAGCCTGTTGCAGAGCAGATAAAGCGCATAAAAGGAAAGCAACTACTTTGGGTGCGTGAAGAATACTGGCCTCTTATTGATATTGGAAAAACATTAGGTGGCAATACCACAGCAACGAATTTAGAAACAGGGATTGTTGTTCTGGTTGAAACATCAAAACAACGATTTGGTTTAGTGATTGATTCCCTTTTAGGTCAACAACAAGTGGTGATTAAAAACTTAGAACGACATTATCGTCGAGTAGAAGGGATTGCTGGTGCGACCATAATGGGCGATGGAAGTGTCGCGTTAATTTTGGACGTTGACTCCATGACACAATTCATCCAATCGAACTTATAAGGAGGCATTTATTATGGCAATACTTAAGCAGGGTAATACGTCTTCAATGCCTGCAAAAGAGTTCTTAACATTTGTATTAGGTGATGAAACCTATGCGCTTGATATTATGACTGTTAAAGAAATTCGTGGTTATGAACCGGCAACTAAAATTGCTAATGCACCTAGTTATATTAAAGGCGTTATTAACCTGCGTGGCGATATCGTCCCGATTGTTGATTTACGAATTAAATTCAACATAGGTGAAGCGACTTATAACGAATGGACTATTGTGATTATGCTTAATGTGCGTGATCGCGTGGTAGGAATTGTAGTTGATGGCGTTTCAGATGTAATGAATCTAGAAGCCGAAGAGATTAAACCAGCACCTGAGTTTGGTGTAGCTTTCGATAGCCGTTATCTCCATGGACTTGCCGCTTTGGAAGATCAAATGGTCATCATCGTCGATATTGAAGAGCTCATATCAAGCGATGAGATAGGCGTATTCGAGAGCGCATAAGGATAAACATTATTCACAGTTGGCCTTCAAGGCTTCAAAGTAAACACGATTCATAGGAAGGGTTATTACCATGTTAAAAAGCCTGTTTTCAAAACGATTAGATGATAATCAAATGATTATCGCCAAAGACGATTGGGTCAATGCTCAAGGTCAATTAGATGCATTGACTCGTTCTCAAGCCATTATTGAGTTTGACTTACATGGCAATATTTTAATTGCCAATGACAATTTCCTAAACGCGCTTGGCTACTCTTTAGAAGAAGTTCAAGGCAAACACCATAGCATTTTCGTTGATAACAAATACCGTAATAGCCGTGAATACAAAGAGTTTTGGGCTAAATTAGGCAGTGGTGAATTCCAAAGTGGCGAATTCTGTCGCTATTCTAAAGATGGCGAGGCCGTATGGATTGAGGCAAGTTACAATCCTATTTTTGACGATAACAACAAACCGTACAAAGTTGTTAAATTTGCGACCGATATCACAGAAAAGAAAAAACAAAATACCGATTATGAGAGTCAGCTAGACGCGATTTCTAAATCTCAAGCGGTTATCTCTTTTGAACTCGATGGCACCATTCTTTCAGCAAATGATAATTTTCTGAATGCTCTCGGCTACTCGCTAGGCGAAGTTGAAGGTAAACATCATAGCTTGTTTGTTGATTCCGAATACAAGAAATCCGAAGAATATCGTAATTTCTGGCGCAGCCTTGCAAACGGTGAACATTTCATCGGACGTTATCCACGAGTGCATAAAAGCGGTAAAGTAATTTGGATACAAGCCAACTACAGCCCTATCCGAGACCCAAGTGGCACACCTTATAAAGTCGTGAAGTTCGCAACGGATATTACTGCTGAAGTAGAAGCCGAACAGCAACTTCAACTTACTGTCAGTCAAGTCAACGCTGCCATTGATGCGGCAGTGAATAATGACCTCACTCAGCGAGTAGAGACTGAAGATAAATCTGACATGATGCTGAGTATCTCATCAGGTGTTAACTCTCTGCTCGATACCATGACTGAGATCATCATCAGTATTAAAAATGCTTCCGACGCCGTGTATACCGGTGCTCGTGAAATCTCTAATGGCAACACAGACCTTTCTAACCGTACCGAGCAACAAGCTTCTAGCTTAGAAGAAACCGCATCCAGTATGGAGGAGTTAACTGGCACCGTTC
The DNA here is from genome assembly GCF_019426345.1 of Marinomonas lutimaris. Classification (GTDB taxonomy): domain Bacteria; phylum Pseudomonadota; class Gammaproteobacteria; order Pseudomonadales; family Marinomonadaceae; genus Marinomonas; species Marinomonas lutimaris. The sequence goes on from NZ_JAHLLW010000003.1 coordinate 177,557, forward strand.
GCCAAAATGCTGACAGCGCCAAACAAGCAAACACCTTGGCTTCGAATGCCGTGACGATAGCAATAGATGGTGGCCACCTAATAGAAGATGTTGTGAAAACCATGGCATCGATTAATGAGTCTTCGCAAAAAATTGCCGATATCATTGGCATGATTGATGGCATTGCTTTCCAAACAAATATCCTAGCACTTAACGCAGCGGTTGAAGCGGCCAGAGCAGGTGAACAAGGGCGTGGGTTTGCGGTTGTGGCGTCTGAAGTCAGAACCTTAGCGCAACGTTCAGCCAATGCAGCAAAAGACATTAAAGACCTTATTTCTGAGTCAGCAACAAAAATAAACAATGGTAATGATCTGGTTAATAAATCGGGCAATACCATGCGAGAAGTGGTTTCTGCCATCAAGCAGGTGAATGACATTATGGCTGAAATTGCCAGCGCATCAGCAGAGCAATCTTCTGGACTGGATGAGATAGGTAAGGCCGTAAGTCAAATGGATGAAATGACTCAGCAAAACGCGGCGCTAGTAGAAGAAGCCGCCGCCGCATCTGAAAGTCTATTAGGCCAAGCAGATCAATTAACGATGAACGTCAATAAATTCATATTGAATGATGACAATCAGTCTCAGAATATTAAACAAATTGCCCACACAACGAAATCGACACCCTCAAAACCTTCTACTGTGAAAAAACTGCCTTCTGCGTCAGCTCCGGTTAAAAAAGCGAAGCCTTTACCAAAGCCTCAGATCGATGATGAAGACGATGGTTGGGAGGAGTTCTAAATCGTATGGAAAGGGAATTTGGGTTCACTCAAAGCGATTTTAATAAGGTGCGTACTATCCTTGTCGGACTGACAGGGATAAAGCTCGCCGACTCAAAAGAGTCGTTAGTATACAGCCGCCTAACCCCCAGAATCCGTAAGCTGGGGTTAAAAAGCACCAAAGAGTATTTAAAGTATTTAGAAGACCATCTTGATGAACAAGAAAACTTTATCAATGCTTTAACAACAAACCTGACCTCTTTCTATAGAGAGCCACACCATTTCAGTATTTTGGCGCAATACATAAACCAAGGTGAATCGGTTAAAAGGATTTGGTGTGCGGCATCGAGTACTGGTGAAGAGCCCTACTCGATAGCCATGAGCTTAGTGAAGGCTTATGGCAAGTTCGATCATGACGTTCAAATTATTGCCTCAGATATCGACAGTAAAGTTCTCGAAGCGGCGAATAAAGGAACTTATCCTTTAGAAAAGGTAGAAGCTCTGCCCGATAAAAAAAGCTTTTTTGTAAAAGGTAAAGGCAGCAATGTGGGTTTAGCCAAAGTGGTGCCGCAGCTACGTGACATGATTGAATTCATCCGCATTAATTTGCTGGATGAAAGTCTTCCAATAGAACCAAATCTAGACGTTATTTTTTGTCGTAATGTGATGATTTATTTTGATAAAGATACACAAGCAAAAATATTAACTAAGTTATTGGCTAAGCTTCGACCCGGGGGGCTTTATATTGCGGGGCACTCTGAGAATTTTTCGCACTTCTCCAATGTTATGAAACCCATTGGTCGAACAGCGTACATCAAACTGTAAGGTTGTCCTATGGCATTAAAAGAATCGGTAATTGAGCACTTTTCGACACGAAAACACTTCGACAACACGTTTGATATTATGTCGGTAAAAGTGCTACCAGGAGAATACTTCGCAACCAAAGACGACGTGATGATTACCACTTTATTGGGATCATGCGTCTCTGTATGTCTATATGATGCTACCGCGAAAGTGGGTGGTATGAACCACTTTCTGCTACCAGACGGCGGAGATGCAAACGACCTGCTGTCTTCTGCAGGGCGTTATGGCGTTTATGCTATGGAGTTATTAATTAACCACCTTATCAAGCTAGGGGCTCGCAGAGAACACTTTAGAGCTAAGGTTTTCGGTGGTGGAAGTGTTATCAAAGGTATGACAACTCAAAACATCGGCAAGAAAAACGTCGATTTCATCCAGTCCTATTTACAGAATGAAGGAATTTCTATTGAGTCCTCGGACTTATTAGATATTTACCCTAGACGTGTTAATTTTTTCCCTTCTACAGGCAGGGTGATGATGAAAAAATTACGTCAACATCATGATACTGAAGCCATTAACTGTGAATTACGTTATAGAAAAGCGATATCTTCTGTCGGTAAAGACAACGACTCGGGCGATGTTGATTTGTTTTAATCCTTTTATGGAAACCTATGCAGCCTAAAAAAATTAAAGTGCTTATTGTCGATGACTCTGTTTCTATGCAAAAAGTTCTGCAGGAAGTCATTGAGTCTGACCCTAGTTTAGAAGTTGTTGGCGTAGCCAAAAATGCTTTTGAAGCAAAGCAAATGGTGAATGATTTATCCCCTGATGTCATCACTCTCGATGTAGAAATGCCTAAAGTAAGTGGGCTGCGCTTTCTTGAAGTACTAATGAAAGTAAAACCCACTCCTGTTGTGATGATATCCACGCTAACTAAAGCGAATGCTGATACTACTTTACAAGCATTGGAATTAGGCGCTGTCGATTACATTGCCAAACCTCAAATAAACCAAGAGGAAATGTTTCAGCGCTATAAAAAAATGGTCATCAAAAAAATTCAAATGGCCGCGTCATGTAACATTTCAACCGGTATAAATCATCAACCTCTAAATACAACCCAGCCATCTGTAGCTGAATCATTTTCCTCTAATAGAGTATTGGCAATCGGAGCATCGACTGGAGGAACAGAAGCGATTAACTATTTACTCAGTAGGCTTCCTAGCGCTAACTTTGCTCTTATGATTGTCCAACATATGCCAGCAGGCTTTACCTCTACCTTTGCAAGCCGTCTAGATAGAACAACAGAATTCACCGTTGTAGAAGCGCAAGGAGGAGAATTGATTCGACCAGGCGTTGCTTACCTGGCACCCGGTGATTTTCACATGAAAGTCATAAGCTCGAACGATCAACTCTACACAGACGTATATAAGGCGGAAAAGGTATCTGGTCATCGCCCTTCCGTCGACGTGTTATTTAAATCGGTAGCAGATGAAATTGGCCGCTATGCGTTTGCAACCTTATTAACAGGGATGGGCAAAGATGGCGCGCGAGGACTAAAAAGAATTAAAAATGCCGGAGGGTTTACTGTCGTACAAGATGAGTCTTCCTGTGTGGTATACGGTATGCCGAGAGCCGCTGTCGAATTGGATGCTGCCAACGTTATTACACCATTAAACAATATCAAAGAAACATTCGTCGAAAAGTTACGCTAAAGCCCTTCTAAACAGACGCTCTAACACTATGTAAAGCGCATAAAAAACTGGGATGACACTTTAGAAGTTTCATCCCAGTTTTATTAAAAGCGAAGCAAAAAATAACTTACTGCAGCCTATCTTCCATAGGAACTGCTTTTTCTTGGATTGCAGCCATATTGATGTATTCAGGTCGTATATTCGGCATTGGATTTACTTCTGAAAACAGTACTGACCGACTTTGATTTTCGATAATTCGAACATGAGAGCGATTTAGTTCTCTTGGTTCTTTCACGCCACAAGAATGCGCGATCATGCCAATGCCATGTAATAGCTCGGCTGCGTAGTTGGCAACTCGTTCAGACTTTTCAGCTGCGACTAAACCTTTCTGCAAATCAGGATTATGTGTCGTAATACCAGTAGGGCAGGTATTTTTATTACATTGCAGCGCTTGAATACAACCAAGGGAAAATAAAAAGCCACGTGCAGTAACAACGAAGTCTGCTCCAGCGCTCAAGGCCCAAGCCGCTTTTCCAGGGACTATCAGTTTTCCCGAAGCAATGATTTTAATATAACGGCGTAAGCCATAAGAAGTCACAATATTAACGACCGTTGGCAAGCTTTCACGTAAATGCATGCCAACATAATCCATTAATGGCTGAGGAGCTGCGCCTGTTCCACCATCCGAACTATCAATGGTAATAAAATCAGGGCAGTAATCGATTCCCTTTTTATGGATTAACTCGCATAGGGTTTCGAAAAACTTCAAATCCCCAACCACCATTTTAAAACCAACGGGTTTAGAGGTAACTTGGCGAACATGATGAACCATATTTAATAAATCATCGATGGATTTTATATCGGTATGACCATTTGGACTGATTGAGTCCTCACCCACTGGAATACCGCGAGTATGTGCGATTTCTTCGGTTACTTTTGCTCCTGGCAACATGCCGCCTTTACCAGGCTTGGCACCTTGACTCATTTTAATTTCAAACATGCGTACATTTTGGTGTTCGGCCAAACTCGCCAATTTACTATCGTCTAAGTGGCCTTCTAAGTTACGCACACCGTATTTTGCGGTACCGATTTGAAACACCAAGTCACAACCACCTTCAAGATGATAAGGCGATAAGCCGCCCTCTCCGGTATTCATCCAAACACCCGCTTTACGAGCCCCTTTTGACAAGGCTTGAACTGCAGGTTTAGATAAAGCACCAAAACTCATACCAGAAATATTCACAACAGATCGTGTGCGATATGGTTTTTTCGCAGTGTATTCACCAATACACACTTCTCTAGGCTGGGCAGCGTCTTCATCTAACGTAGGAAAAGCGCAGTTTAAAAAGAAAATGTCGCCTGGTGTTTCCAAAGAACGAGTCGAACCAAAGGCAATCGTGGTATCAACTTTTTTAGCTGCTCGATACGCCCAAGAACGTTCGGCACGATCAAATGGACGCTCTTCACGGTCCATTGCAAAAAAATACTGGCGAAAAAACTCACCCAGATGTTCAAAGAGGTAGCGAAAGCGCCCAACAACAGGATAGTTTCGTCTGATTGTATGAGTGGTTTGATGCGTATCAACCCAGTACATCACGAAAACGGAAATAGCAGCGACAAAAAGCAAGAAAACAAACAGCAACGCGCCCCAATGAATGGTCAATGTTGCCAATGAAGACAAGAAATCCATACAGAACCCTTAACATAGAAGGTAAATTTAACTAGCAATACTACGCTATAAAGAAGGCTTCAGCGTGGCTGAATCATGAACAAATGCAGTAATAAATTCATTTGGTGGCAAAGGATGCCCAAAATAATAACCTTGGTAATAAAAACAATCTATCTCTCGCAACCGATCATAATGAGGTAATGTTTCTACACCTTCAGCGAGAACGCTGATATTAAGAGCCTTTGCCATGGCAATAACCGCGTGAACAATCGCCTCATCACTTTTATCTGTCAATAAATCACGTACAAAAGACTGGTCAATTTTCAATCTATCAATAGGTAAAGATTTTAAATATTTAAGAGAGGAATAACCGGTTCCAAAATCATCAATAGAAAGGTGAACACCTAATGCTTTTATGGCGTTCATTTTATCCAAACAGGATGAAAGATCGTTGAGTAGCATATTCTCCGTAATCTCAAGGTCAACACAGCTTGCAGGGACATCATGTTTTCCTAACTGTTCTTTCAACATGGGCAAAAAACCCGCTTGCTGAAACTGAATAGGGCTGACATTAATGGACATGCGCCAAGACAGTTGCCACTTTCCCTCTTTCAGCCAAGTCGCAACTTGTGACAAGGCTTCATTTAAAACCCAATGACCTATTTCAACAATAAGTCCAATTTCTTCTGCCACCGGAATAAATTCAGCAGGTGAAATAAAACCTTTTTTCTCATCTTTCCAACGAATCAAGGCCTCAGCACCAATCAATTCATTTTTATCGTTGGTTTGCGGCTGATAATACAACTCAAACAATTTAAATTCCGTTGCATGATGAAGTGCCTTTTCCATTTCAAGACGAGCATCTGAAATTGCCTGCATCTCGGGTTTATACAAAGCAAAGGTATTACGCCCAGATTCCTTTGCTCGATACAAAGCGGTATCGGCCTGCTTTAAAATGGCTTCTGCTGAGCCTTCATTACCATCAAAAATTGTAGCACCTAGACTCGCAGTAATATGAACTTCGTGATGACCTGCTTTTTTAACTTGCTGGCAAGCATACACAATACTGTCAACAAACCCGTTAATCGCCTTTTCAACCAGTTCTTTATCGCTTCCTACATGAGTCAATAAAAAAGCGAATTCATCACCACCCATTCTCGCAAAAACCATATTGTCTTCAATCAGGGGAGAAAGCTGTGATGCAACACAACAAAGTAACTGATCCCCTACATTGTGTCCTAGTGAATCATTAATGGTTTTGAATCGGTCAAGGTCCATAAAAACTACGGCAGAGTAGCCCACAATCGACTTTTGCTGCTTGCGCTTAAAGACTTCATTAAGCTTATCAGCCAAATATTGGCGATTAGGTAGATTGGTTACTGAGTCGTAATAGGCTAAATGATGTATATGCGCTTCAGTTTCTTTGCGCTCAGAAACATCTCGAATCAACAGTAACACTTCCGTTCTATCTAATACTTTGTATTTTGCCAAGCGTATCTCAACTGGTAACTCAATACCTCGTATTCGATAGACAGTTTCGACGGTAGAGGGTGAGTTTACTTCGAGCGAATCCAATACACTGGAAAATTCAGACCACGATGATGGCGCATGCAGCATATCAAGTGATTTGGATTGAAGGTCGTCACTTTTCATCTTCAACATATATTGTGCAGCGCTATTAACTAAGATTATTTTATTGCTTTCATCTAGCAACAAAATACCATCCGCAGCGTTTTCTATCATGGCCTTAGTGTGACTATCACTACGCTCTAAATCACTCAGAGCTGTATTTAGCTTATTCCATAATTGCGCAAAAGTAGAATGCAAATTCCCTAATTCATCAGACTTATGATGCCGAGAGAACGACTTAGGCAACGGCAATTCTTTTTTATTACCAACAGTAGATAAAGTCTCTGTTAGACGCATTAAAGGGTGGGTTACTAGAAAATAAAAAACTAAGGATATCAAGGATGCTAGCAACACATCCTTGAACAAATTGTAGATCAGACTGGAAAGGTGCTCTTTGAAGATTTTATCCAGAAGATAACGCTTTTCGGGCAATATAGACAAACGCCCTGCTTGAAAAACGGGCATTTCCAAACGCAGTTCGCGATTATAACTCTGAAGATCAGATAAGAAATAATTAGCTAGTGACTCCGATACAGAAAAATCATGTTTAGTGGATGTTGCTTCCACGAACAGCTCACCTGATTCATCACGAACTTCTACATGAGCAATAGATGGGTTAAAGAGTAAACTATCGATTTGCTGCTGGGCAAAAATAGTATCTAAGCGAAAAACAGCTTCAGATAATGGTTTTTCCACCACTGCAAGCAATTCTTCGAAGTCTTGATTTATTTCCGTTTTCTGAGATCGAACGCCATCAACGAATTGAATACCACTGCTAACCAAACTTAAAACAACCGCGAGCACCAATGTTAAAATTGCTTGTTTAGTAAATAATGATTTAGAGAACACGACGCCCATTCTTACTCACTTAAACCCATATAGCTCACAACCACATTGCTTTCACAGCATCCATACTAATAAACGTCGCAAAAGAAGCTAAATATAAAAAATTAACCGCTAGGTCAAAAAGAACTCATTATTTGCATTTATTATGCACATTCTCAAGACTGACATTTTCTTCCTTGTTAAACAAGAAAGTATAAAAAAAAATTATACATTTTATGATTTAAGTCATGATATCTAGGGAAGGTGCAGAAGATAAAGAGCACCTCAGCTTCAGGCAAGAAAAAAGCCAGCATGAAAACATACTGGCTTCTAGGTGCTACAAAATTTGCTTAACCTATAACGGCACCGTCTTCACGAGAAATTGCGATCACACTTGAACGCGGTACAGACTGACCACCATCTGGCCAATGAGAATTCCCTTCTTCTCCTGGGTGCTGAACACCAATAAACATGGTCGTACGCTCTGCATTCCAGGCTGATCCTGTTATTTCAGATTCTTTAGGTCCGACTAAGAAGCGACGAATTTCACCGGTTTCAGGATCGGCAACCAACATCTGGTTATTACCTTGCCCTTGGAAACCTTTTTCATTCGAATAATTGCCATCTGTTTGAATCCATAACAGGCCTTTAGAGTCGAACTTCAAACCATCTGGCGAGTTAAACATATTGTCTTGGTTAATATTTTTAGAACCCGCATTCGCATCGTCATACACAGCTGGGTTACCTGCCAGCACAAACAAGTCCCATTTGAACTCATTATGAGTATGGTCCGAGTCCATTGGCATCCAGCGTACGATCTGACCAAAGTTGTTTTTCACGCGAGGATTTGGGCCACCTGCTGGTGTTGCATCACCACCCGCATTTGGTTTAACTCCACGGTTTTTATTGTTAGTCAATGAACAATACACTTCCGCTTTGTGAGGATGAGCTGCGACCCATTCAGGTCGATCCATCGTAGTAGCACCCACTTTAGACGCCGCAATACGAGTATGAATCGAAATTTCTGCATCTGTCATTCCTGTAGTTTTAGGTGTCAATGCGACCCATTCACCACGATTGTTGTCATGGAATTTGGCAACATAAAGAGTTCCCTCTTCCAGCAAGTCACGATTATTGCCACCTGCCAAATATTTATGCTTAGAAATGAAGCGATATAAGAATTCGCCACGCTCATCATCACCAAGATAAACCACAACATGGCCATTCGCCGCGATAGTCAATTCCGCGTTTTCGTGTTTAAAACGACCAAGTGCCGTACGCTTTTTGGGACGTGAAGTTGGATCTAGTGGATCGATCTCAACAATATAACCAAAGCGGTTTGGCTCGTTTGGTTCTTTAACTAGGTTGAAACGGTCATCCGCCATAGCCCAGTTGTAGCGACCTTCGGTGCTCATACCGTAGCGTTTGAATGCTTCAGGCATTTTGTAATCTTTGTCGTTTGCCGTGAAGTAGCCATTAAAGTTCTCTTCACACGTCAAATACGTACCCCATGGTGTTTGTCCATTACCACAGTTATTCCATGTGCCTTTTGCTACTAACCCCTTAGGATCTTCTGACGTTTGCATCCATTTATGACCACGTGCGGGGCCTGTAATATCCATGGCAGTATCAGCAGTAATGCGGCGATTATAAGGAGAGTCCTGGACGATGCCCCATTTACCACCACGTTGCGCCACCTCAATAATGGATACGCCATGGGCTGCTTTGTTCTTACGGACATCATCAGCTGTTGCAGGCATACCATCAGCGCGATTAGCGTGTAGCGTTTTCTCATTGGTGTATTCATTGTTGATGGCCATAATCTGTTTGCCATCTTTAGAAAAGAAAGCCATGCCGTCATTATGATCGCCAAATGCTAACTCTTGAGAAGCGCCTGTGCCACCTGTCGCCGCATCAAAAGCAGGAGCATTGCTGAATAATGGGTCCCCCCAAGAAGCGACCACTTCCCATTTATAGCCTTCAGGTACAGTCACGGTATCCAACGAGTTGGCTTTTACCATGCTGAATGCAAGACGAGACTCTGCCGTTTCAGCAGCTAGCGCTTTACCCGCAGCCAATGTCGTCGAGCCCATAACAAAAGCACCAGCTCCAACGGCCACACCGCCACCTAAAAAGCCGCGGCGAGAGACCATTTTATTAGCGACTTCTTCGAACTCTACCACTTCAGGTGCTGGTCGTACCAGCTCATCTAATTCATCAAACCCTAGTTTTCTGTTGTTCTTGATATTCATAACACTGCCCTATTATTTATAAAAAATTGGTCGCCTAGGCACTCGAACTTCGGGGGCTTACCCTTTATAAATCGATCCTGGCTACTGGTTTTAGTGTCTATTTTTCAAATACGCTGCTTCCCCCTGCAAAAGGAAACTATCAATGAATTTACGGATAAAACATTACATAGAAATGACAGTAGAACGACATTGTGTTTAGATGAAAAAACATGTGTCAGGAAGACTCATATAAAAGACAAAAAAACGAGCAGCATCATAATAAAAAATATATCTATTAAAGGATGAATTTATGGTTAAGACCTTACGCAACATTCCAATTCGCTTACGCCTAACAGGTTTAGTAGTCTTTTTTTCATTAGGGCTCATCTCTGTTGTTTATTTATCGCTAACCGTCAACAAGCAATCCTTGCTAGATGAAAAATACGCACAAACAAAAAACGTTGTTGAAACCGCTACAGGTGTATTCAATTACTTTTACAAACTTGAACAATCTGGAGAGCTAAGCCAAGCTGATGCCCAGCGCTATGCAATGAACATGGTTAAAGATACCCGCTATGCAAAGTCTGAATATTTCTGGATTAATGACTACAACGCAGCCATGGTTATGCACTCGGTAAACCCTTCTCTAGATGGCAAAGACCTATCCAACTTAGAAGACCCCAATGGCAAAAAGCTCTTCTCAGAGTTTGTCAAAGTGGTTAAAGCACAAGAAGCTGGTTTTGTGGATTACCTTTGGCCAAAACCTGGAAATAACACACCTGTAGAGAAAATATCTTATGTCCAAGGCTTTAAACCGTGGGGATGGATCATTGGCTCAGGTATTTACTTAGATGATGTGGACACACAATATAATAAAGAGGTCACTAAACTAGGTTCAATTAGTGCAGTCATTATACTAATCGCCCTCTTCATTTCCTTTTTGATAGTACGATCTATTCTTGTACCTATTGGGCAAATACAATCCGCCTTGCATAACATTGCAGATGGTGAAGGTGACTTAAGAGCCCGCCTACCTGAATCCGGTAAAGATCAATTGACCCAAATTGCCATTTACTACAATACGTTTGTAGAGCGCCTTTCACTCACTCTTAGTAAAGCTGTTCTGCTTAACCAAGAAGTCGAAAATAAGAGTCAGGAGCTAAAATCTGTTGCTGGAAAAACACAAGCCATTACACAACAGCGTGAAGGCATGTTTTTGCAAATGGCAGAAACCATAAAAGAAGTGGATGATTTTAAAAATGAGGTTATCGACAGTACTCAATCAACTCTTGCGTCAGCTCAAATCACGGTAGAAAAAACTCAAACAGGACAAAATGCGATTAATCAAACCGTCGAATCTCTTGAAAAACTTTCTTATGAACTAGAAGCAGGTCTAAGTACTGTTGTTCAATTAGCAGAACAATCGCAAACTATTGGGTCGGTACTCGATGTCATCAGCGCCATCGCAGAACAAACCAACCTCTTGGCTCTTAATGCCGCCATTGAAGCCGCTCGCGCTGGTGAACAAGGTCGAGGTTTTGCTGTAGTAGCAGACGAAGTGAGAGGGCTAGCAAGCCGAACTCAGGCCTCCACGGATGAAATTCAAAACATGATTAGCAAACTTCAAAGCGGCGCAAAAGAAGCCGAAGCTCGTATCACTGCAAGCCATCAGCAATCACAAAAAACCACTGAAGAAATAACGCTCACCACACAATACCTGCAAGCTATCGCTACATCAGTAGATGGTATAAATAGCGCAAGCAACACCGTTATCCAAAGCGTTAATATGCAAAGCGACGCTGTTCAAAGACTTAACCATCTCAATGAGAAAGTATCGGAACTATCTACTCAGGCAGGCAAATTGGTTCAACAAAATAATCTAACCAGTGAATCACTTGCTAAAACAGCGAAAGAAACTCAAGAAATAATGTCAATTTTTAAACTTTAAGATTGAAATAGAAACAGCCGATAAGTCATCACTTATTGGCTGCTTTACATTTAAGAATAAGAGCCTACGTATAAACTTGGTTTTCCATATCGTACTTCCAAGCCATCTCTGATGGATTTTTTTAAACCTTTCACAACCAAACCATAGGAATGGTCAATCAGCCTTTCTATTTCGCCCATGGGTAAATCACCATCTAAAATGACGGAGTTCCAGTGACGTTTGTTCATGTGATAAGCAGGAATAACCTCAGGGAAAATATCACGTAGCTCAATGGCATGATCAGGTGCGCATTTTAAATTAAGTAACAACTGGCCTTGCTTCTTAACCAACAAGGCAAACATCTTTCCTTGTACTTTAAACACAGCAGTGTGGTCATCAAATGGGTAATATTCTTCTGCTTCAGGTTTCAAAAGCAGATACTTTTTAAGTGCTGTTGAGTCCAAAATAGCGCCCTTTTCTGATTCCAAATAGCCCTGAGTATAAAGCAAAAAAGCCGCTTACTGACAACCCGTAAGCGGCTTTAAATAAATACTATACCTAAACAAGGCTAACCTTGGTGAGCAAGGTACTCATCATATGTACCTTGGAAATCAATAACCTTTTGACCTTTAATTTCGATCACTCGGTTTGCCAAAGAAGAAACAAACGCCCTATCGTGGCTTACGAAAATCAGCGTGCCGTCAAAGTCTAACAACGCATTGTTTAATGCTTCGATGGCTTCCATGTCCATGTGGTTCGTTGGCTCATCCATAACTAAGACGTTTAAGTCCATCATCATCAACTTACCAAACAATAAGCGGTTTTTTTCACCACCAGAACACACTCGTACTTTCTTATTGAAGTCATCCGCGGTAAACAGCAAACGCCCCAACATAGCACGAACTTTAAGATCATCATGCTTCGCAGTACGCCATTTCGACATCCAATCAAACAAGGTTAAATCGCAATCAAAGTCTTCTGTACTGTCTTGCGGGCAATAACCAATCACGGCATTTTCTGCCCATTTAATCTCACCTTGCTTGGCTTCTAATTCGCTCATTAAACAGCGTAAGAATGTCGTTTTACCAGCACCGTTTTCACCGATAATAGCCAAACGGGAGCCTGCTTCTAGAATCATATTGCCGCCAGAAAACAGCAATTCATCATAGCCGTGACCAAGATCTTCTAAGATCAAAGCATGACGATGAAGCTTCTTATCTTGCTTAAAGGTCAGCGATGGCGTCATTCGGCTAGATTGCTTAACTTCTGATAGCTCAATCTTTTCTAATTTCTTAGCGCGAGAGCTCGCTTGTTTAGCTTTCGATGCGTTAGCAGAAAATCGATTCACGAACGCTTGAAGGTCATCCATTTCCGCACTTTTCTTCGCATTCTCTGTTAATAATTGTTCGCGAATCAAAGACGATGCTTCCATGAAGTATTCGTAGTTACCAGGATAGATACGCAATTCACCAAAATCGATATCCGCCATGTGAGTACACACAGAGTTTAAAAAATGACGGTCATGGGAAATGATGATCATGGTGCATTTACGTTGATTCAATACACCAGCCAACCAGTTAATGGTATGGATATCCAAGTTGTTGGTTGGTTCGTCCAATAGCAAAATATCAGGATTAGCAAACAAGGCTTGTGCTAATAAAACACGAAGTTTCCAACCCGGTGCAACTTGGCTCATCAAACCAAAATGAAATTCTTCCGCTATACCCGCTTCCAACAGAATATCGCCTGCACGGCTTTCCGCACTATAGCCATCCATCTCAGCGAATTCCGCTTCTAGCTCACCTGCTCGCATGCCATCTTCTTCGCTCATTTCTGGCTTAGAGTAAATGGCATCACGCTCTTGTTTGACTTTCCAAAGCGCCACATCACCCATAATAACGGCGTCAACAACAGTATATTCTTCAAAAGCAAACTGATCCTGACTCAAGGTACCGACTTTTTCACCTGGAGTAATAGATACGTTTCCAGATGTTGGCGTCAGTGCCCCACTCAAAATTTTCATGAAGGTAGACTTGCCACACCCGTTCGCACCAATTAAGCCATAGCGATTGCCGTTACCGAATTTTGCGGAGATGTTTTCAAACAATGGCGTTGCGCCAAATTGCATGGTGATATTAGCCGTGGAGATCAAAGGAAAAAGCCCTAAACAAAGAGAAATGAAAAACGTTTATACAGACCACAAAATCAGGGTCAAAAGACAAACACAAAGATGGGCGAATATAGAGTCTTAAGGCACTAAAGTCGAGGGTTAAGTGTCGTTTTTTTGAACAAGTCGGTGTATTAGCAAAGATTATTTATAGAACAAACTCATAGCGCTCAATCACAGTGCATGATTCTTAATACTATCTTTTAAATACAGCTATCTTTCGGTGCAACAAAAGGTGTTGCTGAGGAGGACGTGTCTTCTTCGCTAGAAGGCGTTCTATCTTCACTTTCAGAAGTCATATTCTCAGATGAAGTGCTTGCTTGTGCAGTGCTGTTTGCCATATAAACAGATACTTGCGTCATCAAAAAGCTTAAGACATCTCGACTAGCGCCATTAAGCAAGTTTTTTCTAACCTTCCTTGTGATATCAAGTTGTGTGCTTGCACCTAATACAAAGCTTGCAATTAACCCTGTCGGGCTAGTCGCTTTGTCTAGAATATTATCAACAGCGTTATCACGTGACAGTTTGGCACGTTTTTCCAAAACCTGAGTACGCAAATAAAGGCGCTCTCGCTTTTGGTGCATTTGTTTAAGACCAAACATATCCTAATCCTCATCCGTTGGAATAATGGCATCCAAAGTACGGATAAAATCCATGCTTTTCAATGTTCGTTTCACAAAATAAAGCAATACGATAGAGCTTAAAAAGGTCACTAACGTAGCGGTTAACAAAATACCAGCAAGAGAAAATCCGTAGCTCCATGCAATCGCAGCACTGCTGGCGATAATTAATAACCAAGTAGTAAGCAAGAGAAAGATCACACCACACATTAAGGCAAGGAGCTGGGCACTAGACGTCACCCATAACTTCGCTTCTAATGCTCCAAGCCCCAATACACTCTTTAACCAACTTTTATGAGTATCAATCACATCATCCAAGTCAGATTTCTCTTGCGGTGAATCAGAGTGCTGCGGTGTTTCCATCTATACAGTTTCCATGCTTATTTACGTTTACATAAAAAACTAGCAGCTAGCGCACCTGCTAAGAACGCAATACCAATGGTTTTAACAGGATGTTCTTTAGCATACTCACCAACTGCTGAAGATATTTTTTCAGATTGGTTTTTCGCAGTATCGGCGATTTTATGTGCTTGCTCACTGATTTGATGAGCCACTTCTTCGATGCGTTCTTGACTATGCTCTTTCATTTCAGCAGCACCATCTACTCCTTTATGAGCCGCTTCAGCAACGCTATCTACTTTTTCATGAGCTTTAGATTGAGTTGTACTTTTCGTTCCGGTAGCCATTCTTAATTCTCCTTTCAGAAATAAAACTAACTTTAAAATGCTCGTGAAGGTAAGGTATTTTCTTGTTTTTTAGAATCTAATTATTAAAAAAGAGTCAACAAACACAAGTGATAAAACAAGAAAGCGCCATCCACACTTCACTATTTACACTACGTGGTTAATTTATAATGGTCAAATACACTAGGAAAAACGTCCCTTCTTTCCTTTTTTTATAGCCGATCTTTAAAGAGCGAGGTGTTTATATAGTAGTTTTTAGAAAATATGCAAAGAAAATCTAAGGTAGATTAAGGTATTATTAGCAACTCAGTAGACGTATAGAACAATTAGCAAAAGAACAAAAAATAGAAATAAAAAAGGGTAGAAAAGCTCTATTTCATACGCTTCCTACCCTTTTAAAATCGACTCATAGTAGCTCCGATTTATCTATTCAGAATTTATATCGAGTTTAAATAATATACAAAGATACAGACTACTTTTTAACATCTACCCAAGCATCCCAGCCCTTCCATTCATCCATGTCTAAATTACTTCCGGTCTCAATATCAGCTAGTACTTCAGCGTGGCGGTTAAATACCTGTACCTTCATTAATTTTTTAATTAAACGAGCCATCTTGGTTTTCCTTATCTTTCATGATTTTGGAAACATCATGCTAGCACCGAAAACAGCAAGTATACGTCAGCAACACCTAAAGAAAGTCTCTTTCCCCATTGCTCGAACTATCCTTTAGTTTCTTGACGTATGGTTCTTATATGAAGCCAAAAACACGTTTGTGCACTAAAAATAACGCAATATGAATATTTAAAGGAGCTTGCTCTTTATCAAGACCATGAACGAGAAAGTGTCATAACCTTTTCAAACAAAGACCATTTCAACAGGTGCTGCTGGTATTCACCAGCCTGGCCACTAAAACTAATACCATAAGCTTTCAAGCGGAAGGCAAGAACTGCATAAAAAGCATCCACAGCTCCGGCTTGATCAAACATAAAAGGCCCTTTTGCCTGCGCAAAAATAGCTTCAACACGCTCAACTTCTTTTTTCACCGCATCCGTTAAATGTTCTAGCGGAGCTACTTGATTAAAAGTAAACGGACACTGGCTGCGTAAATTCATAAAGCCAGAATGCATCTCCATACAAAGACTTCTGGCCTGTGCTCTTTCTGATTGATTCTTTGGGTACAAAGCGCCATCAGAGCATTCGTTAAAGTATTCAGCAATTGCTAAGGAATCATGCACAACAAAACCATCTACCAGCAGCGCTGGCACCAAACCTGTAGATGAGTATTTCAATACCTCGGCTTTATAGCCCTGTTTTTCTAAATTAATAGGAATAAGGTCTAATTTAATACCAGCAATCTGTGCGCACATAAATGCGCGAAGCGACCAAGTTGATAAGGTTCCCACGACTAATTGCATGATAGCTATGTCCTTTTAAAAGCGTTAAAAACTTGAAATACGCTTATTTCAACCGCGTGACCAATAACTGCTCGACTCTCACGCCTTCCAAATCCAGTACTTCAAACTTGTAGCCTTCATAGACAAAAAAATCTGTACGCTTGGGCAAGCGTTTTAAGCTGTAAGTAATAAATCCACCGAGTGTTTCATACTGAGTTCGGTCAGGAAACTCTTCTATATTCAAACTGCGCATCACGTCATTAATCGGCGTTAACCCTTCAATCAACCAAGAATTCGGATCACGCTGTACAATTTGCTCTTCATCGTGAGGAGTTAGTAAGCCGCCCATAAAGCCACCTAACAAGTCTTTCACTGTCACAATGCCTACGATAGTAGCGTATTCATTTACAATGACAGCAAAAGCTTGTGGCGCCACGCGGAAAGCATTAAGCGCTTCAGAAAGTGTTAAGGTTTCTGGTAGATAAAATACTTCTTTATCGACCTTTTCCGGCTTGATTTGCGCAGGTTCGCCTTTTAGTACCAAACGTAATATTTCTTTCGATTCAATAATGCCTTCGATTTTATCCAAGCTGCCATTGCAGACCAAAAAGTCATTATGCGGATGATCGATAATCTTCTGGCTAATTTCTTCACTACTGTCATCAATATCAAAATAGATAATCTGATCACGAGGTGTCATGGTACTAGAGATATTTCGCGTTTCTAATTCAAACACATTGCCAATGAGCTGATATTCTTGACTCTGTAAACTGCCATCTTCAGCACCAGCGTCCATCATGGCAACAATGTCTTCTGTGGTCACCACCTCTTGGCGCTCAATAGGCACATTGAACAAACGTAAAACAATATTAGTTAAACCGTTAAACAAAAAAACCACGGGGGTTAATAAGAAAGTCACCCAAAGCATAGGTGTAACCATTCGAATTGCTACGGCTTCAGGCATAATCATTGCCAAACGCTTAGGCAATAGGTCTGCAAATAATATAAAAAGCGATGTTAAGCAAAGAAAAGAAAAGACAAAGCTGACTTGATCCAATAAGGGACCAGAATAGAGCAAGTTCACCACTTGTTTAATGTAAGGAGTAAGGGCTTGTTCACCAACAATACCACCTAAAATAGCAATTGCATTGAGAACAATTTGAATCATGGCAAAAAAAGCACCAGGCTTTTGCTGCAACGTCAAAACGGCTTGAGCTTTATCATTGCCCTCATCCGCAAGTACACGTAATTTGATCTTTCTTGCGGCGGCCATACCTATTTCAGACATAGCAAACAATGCACTGGCAATAATCAATAAGCCAATACTAAACATATCACTCATTTCTTTCTCTCTTTTCCGAAAAGGCTAACTCAAACGCGGGCTGGAATATTCTATTCCTAGTGCAAAATATATAAATATAAGCGCATTATAGAAGGAAGTTGAGACGATACAACGCTTATTTTTTATACTTTCAGAAGGGTAAGAGACAATACTAAAAACCTTTATGTAGACGTAGAATACAGCGATAAAACGGTCTTAAAAACATCCATTAACTCACAAGGTTTCAAAAGGTCGATCATGATTATCACCCTAACCACACCTGCCATGCTGTTCCCTGCGGTTTCACTATTGCTACTGGCGTACACCAATCGATTTGTAACACTGGCCTCGATTATCCGTAACTTTGATCCAAAACTAGAAGACGCAAATATCACAGAACAAATCGCCAACTTACGTAAGCGGATTTATCTGATACGACGCATGCAAGAAGCTGGTGTTATCAGTTTTTTTCTTTGCGTATTGTCTATGATGGCGATCTATCTTGAATATCAACAAGTTGGCAGCTACATTTTTGGCGCTAGCCTTGTCTGCCTAATGTATTCTCTGTATTTATCCGTGCGAGAAATCACTATTTCTTGTGACGCGCTGGAACTGCATTTGCAACATTTCAGCACAAACTTCAAACAGCGCAGCCGAAAAAAATAGCTCATAGCTTATCCCTAACCAATACCTTTTAAATAGCGCCCTAGCGGCGCAATATTTGAACGTTAAAACCTTTTAAAGACGAGGTTTCAGGGTAGTGCGAAAAGTATTCAGTGAAGCTTTCATCCACGACTTTTTTATGAGTTAAACTGGCATGTCGAAGAAACAGCGTGCCATTCTTACGAATAGCAAGCCCTTGGTGCGAGACATTCATATTCGTACCAATATACTGTTTTAATGGCCAATCAGGACGAACCATAGTAATTACGCTGCCGGAAGGGATTCGATCCAACAAAGCTTGGTTAATATGCCTATCGCTATCAAGAAATAACTCAGTGAGTGGAACATAAGGAATATAAGCAGCCTCAGGCACAAACCTCTTACCCTCAGCATGTAGTTGATTCAATAGCGCTCGACAATTATCAGAGGATTCCGCATCACAATGGATCACATCACTGCTAATATGCTGATACCAAGCGGCTTTGTCGATAATCGTCGATGCCACACGAGCACCACCATTAGCAACATCTGGAGTTATATCCTGCAGAATGGCTTGATTATTATGAAACCAATCTAAACTAGGAAAATGATTACGTGTCACAAAAGACACTTGAGCATCTTTGTAACGTAAACGCATTAGGTTGGCTTCAAAATCGTTGGAAGTGGATGACATAACGCCAGCCAATACGGTTTCAACATAGGTAGTGCAATCAAACACATCAAAACGCGTAAGAGGGTCCTTATCATATTGCCCTTGTTCGCCTTCCCCCACACTTCCACCGACATACGCAGAACCAAGTAAGGTACGACTTAAAATGTCCATTCTCTCGTCGTTCGACTGAATCGAGCTCTCATTTATTGCCTGATAAAAAAGTGCTTTATTTGCAGTATCAAGTGAATTCAAAGCCATCACAGGAGATATAAAAAGCACAGACAAACCAGAAACAACGATTTTTTTGATAAAACGTTTCATAGGGCTCTTCCCATTTAGCACAGCTTTCAATTTGCAACATAAAAAAACAATCATTGCTTAAAAAATAAACTCTCTATTGTGCTAGACTCAACAGATAATTTGAAATAAAGGCGCGACCATGCAAATAAATAACTCGTCATTTCTCTATGGCCAACAAGGCCTACAGCGTAGCCAAGACAAGCTAGGTCAAGCAAGCCAAAAAGTAGCCGATGCATCGACTCAAACCTTGAGCCAGCCTTCTTCTAAAAACAAAGGCCTTTACGGCTCACCTATTCAAGATGGTTTAATCGAAGCCAAAAGCAGTGTATTAGAAGCTCAAGCCAATGCCAGAGTAATCGATTCGTCTGATAAAACCATTGGTCGACTGATAGACATAACAGTCTAAGTAAGCCGTTTAATTTTCAAGCTTAAATAGCAGAGCCCAGCAATTCGCGAACATCATCAACAGATGTAAAACGCACAGCACGAGCAACTTCTTGCCCATCTTTCAATAAGATCAAAGTAGGCCACAATTTTACGCCAAACTGCCGCCCTAAGCGTTTTCCTTTTCCATCAAATACCTTAATGTGAGCCAGCTCAGAATATGACATCATGACTTCTTCAACCGCATCACGGGAAGCCTGACAGTGACCACACCAGGGCGTACCGAACTCTAAAACAGCCGCACCTTTCAGGCTATTTAGCTCATCAAGACTTGGCGCTTCTTCTGCGTATTCTGGATTAAATCCTAACTGCGTTGCGTGCATAAAAACTCCTTGTGACTATGATTCGCCTCTACTTGATGACATTAAATTCTTCTCGGCATTCATCAGACCCCATTTCGAACTCACGACAAATCCAAGGACGGTTTTCGTATATAGTACAAAGGAAAGTATTTCTATCGACCGCAGAGCACCAACCATCATCTAATCTAAGCATGGTTTCTCCGCCCCACTCATCTACCGATACATGCTTGTCTGGCACACCAGTATCACTAATGATCATGACTTCCATACGACAACAACAAGCTTGGCAGTTAGAGCAAGTCACATCAGATTCAGCAATGTTTTTAAGAGCGATATTCATAAATAACGACGAATTACCAAGACGAGAAGGTTGTGGTGTTTAGAACTTTGCACTAACGAGAAAAGCAAACAGCGAAGAAAACAATATACATGCGATCTAGCTTGGAAGATATTGATGAAAAACAAAACTACCAAACTAGATCGATAAAGAGCTTAAAAACTAGAGACTAATGCAACCAAACGGCTACACCTTAAATTTAATTACTAATTCATTTAATTCAATTGCCAGTCGAGTCAATTCGG
Source organism: Marinomonas lutimaris (assembly GCF_019426345.1). Classification (GTDB taxonomy): domain Bacteria; phylum Pseudomonadota; class Gammaproteobacteria; order Pseudomonadales; family Marinomonadaceae; genus Marinomonas; species Marinomonas lutimaris. Next base: position 198,213 of record NZ_JAHLLW010000003.1, read on the forward strand.
CTGTGCTTGCGCTAGTTTGGTTGGCACCAACTACCGTTTGCGCAGCCAAATCACTAATGGTCGTAATATTGCCATCAATTTCTTTCGCAACATTAGACTGTTCCTCTGCTGCACTCGCAATTATATGGTTACTGTCACTAATCGCAATAATACGGGCGGTAATTTGCTCCAACGCCTTCGAAGCTTCAGCGGCAACTGTTTGAGCTTGATTGGTTTTTTCACTGCTACTTTCCATTGACGAAACCGCTTCATTGGCAGAAAGCTGAACCTGACGCACCATGGTTTCAATTTCGCCAGTAGATTCTTGAGTTCGATGTGCAAGGCTTCTCACTTCATCAGCCACTACCGCAAAACCTCGACCCGCTTCACCAGCACGCGCCGCTTCAATAGCTGCGTTTAGAGCTAACAAGTTTGTCTGCTCTGCAACCGCACGAATCACGTCTAGGATCTGGCCAATCGAAGCAACTTGTTCCGCCAACTGATTAATCACTCGAGTGCTGGTCGTCATTTCTTTATTCATATCTAGGATAACGGCTGTCGTTTCGCCGACTCGGGCTTTACCTTCGGCTGCTAATTTAGCAGATTCAGCAGACTCTTCAGACGTTTGCTGAGCTGTTCGAGCAACTTCATCTACCGCAGAACTCATTTGAGTAATGGCCGCTGCAGCTTGCTGAATTTCATTGTTTTGTAACATCAATCCATTAGATGAACTTTCCGTAACTGTATTTAATTCTTCTGCTGCTGACGCTAGCTGGCTTGATGAATCGCCAATGTGAATAATGGCTTCTCGTAGATTCTTCTGCATTGCCTTCAAAGAATTCGTTAAACGAGTTAATTCATCATCGCCCTCTACACTCATGACTTGAGTCAAGTCGCCGCTAGCAATGATTTCTGCTGAGGCAACAGCATTCTGCAACGGCGAATTAATACTCTTAGATAACACCATCGCAATACCTATGGCTATCGATGTGGCTGCGACTATTATGATAATAATCAAACTAAAACTAGTATCGTATTGCTCTACAGAATCCGCACTGGCTTCCTTAGCGCCTTCTTGGTTGGCTGTAACAAGCTCTCTCAGTAAACGCACCATGTCATCTGCTGCATTGTTCATGCCTGGTACCAACTTATCAATGCTTGATTGTTCTCCTTTCATAGCTAATGCAGCAACTTGAGTTTGCAACCTATAATAATTACTCTCTTGTTTAGTGAACTGCTCAAATAATCGCTTTTCACTATCCGAATAAATTGTTTTTTCATACTCAGCACGAGCCACAGATACGTCTTTCTTTATACGCTCCAGAGCGGCCAGAGTTTCTTTTTTAGCGTCTTCACTTGTCGTGCTCAATAACCTTAGGGTGAAAATCCTTACCCTCATCAAGTTACTGTTAACATCACCTAGGCTAGCAATTGCTGGCAAGATATTCGTTTCAATCATCTCTGAATTTGCTCGGATATCTTTCATCGCTGACATAGCCACGCCACCAAGGCATATAAGCAAAAATATAATGATAGAAAAAGCCATCAGCAAGCGTGACCTTATATTTATATTCCTTAACATTTCCTTTCCTTATTAATAACAATTTTTTAGAACATGATGACCATAAAGAAACAACATAAGCTGTATTCTCAGGTCTTTTTAAAGAGCACAAAAATGTAATAGTCGCTGTATTTTTTGTTATTTTTACTTATTGAAAAGCATTGGCATCTTTAAAAGCCAAGTTTCAAATTCCAAAGCAGATAACGGACGGGAGAAGAAATACCCTTGGATGACTCGATAACCTATATCCGCTAAGTAAGACAATTGCAGCTGAGTCTCTACGCCTTCCGCTATCGCTACCGCGTTTATTTTCTTACTAATAGATAACACCACCTCACTTAGCTCTTTAGAGAGTTTGTTTGGTAATTCATCAACAAAAACCCTATCTAGCTTCAACTGAGACACAGGAAACTTTAGCAATCTTTTTAAATTTGAGTACCCTGTACCAAAATCATCTAATGAAATAGTCACGCCGATCGAGTGAAGCTCGTTAACAGCATCAATAAAAGGGTCTGATGGCTTTATTTTTTTACTCTCCGTCACTTCCATCACTAAACAAGTGGCTAAGAGGCCATTCTGGTCCAAAATGGATTGAATCTCGTTTTTTAGACTAGGATAACTAAAGCTAAGTGGGGAGAAGTTAACGGCAATCATGGGAACATGGATATTTTGCTCTCGCCACATAGCCAATTGTTTACAGGCTTGACGCAACACCCATAAATCTAATTCAGCGATAAGCCCAAACTCTTCCGCAAGAGCAACAAAATTATCTGGAGCAACCCTACCAAACTCTTTACTTGTCCATCTTGCTAGGACTTCAACCCCATAAAGGCTTTTATCTACAATATTGATCTGAGGTTGGTAGTTCAGCTCTAACACATTATGCTTCAGGTCAGCACTTAACACCTGAGCCATTTGATAAGAAGGATGTGTATTATTAAAGCTAAATTCTGTTTGATCATCTTGAATAAGCAGACTGTAATATGGCCGATCCAATAATTGAAATGCCTCAACCATCACTTTCACTCTATAGGCCTCGCGATCACTAGGCATAAACAAAAGTTTGATTTCTTTTCCGACAATTTGTTTGAACTCACTGAGATGAAATGTGCGTTGATCAGCATCTAACCAGAAGCAATCTAATGGAAGGTTTGTGTGCATTTTTAAGTCGAACTGAGCATGTTTAACTCTATCGTTACAAGAAACAATCAGATCATTACTGTCTAACACAATAAAGCGACTATTCGTTTCTTGTAACTCCAGCCAATCGCGCCCAGTATTCAAACCATCCGTTTTCACAAAAAAATCCTTCTACTGCATGCTTCTATTAACACAAATCACCATTGCTTATTTGTCTTTTAGACACAAAGGTTCGTCAATATTGCCTATATGGCAAATAGTGTCAAGCAAATTGCCTGACAGGTTTTGCCATATAGGCAAAACTAAACAGATAATCTTGCCATGAATATTGGCCACGTTATTAAAATTTTGCGTATTCAGCGCAAGATGACACAAGAACAGATTGCACTGGAAGCTGACATGGCTACCAGTAATGTCTCACGTATTGAAAAAGGCTTAAGGCAACCTTCACAAAAAGTGTTACTAAAATTGGCTAAAGCATTAGATACAAAACCTTCGGTGCTATATGCTGCAAGTGAGCAGCCGATAAACGATATTTCTGATTTTTTAAGACAAGAAGAGAACGAAGAAAACGAAGGAAGCATTGACCATCTATTGCTCAATCCAGACACTCATAATGTACTAAAATTATTTAGCGAACTAACGCCAAATAATAAGTCATTATTTATAGAGCAACTTAAAGCCTTGCATAGATGGCAAACGAAATTGGACGCTGATGGCATAAGCAAAAATAATAAAAGTAATAATTCAGCCTAAGCTAAGCGCCATAATAGAAAATTGAAAAATAATGGCAAACCGTCCCACCCACAACAAACAAATGCCAAACCAAATGCCCATAGCGCAAGCGTGAATCAATTACAAAAAACACCACACCAAGCGTGTAAAGCACACCACCTAACACCAGCAGTAGCAAGCCGTTTGGTTCCATTAGTGAAACTAACGGTTTAATCACAATAAGAATCAGCCAACCCAATACGACATATAGTGTGGTAGAAATTGCTGGATGTGAAGCCTTACCAAACGCTTTAAGACCGACGCCAATAAGAGCTAACGTCCAAACTGCCGCTAACAAAGACCAACCCCATGCGCCCTCTAACACTCCCAACATAAAAGGCGTATAAGTCCCCGCGATCAACAAATATACCGCGGAATGGTCAATCACCCGAAATACGTATTTGGCCTTGCCTCTTGGCATTGCATGATAAAGTGTCGAAGCTAAATACAATAAAATCATGGTCCCGGAGAAAATACTGACCCCGACGACAAAACTCACATCAGCGTAGTCAATTGCGCTCAGAATAAGAAATGGTGTACCAACAATCGCAGCCACCAGCCCCAAGCCGTGACTGATACTATTTGCCACTTCTTCACCTAATGATTGTCCTCGATTGTGTGCTGCCGAAATAAACTTTCCCATACTCAAGTACTCCTAAATGTACTGTATAAAAGCATGGAACAAGTGGAGCGATTTAACAATGTAAGACAGCGAATAAACTATGCAAACTGCAAGAACATATCGAATGTCATGACTTGGTACATATCTGCGGAGCATGATAATCAAGATTTAACAACCTAAAGTAATTTTCCCCCAAAGCAATATTGCGAAAGGCATTATCATCGAGGTATTGATGAATCCGACTCGTCACTTCTAGCTCCTGCTCGTACACCTTAAAGCTATTGCCTCTAAAGGCGACAAAATCAGACCCGGGCAAAATACGTTCAGAGTATTGATTCATAAAAGCAACGTATTGAGGACGATAGGCAGACTTACTAAAATAATAATCCTCCAAAATGCGCCATGAAATATCTAACATCAAATTAGGATACTGATCTAACAAACGCGACAAGATCGCAATATGATCTGATGCCTTCATAGATGTTTGCTCATAAGACAACCCCATGTGAGCCCAGACAATTTTATTATCTGGGTAAAGTGCTAACGCCTGCTCCATTAAAGGCAAATACAAGGTCGGAGATATATCATTACCTATATCTGAGTGAATCGTGATTGGGTAATCTCTGGCCCTTAATTCCGCCATAAAATCCGCCCATTTAGTAATGTCTTTTGGCGTTGCAGGCTTATGACGATTATTAAATTGAGCCTGCTTAACCAAATTCACTTCGCCCATCCAATGAAACAAACCTGGATACTTCTTTTCATAAAGTTCCATCAACTCAACCGTTGGCTCAGGATTAGATAAATCAGTAAAAGTCATCGACAAGGTAAGATGAAGATCATCTGGCTTATATTTCAGCATGTTCGCGGCATTCGCGAAATCGTTCCGCGTCGTAGGTGATACAGGTGTACCAGGACATTTCTGGTAATTAGAACAGGAAGAATTAGCGGGTAACATCTGTCCAATGCCATAAACATTGGCAAAACGCACCGTTGTACGAGACAAATACTCATTCACCTCATTAAAAGGAATCGCCCGACCATCAAAAGGTCGATAATGTAAATGCGTATCCACAACGGAGGTATAAGGCTCGATCTCTCGATCATAACAAGCAGACACACCTTTAAAGGAATCCAAAGTACGATTTGCTGGCGTGTTATCAGAAGAAGCACAACCACTCGCTAACAAAGAAGCCAAAATGGCGAAAGGAAAACAACAACGCATGACAAACATCCCACTAAAATACATTAAATGAGGTAAACAGAAAGGAACATTACAAAACATCCCTCCCTATGTGTAAACCACTATTCAATGTAAATCATGAGTTCAGCCCTGCGAAGGGCTCATTGGTTATGCTAAGAACAACAAAAGCCCACCAAACACAATGCGATACCAACCAAAGGCGACAAAAGTAAACCGCTGCAAAAACACCATAAATAACTTCATTACTACAAAAGCACTTAGAAAGGCCACCACAAAACCGATTGCCAAAGGCATCCACTGCTCACCCGAGAACTCTTTATAATTAGAAAGCAAATCATAACCCGAAGCCGCCATCATCACTGGCAAGGCCAATAAGAAGGAAAACTCCGCACTGGCCTTTCGGCTTAAGCCCACTAACACAGCACCAACAATGGTTGAGCCAGCACGGCTTGTACCCGGAATCAGAGCAAATATTTGCGCAATCCCAACCCATAAGGCCTGCTTAAAAGTCAGATCTTCTAAACTTTCAACGCTAGGAGACTTATGTTTGATCCACCTCTCGGTAAGTAAAAAAATCACACCGCCGACAATAAACATTGTCGCCACAACAGACACCGAAAACATAGCTTTTATTTGATGACGAAACAAAAAACCAACTATGGCAACAGGTAAAAAAGCCACAAACACTTGGCACCATAAACGAAAATGCTTAAACGTAAAACGCTCTTTATAGTTCGCTACAACCGCCAAAATTGCCGCCAGCTGGATTATCACTTCAAACGCTTTATTGCCTTCTGTTTGTTCCATTCCAAGCCATTGACTCACAACAATCAAATGCCCAGTTGAAGAGATAGGTAAAAACTCTGTCGCTCCCTCTACCAATCCGAGAATGACACTATGAAATACATCCATTACAACCTACCTTCCACTATTTACGACAACTAACAACACGATACAATCGAGTGCATAAAAAACTGCGCCAGCAATGTAAAACATTTTAGGTGAAAGAAAAATAAAAAATGATCAACAAGAAATCTTGACCTAGGATCTATATCTAAGGTTTATACTAAGGAATTGAACGGAGGAGAAATAAACATGTATCGCATTGGTGAACTGGCAAAAGCATGCAACATCAACAATGACACATTGCGCTTTTACGAAAAAAACGCCCTACTCAGCCCTTCAAGTCGATCTGAGTCTGGCTATCGTCTTTACACAGAAAAAGACAAAGACATTTTGCTATTTATCTTGCGCGCAAAAGGGGTCGGATTCACTCTTGCTGAAATTCGCGAGTTGCTTTCTATTGAAGTCAATAAAGCTAACAACGCCTGCGCTGACGTTAAAGAACTTGTCGACACCAAACTCTCAGATGTCGAAAGGAAACTTGCAGAACTTACTCGTTTTCAAACCTCACTCAAACGCCTATCTGATGCTTGTTGCGGCGGAGAAGAAAGTGCCGAGCATTGCACCATACTCGAAGCGCTAGAATCTAATACAAACGATGTTCGCCATGAGCACCACCACGATTAGAACATTCAAAAAAACAAACATATTTAGCAAAAAAACCCAACCATCAGAAACAGATGGCTGGATTTTTTGAGGGAAACGCTTGCTTTTTAGGGCCTATAAATTTTAGAACTTATAAGTCGCCGAGATGTAGTGAGAGAACCCTGAAGATTTAAATCCTGGAGTATCATCAATACCATAAACATCTTTGAATATTTTCAGACCGTAGCCCAATGCATAACGCTTAGAGTGCCAATACAAACCTTGGAACGTCGCGCCACCATCAGTAGATGTCACATAATCACTGTCCATACCAAACTGATAATCTACATAGCCTTGATACGCTAAGAATGAACCATTTTCAAAATTCATAATAGGTTTAAACCAGTTTGCGGAAAACTGATAGCCATTCCAACCATTTCTGTTGCCAAAACTCTGATCGTACAAAGCATACAGGTTCATACCGACTTTACCCAACCAAGGCATATCGACGTCTGCACCCAAACCAATAAAGGAATTGTTAGTACCGTTTTGACCGCCATCTAAGCTAAATAGAGTCGATACATAAAGCTCTTGCACCGCACCAAATGACAGATCTTTACCTGTCATACCATCTAATGAGAAACGCGGTGCTAACTTAAGAAACATCTTATCGCTATCAGATTTATCATTGGCGTCGGTAGATGTCACATTGAATACATCAAGGTATCCATATAGATCAACGATGCCAGAACGGCCGCCAAATTCTAGCTCAAGGTAATCATGACTCGACTCGCCAGGAAGCTCATCAAAGGTATACATCATATTGAACTGACGCCAAGAATAATCGTTTTTATGAATGTCATCGGAATAATCTGCAGCAAACCCTGTGCTAGCAAGAACCAAAGTAGAAAGACCCAAAAGTGCTTTACGCATCAGTTTCCCCTCAATCAATACTGTGTGATTAATGTGAATGAAATGTGACCAAATGGTCAGAAACATGCATATTACAGTTTTTTTAAGGAGACGCAATTTAATTTAAAACTATATTTAAATTAAATTAAATTGCACAGAAATGGATAAATTGAGGGATTTATTGCACCAAAAGGGAATATAACGAAAAACCAGAAAGAGCAGGCTTAACAGCAAAAAAGTAGCGAATATACAAATATCTCACACATTTCTACGCCCAACATTAGTGCGCGGCATATCAAGAACCTCTAACACACTAGTCGCTAACAATGACTCTATTTCGACCTTGCTCTTTCGCTTTATAAAGGGCTGAATCCGCGCGATTAAGTACCTGCTCATGATGACGATCTTCTACGTTATACATAGCCACGCCAAAGCTCGCAGTAATATACAATCCAGCACTCATTTCTTCCGTTTCAAGTTCTTGGCGCAGTACTTCGGCAATATTCAGGGCTTCCTGAGCAGATATTGTTGGCAATAAGATAGTAAACTCTTCACCACCAAACCGTGCAACCATGCCTTTATCTGCAACTCTATTAGCAAGTAATTTGGCCGTTTTCTTAAGCACAGTATCACCCACAGTATGTCCATATTGATCATTCACTTTTTTAAAGTGATCTGCATCTACCATGATGATAGAAAACGTACTATCGGATGCTTGAGCAGAGGCAAACTGTTTTAATAACGCCTCATCTAAAGCCAAGCGATTGAAGCTATTAGTAAGCGAATCTTGCCTAACAATCGCCTCCAACTCAGCGGTTCTGGTGCGTACTTTTTCTTCTAGAGTCAGGTTCATTTTTAATAAAGATTGCTCTCTATCCAATAATGAAGACATCATTTCCTGTAAAGAGCGACTTAAACTAGTAATTTCATTTAACTGACTATCATCTTGGAAAGTAAGATGACGATTACCTTGTTGAATGCTTTTTGCAGTTTGAGCCAGACGCTCTATCGGACGACTTAATGTGCCAGCAAATTGATAAGCCAGCAGCATACAAAGTAAGGTTGAAAACACACCTAAAAAAAGCAACAACTTATGAACTTCATTAACGACAGACATAGCAATAGACAATGGCTGACGCACCACAATTTTCCACCCTAGATTTGTTGACTCAGGAGATCGCACAGATACTAAACTGGTCAGATACTCTTTATCATCTTGCCACATCAATGTTTTAAATTGGCCATTACTTGGTAATACTTCTGGTACCCTAAAATCACTAAGATGATTATCTGGATATAAAATATTGTGCTCTTTATCAATAATAAAGATGTCGATACCTTTCTGCCTTGACGCTTCAGCCAATGAAGACAATAAAACCTCTCGAACCCAGCTCCAGTCAGCATGCGTCGCTACCACACCTTTAAGCGCACCATTTTCCCCTATTACTGGAGCCGCAAAATCGACAAATCGAATTGGTGCGCCATCTTTCGGTTTAGGAAGTAATTTTTCGAGCAATAAAGCCTTATGTACATCACCAACAAAAGGACCTGTACGACCATGAATAAACCAAGGCCGCTGACTGACATCAGCCCCCTTCAAAACACCATTGCTTGACGCTAGCACCAAGCCATCAAGATTAGCAAAGCCGATCCAAGCATAATTCTTATATGAGTTCTTAATTTGATCTATGTCGTGCTGTAATTCGCTTAAGTCTTGGTTAGCATACAAAGAAGAGCGCTTACTTAGCAGAAGAATCTCACGCTCACGTTCCATAAGATTTGCTGACAATATATTAGAAATAGATTGGCTAATATTTACTAAAGACTCACCACTGGCCTCGGATAGACGAGTAGAAGCCAGTTGATAAAAAGAGGTAACAAGCACCAAGCTTAGGGAGAGCAGTAAGCCTCCAGACAAGAGAGTAATGCGTTTTCTAAAAGTATTGAAACCTCTTAGCATAGCGTGTAAACCTGTCATTAGGTAAAAAGTAAACTGCGTATTTTAGGCATGATAACATGCCTCTGCTTGCACTTTACATGCATAATCAAAAAAGTTTAACGCATCAAAATTGAACACTTTTCCATCATACTGCTCAGTTTTAACTCAATTGGTTAGCTCATTAATTCAAAAAGTACTGAAATTCATTTTTGATTTTTGAGTCAAAAACAAAAAGGAGTATATTGAGATAAATTTTTCACTCTCTTTATTTTCAGGCACTCCATGTCCAGCAGCCATTATCAACAAATACAACGTTACTTTAGTGAATTGATTGCAAATAAAGCCTTACTAGCAGGTTCAAAGCTCCCTTCTGAAAGAGAGATAGGCGAGCAATTTAAACTAACTCGCATCACGGTACGTCAAGCACTGCAAAACCTAGAGGCCGAAGGCCTCATCTATCGACAAAATAGGCGTGGCTGGTTTGTCACGCCTCCTGCTGTGGTATACGACCCAGCCAGTTACCTTAGTTTCAACTTGTATGTATCTGAGCAAGGCTGTCAGCCATCTACACAAAAACTGGCTCAACAATTAGAACCAGCAAACGCCCATATTGCCACTCTGATGGGAATTCCAGAAAAAACGCCAGTGCTGTTCTTGCATCGCCGACGTTATATTGATCAACGCCCAGTATTGATCGAGAAAATGTACATTAATATTGCACTATTACCTGGCATTGAAAACGAAGACCTAACTCAATCATTAAGTCAGCTATTGAAAAATAAATATCAGCTTGAATATCACAATATGGATTTATTTTTTAAGTCCACCTCTCTTCCTGCTCACGCGGCAAACGATTTGGGGATTTCAGCTGGCCAACCTGGCCTTCATATCGAGCGAATAAATTACCTAACCAACGATGAGAATAACAAGCAAGTACTTGAAATAGATTACGAATTTTGGCGACATGATGCTGTCACTATTAATATATCTATTCGTGATTAATCACTTTTCACTCAGCTTTTGCTTTTCCTATCGACAAAAAAAACACCAGTTTATCTGATAAATCTGCCAACTTTTCTCTCTCTTAGTTTCCTCCTTGTCATATAAATGACATTTTTGGCTGCTATTTTGCATTAACAAATCTGGTATAGACCAGATTAACGAGTTGATGCTTTTTTGGTGCAAAGGGTCATGTCTCTGCTCACCAAAATATTCATCACCTCTCATTCAATACAAACGATGGAGAAGTGAAGATGACACAGAGAGCCCTTTTTAAACGTCTTGCCGCCACGGCTGGTATCGCATTGGTTTCCATTTCTGCACATGCAGCGAAAACCGAATTAACGGTCTACACCGCTATTGAAGCAGAAGATCTTAAAAAATACGCGGCACGCTTTAACGAAGACAACCCAGACATCAAAATCAACTGGGTGCGCGATTCTACTGGCATCATCACGGCTAAATTGTTGGCAGAGAAAGACAACCCTCAAGCTGATGTAGTTTGGGGACTTGCGGCCACCAGCCTAATGCTATTGAAAAATGACGGCATTCTAGAAACCTACAAACCTAATGGCTACGATAAAATTTCGCCTAAATTCAAAGACCTCTACAAAGAACCCGTTTGGGTCGGAATGGATGCTTGGATGGCGGCAATCTGCTTCAACACAGTAGAAGCAGAAAAACTAGGTTTGCCTAAACCAACATCTTGGCAAGATCTGACTAAGCCTGTTTACAAAGATCACATCATCATGCCTAACCCTAACTCATCTGGCACAGGTTTCCTTGACGTAAGCAGCTGGTTGCAAATGTTCGGAGAGGACAAAGGCTGGGATTACATGGATGCATTACACAGCAACGTTAGTCGCTATACCCACTCCGGCTCTAAACCTTGTAAATTAGCGGCATCTGGTGAAATTCCAATCGGTATTTCTTTTGCCTTTCGTGCCGCAAAATCGAAAAAACAAGGTGCGCCGTTGGACATAGTCTTTCCAACAGAAGGCCTAGGCTGGGACATGGAAGCAACCTCTATTATCAAAGGTACTAAAAAGCTCGAAGCAGCAAGAAAACTTGTCGATTGGACGATTTCTAAAAAGGCCAATGAAATGTACAGCGAAGGCTATGCTGTTGTTGCCATGCCAGGCATTGCTAAGCCTATTGATTACTTCCCAGAGGATGCAGAGTCTTTGATGATCGATAACGACTTTGAATGGTCTGCCAAAAACCGCGATGCGATTCTGACCCAATGGCAAACTCGCTACGACAGCAAAAGCGAACCGAAATAAGAAAATTATGATCGTAAGAATCTCTTTTCCCCTGCGATCATCGTCAATTGAACCGCGTGAACATCGTGGTTCAATTGTTTTATTTCAGAGCAAGCATCCATCTTGATTAATTAAACGCTCACGACTGAAAGAGGACCTATCATGTCCAACCAAACCTACTTGGAATTGCATAATATTGATCAAATGTTTGGCACACACCAAGCGTTAAAAAACGTGTCATTGAACATTGCCGAAGGAGAATTTGTCTGTTTTCTTGGACCTTCTGGCTGTGGTAAAACCAGCTTATTACGCATAGTGGCGGGATTGGATACACCGACGTCAGGACGTATTTTTCAAGCTGGACGCGACATCACTCACGCTCCAGTTAACCACCGAGACTTTGGTATTGTCTTTCAATCTTATGCCCTGTTTCCGAATTTAAGCGTCGCGGACAATATTGCTTATGGTTTAATATCCCAAAAAGTATCTACCAACGAACGACGCGCTCGTGTAACAGAATTATTGGCAACCGTTGGCCTGTCTGGTAGCGAAGGGAAGTATCCAGCGCAACTATCAGGTGGACAGCAGCAACGTGTCGCCTTAGCTCGCGCTCTAGCCACATCACCAGGTTTGTTATTACTCGATGAGCCATTATCTGCACTGGATGCACGGGTTCGCGCCCACTTGCGCCAAGAAATCAAACAGCTTCAAGAAAAGCTTGGCGTGACCACCATCATGGTAACTCACGACCAAGAAGAAGCCTTAACCATGGCGGATCAAATCGTCGTGATGAACCAAGGTGTGATCGAACAAATCGGCACACCGCAAGAGATTTATGCCAATCCAATATCACCTTTCGTGGCCGAGTTTGTTGGTGAAATGAATTTCTTAAGCGCTAAAGTTAGCGGCGTAGGTCAGATGCAGTCTGGCAACTTAACACTGCATTGCGATTCTTCATCAACATTACCTATTGGTCAGGCCGCGCAACTAGCGATTCGCCCAGAGGATGTGCGCTTTCAAGCTGATAATTCAGCAGGCAATATCCTTAATGCTCGAGTACTAAACTTAGAATTTTTGGGCTCTAGGGTTCGTTCCTCATTGAAGTTAGAGGACCATGAACGTCCAATTATTGCCGATATTTCCATGAACGAAATGTCTCGCCTCAATTTAGTCCTTGGGCAAAATATCGTGTGTCAGTTCCCCCATGATCGTCTGCATATTTTTGGAGGCGCTGCATAATGCATTCAGTAACACAACAATCTAGCACCATAGCGAAAGAGCAACCTTGGTACTCTGCTAAGAAATACTTTTCTCATCAGCATCAACGCCGCAGCCTAGATGAATGGTCATTGGGTGGCATTTTAATCATTGGCGTACTAGCTCTGTTTATTTGCGTAGTCTTACCTCTGTATTCTTTGCTATCAAAAAGCGTGGAAAATAGAGAGGGAGAGTTTATTGGCTTAGCCAACTTCGCAAAATTTATCGATACACCAAGTTTGTATAGCTCAGTCAGCAACTCTTTATTCATTGCCCTGTTGTCTATGGTGATCGTCACCAGCTTAGCGTTTTTAACCGCTTACGCCATCAGTCGCACTCGCATTCCATTAAAAGGCTTTTTTCGCATTGTCTTGGTCTTACCGATTTTGGCGCCATCTTTGTTGCCAGCTATCAGCTTGGTGTATCTATTTGGCAATCAAGGTATTTTGAAAGAAGTCTTAATGGGCGAAAGCATTTACGGCCCAATTGGTATAGTTATCGGCTCATGTTTCTGGACTTTCCCTCACGCCTTAATGATCATGCTAACCGCACTAGCAAATACAGATGCACGATTGTATGAATCCGCCGAAGCGCTCGGCGCATCGCCTATGCGCACCTTTTTCACGGTGACTTTACCTGCGGCTAAATATGGCATTATCAGCGTCGCCTTTGTGGTGTTTACATTAGTGATCACAGATTTTGGCGTACCAAAAGTTATCGGTGGGCAGTTTAATGTGCTCGCGACAGACATTTACAAACAAGTTATCGGTCAGCAAAACTTTGAAATGGGCGCGGCTGTCAGTGTGATTCTTTTATTGCCAGCGATTTTGACCTTCATAACAGACCGTTGGTTACAGCGCCGTCAATCTGCATTATTAACATCGAAAGCAGTACCTTGGACGCCGCCTGTTCGCAGCATTATTGACAAGGCTTTTTTCGCCTTAATGATTTTGGTATCGAGCATTATTTTGGGCGTGATTGCCATGGCGATATACGCCTCTTTGGTCACGTTTTGGCCTTACAACCTCTCTTTATCCTTTAAGAACTACAATTTTGATCTTATGGATGGCGGTGGTTGGGACTCTTATTGGAACTCGATCCAATTAGGTCTTTATACGGCGGTTATTGGTACCGGATTTATCTTCTTCCAATCCTATTTAGTCGCTAAATTAGCGGGCTTCAAGCTATTAAAATGGTTCTTCCATTTATTCGCAATCCTGCCATTGGCTGTACCTGGATTGGTCTTAGGCTTGGCCTATATTTTCTTTTTTAACGCCCCCGACAATCCGCTCAACGGAATTTATGGCACCATGGCGATTCTCGTCGTCTGTACCATCAGCCACTTTTATACTGTGTGCCATCTTACGGCAACCACAGCGTTGAAGCAGATTGACCCAGAATTTGAATCCGTCTCGGCCTCACTTAAAGTTCCACAGATATTGACCTTCTGGCGCGTGTCTTTACCCGTCTGTATGCCGGCTGTATTAGACATCGCCAGTTACTTATTTGTGAATGCGATGACAACGGTTTCTGCTGTGGTATTTTTGTACTCCTACGACACCAACTTGGCGTCTGTCGCGGTATTAAACATGGATGACGCCGGCGATATTGCTCCTGCGGCCGCCATGGCGGTGATGATCATGCTGACTTGCATGGTTGCTCGCCTTATTCATTGGTTGCTAGGCAATGTGGTCCTCAAACATACACAGCATTGGCGCACACGCTAGGAGCAATTGATCGATGACAATCACCGCCATTGTGCTGGTTTTAATTTCCACCTTTATGCACGCTGGATGGAATTTCTTTGGTAAAAAGACAAGTCCGACTCTGGGCTTTTTCTTCTTAACCATGGTGGCGGGTGCGGTATTTTTCTCGCCATTTGTTTTCTGGCAGTGGGATTTGATTAAGGCTTTTAATAGCAAAATTTTAATTTTGTTACTTGCGACTGGCTTTTTTCAATCGATCTATTTGTGGGGCTTAGCAGAAGCTTATCGAGCTGGCGATATGTCTATCGCCTACCCTATTGCTCGCTCTTCGCCATTAATCATTGTCGCGATTTCCAGCACATTATTAGGCCAACAAAGTACGATTTCCTCACAAGCAGTCATCGGCATTGTAATGATTGTTGTCGGCTGTTTATTCATTCCATTGACAAGCTTTAGAGATTTCAAACTAGCGAACTATCAAAACCGCACCACAGCTTTTGCCCTACTGGCCGCTTTTGCGACAGCCGGCTATTCCCTTGTCGATAGCCATGCAACAGAACTAATGCGCGACTTAAGCGACGCCTCGGGAACACCATTAGCTAGCCCTTGGCAGGTGTCTCTGGTTTATGTGGCGTTGCAAAGTGCTTTCGCAGTTATTTGGATGGTCTGGTTTATTTTGTCCACACAAAAGCAACGTTTAACCTTTCGCCAGATGTTTATCAAACAATGGCGTGTGGGCTTACTAACCGGCGCCTTGATGTTGGGAACCTATTCATTAGTGATCCTAAGTATGGCGTTTGTAACTAATGTCAGCTATGTGGTCGCCTTTCGCCAACTAAGCATTCCTTTGGGTGTGCTTCTTGCCGTCATTGGCCTTGGTGAATCGCTCAGGCTTCCTAAAGTTGTTGGAGTTTTCATTACTTTTATTGGCCTTATTGCTGTGGCATTAGGCTAATTTTTTATCTGTTTTACTATAAGGAACAACCATGGCACTGGCCTTTTTCGATCTTGATAACACCCTTGTCGCTGGCGATACCGCTCAAGCATTTTCTGAATACATGGTAGCGAGCGCCCTGCCTACTCCTGACGACTTTCTCACCGTCAACCTAGCCTACATGGAAGACTACGATGCCGGCACGCTCAAGTTAGACGAGTACATGCATTACACCTTATCGCCATTATTTACTTTGGACGAAACACAACGCGCTGCATTCATCGACGAGTTCATCAACAAAGTCGTCAAAGGCATGGCATTACCGAAAGCCTTCGTCCTGCTCGAACAGCACAAAAAAGCAGGCGACGAACTCATCATTATCTCCGCCACGGGCACACACTTAGTCGCCCCTATAGCCGCTTATCTTGGCGTAAAACATGCGCTAGGTGTGGACATCGAATACAAAGAAGGCTTCATCACAGGCAAGCTGGTTGGCACACCGACCTTCCGTGAAGGCAAAGTTATCCGAGCACAACAATGGGCCAAAGCAAACGGTCACACTATGGACGACACCTATTTTTATAGCGACTCTCACAATGATTTGCCACTGTTAGAAAAAGCACGCTTCCCTATTGCCGTGGACCCAGATCAGATCCTAGAAAAAACCGCTAACGAACGTAGCTGGAAAGTGATGAGCTTGCGTTAGAAAATAGTCCAATAGCGTAGAACCAGATCAAAAATAGCGTTATTTTTGATCTGGTTCTACTTATCAATCGGAAGGCAGCTGATTCTTTAATACGTCAATATGCTTTTGCAATAGATCTATTTCATCCATCAGCTCAAGGCTCAATGCCACACCAGATAAATTCAACTCCAAACCATTCATCAAGCGTTGTGCTCGCTGCAGTCGAACTAACGCATGACTATCAAAGTACCAAACAGATTCCGTTGGTTGCTCAATTGGTTCGACCGGTTCCACAATACCGTATTCGATCATTTCGATTATGATGTCAACGTGCGTACCACATCGCTCGCAAATCTCTTCAAGAGTGAATAACATATGTTCATGTTGAGATTCGATTATTACTATCTCTGACTTAGACACCTTCTACCTCTCAAAAACGTGGCGTGGGTTAAATTCAGACTCACACTCAGCTAATTGTTGATAAAGCGCTTCGGCTTCACTGCTGTGCACGTTTGGCAAGCTAATTTGTAAAGTTACGATCTGATCACCAGAGACTTCACTTGCTTTACCAACCAAGCCCTTACCTTTTATGCGAAGTTTATTACCACTACTCGCGCCTTTCGGAATTTTTAACTTCACTTTACCGCTAAGCGTTGGTGCTTCTACACTGGTTCCCAAAGCTGCTTCCCAACAGGTAATGGGTAAAGTTAGTAAAATATTCTTTCCATCAACCGCAAAGTAAGGATGCGGTGCGAATTCAATCTCGAGTAACAAATCCCCAGCTTTTCCACCACCAACACCCGCTTCGCCTTGTCCGGCCAAACGAATATGTTGTCCCTGTATAACACCAGCAGGAATCTTCACATTTAGGGTTTTATCCCGCTGCCTTATAAAGCCATTTTGATCTGGCTCGGACACTCGCAAAGATAACTGTCGTTGACAGCCAAGATGTGCTTCTTCCAAAAACAAAGCAATTTTATGATGTATATCGCGCCCTCGTTGATTGGCCGAACGCTGAAAATCATCCGCGTGACGAAATCCGCCGCTGCTCGCCCCAAAAATAGAATCAAAAAAATCACTATAATCAGCGTTACTACTTTGACTATGTGACCTTTGACCCGCATGAGCAGATTGCCAATCAGGCGGTGGCTGAAAGCCGCCATCTGCTCGACGAGAGCCTTGCTTACGCAATACATCGTACTCAGCGCGCTTTTCTGGGTCTTTTAAAACTGTATAGGCTTCACCTACCTCTTTGAATTGCTGCTCAGCGTTGGCTTCTTTGCTGACATCAGGATGATATTTTCTAGCGAGCTTTCGGTAGCTCGCTTTTATTGCGGAAGCATCGGCATTTTCAGCAACACCCAGAATCTTATAATAATCTTTAAACTCCATACTGCATCACTTCCATCAGTGTATTCACTCTTCTAGCATCATAGGCCTTTCCACCGTGATAGCTGTTTGAATTTCATACAAATATGATATAGATCTAGAAAATGAGAAGAAAATCTCACGGATACCTAAAAGAGTAATATGGAAGTATCGAAATAACTATATTGTTATTTATTACAACTTAATTGAAATCACATTAATTATAAATAACACATTAAAATTAACGTTAACTCAAATAGATAAAATCCATATAAAAATTACTACACACCTATCTATTTTTTGAATATCAGAAAAGAATTATCAATAAAAATACTGATTGAACTGATCAACAAATAAGCATATATTAAATAATGCTATTAAAATACTCTAAAGGTAGATAAACCATGGATCTTGAAATGAAAATAAATAAGCATATCAACTATTTAGATGACCAAAAGCAAAGCCCACTACTCTACGAAGCGGTTGGTTACAATTTATTACTTGTAAATTACAAAACATTAAATGTTATTACTAACTATGAGTTTTTAAATCAATTTATGCAGCAGAATGGACAGAAAGGACTTGTTATATTTGATGTCCCAAAAAATGCAGATTTTTCAGAATTAAAATCGTGGCCTAATTTGAAGGGTATATTCTTTGAGAGTGCTGAAGAAACACTTTTTGAACAAGGTTTTAAAGCAATTGAACAAGGTGAATTGTGGTTCCCAAGGCCAGTAACAGATTGCTGGACTCGGCAAATGCTCGAAGAAGAACAACATACAACATTACGAACGAATAATTTAACCCGAAAAGAAATAAAAGTATTAGAGCTGCTATATTCAGGACTAGAATGCACAGCCATTGCTGATAGTCTCTTTATAAGCGAAGCTACTGTCAGAGTTCACTTGCATAAAATATATCAAAAAATTGAAGTGAAAAATAAACAGCAAGCTAGGCTATGGTGTAAATTTAACTTTAATAAACTTAGTAGTTAAGAGGACTTATTTGAAATCTAAGAACATCAGTGTATTCTCCAGCCGCTTGATTTCTAAAATCATCCAGCCTGATCCTTAATTCCATTAAAAAATCATTTCTTCCATTATATGAAAACACTCGATTATAATCTTGTTTTAGGTTCACTAACCCACCATCTAGACTAAGAAAGTAACCAATAGTATATTTTGATTTATAAATACGATGTCTTAACTCTCCTCTATTTTCTGAAGAAATATATAACTTAACATCTGTGTTTGTTATTACTTTAAAAGTTGGCAGCATATTATATTCTTTATTTGGTATTAACTCCCCTAGATAGACATTACTACTACCTGTGTTATAACCAAGAATTGATAGACTTGCTCTAGCTGGTATATCCTCTTGAATTTCTAAATATTTCTCATCCAATAAAGTATCATTACCATCAAACAATTTTAAAACTAATTTATCTTGGTATTTCCCTGCTCTAACTATTGTACCGACTGGAATGAGTAAGTTGATATTAGTAGCAGAATCAATAAATGTAAATCGTGTATTAAACGGTAAGATCAATTTTTGACTATCATTTCTAATTTGATAACGAATAGATTGAAATTGCCCTTTCAGTTGAGATTGATTCTCTGTTGATAACAACATGTAAGCATTGCAGGCGTTATCATTAGTTAGATTTACACGAATTTCTTTTCTTGCCGGATTTTTTTGGGACGAATAATAACTTTCAAAATCATCATAGAGATGCCTTATTTCACCAATTTTTGCATCACATTGAGCAAAAACATATTGAGGTATTATCAATAAAAATACACAATTAACGACAAGTCTTACTTTATTAATGCACATGAATGGTTCCTTTTCTTTGTAACTGTTCATTTGCAATAACATCAATCAAAAATTTAGACTGTTTTTCATTATTTAATGTAATCTCATACTGGCATGGCATAAGACCAATTAAAGCAAATTTGCCTTTCTTGTTGGTGAAAAAGTCTTTTTCAGTTTTTTTACTATCAGTAGTACAGACAGCAGTTCCAACTTGTAAAGCGAAAGGCACATCTTGCTCATCAAGCAAAGTTGCAATAACAGAAATATTCGCTTCCGTACCTATTACGACTTGATGTCCACTTCGGTAAGATGGATAAAAAGAAATAACACCAGACCCAATATCGTATCCTGGAGCCAAGTCATCCACATCAACACTTACCGTTGAGCGGCTGTATGAATTAATATCATTTAGCAATATAGTGGAAAAATCTTCATTACTTGCTCGGTACTGATTGTTATATTTTCCTAAAGTAATCTTTTTACTTTCGAGGCTTGAGTGAGCTTTAACCAAAGCAAAGCTATCATATATAGGTTTACCTACCGCCCAATCGCCATTGGCAAAAGCAATACTAGAAGAAAAACTCAAACGGGTTTGATGGTCGGCTGATTGCGAATTAAGTTCCTCATAGGAACTAGAGTGATCAACACTGGCTAAAAAACGATTCGCATTATATTGCGTATACAAATCAAATTCGGCTTCATCTTGATCATTCTTTTCCGCTCCTACGCGATAATTGAATGAATCCACATAACGACGATTACTGTCTTGCGAGAATTCTAGACGTGTTTTTTTTCCGCCAGATTGTTGAGAAAGTCTTGCACTTTGAGTATTTGAGAATTTATATAATAAAGAGAGTTTTGCCCGCCACCCCTCTTTGCCACTATTTTCCTCCCATTGTCCGCCAAAACTATATCGCCATTGACCATTATCAAAATCGTGGGAAAAACTAGCACCTATCGTTTTATCCACACCTTCTTCTCCATATGTTGTAGAAGCATTAACAAATAAATAAGTTTGAAAGTTAGGGGTATTAAAATAACTATAGTTTGCTTGAAAAATATGTTCTCGGCGGTGAAAGTCGTTGTTTTGGTCAGGTCTATAACCTAATGACAAATAATCCTGACTAGCATGTTCATAACCCACACTAAAATTTCTATGCTCAATGCTTGGATCGGTAAAAGTGTTAAATACAATTCGATAAGCACTACCATTTAGCTCATCACTAATACTCCATGAATTTTCAAATGCAAACTGACCAACAGTTGTCGCTACAATATTTTTGAATCCAATTTGTTGTACGTATTCATCTGTTTGGGCATTAATTCCAGCGGTCCATGCAGTCGTGATTCCATAATCAAGATAGCCACTTATAAGAGGATTGTCATAGTTATATTTTTTTTCTTCGCTTACTACTGAAGGGACACCAAAAAAAAGTTCATATTTCAAATCACCTTCAGCAAATAAATTTAGTCCTGTGGTCACATCAAAATTAATGATACTAACCTTACCTACATTATCCTTAATTCTTAAAATAATATTGTTATTACCTTCTTTAATTGGAATATCATCTAGAAGGTATATTCCAGACTCTAAATTCAACCGTTGTATTACTTGATCATCTAAAATAACCTCAACTGATGATGGATTATCTAAAGTAAAACTTCTTGAAGCACTTGGACGAACAACATCATCTGAAACAAGAGAGTAATTATGAGACAAGGCGACACCTAAAATACTTGATGAGGATTGAAAATAACTACCTGTTGTATTTTTATCCCCTAGTGTTACTCTCAACCCACTGTCAGGAATATCATGAACTAAACGAGTGCCTAATCTTTTAAAAATTGGGCCATTTTCACTTTTTTCAGAATCATATTCAGCTTCATTTTCTAAAACCCATTTTTTGATATTCACAACCATTTCGGTACGAATGGCTGACTGTTCATTATTTCCAGTAGAAGAAAAACCATCTTGATAAAAATAGCTTGAATACACATTCATATAGCCACTAAAATCAGACTCATGTAACGGATCAAGCGGCCTTGCATTAGATTTAAGACTTAAAAATTGTGGTTTTATTAAGTTAGATGGAACAGAAATTTCTAGACTAAAATCGCTCAAATCAAAAACAAAGGCTAATCCATAGATTTCGAGCTCTTTTGTAGAAATTAATTGATTCTGAACATTTTTAGATATTACTAAGAGGTTTTCCGAGTACAAAAAGCGTTCGAAAATTGGTTCAACCTCATCCCAATACAGTAGTAGACTATCTGCAGGCGTGACTGTTAGTGTTAATCTTCCAATAGAGTTTTTATTCATCTCAGCCTCCACACTTAATTCAATATTACGTTTTGTTGGATTGATTTTTGAGTATGCAGGCAACGTAATAAGCACTAAAAAACACACAAAAATCAAATGTCGCATTTTATTTAAATAACTCTATATGCAATTTTTTCGAATTTGAATTATCAACAAAAAAACCAAGAGGGACCCTAATAAAAGCTGAGCTTAAAGGAGGAAAAAAAACATCGTAACCTTGTGATTTTAATTGATCTTTATAATAGATCTCTCTTTTCACTCCATTATAAAATATTGACATATCATAATCACTTAACCGAGAGGCTCCATCGCCATTATTAACGACTTTTGCTACTATAGAGTCCTGATCTAAAGTAATATTTTCAATACTCAGATTTGGAAGCATCTGTAATTGATCAATATGCACAATGAGATTAATATTGAGCAAAACAGTTAGCTTTGATTGCTTTTCTTCTGGTTCATTTTTTACCGATTGCTCGATCAAACTGACTTGATATGTTTTATCAGTTTTAGGAACAGCCTCGCCCAACCAACGAAATTGAATCCGCTGATTTTTACCTGATTTCAAATATAATAGCGGAGGAAAAACCCATAAAGGAGAATCGTCCAAAGGTATGAGACTCGGCTCAGATAGACCTAAAGGGTCAAATCTAACTTCATAAACTTGAATTTCAAATGCCACATCTCTAGAAAGATCGTTGTATATTGTGCTAGAAGGAATTTGTGATGTTTCAAATGGTGAAAATGTAATTACCATTGGAGCAACTTCTATAGCATAAATGGGTGATATCATGGATAAAGATATAAATAGAAAAACCTTTATAAAATTACACATTATAAGATCACTTCCAGATCACTTTTTTTCGCATTAAATTTCGAAGGAATTTTTATAAATACCTTACGACTAGAATTTGGTAACAAAAACTTCCCATCTAATGCTCGACTTAAATCTTGCCCCTCCAACTTATAAACTTGACCTTTATTTTTAACTATCCATTTCGCCTGAGAAAGACGAATAAATTTATTGCCTTTATTTTCTAAGAATACACTCCATGTTTCTTTATCTACTTGCTCTTTATTTTTTATTACTAAATTAGATTTGGCATTATTTGGGACAACATTAAGTAATGTTTTAAAGCTAAGCGCCATACCTATACCTGATCCATCTATTTCACCAAGGTCAACGGTAACTTGGTTGATCGCAATTCGATAAGACTTAGACTCTGATAAAACTGGCTCTCCTATGTACCTTATAATTACAGACTGAGTCTTTCCTGGTGGAATAATAGTTGTCAAAGGTATAATCAAGAAATCATCCTCATTTGGACGAAGTTCTTCTTTTCCATTTTTATTCACTAATAAATCTAGTGCAAATATCTCTACTGTTAAAGATTTATCTGAATTATTCAAAACACGTATAGTTTGCTGAGACTGACTTCCTGTAGGTTGTATTTCAGATACCATAGGCTGTACCTGAAAAGCGAATATAGGAAGAGAACTAAAAATAAAAAGAAAAAATATAATATATCGCATAATCTTTTTCCTAATTAAAAAAAGGCAGTAATATACTGCCTTTTTTTGTTTTTTCTTAGTTAGCTGTGATTGATAACATTAGTTGATCTGTATAGTTACCAGCGAAGGTTGGAGTCTGGGTAACAGTCATAAAAATGTTACCTGAGTTATAACCTGCCGCCAAAGCTGCTGAGCCATTTTTACTTTGTGATTCTTTCAAATCATTCACACCAGTAGTTGCATTCAAAGTGAAGTCATATGGACCTGCTTTAAACTGCGCAGTGTAACCAACACCAGTACCATCTTGGCCATCGACAGTTTGCATATGACCTTCAGACGATGTGAGAGTAACCGTTGCTCCATCGTAGTCATTGCATTTCAAACTAGTAATTGGAAGCTGAAACGTAGCACCTTGTGTTAGTTGAGAGAAATGCACTGACGTAGCAGAGGTAGCTACTTCACAAACTGAAGGGACTGAACCGCCCACATCAAGATTGCCTGCTAACACTGCGCCAGATGACAAAGTTGCAATTGCTGATAATACGATTAACTTTTTCATTGTAATATTCCTTCAATAATGTGGATTAGATTTAAAAATTAATGCCTACCAAACTCCACCAGAAACAGCAGATGGAGTCATTTCTATGCGAATTACATCCTGATAATCTCCCGCATAAGTTAATGGCTCAACCAGTTCAAGTTGTAACTTTGCCATGCTTTTAAATAAAATATCTCCAACGTTTATATACTGTGTCGTTTTAAGAAGATGAGAAGAATAAGTTTCACTTTTTCCCAAATTTCCAATAGACCAAGTAACGTTATAGCTATTTATTTGAGTACTATGCTGGTAACTTAAGCCACCGTTTTCGGACTGCATTGATACTCGCATAGGTGAATTACAATCAATCACCAATTCGGTACTAGCGTGACCTTTTGATGAGAGCGTTAAGTTATTATTGAATGCCGTAAATTCACACTTTGAAGGGATATAACCGACTAAAGTCAAGTTAATGTCACTGCTACAAAAAGCGTTAAATGTACAAGCAAATAATAAACACCAAACTCTTTTCCTCATCACGCTATTTCCTTTTGGTCATCCCGCTAACACAGAAAAGATCCTAAATAAAAAAAACCGTTTAGTGAGTTTCTATTTGCTTATAAAGTCGATATTTGATCGCTTAATTGTTTAATAGTCGAAAAAATAAATTCTAAACATTTATAAATAATTGCGCTGTAAATATAAACATAACGCCATAAATACGTTAAAACATCTTTTAAAAAGAGTAGGTTATGCTAGGTTTCTTTTTTCTATAAAAGCAAACATTCAGTAAACAATCTCTTACAAAAAAGACACAAACCATCTAAAAAATAATTAAACATTACTAAAAATCAACTTAATGTGAACAATATATAAAATATACCTACACTTAACTGACAAACCCAAAATCCTATAATTTGCCTATAAGCCCGACAAAAATTTGAAAATTAGCCTTTGCTTGGCTTCTTAATGAAGAAAGCGACTAGTTCATTGACATTTAGTTTTTCAGAAACACCGATTTGATTTTACTCAGCCCCCCTCTATCACCGATAATTCCGGCTAATGACTCACCCCAGCCGATGAAAGGTTTTGGTAGAGCAACTCGCATCTAAAGTGGAAACCCTATTCAATGGAAATCAAAGTTAATTTTCTCGACAATCTAAGACTTGAAGCCAAGTTTGACGATTTTACCGTTATCACCGATCAACCGATCCGCTACAAAGGCGATGGTTCTGCACCAAGTCCATTTGATTACTTTCTAGCGTCTTCAGCTTTGTGTGCGGCGTATTTTGTGAAGGTCTACTGCAAGGCTCGTGATATCTCAACGGACAACATCCGTTTGTCGCAGAACAACATTGTCGATCCAGAAGATCGCTACAACCAGATTTTCCAAATTCAAGTCGAATTACCAGACGACATTTCGGACAAAGATCGCGAAGGCATCTTGCGTTCTATTGATCGTTGCACCGTAAAGAAAGTGGTACAAACTGGCCCAGAATTCAAAATTGAAACCGTTGAAAACCTAGACGCAGACGCTAACGCCATGTTGATGGGCCAACCTGATGGCGCGACGAGCACAGTGATTCTTGGTAAAGACTTACCACTAGAGCAAACCATTGCCAACATGACAGCCATGCTAGCGGATCTTGGCATGAAGATTGAGATTTCCTCATGGCGCAACATAGTGCCTAACGTTTGGTCTTTGCATATTCGTGACGCGGCGTCGCCTATGTGTTTTACCAACGGCAAAGGTGCATCCAAGGAAAGCGCACTGTGTTCTGCTCTTGGTGAGTTTATCGAGCGCTTAAACAACAACTTTTTTTACAATGACCAATTCTTTGGTACTGAAATCTCCAACAGCGAGTTCGTGCATTACCCCAATGAAAAATGGTTTGCATTAACCGAGGACGATTCCTTACCAGAAGGCATCTTGGATGATTACTGCCTAGAGATTTATAACCCAGACAATGAGTTGTTTGGCTCGCACTTGATCGACACCAACTCAGGTAATAAAGCCCGCGGCATTTGTACGATTCCTTATACACGCAAATCCGATGGCGAAACGGTTTACTTCCCGTCAAACCTCATCGAAAACTTGTTCCTAAGCAACGGCATGAGCGCAGGCAATAATCAACAAGAAGCACAAGTGCAATGTTTGTCGGAAATTCTAGAACGCGCCGTTAAACGCCAAATAATCGAAGACGAAATTGTCTTGCCAGATGTGCCAATGGAAGTGTTGGAGAAATACCCAAGCATCCTTGCTGGCATCAAGGTATTAGAAGAACAAGGTTTTCCTATCGTAGTGAAAGACGCCTCTCTTGGCGGTCAATTCCCAGTGATGAACGTCACTCTAATGAATCCGAAAACTGGCGGTGTGTTTGCTTCTTTTGGTGCGCATCCAAGTCTTGAAGTGGCGTTAGAACGTAGCTTAACCGAGCTGATGCAAGGTCGTAGCTTCGAAGGTTTGAACGATGTACCAAAACCTACGTTTAATAGCATGGCGGTCACAGAGCCGGAAAACTTCGTTGAACATTTTATTGACTCAACCGGTGTCATTTCTTGGCGCTTCTTCAGCGATAAGCACGATTATGATTTCTGCGAGTGGGATTTTTCTGGCACCAATGAAGAAGAAGCCAACGCTATGTTCGGCATCTTGGAAGAGTTAGGCAAAGAAGTGTATGTGGCTGAATTAACTGATTTAGGTGCATCGGCTTGTCGTATTTTGGTACCAGATTATTCCGAAGTGTATCCAGTGGAAGACTTGGTGTGGGACAACACAAACAAGGCTTTGGATTATCGTGAAGATATCTTGAACCTACATTCTTTGAGCGATAAGCAACTAACCAACCTAGTAAATCGTTTAGAAGACAGCCAGCTCGATAACTACACAGATATTCCTACTTTGATTGGTATCGTATTTGATGAAAATACCGTCTGGGGTCAGCTGACCATCATGGAACTGAAAATCCTAATCTATTTGGCCCTTGGTGCTCACGAAGAGGCGTTAGAACTAGTCGGTGAATTCCTACAGTTCAACGACAACACAGCCAAACGCGGTCTATTCTATCAAGCCATGAACTGTGTACTAGAAGTAACGCTAGACGAAGAATTAGAGCTTGACGACTTTATCCATAACTTCAGCCGTATGTTTGGCAAAGACGTTATTGAAAACGTTGTCGGTTCTGTCTCAGGCGATGTACGTTTTTATGGTCTCACTAAAACCAGTATGCAGCTTGAAGGCATCGAACCGCATTTACGCCTCATTGAAAGCTACAAAAAACTGCATCAAGCACGTAAAGCCAACGCAGCTAAATAATCGGGTCACCTAATAAGTTAAATGGATTTAACTTAAGCGATTAAAAGCGAACCTTCGGGTTCGCTTTTTTATTTGTATTATGTAATGAAAATAGTATTTACTGGTTTTCCACCAAAGGAGACGATTCTGATATAATTTTAATTCTAACTATTTAGCTTAAAATGCTTTAATGGCAAACTGCCGTTCTTCAATATCGTTTATTTATATGAGTGACAACTAAATGTTTAATAATATCGTTCGCCAATCCACCTTTGTATCAATTGGCCTTGTATTACTAACATTAAGTGGCTGCGAATCCATTCCGTTATCTTTTGACTCAGCAGATTCGGTAAAGCAGTTATCAAAACAGATAAAAGAAGCCGATAGTATCGAAGATGTAAAAGCCATCGCCAAACAAGCGAAAGTTACTAGAAACCAAGTAAGGGCAGATATTAAAGCGATTAAAGCCTTATATGCAGAGCTTGATCAAAAAGTGAATAAAAAATGGGGCAAAAATAATAGCGAACTGCCCGAGAAGAAAAAGTATGTAAAATACACTAACGACTACCAAGCAAGAACCATTGTCGATTTTGACAAAGGCACGGTACGCGTCGAAACACTCACCACCAGCTCGCCACTTGATACCCTAAAACAAGCGGTTACAACCACACTGCTCACCACAGCAGATCCAACCAAAACCGATATTTTCTCTAGCGACGCACCAGATACCGAAGGCGTACCTTTTTTGTATCCGCAAGTCATGGATCACGATGGCAAACTAGTACAATATCGTTGGCGAGCAGAACGTTACGCTAATTATCTTGTCTCAAATAAACTGAAAAAATCCAGTTCTAACGGCAGCACAGTTTACGCGGTTGAATTCAACCTTGTTGCCCAGCACGAACACCTACGCCAAGAAAAATACAGCCAATATGTGATCGCCGCCGCTCAACGCTACAACTTATCACCAGCACTCATCTACGGCATAATTGAAACCGAAAGCTCTTTTAACCCTTACGCCGTTAGCCCAGCGAACGCTTATGGTTTGATGCAAGTGGTACCAGCCACTGCTGGTCGAGATGTTTATAACCTAGTAAAAAAGAAATCAGGCGAACCAAGCAAAGAAGTGCTTTTCTCTCCAAAAAATAACATCGATATCGGCAGCGCTTACTTACATATTTTACAGACGCGCTATTTAGTGAAAGTTACCAATAAACTAAGCCAAGAATACTCAATGATTTCCGCTTACAACGGTGGTACTGGTAATGTATTAAAAACATTTGATACTGACCGAACGCGCGCAATGAACAAAATAAACCAAACATCCACCAGCAATGTGTATAAGAAACTTAGATACAACCACCCTAGAACCGAATCTCGTAATTACTTAGAGAAAGTCACCAAAGCTAAGAAAAACTATGAGTAATAGTCGTCGAACTCTTCTATGGTCAAAGCAAAATGACAACCTTCCTCGAAACTATCGCCTACCTCGTCGAGGTGTCATTTTGCTTCGAAATAAAAAGTATTGGAGAATAAATATTTAAATACTGCTAGCCAAGGAGGTGTAGCACTAGAAAAGAAGCGGACTTACTGTCGCAGTAAGTAAACAAGCAATGGACATCATCAAACAACATTCTAAAAATAAATGGAGAGATGAGTATGCGAATCAGACATTCAATTCAACAGTGGCTAATCAGCGGACTAGCTATTATTTTTACTGTAACGGCTTATTCCAATCCTATAGTGGCTTTATCGGACACAGCTAAGATAGAAGGCAATAATAGCCAAGGCGTCGATTATTTTTTAGGCATCCCTTATGCAAAAGCTCCGATTGGCTCGTTGCGCTGGCAATCGCCTCAACCAGCAGATCCTATACAAAGCACTTTGCAAGCCACACAAAAAGGCGCGATTTGCCCCCAATGGCAAAAGGGTAAATTTCAAGGCCAAGAAGATTGCCTAAACCTAGACATTTATCGACCAGACCATAATAAAAATAACCTACCCGTTCTGATTTACATTCATGGCGGCAATAACCAAACTGGCGAAGCTCACGAGTTTGACCCTAGAGCACTAGCCAAATCATTAGATGCCATCATAGTACAAGTGAACTATCGCCTCGGTGTATTAGGGTTTAATCCACTCAAAGCCATCAAAACCAAAGACCCAATTCAGGCTTCAGGTAATTTTGGACTGCTAGATCAACACGCCGCACTGCTATGGATACAAAAGAACATCAAATATTTCGGAGGTCGCGCCGATCAAATCACGGTAGCTGGCTTTTCCGCCGGCGGGCGAGATGTCATGGCAATGTTAATCTCCCCCCTATTTAAAGATCAATTCAAGCAAGCGATTGTCTTCAGCGGCGGAATGACAACAGCCCCAGTCGCCCCAAGCCAAGAGGTGTTTCGTCAAGCATTTGCTCCTCTTATTGTGGAGGACAAGGTTCAACCGAATCTGATGGCGGCGAAGAAATGGCTAGCAAAAGGTGGTGACGATGTTCTGAGCTACCTGCAAAAGCAATCCGCAGAACGTCTTGCACCCTTGATGAAAAATGCAGGCATTCGCATGAGCCATTTCCCGCACCTTTATCAAGACGGCACAGTGATTCCTAAGAACGGTTTTGCCACGTCAAACTACAACAGCGTGCCAGTTATTATGCTCTCAGGACAGACTGAGTTCTCTTTCTTTGCGTTAAGTGACCCCTACTTTGTGAAAGCATGGCATTCAGGAACATTAAGCAAGGATCCAATACTACTGAACCAATACCAATTTACCTCAGACTACGGCAGTAAGTTTTACAGCCTATTTAATGTTCAAAAATCAGCAGAACAGATGTTTGAACATTATCAGTCACCTATTTATGGCGCTGAAATTGCTTTCGGAACCAATCCTTTTGTCGCACAAAACCCACAAATGGAATTGATCGGATCATTCCATGGTGTCTTTATGCCACTCCTAGATCAAAATTGGCAACAAGCACTTTTAGGGGAGACATTTCAGAAAGCTGGAACGCGGGATCTAGCCAAACACTTTCAAGCTTATTTAAAACGTTTTATTCGTACAGGTAACCCAAATGATCCAGACCTAGTCAACTGGTTAACCTGGTCGCCTGAACATGAACAACAAGGTCAATCATTACTTATCCTAAATGCCAACAAGTACAAAGCCCTCATACAAATGTCATCAAAGTCATACGATGAATCAAACCTTCTTGAAGCGATAAAGAATGACCATCGACTACCAGAGCAAGCCAAAACACAAATGATTAAACATGTGTTAAATGGACGCTGGTTTAGCGATGCCCTAGACCAAGAATTTAATAACCCTTCTTTATGGCCTAAGCAATAAAAAACTTGGCCGAATCACTCTCATGATTCGGCCAAGTTTCTCGTCTTAGAAAGTATAACTTAACGCCCTGTTTTCACTTCTGTCCACAAGCGCGTCATTAAGCGGTCTATTTTAGGGCCGCGTAACTTCTGAGTATAAAGACGCTTTCTCACCTCTGCTGATGGATAAATACCCGGATTATTCGATATTTCTTGGTCTTGCAGCGCTGTTGCTTCCATATTGGGATTAGCGTAAGCAACATAATTAGTAATGTCCGCAATCACTTCAGGCTCCATCAAATAATTCATAAATGTCAGAGCTGAATCAACATTCTTCGCGCCTTTAGGAATAACTAACATATCAAACCAAATCTGCGTACCTTCTTTTGGAATGCTGTAAGCAATCTCAACGCCATTACCCGCTTCTTCGGCACGATCTTTAGCTTGTAAAATATCACCTGACCAGCCAATCGCCACACAAACATCACCATTCGCTAATCCACTCACATAGGCAGAGGAATGAAACTGGCGAACATAAGGACGGACAGAGTCCAATAGTTTTACGCCAGCACTATCTAACGCATAATCTTTTGTATCACGGCTATTTGGATCTTTACCAAGATAATTCAACACCAGTGGATAAAGCTCATCAGCCGAGTCCAAAAACATCACACCGCATTGCTGTAATTTCTTCATATTCTCAGGCTTAAAAACCAAGTCCCAGCTATCAACTGGCGCATCGATGCCTAGCACTTCTTCTACTTTTGCCTTGTTATAGCCAATCCCAGTTGTGCCCCATAAATAAGGCACACCATATTCGTTACCTGGATCGGCATTTTGCAAATAAGCTAGCAACTCAGGATCAATATTTTTCAAATTAGGAAGTTTGGATTTATCTAACTTCTGAAAGACACCAGCTTGAATCTGACGCCCCATAAAGTTCGCGGTCGGAACCACCACATCATACCCAGAGTTCCCGGATAACAATTTCGCCTCTAGCACTTCATTACTATCAAAAACATCAGCCTTAACTTTAATACCAGTTTTCGCTTCAAAGTTATCTATCGTTTGCTCACCAATATAATCAGACCAGTTATAGAATTTCACTTCTTCCTCAGCAAAACCTGCAACAGGCGTCGCAACAGCAGCCATTAATGCCAACTGAGGCATAGTACATCTCAATAAATGGAATAAAGCGCTTTTCATATCTTTGTGCCTCACTTAATGGTCGTTGATATATTGCGTTGAAGTTTAGACCTAGCTACTAAAAACTTAAAGATAGATCAAGAAACAATACTACAAGCAAAAATTCAGCCAAGGTTTTCAACTGAGTTTTTAATAATATTGAAAACGAGTAGGTTAGATTGATAGGAACCAATTAAGCATATAAGCCACTCTATAGAGTGATACTTAAATTGGACTTAAATATGACTAATAACTTATCTAAAAAACTCCAGCACTGGTTACAACATTACCATAGAGACTTAACACTTAATGCTGATGGTACTTGCTACCTAACCGTGAACTCGCAGCTTCAAATACTGCTTATGTCTTCCTTTAACGCAAACACAGTGCATCTTTATTGCCCGTTAATGGTCCTCGACAGTCCTTCCTGTCACCAATTGGCATTGAGCGCATTGACTCTTAATCTCTACAAAGATCCCTCAATACAAGGCGTACTGGGATACGATAATACATCAGAACAACTTGTATACACCTTTGTTTTAGATGAACGACATTACAATAACAATATGCACGAAATGCAATTCCGTAGCGCCCTGAATGATTTTATCCATAATTGCCAAACTCTACTTGAAAGCTTTGAAAAAACACGGCATGGGAATCGCTTATTACCCTATAACGCTATTCCAACCACTCACTCAACCCACTCACTCATGTCGGAGTAAACACCATCATGACAAACAGCATCGCTGCACAAAATCATATTGCTATTGATATACCAAGGGATCATATTGCCATTGATATACCGAGGGATCATATTGCCATTGATATTCCCCCCTCTCCACAATCTGTCACTCCTGCTCGCACCTTTCCGGCCCAACTGCCTAATGCATCTCAAGACACACTAACGAAAGTAGGTGCCAGCGATGCGCATGCTACAAACTTTAATACAATCACTCCTGCAGAATTGCAGCTGCAAAAATCTCAGTTAAATAAGGTCACCGAACAAAGGAGCCCTTTAGTAAACAATCTAAGCATCATTCGCGACGGGGAATATACCAATCATAAAAATGGCGCAGAGTTTACCGATTTTGCTATCGGCGTCAGACAACACCTAACCGAGCTGGCAGAAGTGCCAGCAGGACAAAGGTTATTAAAAACATTAGACTACACTCTGAATGGTACCCCTTCTAAACACCATGTCAGTATACAAGATTCAGGTCGACAGCCCGGCATTAGAGAGTGGGCCACTTTTGATAATATAACCGCTGCCGAATTACAAATATCGAAAGAAGGAAAAGCCCAACCTGGTAAAGGTTCAGGGAGTACAATTAGTCACCATACTGATTTCGCTCAACATCTACTACAGGAGAATATGGGGACCAGAATGCCAAGCCAAAGTGACGCCATAGTACTAGGTCATGAGCTGATCCACGCAGCTCGTGCCGCTCAAGGGCTAACCGCTTCAGGAGTGGCAAAGTCAGGCATCGATAAGGAAGAAGTAGCCACCGTAGGAAAACCCGATGGTTCCGAGCCAGAGTGGCCTATAACAACTGAGAATACACTACGCCATGAAATGAATGAACGTATCTTCCGCCATGCCAACTCAGTGAACTCTATGCCCATACGAACGTCATATGGTGATAAACAGATAGATTAATGATATTTACTAAGAGGTTCAAAGGGATTGAGGGGACAGAATAATTGATTTTTCATTCTTACTCACATAAATGACAGTCTTTTGCAGAAAGACCATAGGTTAAATAAATACACTTTAATTATCCGCAGCACAAAACCCTCTTGCCAAAGCACAGGTCGCTTTGGTGTTTTTGATTTTATTCAAGATAAGTTCAGGTTCGTCGCCGGTTGCTTGTTGAGACGCCGCCAGCAGTGCGGCGGATTCGGCAACGCCATAAACACCGACGGTTTTGAAGATGTAGTCAGATTTGGTACTTAGAAGAGGTTCCATTGGGGCGAGTTGTTGGGCGCTGTAGGTGTTGAAGTCCCAGTGGTATTTAGCTGCGAGGGCGATAAGGTTGACCTCATCGGCTTTGATGTCGATGCTGTTTAAGGAGTGGATGTCGCTTGGCGTTAAGCCTTTTTGGTTAAGGGCATCCAGCATCAGACTTTCAAGGAATTCCAATGGGCAGTTGCGTTCGCAGCCCATTCCCAAGGTATAAACAGGATTAAGGTAAGGTTTGGCTGTGGTCATAACCAGTTGCGCATCAAGGGATTTGGCCACTTGCGCGCCCCATTCATTCGCACCACCTTCATGGCCAGACAATAAAGGAATGACAAATTTCCCTTCTTCATCCAATACCAAAACCGGTGGATCTTGGTATTTGTCTTGAATCACAGGAGCAAGAGTCCGCATCACGATCCCAGTAGCACAAATGAATACCAACCAATCGCCGTTTTGAAAGGCCGTCTGTACGAACTCTGCAAAAGGTTTTGGTTTGTAGTCGACCACGGCCTCGGGCCAATGATTCTGCAGACCTTGAGACAAAAGTTTGTTGGCCAATCGCTCCCCCGCAGCGGTTAACGCAATAAAACGAATCACCGAGTACCTCGCTCACTTTTGGTCACCACAAACAAGGAAAAATACGGCCCAGCTTTGTCTTCCAAGGTCGACACATCCCGCACGATGCGTTCGTTCTCACGACCTATGTATTCAAGGTATTTCGCGTCTTGCATACGATTGGTTTTACGCAGCGCCATGAGAATGCGCGGACGCGCGCGCCCAGCCTTCATGATAACCACACTGTCGTGCTGTTCTAACGCCGTATCAATTTGCTGTGCCGTATGACGACCGCTAACCACAGCGAAGGACTCTTTCAACACGGTTAACGGATGATTCAAGGCAGACGATGCGGCATTAATTGACGACACACCAGGGACAACTTGGCATTGGAAATCGCCTTCTAGACGCTCCAATAAATAAGCGAAAGAACCAAAAAACAACGGGTCACCTTCGCACAAGAAAACCACGTCTTTGCCTTGTGATAATTCGTCAGCAATGGCTTTTGCGCCATTGTCGTAAGCTTCATTTGCCAATGAACGATCTGTGGACATCGGCATGACAATGGCAATTTCATTTTGCGCATGGGTCACACCAGCGAACGCTTCACTGGCGATGGTTTTCGCTTGGGAACCACCTTCGTCGTTGGCAAGGTAACTCACCACGCTGGCGCGCTGAATCAAACGTAAGGCTTTTAAGGTGATCAATTCTGGATCCCCTGGCCCAACGCCAACACCAATGAATCGGCCTGTTTTTTGTGAGGTTTCCGAGGCACTCATCGTGCGTTTTCCTTATGATTTGTATTGATAGCCGATGTTGAGGCCGTATATTTTCTAAAATGATAAAGCGTCACAGGCAAACTAGGACGAAATAATCGCTGTCCTGCCAATCGCTCGCCTTTGGCAATCGACACTTGCAAGCTTTGTTCGTCTGCGTCTTGCGCTTCATCTCGCTGTTGGGCAAATTGCATGACCTGATATTTTGTCTCTTCAGTAACAGCACTCACCATCAAACTACCACCAGCCGGTAAGAGATCCCAGACCTGTGCCATCAAGATGCTTAACTCGCCATCACTGCCACCAATAAAGACTTTGTTGGGTTTGCCATTATATTTCTTGCTGTCGGCAAGCAAATCCACCAGCACTTCTGGTGCTCGCCCTGCCACAATAGATAAATTCTGCATGACGCCAAAACCTTCTTGGTTGGCGGTTAAACAGGCTAATCTATCTGGATGATGTTCAATGGCAATAATCTGGCTGCGTGGATGCCAATAGGCCATTTCCACACTCACACCACCACAGCCAGCGCCAATATCCCAAACCGTGTCACCTTGCTGAATGTCCATGTAAGACAAAATCGCCAAACGCACTTCTCGCTTGGTAATCATGCCTTTGCCATCTCCCTTGTCCGTAACAAAAGCCGTATCCGGGATACCAACTGAGCTAGGATAAAAAGAGGCTTGCTGGCTGGTTTTCAGCACAACCACATTAAGCGGATCCCAATCTATTTCTGTATCTAATAAAGACTTGGCAACAAAATTACGGACTTTTTCTTGTTCATAACCCAAGGCCTCACACACTGTGATCTCACTTTGATCAAGGCCAGCTTGCACGCATTCTTGCGCAATGTGTTGGGGTTGACTATATTGATCCGTCAGCAAAACTAAGGTCTTATTCGACTGCAAATAACGACGTAACGAAGCCAATGGACGACCGTGCAAACTCACCGCTTGCACCTCTTGCAGGGACAAACCAAGACGATGACAGGCCGCTTGAATACTGGAAACATTCGGATAAAAGCGTAGATTTTCAAGCGAAAAAGTACGCATCAACCAAGCGCCAATGCCGTAATACAGCGGATCGCCAGAAGCTAACACCACCACCAGCTTCGCCCCTTCGGATTGCCAATTGGCAAAGGCCTCTTTCAACATGCTGAGTTTGGGCAGATCTTCACGACGAGCCAGATGGGCATAGTGTGTGATGGTGTCATGCTGACGCGGAGCACCTAAGACCACATCATGCGCCGACAAGCTCGCCAAAACCGCCTGCGCCGCCTCCTCCAAATATGCCACTTGATTAACGCCCAAACCGATTACATGGATTGGCATTTGTGTGTGTTTCATAAACCTACTTCCATTCAATGCCATTAAATTAAGCTAGGTGGATTAACAAAAATAAAAAACGGATAACAAGAACCTTGGTATTTGATTCACGCTGACGCGTTGAGCTTGCGAAACAGGCGCAAGTATTTTTTATTTTAAGAACTGAATACCAAGGCTCATGGAATGCATTAATAATACTCGCCAATATTGCAGCGCAACAATGCATTACAACTGGCCGATGTCACGGCGCTGCCACCCATTCGCCCTAGCAAGGTGATGCATTCAATGCCCAATTTCTCATGGGCTTCCCACAGTGCCTCTTTCGATTCCGCCGCGCCGACAAAGCCCACCGGCATACCAATAATCAAAGCGGGTTTAGGGGCACCTTGTTCTATCATTTCCAATAAACGAAACAAGGCGGTTGGCGCATTACCAATTAATACCACACTGCCAGCCAGTGCTTCTTGCCATAAACTCAGCGCCGCCATAGAACGAGTTTCGCCCTTGCTTTTGGCCAACTCTGCGGTACGAGGGTCATTCAAAAAGCACAAGGGTTCCTGAGTGATCATACGCTTGGTCACCCCTTGCTTGACCATTTCCACATCGCACAAAATCGCGCCATTGTTGGCTAATGCTGCGCGACCCGCTTGGGTGGCATTGGCACTGAAGCGTACTTGTTCAGCCACATCAGGCAAGCCTAAACTGTGCACCACGCGCATAACCACTTGCTGCTGGTCTTGGCTTAAGCCAGATAAATCGGTTAACTCGCGAATTTGGCGAAAGCTGTCTTGCTCAATGGCTTGAGGGTTGTTTTCGTATTTTTTTTCGTATTTAGAGTCGTTCGAAAAAGTCACTGTTGGCTGTCTTTTGGTTGATTCTTACTATGGATAGAGTTCTTGCCCCAAGCCGCTATACAAGCTTGCAAACAATCTTCTGTGTCATGAAATTCACGTTCGGCCGCTGGCAACAATGGCCGAGCATGCAATAAAACGGGAACAGATAATTCTCTGGCGGCAACAAGCTTTGAATACGTCGCCATGCCGCCGCTGTTTTTACTAACGATCACATCAATGCCGTGATCCACTAACAATTGACGCTCGTCGTCTAAAGCAAACGGCCCAATGGCTTTTATCCAATGGACCTTGTCAGAGAGAGCAAACTTGGGCGCCACTGCTGTTCGCCATACGATGCGCTCAATGCTTGGCAGTTGTAAAATACCTTTTAATAACGCTTCGCTCATCTGCCCAGCACTTAATAGCGGCACGCGGAATCCATCGAGCTTAGCTAGTAAATCGGCGTCGTCTTGGTAATCTTCCCAGTTATCGCCCGCTTCTTGTTGCCAAGCAGGACGATGAAAACGCCAGCAGGCAATGCCGGCTTCTTTGGCCGCCGTGACGGCTTTGCTGCTCATGGTTTGCGCATAAGGATGGGTCACATCCAAAATCGCGCCGATATTATTGTCTTTTAAATACTGAGCCAATCCACCGAATTGGGTAAAGCCGCCTACCACCAGCTGACAATCGACTTTTGGCACTCGAACCAAGCCAGCCAAGCTGTAGATGACGGTCAAACCCGCTTTGTGTAACGCGTCAGACAGGTGCCGAGCATCGGCGGTACCGCCCAATAATAAAATCTTCATGACTCGCCTCGTTTTGAGTTATCAGCATCCAAGGCTTTACCAACAAATTGCCCTTTGCGATCAATCGCCCAAACTTCTAACGCTATGTGAGCTGGAATGTACTGTCGTGCAAAGTCTAATGCTTGCTGGCAGATGGCATCGGCCAGTGGCAAACCATCAGACATGGCGAACGACAAGGCTTCCACGCTGGTGTTGGCGTTTTTCATGCGCTCTTGTAACTCAGCACAGGCCCCTAAACTGGCCGCCAGTTTTGCTAAAGCGCCAAGGTCGATACTAGACGCTCGACTGTTTAAATCCATATGATGCTGAGCTAGCTTGCTGATCTTACCAAAGCCGCCACAGATGCTGAGCTTCTTTAATTGGGTAGAGTTGGCTTGCTCAACTTTTTTAATGTGTTTCAACACAGCACCAACAAAGTCGCCCATTTCGATCAAGGCCATATCATCCAATTGATAATAGCTCTTTATGGCGTCTTCGCTGGCATTGCCTGTGGTTGCCGCAATGTGGGTCAAGCCATTCGCCCGAGCCACATCGATACCTTGATGAATAGACGCAATGTAA
This sequence comes from Marinomonas lutimaris, assembly GCF_019426345.1. Lineage (GTDB taxonomy): Bacteria > Pseudomonadota > Gammaproteobacteria > Pseudomonadales > Marinomonadaceae > Marinomonas > Marinomonas lutimaris. The sequence continues at coordinate 236,850 of NZ_JAHLLW010000003.1, forward strand.
GCCGCACAAGAAAAAGGGCGCACAATGCCCGTTGTGCCGAGAATCGAGAGTCCGCCCAAAATCCCTAAACGTGGGTTCATGGTTTTTTGTGCAATCTGCTCGCCATTAATCACGCCAACAGAGACATCAAATCCCCCTTGGTAATGATAAGTTTGCGCAAAGCCCTCTAAATGCTCGGTCATCATTTTGCGCGGTACGGGGTTAATCGCTGGTTCGCCCACATCAAGCAGCAACCCTGTTCGAGTCACGATCCCCACCCCTTGCGCCGCATGAAAACGCACGCCTTGTTCAGGGGACAATCTTAGCTCGACAAATAAAGTCGCACCGTGGGTCGCATCTGGGTCGTCACCAGCGTCTTTGATGGTCGATGTCTTCATACCTGCATCAATGGCTTGATACTCGATAATAGGTAAATCGACCATCTTGCCTTTTGGTAAGGTGACACTGACGCTGGTTGCTTGTTGGTCAGCAAAAAGTGCTTGTGCTGCGGCTACGCAACAGGCCGTCGCACAGGTTCCGGTGGTTAAACCAGTACGCAGTGGCGCGGGCGATTCAGCACTTTCAGGCCACATTATTTTAGTTACCTTTTCCTAAAAAAATCTTGGCGGTGACATCAAGATTCGAAGGAAAGAACAAGTGCAGATAACTGGCGGTTAGCCCTTTTTGCTGATAAATCGCTTCCCCTGGCGCTGGGTGTCTTTGTCGACGACCATAACCCACGGGGTCTGGCGTATTGGCACTGCGAGATCTATGGTGGGCGTGTCCGCGAATTTCGCCTTGTGGAATCACGGCGGTTTGCATACCTTGGCAACCGCGTTTACCACGCATCGCGCCTTGCCCCGATAAAATGCCCACCATGGGATAACATTTATCCTCTAAGTCGGTTAGATCATCCAAGCTATAAAGCATGCCGCCACATTCTGCCAAAATGCCTTTGCCAGTCTGGTAAAAATCTTTGATCGCCTGACGCATGGATGAATTTTCTGACAAGGCTTTCGTGTGTAATTCAGGATAACCGCCCGGCAACCAAAGCGCATCGGCCTCAGGTAAGGTTTGATCCTTCAAGGGCGAGAAAAACACCAGATTCGCCCCTAAGCTTTTTAGCGCAATAAGATTCGCATCATAGATAAAACTGAATGCGGCATCCTTGGCGATGGCAATGGTTTTTCCCAACAAATTTTGTTCAATGGTTTGTTCGGCGTCAACTTGGCTGGCAGGAGAAAAAGGCACTGCACTAGGTAATTCCAGCAACCCAGTATCTTGCGTTTCTTTTAGCCATTCAACAGCGGCTTCAAAGCGCACTTCTAGCTCGTCTTTTACCTCATCCGCTTGCACCAAACCTAAGTGACGCTCAGGCAAGGTAATCTCTTCATCACGCTTTAAGGTTGCAAGCAAAGGCAAACTTGCTGGTAGCGCATCGCGGATCAATTCCGCATGGCGTTCGCTGCCGCAGCGGTTGGCAATCAAACCGGCTACTTGCACATCATCACGAAAATTTGCCAAGCCAGTCGCCACCGCCGCCGCGGTTTGCGCCATGCCTTTCACGTCCATCACAATGGCCATGGGAAGACCAAAACGCGCCGCTAAATCCGCACTGGATGGTTCCCCATCAAACATGCCCATGGCACCTTCCACTAAAATCAAATCCGCCACTTTCGCGGCTTGATAAAGTTTGTCCTGGCAATAATCTTCGCCTGCCATCCAAATATCCAACTGCTCTACAGGCTGCTTAGACGCTTGTGCTAAAATTTGCGGATCAAGGTAATCGGGGCCGGTTTTAAACACGCGAACCACTTTGCCTTGATTGGTAAAATAACGCGCCAAGGCGGCAGTAATGGTGGTTTTTCCTTGATTCGACGCAGGCGCCGTCAAAAATAACGCAGGACAATGAACAACGGAAGTGGTCATAAAGCGGTCTCTAAAAGTATCTAAAAGTTCTCTAAAAGAGAGCTCAATAAAACGTATTGTGCGCCCAAATGCTGGGCAATATCCTGACCTCGGCCACGCTTAACTGGCGCATTTTCAGTATCGATCAATACAGTGTTGCCCTGTAAAACCAGATCCGATACATCGGCTTGAGTGCGCCCATCGGTCAATATGTAAGTTTGGCTATGTAATCCCGCAGTTGCTTTGTGCTGTTGCGCCAAATATTGGCTGGTATTTTCAATCGCAACCCGAAATGGCGTACCGCCACCCGCACCTAAATCATCTAGTACGTCTGAGATTTCCTTTGGCGCACGCACCTTAGGCAAAATCGACGACACGCCATCTTGCCCAAAACCAAGAATCGCAATCTGCTCCCGAGCCAAATAGGCGCGATTGGCAATGTCTAAAATGACACCCTTAGCTTGAGCAAAAACACCTTGGCTCAAGGTAGACGTGGACGTATCCAACAACACCAAGTGCAAAACAGATTGGCCTGTTTTTGCAGGCTTATGTGTAAGATTTTTCGGTGGCCATTCTTGCGGCTGACTGACAATACTACGAAACCAATCAATGCCATCCGCTGATTTAAGATCAACAGATTGCGCAGCATCAGGACGATAACCGCCCAGCTGCTTGCCTTTGCGCTTTCCCGGCGTCACCTCATCAATGCGAGCATTAGCTGAGCTTCTTTTGTTCGACTCATCATGAATGGCGACACGAATCGGCGCGCTACTAGCAAGCGCTTGTGGCTCCATACTTCCCCACTCACCTGAGCTATTTTGCTCATTTGTCAGATTGTCTTGAAAGCTGTCTTGTTCTTGTAGCTGATTACCTTTGTTTTGTGAACGCGAACTATCAGGACGACGAGAAGGCGGTGGGCTTGGAGGCTGTGACTGATTCTGAGCTTTAGCTTGGCGTCTATGTGCCAATACCAAATCTTCCACCGCTTGAATATCGTCCAGAGCAACGACTTTTGCGCCACGCCACGCGGCATGGGTCATGGCGGCTCGAATCCAAACAATGTCGCCACGTACGCCGTCTATGTTGGCTAGCTGACAGCGAGTAGCGACTTCTAAACGTAACTCATCAGAACAACGTACTTGTGCTAAAGCTTGTCTTGCTAAGCGAATGCTGTTTTTTAAGTTGCGTTGTTTGTATTTAAAAGCATCGCAAAATGCTTGAGAGTCTTGATCGTATTCATCTCGCAGACGAACAATCTGTACGCGCTCTTCCAGGCTGTATTGATTCACTAATTCAACCATTAACCCAAAACGGTCTTTCAGCTGAGGACGCAATTCACCTTCGTCTGGATTCATGGTGCCAACCAATAAAAAACGCGCGGCGTGTTCATGACTGATGCCATCACGCTCAACACGGTTTACACCGCTGGCGGACACGTCCAAAAGTTGGTCAACTAAATGGTCGGCAAGCAAGTTCACTTCATCGACATACAAGACGCCGCCATGGGCTTTACTCAATAATCCGGGCTTAAAAGCGACTTGTTTGTCTTGCAAAACTTGCTCTAAATCCAACGCACCAAGCAACCGATCTTCGCTGGTACCAAGAGGTAGAGTGGCAAAAGGAACCGGTTCTTCACCCTGTAACGCTGGCATGACGCCAGACAAACCACGCGCTAAAGTAGACTTTGCCGAACCTCGCGGACCGCTTATCAAAACACCGCCAATTTGTGGGTTAATCGCACACAAAATCAACGCCAGTTTCAACGGCTCTTGCCCCGCCACTGCGGTAAAAGGAAAGTCACTAGAGGCTAAACGGGTCATTGAGCTACCTGTTGCGGTTCGTTAAGGTCAAAAAGAAAATCATAAGTCGTCTATTGTAGGCGTTTTCCCTATGATTTGTCTTGTTTGACCTTATCTATGTGACCTATTCATGTCAAACCTAAAGCCTTCAGCATGCCGTGAATGAAACGCATGACTTTGAATAAAACGCATGACTTTGAATAAACGCTGTAGGTTATTATTTCTCTGTCTGATACTTATCAACCAATGCTTCTACTAAGCCTAAATCAAACTGATTGATCGCCGCCTGAAGGTTTTTTTGCTGATTAGACGGCAATAACTTGCGTAATAACTGAAATATCTCTTCGGTGGTTTGCACATCACCACTTTGGGCGGCTAGCAATAATGGCTGCCAATCTTCGATGGTTAACTGTCGTGATGGCTCTGTTGGTTCAGCAGGCTGAATTTCGTCATCAGACAATTCATGCGAATCGTTTTTTCTTGCCGTAGTTTCAATAATCGGCACAAACCTCACATCAAGATGTGCCACTAAGGCTTTGTAAATATCTTCTATTTGATAGGGCTTGGCGATGACTTGCCAAAAACCATCGTCCAAGAGGGCTTGCTGTTCATGCACCAATGTCGATGCCGTTACCGCAATGACTGGAATAAGTTGCTCTTTATCTTCTTTTTGAATGAATTTTAATAAATCGATACCCGTTTTATTGGGCATACGAATGTCTGTCATCACCAAATCTGGCGGATTCAAGGTAAACGCTTTTATGGCTTGTTCACCGTCTTCAGCTTCGATAACCTGACAACCCGCTTTTTCTAACAAAGACACGAGAATATCTCGCGACCATTCATCATCTTCTGCCACCAGTACTCTGATGGGATTATTTAATCTCATATTTAGAAGTGAATCTTGCTCGTCACCAGAAAGCATTTCATCGCCTTCTACTTTAGACAATGGTAAATCGACAATAATTTGAGTACCAACACCTTCACTGCTTTTTACCGATAATGAGCCTTGCATCAATTTAACGAGAGTCGTTGATAACGACAAACCTAGCCCTGTCCCGCCTGATGCTTCACCCGCTTTACCTTGCATAAATGGCGTAAACAGATGCTCCATCAGTTCAGCCTCGATTCCTGGCCCAGTATCTTCGATGCTGATATGAATACGCTCTTCTACAATCTGAACGACCGTTTTCACATAACCTTGAAGGGTAAACTTCACTGCATTACCTAAAAGGTTGGTAATGATTTGTTGAAATTTGACGGGATCTATCCAGACAAACTGCCGCTCATCAATATCACACTCAACAATAAGATCTAGCCCCTTCTCCTGAGCTTGACCTTGGAAAAGCTTGCCTATCTGACTCACTTCACGGCAAAGATTCACTTTTTGCTCGTGTAGAACCAGCCGTCCAGATTCTATGCGAGCAATATCTAAAATATCGTTAATCAAGCCTAATAAGCGATTCCCAGCACTGGCAATGGATAGAAATCTTGTTCTGGAGACTCCGGTTAATTGATTATCTTCACTAATTAATTGCGCGTAACCAATGATGGCATTTAACGGCGTGCGAATTTCATGACTCATATTGGCTAAGAAATGACTTTTTGCCTGGTTGGCTTGCTCAGCCGCTTCTTTTGCTTGCTCTAACTGCATAGAAACATGTTTTTGCTCCGTAATATCACTCATGATGTCACCAACAGAAGTTGCATGCCCATTTTCATCGCGCAATAGAAAATAGGTTTCATAAGTGGAAAATATACGCCCATCCAAGCTTTTAGCCTGCAATTCTCCCTCCCAAACACCATGCTCTCTAACGTAAGGAGTTACGGTTTCTTTGAGAAATTTCTGGCTAGCTTCGGGGTAAAATTCAAGATAGTTAAATCCACTCAAAGACGCATCACTGGCCTCTTCATCCACACCAAGAAGCATGCGTATTTTTTTATTAAAGTAAGTAATATCTCCCTCTAAAGTTGCCATTGCAAAGCCTTGCGCAGAATTATCGGCAAAGCTTTTAAAGAGTTTTAGTTGACTAAAAAGTCGGTGACGTTCGGTAATATCGCGTGCAATGCCTAAGGTGCCACGAAAGTTAATTGAAGGCTCAATGACAGGAACTCTATGAACTTCAAACAAACAGGGCTCGCTGCCATCTTTTGGGTAACCCCAGCCTTGCTCATGGGATGTTATGCCAGTTTGCAAAGGAACTTCACCTGCATTTTGATAATAAGCCCCCTTTCCATCCAAGTTTAACTCTAAGTCACTTTTTCCTTTTATTTCTTGCGCAGTAAGTTGGTTAAAATCTAAGAACGCTTGATTACAGTCGAGATAGTTCCCCTGCTCATCTTTAGACCAGACAATGTCAGGAATATTATTGAGTAACGAGGACAAGGTAAGTTCACGCCGTCTTGATTCTTCACGAGCAACAATCAGGGCATTTTCAGTCTCAACTAAATGGCCAATTTCCTCAAAAATACCAGCGACACTCAAGACTTTATATTGGCTATTTCTGCGAGTAACGCTGCCGCGCATCTCTATCCAGAAACATTCATTAAGGTGATTTTGAATTTGTAGACGTATAGATTTAGGCGCAAGACGTGTTTCTTGTTCGAGTAATGCGGTTTTCCACTCATTGAAAGTTGCTTGATCATCAGTTGATAAAAACGCCAACCAATCTTCGAGACGCTTAGGCGTTTTTTGCTCTTCAAAGCCAAGTTGCATAAAAAATTCAGAGGAAGCATACAAACGATCTGTTTCAGGAAACCATTCCCAAACACCAGCATTGGTTGCCAAAATCGCTCTTGAATAGCGACGTTGTAACAACTTAAAGCGAAAAAGAAAAGCGAGCTGCAAAGCAACCAAGACAAAAGCCGTAAGGCAAAATAAACCAACAAATACTTTAAGTAAAATGGGAAACTCTATATCCATGATTAATCCCTAAGAGCACCAGAAGTGACTTTATTGACTTTAAAAGACCAGTATAAAATCGTGCAAGCTCAGCCGTAGCGCTAAAGTTTTTCCGGCTTATGAAAAAAGTAACCCTGTCCCCATTCGACACCCAGCGTTTTAAGCTTATCCACAATACTTTGGTTTTCTACAAACTCAGCAACGACAGGTTTATTAAGCATTTTTGCTAACTTCACAATGGAATCAACCATACCGTAGTGTATTTCGTTTACATGCATGTCTTTAATAAACATGCCATCAATCTTAATCAAATCAAAAGGTAAATCCATCAGATACGCAAACGATGAAAAACCAGTGCCAAAGTCATCTAACGCAATGGTGCAACCATGCTCATGAAGCAAAGCCATGAACCGCCGAGTATCTGAAAAGTTGTTGAGCGCTTCCGTTTCGGTGATTTCAAAGCAGAATTTGCTGCCATCTAATCGATAGTACTGTAACTGCTCAACAATAAACTCAGCAAAGTTCGATTGTCTTACCGACAGCGCAGATACATTCAAAGCGACTTGATCAATTTCGTCCCACAAATCATAACGTTCTGACAACTGCTGCATGGTATTACTAATCACCCAGCGATCAATTTTGGAGACAATACCAAAACGCTCAGCCGCGCGAATAAAGTCATTAGGGTAAATCAAACTTCCCGTTTCTTCGTCTCTCAGTCGAACTAAAATTTCTATTTTCTTTTTTGGCTCATCATGGATCAATGAACAAACTTGCTGAAAATGAACTTCGAATAAATCTTTATCGAGGCCATCGATAATTCTCAGCCCCCAATTTAAATTACCTCTATGCTCATCATAAGCAAGGTCTTTGGCGTTTTTGATAATTCGAGAATGAATCCCCGACTTTTTACTTGAGTAACAAATCTCATCAGCTAGCATGACAACTTGTTCAAAAGACACCATATCAAGTGTGATAGGAATCGCTACTTGCGTCACCGTCATTCGAAACTGACGCTCATCCCAGACAAATGCAAAGTCCTTGAAGCCTTGTTGTAGTAAACGGAAAAAAGATTCGACCGTTTCGTCACCGCCTTTACTAATAACAATAGCAAATTTATCACCACTTAAACGCGCACAGAAATCTCGTTGAGGATCAGCAAGTTCACTCATCATAATGGCCAACTGATGCAACAATTCATCGCCAGCGATGCAGCCGCAAGAATCGTTTATCAAACGAAATTCGTTCACGTCGATTAAAATAAAATACGGTATATGCTCAGCGGTTTTAGCTTGGACTCCAGAAATGAGATGAGATATGTGTTCGTCTAATGCATCGCGGTTATAAAGTTGGGTTACGAAGTCGTGCTGGGCAAGATACTTTAGTCGATCTTGCATATAACGTCTTTCGTTCACTTCTTTTCGAAGATTTCGATTTACTAAATTCAGATCAGCCGTGCGCTCACGAACCTTCTCTTCTAATGATGATGTGAGTTCTCTTAGCTCATTAACAAGTTGGTATTTCTCTAATTGGTGCTGGACTCTAGAACGAACCTCTTCAATACGAATAGGCTTGCTGATGTAATCATTACCGCCAGCGTCAAATCCACGACTGATATCATCGGCTAACGCAGTAACAAAAATAATAGGCACATCTTTATGATACGGATGAGAGCGAATTCGGCGACAAGTTTCAAATCCGTCAATCCCTCCCATCATGACATCTAACAAAATTAAGCATGGCTGAGTTCTTTCTAATAGCTCCAAAGCTCGTTCACCGGAGTTCGCCACAGAAATTTGGCAATCCAGTGCATCCATTACTTCCTTTAAAATGCGTAAATTCTCTGGAACATCATCGACAATTAACACCGTTGGAGACTGCTTCATACCTAGCTATGCCTTTTCTATGATTTACCAATCACTTGAATAAAGTAATTAAAACGCCACGATCGAACAATTCTTAAGTAATACGCCTAAATATTACCTCTGTTTCTTACTGAATATCCATCTAAGTTATCCATAAAAAAATCTAATGCACAAATTTGATGTAAATCTTAAGTGAAAATAAAGTCATATTATAAGACGAAGCAAAACGATGGCTTGTAGAGAATTGTAACCTCAAACCTTTAATTAAAAACTCTCAACCTAATGTATAGATAAAACACAGATAAGCTTTTTCTAATAAAGCGAAAAACCTAAAGTAAGATACGGAACACGCACCAGTGTGGATCATATAGTCCACTTTTAATGCGTGCCCACGAAAAATAAATGAAGGGAAAAGATTTTTATTTTAAGCTTTCGCATCCAGCAGAGCTATTTGCGCCCACTTAGGTGGACGGTGATAACGACCTACTACGGAACTTAATAATAAGAAAGCAAGTAATGAGTAACCCAAATGACTCCAGTCAAGAAACACCACAGCAGCCATCAATACAGTAATATCGGCAACCAATGTTGTTTTACTCGCATGAATATCAAATCGGCGCTCTAAAAATACAGATAGGATATTTAGCCCGCCTAGAGAAGCATTATGCCGGAACAAAATAATCAATCCAAAGCCAACCAATAGACCGCCTAAAGCCCCAGATAGAAGAGGATGAATAGAAAGAACAACATACTGTTTCATTAGCTCAGAGAGCAGAGACAGCAAACTTACACTCGCAAAAGTGCGTAAGGTAAAATCTCGACCTAGTGTGTACCAAGCTAAGATATAAAACGGAATATTGAGTAAGAAAAATAGCTGACCAAAAGATAGATCAGTAACACGCAGCAAAATCATTCCAGCGCCCGCCGTGCCACTAATTAGCAATCCAGCAGAATTTAGAATATGCAAGCCTAAAGCAACAAGCAGACAGCCCTCAATGATAGAGAGCCAACGATGAGTGGTTTTCATGAAACGTCCTTAACAAGAGCCGTATTAACTTTTGGTTAATAGCAAAGGTTTGTAAAAATCGCTTCTTGTGGAAGCGGATAACACAGACCACATTCAGTACTGAGTTTCTCAGCTCAAACTAAAGCATATTCTATACCATAATTTCACAATCTCTTATGAATTTTCACTTATCTATTTGATCATTTATCACAGAGAAGCGAATAGCACTACTCATCAAAACAGAAACAAGGCTACAATAGCCAAATGCGAATCACACTTAGACAATTACAAATATTTGAAGCGGTTGTTCATACAGGATCTGTGACTGCGGCTGCAGAAATGGTCTCTATTAGCCAACCAGCTGCAAGCCAAGCATTAAGAGAGCTAGAAGCCCTTTTGGGCCGCCCTCTTTTTCGTCGCCATGGCAAACGCTTACAAATAACACCTCAAGCTAGACACCTTCTTCCGCAGGCTCGCGCAGTTCTTAGTCAAATAGAACAAATTGAAAGCATGGGAAGTGAAGATGAGCTTAGTGGCTCTTTGCATTTGGCCGCCAGCGTGAGTGTGGGTAACTATCTGCTCCCGAAACAAATGTCTTTGTTTAAACGTCAGCATCCCAATATTCGTTTCAACTTGGACATCGGCAATACACAAAGTGTGATCCAACAGTTGTTAACTGGTAAAGCCGAAGTAGGTTTTATCGAAGGCTACTGCCAACACGCCGAATTAATGACTCAAGTCTGGCTAAAAGACGAACTCGTAGTATTTGGTTCCGCTGAAGAAGAACGTCCTGAGAATTTATCTTGGGAAGACTTAAAAGAAGCTAGCTGGGTAATGCGCGAATCAGGCTCCGGTACTCGCAATATATTAGAACAAGCGACAGCCGCTCAGATCCCTCAGCTTAATGTGGTTCTTTCACTTGCGCACATGGAAGCAGTTAAACAAGCCGTGATCCATCAGATGGGACTTGGCTGCTTATCTAGGATGGCGATATCTCAAGAACTCAACTCTGGGCTAATACGACTTTATCAAACGCCATTGGAACTTAATCGAAATTTATTGATTGTCACTCCAAAAAATACGGCGCTTACCCAAAACGCTCAACGCTTTATCGACCTATGTTGTGCCGTACCCGTTTTATCAAATATTTAGAGTATAAATTTTTCTAAATACTAAACGTATTGCTCGAATATTTAGTATTTACGGTTGAAGTTTGCGCAAAGGCCAATACAATAAATTCATATAAAATATAAACCATGCGAAAAACATAAAAAGTATGAATATTAATAAAATTGACCTTAATCTTCTTATTTACCTCGATGTCTTGCTAAGAGAATGCAACGTCACGCGCTCTGCCAATCAGCTAAACATCACACAGCCGGCAATGAGTAATGGCTTAAAGCGACTAAGAGACTTGCTGAGCGATCCTCTGCTCGTTCGTACTAGTGAAGGCATGAAGCCAACAGAGAAAGCCTTACGCTTGCAACCTATCGTACGCAAAGTATTGCTTGAGCTCGAAGAAGCCCTGCAACCAGAAGCCGACTTTAACGAAAGTATCAGTACGCGCGTATTTCGTATCATGGCAAGTGACTATGCCGCTTCAACCGTTATTCCTCGATTACTCAACCGGCTACGAGAATTTGCACCGGGCATTACACTCGACATCATGACGCCGAGCGACGTCACCTTTCACGACGTTGAAGCAGGTAAAATCGATATGGCTATTAACCGTTTCGAAGAATTACCCCAGTCCTTCCATCAAAAAAGTGTTTGGTTTGATACTTTCGTTTGCATGATGAGTTCAAAAAACCCGATCAAAGACCATTTTGACATTGATGCTTACCTACAAGCCCAGCATATTTGGGTAAGTAAAACAGGCTTCGGAGTGGGTGTCGGCATGGACCCAAATGACGTACAGAAATTAGGCTGGGTAGATGAGGCACTTCAAGCCCTAGACCATAAACGCAGCATCCGTGTGTTTACTCGAAGCTACCATACCGCCATGCACTTGGCTCTTGAGCAAGACCTGATTGCGACCCTTCCTAAAAAGGTTGCCATGGTCAATAAAAAGAATCCCGACTTGGTGATTCTTGATCCACCATTCGATATCCCACAAATTGAACTAAAAATGATTTGGAGTCCGCTACTGCATCACGATGCCAGTCATATTTGGTTCAGAAGACAAGTCATTGATGTGGCAAACGAGCTAAAAGCACAAGCAAAATAATACGAACTATCAAAATAATACGAACTATCAGAAGACACAAAACTATGTTCAACGTTTCTCATGTTCATCACGTCGCTATCATTTGCTCTGACTATTTAGTGTCCAAACGATTCTATAGTGAAATTCTTGGCTTTCGCATACTAGAAGAGACTTATAGAGAAGAACGTCAGTCTTATAAATTAGACCTTGCCATTAATGACCAACAACAAATTGAGCTTTTCTCATTTCCATCACCACCAGCACGTCCTTCTCGGCCTGAAGCCCAAGGTTTAAGGCACTTAGCCTTTGCAGTAGAGGATTTAGAATCCTGTATTAAACATCTAAATCAGCACGGCGTGATCACGGAAGACATTCGACTAGATGAGCTAACAGACAAGCACTTCACTTTCTTTGCCGATCCAGACGGCTTGCCACTCGAGCTTTACGAACTATAGACCCAATAGCAGCATTTAAAGCTAGAATTTATAAACCGGCATTTAAATTCAGCAATTCAAGTCAAAAAAAAACGCCCACTACCTTTCAGCAGTGGGCGCTCTTATTGCTATAAAACGAACGTCTTATAGAGATTTAGAGTTTTCTGCAAGGTAAGATGCAACGCCTTCAGGTGAAGTATTCATACCTTTATCGCCTTTGTTCCAGCCAGCTGGACAAACTTGACCATTTTCTTCGAAGAATTGAAGCGCATCAACAACACGAACCAACTCATCCATGTTACGGCCAATTGGCTCATCGTTTACTACTTGTGAACGAACGATACCTTTTTGGTCAATAACAAAAGACGCGCGCATCGCAACACCAGCTGGGTAGTAAGAATCGCCACCTTCAGACTCTATGCCGTATGCTTTTGCAATCGCATGATCCATATCAGCGGCTAGTGTATATTCAACTGCACCGATACCACCTTGCTCAACTGGAGTATTACGCCAAGCATTGTGAGTAAAATGAGAATCGATAGAAACACCAATGACTTCTACGCCCATTTCACGGAATTTATCCATGCGGTGAGACATAGCGATGATTTCTGAAGGACATACAAATGTGAAATCTAATGGGTAGAAGAACACAATTGCGTATTTGCCTTTGATAGTTTCAGCAAGGTTGAAAGAATCAACGATTTGACCATCCGCTAATACGGCTGGAACTGTAAAATCTGGGGCTTTTTTACCAACTAAAATAGACATCTTTAACGTCTCCTTTTATTGCTTAATATTTAAAGGCTAATGTTTAACTCAATAGTGTCACTTATCATCATAAGCGACACAAAAACTTACTCTTCAGAAGATGAACCGACTGCTTCTTTGATCAAAGTCTGTAGCTCACCGTTTGCAGCCATTTCAACGATAATATCGCAACCACCAACTAACTCACCTTTCACCCAAAGCTGTGGGAATGTTGGCCAGTTAGCAAATTTTGGTAGCTCAGCGCGAATATCTGGATTGTCCAAGATATTAACAAAAGCAAAACGCTCGCCGCAGGACATTAGTGCTTGAACTGCCTGAGATGAAAACCCGCACTGCGGAGCACGAGGATTGCCTTTCATGTATAGCAGAATATCGTTACTGCTAATCTGCTCTTTAATTGTTTCGATTGTATTACTCATACTAAAAACCTCGCTCTGCAACTGTCTATTCGTAAGAACAAATGAATCATTAATGCCCTTACCAAACTTAAGTCTATTAAATTCATTAAACTTGCATCAGTTTATTGGGTCTCGTGGTGTATTTACAACCCCAAAAAGATGCTTTCCTTTGTACTTTCTCTTGTTAATTGCCCTTTACTCGCCTACCTGAGTGTATTAAATTGGTCGATTCCCTTTTTTCAAGACATACAAGGAGTCCTAGCGTGTCGCCTAGACATTTTCTTACTCTGAAGGATCTATCTTCTGACGAGTTAAAACAGTTACTACTACGAGCTTCAGAGCTTAAGAAAATCCATCACGAAGGCACTCTATTTCAACCGCTGAAAAACAGAGTTTTAGCGATGATATTTGAAAAGTCATCGACTCGAACTCGAGTTTCTTTTGAAGCAGGTATGGCTCAATTTGGCGGTCACGCACTGTTTCTGTCATCTCGTGACACTCAATTGGGACGTGGCGAACCAGTCGAAGACAGCGCACGCGTTATTTCAAGCATGGTAGATGCCGTAATGATCCGAACCTTCGATCATAAAACCGTTGAAACCTTTGCTAAATACTCATCCGTTCCTGTTATTAACGCTTTGACTGATGACTATCACCCATGCCAACTACTTGCTGATATGCAAACGTATCAGGAACATCGCGGCTCTATCGAGGGCAAAAAAGTCGTATGGGTTGGTGATGGCAATAACATGTGTAATTCTTACATTAACGCGGCAGCTATGCTCGACTTCCAATTAGTCGTTGCTTGTCCTGTCGGTTATGAACCCAACGCTGATTTGGTTGCAGAACACAACGATCGAGTGACAGTACTTCACGATGCACATGAAGCCGCTAAAGGTGCCGATCTAATCGTTACTGACGTGTTTGCTTCAATGGGCCAAGAAGACGAGCAAGAACAGCGCCTAAAAGACTTTGATGGCTTCCAAGTAAATACTGAGTTGATGTCCAAAGCGAATCCAGATGCCCTATTCATGCACTGCCTACCCGCTCACCGCGGTGAAGAAGTTTCTGCTGAAGTAATCGATCATCCAGACTGTGTTGTCTGGGATGAAGCAGAAAACCGCTTACACGCACAAAAAGCACTACTTGAGTTTTTACTATCTCGCTAACACAATAACAAGGCTCGCTGAAATCCATCTTTCAGCGAGCTTTTTTTGCATCCAAGCATTGAGCTTCTAAACGTTGAACTCTTAAGCATAGGGCTCTTAAATATGGGAAAGGCATCAACCGTGAATTACTATGAGCATTATTGAAGTTAGGCATTTAAAAACACTGACCGCCCTCAGAGAAACTGGCAGTTTAGTCGAAGCTGCCGAACGAGTTCACTTAACGCAATCAGCTTTATCTCATCAACTTAAAGATCTGGAAGAAAAACTAGGCTGTCCGCTTTTCATTCGAAAAACGAAACCTGTACGTTTTACCAGTGCTGGCCTGCGCTTATTACAATTAGCCGATGATGTGCTACTTTCATTCCGCTCAGCTCAACGTGATATTCAACGCTTCGCTGAAGGGGAAAGTGGGCGCTTACACATCGCCATAGAATGTCACAGCTGTTACGAATGGCTAATGCCAACCATTGACCATTTCCGCGAACATTGGCCTGATGTCGAGCTCGACCTTTCGACGGCTTTTGGTTTCATGCCATTGCCCGCTCTTGCTCGCGGCGATTTGGATTTAGTCGTGACATCCGACCCACAGGACATCCCAAATATTGAATACATTCCATTGTTCCAATATGAGTCTCAGGTCGCCCTGTCTCGACATCACGCCCTAGCGAAAAAAGAGTTCTTAACACCTGAAGATTTTGCCAAAGAGACACTGATTACTTATCCAGTAGAAACCGAACGGCTGGATATTTTCAAACACTTTTTAAACCCAGCAGACGTGTCGCCAGCTAAAATTCGTCATAGTGAATTGACGCTGATGATGATGCAGCTAGTCGCAAGTGGTCGCGGTGTGTGTTGTCTACCAAATTGGGCATTAACAGAATATACCAACCGACAATATGTCATTACCAAGTCGTTAGGCGAAGAAGGTGTTTGGTGTAAGCTCTATCTGGCAATAAGAAAGGATCAGCGTGAAAACGCCTACATGGAAGATCTGATTTCTACCGCATCAAAAACCTGTTTTAAAAATCTAAAAGGTATTCTAGCCCCTGAACTATAAGTCAGAGTTAATCAGTATCAGGACAAAGTGTTCTGATGCTGATTACGCGACCAAATCAAACTGAACTTAGCTCCGCCTGATTCACTAGCGTCAATCAACACTGCACCACCATGCCAAAAAGCAATACGTTGAACAATCGCCAAGCCTAATCCATATCCTCCAGAAGCTCGTGTGCGACTATTGTCTAATCGTTGGAACGGAATAAAAACCTTATCTCTATCTTCAAATGCAATACCTGGACCATCATCTTCTATGTCTAACTGCCAACGCTCCTCATCATGAGAGAAAGTGATAACAATTTTACCTGCAGCGTATTTTGAGGCATTTAAAATAAGGTTTTGTAACGCGCGACTCAAATGATGCTCATCCGCTAGAACCAAATCTGTTTTATCAATATTCACCTCGACATCGAGATGCTGAAGTAACAAATGATTATGCTGTAGAATATCGCCAACCAGTTGGGAGATAGAAAGCTCTTTGAAATTAAGAGCCAATGACCCAGCCTCCAGCTTGCCATAAGTCAACACCTCATCAACAAGCGTGTTCAGCTCTTCAACATCGCCTTCGAGCGCCTCAATTGTTTTAGCAACATCATCGTCTACTTCGTCCTTCATCACTTCCAGACCGAATCGTAAACGAGCAATAGGCGTTCTTAATTCATGAGAAATGGCATTTATCATTTCACGCTGCACTTTTAGCAAACGCTGAATATGAGAAGACATGGAATCAAATGAATAGGCTAATTCTTTTAACGTGCCACTGCTATCAGGAATACCTTTCGGCAAACCACTACGACCACGGGCAATTTGGCGAGTAATGCTTTCAAATGTTTTGCGCTTGAAGTCCAGTGAGATCAGTTCACGCCAGATCAGCATCAGCATAATCGCAATGCCGGCACCAACAACAATAACCACAATTAAAGTTAAGGAGACATTATCATCATGGGCAACAGAGAGATACACAGGGGCATTAGCCTCTTTATCCTTCCATACAAAACCATATTCACTATAAGCACCATTTACTAATGCTACGGCGGTTAAAGGATTAGAAACCTTAGAATCAATTTCCTTCATAGAAAGACAAGACATGTTCTCAAGTAAAGTCACTTTGTCTGAATAGGAAATATCATTTGATAACAAAAACTGTGTAAGTAATGACTCTATTTTAAAAACAGGGCGATTATGATCTGCATGCCCAAGTAGAACAGGCTCATTCGTATTTCCAAATGCTATTTGATAGCTATTATTTGGTAATTTAAGCCATTTTTTTTCTGCAATAAGAGCTGGAATAGAAGCAATAGAAAACGGATTAGCAGATTGAAAGGTCCATCTAAATTGGGAGTCAGGGAGTTCTTTATAAACACCAGAAAGAAGTAAAGCGGAGCTGATCTCGGCATCGACACAAAGCAATTGTTCAGCTCTTGATGCACCAAACCGAATTTGG
Organism: Marinomonas lutimaris; assembly: GCF_019426345.1. Taxonomy (GTDB): domain Bacteria; phylum Pseudomonadota; class Gammaproteobacteria; order Pseudomonadales; family Marinomonadaceae; genus Marinomonas; species Marinomonas lutimaris. The sequence continues at coordinate 253,784 of NZ_JAHLLW010000003.1, forward strand.
GTGAACTCCATGACGAAGTAACAACACGCCACTATAACGACACCTCCAAAAATAAGATGTCGATATAACCGCCACATTTCAGCTCGCATTGCTTTTTATACTTCTTTTACAAACAAGTAACCTTTACTACGAATAGTCTTTATACGGCGAGGGTGAATTGGGTCATCGCCAATTTTTGATCGAATACGAGAAATTCTGACGTCAACCGAGCGATCTTGACCATCATATTCAATGCCACGTAACTCACCAAAAATCTCTTCTCGGCTTAATATGCGACCAGCATTACTAGATAATAACCACAACAGATCAAATTCAGCACTGGTCAACTCAACTTCTTCTTCAAGCAACCAAGCTTCACGACGGGAATTATCAATCGTTAAAGGACCAAAGACCAAGTTTTGCTCTTCTTTAGAAAGATCAAGAGTCAAATCCACATCTTGTGTACTACGACGTAACAAAGATTGGACTCGAGCTAATAATACTCTCGGTTTAGCTGGTTTAGATACATAATCATCCGCACCGATTTCTAAACCTAAAATTTGATCAACATCGTCGCTACGAGCCGTAAGCATCAGAATAGGACCTTTATAGTCGTTACGAACACTTCTGCATACCGTAAAACCATCAGCTCCAGGCAACATAAGATCAAGGATAACCAAAGCTGGCTGTTCCTCAATAATACGAGAAATAGCTTTGCGCCCATCAGGTTCGATCCCAACAGTAAAGCCATTTTTCTGCAAATACTCTTGAGTGAGTAACGCCAAACGCTCATCGTCTTCAACAATCAAAATGGTTCTGTTGTCATCTATACTCATGGGCAATCCTCGTCCAGTTTTTATCGTTTTTAGTTTTAATGACTTAAAAGAATAGATACAAAATCAATTCTTTTAAAATCAATCTACTAGAAGACTTTGAATTTGTCTAACTCTCTCTCGGTTAACACCAAAATCGGAGTAACCAACACGAGAAGCAGAACGGATATGCACGACACTGTCGGCAGCGGGTAGATAAAACTCCACATCGTCAATATAGCCAACTAAGGGGCTTTTCACTTCAAAGTGAACATAACCCAATGTGCTACTGACAAGATGAGTATTACCTTTATTTAGCATAAACGATTCGATAGACAATTGAGTTTTCATGCGATCACCAGTATAGACTACTGGCTCAGCGTAATGATCCAAATCTTCTGGTGATGCTTGTGTAGAGACACAGTTCGGTGTTGAAGGACAAGGCATCAATTCACCGTCCGTTACACCAAGTCCTTCAGGTAGCTTATTACTCATATTGACGTATATAAAAAAACCTACGAACAAGACAACAATTAATGCAATTATCCAGCGAACCATGCTTCTACGACTCCTAAGCCATTTTCATCTTAACGAAACGATCTTTTACCTGGCTTTTTAGGCTTAAACTCAGGTTTGTCATTGCTCTGCCAATCAAAGCCTTTAGGTGGCGCACGACGAGCGCCACCTGCTGTCGCTTTGTTTTTATGGCGTTTTAACTCCAATTTCTCTTGCTGTGTTTTTGGCGTCAATTCTGATAGTTTAAGATCAACCATGGCACACAAAGAATTAACATCTGTCTCTTCCATTTCTACCCAACGGCCAACTTTTGCTTTTGAAGGCAAGAAGACAGGACCAAAGCGAACACGTTTCAAACGGTTAACTTTTACGCCTTGAGATTCCCAAAGACGACGAACCTCACGGTTACGACCTTCCATCAAGCACACGTAGAACCAACGGTTAATACCTTCACCACCACCATCAACAATGTCGGTAAATTTAGCTAAACCATCATCCATCATCACGCCTTTTTTCAAGGCCGCTATATTTTCTTCAGTCACTTCTCCCATTACGCGGACAAGGTACTCACGATCAATCTCTGTTGATGGATGCATTAATCGATTGGCCAATTCACCATCTGTGGTGAAAAGCAGCAAACCTGAAGTATTGATGTCTAAACGGCCAACAGCAATCCAACGCTCTCCGCGCAGTTTTGGCAGTTTATCAAACACAGTAGGTCGACCCTCAGGGTCTTTACGAGTACACACTTCGCCTTCTGGTTTGTTATAAATAATAACGCGGCGGTTTTCACCAGCCTCAGTAGCAATAATAGAATAACCATCTATTGTGATCGTGTCTTTTACGCTAACGCGGTCACCTAATGTAGCAACTTCGCCATTAACTAACACACGACCTTCACGGATACGAGTTTCCATTTCACGACGTGAACCCTGACCCGCTCTTGCTAATACTTTTTGTAACTTCTCGTCCATTACGAACCTCTTAGAGGGAATGCTTCTCAGCAACCCAGTTTTAGTAATATTAATTAATCATTTTTTTCATTATAAGCCAGACACCATGGGCCTTGACAGCTGAATATTAAAGATTTTACAGAAAGGGAGCAGGATCACCAGCACCAACACGCACAACTTCAATACTATCTGCATCCATTTTAACCACCGTTGTCGGCTGTAAACCACAAAAGCCGCCATCAATAACTAAATCTAGCGCATGTTCTAGCGTATCGCGAATATCATATGGGTCTGTCATTGGATCCGTCTCTCCTGGCAAGATGAGAGAAACACTCATAATAGGTTCGCCCAACTCTTCCAACAAAGCTGAAACTATATTGTTATTCGGAACACGAATACCAATGGTCTTTCTTTTAGGGTGCAATAATCGTCTAGGCACTTCCGATGTTGCATTAAAAATAAAAGTATAAGGACCTGGCGTATTATTTTTCAACAAACGATATAAGCGATTATCAAATCGCGCATAGGTTGATATTTCAGACAAATCTCGACACACCAAAGTAAAGTTATGCTTATCATCCAAACGACGAATGGCTCGAATTCGATCCAATGCATCTTTATCACCCAAATGACAGCCGAGCGAATACCCACAGTCTGTTGGATACGCAATAACACCACCATTACGAATCACTTCTGCCGCTTGTTTCACCAAACGTGCTTGCGGGTTTTCTGGGTGTATCTGAAAAAATTGACTCAACCTGTTCTCCACTAAAAAAATATAACAACAATAACGCTAACTAATTCAAAATAGCTTAGAAATAAGCGGCGCTATTTCCAAGCCTGCCACACTAAATCCACTTCACTTTCATGTATTTGTGTAAATTTACCAACCTGCATCCACGGACCAAATGGCCCATGATAATCACTTCCTACGGACGCTTTTAAATCAAACTCTCTGGATAAGCGTTCAAGCAAACGAACACTATCTGGGCGCTCATTACCTGACACTATTTCAATGCCAGTTCCGCCCCATTTTTTGAAATCACCCAATAAACGTTTCAACTTAGTTACTGTTAAAGGATAGCGTTTAGGGTGAGCTAAAACCAGTTCAACATCCTGACCAGAAAGCGCAGTCAAAACATCCTCAAGTTCCGGCCAAACATCACGTAACTGACCTAATTTTTTATTGCCTAGATAGCGATCAAAGGCTTTATTAGTGTCTTTTACAAAACCTTTCTCAACCAGTAAAGTCGCAAAATGCGGTCGACCAAGTTGACTCTCGCCAGCCAAGGCAACGGCTTCATCAAATAAGTCAGGTAATCCTTGCTTCACCAACAAGTTAGCAATAAGCCGAGCTCGATCAAGACGGATAGCCTGATTCTCACTCACAATAGACAACAAAGCTGCGTTGTCTAGCGAGAAATTCAAAGCCACCATATGTAAAGGAATACCATTCCACTGCGTCGACAACTCAACACCATGAATAAAACTCAGCTCGTGCTCTGCAGCTCGCTGACTTGCCTCTACAATACCATCCAGCGTGTCATGATCAGTAAGTGCAAACAAAGAAACACCCTGTTCTACTGCAAGATCAACAAGCTCTGTTGGTGAAAAACGGCCATCAGAACGTGTAGAGTGTGTATGTAAATCGACTTTTCGATAACTTGCTGCTTCATGCATAGATTGGCTGTTCTTTAAAAGGAATGGTGGTTATCATAAGTCCAGCATACATGCATTTTAGTATACATTCACTGGGTTTTTATATGAAAATACTGTTCGACTTTCTTCCTATTGTTATCTTTTTTGTTGTTTATAAAATGACAGGAAATATTATTCTCGCAACCGCCATTTTAATCCCAGCCACAATACTTCAAGTGGGCTTTACTTGGTTCAAAAACCGCACCGTAGAAAAAATGCACTTAGTTTCTCTGGCATTAGTGGTGTTATTAGGTGGCGCAACCGTTCTTCTTGGAGATGGAGATTTCATAAAATGGAAACCAACGATCGTAAACGGTTTGTTTGCCATTGCTTTTTTAGGCAGCCAATTCATCGGTGATAAAAATATCATTCAACGCATGATGGGTGATAAATTAGAGTTGCCGTTCAAAGTATGGCGTACTTTAAACCTTGCGTGGGTTGGCTTTTTTATTGTCTCCGGTGCCACTAACTTATATGTTGCGTTTTCATATAGCGAAGAAATTTGGGTAGATTTCAAACTGTTCGGTTTATTAGGAATGACCATTGTATTTATTATATTACAAGGCATTTACTTATCATCGCACTTACAAAATAAGGAATAACGATGCTTTACTCTATTATCGGTGAAGATGTGACAAACAGCCTTAGCGCTCGTCAACAAGCACGCCCTGCTCACTTAGCTCGCCTAGAAGCTCTGCAGAACGAAGGCCGTTTAGTGTTGGCTGGCCCAAACCCAGCTATTGATTCTGATAACCCCGGCGATGCCGGTTTTAGCGGCAGTGTTGTTATTGCAGAATTTACTAGCCTTGAGGCAGCAAAAGCATGGGCTGATGCAGATCCTTATGTGGATGCTGGCGTTTATGAAAATGTAACGGTTAAACCTTTTAAGCAAGTTTTTCCGAACTAATTGAACCAAAAGACTTAATAAAATGCCGCTATCAATACGAAGCGGCATTTTTTGTGGAATTGATTTTGTTATTTTTTAACATCCGAATGCCCAAGATCTCTCTCAGGGTCGATCACATCTCTCATTCGCTGTTTTAGTACTTTTGCCTCAGGAAATCCGTCTTCTTTTTTCCGGCACCAAATTTCCTGACCGTTCACTCTCACCTTAAAAATCCCACCCTGAGTTGGTATCAAGGTGACACTTTTTATATCATCATCAAATGTCGTTAACAGCTCTTGAGACAACCAAGCCGCACGCAACATCCAGCGACATAAGGTACAATATTCAATTTCTACGGCAGCAGTTCGCATTTGCTTTCTCTCCGATAAATTAACAAGACGTCTTGGAACGCCACTACACAACTAATACTATTGCCCATACATTCAATAAGGAAGTAGCACTATGCGTAAATCTCTTATCACTAGCTTGGCTCTGCTCGCTCTTTGTTCACAAGTCAACGCAACAGAAGTCGATATTTTAACCAACCAAGGCACGATCCGCGTCGACCTAAATGATGACGCCGCGCCAAAATCTGTTGCCAACTTTCTACGTTATGCCGACGAAGGTTTCTATAACGGCACTATTTTTCACCGGGTCATTCGCGGCTTTATGGTACAAGGTGGTGGTTTTACTAAAGATCTAGAACGTAAGACAACACATCAAGCGGTTGCCTACGAGGGCAATAATGGATTAGCCAATAATCGTGGCACACTAGCAATGGCACGGACTCAAGATCCAAACAGCGCAACATCACAATTCTTTATTAACCAAGTTGATAATACATTTTTGAACGATGGTGTCCGTGGAGTTGCTGGTTATACCGTATTTGGCAAGGTTATTTCAGGTATGAACATAGTTGACGCTATTTCTGCTGTACCAACGTCAACGGTTGGTCCTTACCAAAACGTCCCAACCGAACCCGTTATAATCGAGAGCATCACGCGTGTTAACTAGTTATCAATTAGAATCTCCTACGCTAAGTTGGGGTGAGGATGGCGCTCCTCACTCCAACCTGTTTGACGATGTCTATTTTGACAAAGAGTCAGGGCTGGAAGAAACACGTCACGTTTTTTTAAAAAACAACCAGCTAAGCGAACGCTGGGGATCGTTACAAAAAAATGCCTTCGTGATTGCCGAAACCGGCTTTGGTACGGGATTAAATTTTTTATGCGCTTGGCAGGCCTTTTTAAACGAAGCCACCAGCGATAAACAATTGCACTTCATCTCGGTCGAAAAATACCCTATGACCAAGAGCATGTTGACCGATGCCTTAAAAATGTGGCCTTCTATAAGCCATTTCAGTCAGCAACTAATCGACGCTTACCCAGAAGTTTGCCATGGCTTCCACCGTGTTGAGCTAGAACAAGGTCGAATCCAGTTAACACTTTGGTTTGGTGAAGCAGAAGACGGCTTCGCTGCGTTAGACGCCGACGTAGATGCTTGGTTTTTAGATGGTTTTGCTCCCAGCAAAAACCCAGAAATGTGGTCAGATAATCTTTTTAAACATATTCATCGCCTTAGCCATCAAGGTACGACCTTTTCTACCTTCACCGCTGCTGGCATTGTGCGCAGAGGCTTAAAAAACGTTGGTTTTGATGTTCGTAAAGTAAAAGGTTTTGGTCAAAAAAGAGAAATGACGGTTGGCGAACTGAATAGCCCCACAGCGTCACTGCCTGAGCGCATGTCCCAAGGTCAATCGTGGTTCAATCTTCGTCAAGATAAAACACAAGAAGTCACTAAGGTTTTGGTCGTCGGTGCAGGATTAGCAGGCGCTAATACCGCTTATGCCCTAGCTAAACAAGGCATAAATGTAGAAGTATGGGAACAAGGTAATTGCATTGCTGGCGGTGCGTCAGGCAATCCGCAAGGCATGCTTTACCCTAAGCTAGCCTCGCAAGATACACCAGTGAATCGTTTTTATTTATCTGCTTATTTACACGCAACTCGCTTATATTCCAGCCTAGATAAACACAAACGATTCTGGGATGCCTGTGGATTAATACAAATCCCGAAACACGATAAAGAAGCTGGACGCTTTCAAAAGCTGCTCAATGAAAAGCTCTATCCAGAAGCTGTTCTGCAAGCATCTAAAGACAGAGAAGGAAGTTTGCTCTTGCCGCTTTCTGGATGGGTTGTATTGACACAACTTTGCGAGACACTTTTATCTCACGAAAACATTCATGTTTGTTTAAACACCAAGCTTGAGAGCCTCTCAGCTGTTGAAGTAGATGGCCAAACCGTCGGCTGGCAAGCATGCTCCAATCGTCAATATGCACTATTAAACGATCAACAAACACACTTTTCGCATGTTGTGTTATGCACGGCAAATGATACAAAAGCTTTAGGAGTAACACCTAATACACCAGACTACCCGATTCGTGGGCAAGTCTCGTTCATTGATATTGAAAAAGCCAAAGCTGCTTGCCAAGCCATCGGTGAGTCTGCCGATAAAATAGACTTCGATAAGGTTCTCTGTGAGTTTGGCTATGTTTCTCCTTCAATAAACGGCTTACTGCACTTTGGCTCGACATACGATCTAAAAGACCAAGATGATCAAGTAAGAGAAGAAGGGCATAAACGCAATTTAGCCATTTTAGAAAGCCTGCTTTTATTGCCAAAAGAAACATTTAATAGTGAAGACTGTGGTGGACGAGTGTCGTTTAGGTGCGCTGTTCCAGATTACACACCGATTGTTGGACCGATTCAATCCGAGGATATTTATCAACAAGCCTACTCAACTCTTACTAAGAACGCCAAGTGGCAAAGTAATGAGATTGCAGAGCCCATAAAACAGCTCTACATTAATATAGGACACGGTTCGAGAGGATTAATATCAACACCATTAAGCGGGAGCTATATTGCCAGCTTAATCACTGGAACGCCTTCGCCTTTGGAACAACAAGTAAGCCATAAACTACACCCAAGCCGCTTTATCATTCGCGACCTAAAGCGTAGCCAAAACGTTTAAGGCGACACAAGAACGTAAACCTATTGCTCTTAAACTCACTGCATTGAGTCACTTATGAAAAGCTCAATGCAGTGATACTTTCGCCATTATTCCCTTATGACTCAAACAGCTCACAAGCACTCGGAATAAGTTCGACAAATCGATTTGAGGTTTGAGGACGGAACACATAGCGATTAAGTTCTGGCAACAAAGCGCGTAGCTTATCGCTTAGTTGCAATAGACTTGGATTAATAGGCTCATAAGGATAGACGTGATCCTGTAGGCTAAGCTTATGCAATTCGTCGAGTTCATCTTGCAATATGCCTTTCATCGCAAAAAAGCGATCTTTCTGATTAATATCATTAGTTTCCCAATAAGCATCGGAAAATGCGGAATTTAATTCATAAAAGATATGCAATGCATCAGCAACATTTTTTTTAGACATGTTATCTCCATCTTTATTGAGCAATCTTCACATTGCCCCTTGTATTGTTTAACCCTAACCTTATAACCTACATTCTAAACGTGAATCGATATAGGTGAATACCCCTTGAGTATAACAATGCATCATGCCGTGACTTCTGACAATCTATGGCCATCTTTACAAGCGGAAGCAAAAAAGCTTGCACAAGACGAACCTATTTTAGCCAGTTATTTCAACACCACTATTTTACGTCATGAATCATTGTGTTCTGCTTTAAGCTTTTTACTTGCCAGCAAGCTAGACAGCATATCAATTCCCGCTATGGTATTACGAGAAGTATTCGAAGAAGCCATGGCAGATACTCACTCTGGCATTGTCAGATGCATCGAGCAAGATATTTTAGCGATAAAAGAAAGGGATGCCGCTTGCGATACATTTACTACACCACTATTGTTTTTTAAAGGCTTCCACGCATTACAAACGTATCGTGTGGCAAATTGGCTTTGGAAAAACAACCGTAAGAGTTTAGCTTTGTATCTGCAAGGACAAATGTCGATGGTCTTTAGCGTCGACATCCATCCAGCAGCGACAATAGGCTGTGGCGTCATGCTAGACCACGCCACAGGGCTTGTGGTTGGTGAAACTTGTGTTATTGAGGACAACGTCTCTATTTTACAATCGGTCACTCTAGGTGGCACAGGTAAAGAGCACGGAGATCGTCACCCTAAAATACGTTCCGGTGTATTGATTGGCGCTGGTGCCAAGATCCTTGGCAACATTGAGATCGGCGAAGGCGCAAAAATTGGTGCGGGTAGCGTGGTTCTAGAACCTGTTGAACACCACACAACCGTTGCAGGTGTTCCAGCCAAAATCGTCGGGCGCAATACGGGCGAAGAACCATCCCGAGTGATGGATCACAATATTAACCATTGTGTTCGAGATTGCGTGGAATAACGAAAACAAATTACGATCTCAAATTCAAATGAGGTCGTAATTACTTAAGTCACCTTTCGGAATCATTTTGATGGTTTCGCTTTCTGTATCAAATAACAGCACAGCTTCCCCATTTCGCAACGATCTTAGCGCCTGCTCGCGCTTTTGCACTGCCGACAAATCATAGTCACCATAATCCGTGCCATCACGAGACACAATATCATCCAAAATGGTTTCTAGCGTATCTGGTGCTAATGAATCATAAGGTATTAAAGTATCCAATTAAATCGCTCCATGTTGATTAAGCAAAGCAATCACGCCAGCTTCATCAATAACTGGCACATTAAGAGACTGCGCTTTGGTGAGTTTCGAACCGGCTTTTTCACCAGCAACTAAGCAATCTGTTTTCGCTGAGATTGAACCACTCACCTTAGCACCTAATGCTTGTAGCTTGTCTTTTACTTGGTCGCGACTAAATTGGCTTAATGAACCAGTTACCACATAGGTTTTACCCGATAGAGGTAATTCATCAGTAGAAACTTGCTGCTTTTTCTCCCAAACAACCCCAGCGGCCAGCAAACCTTTAATGGTTTCTCGATTTAATTCCTGATCAAAAAACAAACGCACGTGTTGAGCTACAATGGGGCCGACATCTTCCACTTCTAGCAAGGCTTCTTGATTCGCCGCCATTAAATCATCCAGCTCTGTAAAATAACTGGTTAAAGCACGGGCTGTGGCTTCACCCACTTCACGAATACCCAATGAATAGATAAAGCGGTTAAATTGCGTATTCTTTGCCGTCTCGATTGAAGCAAGAAGCTTCTCAACTGACTTTTGCCCCATGCGCTCCATAGACAATAAGGTGTCTTTTTTCTCGCTCAAGGTAAAAATATCAACAGGGGTTTTCACCAACTCTTGATCGACCAATTGCTCAATCAATTTGTCACCGAGACCGTCAATGTCCATGGCTTTGCGCGAAACAAAATGCTTTAGGGATTCTTTTAGCTGCGCACCGCAAACCAAACCGCCAGTACAGCGAATCACGGCTTCACCCTCGACTTGTTCCAAGTCTGAGCCACAAACAGGACAAGCTTGTGGAAAAATAACCTCTGTCGCATCATTAGGACGCTTATCAAGAACAACTTGAACAACTTTAGGGATCACATCAAAGTGTCACTTTATGTCACCTTTCATTTTACATAAATATTTGAATTTTTTAAGTTATTTTTAATTTTTAACCTACAATTTACTTATTGAAAGTTTCAAAAAGGTAACTAAATTGTCTACTAATCGTAAACTTGAGCAACTATCAGATCATCTGTCACATGAATCATTCAGAATTATAGAGGAATATGCTGATAGCTTAAATCTAGTAAACAAGCGTGAAGTCATAAATCTACTAGATTCATACATTGAAGCTCTCAGCGAGCATATAAGAAAAAATGACAGTTCAGGACTTATGAGAGATTTCAAACATATTCGAACTCACCTTTGCCAGAATTTCGTAAGATTAACGGCCTTAAAAAAATTAAACCTTCTCTATAACGTAACCAAAGTACTAATAGAAAAAGGCGCCATTGCTAGCATATACCCTCTCCCTGATAAGCCCAATACAACTTCGACATATGAAACGTATAAGAATCAGGTATTACCAATCGAATTCTTAAGTAAGGTTAAAAAAAAGACACTTAGTTCTGATGAAATTTTCTACGATACGCTATCAAGAACTTGCTCAACAGAGATAGCACAAAGACTAAAAGAGCATGTATATCAATTCAAATATGTAAAACTACATAGAAGCCCCCTAAATATTTTTTTAAATTTTATTTCAGCTGAGCATCCTAGATGGTATGAAAATCCAATAGTAATAGAAGAATCATTACGCAAGTTCCGAAATAACCTTCTGAAAAATCTCTCTAGACAGACTGCTTATGGACAATTCCAGCACGTAAAAAACTCTATCATTGTCTTACGTGACCATGACCTTATACCAAAAGAAACAGACCTTCCTGACAACCTAAGAAGATGTACAAAAACAGAGAAAGTAAGATTAGACAATCCAATCTTATGTGCAACTAATATTTATGATGAACGAGAGAAAGAGTTATTCAAGAACTCAACTTATTTCATAAAGGATTTATCAGCTGAAATTGAATACAACTTAAAATTATTACTCAAAGAAGCAAGGAAAATAGTCTTTGAAGGGTATCGTAATTATAAAGATCAAAAACGCTTAATATCAATTAGTGAAAAAAAAGAATTTCTTAAGCACCCTGAGCTTAAAGTCTTGAAAACTAGAAATCATATAGGAAAAAGACAAATAAAATTTGAGACCAATCCTTTCCAAAGAAATAGAGACCCAAAATCAAAAGAAACAAGAATAAGTAATCTTGTTGCTTACTTCGATCATTTTTATGAATGCTTCATAAATGGTACAGTAAACCATAATATAAATGATCTTGCGTGCGCTAATGAAGTTAAACAATCTCTTGGCTTAACAAGTAGGTTAGCATCTGCTATGCAAATCATTATTGTTGAAGAACTAGGAATAAATCCATATTCGCTCTACAAGGTGAAAGTAAATACGGATGTTAGTGGGAACGAGCTAGTACAAGTAACGGATGAAGGCTCTGTAAGACTAAGGGCTTTAAAACCTAGAGCTAGACAGTCCAAAATAAGAAGTGCCCATGGCTCTTTGATAGATCCAATAGATATTTTAGAAGACGATATAGATGCTGCAACTTGCCTAAAAATGGCTCTTGAAATGACTGATCGAGCAAGAAAGTTTACTTCAAAACAAGAACTTTGGTTATGCTCATTAAAGGAAGGAGTTGAACATCCATTACCTGAAACTTTTCAGAATGAATTTAATAAAATAAGAGCAAAGGTAGCACTAAAATGTGAACTATTGAATTCAGCTACACTAAAAAAAATTCGCTTTTCTAAAGGGGTTCTCATCTATTTAAACTCCAATGGAGACTCTCTAAAGACCGCTCAGTACTTTGGAAACACCGTCAAAACAACTCTCGCAAGGTATGTCCCAGACTACATCACCGAACTAGTCTATAGAGTAAAAATCAGATCTTTCCAACATATCCTCTTGTTCATGGCTGTAGCTCATGATGAATCACCATCAGATTCACTTAGTCTAACTATCAAGAATTTTTCAAACCATGTAAAAAAAGCTTTTGAAACACCCAGTATGGGAGGAGTTCTGTATAACAGCCTAAGAACACAAAAGTCTGATTGTGAAACCATTGAGCTTAAATATTTTTGTGTATCCCTTAAAAATATAATGCTGGCATTGAAGTATGCAAAAGAAGGTGATGACCAAAACCTTAAAGATGATTGTCTAGCTGCAATATCTAAAATCTCAGAAGGACCAATCATTATGAAACAACTCCTTAGGCAAGCACAGAAAAACCTTAATATTAAAGAGGGCAAGTAAGATGGAGAATACAGGGCTAAACCCATATAAAGAGCTATATGATCCAGATGATTCCGGAAATATAGATGAAGTAGATTGCTATCCAAAGCCTACTTGGATGATTAATGAAAGTGTATTCGACACTACTTGGGAGCTTTCAAAAACTGGTTATGACATTGAAAATTTTAAAAAAAACAACTCTAGAAAACTATCATTTTCTAAAGAAACCTCTTCAAATGAGTTATTAACAGACAAAATAAATCGACCTTTACTTGATGATTTAAGAAACAGCCTACTTTACTTAAATACTAAAGGAAAAATATCAAGGCCAGAAAGGGCCGCAGATATACTATCAACTGCATGCCACCTAATAAAACATGCAAATGAATTACAAGAATTAAATAAAAATAAACCTATAAGAAGTTTAGCTGAAATTAGCTTCAACCACCTTAAAAGCTACTTACAAGCTTTTAAGGTAGAACGAAAAGTTTTTGAAAGCTCCTTAGATTTTATACTAAAAAACTATGATTATAAAAATAAAATAGACTGGAACTCATTGAAACAATTACAAAAACTAACAACCAGACAGCTATATAGTTTGAAAGATAAGTTAACAAAACACTTAGATTTAGAAAAAAGAGACTTAAAATTAGAAAATCGTTATATAAAGCTATACCCAAATGCTTGCTCAATAGAATTCGACATAGATCAAGATTTAGAACCAAAAGCCAAAACCGTTTCTAACGAAATATCTAAACTTCATATGCTATTCGTCGCGCGCCCTAGCCAAAAATATAAATTCAGGCATGCATCTCAGAATCTTTTTTCAAGCGGAAATAACCTCTTCGAAGAAATGGTTGAATCGAATAAGACAGCCCTAATTCCGGTTAATATAGCACTACATTCAATATCATCAGCACTTCACTTTGCTCGCTCTTATGGGCCAGCGCTTAGGGAATACATATCCGCATTGAGTGAAACTGAAAATGAATTAATCAATTCTCATTGTGTAAAAAAACACTATAATTATTTAAATAAATATCAAAGTATAGCTTATAAAAAAACCCCCATTCCAAAATCACTTAAGAATCTAAAAATTCGTGCTTGGCGTGATGGAATTAACATTAATATAAACAATCTTAATAATGGGATAAGTATACAACTAGCAGTGAAGCTATATATCGCTTCTATTTGGATACTTATTGCCAGTGTATCTTCAGCCAGATCAAAATCACTTCTTACACTTAAGCGTGACTGTTTCAAACAATCACCAATCGATGGGCTATTTGATCTAGTTTTAAGGATACCTAAAACCTCAGAAAGATGGGAACTTGAAGACGTAAATAGACCAATACCAGACATAATATACGATTACGGGTTAGAATTTGCTGCATTTGTTTGTGAAATTGAAAATAGGCGAAATTTTGTTAATGATGATGGGGATGCATTTCTCTTTAGTCGTATTCTCAATACACGCTCAATATCAGCTTTTACCTATAACCAGGACGTAAGCCATCTCAATTGGTCATTAAGTGATGATTTCGTGAATATTTGTTTAGATATTTTTCTTGATTGGATTGAATCTCCATTGATTAATGGTAAAAGATGGTATGTCAGAACACATCAATTCAGAAGATTCTTTGCTGTTTTATATTTCAATTTTACAGATGGAGAAGGGCTTGATGAACTGTCATGGTTTATGGGGCATGCTAACTTAGATCAGACATTCCACTATGCTGAAGTAGCACCAACAGATGAATGGATTGAGGAAGCAGAGATTACTATTGCTAAAATTGGAGCTTCACTAAATAAGGAAATAAATGCTGATGATGATATTAAAGAAATAATTTATGAAGCTAGAAAAACCTCAAAAATATCAATTATCATAGAACCTCTTGTCAAAAAATTAATTTCTGAGCACAAAGAAAAATATCAGAAAGAAGTTAGATTCTTAAGAATTGATGGCGAGGGGATTTTCTTCTACTTCACTAAAAAATAGGAATTAAAAAATGACAAAATACATGATTGGTGAAACATCATTAGCGGTTAAAAATAAAAAAATATCTATTTCGACTTCAATGACAAAAAAAAGTGAACTTTTAGATTCAATTAATTCACATACAGATATTTTTAAAACACTAGATATGAAGGGGGACTTAATATCCGAATCATCTGTGCACAAATGGAATGACAATGATCTAGGGATTATTTCGTATTCATGGAATACTGCACATGCTGAACACAACAAAAAACAGCTTGTCTTACTTTTAAACTCGATTAAAAAAACAAACAACAGGCTTTCTAATGATAAAAATAATAGCAAAAAAACATTAACAAATAGATCGACTGATACAATCACAAAAAAACTCAGACAAGAAAACGAAGAGCTAAAAAAAGCACTTGCAGAAGTATATCGTGCTTACATGCATCTAGTCGAAAACTACAGTGAGGACCAAATAATAGATGATGCGATTAGAAAATTGATCTTAGATCAAGTTAAAATACTTGGACAACAACGTATTTGGGAAGTTATATAATGTCGATTGTCGTTATAGCTGATCAGCCAAACCTAGGGGTTATCTTAACTAGTAGCAGAATGGCTGAAAAATCGAAATGTAAGCTTCCTATGATAATTTCTAACGGTGGAAAGTTTGATTGGAATGCAAATTCATTTCTCACTGATATTGGAGGTGGTGCAAGTTTATATAACATCAAACCCCTTGCAGGTACGGTCGTTAAAAAAGCATATAATTTAAATTTATTTTGTTCTTTTCTAGAGCATATAAACACTAGTATTTATGATGTAAACGATACTACTTTATACGAATATGTTGATCATCTAAAAGGAAGGGGAATATTTGACGATACGATAATAAAGCACACTAGGTTAGCTCTTGAGTACATAGTCTATTTATCTAATATAAAACCAGAAGCAATGCTAGCCTCATATGGGAAATTAAACACAGGAAAATATCAAGTACACTATCAGAGAAAAAGAGTAAAAAAAGGCAATATTGTAATCCCATACCTTACACATCACTGCCTTGAAGGCTTAATTCATATTAGTACTGATGGAGACTTCATTCGCGACTATGAGGTAGAGATGTGGCTTGATGCAATTAATTGCACCTCTTTCCACCCTGAAGTCAATGAATTCCTTATAAGTAGGTGGCAAGCTATCACTACCTTGCTTGATATAACAGGCTCTAGAATCACCGAAGTGCATCAAATTACGAGATCCATGATCAAGCTCGCAGCATCAAGCCTACTTAGCAGCAATAAACAACCTATCATTAGAAATATACCTATTGTGAAAGGTAGATACAAAGGCAAAAAGCGTGAGGTGCAAACAACGAATGAAGACATCCAAATTATTCTTTGGCACATTGAAATGATAGAAAGTATGTTTCCTGATATTAGCCACGATGCTATATTTATTGACTCAAGAAATGGCCAGCCACTCAAGGCAACGTACTTAAAAAATTATGCCAAAAAAGTTATTAATGGAAGCAAATACTGCGACGATCTCAGACATGTTTCTAACCATTCCTTCCGACACAGATTCATTACTCTCAATATAGCAAAATCAATCAAGAAGCTATCTGAATCTGGTAGTTTTCATAATATATTAACTGTTGCTGCAAACGCATGTCGAAAAATTACTATGCATGCATCCAATGATACTTTATCAAGATACATCCACCTCGCCAATGAGGTTAATAACTCTAGCTCAAAACAAAGCATTAAAGAAAACCAAGTTTCATTTCATATAAAAGTTAGAATAAAAAATATGATTAAGATTGCTAACTCCTTAAAATCTAAGGAAATTGATAAAAATGAGGCACTAGATTTACTACTAAAATCTTTATCTGAACTATCTACACTTAACCCCAAAATTAATTAGTTTGAGCCTTGATACAAGTGATTATAAAGCATTAATGATAGTAAAATATTTTTGATAATTTTATATATGAAATTAAAATCAGAGCCTAAAAAATACTAATCACGTCTGAGTTCGTTACAAGCAAAAAAATCCAACTTGTAATTATTTGCAGTTTATCTGATCGCTACACAGCTGATTTAAACAACAACCCCGTGGNACATACAGCTCACGCAGATGAGCTGTTTCTCAATGTGGATCACGAACTCGCTGAAGCCCTAATAGATCAACTCAATGAGTTAGAGCTACCTTTTTTTGTTCGATCTCATAAAATCTCACAGGAAGCGAACGGAAAGTGGAATCAACCGTTCCAGGCAAAAGCGGACCCTGACTTTATGACAGACCGGAAAAATATCATTGAAGATACTGGGCGATTTGATACAGATTAATAGAGCTTTTATCCAGTTATCGTCTAAGAACTAAAGGTCAACCCCGCTTGAATCTATCCTAGCAACCACAGGGAAATGAAATGTCAATGACAAACGAAATAACACAAATGGCCAAAGCGATAGTAACCCAGTTGCCTATTCTGAATGGCATATCGAGCACTGGTGAGCACCAAAAAGCCCTTATACTTTTAGAAGACTTGTTAGAGGACTATGACGAAAACCTGATAATTATTGAAGCCTTAAGCAATGTCATTGCACGGTATGAGGATAAGGCAGTAGAGTTTGATGATTTCAATAAACGACAGACAGCTATCAATCTAACTACGGCAACACTAACAGTCTTAATGGATCAGGGCCTAAACAATACAAATCAGGTCTGAGTTCGTTACAAGCAAAAAAATCCAACGTGTAATTATATGCAATCTATCTGATCGCTACACAGCTGATTTAAACAACAACCCCGTGGCTAATCTGCCCTAAAAGATCTCTTACTCTATTTATTCCTTCTTTAGTAGCCATAATCGACTCTGGTGGCTTACCACCTAACGCTAGTGCAGGTGCTTTAATCCATGATTTCCATTTGTCTTCGTCACCAAACAGCTCNAATCGACTCTGGTGACTTACCACCTAATGCCAGTGCAGGTGTTTTAATCCATGATTTCCATTTGTCTTCGTCACCAAACAGCTCTAGACCCAGTTGATGAACCCTTTCATTCAGCGCTCTCATTTCAGATGCTTCAACTGCTTCTAAAATAGCGGCATAGGTGTCAGCGGGAACATAGTAAAATACGGGATTACCGTCCTTCATTACAGCAACGGGGCTCCCTTTTGATTCATTCATAACAAGATCGAGACTGCTCTCAATATCATGAATATCGATGCATTTTTCGGCATAATTTTTTCGTTTCGTGCTCATATCTCTTCCCTAACATGACTGATAAGTACAATGATGATTAACTGTCTAGGAAACTGGGTCCATACCAGCNCTCAATATCATGAATATCGATGCATTTTTCGGCATAATTTTTTCGTTTAGTGCTCATATCTCTTCCCTAACATGACTGATAAGTACAATGATGATTAACTGTCTAGGAAACTGGGTCCATACCAGCTATCAGGACAAATGAACCTATAGTCCATCACTTATCTGCCGCATATGGTCATTCACAGAGCTTTCACAATAACGTCCAGCCTCAATATCAGTCCGAGCTTCTAGTAAGGCAATCTCAAGCTCATACTCTCTGAACTTAGAGTATTTATGCAAATCCATCACGACATATGTATTTCTACCTCGGACAGATATAATAACTTCTTCATCTTCTAACAAACCGGCCTCAATTGAAGACACACCCTTGGTTTTTAAATCATTAGCAGTAACAACACTCATAAGCTCACCTCTTTTTTTCTTATAATAGTACTATTAAAAGTACGGTCT
>NZ_JAHLLW010000030.1 GCF_019426345.1 Marinomonas lutimaris
GAAACTATTTTGTCAGATAACCCAATACCACGGCGACTTAAACAAGCCCGCAATAAAATCGGCATTTCCCAGAAAGAGCTTGGGATAAAAATCGGTATGGACGAAAGCTCTGCCAGCGGCCGTATGAACCACTATGAAAAGGGACGACATGTTCCTGATGTCGAGACTTTGAGAAAAATTGCTCAAGAACTCAATGTCCCGCTGAACTACTTTTTGTGTGAGGATGACCTAAGTGCTGAATTGGCGTGCTTGATTTCCCGCCTGGACGATACTTCCAAGAAAGCATTAATCACCGAACTGGAGAAGATGGAAGACTTAGAGTTGGAAAAAATTGTAGAACAGCGTAAAGACTCACATGAGATTGCTATAGATATTAAAGACTTGTAACTATTTTTGTCTTCTCTTGCTGTTTTAGGATAACTCGGTTACGCAATCTGTTATTAGCTGTAAGATTGCCAAAAATTTGTAAATGCACAAACTGGTATTATGTTCGCTGTAATCATGTCTCCAATAATTGTGAAAATAGTCGATCTGCTGCAGTGTCAAGTTTATCAACTTCTTCTACATAGAAATGCTCCCAATTTTCAGCTTTGAATAATCGGGATTCTATTAAAATGTAAGAGCGTGGATCTCGTTCTAGAACACGTACAATATCATCAGCATGAAACCAACTTATTTGAGTCTTTAAAACTTGTTCTAATAGATGCATCCAATCACTTATTTTATCGAATCGTGGATGTTCTGTAAGGTGCCGGAAACCACGCCAAAGCGAAGTATTCATATCATGTTGTGAAATAGCCGACTGCTTATCAAAACGCCATGACCATCGGTAAAGAAGACCGTTTAGGACAGGATCAATCTCTGGTGTATTAACCTTGAGGGTTAACTTGCAAAGCTCTTCGAACAACTTATCTGTCCCTGAAGCAACATACCGCATCAATGTAGGGGTTATGCGTGTATCAATATGTTGTTGAAGGTATTTATAAACATCTGGGTCACACAAAAACTCAATTAGGACATCTTCATATTTTGAGAGTTCTTCATAGAAACGCGAACTATCGTCCATGACACATAAGCACATCAAATATTTTTTAACAAAATCTTTAGACCAACGTTCGGCCATTAGTTTATTTAACCAAGGAATAGTTAGACCAAAGCTATTTGCAGCAGCAACAGCTGGTCGTATAAAGATACCTAGAGATGTGTCCGAACCTGTCATTGTTGTTCTATTTGATGCGACTACATGACCTTTAGATTTAAATCTAATCATTGGGATATATGTTTCTATACCTTGACGGTTGTCATTCACTGGGTCTGATAATCGAATAAGATGTTCACATTGCTCTGATGATATGTTTTTAAACACCAAAGGTGCTGATAGTTCAAAATTGGCAATATTACCTGACAATGCTCGAACTGCATCATCATATGTAATGTATGTGTTAGATGGAATTTCTTGATGCTCAGGAGCTGTGGTTGGCTTAACATTCTGTATAGGAACTTTTTTACCGTTCATTTCGTCGATAACACGATTTAACAACCCACTTCCTTGACACGGTGAGGCATCAACCAAACTGCGTAAATAACTAACATCTACGTCTCCAGCTCGTCTAAGTTCTATTAAGCACTTCATTGAAATCCAAATGTGTTTAGTTTTTGCTAGCTCTTGTTCAATCAGCTTAGGCTGCCTACAAAGACGCAATGAGCGAAGAATTGCGCTTTTTAATAGTGGAATATTCACCTCATTGAAAACGTGATTAGGTGCTTCTTTGTTTGTTGGAAACCCATGAAAGGACAATCGAGTATATAACCAATCTGCTGCATTAGTTCCAGACGGAAACCCTTCATTGGATCCTAGCTCTCCCTCAGGTTTTTTAAGCAGTTCTGCAAAAAAGCCAATAAAATATTTTTTCCCCTTTTCGAATACGCGTAATAAAAACAGTCTATCTTCTGAAAGAACAGATGATATAAGGCTATGGCATCTGAGGTTTGCACTTTGATCAATTGTTAGGGGTGAGTCTTCTTCCATAATGACCGACACTATTTGATCTAAAGCAGCGTTATAAGGCAATCTGCCTGCCGCTAAAATAGCAGAACGTCGTAACTGCCAATTTTGCTGAGGATCAATTGCGATTCTAACAAGCTCATCTGCATTATCTACATCACGTAAGCGCATAATTAAGATGGACTGCCACAGTTTAATTGCAGAAGACTTAACTTTACTTTGTATATCTAAAGCCGAGTTTGTTCCTGACGCTACAATTGCTGCGGCTATTAGTACTGCTAATTCTTCTTGTTTCTCGTTTTCAAAAGCTGCTACTAAAGCAGGTAAAGCTTTGCGAGAGCGCTTTTTAGACAGACATAGCACCGCACTCTTACGAATCTCTGGATTTGAGTGAATCAAAGCGCGAGTTAGCATTTGTGTGGCCGACGAATTAGGTAGTTCCCCCAATTTTGTAAGTGGAAGTATAGCTAAGTGAACACCTTTTGAGTCCATAGTAGCTAAGTGCTTTTCTAAGAGCTCAATAGCCTCTAGGAAAGGGCTAAAATGACATATCATCAGAAACATAAAATCCCAAGCTTTTCTCTCGCTGATATTCATATCTACTAACTTAAAGTGTTTATAAATAGAGCTAAGGTCTTCGCCAGAATACGCCAATATGGAAAGCGCAGTAAATCGTTCCCCAGGAGTAGAATTAAGGTCGAATAGCTGAGTTTGGTAACTACTAGAGTCAAAAAAGGCAGGTTGAAGTACGGGTAGTAGAGTAGCAAAGCTACGAATATTAGCTTTCCTAGTGGTAATTGATTCAATCAAGTTGAAAAGCGATGGTTCAGCAAGAAAAAACAAAACTCGGATTGCATTTTCTAAAACAATCTCTTCATGACTGTCATCTGTAAGAATTTCGATACAATGTTTACGTAAAACTTTTCTTAAAGGCCAAATCATACCTGTAAGATCTCCAAGTAACACTGACTTCGAAATAAGCATGAAAGACACCTCTGCTCGAGGTATTGCAGCCAAAAGCTCCACGGTATCCTGAAAGTTTTCTATATATAAAGTAAATTCACGAGCTGAGCGATTTTTATCTGTTATGTGAGATTCTTGTTGAGTAACCATAAACTTAAATACGGCACTCAAAGCTTCTCTATGGCGAGCTCGTAGCAATATTTTTATTAAAATGTTTTTTGTGTGAGATGAACAACTATTGAAAAACTTAATAGTTGCAGAGTTGATGACACAGCCTTTGCGCATTACTGCAACATCTAACCAGCCTAATGCCGATTTAGCTTGTGTGTCGTCAACTGCACTATTGATTGAGAAGACAATAAGGGTATGTAGCTGATTTTGATCAAATTCTAGTATTGCTTCAACAATGGCAGATGACCATTGATAATCAGAAAAATAACGCTGAGGCTGTGAGTAAATAACATTAAAAAGTTTACTTACTTCAATAGGCTCATCCAAATCCTTAATAATGTTGGCGAGCAAAAAAATATGCTCAATTTTTTTATTGTTAGAAATAGTTCTAATTAGCTCTTCGATGGATATTAAATTTTGGCGTGTAATGTAAGAGTAAATCGCTAACCACTGGTTTCCACTGAGAAATAGGTTACGAGCACGCTCTTGTGCTTCAACAAATTTACCAGCTTTCTCAAGGTGAAAGATTTCAGTTGTTGTCATTTCCTTTGAGCCATACCACGCTGCAAGTACTAAGTGTGTAGAGTTACGCATATCTTTTGCAATCATACCTTCTAGGCCAGCGCGTACAGTCTCATGCATTTCGAATGTATTATTATCATAGCTGCTAAGCAAGCCTTGTGAGAGTAATTCACGAATCCCCATGCCTATATTTTCATCTGGAAAAATATCCTCAGCATCTTTGCGCTGAAAAGGTAAGGCAAAACAAATAAGTTTTATCGCTGCGCTTTGAGCTCCATCGCTAATGAGGCTAAATCGCTTTTGCTCGGCGTAAGCCAACATATCCTCAGCTGGTTTATCTGCAATATCTCTCATAGATTGTATAGATTTAGATCTAGCAAGTGACTGTGCTAACTTAGCAAATAGTCCTGAGGCTTTTCCTACAGTGACTCTTTCATATATATCTATGAGAGCTGTCCAATCAAGATGAGAATTGGGATGATAATACTTAGCTAGTTTTGTAAATTCTTCAAAATTAAAGCCGCGAATGTCTAATCTACTAATTTCATGCTCTTCTTTTTCTAGAGACGTCATTTCCCTAAGTGCACTTTCTTGACCAAATACAGCCACACGGACAGTACGAGGTGAAAGAGCCCTGATAAAAATAGCTAGATCTCTCGCAAAAGCTGTACTGCAAGTACCTTCCACTAAGTCAATAAGGAACAATACTTCACAGGGCATAATTGAGTAAGATCTAGCAAGCTTCACCAGCAACTCTTCTTCAGTCTGGTTATTTGTAATTGCCACACTGAAGGGATCTACAATGCCTTGTCGACGTAAGTGAAATGCAATACCACTAAGTACATCCCGTAAACAAATATCAGACCGAACCTCGGCGTAATATACCAAACGTTCTGGATTTACAAGTCGAGATCTTTCTGCAATTTCTGATGTAAGTGTTGTTTTTCCGGACCCAGAAATACCAATGGCTTCAATAGCCTTACCTGTCCAACCTTTAGTAAAACGTTCCACAATATCTCGTCTAGCTACATGGTCTGAATCTAGAGCTGATTGTTTTTTGATTGGAATCATTTGCGGCCAAACGCATCGTAACTCAATTTCTAGTTCTACTTGACCAAACGATCGTCCAGCCTGTTTTGATATATCATTAATAAATCCTCTTAGGTTCCGAAATAGCGTATTTTTTATCACAGATTCTTGAAGAGAGTAGCGAGCAATCAACTTGTCATAAACTCGTTGAGAGACGTCTTGCTCGGAGCCATAGGTTTGTCTAATTTCAATTCTTGTTAATATATTAGGTAAAATGTTGTGTAGCTCAGTTAACTTAGTTGAATATAAAGTACTAAAACTATCAGAAACACCTAAGCTTCTAATGAAATTAGGGTATTCAGTCTGCAATGTTGATATGGCTTTTTCCGGAACAGACGATAAATTCGAGGGGATTTTCCAATTTTGGATCTTAATTTGTAATTTTGAATCTAAGCTAATTGCATCAGAAGCATAGTTTTTTGCTAAGCAGTGTATTACTTCCCAGTAAAGTTGTGGCACTTGGGTAGGTGCATCATCTGAATTAATAAGCGAAGGAATGGAATTTTCAAATACATCACCAACTACCCAAACGAGATGATGTCCATTTCCCGATAAATTTGTTATGGCATTAGGGAGTAATTTTTTAACCGTTGATGATAATGTCCATGGCTTGGGATTGAGATTTCCATCATTTTTTTCTGTTGGCTTTTTTATCTGAAAATACTGTCGATGCTCAGTAGCCCCTTCCGTCCATGATAAATCTAAGTCTTCTATGCCTTCTGGTCTTGCTTGTGCCGATGGTCCACGCCTATCGAAATGTTCGAATAAAATATCGAGGATGACTGTTGCCTGATAGTCAAATCCCTTAATCGCGCTAATCCCACCTGACATAAATTTTCTCCTTAAAAAAACATTATAACTTTATAACTAATCTATAAAAGTAATCTCATAAAAGGCTAGTTGACTTTATCGATAAAAGGCTGCCTCCAGTATAGACTCTGTGTTTGGTTTTTAATTAAGTCATTTTTTGGGGTTGATCTTAAGTGTTGAAATGTAATCTACTCTAGTTAAATGTAAATAATGGCACAGTTTGGAAAAATCAAAATGGCAGGGAAAAATATTGCTTGAATACGCTTTAGATAAAAATAGCAAAGAAACTCGACATATAGGTGACGTTGCTAATGGTCTCGAGTGTCTTTGTATCTGCCCTGTTTGTGGTGACGATCTAGTTGCAAAAAATCACACCAACAGTATAACCCGGCATTTTTCTCATCACACCAAAAACGAAAGTAGTAATTGTAAAATGACGCAATTGCACATTGGAGCTCAGCACTTTTTTCGGACTTCTGAGCAATATTTACTCCCAAAAGTTGCCTTCATTTATAAGGGAGATCAACTGACGGAAGAATCTGTTTACTCAAAAGTTGTGAAGGGTGAGTTAGAATCACGGATCGGAAGCTATTCCGCGGATGTCTGGCTTGAAACTGACCTTGCTGCGATAGCAATTGAAGTGTGTGTAACTCATAAAAATCAAATAAAAAAGACACTTTATTATCGAGAGCATCGAATTCCTGCTATCGAGTATGATCTTAGTGGTTATGTTGATTGTCCTATTAATGAAGCACTTGAAGATTTGAAGGCTAACAAGGTGCCATATAGATGGCTATATGAGTGGTGTCGAGAAGCCATGATAAGTAGACACAATGAAAAATTGCATCAGAAGCGGCTGTTTATTAAAAAAAAGATGAGTCTAAAGGCGAAAAAAATGATGCTGGATAACTCTCTTTATTTGCCAAAGCTGTCTTTACCATATGAGTATGAAAAAGATGGAGAGAGAGTCTCTCAATATATTGATGTTTATAACGGTGGGATTTGTCATTTCGATATAGTTATTAATGAAGTGAAGTCAAAAGATCATCTGATTTTTAAAGGTATGTATAAGAATAAGTTTATATGGGTAGTATATCTGTTAGAGGATCGTGTACCTAGAGAGATTTCTTATTTGGATGGTAGTGTCGTGCTCCATAGAATTAATAAATTAGACGAAATTTACAGCGAATGGTTCAAGTATCCAGAGTTAAAAAAACGACTACCGGAAAAAATACGGCTAGAAAAATTACACAGTGCAGCCCTTAAGCATGCTAAAGAGCTTGCCTTTATCTATGTTAAATCCAATGAGTTATTAAGCAGGCGCGACATCTCGCGCTGGGAAAAATGGATGATCAAGAGCAATTGCTATGTCACAACAGACAGTAAACAGACTATGCCATTACCAGCCATCTTTTCCTTGAAAAACTCAACATTGTCGCTATGGGTATTCAATACGTGGGATGTCCTTACATTGTGTTGTTTAGCCCAATTAGTAGATAAAAAGCCGATACAGACCATGATCTCATATACAGATATGTTTAATGAGTTAGCTGATGAGATTGGAGTGCACGAAGATTATGTAGATATCGAGAGGAATGTAATATTGGGCCGGCTAACCGAGCTAGAAAGTGACCTTGTGGACAAAGCAGAAATTATTGGGTCTGCGCTATCTATTTTCGAGAGTCGAATGGTTATAAAGTACGAAAAGGAAGGTTTTAAGAGAATATCGTCATTGATGGCGCTGTTAAAAATCCGGAGATAATGAAATTAGGGCAAAATATACTCTAGTTAGCAACAGCTTTGAGCTTATATAACTAAGCAAATACGAAGCTAATTTCGAGAAATATTAGCAGTAAACTACGCATAATGTAAATTAGCTAATAAGCGCTTACTTTTTAATAGTACATTTATTTCAGCTCCTAAAAGTATAAAATTTAGTTTTGTGATTGATATTAGGGATGTATTCTAATTTTTTAATGTCGTTAATTAAGTCTCTTATTAGATTTGATGATTTTTTCAAGTGCTTCTTGAAGCCCGCCAGGCAGAAGCCTACTGCCTGATTTGATATTTCTTTTAGCAATTAAAGCTCCATTAGCATCAAACCCAATTTCGTGTGTACCTTTGAGCAGTTCATCTATCAGGTCTACTTCATATGAATTAATCAAGTTTTCTTCTATCAGATTAGTAAGTGAATTTTGACCTATTTTTGATGATGAATGAATTGATGGTAATTCTTTTATTTCTCTAATCATTTTATTTTGATTTCTCAGTGCTATAACTTCAGCATAAAGAAGATTAATCCTATATCGTAAAACTGGGTCTAGTATTTTTTTAAGATCTTCATCATTTATGATGTCATCCTCTGTAAATCGTGTTTTAACTTTAGATCTGTTTAAACGTGAGTATTCCATCCATAAATTATAGAGTTCACGATATGGGTTACCACCTTCTCTTTGGTTATAGAAGGATCTTTCAGATATTTTAATATTATTATTTGTCATCTGTGAAACTACTAATGGGATGGAGAGGTCAGCTTTTTTTTTGGTTAATTCATCACATACTTCATTTAATATATTCAGCTTGTGCTTCACTTTTTCAGTTTTTTGACTAAAACAAAGACTCTCTAGAGTTGCTTTTATTTGCTCTTTAATTGTATGCATTTTATTTTCCCAACTTTATAAGTGGAATATCTCCACCAGTGATTTTTTTAATATTAGAGGTCAATTCTTTTGCAGTAAAACCCAAATTAGGAAGTTTAAGGTGTCCTTGCTCTAATTGTTTTAGTTCAAAGTCATTTAAATTGTTGGCTAAGAATTCCGATGCTGCATTGTGAGCTGTTATCTTTTGATTTTCTGTTAATGGCAAAAAAGATATCGGAGTGACACCTGCATCGAATATAAACTGATCTATCAATTTATTTCGTTCCATTTGAAGGCTTTCATCAAAAATATGAGAGTAAACGCTTGAAGATCTAACTAAAAGGTCTAGCATTCTGAAATTTGATGTTTCAATATAATTTTGATTATTTAATTCATTCTGATCAGAGATAAATATAGGTGATTTATCTGTTGATTTAACTTCTGATAATGTATTTATTTTTTGAATTAGATTGTGCGTTTTATGAATGTCATTAAATATTTTATCTAATTTCTTTGTCTTAAAATCAAGGAGCGCCTCTTCTTTTTTTATATCTACCTTTAAGCTTTTTGGTATTGCTTCTGGTCCCGAAGATTTAGCCAGTTTATAGCGTTCATTTTGTAGATCATAAAGTATATCTTTAGTTTTGGTTACACTTTCACTTTCTTTTTTGGAATCTTCTAAAAGTTTATTTCCTTTTAGCCATAGTGGAATTAACCAAGGTGCACCAGTGATAAAATGCCTACAATTCAAGCAATCTCCTGCTTCAACTGAGCCATATATTGCGCTAAAACCTGATTTATTTGTTTTGATTTTTCTAATTAGTTGTCCTCCATCAGAGCAGCGAGTTCCAGAATAAGGGCATATTCCAATGGCATTTGTTTCAAAAATTGAATCTTTATTTTCCATAGTACTGAAGAAAGAGTCATCATTATTAGTAACCGTATATTTTAAAGCATCTTCATAGGATGTGCTTTTAAGCCAGTTTGCATAATCACCTTGCTGGTTATCTTCTAATTTCTTCTGGGCACCATTCAAAATGTCATTGATTTTAGCAGGGTTAAATTTGATGTAATGTAAAGTCATTATGATTGATGTATGGCCCGCTACTATTTTACTAAGGATTTCTATTGGTACACCATTTTCGATTAAAGAAGTAAGGCCTGCAGCTCTGAGTCCATGAGGTGTAAAAATTGATGTTTCTGGTTGACCTGTTTTACTCCATTTTGTAATGATTTTTTGATATTCACCAACTTCCTTTAGTCTATTTTCAAGTTCAGCCATTAACTCGAACCAAAATTTAAAAAGAATACTTTCACTTGGTGGTTCATCGCTAGTATTAAAGCTACTTTCAGGGTTTCTGAATAGATAAAACCTGTCAGGGATTTGATTTGAGACAACCTTACCTGTTTTAGTACTAAATACTGAAGAGGATATATCTGCATATTTTTTGGGTTTTGTGACAGGGTTATATTTTTCTTGCCAATCTCTTAATTCATTAGCAAGCTTTATTACTTCGGAATTAGACCACGGTATTATGTATCCAGAGTTTTCTCCGAAGCCAGTTCCTATGTCGGCTGTTTTGTTTGTATTTATATATAATGCTGGTATTCCTATTCCTTGGGAATAAATTTTATTTATAAATCCTCTTTCAGTTCTCTTTGATTTAACTCTTTTCCAATAGCATGCATGAGGACCTTCGTTGGCAAGCCAATTACCCGATATGTGGTCAAATTTTTCTGAATCTCCTTCTCCGGAATCAAGACAAATGACTTGGATCTTCCTTAGCGGTAATTCAAGCATTATAAGATATGTATAGGTCAGTATTGGATTCCACATATCTACAAATTCATTTTTTTCGTTATCATATCTTTCAAAAAATTGGTTTTTTAGAGATTTTGGCCATGCAAAATTATCTTCCTTAAGAATTTGTTTGCAGAGAAGAATCCATTTAGTGGGCATTATCCTTTTTGGCGTTTCTATTGGTCTTTTACTAGTTTCCTTAAACATTCTATTCAAGGATATCACTTCACTTTGACTGAAAAGTTGATAGCCCATAACAGCGATATCCCCATCATCTTCATTAATATCGGCTAAATTTTCAAAAATGAACCAATCAATGTACTGCTGAATATAATTAATCGTTTTTTTAATTTTTTCTTTTGGTATTCCAGATGTTTTTAGGTGTTCGTAAAACGATGGGCGATCATAGCTTGAAGCGAAAAGTATCGGCTCATGAACTACTTTGCTTGTTTGATCATGTGCAAAAAGAAAATCCAAAAATATCCGAAATGACTGAAAGTAATCTTTCGTACTTTTAGTACCTAGTGTTTCAACCCATAGTTGAAAATTAAAGAGCCATTCATTGAATTGAGGGTAAATGAGATTAGTACTGTTTATATCGACAATATTCCTCTTCATTCTAATGACTTTTGGTATTTTTCTATAGTGTGCACTTTTATTTATTGAATCAAGTGTAGCCGCAATTTTTCGGTATGCATATAAAGAAGATTTTGATATTTCTTGGTATGGTTTTTTTCTACGCCCTCGAAAATTTAAGTCTACATCCTTCCATATTTCTAGTGTGATATCTTCTAATTTTCTTACATCATATATGATTGATAAAAAGTACAAAATTTTTTTAGTGGAAGGACCATAAATATTTTCATATCTATCACTTATTAATCTATTTTTTAAAGAATATGAATGAAATTGATCAGAAATAAATAATTCGGCTATGTCTTTTTGGACTTTTTTCTTTAAAGTGAGGCTAAGTTTTTGATATGCTAAAACAAGCTCAAAAATTGGAAGTGCTTTTTGATTTTTAGCTCGAGCTTTGAGTATTCTAATTGCCTTTTTGTGTTTTTCAGGTATACCATAAGAATCTAGGATGCATCTAGCTATTTCTTCATCATTCAGATTTTCATATATGAAAACTTCATTATTCATGATGCCTCCTTAATTTGGGGTTAGTAAGTCAAGGCCTGGGTTTGTATTTGCAATACGAGATTTTGCATCTTCAAGTATTGAAGCTATTTTCGCCATTTTGGGTTCTGTATAAATCTTTTGTGAAAATACAGATCTTTGATGTAATACGTTTTGTATAACTTTTTGATCTACTCCCGCATCTGAAAGTTCTTGACCTGAAAAATGTCTCATTCCATGAGGAGAAGTGCCACTATACTTTCCTCTTGGTATGGTTATTCCCAGTTTTTTTTCTAGTCTGTCATAGGCTCTTGATAAAGCTTTGTTATACGCATTAATAGAATAAGGCTCTCCTTGATTTTTTGAGTCATTTAGTACAAAAAGAAATGGATGATCTTCTAGCCCTTTTGCTCT
Source organism: Marinomonas lutimaris (assembly GCF_019426345.1). GTDB lineage: Bacteria > Pseudomonadota > Gammaproteobacteria > Pseudomonadales > Marinomonadaceae > Marinomonas > Marinomonas lutimaris. The sequence goes on from NZ_JAHLLW010000030.1 coordinate 11,537, forward strand.
ACGTATTCTCATAAGTGACTCTCTGTAGCGCATATATTTGAAATACATATCTCTAAATAAAGACTCAGCACTTTCATGAATAAACCAAACTAATGCTGACTTTGTTTCATCAAGTTTAAGGTCTTTCCAGCCCGCGTGATAGCTGTTGGTATTTGAATCGTCGTTTCGTGGAAGTATTCCTCGTTCAGCTAAATATTGACGTCTTGTTTTTATGTATTCTCCATCTATAAAAGTAAGTGCTTCTGAAGGATGGCGTAGTAATGTAATACATGATCCATTATGTTTTGGAACAATGTCATTAAACCAGAGATGACATGGCTCACTAACTCTTAGAGCTCCAAATAATAGGAGGAGGGTGTACATTTTTGCAGTTATATCTTCTCCAGTTTGTGTAACAAATCCTTGAGTTATGAGTGGAACAATAAGGTGGCTTGGAAATATTTTTCCTTCTGCTGATTTAATGTGTCCTGTCGGGTCTTTGCCAAGATAAATTAGATTAGAATCTTCTCTATTTTTAATTCTATTTTGTAACGATTGAGTATTTATTACATGCGATAATATGGATTTAGATTTAATTAGTTGGGCTTCATAGATGAAGCGAAGAGTATTTTGTTGATTAATTTTTGATATATTTCTTGCTACTTTACCTTCAATTATGCCTTCAATAACACACCACTCAATGAAATTTTTGAGTGAGGATATGACTTTCTTTGTTAAATTGTTTCCTGCCGGCGGCCAGTAAAGCTTTAGTTTGTCTTCATTTGAATTAGGGTTAATTGTTCCATTCTGGTAAGCGATGGCAAAATGCCTAATTATTTTTCTCTTTTCCGAAAACATATCAATATCTGGATAAGCTTCATTGAATGCTCTGCAATAATCAAAGAACAAGCCTACTGATCTTGAGACGTTTCTCTTCCATGATAGGGAACGGCCATAAAAGTGCGTGTGATAATCAATTAGAGCTCTAAAGAGAACAGTTTTTTTATCTTCTTTTATGTAAAGAGCAGGTACTACAAAGTTATGAATTCCCTCTACTGTTTGAATCAAAACAACATGATATTTACCTGTAGCCGAACTTTCCATAGAGAACCTTTTCGAAATTGATTTTTTTTTGGTAATTTTTGGTAATTATTGCAGTGGGTTTGAGCAGAAATCAAGCATAAAGACTCAATTGACTTAAACAGGTTGATTTGGGTGTTGATGTGTTTATAATATGCCGCTAGTTATTATTACTTGTAAGTCTTGGTAAGTAACGGTTAGGGTTCTAAAAGAGCAACCGCCTTCTAAGCGGTAGGTCACTGGTTCGAATCCAGTACGGAGCACCATTTTCAGTCCATTACTTTAATTAAATTATTATTTAGGTTTTGTTGGCTGTAATTGAATAGATGTCTTGTTAATAACGAGATTGCCAACAAATTAAAGCAGGTTCCCGAGAGGAAGTTTTATGCAAGTTTCTGTAGAGACAACGTCTCCAATTGAGCGCGTTCTAACAATTAGTGTTCCAGCTGCTCGTGTTGACGAAAAAGTAAATTCTGAAGTGGCTAAAACAGCGAAAACAATCCGTATTGATGGTTTTCGTAAAGGTAAAGTGCCTGTTAGTGTTGTGAAGAAACGTTACGGCCAAGGTATTCGTCTTGATGCTGTTGAGCAAATTATGCGTGATGCGTACGTTGAAGCGATTCAGAAAGAATCTATTCAACCTGCAGGCATGCCTTCAATTGAACCTAAGAACTTTGCTGAAGGCGCTGATCTTGAGTTCGTTGTAAAAGTAGAAGTTTATCCAGAAGTTACACTAGCTGATAACTCTGCGATCAAAGTTGACCGTGTTGTATCTGAAGTAACTGATGCAGATGTTGATGTGATGTTGGAAACTTTGCGTAAGCAAAATTCTGAATGGTCTGCTGTTGAGCGCGCATCTGCGGACGGCGATCAAGTAACAATTGATTTTGTTGGTTATCTAGGTGATGAGGCTTTCGACGGCGGTGCTGCTGAAGGTCACAAATTGGTTTTGGGTTCCAATACCATGATCCCAGGTTTTGAATCTGGTATCCTAGGTGCTAAAGCTGGCGAAGAGCGCACTATTGAAGTGACTTTCCCAGAAGATTACCAAGCTGAAAACTTGAAAGGTAAAGAGGCGGCTTTTAAAATTACCGTTTCTGAAGTTGCTGAGCAAATTCTTCCAGAGCTAGATGATGCTTTTGTTGAGAAATTTGGTCTAGAAGAAGCGACTGTTGCAGCTTTGCGCGCAGAAGTGCGTAAGAACATGGAGCGTGAGCTAAATCAAGCAATTAAGTCAAAGCTTAAGAATGCTTTATTTGAAGGTTTGTCTTCAATCAACGAAGTTGAAGTACCTTCAGCTCTTGTTGACCAAGAAGTTGATGCACTGCGCAAACAAGCTGCTCAGCAGTTTGGTGGCCAAGGTTTTGATGCATCTCAGTTGCCTGCTGAATTGTTCCAAGAAGAAGCGAAAAAACGTGCGAAGTTAGGTTTGTTGATTTCTGAAGTTATCAAGAAAGATGACTTGAAGGTTGATAATGACCGTGTTCGTTCTTTCTTAGAAGATATGGCTCAAGCTTACCAAGAGCCACAGCAAGTTATTGATTTTTACTTAAAGAACAAAGAACAATTAGCTCAAGTTCAATCTGCTGTACTTGAAGAGCAAGTTGTTGATAAACTGTTAGAATCTGCTCAGGTTACTGAAGTAACTTTGGGATATGAAGACGCTATCAAGCCAAATGCCCAAGCTGAAGAGGCTGGGGAAGAAGCATAAGACAAGTCTTATCTTTTTTAATAAGGTCGACATAGCGCTTGCTATGTCGACTTTTTTGTTTTAAGGAATGCGATATGAATTTGATGAACCCGACTACTGGTCCTGTTGCAATTACAAGTAATGGTCTTGTCCCAATGGTTATTGAGCAGACCGCTCGTGGAGAAAGGTCATTTGATATTTACTCGCGCTTACTTAAGGAGCGAGTGATTTTTTTGGTTGGTCAAGTTGAAGACCACATGGCCAACTTGGTTGTGGCTCAGTTGCTATTTTTAGAGTCTGAAAACCCAGATAAAGATATTCATTTGTATATTAACTCTCCAGGTGGATCGGTTACTGCAGGCATGTCTATCTATGATACTATGCAGTTTATTAAGCCAGATGTTAGTACCATGTGTATTGGCCAAGCGGCGAGCATGGGGGCTTTGTTATTAACAGCTGGTGCGGCAGGTAAGCGTTATTGTCTGCCAAATTCACGAGTTATGATTCATCAGCCGTTGGGCGGTTATCAGGGGCAAGCTTCTGACATTGAGATTCATACACGTGAAATTTTAAGTATCAAACATAAATTGAATGAAATTATTTCTTTTCATACTGGCAAGCCAATTGAGCAAGTTGCTATTGATACGGATCGTGATAACTTCATGAATCCGCAAACAGCAAAAGACTACGGTTTGATTGATGATATCTTGCAGAAACGAACAGTTTAAGAAAAGGGTGGAATAAATGTCGGATGATAATTTTAGCCGTGGCGACCACTCCGATCGGTTATTGTATTGCTCTTTTTGTGGAAAGAGCCAAGACGAAGTAAAAAAACTTATTGCAGGGCCTTCTGTCTATATTTGTAATGAGTGTGTGGACTTGTGTAATAACATTATTACGCAAGAGCTATCTCAGATTTCTGAAGATGGTGAGTCTGCTGATGAATTGCCAACGCCATCAAAATTGAGTGCGGCGCTGGACGATTATGTTATTGGTCAGGACAAAGCGAAACGTGTTTTAGCTGTGGCGGTTTATAACCACTACAAGCGTTTGCGTCACCAAGGCAAAACGGACACTAGTATTGAGTTGGGTAAGAGTAATATCTTGCTAATTGGTCCAACTGGTAGTGGTAAGACGCTGCTTGCACAGACGCTTGCTCGTGTTCTGGATGTGCCGTTTACGATTGCTGATGCAACTACATTAACAGAGGCTGGATATGTTGGTGAAGATGTCGAGAACATCATTCAGAAACTATTGCAGAACTGTGACTACGATGTAGAAAAAGCGCAACGTGGTATTGTTTATATTGATGAAATAGACAAAATTTCTAGAAAGTCTGATAACCCATCTATTACACGTGATGTGTCTGGTGAGGGTGTTCAGCAGGCATTGCTAAAACTCATTGAGGGTACCGTTGCATCTGTTCCTCCACAAGGTGGGCGTAAGCATCCTCAGCAAGAATTTTTGCAGGTCGATACATCGAATATTTTGTTTATTTGTGGTGGTGCGTTTGCAGGTTTGGAGCGTGTTATTAGCGATAGAACAGAAAAAAGTAGTATTGGTTTTTCTGCAACAGTGAAGAGCAAAGAAGAAGGCCGATCTTTTTCTGAGGCGGTTCACCGTGTAGAAACGGAAGATTTAGTTAAATTCGGTTTGATTCCAGAATTTGTTGGTCGTTTGCCTGTTGTGGCAACACTTTCAGAGTTGGATGAAGAAGCCTTGATGACGATCTTGAGTCAGCCTAAAAATGCGCTTGTTAAGCAATATCAGCACTTGTTTGAACTTGAAGGTGTTGAGTTAGAGTTCACTCCTGAGTCTTTACGTGAAGCGGCTAAGTTAGCTTTAGAGCGTAAAACGGGTGCTCGAGGTTTGCGGAGTATTTTAGAGTCTGCTTTATTGGATTGTATGTACGAGCTTCCAACTCGTAATGATGTAGTGAAAGTTGTTATGGACGCTACTTCAATTCGTGGTGAATCTGCGCCTTTAATGGTGCTAGAAAAAGAAGAGTTGGCTAAAAACGCTTAATTCTTTAAAGCTCGACAAATAAATATAAAGCCGAATTTAAGTTTTATTACTTAAATTCGGCTTTTTTTATGATGTTTCGCTTTAAAACACTGTGTAGACTAAATTCAAATAGTGATGGCGCTTGTAATTTCAGGCTTCGCCCTTATCTCTTTCCTAATCAATGTTGAAATATAAAAGTGCGCTTTTCTTTATGTGCCCGGATTGGAAAAAAATATGACAGATTCTTTGCTCCTGCCAATGTTGCCACTTCGTGATGTGGTTGTGTATCCCCATATGGTGCTGCCGTTATTTGTTGGTCGCGCTAAATCCATAGCGGCATTAGAGTCTGCTATGGAAAATGATAAACAGGTGTTTCTTGTTGCTCAGCAAGATGCTTCCAAAGATGATCCAGCTCTAGAGGATCTTTACTCTATTGGTACAACTGCAAAAGTTATGCAGTTGCTGCGCTTACCTGATGGAACGGTTAAGGTTCTTGTTGAAGGCGGTAAGCGTGCTCGCCTTGAGAAAATGGAAGACGCGGATGGTTTTGTTTTAGGTCGTATCGTCGAGCTTGATCTTCAAATAGAGGATCAAACCGAGCATGGTGTTATTCGTAACGCTCTAATTAAGCAGTTAGATGAATATGTAGCAGGTAGTAAGCGTATTCCTGCAGAAGTTGTGGCTTCCCTAAAATCTATCGATGATCTTGCTAAGCTGATCGATAATATTACGGGTCATATGAGCCTCAAGCTTGAAGATAAGCAAAAAGTATTAGAAATAGATTCCTTAACGGGTCGTGGAGAATATTTGATTGGCTTAATGGATGGCGAGCTTGATATCGCACATCTCGAAAAAAGCATTCGTAGTCGCGTTAAAAAACAAATGGAAAAAAGTCAGCGTGAGTACTACCTGAATGAGCAAATGAAAGCCATTCAGAAAGAGCTTGGCGATATGGAAGATGGCAGTAACGAGTTAGATCAGCTGCAAGAAAAAATTGCCGAAGTTGGCATGTCTGACGAGGCAAAGGAAAAAGCTGAAGGTGAGTTGAAAAAGCTTCGCATGATGTCGCCTATGTCTGCAGAAGCGGCGGTTGTGCGAGGTTATATTGATTGGCTGACGTCTTTGCCTTGGAAAAAACGCAGTAAAGTTCGCAATGACTTGGCTTATGCTGAAAAAATCTTGAACCAAGATCATTATGGTCTTCAAGATGTCAAGGAGCGTATTCTTGAGTTTCTTGCTGTGCAGCAGCGAGTGAAAAAAGTAAAAGGTCCCGTGCTTTGTTTGGTTGGGCCACCAGGTGTAGGTAAAACGTCACTTGGTCAGTCTATTGCGAAAGCGGTTAATCGTCAGTATGTACGCATGGCGCTTGGTGGTGTTCGTGATGAGGCTGAGATACGAGGTCATCGTCGTACTTATATTGGTTCTATGCCGGGTAAGTTATTGCAGAAGTTGGCGAAAGTAAAAGTTAAAAATCCACTATTTTTGTTAGATGAAATTGACAAAATGGGGATGGATCAGCGTGGCGATCCAGCATCTGCGCTTTTGGAAGTTCTTGATCCAGAACAAAACCATACTTTTAATGATCATTATCTTGAAGTGGATTTCGATCTGTCTGATGTTATGTTTATTTGTACCTCTAATAGTATGAATATCCCTGGTCCACTTCTGGATCGTATGGAAGTTATTCGAATTCCGGGTTACACCGAAGATGAGAAGTTGAATATCGCGAAGCGCTACTTATTGCCTAAGCAAATTAAGTTATCAGGCCTTAAAGAAAGTGAAATTAAGGTAACAGATGATGCCTTGATGGATGTAATCCGCTACTACACGAAAGAGGCTGGTGTTCGTGGTTTAGAGCGCGAGCTAAGTAAAATTTGTCGTCGTGTAGTCAAAAAACAGGCGTTAAGTAGTAATAAAGAATCAAAAGCTGTTGAAGTAATAAGTGCTAATTTGGAAGATTTTTCCGGTGTGCATAAATTTAGTTACGGAAAAGCAGAAGAAAAAAATCAAATTGGTCAGGTTACGGGATTGGCTTGGACGTCGGTTGGTGGTGAATTATTGACCATCGAAGCGGCTGGTGTGCCGGGTAAGGGTCGTCATGTTAAGACGGGTTCGCTTGGTGATGTGATGCAAGAATCTATTCAAGCAGCGTTGACAGTGGTCAGAAGTCGAGCAACTGGTCTTGGTATTGATGAGGATTTTCATGAAAAAACAGACCTTCACTTGCATGTGCCCGAAGGTGCAACACCTAAAGATGGTCCGAGTGCAGGTGTTGCTATGTGTACGGCCATCGTGTCTGTGCTAACTAAGATCCCTGTTAAGGCCTCTGTGGCGATGACTGGCGAGATTACGCTGCGTGGGGAGGTGCTACCTATAGGTGGGCTTAAAGAGAAGCTTCTTGCGGCTCACAGAGGTGGAATAAAAACTGTGATTATTCCTCAAGAAAATGCTCGTGATTTGAAGGAAATTCCTGATAATATCAAGGCAGACATTGAGGTCATCCCTGTAAAATGGATTGATGAAGTACTGGATATCGCCTTAGAGTACATTCCTTCACCAAAAAAGGTAGAAACATTGCCTTCAAGTGAAAAAACTGTTGATGAACAAGAAACTGTAAGTCATCATTAAAGGCATATCCTGTGTTGACAGGGAGTAGGCTGGGCTTGTATAACTGCTCGCTCGGCCTTGTCGGTAGGCATTTATACTGCGCCGAAAAATTATTAAGGAACCACGAAAATACTGAAGGGGTACAACGTGAACAAATCTGAATTGATTGATGCTATTGCAGCGTCTGCTGATTTATCTAAAGCTTCTGCTAGCAACGCACTTGACGCTACATTAAAAGCAATTGAAGCGGCTTTGGCAAAAGGTGACCAGGTTACACTAGTTGGTTTTGGTACTTTTGCAGTTAAAGAACGTGCGGCACGTACAGGCCGTAATCCTCAAACTGGTGAGGAAATCCAAATTAAAGCAGCGAAGGTTCCTGGTTTTAAAGCCGGTAAAGGTCTAAAAGACGCTGTAAACTAATGTTTTTGGAGCAGTAGTTCAGTTGGTTAGAATACCTGCCTGTCACGCAGGGGGTCGCGGGTTCGAGTCCCGTCTGTTCCGCCATTAGACACAAAAGGTGTATTCCAAGCGGAATACACCTTTTTTATTTGTCATTCAATTAACTCATTTGGAGGCAGTAATGCTCCAGGATATCAGAGATAAGTCACAAGGCATTGTGGTAAAGATCATAGTTGGTTTTATCGTTGTGACTTTTGCTCTATTTGGCGTAGACGCCTTGGTTACTAGCTTTAATTCATCAGATACCGTTGCTGAAGTGGATGGGGTAGATATTACCCGTACGCAAATGTTGCAAGGTGCTGAAACTCAACGCCGTCAATTAATTTCTATGATGGGTGGGCAAGTTAATCCTGCATTACTGGAAGACAACTTATTGCAGCGTCGTGCTTTAGATGAGTTGGTTCAGCGTGTTGTATTAGCTAATCAGGCAAAAGGTCTGGGATTAGGCGTTTCTGACGCTCAAGTGAATGCCTATTTGTTACAGGCTGAGCAATTCCAAACTAACGGTCAGTTTGATCAAAACAAATACCTTAACTTTATTCGTTCTCTTGGTTTTACTCCGCTCGCCTTTAAAGAGCGTATTAAGCAAGATGTTTTAATTCAGCAGCCTCGTAATGCGATTGCTGGTTCTGAGTTTGTTTTGCCTTATCAGGTAGACAGCGTTTCTAAATTGCAGGCTCAAGAAAGAACTTATGATTATGTTTCTTTCTCATTGGCTGATGAATCAGAAAATACCAGTGTGTCAGATGATGAGCTACAAGCGTATTACGAAGCTAATAAAGAGAACTTCAAGACGCCAGAGCAAGTCAAAGTAAATTACGTTGTGATTTCAAGCTCTGATTTTAAGAAGAAGGTAAAAGTTACGGATGCCGAATTGCAGGACGCTTACCAAGCTTCTATTTCGGCACTCGCACAAGAAGAGAGATCAGCGTCACATATTTTGATTGATACATCGGATCGCAGTGATGCGGATGCTCAAAAGCGTCTTGAAGAAGTTCAGGCTAAGCTAAAATCTGGTGCTAAGTTTGCGGATTTAGCGGCTGAATACTCTGATGATATTGGCTCTAAGAACGATGGCGGTAATTTAGGTTATGTCGAAAAAGGCACAATAGATCAAGCTTTTGACGATGCGCTGTTTTCTATGAAAAAAGGTGAGGTTAAGTCTGTTAAGACTCAGTTTGGTTACCATCTAATTGAATTGGATGATATTACTAAGCCTGATGTTCCTAGCTTTGCTTCTAGAAAATCTGAACTAGAGCAACAATTGCTTGAAAGTAAAGCAAGAGATGCTCTATTGACGGCTCATGAAGATATTACTGATTTGGCCTATGCCAGCGATAAGCTAGATGCTCTCGCAAAAGAATATGGCGTTGATGTACTTCAAAGTGCGTATTTTAGTCGTGATGGTGGTTCTGACGAAGTGACTAGTAATCCAGCAGTTATCGCTGCAGCCTTTGGTACTCCTGTATTGGAAGACGGTCAGAACAGTAATTTGGTTGAATTGAGTGATGACCAGGTAGTTGTGCTGCATTTGAATGACCATAAACCAGAAGCTTTCCAGTCTTATGAAGAAACGAAAGAACAGGTCGCTTCGATTGTTGTTCAAAATAAAGCGGTAGAGTCACTGCGCGCTAAAGCTGAAAAAGCGAAGAGTGCAAGTGCTACCAAGTGGACTTCTGTGAAAGATGCTAAGCGCGGTCAAGATGAAATGACATCATTGGCTTTCTCTTTGCCTCACCCAGATGGTAAACCTGTTATTGAAGTGAAAGGTCTTTCTAATGGTGATTTGGCTTTGATTCGCTTAAATAAAGTTGATGTGGGTAATGCGACTGTTCCTGAAGATCAGAAACTGGCTTATGAGCGTTACTTGAATCAGACTCAAGCAACTCTTAGCTCTCAAGGTCAGCAAGACTACTTAAAGAATAAAGCAAAAATAGAAAGATAGACTGTTATTTTGCTCACAAAAAAGCCACTCAATGTTGAGTGGCTTTTTTGTTTGCTTGAATTTTCTAACTAAAAAGTCTAACTAGCAAAAGTTTTTTGTTTATTTGCTGTTAGAAAGGGATGTTAGCCATTGGTTTGATGGGATAAAGAAGGCTTGTCCTGTTGTTGCACGAGTATACTTCATGAGGTGGTCGGTGTTGCCATTCTCGTCACCTTTTACCATGCTTTCCAGCATTAGATTAAAAATTACTGGTGTCTTGCTATAGCTGGCAAACATAAGGCCTTTTTCTGTCAAAGAGGCAAATGGCATGCTGTGGCGCAAGATTTCCATCGAGTTGCCATTTTCATCTTTAAGCGAAGTACGCTTGGTATGAGCATGGACAGATTTTTCTGCTGAAGGGTATTCTTGGTTGGTATGTTTGGTTCGTCCAAATATATCCTCTTGAGTTTTTAGGTCTTCTTTTTCCCATTTATCTAAGTCATGAACGAAACGCATTAAATTGAAGTAGGAGCCGTATTCAAAGCTTGGATCTTCATCGCCTACTAGAGCAACTGCCTTGCGCTGCTCGCCCGCAGGGTTTTCAGTGCCATCCACAAATCCAGTCAAATCACGATTATCTAGATACTTAAAGCAACTGACTTCTTCAACTAACGTGACGCTGCTTCCAAATGCTTTAAAAAGAATATTAGCTAACTGGTAGCTTGCATCATGGCGAGATGAGCGAATGTGAAGAACAAGATCAACGTCTGTTGGTGTGAACTCAATGTCTTTGCCTGCGACATGAGGGAAGGTGGCAAGAAGTTTCGGACGCTTGCTGTCTAGCTCATCCCATATAAGGCTGCTAAGGCCAATGGCAGTGTGTAGATCTGCTGCTGGGAACTGTAATTGCAGTTCTTCAATAAGCGCAGGAGCAGCCGCTAGGGCGTTTTTAAGGTTGTTGATTTCTGATCTATTTACATTGAATGTAATAAAAAGGGCATCACTTGAGGCTTCGGCAACAATGCCAGATTGAAATGGTGTCATCATGTTGGTCCTTTTTGGAAAGAGCATTCATTAAAAGTTTGGATAAAGTGTTTTCAGCTGGCTAGCCTGAGAAGGTTTGGCTTGTCCGCTAGTGTATTCATCAAGGGCATCGGCAAGAGGTTGTCCTTGCCATTCATGTGCAGGATTGTTTGAGTACAGCATCAATTCCGCTTCCATTAGAAGTTGAGTAACATGTACGGACGTTAGACGTTTTATGTCATCAACACTACGAATTTCGTTGTCTCCCCAGCGATGACGAGCCCATTCTAATAGGCTGGGTCTTAATGATGGCAGGTTATTTTGCTGGCAACACTCAATTAACGCCCTGTAAGCACTTTGTTCATCTGTAGTACTGAGTGGCGCAAATTCTTGTAATGTAGGGACTTGGTAATTGACTTCTGGCTGTGATTTTTTGCGTTTGAGCCAAATAATAGTCCATATGCTTAGCATAACTATTGCTAAAATCAGCAATCCAGCAATTAGGTAATGACGTAGCGAAAAGCCGTCGTTTGTTTGTAATACTTTTAGATCTAGGCCATTTTCTTGTGTCGTTTGATTTGATTGTACTTCTTTTTCTACTGGTTTTTTGGCCAAGGATATTGGAGCGACCGAGCGGGTTTGAGCTGGTAATGGCTCATTGATTGTTTGTTTTTTTGTGGTGGCATCATTCGTTTTGCTGGACGTATTTGGTAATGGCGCAATTTCAATGGCTTGTGTTGAGGCGCTAGCCGTACTAATAGCTCTTGTTTCAGTATTCCAGTAGGTGATATTGATGTCAGGCAGAGTAAGAGTGCCTTGTTCCGTTGGAACCACTTCAACTGTAATGCTTTGACTGCCAGTCACGCCGTCAGCCGTTTTTTGATTGTCGAATTTAGGTGGTTTTGGATAGAGCTTGTAATTGCGAGTACTGTTGAAATCTAGTGTTGGAATTTGTTCGGGCAAGGCGCCTTTGGCACTGATATTAATCGTCCAAATAAGCGTGTCGCCAATTCTTGGCGCATCATTCGATTTATCAAGGGTGGTTGATACGGTTACTTTGCTACTAGGTAGCCAGGCATCGCCTGTGTAGCTGGCTGGAATTGGAGTCACTTGAAGATTAAGAGGTTCGCTTTGAACCTTTATCATTCTTCTACCTGTTGATGTGTTAATCATCGCTTGAATGCTTTGTGGTGGTATCGTCAATAGGCCGCTGCGCTGTGGGAAGGCTAAATAATCTCGTGTAATAACCTGATACTGAGTGCCATTAACTGTTTGATAATTCATCTGATCGTCAGTAAGTCTTTCAATGACAAGATCAGGGTGCGAAGGGACAGATCGATTGGCATTTTGTAGTGCGACAGAAGTATAGAGCTTGACGCTCAAGATGACTTCTTGCTGAAGATATGGCTCGATTTCGGATACTTCTGTTTTTAGCATGACAGGCGGATTGCCATTGCTATCCAGTAGTTGTGGCGAGCTTTTAATGGTCAGTCTAATAGGTTGAGATTCATGATCACCTATTTTTATCGGGGGGATTTCAAATGTGCCGACTGATTTTGGCATCAAGGTGACAACCCAAAAGTTTAAAGCAGTACTCGTGCCTAGGTTGAAGCTAAATTGGCTGTTTTGGCTTTTACCTAAGATATCAAAATCGCGTTCTAAAGGAGATAAGTCTGGGCCGTTTCCGGTGTCTGAAAAGTCGGCACGTAAAGTGAGCTGAACGACTTCGTTTTCAGTTGCGACGTTTTTATTAAGCGTGGCGGTAACACTGGCTGCGTGAAGAGAGCTTGATAATGCAATAAAAAGCAGGGTCGTCATTAGTGAGAAAAACAAGCGACTTGGCTTGTTTTGCGATATTAATGAAAGGAAGTAGTGCTTTATTACCATGGGTTTTGCCCATCCTCTTGCGAAAATCGATTTTCATTGCGCTTTTCTTGGTGTAAATACCAGAGCTTGCGTTGTAACAGTAATCCTGGGTCGTCTTGGATTTGTCTTAGCCACTGGTTGAGCGCTTGTGTCTTTTCTTTGTCTAGTTTTGAGTTTTCAGGCTGTTTCTGTTCTTGTTCGTCTGATTTTTCATTTTGCTTATTATCCTCAGGTGTTTTGTTTTTGTCTTGTTTTTCGTTCTTTTTATTATCTTTTTTTGAGTCAGAGGGATCTTTTGAGTCGTTTTTATCCTTTGAATTGCTTTTATTATCTGCATCAGACTGGTTGGGTTGTTTGTTTTGATTCTTCTCTTTGTCTTGCTGTTTAGATTTTTCCTGTTCTTTTTTCTGCTGGTCTTTCTTTTGTTGTTCTTGTTGCTGCTTTTTTAAGTAATCAAGATTGTCTTTAGCGGCTTTTAGTGAAGGATCTTGTTCTAATGCTTTTTCATAGGCTCGAATAGCCTTTTCGGTATCGCCTGATAATGCCAGCGCATTGCCCAGATTATAATTTTCTGCTGCGTTTCTATCTAAATTACCTAATTGCTGAATCGTTTCTGGATAATTTTCTACGGCGTATGACGATGCCGCTTTCCATTCTGGCCGCTGAAAGTATTGATTAGCCGCTTGCCAATTGCCTTGATCTACCGCCTGTTGGCCTTTTTGATCTGGCGTCAGAAACCAATCAAGAGGAGAGGCTTGTAGCTTCTCGGAAGGTAAATAAATGACGCTAACCAGCAATATAAATAGCATGCCTTTGCGGAACTGAAATGCCAGCCAAATTAAAAAGGGTAGAGCAAGCCACTGGCCTTGTTCTATCCAATGTATGCTTTTATTTTGTGCTTTTTGAGTCTGTTGATTGTCCAGTTTTGTATTAGTGATTTGTGCCAGTTCTGGAGGGCTTAAGCGTCCTTGGTGGAATGTACCGCCAAGTGATGTGGTTAGTGCTTTTAAATCATTAATAGGTGTTATTGGCGTGATGTTTTTGCCATTTTTTCTCAAGATTTGACCGTCAGGTAGTTTGATCAATGATGTGTTCGTTGTGCCTACAGCCACTAAATCCAACTGTATGTTTTTGCCTTTAAATAACGCAGGGATTGCCGTCTTATCCTGCTCGCTAAGGTCATCGGTTAACACAATAAGATGCAGTGGCGTGGCGTCATCTTTGCTAAGAGATAATGCGGTTTCAATACCACTGGTTAGGTTGCTACCGTACGTCGGCATGATGATCGGATCTAATGCGAGTAAAAAATGGATGATAGTTTCTCTGTCTTGGCTAAAAGGGCTGATAACAAAGCCTTCACCTGCAAATGCGACCAGTGCAATATCGCCTTCTTTACTTTGTGCTAGTATGTCGCGAATGGTTTGTTTTAATTGAGTTTGTCTGTTTGGCTTAATGTCGGTCGCGTACATAGATAGCGATTGATCAACAACTAAGATAGTTTTCTGGGTATTTTCAAACATGGTGGTTGGCGCTTTCGTCCAGCTGATGCCAGCTAAACCAATCCAACACAATGATATTGCCGCTAAACCAAGCCATTTATTCACGTTACTGGAGGTATTTTGATAAACCAAATGCTGCATCAATCGTTGATCGACCACTTTATTGAGCGTGCTTTTGTTCGAGCTTTTTGCGGTGATGAAATACGACAGTAGCAAGGTAACAGGTAGTAAAATAAGCCAGTAGGGACGTTCAAAGTGAATCAAGTCAAAAAGCATCATGCTTGACCTCCTTTGCGCGAGCTTCTTTTATGCAGAAAGCTTTTCTTCCATGCAAGTTGTTTGCTGGCGAGTAGCGCTAAACCTAGAAAGATAATCGAGGCAAGTCCTAGCCAATGGAATAGGCTGGTTAATGGTCGTTGCCAAATATCTTCAGCGGGTGTCGGTTCTAACGCATCAAGTGTTTGGTAAATGGCTTGCAGATCTTCAGTACTTTTGGCACGGAAATATTCGCCACCTGTTTGTGCGGCAATATTTTTCAATAGTGTTTCATCTAGATCGCTAGAAGGGTTTATGGCTTTAGGGCCAAAGAAACTTTGAACAATCATGCTATCTGCGCCAATACCTATGGTGTGGATTTTTACATTCTGTGAAGCAGCAAAGGCGGCGGCTTGTTGAGGTTGGACTCGACCTGCGGTATTTGCGCCATCCGTCATTAAAATAAGTACTTTTTTATCGGAGGGTTTATCTTCGAGTCTTTTTATTCCCAGTCCGATGGCATCGCCAATGGCAGTTTGTTCACCAGCAAAACCAATTTGGGCTTCTTGCACGAGCTGATTAATCGTCTTGGTATCAAAGCTTAACGGTGCTTGCAGATAGGCTTTTGAGCCAAACACGATAATGCCAATCCGGTCACCGCGGCGTTGTTGAATAAAGTCAGACAAAACAGATTTGGCGGCTTCTAGTCGGTTTGCTGGTTGGTCATTTAGTGCCATATCGCTGACTTGCATACTGCCAGATAAGTCCAGAGCAATCAGCAAATCTCGGCCTGACGGCGTGACTTTTGTGGGCTCGCCTAACCAAACAGGTTGGCTCATAGCAAAGATCAGTAATATCCAAGAGATCAACAGGCAGGCGTAGCGCAATGTCGGGCGTTTAGGTATCGCTTTGCCATCTTGGTGATCGACTAACTGTGCTGTATTTCCCCACCAAATGCCGTCGCCTTTGGGCTTTGCTTTTGGTAGAAAATACATAATAAAGGGCAAAGGCAAAAGAAGAAGGAACCAAGGCCAAGACAATTCAAGCATGGTGTTTCCTTATCCAATAGCAAGTGTTTTTTATCATAGTGCTGCGTTGTTCTGAGGTTAGCTCAGTCTGGCTTCTATAAGGACCATCGATAAACTCGTTGCCGAGCGTAGAGAATTGTCGTTTTGCTGGCATGGATTTGTCTAGCGTTTCAAATAATGTCTTGCTGGGCAAAGCAGCAGTTTCTGTTTTGCCTTCACTTATTAAGCAGCGACGTACCATTTCGTGGCAAAGTAAAATGCTTTCTTTATCTGAGAGTTCGCTGGATTGCTTAGTTATATTAGAAAGCGCCTCGCGTCGGTAGGTGCGTTTTTTATGGCGTCGATACAATAAGAACAGCAAACCTATTATTACTAAAATAATGGCCGCAACAATAAGCCAGGTCCACCAAACGGGCGGCCACATAGGAATAGATTGCGGTAGCATATAAGCTTTGTGTGGCAAGTCTATTGCTTGTGTTGCTGATTGTAGAGGCGCTTGTGCGGTAGGCATCAGCGAAGTGCTCCTTGAGAAAGTAGATAGCGAGCAATTTTTTCAGGCGATTCGGTGATATCAAATATTTGGTGGCGAATGCCAAAAGAAGCCAGTTTTTTACGCATCAACGTGTTTTGTGATAGGAAATCAGCTTTCGCTTGTTGCATGCTGTTTTTGCTGATGGTCACGGGTTTAATGCCGTTATTATCGGCCATTTGATATTGGCCAGCAGGTAAGTTAAAGACATTGCTATCGATGATTTGTATCCAGTGAACGGAGTTGTGCTCGGCAAGCTTCATCAGCGCGCTTTCTTCGTCATCATTCCAGCTTTGTTTGTCTGTAAGAATGATCACGTCTTTATTATGAGCTTTGTTGGCAAGTAAGGTGTTAGACCAAATGCTGGTCGTTTTGTGGCCATTGGCTCGATTTTCTATCTTAGACGCGTCTTTTAAATAGTTTAAAAGCGTCGGTAATGTGCCTGATTTATTGCTAGCGTGTTCTTGGTTGCCGTAGGTGATTCGATAAGACAGGGTGTCACCTTGCTGTTTGGAGCGCCACGCAATAATACCTGCAAGTTGAATAAAGCGCGTGGCAATAAAGGTATGACGAGTTCCAAAATAAGCGCTACTAGACAGATCCAATAATAATAGCCGTTGATGGTCGTTTTCTTGCGCATAAAGTCGAGTATGAGCTTGGCCTGTTCTAGCCGTCACCCGCCAATCTATATGGCGCAAATCGTCACTGGCTTGATAAGCGCGAAGTTCGAGCATTTCCATGCCATGACCTTTTTGTCGTGAGCGACGCTCTCCTGAATTGGTCGCAAAACGAATGGCTTTGGGTGCTCGTCCTAAATGCTTGGCATAACTTGCCAATAGGGCGAAATGGGCGTCATCCAGTTCAGGAGATTCGGGTGATAATAATGGGCTCATCGTACTAATTGCCTTTTGCTGCGATTCCCTGAGTTACAGTGCAGGAACGTGACTAATTAATCGCTTCAATAGATCGTCAACAGATAATCCGGCGGCTTGTGCTTCAAACGTCGTAATGATGCGATGGCGCAGCACAGGTAAGGCAATCTGGCGAACATCGTCTGGTGTGACAAAGTCTCTACCGTTTATCAGCGCATTGGCACGAGCACAACGATCAAGAGCTAAGGTGCCACGAGGGCTGGCGCCAAATTCAATCAGATTTGTTCCTTTACCCGCTTCACCTAAATAAAGCTCAGGTTGGCGAGTCGCCATGACGAGCTGCACTATGTATTGCTCGACACTTTCAGACATATATAAAGACAAGGCTTTATGCTGAAGTTCAAGAATTTCATGAGGTTTGCAAACAGGTTGCGGTTTGCTTGTAGAGGTTTTGTGTAAATCTTGCTGACGCACTAATCTGAGTACATCCAATTCGCTGGCAGCGCTTGGGTAGCCGAGGTTTATTTTCATCATAAAGCGATCAAGCTGCGCTTCAGGTAAAGGATAAGTGCCTTCTTGCTCGATTGGGTTTTGCGTGGCAATAACAAAAAACAGTGCAGACAGCGGGTAGCTGTGATTGCCAACGGTGACTTGTCTTTCACCCATGGCTTCAAGCAATGCAGATTGTACTTTGGCTGGCGCTCTGTTGATCTCGTCGGCTAGCACTATGTCGTTCATGATTGGGCCGGGAATAAAGCTAAACTGGCCGGTTTCTTGCTGATAAATATCAGAGCCCGTGACATCGCCAGGTAAAAGATCTGGTGTAAACTGGATGCGCTGGAAGCGGCTGTCGATAGCACTAGCAAGAGCTTTTGCAGCGGTGGTTTTTGCTATGCCCGGTGGCCCTTCTAGAAGTACATGGCCATTAGCGATTAAAGCGACAAGTAATTCATGAGTTAAATCTGGTTGGCCAACAACGGCATGGTTTAGGTGATCTTTTAATTGCTCAATTACAGTTACCATCGAACCTAGGTTCCTTATACTTTTGTCAATAAAAGTGTCAACGCAAGATGAAAACCTTGCAAAACGAATATGCTCACCAATACTTTGTTAAAAACAGCACTCAAAGTGCTCGTTTATAACCTATAAACAACGCTTTTTCGTCTGTTTTTGCCTCGTCTTGGCTTCGCTCGTGACTTCGTGCAAAGGTCTCCATATAATAGCCTTCATCTTATCGGATTCAAATCTTTACGCACAGGGTGATCTCTGTAAGGGTAACGTAAGCACAGGACGAAAAAATGGCGAAAATTGTATTAAATGTGGCTTTGCCTGCGTTTAAATATGAAGCTATGTATGCTGGAGCAGCGAAAAACCTAGTCGCGAGCAGTCTAGATGGTCGTAAAGTTCAGTTGCCTTTGTCAGCTTTTCAGCGTTTTGTTACTCATCAAGGGATTTACGGTTTTTTTGAAGTAGAATTTGATGACATGAATAAGCTGATTGCCGTCACTAAAGTCAGATAGCACGAATCATACAGCACGAATTAGAAGAATATATAAATTAGACAGCACAGACCAGATAAGGCATTTATCTGATTTTAACCGCCTAGGAGCCCTAACAATGTACCAATTTGCTCGCTCGTTACTTTTTAAACTGGACCCAGAAGTCTCCCATGAATTGTCATTGGATCTTCTTGCAGCAAGCAGTCGATTGGGTTTAAACAAATTTCTAGGTGGTTTGCCATCAACTAAACCTGTTGATGTGATGGGATTACGTTTTCCAAACGCAGTTGGTTTGGCTGCGGGTTTAGATAAGAATGCCGATGCGTTTGAGGCCTTGGGGGCATTAGGGTTTGGTTTTGTTGAAGTGGGAACCGTGACACCGAAAGGGCAAGCTGGCAACCCCAAACCTCGTTTATTTCGTCTGCCAGAGCATGAAGCCATTATCAATCGCATGGGCTTTAATAATAAAGGTGTAGATCATTTGGTTTCACGAATTAAATCTCACCGCTATCCTGGTGTGTTGGGTGTCAATATTGGCAAAAACCTAACCACATCGGTAGAAGATGCGGCAGCAGATTATTTGGCTTGTTTAGAAAACGTTATTCCTTACGCAGATTACATTACAGCAAACATTAGCTCGCCAAACACACCGGGACTTCGTAGTTTGCAATTTGGTGAAAGCTTGGCTCAGTTAATCGCGCCATTGGTTGCAGCACGTGACCGTTACGAAGCAGAGCAGGGTAAGCGTGTGCCATTGGCGGTGAAAATTGCTCCTGATATGACAGATGACGAAATTAAAATGGTTGCTGATACTCTGGTTGAGCAGGGTGTTGATGGTATTATTGCCACCAATACTACCTTGTCTCGCGAGGCGGTTTTAGGTCATCAATTTGAAAAAGAAGCGGGTGGACTGAGCGGTATGCCCGTTCGCGATGCATCCACTCATGTAGTGAAAGTATTGGCTGAACATTTGAAAGACACCTTGCCTATTATTGGTGTTGGCGGTATTTCAAGTGGCGCCGATGCGGTAGAAAAACTGCAAGCAGGTGCGCGTTTAGTACAGATTTATTCGGGCTTTATTTATCACGGCCCAGAGTTAATTAAGGAAGCAATAGCAAGCACAGATGCTTATTACCGAGAACTTGATCTCGGCATCTAAAGATCGAATTGAAACAAGGCGCAGCGTATTTTGTGCCTTGTTTAAAAAAGAGGGCGGGACACAATCCCGCCCTCTTTATGCGTTTCGAAACATTCATTGAAATTTAAAAAAGTATTTTATAAATGAGCACGATATTACAGACAACTGATTCAGCAAGTCAGGTTTACGCATTAGAAATAACCTGTCCTCTTGGGTTGGAAAATGTCTTAGAAAAAGAGCTGCATGGTGAAGGCCTAACGCAAACTCGATTGGGTGAAGCGCAGGTTAAGCTGACCACAGACTTAGAAGGCATGTACAAAGCGTGCCTTTGGTCTCGCGTTGCGACTCGCGTTATGTTGCCGATTGCCAATTTCAAAATGGAATCTGCCGACGACTTATACGATGGCGTAAAAGCGATTCAGTGGTCCGATCACATGAATTCAAGCAACACCATCGCGATTGATTGCCACGGCACCAATCACCATATCCGCAATACACAGTTTGGTGCGGTTCGTGCCAAAGATGCCATTGCCGATTACTTTATTGCCTTGTCTGGCGAACGTCCTAACGTTGAAAAAGAACAGCCAGAAGTCCGCATTGCTTTGCGTATCAAACGTGACGTTGTGACAGTCAGCATCGACTTATCCGGCGAAAGTATGCACCGTCGCGGTTACCGTCAACAAGGTGGCATGGCACCTCTTAAAGAAAACTTAGCGGCCGGTCTTTTGCTACGTGCAGGCTGGGGAACGGATTGCGGTTTGACGCAATTGATCGATCCAATGTGTGGTTCTGGTACTTTCCTTGTTGAAGCCGCGATGATGTCTTTGGACATGGCTCCGGGTTTACGTCGCCCATATTGGGGATTCAAAGGCTGGAAACAGCACGATCACCGTATGTGGCAACAGCTAATGGACTTCGCCAAGAATCGTAAAAAAGACCCAGCAACTTTGGGCATTCGTTTCCAAGGTACGGATCGAGAGCAAAAAGCCATTGCCGCTGCGCGAGAAAATATCAAGCGTGCAGGACTAACCGACGTCATTGACGTGACCATGTTGTCGTTCCAAGAACACGAATTCGATATCAACCCTGAGGCTCCGGGTCTATTAATTACCAACCCACCTTATGGTGAACGTATTGGTGATGAAATGGCCTTGATTGCCTTGTATCGCCAATTGGGCGAATGGGTAGTGACTCACGTGCGTGGCTGGCAGTTTATGATGCTAACCAGTAACGATCATCTGGCGCGTCAAATTCCAGCTAGACCAGAGAAAAGCACACGAGTGATAAACGGTGGCATCGAATGTCGTGCGTATCAGTTCCCATTGTTGGCTGGCAGCATAAAAGAAGATGTCGTCGCGCAATCGGTCATGACGCCGGGCGCACAAATGTTTGCTAACCGACTGCAAAAGAATGCTAAGAAACTGAAAAAATGGGTCGAAAAAAACAAGATCCAGTGTTACCGCGTTTATGATGCCGATATGCCTGAATACTCTGTCGCCATTGATGTCTATGACAATTGGGCGCACGTTCAAGAATATCAAGCACCAAAAAGCGTTGATCCAGAAAAAGCCAAACAGCGTTTGTTTGAAGTAATGTCTGCCATTCCGACCGCGTTGAATATTTCAGAATCTAATGTGATTTTGAAACAGCGCCAAAGACAGACTGGCAAAGAACAATATGAAAAATTCGATCAGACGAAACACGAAATGATCGTAGAAGAGTACGGCTGTGAATTCATCGTTAATCTAAAAGATTATTTGGATACTGGTTTGTTCCTTGATCACCGTCCTGTACGTAAATTGATTCAAGACAAAGCCAATGGCGTACGCTTCTTAAACTTGTTCTGCTACACAGCGACCGCGTCTGTTCATGCTGGACAAGGTGGTGCGCGCAGTTCATTGAGTGTCGATATGTCGAATACTTACACTGAATGGGCGCGTCGCAATATCGAATTGAATGAATTTTCAGACCGTTATCATCAGGTAGAGCGTGCAGACTGTATCGAATGGCTAAAACAAAGTCGTGATAAGTTTGACTTGATCTTCATGGATCCGCCGACGTTTTCGAACTCGAAAAAAATGGCAGACATCCTAGATATTCAGCGCGATCATGGTGAACTTGTTCGTTTGGCTATGGCAAGATTGGCGAGAGGTGGTGAGCTTATCTTCTCTAATAACTATCGTCGTTTTGTGTTGGACGAATCCTTAGAGCAAGAATACGATGTGAAAAACATCACTCGTGAAACGCTGGACCCAGATTTTGATCGTAACGACAAAATTCACCAGTGCTACATTATTAAGAACAAGTAATTAAGTAAAAGCAGTTAAGAATAAGTAAGAGAATTCAGTATAATTCGCCGACGTTTTTTTAAGGTTAAGCCCGTTGTTTAGCCTTTTTACTTTTAAGAGTTTTTAAGGTTTATAAGTTTTACTATGAGAAAGAAAACATTTCGACTTGTGATTAGTTGTCCCGACAGAGTGGGGATTGTAGCGGCGGTAAGTCAGTTTTTGAATGAACGCCAAGGCTCGATTATCGAAGCGAGTCATCATACAGATTTAGAACAAAAATGGTTCTTTATGCGTCACGATGTAGATGCAGAAAGCTTGAATATCGATGTTGAAACCTTCCGCAGAGAATTCGCGCCAATCGCAGAAGAATTCAACATGCGCTGGTATGTGAAAGACAGTGAAGATCGTCCTAAAGTTGTTTTGTTGGCAACCAAAGAATCTCATTGCCTAAACGACATTATGCATCGCTGGCACACAGGCGAACTGAACTGTGAAATCGTTGGTGTTATTGCGAACCACGAAGACCTGCGCTCTATGGTCGAATGGTACAAGATTCCATACTTCTGCATTCCAGTGCCAAAAGAAGATAAAATGCCAGCTTTCCAAGAGATCGAAGCCTGCATCGATTCTACACAAGCCGATACCATTGTATTAGCGCGTTATATGCAGATCTTCCCTGAATATTTGTGTGAGAAATACCGTCACAAGGTAATCAACATTCACCACAGCTTCTTGCCGTCTTTTATTGGTGCTAAGCCTTACCATCAGGCCGCTGTTCGTGGTGTGAAGCTGATTGGTGCGACCTGTCACTACGTCACAGCCGATTTAGACGCAGGCCCGATTATCGAACAAGACGTGATTCGTGTTCGCCACAGCCATGCGGCAGAAGACATGGTTCGCTTAGGCAAAGACATCGAAAAACTCGTACTGTCACGTGGCCTACGCTACCACTTGGAAGATCGTGTTTTAGTACACGGTAATAAAACCGTCGTGTTTGCTGAATAAAGCAATCACTGCAAGGTTTGTGAAAAGGGAAGGCGTGATGTCTTCCCTTTTTTTTAACTTTTTGAGACCGTTGATCAACGACTAGCCTCGTGGCAGGATGAAAAAGGTTTCTTTTTTTATCTTTTTGTAATCTTGATGGGAGAAAATTACTGTTCTTGAAAAAAGTGTCTATAGTCTATAGTTAACATGAACGATAAATGATCAATTGATTTAAATTTAAGAGACGGCAGGCAATGTGAGGTGAACAATGAAACTCAAGTTAACGCCAACTCAAAACTTATGTGTTGGGTATCTAGAATCTGGTTTTAAATTAATCCAATTGGGTGAGCAATTTTACTTTATCAAAGGCGAACGACGCCAGAAGGTATTGCCAAAAACCTTAGACGCACTAGTGAACCGAGGCGCACTTGCTCACACCGAGCAGGGCGACTACATGCTGAGTGACGAATTTGTCGAACACCGCAAACGCATGCGCGAAATGAACGAGCCAAAACAGACTCGTCATTGACAAAAGATCAACGACTACCTTGGCCCCATTTTGTCTACTCAGGTAAATGGGGCCTTTTTTATACGACAATCTTTCTTCTTTGGGTTCCATTCAAATGCTTTGTATTCCCGACCTTTTTTCCGCTCTGCTGAGCGGGTAACTTTTTGCAAGCGTCCAAAAAGTAACCAAAAATTCGCTTTATAGGGCTATCGCCCAAACGTCTCATTCACTTTGTTAAAGGTAGTGTTTAGCAACACGATTTT
>NZ_JAHLLW010000031.1 GCF_019426345.1 Marinomonas lutimaris
ACGCGTTATGTAGGTCGGCCTTTAGGCCGTCAAAATATGTGCCACAGCATTACGTAGGTCGCGCCCGTAGGCCGGATGAGACGAGGCACGAGGCGTTATCCGGCATTGAAGGTTGAATCGAGGCACGAGGCTTGATCTGACAATGAAAAATTTGAAGATGATTTAAATTAACCAAAAAAGAGCCATACAACACAATGAAAGTACTTACCGTTTTTGGTACACGCCCTGAAGCCATAAAAATGGCCCCTTTGGTTCATGCTTTAGCAAATGATGAACGATTTGAATCCAAAGTGTGTGTCACAGCTCAGCATCGTGAAATGCTAGATCAAGTATTAGAACTATTTAAAATTACGCCAGATTATGACTTAAACCTGATGAAAGCAGGGCAGACGCTGCCCGAGGTCACCAGCCGAATTTTGTTAGGACTCACACCCGTTTTAAAAGAGTTTAAACCAGACGTAGTGTTGGTTCATGGCGATACAGCGACCACCTTTGCGGCAAGCTTAGCAGCGTATTATGAACAAATAGCCGTTGGTCATGTTGAAGCGGGTTTACGCACAGGCAATATTTATTCACCTTGGCCAGAAGAAGGCAATCGTAAATTAACGGGAGCTTTAACAAAATACCATTTCGCACCAACAGAAAATTCAAAACAAAACCTGCTTAATGAAAACATCACCAGTTCAAATATCCACGTAACGGGCAATACAGTAATAGATGCCTTATTACTGGTAAAAGCTCAAATTGAATCTGACACAGCGTTAACCGATTCTCTATCTGCTCAATTTCCTATGCTAGACAGCAGCAAAAAGCTGATACTGGTGACAGGCCATCGACGCGAAAGCTTTGGCGGTGGTTTTGAGCGCATTTGTGAAGCGCTAGCGCAAACCGCAAAAGCGCACCCAGATGTCCAAATACTCTACCCAGTACACTTAAACCCGAATGTACAAGAGCCAGTAAATCGCATTTTAAGTGACGTAGATAACGTACATTTGATTGAGCCGCAGCAATATTTACCTTTTGTGTACTTAATGAACCGCTCGCACATTATTTTAACGGACTCAGGTGGCATACAAGAAGAAGCGCCAAGTTTAGGTAAACCTGTTTTAGTAATGCGTGATACAACAGAACGCCCAGAAGCTGTAGAAGCGGGTACGGTGAAACTGGTTGGAACGGATGTGGTGAAAATCACCACGGCACTAAATGAGCTACTAACGAATGACGTGGCATACAGTGAAATGAGCCGTGCTCATAACCCTTATGGTGATGGCAAAGCATGCCAACGAATTTGCGATATTTTGGCAGTCTAATTTAAAAATTTATAATCTGTAGGTCGTGCCTTCAGGCCGACAATAGTCAGATTAACAGTAATGTAGGTCGTGCCTTTAGGCTGACAATGGTCAGGTTAACAGTAATGTAAGTCGTGCCTTTAGGCCGACAATTACTACAGCAACAACAAATTTTAAAAGTGAAGGAATATCATGTCTTTTAATACAATTTCTGTGATTGGTTTAGGTTACATCGGTTTGCCTACTGCGGCTATGTTTGCCTCTAGAAAGAAAAAGGTGATTGGTGTAGATGTAAATCAACATGCAGTAGACACCATCAACCGTGGAGAGATTCACATTGTTGAGCCAGATTTAGACATGATTGTTCATGCTGCCGTCACAGAAGGCTATCTAAAAGCAGTGTTAAAGCCGGAGCCTGCGGATGCTTTTTTAATTGCTGTTCCGACACCTTTTTTGCCGATTCAAATGGAAGGGGATATTCCTCAGCCTGATTTAAAGTACATAGAAGCGGCAGCAAAGGCGATTGCCCCCGTGTTAAAAAAAGGTGATTTGGTTATTCTGGAATCAACGTCTCCTGTGGGCGCAACGGAACAAATGGCAGAGTGGCTTGCTGCAGCGCGCCCTGATTTAACCTTTCCGCAAACAGCGGGAGACAATGCCGATGTGAATGTGGCCCATTGCCCTGAACGTGTTTTACCCGGTCATGTGGTACGTGAATTGGTCGAGAATGATCGCGTAATCGGCGGCATGACGGCGAAATGCTCTGCTCGCGCTGTCGAATTATATAAAACCTTTGTTCAAGGTGAGTGCGTTATTACAAATGCTCGCACTGCAGAAATGGCAAAACTAACTGAAAACTCTTGTCGAGACGTACAAATTGCCTTTGCCAACGAGCTTTCTATTATTTGTGACAAGCTTGATATCGATGTATGGGAGCTGATCTCATTAGCGAACCGTCACCCACGAATCAACATTCTACAGCCAGGGCCTGGTGTGGGTGGTCACTGCATCGCGGTTGATCCTTGGTTCATCGTCAGCAAAACGCCAGATGAAGCCAAACTAATTCATACAGCACGTAAAGTAAACGATGCCAAACCAGAATGGGTAATTAATAAAGTTAAGATTGCGATTGCTGACTTTCTACAAGCGAATCCAGATAAAACAGCGAAAGACGTTACTATTGCATGTTATGGCTTGGCTTTTAAACCGGATATTGATGATTTACGTGAAAGCCCAGCGCTTAATATCACGAAAAAAATTGCCAAAATGCATATGGGAAAAGTGATTGCGGTAGAGCCAAATATCAAAGCACTGCCTGCTATGAATACAACGCTTGAGCTTGTGAGCTTTGAAGCTGCGAAGAAAATAGCAGATGTTCATTTATTATTGGTGGATCATAAAGAATTTAAGAAAGAGTCCTTTGGGTCTAATTATCTTATTGATACAAAAGGTATTTGGGGGTAAGTGGCAATGGATATTTTAGAGTTAATTGGAAGAGAGCGAGAGCTTTTTGAAACGGATATTTCTAATAATGATGAAGAACTGGCAGAAATTGTTTCATCTTCATCTTTTCTTGTTCTTGGTGGCGCTGGTTCAATAGGTCAAGCAGTAACGAAAGAGATCTTCAAGCGTAATCCGAAAAAATTACATGTTGTTGATATTAGTGAGAACAATGTTGTCGAGTTAGTGCGAGACATTCGCAGTTCATTTGGTTATATCAATGGCGATTTTCAAACGTTTGCCTTAGATATTGGTTCTGTTGAATATGATGCTTTTATTAAAGCAGATGGGCAGTACGATTATGTGTTGAATTTATCTGCACTGAAGCATGTTCGCAGTGAAAAAGATCCTTTTACTTTAATGCGCATGATCGATGTGAATGTCTTTAATACAGATAAAACGATTCAACAGTCTATTGATTGTGGTGCTAAAAAATATTTCTGTGTTTCCACGGACAAAGCAGCTAATCCTGTCAATATGATGGGCGCTTCTAAGCGTATTATGGAGATGTTTCTAATGCGCCGTAGTGAGCAGATTTCAATTTCGACAGCTCGCTTTGCAAATGTGGCATTTTCTGATGGGTCTTTGTTGCATGGTTTTAATCAGCGAATTCAAAAGCAACAACCTATCGTGGCCCCAAATGATATCAAGCGCTATTTTGTTACACCGCAAGAATCCGGTGAGCTTTGTTTGATGTCATGTATTTTTGGTGAAAATCGAGACATATTTTTTCCTAAACTCAGTGAAGCACTACACTTAATTACCTTTGCCGATATTGCGGTGAAATACCTAGAACAGAGAGGTTATGAGCCTTATCTATGTGATAACGAAGATGAGGCGCGAGAGCTTGCAAAAATCTTACCTGCGCAAGGTAAATGGCCGTGTTTGTTTACATCAAGTGACACAACGGGTGAAAAAGACTTTGAAGAATTCTTTACAGACAAAGAAACCCTTGATATGGCCCGTTTTGAAAACCTAGGAGTGATAAAAAATGAGCCAGTATACCAAAAAGAGCTTCTAGCATTATTTGAACAAGAAATTGCAACTTACAAGAAAGAAAAAGCGTGGACAAAAGAGCACATTGTTGAGTTGTTTCACAAAATGATTCCTGACTTTGGCCACAAAGAGACAGGCAAATATCTAGATAGCAAAATGTAGGGTGTTGAATGAGTGCAGATGTAGTTAGTTTTATCCGAGAGCTTTATCGCACTAACGATTTTGTTCCGTTACATGCGCCAACTTTTAATGGTAATGAGCTGAAGTATGTTACAGAGACAATAGAAAGCACCTTTGTCTCTAGTGTGGGTAAGTATGTTGATGACTTTGAGCGTAAGATAGAAGCTTACACGGGAAGTATCAAAGCAATTGCGACGGTTAACGGCACGGCTGCACTTCATACAGCACTTTATATGGCAGGCGTGAAATCAGGTGATTATGTTATTACGCAGGCATTAACCTTTGTTGCGACCTGTAACGCATTGCATCATATGGGAGCAGAGCCTATTTTTGTTGATGTGGCAAAAGTGAGTTTGTCGCTGTGCCCTGTCGCCTTAGATAACTACTTAACTGACAACGCATATAGTAACGATAAAGGTTGTTTCCATAAGACGAATAACCGACGAATTGGTGCGGTTGTTCCTATGCACACATTTGGGCACCCTGCAGAACTGGATGAAATTGTCGCTGTTTGTGCTAAATGGAATATTTCTCTCGTGGAAGATGCCGCTGAAAGTTTGGGGTCTTTTTATAAAGGTAAGCATACAGGGACGATTGGTGATCTTGGTGCGTTAAGCTTTAATGGCAACAAGATTATTACGACTGGCGGTGGTGGTATGGTGCTATGTAAAGATGCTGACTTAGGAAAGCATACTAAACATGTGACGACGACAGCGAAAGTGCCACACCCTTATGAATTCTTTCACGACGAGCCAGGTTTTAATTATCGATTACCGAATTTAAATGCTGCTTTAGGTTGTGCTCAAATGGAGTCATTACCTGGTTTTCTCCAACAAAAACGTCTCATTGCTCAGCAATATCAAGCATTTTTTGCTAATACGGAATTTGATTTTGTCGATGAACCTGATTACGCCCAATCAAACTATTGGCTAAATGCAGTGATTTGTCCCGATGAAGAAACACGAGACCGTTTGTTGAAAACAACTAATGAGGCGGGTGTAATGACTCGTCCTATTTGGAAGTTGATGCATCGTTTGCCTTTTCTCTCTAATTCGTTAAGAGGTGATTTAACCAATTCCGAGTTCATTGAGGCTCATCTAATAAACTTGCCTAGCTCACCTATTTTAGATGGAATTGAGGTATGACAAAAAAAATAGCGGTATTTACAGGGGCTCGTGCTGAATACGGACTTTTGTACTGGTTGCTTAAAGATATTCAGGCTGACCCTGAATTATCCTTACAATTGCTTGTTTCTGGCATGCATCTTTCTCCCGAGTTTGGTGAAACGTACAAACAAATAGAAAAAGACGGTTTTACAATAGATGAAAAAATAGAAATTCTTTTATCATCAGATTCGGCTGTGGGTACCGCCAAAAGCATGGGGCTAGGGGTTCTAGGGTTTGCTGATGCACTTTCTCGATTGGCCCCTGACGTACTGATTATTTTAGGCGATAGATTTGAAGCGTTAGCCGCCGCTCAGACGGCTATGATTTTACGTATTCCTGTTGTTCATTTACATGGTGGTGAGATTACGGAAGGTGCCTATGATGATGCTATACGCCATGCCATCACTAAATTAAGTTATTTGCATGCCACCTCGACAGAAGAGTCCCGTCAACGAGTAATACAGCTTGGAGAGTCACCAGATAGAGTTTTTAATGTAGGTGCTATTGGATTGGATCATTTAAGCCGAAGTTGTTTTATGTCTGTGGAGGAATTAGCTGCGTCGCTTAATTTTTCATTGCGACAGCCGTATGTAGTTGTTACTTACCATCCTGTGACGTTAGCTGACGAAGACCCAGTGGCCTCTTTCACTGCTTTGTTGGAGGCGCTTGATGTATATCCCGAAGTACAGGTTATTTTAACCTATCCCAATGCTGATGATGGTGGTAGACGAATTATCCCATTGCTTAAGGGTTATGCAGCAAAACAATCTCAGCGTGTATTAGCAATACCTTCTTTGGGGCAGGTGCGTTATTTGAGTGCCATAAAACATGCCTCTGCAGTGGTTGGCAATTCATCAAGCGGTATTATTGAAGTGCCATCGTTAGATGTTCCAACAGTAAACATAGGTATGAGACAAAAAGGTCGACTAGCAGCTAAAAGTGTTTTGGATTGTCAAGCGAATAAGTCTGCAATCAGCCATGCCCTAGATGTTGCCTTGACCAAATCTTACAAAAATGACAATGAGCAGATTGATAATCCCTATGGTCAAGGAAGTGCAAGTAAGCAAATTATTTTTATGATTAAAAATTTGAAGTTTGCGTCAGTGAAATCTTTTTATGATGTGAAGGTAAGTGATTAGTATGACTCTCATTATTGCAGAAGCAGGCGTAAATCATAATGGTGATGAAAAGCTTGCTTTTCAGTTGGTAGATAAGGCTCATGAAGCGGGGGCTGATATCGTTAAATTTCAGACCTTCAAAGCCAAAAACTTAGTAACAGCAGAAGCGCTTCAGGCCGATTATCAGGTGACTAATACGGGTAAGCAGGAATCTCAGTTGGCTATGTTGAGTCGTTTAGAACTCAGTTATGATGCCCACCATCAGTTGGTGGCTTATTGCGCCAAATTAGGCATTGAGTTTTTGTCAACGGCTTTTGATAGTGAAAGTTTAGATTTTTTGGTTAATGATTTGAAGCTTACTCGATTAAAAATTCCTTCCGGTGAAATAACGAATGCCCCTTTGGTCTTACAGCATGCTCGAACTGGCTGTGACCTTATTGTTTCAACCGGTATGGCAACTTTGGCTGAAGTGGAGGCCGTGCTGGGTGTAATTGCCTTTGGTTATACCACTCCCCCTGATGCGGAGCCATCGGTAGATGCTTTTCAATCTGCTTATTTTTCAGAAGTTGGTAAAAAAGCACTAAAAGACAAAGTGACAGTGCTGCATTGTACCACTGAATATCCAGCCCCACTTTCTGATATTAACCTTAGAGCTATGGATACATTAGCCTCTGCTTTTGGCTTATCTGTCGGATATTCTGACCACAGCGAAGGCATTATTGTGCCAATAGCTGCTGTTGCGCGTGGTGCAACTTTAATAGAAAAGCATTTCACACTGGATAAAAACATGGAAGGGCCTGATCATAAGGCTTCATTGAACCCTATAGAGCTTAAGTCGATGGTTCAGGCAATTCGCTCTGTGGAGCTAACGTTGGGTGATGGAATTAAAGGGCCACGACCATCTGAAATTAAAAACAAAGTCGCCGCGCGCAAAAGCCTAGTTGCTGCACGCAATATTAGCGCGGGACAAAAGATTACAGAAGATGATCTAGTCGTGAAAAGGCCGGGTAATGGAAAGAGCCCATACAGATTCTGGGAAGTGCAAGGTAAAGTTGCCAGTAGAAATTATAAAGCAGGAGACTTAGTTCTTGAATAAGTCTGTATTGGTGTTGGGGGCCGGTGGGCACGCCGCAGTCGTAGTAGAGATGTTGCGGCAACTTGACTATAAAATCGTGGGTTTGGTTGCTCATGAACCACCAGTTTTCCAGCCTGTATTTGATGGCATACCTTGCTTTTTATCAGACGATGATGTGCTGTCATTTGATAAAAGTACTGTTTTATTAGTGAATGCGATAGGTTCACTACCAGGGCAAAATACTCGCTTTAATGTGTACAAAAAATTTAAAGAGTTGGGTTATCGCTTCGCGACGTTAGTATCACCAAACGCCATCGTCTCAGATTATGCCACTCTATCTGAGGGTGTGCAGGTTATGCCAGGAGCGATTATTAATGCAAATGCATGTATTGGAGATAACAGTATTATTAACTCTGGTGCGATTGTTGAGCATGATTGTGTGATTGGGCATCAGAGTCATATAGCGCCAGGTGCAGTAATAAGTGGCGGTGTGATAACTGGTGAGTTTGTCCATATTTCAACGGGTGCAAAAATTATTCAAGGCATACATATCGGTGAACATACTGTGGTTGGAGCTGGTGCAACTGTCAATAAACATTTAGAGAGCAACAAAACACTGTACGTTGCCAAACCCTTTTTGCGCTAAAGGATTATTAAAATGAGTTATGACTGGAAAAACATTCTGATTAAACCGGATCAGCCAATACGTGATGCACTGGCTGTTATTGATTCTGAAGCACTTAGAATTGCTTTAGTTGTTGATAGCGATTTATGTTTAGTCGGTGTTGTGACAGACGGAGATATACGTAGAGGATTACTTAAGAGTTTAACATTGTTAGATGCTGTTGAATTGATTATGAACAAATCACCTTTGACTATTGCCCAAAATACTCCTCGTAAAGATGCAGTTAGAATGATGCAGTCAAAAGGTATTCTGGCAATACCCATTGTGAGTGAAATGAAGATTGTTGGTCTAGAAACCCTGCAAAAAATGGGCGAACAACAGAGCAAGCTTAACCCTGTTTTTCTTATGGCCGGTGGTTTTGGTACTCGTTTAAAACCTTTAACTGACAATTGTCCTAAGCCTATGTTAAAGGTTGGTGAAAAGCCCATTCTTGAGGTTATGCTTAATAGTTTTATTAAGTCAGGCTTTGTGAATTTTTATATTTCTACCCATTACCTTCCCGAGATGATCCGTGAGCATTTTGGAGATGGCTCTAAATGGAATGTAAAAATTACTTATGTACATGAAGAAATACCTTTAGGCACAGGTGGAGCCCTTGGTTTATTACCTGCAGATGTACCAGATTTGCCATTAATTTTGATTAATGGCGACATTTTAACGAATGTGGATTTTGAGAGAGTGCTTGAGTTTCATATCAAGCATCAAGCTGCGGCTACTATGTGTGTGCGTGATTATGAATATCAGGTGCCATTCGGTGTAATTAACGGTGAAGGTAATAAAATTATTAGTATGGTTGAAAAACCTGTTCAGCGTTTTTTTGTCAATGCTGGCATCTATGTAATCAATTCGGAGATACGTAATTCTGTACAGCAAAATGTTCGCATAGATATGCCGACCTTGCTCGAGCAATTTATATCAAAATCACAAAATGTAATGATGTTTCCTATTCATGAGTATTGGCTCGATATTGGTCGGATTGAGGATTATAACAGAGCCCAGGTCGATATCATGAATTTGGAGTTTTAGTAATGAATAAATATGCAGTAATTGGCATGGGTAGTATTGCTAAAAGACATTTGAAAAACTTAAGGTTTTTATATCCTGATGCAGATATTTACGCTGTATCTTCTAGTGGAAAAAACTTTATATTACCAGAAGATACAAATGCTCTTATTGGACTCGATGAGCTTATAAGGTTAAAGCCAATCTACGCTATTATTGCCTCTCCAGCTCCATATCATATAGATACAGCCAAATTATTACTTGAGAATAATATTTCAGTATTAATTGAAAAGCCTTTAGCTTCCGATAGTGATGATGCTGCTAAATTTCAGGAGTTTTATTTGTCAGGGAAATACCCAAGAGTAGCTATTGGTTATTGTTTACGTTTTCTGCCTTCGGCTCTTGTCGTTAAAGGTTTTTTAGAAAAAGACGGTTTGGGTGTCGTTTACAATGTAAGTAGTTCAGTTGGTCAGTTTTTACCTGCATGGCGTTCAGACAAAAATTACAAAGACTCGGTATCAGCACAAAAAAAACTTGGTGGTGGTGCTTTACTTGAGCTTAGTCATGAGCTTGATTATTTGACATGGTTTTTTGGCTCAATGGAATTACAACACAGTTGTTTGAGAACAACAGATGAATTAGGGCTTGAAGTAGAAGAAATAGCGAATCTAGTTCTTACAACGGCTTCAGGCATTTACATTTCTGTGCATCTTGATTTTATTCAGAAATCGACGCAAAGAAAATGTGAGTTGATTGGTGAAAAGGGTCGTCTTGTTTGGGATTTGCTTGCAAATACTGTAACCTTCTTTGATGCCACTGCGACTAAAGTTATCTATTCAGACGAGCAGTACGATAAAAATACAATGTATCTGGATATGTTGAGAGCATTTTCTGATGTAAAGAATCAAGGAATGCAAGAGTTGGCTACCGTCGATTCTTCTTTGAAAGTTATTCAGCTCATTGATGCTGCGAAAAAAACACATAAAGGAATAGCCTCTTGAAAACAATCGCATTTATTTTTGCCCGTGGTGGTTCGAAAGGGCTCCCTGGGAAAAATGTTAAGCCGTTAAATGGTAAACCGCTTCTACAGTATTCCATAGAAACGGCAAGAAAAGTTTTACAGATTGAAGATGTTTTTGTATCTACGGATTGTGAAATTATAGCTGAAGTGGCAAAAGCCAATGGAGTGAAAGTAATTAAAAGGCCTGAGGAATTAGCTACAGATTCTAGTCCAGAGTGGCTTTCTTGGCGTCACGCTATTGAGTATGTTACTGAACATTACGGTGCTTTTGATCGTTTTGTAAGTTTACCAGCAACAAGCCCTTTGCGTAGCTACGTAGATGTAGTTTCCGCGCTAGAAAAACTGGATAGTACAGGGGCTGATATTTGTATTTCGATCACTCCAGCAAGTAGGAGTCCTTATTTTAATATGGTTAAAATATTGCCAGATGAAAGTCTTGAGATAGTAGTTAAGCCTGAAGGCTTAGTTAATCGTCGACAGGATGCTCCAGAAGTTTTTGATATTACCACCGTCGTTTATGTATCTTCAGTGTGTTTTATAAAAGAGCAGTCTTCAATTTTTGCAGGTAAAGTTGTTGCTACTGTTGTACCAAAAATTAGAGCGGTAGATATCGATGATATTTACGATTTTATGTTTGCTGAATCTGTTCTGAAGAGTGGGATGTATGATTCTTAATGATAAAAAAATATTAGTAGTGGGGGCCGCTGGACTTTTAGGCGCCACTTTAGTTAAAGAATTGGTGGCGCAAGGTGCCAAGGTAGTTGCTGTAGATATAAGTCTAGAGCGTTTAGAAAAAAAGTTAATTGAGAATGATTTAGATCTTAAAGGTGGTTTTGTTGAGACTTGGCAGCTAGATTTGGCTGATAAAGATGCAGTTGTCTCTATGTTTAACTCTTTGGATGGAGTTAATGGTGCCGTTAACTGTGCGTATCCCAGAAATAAAAAATATGGAAAGCATTTTTTTGATGTGAGTGTTGAAGATTTTAATGAGAATGTATCATTAAATCTTGGCTCCTCCTTTTTGCTTATGCAACAATGCGCAGTTTATTTTAAACGTACAAATATTCCTTTTTCGTTGGTAAACATATCTTCGATATATGGCGTAGTAGCACCAAAATTTGAGATTTATGATGGTACAAGTATGACCATGCCAGTGGAGTATGCCGCCATAAAAGCAGCGCTGATTCATTTATCAAAGTATACGACCAAGTATGTTTCGGATAGTCGGTTCAGAGTTAATCTAGTTAGCCCTGGGGGGGTTTTTGATCACCAACCTGAGTTATTTCTTGATAAATACAGAAAGCATACTTTTGGGACTGGCATGCTTGATGTCGATGATGTCTTGGGAAGTATTATTTTTCTATTGTCAGATAAATCTAAATATATTAATGCTCAAAACCTTATTGTTGATGATGGGTTCACCGTTTGATTATTATGAAAGATAAACTTCTTTTTGTCCCACAGCACATGGCATCATTGAGAGAAATGCTGTTGATATCAAATGCTTTAAGTAATGGATGTTGTATTTTTTATATGACTTTTACAGTCTCTGATAATATCTTATCAGAAATAAAATCAAACGGTTCTGAAGTTGTTTTTGTCGATGGACTTCTATTGCGTTCTGTTGAAAAAAAGAAAAAAAGAAATGAAATAATTAAATTTTTAATGAAGCTTCCTGTTTTAAGCTTTTTTATTGATTTTTTTGTGATGAGGTTTCTTACCAGGTCTCTTCATTCTAGAATAGAAAAAGATATTGTTTTTTTTGGAGAGTTAGTCTCGAAATATAGTATAAAAAAAGTAATTTTAACAACAGATAGATCAACGGGTGCGGAACTAAGTATTGCAGCATTAGCTACTAGAGTAAAGTTGGAGTTAATTGTAATTTCTTTTGCTATTTCAGCAGGTATAGACTCTAGTGAAAAAATGAGAAAGTCATGTTTTTATTATTATGAAAAAAATATAAGTTGGAACTCGACTTTACTACCTAATGGTAAAATCATCAGTTTTTTTAAAAAATTTGAGAAGAAAGTTATTGAATCGCTTGGAGTTAAAATTGATAATCCTTGGGTTCTTGGTGCTGGCTTTTCTGATTGTATGTTAGTAGATTCTATTCGAGAAAAAGAACGCTTAGTTGAAATGGGTGGTAATAGCGATAAATATTTTGTGGTTGGGCAAATCTCACACGACAAAGTGTTTAGGTCAAATATTAATAGAATGGATGTCAATAAGAAAGTAAGAAAAAAATATAATCTAAAAAGAGAATCAATAGTACTAGTTGCAGTGCCTCAATACTACGAACATGGCTTGTGTGATAAAGAAACTCATTTTTCTATTATTAATGAAATGATTGAGATCTTGTCTTGCTTAAATTATGATGTGGTTCTAAGTCTTCATCCAAAAATGAATCGACACAACTATGAATTCATTGCTTTTGATAAAGATAATGTAGTTATTGTTGATGAAGATCTAAATGAAATTCTTCCGATTTGTGATGTTTTTGTTTCAACCTATTCTTCAACCTTGTCTTGGGCATTACTTTGCTCAAAAAAAGTTATAATCATTGATCATGTTTTATTGGGTTACACTGACTTTTTATCAGAATATAATCTTCCAGTTCTAAATAATAATAAAGAATTATATGACTTTCTAACAGGATCTCCTTTTCTATATGATAGTAGTTTTTATAGTTATGATAAGGACTTAGTAAATAAATTGTCACCATTTGATGGTGAATGTGTGAGTAGAATTGCCGATATTTTGAGATGTAAATATGATGAATAAAGGTTTACTAAACTTACTCAGTTTCTTAGTTATAGGTTTTTTGCCTTATCTAATAAATATATTTATGCTACCTTTTTATTCGAAGTTTTTAGATGAAAGAGATTTTGGGATAATTGGTCTCGCGATGGCGTTTTTGTTAATATCTTCATCATGGTCTAATTTACAGTTGCCTGGGGCTATCTCCAGAATCTATTTTGATTATTCTGGAATTAGGTTGGCTTCTTTTATTTCTACTTTGATTAATTCAAGTATTTTAGTGTGTGTAATATTTTGTTTTTTTTATTTGGTCGCATCAGATTTTCTTGTTAATATAATTTATGGGCAACCAAAATTTTATTGGGTTCATGTCTTAACTGTTTCCTGCTTGTTTTTAAGTTGTACAAATACTGCTTTCGAGAGGTTGATGATAGCACAACAGCGCGGCTCAGCCTTGCTATTAAGATCTATTCTAGCTCAATTTTTTTCTGTGGCTAGTGGTCTTTATTTTATTTGTTATCTTCAACTTGGTGTTGTAGGGTTCATGGTTTCTCAGAACATATATTTTCTTTGTATTCTTATATTTTCAATTTTGTTAGCTAAAAATAACTATGTTTTTGTATTAGAGAGGCAGTATTTATTGGAAGGCATTAAATATAGTTATCCACTTATTTTTCATGCGTTAGGAGGTGTAGTTTTTATGTATTCAGGAGCTTTTTTTATTAAAAGTTTAGTGGGTATTACTGCACTAGGTGTTTTTACTGTAGCGGATAGATTTTCACAAATACCTAAGGCAGTTATTGGCTCATTTAATAATGTGTATTCACCTATGTATAATAAAATATATAAGAATGGAGGGGCTGTAGCTAAATTTTCAAGCTCAGCTCAAAAATTTTTCTCAACTATTTTTGCAGTCTTCTCTTCTTACTTCGTCTTTGTAGCAGCGGCTTTTGTTAATGAATATATGATTGGTGAGTATGGTGAGGTTGAGAGTATTCTTCTTATATTAGTGCCTGCTTACTTTTTTAGATCTATGTTTTGTTTTTCTTCAGCTCCAATATTTTATCATAAAGACACACATTATGTTCCTATTATTACTTGTTTAAGTGGTCTGGTTATAGTTCTTTTATCTTACCCTATAATTAGCATATTTGGTGTGCTAGGTGCTGCCTCATTAGTTGCTTCAGGATTTTTATTTACGTTTATACTCTCAGAACTGATATCTAGACGTAAATATATTATTTATACTTTCAAAAAAGAGAGCTTTTTTTCTTTTTCAATTGTTTATATTTTTAATGTGTCTTTTATGCATTATTTAAGTATTGATAGTTTTATCGCGCTCTCTATGTTTTCAGTTTTAGCTGCAACATTGAATTTGATTGTTTTTTATTATTTTAATTTATTTGGATTTAAGGATTCTATAATGTATTTAAGGTGTATCAATGATTAAAAAAGGCGTTTTTATTATTGCAGAGATAGGTCAGGCTCACGATGGAAGTTTGGGAATCTTACATTCATACATAGATGCAGTTGCTGAAACTGGTGTTGATGCAATTAAATTTCAAACTCATATTGCTGATGCTGAAAGTAGTGAATTTGAAAAGTTCAGGGTTAATTTTTCTTATGTTGATAAAACTAGGCGGGACTATTGGGAGCGAATGTCTTTTACAAAAGCACAATGGAAAGCTATAAAGCAGCATTGTGATGATGTAGGACTTGAATTTATTAGTAGTCCGTTTTCAATCAGTGCTGTAGAACTGCTTGAAAACCTTGGTGTTAAAAAGTATAAATTTGGTTCGGGTGAAATATCAAATATGCTGATGCTCGAAACTGTTTGTAAAACTGGTAAAGATATCATTTTATCAAGTGGTATGAGTTGCTTTAATGAACTTGATAAAGCTGTTGGGATTGTAGAAGGATATGGTAATAAGCTTACACTTTTGCAATGTACAACAAAGTATCCAACTTTTCCAGAAGATGTTGGTTTAAATGTTATAACTGAAATGAAGAAAAGATATGGTGTAGATGTTGGCTTGTCAGATCACTCCGGAAATATTTTCCCCTCTTTGGCAGCTGTTAGTCTAGGCGCCTCAATGATTGAGGCGCATGTCGTTTTTGATAAAAGAATGTTTGGTCCAGACTCTTCTTCCTCATTGACGGTTGATGCGTTTAAAACTCTTGTGACGGGAGTGCATGATATTTCAAAAATGTTGTCAAATCCAATTGACAAGAACGACATAGCTGAAAAACTAGAGTTAAAAAAAATGTTTGGTAAGTCTTTAGCTGTTAGAAAAGCTTTACCAAGTGGTCATATAATAACTATTGAAGATTTAGAAACAAAAAAACCGGCGGGTTATGGAATCCCTGCATCTGACTTTAAATCAATTATAGGTAAGAAATTGAATAAAAGTTTAGATCAATGGGCATTTTTAACTGAGAATGATATTTTATGAGAAAAATAAAGGTATGTGTTGTTGTTGCAAGCCGTGCTAACTATGGTCGGGTGAAATTCTTATTAAAAGCACTACAGGAAAATGTTGATATTGAATTGCAAATACTTGTAGGGGCTTCTCTACTACTTGAACGCTTTGGCAAGGCAATCAATGTTATGAAGGAAGATGGCTTTGAGCCGAATAAGGCAATTTATTACACTGTCGAAGGTGAAACTCTTATTACCCAGGCTAAGTCAACAGGTATGGGGATTATAGAGTTAGCCACTGCATTTGATGAACTAGCTCCTGATTATGTTGTGACTGTTGCTGATAGATATGAAACTATGGCGACTGCAATTTCTGCAACTTATATGAATATTCCTCTTATACACCTACAAGGTGGCGAAGTAAGTGGAAACATCGATGACCGAGTTAGGCATGCAATTACAAAACTTGCTGATTTTCACTTTGTGGCAACAGAGAAAAGCAGAGAACGAGTTATAAGGATGGGTGAGCACGAATCTTCAGTTTTTAACTTTGGATGCCCTGCAATGGATGTAATTGCTAGTTGCGATAAATCAATCTCAAATGAACATATGAAAAAATATGGTGGTGTTGGATCGGAAGTTGATTGGAGTAAGCCTTATATTTTAATGATCCAACACCCAGTAACAACCAGTTATGGGGACGGCTTCTCTCAAGTTGAAAGTACTCTTAATGCATTGCAAAAATTTGAGAGTGTTCAAAAGGTTGTACTATGGCCTAACGCGGATGCTGGTGGTGAGGATGTTGCAAAAGGAATTAGAACGTTTCGTGAGAAAAATATGTCAGATAACTTTCATTTTTATAAAAATTTCTCTGCTGAAGATTTTATTCGAGTTTTGAATAATGCAGTATGTGCAATAGGTAACTCATCTTCTTTTTTACGTGAAGGTGAGTTTCTTGGTGTTCCAGCAGTTGTTATCGGCGATAGACAGAATTTGAGAGAGCATGGTGAAAATGCAATTTTCACTAATTATAATGAAGAAGAAATTTTTAAGGCTTTAAAAAAACAAATTAAGCATGGAAGATACGTTCAAGGGCGTGTGTTTGGAACTGGTGATGCAGGAAAAAGAATTGCTGAAATTATTCCAACTCTTAAAGCTAACCTACTAAAACCAATGACGTATTGATTATGAATATTGCAATCATACCGGCAAGATCTGGCTCTAAAGGATTCAAAGATAAAAATATCGCTAAAATAAATGGCAAAACCTTAATTGAGTATGCTGTATGTAGTGCTTTGTCGGCAGCGAAAATAGATAGGGTTTTTATTTCAACTGACTCACCTTTTTATGAAAAAATTGCATTAAATGCTGGTGCTGAAAGTCTTGGGCTGAGACCTCTATCATTGTCTGGAGATAATGCAAAATCAGTAGATGTAGTGGTTAACCTTTTTGAAAATCCAGAGTTTTGTAATGTAGAGTGTATTGTTTTATTGCAACCTACATCTCCATTACGAACTGGATTAGATATAGATAAATGTTTAACTATTGCAGAAAAGACTGGGGAGTCAGTTGTTTCTGTTGCTTTAATTGATGAACCTCATCCTTTTAAACTAAAAAAAATAGTGGATGGCAGCTTACAACCATTTATAGCTGGCACTACTTCTGAAATTAATCGTCAAAATTTGCAAGATGTATTTGTTTTAACTGGTGGAATATACGTTACAAAAAAAAGTCACTTGATTGAAAAAAACTCTTTTTTTTCTGAAAATACACAGCCATTTATTATGGAGCGTTTTGTTAATATTGATTCAGAAGAAGATTTTCAGTTTTTAAGTTTTTTAGTTGAAAAAAGTAAGGTGAGGTTACCGCTGTGATAATAATAGACTTTCTATTTTTGGTAGAACATGAAGATCGTGAAATGTCTACTGTTAAGAGACTTAAAGATGAATTGGAAAAAATAGGATGTACTTGTGTTATTTTATCTACTGAGTTTCATGCCCATTTATTCAATCGTTTCAAAGTGAAAAATATAGTCTTTCCTTATGCTATTGATGATTCTACTTGGCCAATAAGGGCCTTTAAAATAGAAGCTTTTAAATATAGTAATTTTATTACTTTGAACTGGGAGCAACTGCTAAGTAAAGCTAATCAGGATTTTAAAAAACCAAAGTCTTCTTTCATTCAAAATCATTTTTATCATTTAGCTTGGGATGAAAGTTTTAAAAAGTTTCTAGAAAATAACAATGTGAAGGCTGAGCATATTAAGGTCATAGGTAATCCTTTACATGATTTACTCCTTGAAGATCTAAATAACACATCTGTATATGAAGAAAAGCTACGTACAGAATTTAAATTGAAGAAAAACTCAGATGTTTATTTTTTTCCGATGAATTATGGTTGGGCATTTTTTAGTGATAATAAAATTAAAGCTAAAATAAAAATGGGCTATCAACCAGATATTGCATATGAATATAGAGAATACTCTCAGCGATGCTTGAACTCATTTTTATACTTTATTACAGACCTTTGTAATGAAAATAGCCAAAATACTTTTGTAGTTAGGCCACATCCCTCTATCTCTATAGAACAGTACATAGAGAGGTTTAAAAACCAAGGGTTAAAACTGCCAGATAACTTGTTACTTACAAAAAAATATACAATCAAAGAGTGGATTGCAATTTCGAAAGTGATTGGTAGTTCATGGAGTACATCTGTATGGGATGCTCAAAAAATTGGAAAAATAGGGTTTCTATACACTCCTTTTAAAAGACCTGAGTGGCTTGAAACTTTTTGGAATCCATTAGTAATTAATATAAGTGAGTCTAATGAATTTGAAAAGGTACTAAATAGTCAAAATAATGAAGTTTCTGGTGTAGGAGAAGTAGTACAATCTATTTCTTCTTGGTTGTTTGATATTCACTCAGGGCACTCAAAGGAGAAAATTATTAAATCAGGTGTCTCTTTTGAGGCTATGAATTATAGCTATAGAATAAGAGCTCAGCTAAGGGTATTTAGCATGGAAAAATTAAAAGGTATGG
This sequence comes from Marinomonas lutimaris, assembly GCF_019426345.1. Classification (GTDB taxonomy): domain Bacteria; phylum Pseudomonadota; class Gammaproteobacteria; order Pseudomonadales; family Marinomonadaceae; genus Marinomonas; species Marinomonas lutimaris. The sequence goes on from NZ_JAHLLW010000031.1 coordinate 18,247, forward strand.
GGGTTGGGAAAGGGTTGCAAAGAGACTATTTTTTGCCTATTAAGTAATATGGGAAAACGAGAATACTATTTTAATTGGCTGGCACTATGATCAAAAGAGCGCTCTTTATAGAGCATCACTATCAAAAGATATTTATTTGTTTTATTTTCTTTTTAATTGTTTTTAGAGGTAGTCTTGCAATCGTTATTGGAAGCTCTCTAATTGTTAATGGCTTGTTCTTGGTTGGGGTTATTTCATCTTTTTGTTTGTTTATTGTTAGAATGTTTTTTTCTGGATTATATAGAGAGCTGTTTTTTATATATCTATTCGTATTCTGGTGTTTTTTTCTTGTATGTATATATGGTCTGACTGCAACAGTAGGAGATTATTTTGTCGCCATAATTGGATTTATTAATCTTTGCGGTTTGCTCTTGTTTTACTCGTTAGTTTATTTATGCTCAAGAAAAAGATTTGCTTTGTTTTTATTTATAAAAAAAACCATTCTATTTGTTGCTATCATTAATGCTGTTGGTGCTATTTTTCAATATTATATCTCTGTTGATTTGTTCGGACTTATTTCCAATGCGGTTTATGCTGATAGTGAAAAACTTAGTAACGTGAATGTTACTAAGAGAGCTGTGTCATTTATTTCTTCTCCACAATCTTTATCCTTGTTTCTTGCTTTCGCTTTTGTTTTGGTACCAAGTGTGACTGATAAAAAAAATATACAATGGGTAATATATTTACTGTTGTTCTTTTCTGGCCTTTTGACTGTGAGTAAGGCTTTTGTTGTTTTCTTGATTGTTTATTTATTACTTTGTAACTTTAAATTGAAAAGGTTTGGGTACTTTAGTGCACTGATTGTTTTTCTTACTTTAGTCTTTTCTTTTTTTTCCCATGAAGGCCAATTTAGTAGAGTTTTACAGTTGATTTATTTGATTGAAAATTATGAGCAGTATTCTGCTTATATTATATGGAAAGAATCTATTTTTTATGTTGATGACGCCCTAAGTTTTTTTGTCGGTAAAGGATTAGGTGTTTTCTCCAGAGGTGGACAAGAATTTTCAAATTATGATATTTTACATGGATCTACAGAAAGCTTTTTTATTCAACTGTTTGTTGAAACAGGTGTAATAGGTTTTCTGATTTTTGTGTCCTTAGTTATCTTTTCATATTTTAAACTAGCATCTATTGATAAAAATTTAGCTTATGGATTAGCCGCTATTTGTGTTATTGGTTTGTTTTCTCCTGCCCCATATGGTTTTGTATGTGGTATGTTGATGTATTTTTGTCTGGCTTCCGGTGTTTTTTTGAATTTGAATGTTAGGGAATGATTTCTCATATTTTTAGTTGTTTTTAATATGGTCGCTGTTTTAAGTGATAGAAGGTTTTTATGAGTGTGAAAATTTCAATACTAATGTCTGTTTATATCAATGATAGTGTACCTTTTTTTAAAGAAGCTCTTGATAGTCTATTAATTCAACATGAGTATATCAGTCAAATCGTTTTGGTTTGTGACGGTGTTGTGTCACCAGAACATGAGTTTGTTATAAAAGAATATGAGAAAATATTTTTTATACATGAGATAGATTTTAAGAACCCTAGGTTAAGTTTCAATCAAGGTCTTGGGGTTGCATTGAATTACGGTACGCTATTTTGTGATTTTGATTATATTGTAAGAATGGATAGTGACGATATCTGTGCTGAAAATCGTTTAAAGAAACTGCATCTTCTTGTAGATGAAAATCCTGAAATAGATGTTATTGGATCGCAAATAGAAGAGTTCAAACGAACTCCGGGCGATTTAGGTGTCAAAAGAATAGTACCAAAAGATAGGAGTAATATATTTAAATATTCTAAGTTGCGGAACCCCATGAATCATGTAACAGCATGTATTAAGTTATCGTCCTTAAAAAAAGTTGGAGGCTATGAAAATGTTCTTTGGCATGAAGATTATTTTTTATGGGTAAAAATGCTTCAATCTGGGATGAAGTTTATGAATGTAGATGATGTTCATGTGCATGTAAGGGTAAATCAAATAGGAGAACGTCGAGGGGGAATTAGATACCTGAAAAGTGAGCTTGCTTTTTTAAAACGAGTTGTAAATATTAAATATTTCTCAATATTTGAGGCTATAAGATATATGTTGCCTCGATTAGTAGTAAGGCTATTGCCTAATAAATTAACAACTCATATATACAAAATTTTAAGAAGGACGAATTGATTTTTTCAAATTTAAAAGTTGCTGTAACTGGTGGGAATGGCTTTATAGGTAGTGTTTTAATATCCAACCTAAAAAATGATTATGATATCACCTCTATTTCACGACAAGTATTAAATGGCGAAGAGGTGTGCGATATTGACTGTTTTATTCATTTAGCGGGTCTTGCACATACTGAAAATGCTGGTTTAAAAGATTATATAGAAAGTGACCTTATATTAGCTGATTGTGTTTCCAGTATGTGTATAGAATTAGGGATAAAACGTTTTATTTACATTAGCACTGTACAGGTTTTAGGGTTAGCTACATCAGAAACTGAATTCTTAACACCGTTTTCTGAAGAGAAACCATCTACTGTTCAGGCTCAGGCAAAGTTAATGGTTGAAAAAAAACTAGAGAGTTCTTTTAGAGGTACACAAACGGAGCTTGTTATTATTAGGGCTCCTTTAGTTTATGGTGAAGGGGTAAAAGCCAATTTTGCCTCTTTAATGAAACTGGTTGGTAAAGGTTTTCCTTTGCCGTTTCGAGCGATTAAGCAGAATAAACGTAGCTTGGTATCTGTGTATAATTTGGTGGATTTGATTAAGGTCTGTATTGATCATCCTAAGGCGGCGAATCAAGTTTTTTTAGTGTCCGATGACGATGATATGTCGACCGCTCGTATGGTCGCTTTGATGGCTAAAGCTCAAGGCAAAGCAAATCTGTCGCTTCCTGTGCCTGTGTGGTGTTTTAAATTAGCGGGTAAACTGTTCAAAAAAGAGGCCGTGGTCGATCGTTTGGTTGGGTCTTTGCAACTGGACATTGACCATACGAAAAATACGTTAGACTGGGCCCCGCCTTATTCTGTTGAGTATGGTTTTGCCTTAGCAGCGAAGAAAAAAGATTAAAAAATTGGATTGAATGAAATGATTAGGTTATTGGATTTGCTGTTTTCTTTGTTGGGCTTGGTGTGTGGCTCTCCTGTGTTGTTGGTGATTTATCTGATTGGCTTATTTGACACAGGTTCACCTATCTTTCGTCAAGAGCGCGTTGGGCATAATAAAAAACCGTTTGTGTTGGTGAAGTTCCGCACTATGTCGGTGGATACGGTGTCGGTGGCGAGTCATTTGGCCTCTACTAGTTCTATTACGCCTTTGGGTGGTTTTTTACGTAAGACCAAACTGGATGAATTGCCGCAGCTTTGGAATGTGTTGAAAGGCGAAATGAGTTTGGTTGGTCCTCGTCCAGGGTTGTTTAATCAAACAGAATTGACGCAAGCGCGTGATGTAAAAGGCGTGTTTGCCGTGCGACCTGGTATTACTGGGTTGGCGCAAATTTCGGATATTGATATGTCTACCCCTGAATTACTGGCGGAAACCGATGCTAAGATGATTCGAGATATGTCTTTGAAAACTTACTTCGTTTATATCATCAAGACAGTAACAGGTAGCGGTTCTGGGGATAGAGTTAAGAGGTAGTCATGATTTTCGCAAACCTTACATGCATATTGTTTGCAATATTGGTGTAGAATGTTTTTATGTGTTTGTAGTTAAGTTATGACCCCTCCCTAGCTCTCCCCTTGGAAGTGTAAGGGATGGGAATTCGCCGGATTATATCTTCGTTCCTCGATTCATCCGGCCTACGGGGTGTGTTTTTAAATGGATAGTTACATTACATGATGTTTAGTTTTAGTACATATAGGTGTACGTGATGATAAAAAAGTTTGATTTCCTTTGGTCTCTTCCTCGTTTTTATAAGCGCCTTATTAGTTTGGCGGTTGATTCTGTTTTTGTTTATCTTGCTTTTGTTTTTGCCTACTGGGCTCGTTTGGGTGAGTTTAGTGGATTTGAAGGTCATGCTATTTGGTTGGTTGTCGCTAGTACTATAGCGGTTACTCTGTTGGTGAATGTAAAGCTTGGTTTATATCGGGCGATTCTGCGTTATTTAACCTTTCATGCTTTTAGTGCAATTTTAGTCGGTGCCGCTATTTCTGCATTGAGCATTACGTCTTTGGCGTATTTCTTTGAGGCGAATATTCCACGTACTGTGCCGATTATTTATTTTCCTTTTTTGGTCATGATGTGTGGTGGTTCTCGGGTTTTGATTCGTGGTTTATTGACGCAGGCTCCACAAAAAGGCTCTGAATCTGTATTGGTTTTTGGTGCTGGGTCCACTGGTCGACAGCTGACTTTGGCGCTTCGTCAGGCATCCAGTTATCGTGTGAAGGGTTTTATCGATCGTGATGAGTCTTTGGCTAATACGATTATTCAGGGTGTGCCTGTTTATAATGTCGATAAAGTCAGTGTGTTAATAGAGAAATACAACATCGAAAAAGTGTTGTTGGCTATTCCTAAGGCAAGTCGTTCTGAACGTAAGCAAGTAATTGAGCAACTCATGCCTTTTCCAGTGGAGGTACTTACTGTACCGGACTTCAATGACATTGTGACTGGTAAAGCTAAGGTTAGCGAGTTACAGGATGTGGCTGTCGATGACTTGCTAGGTCGGGATGTGGTAGAACCTGTTGCTTCGTTAATGCAGGCCAACATCTCCGGTAAAGTGGTTATGGTGACTGGAGCGGGTGGTTCAATAGGTTCTGAGTTGTGTCGTCAGATTATAGCGCAGCAGCCTAGTACCTTGATTGTATTTGATGTGTCTGAATACGCCGTGTATCAGATTGATAAAGAGCTGACTGAGATTATTCAGCAGGAGTCTTTTAACGTTAAAATTGTTCCTCTGATTGGATCGGTACAGCGCATTAATCGATTGGCATCGACTATGAAAGCGTTTGGGGTTCATACGGTTTACCACGCGGCTGCTTACAAGCATGTGCCTTTGGTGGAATACAATGTGGTAGAAGGGGTACGTAACAATGCCTTTGGTACTTATTATTGTGCCAAAGCGGCGATTGAGAGTGGCGTAGAGTCTTTTGTACTAATTTCCACTGATAAAGCGGTGCGACCTACTAACGTCATGGGTGCAACCAAACGCATGGCAGAGTTAGGTTTGCAAGCCTTGGCTGAAGCGGAAGCAAACAAAGCCGCCAAGCAAGAAAAATTCACCCGTTTCTGTATGGTACGTTTTGGTAATGTGCTTGGTTCGTCTGGTTCTGTTATTCCTGTCTTTAAAAAACAAATTCTTGAAAACCAGCCTATTACGGTGACACACCCAGATATTATTCGTTACTTCATGACCATCCCTGAAGCGGCTCAGTTGGTTATTCAAGCCGGTGCTATGGGCAAGGGTGGGGATGTGTTTGTATTGGATATGGGGGAACCCGTTAAGATTGTTGATTTAGCGAAGAATTTGATTCGTTTGTCTGGTTTGGAAGTGAAGTCCCCTGAAAACCCGAATGGCGATATTGAAATTCAGTTTACCGGGTTGCGCCCTGGCGAGAAGCTTTTTGAAGAGTTGTTGATTGGCGATAATGTTCAAGAAACCCAGCATAAGCGCATTATGACCGCCAATGAGCGGTTTTTATCCTTGTGTGATTTTGAATCCACTATGGAGCAGCTAGATAAAGCCTGTCACGATTTTGATCATGAAACAGTGCGCGAGATATTGATTACTGCCCCAACCGATTTTTCGCCCACCGATGGTATTGGCGATTTGGTGTGGAATGCGAAACAAGCGTTAGATCAACAAAGCGAAGATTCAAATGTTGTGCCTATGAAAAAGCAAGTTTTGTAGTCTTGTAGGCCGGATGAGGGAGGTACGACCATTATCCGGCGTTGGGTTGTGTGATGATTGTGATGTCGGATAACGCCTCGTGGCTTGTTTCGTTCTTCATTGCCGCTATTGTTTTCAGATAAGCGCCTTGTGCCTCGGCTCATCTGATCTACGGGTGATAATGGTTGAATGGATTTTCATTTCTGATTTTTTAGGGGGAAGGATGTTTGTTTTGGTAACAGGTGGTGCGGGTTATATTGGTTCGCATACGTGTATTGAGTTGATTAAGGCGGGTTTTGAGCCGGTTATCATCGATAATTTGTTGAACAGTAAGTTGGTGGTGTTAGACCGTATTGAGGCTATCACGGGCAAGCGCCCTTTGTTTATGGAAGGGGATATTCTGGATTCGGTTTTTTTGGATCGTGTGTTTGCGCAGTATTCGTTTGCGGCGGTTATGCATTTTGCTGGGTTGAAGGCGGTGGGGGAGTCGGTGCAAAAACCGCTTTGGTATTACGAGAATAATGTCTCGGGTACGCTGAATTTGATTAAGGCGATGGAACGAGCAGGATTGCGAAATCTGATATTTAGTTCGTCTGCGACGGTTTATGGTTTGCCTAAGTCTGTGCCGATTCGTGAGGATTTTCCGACTTCTACGTCGAATCCTTATGGTGCCAGTAAGTTAATGGTAGAAGGTATTCTGACGGATGTGGCAAAGGCGAATGCCGCATGGAATATTGCGACCTTGCGTTATTTTAATCCGATTGGTGCTCATGAGTCGGGTTTGATTGGCGAAGACCCAAAAGGTATTCCGAATAATTTGATGCCATTTGTCAGTCAAGTGGCGGTGGGTAAGTTACCGTGTTTGAGTGTATTTGGTGATGATTACGATACGGTCGATGGCACTGGGGTTCGTGATTATATTCATGTGGTGGATTTGGCGCGTGGTCATGTGTGTGCATTAGAAAAAGTCTTGGCGAAGGCTGGGCATTTTGTAGTAAACCTAGGTACTGGTAACGGTTATTCTGTGTTGGAAATGGTTAACGCTTTTGAGGCTGTGTCTAATAAAAACGTTGCTTATAAAGTGGTCGAGCGTCGTCCTGGTGATATTGCGGAGTGTTATGCAGACCCTAGTTTGGCTAAGACGTTTTTGGGCTGGCAGGCGGAGTTTGATTTAGCACGTATGTGTGAAGATACGTGGCGTTGGCAGTCTAATAATCCGAATGGGTTTGATGAATAAAAGTCTGGTTATGCCGCGTGCGTCAGATCACGCCTCGTGCCTCGGCTCATCCTTCATTGCCGGATAACGGTCGTGCCTTCCTCATCCGGCCTACGGGTGGTTGGGGGAGTACCAGAGTAAGCCGGATAACGGTCGTGCCTCCGGCCTACGGGTGAGGTGAGTGTTTGTATTGCCAGAGTGTCGCGGGTGTTGGACAGTGGGCTATAGGGAAGTAACCGATATTGCTGCGGATGCGCTGCGTAACGCTGTGGTGCCAGTGGGGCGACAGTGTGTGGTTGGGTTGGTCGTTTTTCAGTACACAGCAGTGTCGTGGTGCGAGGGTTAGGTTTCGCCAAGTATTTAGACGACGTTGTTGGTAGTGTATTTTGCCTAGGTGCTTGGGTTCTATGGTGAGCAGTGGCTGCCAATGGGGCGGTTGTGTTTTGGCTAAGCGCGTTGCGTGATAGCAGTTTTGTTTGGTTTGTTGTTCTATCCAGTTTATTAGGACTCGCAAGGCGATGTCTCCTATGCCATCTTTGCGGTATCCGCCGCCAATGTCTGAATGTACTCCTGATAGCCATATTTCCAGTGCGCGTCCATCTTGGTTGATAAGAGTTGGGCGAAAGGCTATGCGTTGCTCGTCTAGTGCGACTAGGTGTAGTGCACGATGAACGCCTTCTGGTAGTGTGTTTCCATGTTCAAATACGACCTCTGTTTGTGGGCGTTTTGTTAAATCTAGGTTTGGCCAGCCAATAGAAGCTACGGTATCGATGACCGCTTCTATAATGATAGAGCGATCAATAAGCGGAGTAATCAGCGCGGCAAAGCGTCTGGCTAATGCGGCACCTCGACTGAAGCCAATTAAGACAATGTGGCGAATCGATTGATTATAATGGTTTTTAAAGTCGTTTATCGCACGATTTAAAATATTGGCTGCATGGCCAGATTCGATGGCAAAGGCCGCGTTTATTTTTTGCTCTAGCCAGCTGCCATAGGTTCCAATACCTGCGTAGTAGAAGCTGCGATATGGTAAACATGTGGGTGTGATGTCTACGTGGTTTTTAACGCGGCCGCCCAATAATAAATGGGATTTTAATACGTTGGTGATGCTTGAAATGCTGTGTTCTGGTGCGCAAGCATCATTTGGGCTATTGTCTGTGCCATCGAAATGAAAAAATAACATCGACATACATGTCTCCTTGTTGTGTTAAAAGCCATCTTCCTGATGGCTGGGGTTAGCATAACATGGTTTTTGTTCGATTTATTCTGGAGGGTGTATGCGATTGACTCGGCAAGAGGTTGGTGCGATTGAGACGGCGTTTGCATCTGTTTTTGATACTGGGGAAGTGTTTCTTTTCGGTAGTCGTGTTGATGATGCGAAAAAAGGTGGGGATATTGATTTGTATATACGGCCTTCTCAGTTGTTCGAGGATGTCTTTGCAAAGAAAATTGATTTTTTAGTGACGTTGAAACAGGTTATCGGTGAGCAAAAGGTTGATGTTTTGATTGAGCCTAGAGTGCCGGATAGTTTTCGACAAGAGGTGATACGTTCGGGGGTGTTGTTATGCAAGAGATGATGCGAGAGCGGCTTGAGCGCTTATTTACTGAATGTGATAAACATGTCTTACGCATGAATTCGGCAAAAGCCAAGTTAGCGGCGGTGTTGCCATTAACCTCGGTTGGTTACAGTGCGTTGACGGAAGATGAGATCGAGCATATTGATCAGTTTTTATTTCGTTTTGCCAAGTTGCAAGATGCGATTGGGCTGCGTTTGTTTAAATCCATTTTGCTCTTTTTACAGGAGGATGTGGAAGGTGTGCCCTTTGTGGATATTTTATCAAAGCTTGAGAAGCTACATTTGATCGAGTCATCGACACAATGGCAAATGCTGCGGGAAGTGCGTAATGAAATTGCTCATCAGTATGATGATGCGCCTGAGTTGGCGGCACAGGCGCTGAATGCAATTTTTGACTCAAAGACATTGCTTGAATCGGTTTATTTGGGCCTGAAAGAAGCCTATTTTAGTAGAAAATAGTTGGCGTTTGGTTGGTATTAGTGGTTTTGTGCCGGATTACATCTTCGTTCCTCGATTCATTCTTTATCGCCGGATAACGCCTCGTGCCTCGTCTCATCCGGCCTACGGGTGGTTGATGTCGGGTTGCGGGGGGGGGGGGTAAGTTATGGTTTTGTAGGCCGGATGAGGGAGGTACGACCGTTATCCGGCGTTGGATTGTGATGCCGAATTGCTGAGTGTTTTGTTTTTTTATATTAAATAAGGTTTTTTTATGAGTGTTGATATTCGTTGGTTGCAGCGTTTCGAACATTTTACATTTGCGCATAATCAACTTGCTGATGCTTTAAATTTAATNATTGTGATGCCGAATTGCTGAGTGTTTTGTTTTTTTATATTAAATAAGGTTTTTTTATGAGTGTTGATATTCGTTGGTTGCAGCGTTTCGAACATTTTACATTTGCGCATAATCAACTTGCTGATGCTTTAAATTTAATGGCTGAGCGACCACTCAGCAATCTTGAAAAGCAGGGGACTATTCAAGCGTTTGAGTTTACGTATGAATTGGCGTGGAATGTATTAAGAGATTATTTGGTGTGGCAGGGTATTGAGTCACTTTCAGGGTCACGAGACGCGATTCGTGAGGCGTTTAAGCGTGATCTTATCGTGGACGGTGGGGCTTGGCTGTCGATGTTGCAAGACCGAAATCGTACAGTTCATACTTATAATGAAGAAACTGCTAATCAGATACTCGCGCAGTTACGGCTTGTTTATGCTGGTTTATTTATTGAGTTTCGGTGCAAATTCCAGCAGTTAGCTGATGACGCGCGTTATTCAATGGAAAATGATGATGTGTGAGGGAATAGGCCTTAGCCGTAGTGAATGTGAACGTATTCATAGCGTTTTTCAGTTATACCCTGAGATTAAGACTGTGGTTTTGTATGGTTCTAGAGCGAAAGGTAACTTTCGTCCTAGCTCTGACATTGATTTAACGATTGTGGGCGATTTGGACTGGTCTACTTTCACAGAGGTTGAAAATGCCTTGGATGATTTGCTGTTGCCTTACAAAATTGATATGTCGATTTTTAACCATCTAGAAAACAGCAATTTGGTTGAGCATATTGAGCGTGTTGGGCAGGTTTTTTATAGTAAGAAGTAACCGCTTTGCGCGTCACGGTTTTTTGTAAGTAAGCGCCTCGTGTCTCGGCTCATCAGGCTTACGGGTTGGTGTATAAGTTATGGTTTTGTAGGCCGGATGAGGGAGGTACGACCG
>NZ_JAHLLW010000032.1 GCF_019426345.1 Marinomonas lutimaris
TTATCTGATTATCTATTTTAAAGAGCGTGCTAACTTGAATCACCAATCAGGTAACAACCTAATTAGTTGAACTTGGTCTTCGTTGCTCTGAAGCCTTGTCCGTGTCAGCGAGGGCGTATATTAAGGATCTACAGATTTTGTGCAACCCTTTTTTGAAGAAAATTTAAATTAATTTAAAATCAATCAAACTTCTACGATACGTAATTCTTTAGGCATAGAGAAAGACACATTCTCTTCTCTACCTTTTAGCTCTTGAGGTGCACTACCANTTGAAGAAAATTTAAATTAATTTAAAATCAATCAAACTTCTACGATACGTAATTCTTTAGGCATAGAGAAAGACACATTCTCTTCTCTACCTTTTAGCTCTTGAGGTGCACTACCACCCTCTTTAACAAGGCGGTCAATCACTTCATTAACAAGCACTTCAGGCGCTGAAGCACCAGCGGTTACGCCAATACTACGAATACCTTTCAACCAATCGCACTGAATCTCACTGGCATTATCGATCAAATAGGCTTTCGCCCCCATTCTTTCAGCCAATTCACGAAGACGGTTAGAATTAGAGCTATTCACTGAACCAACAACAAGAACTAATTCAGATTCTTCTGCTAGCGTTTTCACAGCATCCTGTCGATTCTGTGTGGCATAGCAAATATCGTCTTTCTTTGGGCCTACAATGTTAGGGAAATATTGACGAAGTGCATCGATCACTACTGAAGTATCATCCATAGACAAAGTTGTTTGCGTAACAAACGCCAGTTTCTCCGGATTCTTAACCTGAAGCTTTTCTACATCAGCAGGACTCTCTACTAGATAGATAGCACCACCCTGACGATCATCGTATTGCCCCATGGTCCCTTCCACTTCGGGATGACCATCATGACCGATCAAAATACATTCCATGCCATCACGAGAATAACGCAACACTTCCAAATGCACTTTTGTCACAAGCGGACAAGTCGCATCAAATACTTTTAATCCACGATCTGTCGCTTCATCTCGAACGGCTTTTGAAACACCATGGGCACTAAAGATAACAATATTGTCATCTGGCACTTGATCAAGCTCATCAACAAAAACGGCACCGCGAGATTTCAAAGACTCAACGACAAATTTATTATGTACCACTTCATGACGAACATAGATTGGTGCTTCAAAAAGGTCCAAGCATCGATTAACAATGTCTATCGCTCTATCAACACCAGCACAAAAGCCACGAGGGTTAGCAAGTTGAATCGCAAAACTCATGCGGCATCCTCAATAGCTATGATTTTCACTCTAAAAGTAAGTGAACGACTAGCAAGAGGGTGATTAAAATCGACAACCACTTCTTTCTCACCAATCTCAGCAATGACACCCGGCAATTCGTTTTTGCTCATATCAGCAAAAGAAACCACCATCCCTTCTTCTAGATCCATAGAGAACTGAGAGCGAGGCATGCGCTGAATGTTGCTTTCATTGTGTACACCAAAGGCTTTTTCTGGCGACATAATGAAAGAAGCTTCTTGCCCTACAGACATACCTAATAAAGCAGACTCAAAATCTGGCAATAAACTCCCATCACCAAATACAAAGCTAGCTGGAGATCGAGAAAAGTTAGAATCAACGATTTGACCATCTTCAAGTGACAACTCAAAGTGCAGAGTGACTCTGCTTGCCGCTGTAATTACGCTCATTCTTTTGTACCTTCCTGCTTTTTCGACACGAAACTTTCAAGCAACATTAAAATAACACCAATAGTAATAGCACTGTCAGCAAGGTTGAACGCAGGAAAATACCACGACTGCTGCCAATGAAATTGTAGAAAATCTACAACATGGCCATAAACCAATCGATCATAAAGATTACCAATCGCTCCACCCAACACAAAAGTCAGTGCCAATGATTCCAATCGATTGGTTTCTGCGATCTTAACAAGACGCCAACTAATACCAACAACCACAGCCAATGCGATAAAAGAGAAGAACCAACGCTGCCAACCACCAGCTTGCGCGAGGAAACTAAAGGCAGCACCAGTGTTATATCTCAATGTCAGGTCAAAGAATGGAAAAACGGCAATTTCTTGTCCATAAAATAAGTTGGACACAACCGCTTGTTTTGTTACCCAATCTAAAACAAAAAGAATAAGAGCCAGCGCCCACCAGCGCTGGACTCGTTTCCACACAATCAAAGCCGTCATTAGGCGTAAAGGCGCTGTTCACCTTCCCCATCTGGCAAATTAGAGATACAACGATCACACAACTCAGGATGCGCGGCTCGTTTACCAACTTCTTCACGGTGATGCCAGCAACGTACACACTTGGTAAATTTGCTCAGCTCAACGTGAACTTTTAGACTATCAAGATCAGTAGCAACCGCGTCATCACCCGCTTGAGACAAAGGCAACACTTTAACGTCAGAAGCGATTAAGACAAAGCGCAGCTCCTCGCCTAGACGATTCAATGTTGCTTGCAAAGTATCATCACAATAAAGTGTGATATCAGCACTTAAGCTCGCTTTCATCTTGCCTTCACTACGCGCCGCTTCTAATACTTTATTCGTCGCTACTTTCGCTTCAAGAACCTGTTTCCAGAATTCACGCCCCATTGGCTCATCACCAGACAACTCTTCAAGACCTTCATACCATGTTTCTAAGAAAACAGACTCACCGCGTTCACCAGGAAGTGTTTGCCAGATTTCGTCAGCAGTGAAGCTCAAGATCGGTGCAATCCAACGAGAGAAAGCTTCCATTACATGGTAAAGCGCAGTCTGCGCAGAACGACGCGCCAGGCTGTCTTCTTGAGTTGTGTATTGGCGATCTTTGATGACATCCAAATAGAAACCACCCAAATCCACAGAACAAAAGTTCTGGATTTTCTGGTTAACAGTATGGAATTGATATTCGTTGTAAGCTGTATTTAATTCTTTTTGCAACAAGGCAGCACGATCTACAATCCAGCGATCTAATGCAATCATCTCGCTAGAAGGAACCATATCAGTCGCTGGATTAAAACCATTTAAGTTTGCCATCATGAAACGCGCAGTATTACGGATACGACGATAAGAATCCGCTACACGTTTAAGAATTTCATCAGACACAGTCATTTCAGTGGTGTAGTCGGTCGCGGCTACCCATAAACGGATAATATCAGCACCCAAGGTATCCATGACTTTCTGTGGTGACAGTACGTTACCCAAAGACTTCGACATTTTGCGGCCATCGCCATCTACGGTAAAACCGTGAGTCAACACTTGCTTGTATGGCGGCACACCACGAATCGCGATTGAGGTTTTCAATGAAGACTGGAACCAACCACGATGCTGATCTGAACCTTCTAGGTACAAATCGGCAGGGAAGCTCAGTTCATCTCGCTGATCGATAACAGAATAATGGGTCACACCGGAGTCAAACCATACATCTAATGTGTCAGTTACCTTGCTGTATTTTTCAGCATCAGCACCCAACAACTCTTCTGCTTCCATTTCAAACCAAGCGTCGATACCTTCAATCTCGATGCGCTTAGCAACTTCTTCGATCAAACGTGGCGTTTCAGGATGAAGCTCTTGAGTTTCTTTGTTGATAAATAACGCAATCGGTACACCCCAAGTACGCTGACGAGACACACACCAATCAGGGCTGTTATTCAACATCCCTTCCATACGGTTTTGCCCCCAGCTTGGTACCCACTTCACACCTTCAACAGCATGCTTCGCAGAATCCAGCAAACCTTCTTTGGTCATGCTGATAAACCACTGAGGCGTCGCACGGAAGATGAGTGGCGTTTTAGTACGCCAGCAATGTGGATAACTGTGGAAGATCTTCGACTCAAACACTAAAGAGTTATTACGATTCAGCGCTTCAAGCACGGCATCGTCAACTTTATAAACATGCAAACCAGCAAACTCGCCTGCAGCATCAGAGTAAACACCATTATCTTGAACAAGGTTGATAGTACCAATGCCATTTTCACGGCCGACGTTAAAGTCATCTACGCCATGGTCTGGTGCAGTATGCACGCAGCCAGTACCTGCTTCCGTTGTTACGTGCTCACCTAAGATCACAGGAATATCACGCTCTAGGAACGGATGATTCAATACTGTGCCCGCCAGTTCAGCACCAACGGTACGACCAACGATACGGTAATCAGTTACGCCGTATCGAGACATAACACTTGCGACCATGTCTTCAGCAACGATTAAACGCTCCTTGCCCAAGCCCATATCGACTTCAACTAGCGCATAGTTAAATTCTGGATGAACAGAGACCGCTTGGCTTGCTGGAAGCGTCCAAGGCGTAGTCGTCCAGATAACAACAGAAACCTTACCCTCTCCCTCGACATCAGAGAATTTAGCAAGCAACGCCGCTTCGTCTTGTGGCGCATAACGCACATCCAAAGACAAAGACGTTTTATCTTGATATTCAACTTCCGCTTCCGCCAACGCAGAACCACCAACAACACTCCAGTAAACTGGCTTAAAGCCTTTTACCAAATGACCGTTCTCAGCGATTTTGCCTAAAGCACGAACAATATTCGCTTCAGTTTGGAAATTCATGGTCAGATAAGGATTTTCCCAATCGCCCATCACACCCAAACGGATAAAGTCTTTTTTCTGTTCTTCAATTTGCGTATAAGCGTATTCGCGACATTTCGCGCGAAACTCTTTGTAAGAAACTTTCGCCCCTGCTTTACCGATCAATTGCTCAACTTTGTGCTCGATTGGCAAGCCGTGACAATCCCAACCAGGAATATAAGGCGCATCAAAGCCACTAACGGTTTTAGACTTAACAATAATATCTTTGAGGATTTTGTTAACCGCGTGACCAATGTGAATACTGCCATTTGCGTACGGAGGGCCATCATGAAGAATAAAAGATTTACGGCCTTTACTTACATCACGTACTTTTTGATATAGGTCCATATCCTGCCAACGCTTAAGCATTGCAGGTTCACGTTTTGCCAAATCTCCACGCATTGGGAAGTCAGTATCTGGCAAATTCAGTGTCGGTTTATAATCACTCATGGTTTATCGATTCATCCTCAAAGATCATCTTTTCACTGATTAGCAAAAAAGCGTAATGCTTCTTCTTTATCACATTGAATTTGTTTTTCCAGCGCATCTAAGCTGGCCATTTTTCGCTCTGCCCTAATAAAATGACAGAAAGTAACCTGCACATATTTGTCATACAGATCACCATTAAAATCTAGCAAGTGCACTTCCAGTATCGGCGTCTTCCCTTGAACAGTAGGACGCACACCAATATTCGCAACACCGTTATGGGATATGCCATCAACCATAAAGGTCACAGCATACACACCAGACAACGCAGACTTAATACCTTTCAGGTGCACATTAGCCGTTGGGAAACCCAGTTTTCGACCAAGTTGCTGCCCATGTATCACACGACCACTCAAAGTAACCGAGTGCCCCATGTTCATCTGTGCGGCCGCAATATCACCACGCTCTAGAGCATCCCTAACCAGAGTACTACTCACTCGCTCATTCAAAGCATTTAACACTGACGGTGTGTTTTCAACATCAAAACCATGCAGACCACCAAACTCTTGCAGATAATAAAAATCACCTTGTCGATCACAGCCAAAGCGAAAATCATCACCCACTACTAAATGCTTTACAGACAAGCCATCCAGCAAAATCTGCTGACAAAATGCCTGCGCATCTAACTGTTGAAGTTTAGGATTGAACGGCATGCAAAGAACATAATCGATGCCCTGCCCTTCCAACAACTTCACTTTATCCCGCAGACGACCAATACGACCTGGGGCCGTATCAGGAGCAAAGAACTCTCTCGGCTGAGGCTCAAAGATCATAATAGCTGCAGGTGAATTGTATTCTTTAGCCAAGGCTTTGACGCGTGCCAATATAGCACCGTGCCCTAAATGAACACCGTCAAAATTCCCTATCGTCAGCACGCATTCTTTATGCTTTGAACGGATATTATGAATACCGCGAATTAACTCCATAGAACCCCGTACAAAACAATTAAATCCAGCGTCGAAAAAATATCATGGATTATATAGCAGTTAACCAGATGAAGGTAGGCCAGAACTTGAACAAGCTGTGCAAACCTATAATCAAAGCAAAAACGCTTCGATACACCTAATGCTTTAAAATGGAAGGACGCAAACCTGCCGCCACAGCAACAAGAACGTACACCAGCACACCACAAACGACAACCATCAAGGTACAGCCTATCCGATACAAGTCTTCCATTTGCGTCCACTGCCAGCCTTGCTGAAGAAACAAGTACAAACATCCACCAAGCGCCAACGTAGCACTCAACAATATACGCAGCAAACGCCCCCATTGAGCAGAAAATACGTGATATTGTTTTTTATACAGACCACGCCATAACAAGAAAGCATTCAAACCTGCAGACAAACTTGTTGCCAACGCCAATCCCACATGCCCCAACGGCCAAACCAAAATCAAATTCAGCACCATATTCGATATCATCGCAATGATACCGATACGCACAGGCGTTCTCGTATCCTGTCTCGCATAGTACCCCGGCGCCAATACCTTGATCAGCATCATAAACACCAAACCTAGTGAGTAAGCCTGCAAGCTCTGAGCAGCCATATGAACATCATTCACTGTTAACTCACCCCGATAAAAAATCGTCGCAATCAAAGGCTCAGCCAACATAAACAAAGCAAGAGAAGACGGAATAGCAATCAGCAAAAGTATTCGCAGTGCCCAATCGAGTGTTTCAGAAAACTTCGACGCTTCGCCACCAGAAAAACTACGCGACAAAGAAGGCAAAATAACCGTACTGATGGCAATAGCAAAAATACCTAACGGCAATTCGTACAAGCGATCCGATAAGTACAACCAAGTGATACTGCCCGTTTGCAGAAAAGAAGCTAGCACTGTATCAAGAAGCAAATTAATTTGGCCGACAGACACACCAAACAATGCCGGCCCCATCAAAAGCAAAATTCGCTTCACACCTGGATGACGAAAACCCAACGTCGGCATCGGTAGCAATCGCAACCTCGCCAAAAACGGCACTTGAAACATCAACTGAATCAGCCCCGCAAAGAACACTCCCCAAGCAACAGCGGTTTCGGCCTGGGCCGCAGTGCGAGCAAAAAACACCGTCGCAACAATAAGAGAGATGTTCAGAAAAATCGGCGTAATAGCCGGAACGGCATATTCACCATGCGCGTTTAAAATACCGCCTGCCAATGCCGTTAATGAAATAAATAACAGATATGGAAAAGTAATGACTAACAGCTCAGAAGCCAATTTAGTCTGACTATCATCCGTAGCAAAACCAGGTGCAAATACATACACCACCCAAGGAGCACACACCATGAAAAGCACAGTAATACACAACAAGATCAACGCCAGCGATCCTGACACAGCAGAGATAAGTGCTCGAACCTCGTCCTTGCCTTCTTTTACTCGGTAGTCACTCAATACTGGGACAAAAGCTTGAGCAAACGCCCCTTCGGCAAATAATCGACGAAAAAAGTTAGGAATTTTAAAAGCAACATAAAATGCATCTGCGCTGCCACTTGCACCTAATACATACGCCAAAGCAGCATCTCTTACCAAGCCAAGAATACGAGAAAAGAAAGTACAAATGGAAACCAAGACACCAGAACGCAACAAAGACAAAGACTTAGGCACTTTATCAAGGGCGGATTTTTTTTCAGACATAAAATTTTACGACATAGACAATAGATAGATGGACAAAGAATAACACCAGCTACTACCTGAGCGCAGCCAAATATATAAGCTCATTTGACTAATTTTTGTATAATAGGGTTGTGACCGCGCTAAAAACTGGTAAAATCCGCCGCGAGATTTCAAAGTTAATACTTGACATTAATTTCATGACACAGCAGAGTGCTGGGTCATTACTTATTCCAATTTAAAGGAGCCAGACCGTGGCAAATTCCGCCGGTTCAAAAAAACGCGCGCGCCAAGCAGTAAAAAGCCGCGCTCACAATGGTAGCCTTCGTTCAATGGTTCGCACATACTTGAAAAAAGTAGATGCGGCTATCGAAGCAGGCAATCAAGCTGACGCACAAGCAGCTTACGTTCTAGCAACTTCTAAGCTAGACAAAGCCGCTGACAAAGGCCTATATCACAAAAACAAAGCAGCTCGTCATAAGAGCCGCTTGAGTGCTAAAATCAAAGCACTGGCCTAATACCTATAAAAAAACCGGCAAATGCCGGTTTTTTTATGTCTTTAATTTATGCTTTCAAAATCCCAGGCCTTTCAACCTGAACAATACCATCCAAAAGCACTATCTAATTAAGCCGCATCAGCCAAATAAAACCACCAGCCAAACCACTGCAGCCAAAAGCAACGCCAACATAACGGCCGCCGAACCTAAATCTTTCGCGCGACCAGACAGCTCATGATGCTCACTACTAATTCGATCAACTACTGCCTCAACACTTGAATTCAACGTCTCAACAATCAACACCAAGCCTACAGAAAAAATCAGCACCGCACGCTCAAGACCCGTATCACCAAGCCAGATAGCAAAAGGCAAAGAAATCAAAAACAGAACAGCCTCTTGACGAAAGGCCGCCTCATGCCTCCATTGAGCTCGCAAACCTTGATAGGAATATTTCGAAGCACTCAATACGCGATCTAAACCTACTTTACCTGGCTTTGCCATGACACTACTACCTCTTAAATAATAACCAAATCATCGCGATGAATTAACTCCGGCTCACCCTTGTAACCCAGAATCGCTCCAATATTAGACGAAGGCTGACCAAGCAGCTTCAACGTTTCAGCCACACTGTAGTTCACTAAGCCACGGGCGACCAGACCACCTTGCAAATCGACACAAATGACCATGTCTCCACGCGAAAAAGTACCCTGTGCATCTTTCACTCCGACAGCCAAAAGACTCGTGCCTGCTTTTCGCAACGCCTTTACGGCGCCATCATCTAAAATTAAGGCTCCACGACTCTTCAAATGCCCTGCTAACCACTGCTTACGCGCCGCCACTCTTCCGTGCTCCGGCTGCAACCAAGTTCCTAACATTTCGCCTGACGCAATACGAACAATCACATTCTCTTCGCGACCTGAAGCTATCAAGGTATCCGCACCAGAACGCGCAGCCAAAAGCGCCGCTCGCACTTTCGTTAACATTCCACCACTACCAAGCACACCTGCACCACCGCTCGCCATAGACTCAAGACGATCGTCCGATGCTGAAATATGAGAGATTAGTTTTGCATCTTTATGGTCACGTGGATTTTTATCGAACAACCCCTGCTGATCCGTAAGGATAATCAACAAGTCAGCCTCGATAAGATTAGCAACCAAGGCGCCCAGCGTATCATTATCGCCAAAACGAATTTCGTCGGTTACAACCGTATCATTCTCGTTAATTATAGGTACAACACCGAAACCAAGCAGAGTTCGCAGCGAAGATCGAGCATTTAAATAGCGTCGGCGATTGGACAAGTCATCATGGGTAAGCAAAATTTGCGCTGTACATAAACCATGCCTCTCAAAGTGAGACTCATAGACCCCAACCAACTCCATCTGCCCAACTGCCGCAGCCGCTTGCAGCTCATTCACTTGAGTGGGGCGAGAAGAAAAACCAAGACGCTTCATTCCAGCCGCAATAGAACCAGAAGACACTAAAACGACCTCTTTCCCTTGCGCTCTTAACTCAGCAATTTGAGCAACCCAAAGACCAATTCGGGCAACATCTAACCCCTGACCATCGTTTGTCAATAACGCGCTGCCAATCTTAACAACGACACGCTGCGCCTTAGCTATTTTCTCTCGCATTTCCATGATACTACTTATTCTCACCTATCAGATTAGCTAACGTATTCCACTTCAACATCGTAATCATCTTCATCAAAATCGTCGTCATCCACCAACAGACCAGCTTTACGACGTTTTTCACGCAACGACATAATACGATTACGACCTTCTTCATCAATCAAGGTACGCATTGCTTTTTCTTTCTCGCGGGCCTCTGGGCTTTCTAACAGCAACTCACGTTTTTCATCAAGCGCCGTCATCAGGTCTAAACACAACACCTCTGTGCCTTCACCTGATATCGCAGAAATACGGTAAGCCTTACCTTCCCAACCAAGTGCGTCAATAACGCTCTGACAACGCTCTTCCAGCTCATCTTCTGGCACCATATCGGTTTTATTCAAAACCAACCAACGGTCACGCTCAGCCAAAGCAGGGCTAAACTGATGCAACTCATTTACCGCAATAACTGCCGCTTCAGCTGGGGTGATTTCATCCCAAGGCGCCAAATCAACGATGTGCAACAAAATACGGTTACGCACCAAGTGCTTCAAGAAACGAATACCCAGACCAGCACCTTCAGATGCACCTTCGATAATTCCAGGAATATCGGCAATTACAAAGCTCTGGTGCTTCTTAACTTTTACCACACCAAGGTTCGGCACCAAGGTTGTAAAAGGATAATCAGCCACTTTTGGCTTAGCAGAAGAAACAGCACGAATAAACGTCGATTTACCTGCATTAGGAAGACCAAGCAAACCCACATCCGCCAAGACTTTCATCTCTAGCTTCAATGTACGCTCTTCACCTACGGTACCTTTCGTCGTCTGTCTTGGCGCACGGTTGGTACTTGATTTAAATCGAGTATTCCCCAACCCATGATGACCACCTTGAGCCACCTTTAACTTCTGACCATCACGAACCAGATCCCCAAGCGTTTCGCCGGTATCATCATCAATAACCGTTGTACCAACTGGCACTTTGATTTCAAGATCTGGCCCTTTCGAGCCAGTCATGTCTCGACCCTGACCACCTTCACCACTTTCAGCGATATACTTTTTCGTAAAACGAAAATCGATCAAGGTATTTAGCGCTTCATCAGCCACCAGCACAACGCTGCCGCCATTACCGCCATCACCGCCATCAGGGCCACCTTTAGCGACAAATTTTTCACGCCAAAAACTCAACGCTCCATTTCCACCTTTACCCGCTCTTACGTAGATACTGGCTTCATCAACAAATTTCACAATAACACCTCTTCGGTGGATTATCAGAATCAACAGAATCTGATTATAGAATTCTTCCAAAAAAAAAGCCCCGCGTCGCGGAGCTTTTTTTAAGTTTTTAGTAAGCGATTAAGCAGCTACGACAGAAACTGTACGACGCTTCAACTTACCTTTCACTTCAAACTTCACTTGGCCTTCAACAACAGCGAACAAAGTGTGATCTTTACCAATTTGAACACCAACACCAGGATGGAACTGAGTACCACGCTGACGTACAAGGATGTTACCTGGGATCACAACTTGACCACCAAAACGTTTGACACCTAATCGTTTCGACTCGGAATCGCGACCGTTACGAGTACTACCACCCGCCTTTTTATGAGCCATGACTTACTCCTTAAATTTGAATAGTTAGCGCTTAGTTAATACCAGTTATTTTCACTTCCGTGAACCACTGACGATGACCCATACGCTTCATAGAATGCTTACGACGACGGAATTTCAAAATTTTCACTTTGTCTCCGCGACCATGAGCAACAACTTCAGCTGTTACTTTAGCGCCTTCTACAACTGGTGCACCAACTTTAACGTCGTCGCCATTGCATACAAGAAGAACGTCATCGAATTGAATCGAACCGCCTTCTTCAACAGCTAATTTCTCAACCTTAAGGGTTTGGCCTTCTTCTACACGGTATTGCTTACCGCCAGTTTTGATCACTGCAAACATGTTCTTCTCCAATGAGATTTACCCGGCTACTGAAATTGAATTTGACCTACTTCTAGTGGCAATAAGTTTCTGACCGAATAGGACAAAAATCACTAACCATATGATAGGGAGCAAAATGTGGGTAAATCGGACGCGAGATTGTACAAAATCACACCACCCAATACAAGCGAAAAGCAATGTCTTTATACATTTTTCATATTTTGGGTTGACCCTGACACAAGCCTTACCTAGCATGAGGCACACTTGCTGATCAGCTTGGGACTATTTAGCTTCGGAAATTGCATGCAACCTATACAAATACACGACGTTGTGGCCAATGAATTTGGCCAAGTGAATGACTATATTGTGTCACAACTTAGTAGTGACATCCCTCTAATCGAGCAAATCGGCTACTACATCATAAGTAATGGTGGAAAGCGACTGCGGCCTCTTTTGGTTTTATTAGCGGCTAAAGCGAGCGCTGAACTAGATAAGCCAAAACTAGATCAAGCCATTCAAATGGCGACTATCATAGAGTTCATCCATACATCGACGCTGTTACATGACGATGTTGTTGATGAGTCCGACATGCGCCGCGGCAAAAAAACAGCCAATGAAGAATGGGGCAATGCACCAAGCGTTCTAGTTGGTGACTTCCTTTACTCTCGCGCCTTCCAAATAATGGTGGATGTTGGCAGCATGCAATGCATGAGCATTCTAGCTAAAACAACCAATATCATTGCCGAAGGCGAAGTTCAGCAGCTTATTAACTGCGGCGACCCAGATACAACTGAAGAAAGCTATTTGAAAGTCATCCAATACAAAACCGCAAAACTGTTTGAGGGTGCAGCCCTTTGTGGTGCTGTTATAGCAGGTGCAAGTACAGAATACCAAGAAGCGCTAAGACATTTTGGCATGTACGTCGGAACAGCATTTCAGCTAATTGATGATGTGATGGATTACACCAGTACAGCTGAAGAAATGGGCAAAAGTGTTGGTGACGACCTTGCTGAAGGCAAACCCACCTTACCGCTTATTTTCACTATGAAACATGGTTCTCAAGACGCCGTAGAGCGAGTCAGGCAAGCTATCTTAACCGGTGGACTTGAGCAGCTAGAGACTATTATAAATGATGTGCAACACTGCGGAGCCATTGAGTACACGCAACAAAAAGCGCAAGAACAAGCAGACCTAGCAATAAAAGCCATTGAACCATTACCAGAGTCTGATTATAAAGCAGCACTTATCGCACTAGCCAACGCATCAGTAAAGCGTCGTAACTAGTTACTAAGTCAGCAAAATAAAACCGCCAAACATAGCAAACTATGTTTGGCGGTTTTTATCTCAACTTCCATCCTAGTCTTTCCTCAACACATCCAAGACCGCTTGAGCTGCCATCATCGAATGTTGCTGCATAAAACAATGACCTCCATCGACCTCAATTACCTGAATATTCGAGTTCAGCTTTGCAGCCAGCCGGTAGGCCTCTTTGAAATAGTCGAAAGTATCTTTGCCTTGGATAATGTAAGTAGGAACAGAAATGTTAGAAATCGCGCGCCAGAGCCTCTTGGGATAACTTGAAAATATCGCCGCCTCCATCCAAGACGGGCAACCTAATTGATAGCGACCTTTTTCATCATGTTTAATAGAAAACTCAATATAGTCATCTAAGCAAGCAGATTCCCACCCCTTAAAAGTCCCTCTTTCAAAAAAACTACTTTTTACTTGAGCTAGGCTATCCCATTGGGTACGGCGACGGCGAGCCTGTTTGACCAAAGGGATTTGGCTTTTCAACCCTGTCAAATTTACTCCCCGCATCATCCAAATTAAACGCGGCGGAAACAGTGCAGGATCCAATAAAACAAGACGATCAAAAAGCGCCGGTTCTTGCTCACTCATTAATGCCGTCATACAACCACCAAAGCTGTGGCCAACACCAATCAGCTCAGTTTTCGGCAGTACTGACCGTTGTGCATTCAACGAATCAACAAAGCGAGAAGCCGTGACATTCCAGCCCACAAAACGTTTCCCTGCCGTTGATTCACCATGGCCAGCCGCATCTTGCATAATCAAATTGTAGCCTTCAAGCTTTTCTAAAAAGCACAAATAAGTCTTTACCGAAAAGCCATTACCATGAAGAAAATGAATCGTAGACTGGCTATCCTCTACTCGCCCTAAGTATCCTTGAATATGACCGTCGTTAACTTGATGCTGCCAAACAGCTAGATTTTCACTTCTTTTCGGACTCATAAAGGCACTCAAAACAACCAAGACATAACTAAAAGAAATATATTAACAGAAAAAATAACACTGAACGGTATTAACAAATCAGCTTAAAAAGCCCCTATTGTAGCCACCAGAACCTCTAATCCCTTAAAACAACGTAAAGATGATCACTTTTCATGCAGGTAATTTGGTTTTTTTCCGTTCAAACATTCATATTAGGGTTTCAAACCGATATAATCAGCTGGATTTTCTACTGCAAACTGGACCACGACAATCCACCGGACTATTTTAAGTCATCGGCTGGATGTGGATATAGGACTATAATGACTAGAGCTTCATCTTTTGAAAAAGACGAACTATTAAAATGCGGCCACGGTGAAATGTTTGGTGCAGGCAATGCCCAGCTTCCTGTCGGCAATATGCTAATGATGGATCGCATTACTCACATCTCGACTGAAGGCGGGGAACATGGCAAAGGCGAAATTATTGCTGAGCTAGACATACATCCTGACCTGTGGTTTTTCGAGTGTCACTTTCCTGGCGATCCAGTTATGCCTGGCTGCCTAGGCTTAGACGCAATGTGGCAGCTAGTAGGATTCTTTCTAGGCTGGAAAGGAAACAAAGGACGCGGACGCGCGCTTGGTTCTGGTGAAGTAAAATTCACTGGGCAAATTCTCCCTACAGCAAAAAAAGTTACCTTCCACATTAACTTTAAGCGCGTTATCGAGCGCAAGCTAGTAATGGGCATTGCAGACGGAAGCGTTAAAGTTGATGGTCGTGAAATTTATACCGCAAAAGATTTGCGCGTAGGCTTATTCACTTCAACTGAAAACTTCTAAAGATTAAGAATGAAAGAGGCACATTTATGCGTCGTGTAGTAGTAACAGGTCTTGGCATTGTCAGCTGCCTAGGCAATGACAAAGAGAGCGTTTTAAACTCCTTGCGCGAGGGCCAGTCTGGTATTCGTTTCGCTGAAGATTACAAAGAGCATGGCTTCCGTAGCCACGTTTGTGGTCGAATTGATTTAGATGCTGAAAGCATTGATCGTAAAGTTCGCCGTTTCATGGGCGATGCAGCAACTTACGCTTACGTTTCTATGCAACAGGCCATTTTGGATGCGGGTTTGACTGAAGATCAAGTATCTAACATTCGAACTGGATTGGTTGCAGGTTCTGGTGGTGCTTCCGCTAAAAACTTGGTTGATTCCGCAGACACACTTCGCGAGAAAGGCGTTAAGCGTGTTGGGCCATATCGTGTAACGCAGACTATGGGTAGCACGGTTTCTGCTTGTTTAGCGACACCTTTTAAAATCAAAGGTGTTAACTACTCAATCACATCTGCTTGTTCAACAAGTGCTCACTGTATCGGTAATGCCATGGAGCTAATCCAACTTGGCAAGCAAGATATCGTGTTTGCAGGCGGCGGCGAAGAAGAAAGCTGGACTCAAACTTGTATGTTTGATGCAATGGGCGCTCTATCTTCAAAGTACAACGACACTCCTGAAAAGGCGTCTCGCGCTTACGATGCAAATCGTGATGGTTTCGTTATTGCTGGCGGTGGCGGTATGCTCGTTATCGAAGAACTAGAACACGCCAAAGCTCGCGGTGCTAAAATCTACGCTGAATTAGTTGGTTACGGTGCAACATCCGATGGCTATGACATGGTTGCCCCTTCTGGCGAAGGCGCTGTACGTTGCATGAAGATGGCGATGAGCACAATTGATGGCGACATTGATTACATCAACACTCATGGAACAAGCACACCTGCTGGCGATATGAAAGAGCTACAAGCTGTCAACGAAACTTTCGGCGACAACATCCCATTGATTAGCTCGACAAAATCTCTTTCAGGCCACTCTTTAGGTGCTGCAGGCGTTCATGAAGCAGTCTACTGCTTACTAATGATGGAAAACGACTTCATCGCTGCGTCTGCAAACATTGATGAGCTTGACCCAGCAGCAGGAAACATTCCTGTGGTTAGAACTCGCAAAGATAATGCTAATCTGAACATGATTATGTCTAACAGCTTTGGCTTTGGCGGCACTAACGCAAGCTTAGTATTCAAAAAATACTCAGCGTAAATACTCTTCAGCTACAAAAAAGCCGCATCGATTAATGCGGCTTTTTTATGTCTTCTATTTTAAACAACACAGCAGGTTACGGTTAGGCTAAAATAAAAAGTCATTTCCTTTTGGAAGTTTCGCCATTTCGGCACGCATCCAAACATCCATTTCTTCATGTAATACTGAGGTTTTCTTGCCCTCAGACTCAATGATAGGTCCAATAACAACACGGATAGATCCCGGAAATTTGCGCCACTTTTTACCCGGCCACGTGTAACCAGCGTTATGCACGACAGGCAAAATTGGTACACCTGCCGACGTTGCTAACATGGCTGCACCTTTGTTAAAGGCTTGCTCCTCATTGGGCGCGATTCGCGTTCCTTCCGGAAAAATCAATACAGAACGCCCGTCATCCAAACGCTCTTTACCCTGACTGATGATTTGCTTCAGTGCATTGGTACGTTGAGAACGATCAATCGCAATAGGCTGCACCATACGCAGCCCCCAACCAAAGAAAGGCACTGACAGCAGCTCTTTCTTTAAAACCGTTGAAACAGGTGCCATCAATACCTGCAGCACATAGGTTTCCCATTCGCTTTGATGGTTTGCCACCAACACAACGGGACGATTTTTGTTGATATGCTCTAAGCCAATAATCTCAACTTTCACACCACAAAAAATACGAAAAACAAACAACAAGCCTTTGTTATGCAGGTTCAAAACTGGTTGACGATAATTCTTCGGCAACAAGATAGTCGCGAAAGGCGCAAGAACACCAAATACAATAGTGGATACCATATAGTAAATGGCAAATATTGTTGAGCCGATCCAAGATCTTGATGACGCCCATATGCTCATTGACAGCTTACTCCTTATGACTATTTATTTAGATATTTTTGCTGTTGCTTCAATGGATTCGCATACATCGCCAACACAGTTTCTCTTAGATTCTCGGGACAGCGCTCAAGATAGCTTGAGAATGCACTGTCCGTTGAGGGCAAACCTTGCTGCAACGCAAGCGCTGCTTCATTGGTAGACTGAATGGCATAATTAGTAATGATCTGACGATCCACTTCTGCAACAAACTCTTCAGGCGTTTCGAAGCCGTCTTTTATTACATCGCCAAAAGTAACAACTACTTTGCCTTTTTGACCAACAATGCCATTTTTAATACTGTCTATGTCTTCAAATTCCGCTTTTTCATAATTCCCTGTTGTCGACTTCTGATGCAGTTCGCGCGCCTTATCAAAGGCACAGGGATCATATTCATACGCAATCGACACGGGCACAATCTTCAAGTTGGCCATCGCATCAGAAAAAGGCGTTTTCTCTTTCTTCTGACTCATAAAGAACATTTTTATAATCGCGGGATCTGTCTGGTCCAAGCCATCTTTCGCACGCCCTTCTTTTTGGGCTATCCAAATATTGGCTTGGTCTTTCGTCAATGATTCCGTGATATAAGCAGAAAGCTGACCAAACGCCGCCATCATCTCTCGAATACCATTTGCAGAGCGTTTCACGATAAAGCTTTTATTAAGACGCATTAAGTCAGACACAAAAGGGCGACGTAATAAATTGTCCCCTATTGCGATACGAACCGTGTCTAAACCTGCTAAATACAGGCCATAGTTGACAAAGGCCGGATCCATGGCAATATCTCTGTGATTAGACAAAAATAAGTAGCCAACGCCTTTCTCTAGCTTTTCAATACCTCGGTATTCAACATTCGTCGTTGTGGTTTTTATCATGCGTTCCATATAACTTGCGACACGCATTTGGAACTCATGTACATTCGAAATATTAGCAATTTGACGTTTTAGCGCCAACTTGACACAAAATGCCAATGGCGCTTTAAGAAACTTAGGCCATTGAGCAAAGCGAAAACCAATAATAGTATTAATAAAATCTGGCATTTCGACCAGATTGTTCAACACCTCGGCGACCTCATCGTCGTTGTAGGGGCGTATATCGTGAAACTGATCCATTTAATTTTCCGTCAGTAAGACTGTTTTGTTATTCGTTATTAAGTGAGACATTTACACAACGCTTTACTCGCCACGCTATGCAAAGATCTCAATATTTTTAAAGGGCCTGAATATCAAACCCTAACGTTTCTAACTCTGCGCGCTTTGATGTGGACGTTACCACTGCGACGTTTTCATTTTCTTTTGTTAAATATGTTTTCGTGACTTGCTTCAACTGATCAAGAGTCACCGCCAAGATCTTGGCGCGGAATGCTTCTCTATAAGCCAAACTACGCCCATGGAGATGCACATAGAAATCACTCTGCGCCTCCCCGGCTGGTGAGCCAGGTTTATCCATAGAGCCGATCACACCTAAAATGGCTTCTTCAAGTGCATCTTCAGTGTGTGTTTCATTTAACATCCACTCAATCGAAGCATCAAAATCGGACAAGGTTTCAGTCAAACGAGGGTCACGATAAGAGTAGAAGCGGAACGAGCCGGTGCTACCATCAAAAGTTGCACCACCACCGTAAGCGCCGCCCTGCTCGCGAATTACTCGATGCAAGAAACCATTACGCAAGAAGCCGCCTAACACCGTCAAAGCCGCAACATCTGGATGTTCGCCAAATGCCGTCCGGAAAGCTTTACTGCAGAAACTTACCTGAGTCGATGTCAACCAAGCAACATTCACTTTAGAGTCAACAGCCGCCATAGCGAACTTAGTCTGTGCATTGCCAGCAGGCAAATCAGCAAAAACAGACTGAACCTCGTTCAATACATTTGCTTCATGCTGAGGCTCTGCCACCAATAGAAGCTGCTTGTTTGCTTGCAACAGTTTTTCATGTAAGCGTTTGAAGATAGCTAAAACATTTTCAGCCGTTTTGCTATCAGCCTTCATGGCATCATCTAGTGCAATCGCAGAACGAATGCCAGACATACCACTCCATTTTTCTTGTTGCGCAGCCAAACCAGAAATCGCACTAGAAGCCGCCGTCATAGCCAACGAGTGACCTTGACCGGTAATAGATTGTTCACGACGGGCACGACGTTGAGCCACCAGCTCTTTCACTCGACTTGCTTCATCAAAACGCACATTAAGCATAGTATCTTTTAGTAATTCGCTCATGGCTTTAACGTTTGGCACTAAAGCTTTAGATGACAAAATGAAGTAACCATTTAATTCTTGGCGATCTTCAATCGTTGCACGAATCGAATTAGAGGCACCTAATCCGCCACAAACTTGAGCTTGACGCTCTTGAACAGCAAGGTAATCTGCTTCGCCAATGCCCAGCTCCGTCATCATTGAAGAGAACAAAGGCAAGTACTCGATTTCCTCTTCGTCTAACTCTGGAAGGTCAATCACTAATTGCTGATAAACCAAACCATTTGTGCCTTGCGGATAAAAAGTAATCGGTAAATCACCTGCCACTTTTTCATTCTCATATTCAGGCAAGTGCGCAGGCACATCTTCTAAGCCAACTTTCGGAAGAATGCTCATGTCGTCAACTTGCGATTGACGCGCCTTCAATGCTGCACTGCGAGTGATAATCTGCTGTTTTTCAACATCAGACAAAGTAGCTTTAATCTGACTCAAGCGGTCTTTCTCTGCCTGATTTCGACGAGCTTCAAGAGCATCATCAGGGCTCAATGTTAACGTTACTCGGTGTGCATTTGTCAGCAGCAAGTTTTTAATCAAATTCGGAATATATTGCTGATCTTGAACTTTCTCACGCATAGCATTGATAACAGGATCAAGATCAAGCTGAGCAATGACATCCCCCGCATGAACCGCAGTCGATAAACCCGCTAAAATTAGTTGCAAACCATAAGGATAGCTGCCACCGCCAACTTCACGCTGGCTCAATTCCAATTGATGCAACATGGCATCAACCATGTCTTGTGGAACGCCTTTTTCAGCAATGCTTTCTAAAGTAGACAAAACTAACGCTTCAACTTTCGGTGCGTCTTCTCGTTTTACACCTTCCAATCCGCACATGAAGCTCATTTCTTTATTGCTGTCTTCAAGGCCGCACATTGGTGAAGGCGCGCGACCAAGGTCGCTGTTTTCTAATACTCGTAACAAAGGCGATGCGCTGTTATCTAGCAAAACGCTAGACAGCAATTGTGCTTCGAACTGTTGATTTAGGTCAGTACTTTCACCTAACAACCAACCAACAACCACATGACTGCCATCTTCTTTCACTTCATCTGCCGCGTAGCCTTCTTCCACTCGTACTGGCGAGAAATAACGCTTCGCATTCGGCACACTGACTTGCTCTTCTAGGCGCTCAAAACGGCTCAGCACTTTCTCTTCGAATTCAGCTTGTAGTGTTTCAGCTGGGATATCGCCAAATGTCATGAATACCGCATTGGAAGGATGGTAATGCGTGCGATAAAAAGCCAATAAATCTTGGTAAGATAAATCTGGGATATCCGTTGGCTCGCCACCAGAATTGAAATGATAGGTATTATTCGGAAACAAGTACTTGGTTAGCGTTTGCCACAAAACAGACGTGGTTGAGCTCATCGCGCCTTTCATCTCATTGAACACAACGCCTTTGAAAGTCAATTCTGACTCGGCATTGTCTGGCTCAGCGAACTCTAAGCGATGACCCTCCTGAGAAAAGTCCAATTCATCAAGACGCGAGAAAAACACCGCATCCAAATACACGCCTAAAAGGTTATGAAAGTCTTTTTTATTCTTACTGGCAAACGGATAAGCCGTCCAATCAGAAGACGTAAACGCGTTCATAAAGGTGTTCAACGAACGTCGAATCATCATGAAGAAAGGGTCACGCACAGGGAAGCGTTCGGAACCACACAATACTGTGTGTTCAAGAATATGCGCGACACCACATGAATCCGTCGGAACGGTTTTTAAGCCAACTAAGAATACATTTTCGTCATTCTCAGACGCGATATGAAAATGTTTAGCACCTGTGACTGTGTGCTCAAACTCTTGAACGGTAACATTCAGAGCATCAATAAACTCACTGCGAAGAAACGTAAACGCAGGATGGTGCGCGGTGCTATTTGCCATTCTCTACCTCGATAAAATTAGAATACGATAATTACAATGTTTTGGGGCAGTTTGGATACATTCAAGACAACATAAGTCCAAGACAGCAAAGTGGCGAGATTATAGCAAAAACATAGCTTTTACTGCACGAACTAACGTGAATACTCCCACCTAAGACAAAACAGAACATTAACGCTTTTGATGCTTTTCCCAATCATCCAAGCGTGCTTTTTCCGTCTTTTTAAACAATACATACACAGCCCCCAAACCACCATGATGCCGTTGTGCACTATGGAACGCCATGACAGCATCAAGCTCTCTCAGCCATTTATTAATATGGCTTTTAATCATAGCTCGACTATCAGGATCTGGGGTGCGATCACCTTTTCCATGCACTATGATTGCGACTCGAATATCGTTACGCATGCAATCATCAGCAAATTGATACACCTGCTCCCGCGCTTGAACCACGGTATGACGGTGCAAATCTAAACGCGCCTCTATGCCATACTTACCTTGCCTAAGACGCTTAAACACACCGTCCTGTACGCCAGAGCGTTTATATTCAAGCACATCATTGGGCTCAACTTTTTCAACATAGTCTTGCGACAAATGATTTCTGTCCGCCTCTTTAGCGATCAACGCCGCCTTTTGGCGAGCTGAAAAGTCGACCTGAGGACCCTTCTTGCCCAGATACACTTCGCTTTTTTTAAGTGGCTTAATACCCGCCACCTCTTGAGCGAACAAAGACGTTTCATCTTCGTCGTTCACGACCTAAATCCTCTTTGATTTACTCATATTATTTAGCACACCACTATAGAACAATAAAGGCCCCTAAACAGGAGCCTTTATTACTTCAACACCAGTGCATCAAAGGATTACTAACTTATACGTAAGCTAGAACGGTTGTGCTTACTAAATTGCAAACCAAAATAAATAATCCTATATATAACAATAATATAAAAACAAAATCTCAGTTTTAGTTAAGTATTACGTAAAAAAACCACGCTTTTATCAGCAAACTTTACAACTTTATCGTTGACCTATTAATTGTAGCATACTATTTCTCCAGCCCTTTAGTAGCATGCATTCACGGCATATGTCATGTGTACCTTATTCAGTAAACCATCACACTGCCTCCAACACGCTCAGTAATACTGCTACCTAGAATTACTTAGCTGTAGCACGCAAATCATGACCCAATTACAACAAATTCTCGCAAACTTAGAGTCTGTTTGTTTTCACGATATTCCATGTATCCCTGTTGATTCTCAACACCTCGTGGCTAACAACATTGAAGTTTTACAGGATCAATTACGAAAACTGCTGAGCCCACCCCAAGCAGCGCCAACGACTTCTGCGGATAGTGACAAAAGCGTACAGACATTGAAGCGAGGCTTTAGAGAGGTTAAACCAGCAACA
>NZ_JAHLLW010000033.1 GCF_019426345.1 Marinomonas lutimaris
ACCTTTGATTTGATAAATTTATGCTACGTGTAATGAGTTAATTTAGGCCGCACAGCGAATATCATGCAGATATTCCTTTTTAGCTTTTTCAAAGAGATTTATGACGTAAACAGACAACTCCCAACATAGTCGCCACCATACAATGCTCTCCTTTAACTCAATATACAATTTGGAGCTACTATGTCTGACTTTATCACCGTTATGCGTGAAACCTGCCCAACACCTGTGGTAAACGCAACAAAATGGACTCGTATTAGTGGCGATCCACATACTGTGAACTTAAACGCTTACCTTTCGAAAGATGGCAGTAAGATAATGGGAACTTGGATTTGTACACCGGGCAAATTTGAAGTGAACTATGACAAATGGGAATTTTGCCATTTCTTAGAAGGTTACTGCATTATCACTCCAGAAGGCGAAGAAGCAAAGCATCTAAAAGCAGGCGATGTATTCGTTATCGAGCCAGGCATGAAAGGTACTTGGGAAGTGGTTGAAACGGTTCGTAAATACTTCGTATTCGCTTAAGTATTCAGCTTGTGAGCAGAGCATACAGCTCGGCTCACAAGACTTTACCCTCAGACATCAAATACAAAACAAATTCATTCAAACCTTCAGCCAGCCCCTTTCATAAAAAGCATTACTATTTGCAACACCAAAATCAAGGCAAAGAGCCATCTTTAAAAGAGCGCTATCTACTCGAAGCCGCAAGCCCAACACCGAAGCCAACAAAAATGCCACCGCTGATTTTATTTAGCAAAGCACTGCCTTTTTGTGACGCAATTTTAGATTTAGTCAGTGATGCTGACACTGCGTAAATCGTGTGAATGACCACGACCAAAGCACTAAACGTCAGAGCAAGTAAAACAAACTGAGGAGTATATTCTTGTTTTAAATCGATAAACTGAGGAAAAATAGACATAAAGAAAACAACCGCTTTAGGGTTCGTAATAGATACGAAAAAACCTTCCATAAAGCACTTCAACAGCGAGCTTTCGTGAGCGTTCGTTTTAATATTACTAGGTGATTTGCTACGCCACATTTTAATACCAAGATACACCAAATACACGGCACCAACGATTTTTATCAGACTGAATGCCATGGCTGAGCTGGCTAAAATGATACCTAAGCTGGTCGCGGAAATCGTCGCCACCAGCAAAATAGCCAAGGCTACACCAAATATGCCAGCAAAGGTTTTTAACAGCCCTTTCTGAATTGCATTATTAATCGTTAAGACAACCGCAGGTCCAGGCAAACAAATGGTTGCAATCGCGACACCAACGTACAATAAATAATTATCCATGTTTGCTCCTGACTTTGCCTTAAAACACTATGCTAATTCTTTCAGATAGTTTGAGCTACGACTTAGATAACATTCCCTTATTTAAACGACTAAACGAACCCATTTAATTGACGAATAATATCCAAGAATAAATCTCGACCAACGGGAATCAGGCTATCGGGAAAATCGTAATCAGGATTATGCAATTGCGGGCTGGCTTGCCCAGCGCCTAAGGCAAACATGGCGCCCTCTTTAGATGTCGCAGTGAACTGCCCGAAGTCCTCAGACCAACGCATTGGCTCATCTAATAATACAAAAGGTGTTCGAGTATTATCACACGCACAAATTACCAAATCACAACCTTGTTGAGAGTTCACACTGGCTTGAAATACATCATCGTATTCAAACGTAATACTCAGGTTTTCACTCTTTGCCACAGCACGAGAAAAGCGCTCAGCTTCTTCTATCAGAGTTTGCATACCTTCATTAGTTTCACTGCGCAAGGTCACCATGACCACGGCGTCACCCGGTGCGGTACCAAAAGCAATTTCACCTAATTTGGCATGAATAACCGTGACCCAGTTTCGTCCAGAGCCTGCTTGTTGTGGAATTTTGGCTGGCAGCGAGTTGAGTTCTTGGATGATTTTGCACATCGCATTGGCAGGGCTTATGCCATTTTCAGGATGCGCAGCATGAGAAGTTCTGCCTTTTAAGTGGATAATCATCCCCCTAGAAGCACAATTAAACGTACCCGCTCGTACCGCCACTTTACCTAGTTCTAAGCCAGGATAATTATGCAATGCAAAAGCATAATCAGGAATGAGAGCCGCAAAGCGCGCATCTTTTACAACTTGAATTGCCCCCATACCGGTTTCTTCCGCTGGCTGAAAACACAACACTACTCGCCCCTTCTGAGGGCGATGTTTCGCCAATTCTGCACCCAATGCCGTCACAATACTCATGTGGCCATCATGACCGCATTTATGAGAAACACCTTTCACCTGCGAGCGATGGGCAAAGCTATTCGTCTCCTCAATTGGCAAAGCATCTAACTCGCTACGAATCAAAGTCGTTGGGCCACTTTCGGTACCGTTGAACACAAACGCCAGACCCGTTCCGCCAAGGCCAGTAATAACTTCATCCGCAGAGAAAGCTTGAAACTCTTCGAGAATTCGAGCCGCCGTCGCTTGCTCTTGATTAGACAGCTCTGGGTTCTGATGAAGGGTTTTACGTAACGCGATTAACTCATCAAAAGATTGCATGCTTGTACCTTTTCAAAATGGGCAAATAAATATTGATAGATCAGCATTGATACATGGCAGTTTATCCGCTGAACATCTCAGCTAAAAACATAAAAAAACACTGCTATATCAGATCATGAGTTAAAAGGATTAACGATAACCATGAGGATTATTGCTTTGCCAATTCCAAGCATCACGGCACATGGTTTCTAACGAGAGCTGCACTTGCCAGCCCAGTGCGTCGGTCGCTTTTTGTGGGTCTGCATAAAATTCTGCGATGTCGCCTGCGCGTCTTGGCATAATTTCATAAGGTATTTTCTGATTGGATGCTTTCTCAAACGCATGAACTACATCTAACACACTAAAACCTTTGCCAGCACCTAGGTTGTAAGCTTCTATGCTTTTTACTTGTTGGCTCACCAATTTTTCAAGCGCTTTAATATGGCCTAAAGCCAAATCCACCACATGAATATAATCCCTTACGCCTGTACCATCATGAGTTGGGTAATCACCACCAAACACGCTTAGCTTTTCACGTTTACCCACAGCAACCTGGGTAATAAAAGGCATCAAATTATTAGGGATTCCATTTGGATCTTCGCCAATCAAGCCACTTGGATGAGCACCAACTGGATTAAAATAGCGCAGCAAAGACACATTCCATCGAGGATCGGCCACAAAAGCATCTTGTAGGAACTGCTCAATCATCACTTTCGTTCGACCGTATGGACTTGTAGAACTTAGCGGGAAATGTTCCACATAAGGAATGGGGTTATTATCGCCATAAACGGTGGCAGAAGAACTAAACACTAAATCGAACACACCATGCTGCGCCATGATGTCTAACAAAATCAAAGTGCCAGTTAAATTGTTGTGGTAATAAGATAAAGGAATTTTAGTCGACTCACCAACCGCTTTTAGACCAGCGAAATGAATCACAGCATCAATAGAATGTTTTTGAAAAACGGTATTCAGGACAGTGGCGTCAAGTAAATCGACTTCATAAAAGGTCACTGCTTTGCCTGTAATTTGCTCAACCCGATTCAATACTTCAGGATTGGAATTACACAAATTATCGACAACAACGACATCATAACCTTGGTTTAATAATTCCACGCAGGTATGACTGCCGATAACCCCCGTTCCACCTGTTACTAAAATCGTTTTCATACTTCTCTCACTGTAAAAGATCTATCCTTATTTAACACAGTACAACCAAATTAGGCCACTTCCCTGGGAGAAGCAATGCGCTTGCCTTCATAGCGACGTAACACGACTTGGAAGCGTACGATAAGAATCGTCGCTAATAAGGTTAACCCCGAACCTAAACCGATGTAAAACCCTCGCAATGATAAGGCTTCAGCCCAAGGGCTATAATGAGATAGCCAAAAGCCAAACGGAATACTCAAACCAAACAAAGACGCGGCAAAAGCGATCATGGTTGAACGCGTATCACGGAATCCTCGTAAGGCACCGGTAAATACGGTTTGCAGCATGTCAGGGAATTGATAACAAGAAGAGATCAATAAGATACTTGCTGCCAAGGCGACGACTTCTGCGTTATTACTATAGATATACGGAATCTGGTTATGGAAAACCTGAGTAATAATAAAACAGATACTCACGTAAGAAAGACCCAACAACACGATCACACGGATGCGCTTTCTAACACCATCAACGCCTTCTTTGGACATGGCTTTCGCGACAACAATCGCCGTCACCGCACTCATCGCCATCATGGGTGTAAACAAGAAAGAGGTGTAAGACATGACAATCTGCCCACTGCCCAATGCCAAATCCCCAAAAGACGAAATCAACCAGGTCATAGAGGAAAATAAGCCCACTTCAAAAGCAAAGGCAAAGCCCGCAGGCGCACCAACATTCAACAAAATCGAAAACTTACGTGTGTAACGCCATACTAAGCGAGTAAATAAAGGGGTTTTATTGATAAAACGGTCGTAAACAAAAAACATAGTTACTGCTAAATACAGAGATAACGCAGACGCCAATGCCGCACCTTTGGCACCCATTTCAGGAAAGCCCAAATTACCGAAAATCAGCACGTAGTTAAACAATATGTTTAGCACTAAGCCGAAGCTGGCAACAAACAAAGGAAAGCCTGGGCGGCCAGCGGCTTCAAACAAATTTTTATAGGAGGTCATCAATGCCAACATAGGAAGCGCTGGCGCGAAGATATACAAATACGAAACCGAGACTTGTCTTGTTTCCTCTTCCGTTGCCATCAATCCAGCGAAATATGGCAGTAAGAAAATAGCCACCAAGCTTGCTAATAAACCTAGTC
Organism: Marinomonas lutimaris; assembly: GCF_019426345.1. Taxonomy (GTDB): domain Bacteria; phylum Pseudomonadota; class Gammaproteobacteria; order Pseudomonadales; family Marinomonadaceae; genus Marinomonas; species Marinomonas lutimaris. Next base: position 4,823 of record NZ_JAHLLW010000033.1, read on the forward strand.
CAACAGACAAGCCAACCGCTTGCGACATGTAAAGGTTAACCAGTTTAGGTTGTCGGCCATGCAAATGACGCGTAACCAAAGGCGTAAGACCGAATGTCACACCAATCAAGAAACAACCAACCGGTAGCCATAAACTCGACGCTAAACCAACCGCAGCCAAATGCAACGCACTATAATGCCCTAGCATAATAGTATCGACCACACTGATCGACAGCTCCAATGTCATCGTCAAAACCATAGGAAATAACAAATGAAGCACTTCTTTTAACACTGGGAAACGCTTAACCACACATCACCGCCGACTATCCATAGAAAACACCAAAAAACAGCCGAGCAATTTACCATTGATCACCAAACATTGCACCAAATCACCTGTAGGTCGGCCTTCAGGCCGTCAAAGCCGAATCGCACCAGACCAAAACCTTGACGCGCTAAAGCACGACCTACAAAAAACAAGCTTGTATTCACATTCCAATACCGAGAAAATGCCGCTCCTGCATTTATTAGACACGTCTAGGAAGACCATTTCACATGACCATTATCACCACACTTGGCCCATTATTAATCGCCCTACTCTTTGGCTACTGGGTCAATATCAAGGTATTCACGCCTGCGCGTGTGGCAAAAGGGCTAGAACAGCTTGTTTATCTTATTCTAGGCTTAATCGGCTTTAGCCTTGGGGCGTTAGATAATTTGGCCGAAAAGCTATTCATTGCTGGTTATCAAGCGATTATTTTCTTTGTACTGATCAGCGTATTGAGCCTAGGTGGCTTATATCTTAGTGGCCTACGTTTTGGTGGTACTCATGCTGATAACCTCGCCCAAGGTCCCTCTGATAGCAAGTCCCATGCATTGATGGATGCAGCGAAAACCATCGCTTGGGTAATAGGCGGGGTTGTCGTCGGCATATTTGCCAAAGACTGGCTAACGGGCGTCGACGAACTGGTAACGGGCTTGCTGTATGTTTTGCTGTTTTTAATTGGTTGTCAGCTTCGCCAAGGCAATCATCGTCTGCGTAAGCTGTTTTTAAACTCACAAGGCGTCATTATCGCCCTAGTGACTATTTTCACCACATTATTAGCCGGTTGGATTGGGAGCCTAATTTTAGGGTTAAATTGGAACCAAGGACTTGCCGTCGTATCAGGCTTCGGCTGGTACAGTTTATCTGGCATTCTTATCACAGGCTTAGGTGATCCAGTACTGGGCACCACCGCCTTCTTGCTTGATCTTGGACGTGAGATATTAGCCCTCATGTTGATTCCGTTCTTGGCACGACTAAATAGCCACATGTCGGTGGGTTATTCTGGTGCGACGGCAATGGATTTTACTTTACCCATGCTAGGGAAATTTCACGGCGCGCAAATCATCCCTGTTTGCATCGCCAGTGGTTTTATCATGAGTATTCTTGTGCCTATTCTTATTCCGTTATTTATGGGGATTAAATAGCCTTTATTGAGCATTTAGTGGGTTCGTTAATTTATGTACTATATTTTTTGAATGCTGAGTTGTTTAGTATTAGCTTTCAATAATAGAAATAACAAGACGACGATTTTAAAAGGTTGTCTTACATTATTTTTTAGGAGATTCAATGAAGGTTGCGGTTGTTGTTAATTGTTTAAAAATTGGAGGCATGGAGAGAGTTGCCTGCAATTTATCCGACGCCTTTGCGAAACAAGGCCATAATACTCACCTTATTTATCTTAAAAATCGCAAAATTGAAGTCTCCCCCAGCAACCCTAATGTCAAAATACATTTGTTTGCCCTACAAAAAATGGTGATGCTAAGCGGCATCGGTTTTATTTGGTTAATAATATCTAAATTATTAAACATCATTTTTCGTAAATCGTTCGTCATGTTTTTTGCCTATGCGGAAGCCATGGCTTTTTCTTATAAACTCAAAAAATTAGAGAAAGAAGCTGGCCGATTTGATCTTATTATTTTCCGCGGGCAAGGCACTTTTTCTCATATTTGGCCACTCAAAGATCCTCGTTTTGTCTTCGTTTGTGAAAGTATGCTTAACCAGTCGGTGTATGGTTCTAAATCTAAGCAGATGTTTTCATGGCTATTTTCCAACCGACATGTGGTATGCATATCTAAAGAAGCACATCTCTCTTTTATGGATCTAATTCACAACTTCGCTATTTCATGTCAAAGTATTTCAATCATAAGTAATCCAAATAATTATGGAGAAATTAGAGAAAAGGCATCGGTTCTAGAAGCCAATATTGATTACCATACAAGCCCCTATATTTTAGGTTTAGGCCGTCTTGTAGGAGGTAAAAACTTTCCATTATTAATTGACGCCTATCATTACGCACGTAACAACTTCGGCGTAACACATGACCTAGTTATCGTCGGGGAAGGTCGAGAAAAAGCTGCGATCGAAAATAAGATCAAAAAACTAGGATTAGAAGATTGTATCTTTCTAAAAGGTAAACAAAGCAATCCATTTCCTTGGTATCAGCGTGCAGACCTCTTTGTTTTAAGCTCCAAAAGTGAAGGACTGGGAATGGTACTCATTGAGGCCTTGGCTTGTGGAACACCTGTCGTTGCAACAAATTGCCCTGGTGGTGTTAGTGATATCATGCGCGGGCAGTTAAGTGACTATTTAGCAGAACAAAACCCTGAGTCTCTTGCCGAGAAAATCGTCCTCACTTTGAAACAAGGAGACTCCGTTCTTTTAGGCCCAGACGTTGCACAATCGCTCGCGCAGTTTGACGAAAAACATATCGTGCAACAATATTGCGACACCTACTTAACAGCCCAATAAATTTAGGTTAAACGACTACCTTACTTTACAAGAATTATTTTATGAAAAAACTTGATTACCAGTATGCGTTACAACCAGATTGGCAAAGTGACGTACTTTTAAAAAAGCAGAACACAAGTAATAGATCTAATTTGACTCTGGCAGATGAAGCAGGATTCGCAGAGTTAACACAGGATGAATTCACTTGGTTACTATCGTTTTCTTATCAATCTACTCATAAAAAAAAGCAAGGCTGTATTTCCGTTTTTTTTAAAAATGAAGATCAAAATACAGTTGGTCATTCACAATTTTTTGAAGCGAATCAACAAGGCGCTCGCCACCTTAATCTAAGTGGCCTATTGGCTAAAGACAAAACATTGCACCAATTACAATTGGCTTTCGAACATTGCAAAGCTCCTACTGAAGCAAAACTTTTAGGCTTTAAAAAACCCAACCTCGCTGATGGGCCCATTCTCATCATTGCGCCACATGCCGATGATGCTGAACTCGCTGCATATGGCTTATACAGCAACTTTGCGGATCAAGTTTGGATTACAACCATCAATGCAGGCCAAAACCTCCAGTCTTTAGATAGGCAGTATATTTCTGGGTTAGATGAAAACATAAGCGACGCGACGCAGCGAAAAGCACAAATCAGAGCTTGGAATAGCATGACAACCCCGCTTCTTGCCGGCGTTAAGCTTGATCGATTGTCTTCCCTTGGTTATTTCAATCTAACCAAAGAATCGCTTTATCAAACACCAAAAGAGCCACAAAGCGATAAAGCTTTTCCTGCGCTAACACCACAAATAAGTCGAACATTTAATACGCTAAAACTTCCTAATGATGAACAGAATATTAGCTGTGGAGAATTACTAATCGAAGATCTAACTAGCCTACTAGAGCAAATTAAGCCTTCAACTGTACTAGTAACAGAACCAGAGATAGACCCTCATCCAGAACATATTATGTCAGCTTATGCCTTAGCCTTAGCCATCGACAAAAGCAGCCATGTGCCGAATAGAGTTCTGATGTACGTAAACCATTTGCGTAAAATAAAGAACTTCCCTTACGGCCTAGAGCACGCTAGAACGGCGCTAGCACCATGGTATGACACTAAATCGATATTTGGCCATTATTCTTGTTATAGCTACCAACTCGACATCAATACACAAAAAGACAAAGTTGTATCTTTTGACTCAATGCATGACCTACGCAGCAAACCAAGAATTCAGAAAATATTTAAAAAATGGTGGCATAGCAAAATACTAAAAAGCCATTATAAATATTACGGTTACCACAACTATTTCTTAACGCATATTAAAGCCAATGAGGTCTTCACTTTTGTGGATGGGCAGATCTTTAGTCAGTCATTGATTCACTCAATAGAACAAGACAAAAAGCACTAGTTTTATAACGATTACATGAATCATAGGTATTTTGTCGCACTAAAGCACGAATCGACAAAATACCTGAGCCCAAGCTTTAACACAGAAACGTCAATAAATTGTAAACAGAGCCAAACAAACAAACTTGCTTTAGCAAACACCGTCATGCTTTTGTAAAAGCGATTGTATAGATAAAGAACAGCAGATTAATCTCTTACTACGTCTTGTGCTTTGTGGAACCGTTCTATCTTTTGGAACTCAAACAAAGTGTGCAGGTGAAGGGGTCGCTTTGGTAACGTGAAAGCATATAAACTGGCATAAACAGCCTACCTTATGTTAGAACATTCATGTTAAACAGAAACGACGGATCTGATTTTGCAAAGCACAAGGCGTATACCATTGTTCCTGCTTTGTTTTCGCCCCATGAAATGCTGGTCAAAAAATACGAATCGAACTCCGTCTTAATGCTTTACATCACAAAGTGATAAATCAACAAACAATGGAACACCTTTCCTTATGAAAAAAATAGCTATGAAAAAAACTCTTATTGCGGCGCTGGTCATGTCATCCGTTTCCTTTGCGCACGCTACCGACAGCGCAATTAAACTAGACACTAAAGAACAACGCCTTGGTTACAGCATTGGCACCATGTTTGGTTCACGCATGTCACAAGACTTTTCAGATCTAGATATGAAAACTTTTATGGCAGGCTTCCAGGATTCATTTGCGGGCAAAGAAGGCAAAATGTCTATGGATGAAGTGACTAAAACCATCCAAGACTACCAGCAAGAACAAATGGCAAAAGCTCAGCTTGAAGAAGAAAAAGCAGCTGAAGAGGCAAAAACCGCTTCTGCAGCTTGGCTAAAAGAGAAAGCAGCCGAAGATGGTGTGAAAAAAACAGAGTCTGGTTTGCTTTATAAAGTCATTACAGCAGGCAATGGCGAAAAGCCAAAAGCCACAGATACCGTTGAAGTTGATTACGAAGGCAGCCTAACAGATGGCACCGTATTCGATAGCTCATACAAACGCGGTGAAGCCATTACCTTCCCATTAAATGGTGTTATCCCTGGTTGGACAGAAGGTCTGCAACTTATGCCTGTTGGCTCTAAATACGAGCTATACATTCCAGCAGACCTAGCATACGGTCCTGGCGGCACGGGTCCTATCCCACCAAATGCTGCATTGAAGTTTGTTGTTGAATTGCACAGTATTCAAAAAGCAGAAACGCCAAAGGCAGAAGAACCAAAAGCCGCTAAGTAAGTTAACTGTCTTTTAGTGAATATGTAAAATGGTCGTCATCGTGACGGCCATTTTTATTTCCGCTTTTTAGTGTCATCAATAGCCCCTTCTCAAAAAAAAGGCGACTAAATTGAATATCTTATATACCCACACCTATAACTCTTTGTATACTTACACAAAAATTACATTTTTATATTGAACTTCTCCGCATGAAACAAAAATATGAGCCTCAAATGACATCAGTTTCTACCAGTTTAGCCAGTGCATTCAAACGTCGTACACTTGCAGAACAGCCAACCTGGCTAATCATCTTAGGTATCATCTCGATAACACTTTATGCTTTTACTAGAACCGGCTTCCCTGAAATAGCAAGTGCAGCCTCCGCCATAGCAACACTGACTGGCTTCTGGGCATTATTTAAATACGGCAAACTAGTTAACAGTCATATACTGTTTCGCTTTGTATGGATAGCCATCCTATTCCAACTTATTTCTTGGGGACTATCTCAATACGTTACCCCTGAATGGGCGGAAGATCATCCAACACTAGACAAAATAACCCGCTGGTTCGTCTTTATTCCACTAGCATGGTGGGTCGCTCAACGACAAAACGCTATTTGGTTAGTTTGGGGCAGTGCGGCACTGGGAATCCTTGTTTCTCCTTGGGTGACTGGGGATGGGTTAGATGAGATAATTCGAGGTATAAATGGTTCACGGATCGATTTCGGTATTCGCAACGCTCAACATACAGCGCTATATTTTGGTTCCGTACTAATTGGTTTATGCTGCTTTGCGAAACCACTCTATCAACAATATAAGCTATCTATAATCCCTATAATTTTCTTAATTAGCTATTGTTTATTAGTAATATATACAAATGAATCACGCCAAGCTTGGCTTGCTCTTATTATTACTTTAGTAATAATTTCAACGTACTTAGTCATTAAGCAACTTAAAAAATCCTCAAAAAAACAACAGTTTTTTGTAGTTAGTATTTCTATTATCGGCTTAATTGCACTAAGCAGTTTACTTCTAAACAATGAAAAAATTGTCAATAGAGTTATGGTAGAAAAGGAGGCAATTACTGCCGTTACTTCACTAAACTTCGATGAAGTACCTTATTCAAGCTTTGGTATTCGCTTACACTCGTGGATGGCTGCTAGCGATTATATTAAAGAAAAGCCTATTTTTGGCTGGGGAAGCAACGGAAACGCATTAGTCATGTCGCATTCTGAATCACTCCCAGACCGGATAAAAGCAGACTTTGGACACTTACATAATTCCTATCTTGAATTACTAGTAAATTACGGCATTGTGGGGTTGATTTTTTACTTTTCTATCTGGGTAGTAATAGGAAAAATGCTATTTAAAGAAATAAAATCAGGCACAGTCGAAAAAGAAATTGGTTATTTATTCGTAGCTATTTTATGTTTTTGGGGTGTAATGAACTGTTTTGAATCTTACCAAAACTTTTGGACTGGAGTGTTTTATTTTAACGTATTTATGGCTGGGATAATTGCAAAAATATGGCGCCCAAAATTAATACGAAAATGAAAAATTCAAACACTAGAGTAGATTAATTGATCTACTCTAGTGTTTGTTACTAGCGCCCATATCGATCACTAAAGCGTACAATATCGTCTTCACCCAAATAACTGCCCGACTGGATTTCTACCAGTTCTAATGGGATTTTTCCGGGATTTTCCAGTGCATGAACAACACCGACCGGAATATAGGTGGACTCATTTTCAATAAGCAATATTTCTTGTTCACCATTTTGAACCTTCGCTGTACCAGACACAACAACCCAATGCTCGGCACGGTGATGGTGCATTTGCACGCTTAACTTCTCTCCTGGTTTTACCAGAATACGTTTCACTTGATGACGTTCACCAATATCGACTATCTGGTAAGTTCCCCAAGGGCGATGCACCGTGGTGTGATACATGTGCTCTTCACGACCTTCGGCTTTGATGCGTTTAACAATCTTCTTCACATCTTGAGCATTGTTTTTGTCCATTACCAAAACCGCATCCGCTGTTTCAACAATAACAAGGTCGCTCACACCAACCGCGGCAACTAAACGCGACTCTGAACGGACAAGGCAATTACTCGAGCCTTCAGCCATCACATCGCCTAATAGCACATTGCTGTCAGCGTCTTTATCTGCATAAGCATCCAAAGCAGCAATATCACGAATCACATATACGCAGGTTAACACCAACATCAGCGCATCATCGGATTGGCTTCGTAATGCATCTGGCGCGGTATTACGACCTTATAGGATCGAGAAGGATACTGGATTTTTTAACACCGATTGACTACAACTGTTACGCAATCAAAAAACGATGATCTTCGTTACAAACAACAATAGGATCCGCTACTTCTAAAGATAAAGTGCAAAGCATGGTTTGCTGTAGAAGGCTATACTCTTTATCCGTTAGCGGTAAGCATTGCTCAGGAAAATGCTCACGTGACAAAGGCCAAAGACGACTGCCTACACCACCAGATAAAATAACGGGAATAATTTTCAAAACAGATCCTTTCATTTCAAAATAGAGTCAAATAAGAACTAATCATTCCCAAACAAATCACGGGTATACACTTTAGCAACCACGTCGTCCAGATCACCTGTCATGCGGTTCGCTATAATGACATCTGAAACAGCTTTGAACTCTTCTAAGTCTTTCATCACTTTCGAGTGAAAGAACGCATCCTCTTCTAAAGCTGGCTCATAAATAACGACTTCGATGCCTTTCGCTTTTATGCGCTTCATGATGCCTTGAATAGCCGATGCTCGAAAGTTGTCGCTACCTGTTTTCATGACAAGTCGATAGATACCAACAACTTTAGGGTTACGCTTCAGAATACTCTCAGCAATAAAATCTTTTCGAGTGGTATTTGAATCAACAATCGCACGAATAAGGTTGTTTGGCACGTCTTGATAGTTGGCCAATAGTTGCTTAGTGTCTTTTGGCAGGCAGTAACCGCCGTAACCAAAGCTTGGATTGTTGTAGTGATTACCAATGCGAGGGTCTAATGAAACACCATCGATGATTTGCTTAGTGTCTAGGCCGTGAGATTCACAGTAAGTATCTAGCTCGTTGAAATAGGCAACACGAAGGGCCAAATAGGTATTGGAAAATAACTTAACCGCTTCAGCTTCTGTGCTGTCAGTAAAAAGTATGTCGATATCGTCTTTTAACGCACCTTGCTTAAGCAAGCCTGCAAAGACTTCTGCTCTTGGTGAGCGCTCACCAACAATGATTCGAGATGGATATAAGTTGTCATGAAGGGCTTTCCCTTCCCGTAAGAATTCAGGCGAAAAAAAGATATTCGAGGTATTGAATTTCTCATTCACACTCTTGGTGTAACCTACTGGCACGGTGGATTTAATCACCATAACCGCATTTGGATTAATGGCAAGTACGTCTTGGATAACGCTTTCAACCGACTTGGTATTGAAGTAGTTGGTGCTTGGATCGTAGTCGGTTGGCGTAGCAATAATGACGAACTCGGCGTCTTTGTAGGCCGCTTGTTTGTCTAGCGTGGCAGTAAAGTTAAGCGTTTTATTTGCCAAGAAGTCTTCAATTTCCATATCCACAATAGGCGACTGTTTGTTGTTTAACATCGCCACCTTTTCAGGAACGATATCCACAGCAATGACATCATTGTGTTGTGCCAGCAACATGGCATTAGATAGGCCAACATAGCCGGTTCCGGCAATCGCGATTTTGTATTTTTTCATTGTGTTTTCCATAATATATAAAGTCATTTGCCGGATGACGACGTCTTAGCGTTCATCGCTGGTTTATCATTCAACGCCGGATTACATCTTCGTTCCTCGATTCATCCGGCCTACGTGTTGCTTTTCAGCTCTTCTTGAAAATCTTTATACCACTCTACAAATCTGGCCATACCTTCTTGAATCGAGGTTGAAGGTTTATAGCCTACGGCGGCTTCTAGTTGGGCTGTATCTGCGTAGTTTTTTGGTACATCACCCGGTTGCATGTCCATGTAGATTTTCTCGGCGGTTTTACCACAGGCGGTTTCGACTGCTTCTATAAATTCTGCCAGCTGGATAGGTTGATTGTTACCTATATTGTAGGTGGCATATGGCGCGGCGCTCTGCTCTTTCTTTTCAATGGCAGGAATGACATTTTGAATGCGTATCACGCCTTCGACAATGTCGTCTATATAAGTGAAGTCTCGCATCATTTTGCCGTGATTGAACACCTTAATCGGTTTGTCGTTCAAAATGGCTTCCGTAAACAACCAAGGTGCCATATCTGGTCGACCACCTGGACCATACACGGTGAAGAAACGTAACCCTGTCGTTGGAATACTATATAGGTGCGAATAAGAATGCGCCATCAGCTCGTTGGCTTTTTTCGTAGCGGCATACAGTGAGACGGGATGATCGACCGTATCGGATTCACTGAATGGAACCTTGGCATTTATGCCATAAACAAAACTTGAAGAGGCATACACAAGATGTTCAACTTTATTCTGGCGACAACCTTCTAAAATGGTCATCATGCCAACAAGATTGCTTTCTACATAATCAAATGGCGCTTCGATAGAATAACGTACGCCAGCTTGAGCAGCTAAATGGATAACTCGCTGAAATTGTTCTTTTGCAAATAACTGCGCGATACCTTCACGATCCGCAAGATCCGTTTTAACAAATCGAAAATTCGCGTACGGTAAAAGCTGCTCCAAACGGTATTGTTTAAGCGCAGGTAGGTAATAAGCGTTTAAATTGTAGAGACCGACCACATCATGACCTGCCTCTAGCAAACGCCTGCAAACATGCATACCAATAAAACCAGCGGCTCCAGTTACAAGAAACTTCATATTTTGCTCACTCTAAACAAAATACGGGCTACTTTTGAAGATATTTCATTCACGTTTCCACTCTCAACATAACACCTCAATTCTGGTGCATTTCCAGAAGGTCGTAAGTGAACAATATCTCCTCTATTGAGCGTCATACGAAGCCCATCCGTTTCATCAATTGAAACAACCTCTAGCACTTCACCGTCTTGTGCTATTGCCGATAAAAGCTCAGTTTGTTTAGCCTTGCTCGTTTTTATATCGGCTATAAGCTGTCTACTGACATCTGTTGGAATGTCTTTAATTCGATCACTGGCGGTATAACGGCCTGGATAGTTAGCCGTTAATTGGCTAATTGGGCGATCTTGTTCAAACGACATTGCTAGTACAATTAAAGCAGGTAATACAGAATCACGAGTGGGTAGAGAGTGTAAAATCTGTTTATTAACAGTGAAATCCGCACCAACCAAAAAACCACCATTGGCTTCATAACCAACGACTCTGGAATCTGGTGAGTGTTGCAGCAGATCTTCCATACCCGCGATAACATAAGGCGAGCCAATTCTAGTTCTTAGCGAGATCCGTTCAGGGCTTTGCAATGTACCTCTCAACTCAAGAACTGTATTCACGTTGATAGGCGCCGCCACATGGGTTGCTTGTAAATAATCAGCACAAAGCACGCCTAAAATATCACCGCGTAACCACTCACCTTTTTCATTAGCGATAAGCGGACGATCGCCATCACCGTCTGTGGATATAATGGCATCCAGCTTATATTCTTTAGACCAGTTCAAGCCTTTCTGTACATCTTCTTCCGATACCGCCTCGGTATCGATAGGCACAAAAGTCTCAGTACGTTCTAACGAAATAACGTCAGCACCAAAATGCGCTAATAATTCTTTAATCACATCACGCGCCACACTGGAGTGTTCATATACACCAACACGTTTGCCTTGCAGAATGTTCGACGGAAAAAGCGAGGTATAACGCTGTTTGAAAAGCTCAACAGCAGAATGATCAACGACAGGCAACGCCAACTGAGCGACTTGCTCAGAAAGAGCTTCAGGTACCACCACGATACCCTCCATAATAGAGGCTTCGTCAGCTTTGCTAATCTCGCCATCTGGACGATAAAACTTAATACCGTTGCGATCAAAAGGAATATGACTGCCCGTGATCATCACAGCCGGTATGTTATTTTGCATGGCATAAAACGCCAAAGCAGGCGTTGGCAAAGCACCACAAAACTCGACTTTTGCGCCAAATGATTCAGCGGCCAGCAAACAAGCTTTAGCAATATCAGAGCTACTCGGACGTAGGTCCATACCAATAGCTACGCTAGATGCAGAAGGACAAACTGTTTGCAGGAAGGAACGAACAAAAGCAAAACAAAGCGTCGGCGTTAAATCCTTAACCAAACCACGTACACCGCTGGTACCAAAGGCAACGCCCAATTCGTCGCTAAGTTGTTTTACCTGTACAACACTAGAACTCATTTTATCAATCCTTGCTTAACGACCATTTTCTTAACGGCTATTATTTTAACGGCCATAGCGATCACTAAAACGTACAATATCGTCTTCACCTAAATAGCTACCAGACTGCACTTCTACTAGTTCTAAAGGAATTTTGCCTGGATTCTCTAACGCATGAACAACACCCACCGGAATGTAAGTCGATTCGTTTTCCGTGAGCAGAATTTCACGATCACCGTTTTGAACCTTCGCTGTGCCAGACACGACCACCCAATGCTCTGCACGGTGGTGATGCATTTGCACGCTTAACTTTTCGCCTGGTTTAACCATGATACGTTTCACCTGATGGCGACCACCAAGATCCACTGTTTGATACGTTCCCCAAGGGCGATGCACCGTGGTGTGATACATATGCTCTTCACGACCTTCGGCTTTGATGCGTTTAACAATCTTCTTCACATCTTGGGCGTTGTTTTTGTCCATCACCAACACCGCATCCGCTGTTTCAACAATAACAAGGTCGCTCACACCAACCGCAGCAACTAAACGCGACTCAGAACGGACAAGGCAATTAGTAGAACCTTCAGCCATTACATCGCCAAGCAACACGTTGTCGTCTGCGTCTTTATCCGCGTAATCGTACAAGGCATCCCAAGCACCAATGTCACTCCAATNAGCAACTAAACGCGACTCAGAACGGACAAGGCAATTAGTAGAACCTTCAGCCATTACATCGCCAAGCAACACGTTGTCGTCTGCGTCTTTATCCGCGTAATCGTACAAGGCATCCCAAGCACCAATGTCACTCCAATCCCCCGCATAAGGCACCACTTTTGCTTTCTTGGTCAACTCCATCACCGCAAAATCAATCGACTCTGCAGGACATTGTGAAAACAACTCAGCATCAATACGCACAAAGTCTAAATCTTCCGTACGCTGCTGATAGGCAAGATTTACCGCCTGAAAAATATCATCACGATAAGCCGATAACTCATCCAAGAAAGCCTTAGCACGGAACAAGAACATTCCGCTATTCCATAAATATTCACCGGAATCCAAATAAGCCTGAGCTTTTGCAAGGTTAGGCTTTTCAACAAATTCAACTACAGAGAAATTATCACCTGAGCGAATATAACCATAACCCGTTTCTGGACGAGTAGGCTGCACACCGAAGGTCACTAAAGCATCTTGCTTAGCCAATTCAACCGCTTGCTGAATCGTTGCTTCAAAGGCGGCAATATCACGGATGACATGATCGGCAGGCAAGACCAACATAAGAGCATCGCCAGATTGGCTTCGCAATGCTTCCAGCGCAGCCAAAGCGATGGCAGGCGCCGTGTTACGGCCTTTAGGCTCTAACACGATGCTAGATTTTTTAACGCCGATAGATTGCAACTGTTGCGCGATCAAAAAGCGGTGATCTTCATTGCAGACAACAATAGGATCGGCCACATCTAAAGACAAAGTACGCAACAAAGTTTGTTGCAGAAGACTGTATTCCCTATCAACCAGAGGCAAACATTGCTTGGCGAAAAACTCGCGTGATAACGGCCAAAGACGACTGCCAACACCACCCGATAAAATAACAGGAACAATTTTCACAACAAACCTTCGCCAACAGCAAAACAATCACGCCATTCTAGCAAAAGCAGGAGACAAGAAATATAAAAATGCAGAAATAAAGGACAAACACTAAATCACACCCAACCACCCGTAGGCCGGATGAGCCGAGGCACGAGGCGTTATCCGGCGATAAAGGATGAATTACACCAAACCACGACCATTACCCAACCACCCGTAGGC
>NZ_JAHLLW010000034.1 GCF_019426345.1 Marinomonas lutimaris
CCCCCAATATTGGTTGTCCAACTATTGGGGGTCACTTCAAACCTCTTCCACGTGTGGGGCTGAAAAAATTTAATAAAATAGAGATGTTAAATTTCTACCATCAAAAATAAATATATCGATATTTTATTGTAATTATTTGTCTGTACATACATTGTTATATATCAGTAAAATAAAGTGTCTTAATTGACTTCTTATCAGAGAGTAAATTCTCATCTATATAAAGGATATATATATGAAAAAGTTAGCATTATCACTTGTACTGGCTGGCATGTCAGCGACTTCTTTTGCAGCGGGTGGACATGGCCCAGCTGGTTGTGGTCTAGGTACTGAGTATGTTTTTAAAGATGCAGATGCTTGGTATGAGCATGTAATGGCTGCTACTACAAACGGTACATCTGGTAACCAAACTTTCGGTATGACTTCTGGTACGCTTGGTTGTGAAGACGCTAATGGTCCTCTTTCTGGTAGCGTTGCTGTTTTCTTGAATGAAAATCTTGAGCCTCTAGCTGTAGATATGGCTAAAGGTGATGGCGAAACTCTTAATGCATTTGCATCTTTGATGGGCGTAAAGCCTGAAGATAAAGCATTATTCAACTCTCAAATGAAGCAAAATTTTGATCAAATTTTTGCTTCAGCAAAAGTTACTCCAGTAACTGCGCATGAAGGGATTATGAACGTTATGTCTAACTCCCAAGAGTTGGCTAAGTACTTAGGCTAATTCTAATAATATTTTGCCAAATGAGAGTTATGTCTTTTAGAGACATATGCTCTCATTTTTTTTGTCTATGAAATGGTGGTTTTATCGTATTAACCCCCCTCTAAAAAGTAAGTTTATATGCGTTTTTTAGTTTTTTTATCGTCTGTACTATGTTGTTTATCAGTATTCGGGACTGAATCTAAACCAGTAAATGTAGACGACAGTGCTCTTACAGAGCTTGCACAAAAGCCTTTGTGGTTAGACTTACTGCATTACCACCAAATAGGTGTTATTTCGCCTAATGAAAGTCAGATAGATGATTCGAAGTTTTTTTTATCTCCCCAAGGTAAGATTGATCCTAAAGCTGAGCTAAAAGCGACCTTGATTGCATTTCAAACTCCATTTACAGGCGAAGATGTTAACCAAGCAAGTCAGTGTCTTTATCCAGCAAGGCTTAGTTGGCTGAAAAGTCAGAATCTTGGTATAAGCTTTATTGAGCCTGATTGCCCAGACTTTCAAGATTGGTATGGGAAATTAAATGGTGAAAGTATTTATCTGGTTTTCCCTGCTGCCTACTTAAATAGCCCTTCTTCTATGTATGGACACACATTATTAAGGATTAAAAAGAAAGGTAGTAATTCCCCCTTGTTAGATTACGCTGTCAACTATGCCGCGAATGCTGATCCAAATGATAACCAATTAGTCTTTAGTTATAAGGGGCTTTCAGGTGGCTATCCAGGTGTTATCTCAGTAACGCCTTACTATGAAAAAGTAAAAGAGTATAATTTTTTAGAAAGTAGAGACATTTGGGAATATAAATTGAATTTAACTCAGCAAGAGGTAGATCAGTTTATTCGACACGTATGGGAAGTACGTAATACCTATATGGAATATTATTTCTTTTCAGAGAATTGCTCTTATCAATTATTAGCTATGTTGGATGCTAGTAGTGACCGTTTGAATACTACTAAAAACTTTAATTACTGGGCTATACCAGCAGACACAGTAAGAGAGCTAAAAGATGCTGGTATTTTACAAGATGTAAGTTATCGTCCATCTGTTGTTGCTCAAATGGAGCATATGCTAGATGAGCTAACTCATGAACAAGTAGACCAAGTAAAAGCACTGGTGTTAAATGAGCAGCTTTCGCTGGAAGGCTTATCTGATTTTAGCGAAGATGAGCAAGCACAGATACTTGAGGTTGCTTACCAATATAGTCGCTATCTTTCTGCTAGAGAAAAATCTACATTAACTTATTTGAATTCACGTTCTATTAAACTCCTGTCTCTGCGTAGTAAATACGATACAACGAATGTGTTTTTACCTATTAAAACTCCTGAGATTAGAGATGATGAAGGCCATAAAACACAACGACTTGGTCTTACTTTAGGAGAGGCTGAAGGTGATTACTTCACTCAAATCGAGTATCGCCCGTCTTACCATGATTTGTTAGATGCCAAAGGCGGTTACCTCGAAGGTGCTGAATTATCTATGTTCAGTGGTAGCCTAAGTGTAAGTGAAGATGAAAGCCTTCGTATTGAAGAAATATCTTTTATTAATATCCGCTCGTTAGCACCTTCTAATGCATTGGTTACCCCTAAGTCTTGGCAAATAAATGCTTCTTTAGTGAGAGATTTTGCTATTGATGATGCGATGGTATTCCGCTTAAAAGGAGGGGCTGGGGTTACTGAGAAAGTGTCAAATCATTTATTTACCCTTCTTATAAATGGTAGTGCTTCTGCTAGCGATAAGTATCAAGATACTTATCGACAAAAATATAAAGTCCAAGTAGGGCCACAGCTGCAATGGCTTTACTCAGGCGAAACTCATCGGCTAATGGCTTCTTATGAGTATCTTGATGACATTGACCATCATGAAAAAACTCTCAAAATAGGTAAAATTGAATGGTCTTACTTGGTTGATCCTGATTGGCAAGTTCGTATAAAACTTGAGCAGAAAAAGCAAGACAACTTAAAACAAAATATAGCTCAAGTATCATTATTACACTATTTTTAAAGGGTAAAGAGGCTACGATGAAATTAACTAAGATAATGAAATACTAGTTAGTAAGATTTTTAGCCTCTTTTTTTAGCCAGTTTCTTAAAGACCTTATTGCATCTTCATCCTTTCTACTTTCTTTGTAAGCTATATAGAAGTTGTCTCCAGTCTTGAATGAGCTGCAAGGGAGTCTTATTAGAGTTGTTTCATCATGTTTTTCACTCATCATGTAGTCATTTACAAGTGCGATCCCTAACGAGTGTTTTGCGGCTTCATAAGCCAGCATAAGGTGACTGAATCGATGAAATTGAATGTGTTCAGGTAATGGGTGTTTTAAATTAGCAAACCACCGCTTCCAGTCTTCTATGTGACGATCGTAGATGCTGTATGAAGTAATAAGTGGGAATTGAGCAAGTGAACTAGGAGTCGAGCTTAATTTACTTACTAGCTCTTGATGGGTTATTGCTCCCAATTTATTCTTAATCGTCTCAAAATAGCTTTGACTGCAAACAGGAAAGAGCTCTTCTTGATAGAGAGATTCAAATAGAAATCCTCGTTTTCCTTTTTCTGTGGTGATAAAAAAGTCTGCAGTTCGATCAGAAAGGTCCGGAGTGCCATGACTCATTTCAATGCTTAGTTCTAGGTTTGGATATAAGTGCTTCAGTTCTGGAAGTCTTGGGATAAGCCAATAGACGGCAAATGAGCTGTATACAGCTAATCTGATATGTGTTTTTTGTTGACCTTTAATGTGGTTTGTCGCCTCTTCAATTTGCAATAATGAATTGCTGATAGAGTCTAGATAATGCTTCCCTTCCTTTGTTAATTCTAGATTTCGTCCTTGCCTATGGAACAGGCTTTCACCTAGGTGATTTTCTAAGATTCTTATCTGATGCGAAATTGCACTCTGGCTGACGTTGAGTTCATTAGCGGCCAGAGAAAAACTGTTTAGCCTAGCAACAGCTTCGAAGACAGGAAGTGATTTTAGAGGAGGGAGCATATTTAATTATCCAAATAACTAATACTTAAAGTAAATATATCATTTTATCTAATGATATAAACTCATTATCCTGATAAAACTAAAAGAATAAATGTCTAGGAGATAAGTTGTGTCGGGTCGTACAGTAAGTAGTGCTATTTTGATTCTTGTGTTAGGGAGCTTTTTTGCGACCTTGTGCGATGTCTTTATTAAGATGGCGGGCGTCGATGTTGCTATTTTTCAGTTTACTTTTTTCCGTGCTGTCTTCATGTGTCTTATTCTGTGTCCTATCGCAGTTGCTAAATACTTGCGTTCACCTAGGTCAATGGCAACCTTGGGTTTAAAGTGGCATTTTATTCGAGGGAATATATGGGTTTTAGCAGCCATTCTTCTCGTTATCTCCTTAGCTGAATTGCCTTTAGCGACAGCCAATGCAGTGTTTTACACAGCACCTATTCTAATAATGCTTTTTGGCGCTTTTTTCTATAAAGAGCGCTTAACCGTGGATGTGGTACTTGCTGCTGTATTGGGATTTATTGGAACTTTAATTATTTTGAGGCCTACTGAAGTGACGTTCGCCATGATCAGTGCGATTCTTTTCGCGGTTGTACTAGCGGCAAATAGCTTATTGATTAAAAAGCTGCCTCAAGAACAAAGTATGCTTTATGGTTTATTTGTTACTCAGCTTTTTGCTTTGCCTCTGGCTGGTGGTTTAGCGTTTTGGGAGGGAGAAACGTTTGAACTTGAAATCTTGATTTACGCGGCAATATCTTCAATTTGCTCTATTTTATACAGTGTGTCCTGCCTCATTGGATATCGTTATGTGGCGTCGAGTAAAGTGACTAGCGCAGAATACTCAGGGCTGATTTTTGCATTTTTGCTAGGTTGGTGGATCTTTGGAGAAACACCTGATCTATGGGTTTTTGTTGGATCACTTTTTGTTATTACTCCGTTGCTGTATTTAAGCCATAGAGATATTAGACGATTACGTAAAGAACAATTAATGTCTAATACTCGATCCAATTTAGGCGCTGGCTGAGCAAAGGTTTTTAATCATTTGCTCAACCATGTCTGACAAGTCTTCCGTATCTAAATAGATACCATCTATAAACAGTCGGGCTAGTCCGTGAAGGCTAGCCCAAGTAGTTTGTCCAATTCTGAGTGGAGTATTGTTGCTTGGAAGGATATTTTGCTCTTGTAACTCTTCCACCCAATCAATCCATGCTTTAAATGTTTGCTTAGAAGCTGCTTTTAGCGAGTCACTTGGATTGCCAGCTTTCCATAGCGTTCTGCCATACATAAGATCATAAGTTTCATTATGTTGAAGCGCATATTCTAAATAAGCGTGAACATATTTTTTGAAACCTTCTTCAGCGGTGTTTTTTTGTGCTCGCAAAGAGTGGAGCATTTTCGCTTGCTCGTAAAAACCTTGTTCTGCTAGTGCGCAAAGCAGCGCGTTTTTATCTTTGAAGTGATGGTAAGGCGCCGTTCTTGAAACACCAACAGTGTCTGCAAGTTTGCGCATACTTAGACTTTCGACGCCTTGTTCTTTGATGATTAAAGAGGCGGATTCAAGTAATGATTTGGTGAGATCACCGTGATGATACTGTGTTTTTAATGTCGACATGGGCTGATTAAATACTTCTATCTTGACAATGTCAAAATGAAAACCTATCTTGACAGTGTCAAAATTGCATGCGGACAGCTGCAATACCAAAAAATAATAAACAAAGTGAGTCAGATTATGAGCCATTCAACGTATCCACATTTATTTGAACCATTAGATCTAGGGTTTACTCAGCTAAAAAATAGAGTGCTGATGGGATCGATGCATTTAGGTTTAGAGGAAGTGAAGGGTGGAATCGAGCGAATGGCTGTATTTTATGCGGAACGTGCTCGTGGCGGAGTAGGGCTTATTGTTACTGGTGGCATTGCACCTAACTCTGAAGGTGCTGTTTACGCTGGTGCGGCGACAATGGCATCTGAGGAAGATGTTAAAAAGCATCGAATTATTACCGATGCAGTGCACGCAGAAGGCGGGAAAATATGCATGCAAATCTTGCATACGGGCCGATATGCTTATAATCCAAAACTGGTTGCGCCATCAGCCTTGCAGGCGCCGATTAATCCTTTTAAGCCTGAGGCGTTAACTCCAGAAGGCATTGAAAAGCAAATATCCGATTTTATCAATGCCGCTACTTTAGCTAAAAAAGCCGGTTATGACGGCGTTGAGGTGATGGGATCAGAAGGCTATCTGTTGAACCAATTTATTGCTGCTCGTACAAACCAACGTGAGGACGAGTGGGGTGGGGAGTACGATCATAGAATCAAGTTACCGACAGATATAGTGAGGCGAATTCGAGACGCCGTAGGCAGTGATTTTATTATTATCTACCGACTTTCTATGTTGGATCTTGTTGAAGGCGGTAGTGATCTTGAAGAAGTGGTTAAACTTGGTCTTGCTATCGAAAAAGCTGGCGCAAGTATCATTAGTACAGGGATTGGTTGGCACGAAGCGAGAGTGCCGACGATTGCTACCAAAGTGCCACGAGCGGCATTTACTTGGGTAACGGCAGAGCTGCGTAAATCCTTATCTGTTCCTTTGGTCACCTCTAATCGAATTAATACACCTGAAGTAGCGGAACAGGTTCTGGCTCGTGGCGATGCAGATATTGTGTCTATGGCGAGACCTTTCCTTGCCGACCCTGAATTTGTGATAAAAGCAGAGCAAAACCGTGCCGACGAAATTAATACCTGCATTGCTTGTAACCAAGCCTGTTTGGATCATGTGTTTGATCAAAAAATGACGTCTTGTTTGGTCAACCCAAGAGCATGTCATGAGACAGAGATCATTATCACACCAGCTGATTCTCCTAAGCGTATTGCCGTTGTTGGGGCTGGACCTGCAGGTTTGGCTTTTGCAACCACGGCAGCAAGACGCGGTCATATAGTTACTTTATATGATGCAGGCGATGAAATTGGTGGGCAATTTAATATCGCCAAACGCATTCCCGGTAAAGGCGAGTTTTATGAAACTTTGCGATATTTTGCGCGTCAGGTAGAACTGACAGGGGTTAATCTTCAATTGAATACTCGTGTTGATGGTGAACTTCTAAAAAAAGAGAAGTTTGACGAAGTTGTACTGGCAACCGGCATCTTACCTAGAACTCCGAAGATTGAAGGAGTAAAACATCAAAAAGTACTGAGTTACTTAGATGTGATGAGTGGTCACCCTGTTGGTAAACGAGTTGCCGTTATTGGCGCCGGTGGCATTGGTTTTGATATCAGCGAGTATTTAATTCATTCGGTAACTCATAAAGAACAAAAGATTGAGGACTTCATGACTCAGTGGGGCGTGGATATGAGTTTTTCCGCTCGTGGTGGCGTGGAAGGTATCAAACCTGTGTTTGCAAAAGCTGAGCGTGAGGTTTTCTTATTACAACGTAAGAAAAGCAAAGTGGGGGCTAACTTAGGCAAAAC
The DNA here is from genome assembly GCF_019426345.1 of Marinomonas lutimaris. Classification (GTDB taxonomy): domain Bacteria; phylum Pseudomonadota; class Gammaproteobacteria; order Pseudomonadales; family Marinomonadaceae; genus Marinomonas; species Marinomonas lutimaris. The sequence goes on from NZ_JAHLLW010000034.1 coordinate 7,152, forward strand.
GACAGGCTGGATTCATCGTACAGAATTGTCGAAAAAAGGTGTCGTTTTTTTATCAGATTGTGATTATCAACGAATTGATGACGAAGGGCTGCATTTAACGGTAAATGGCGAAGCTCGTTGCCTTGAGGTGGATACGATTGTTGTGTGCGCAGGGCAAGAGCCAAATCGATTATTAGAGGGTGAAATTGGTCATGCGGTGCACTTTATCGGTGGTGCTGATGTGGCTTCTGAATTGGATGCGAAACGGGCTATTAAACAGGGGACCTTGTTGGCTTGCTCGTTATAATTAGGCAAAAGGATTAGAGAGTGATGGTTAAAGATATTGATTCATCACTCTCATTATTTATTAAGCATGAATATTTACACTAACACTTGCCTAGTCGTGGCTATGTAGTAATGAACTTGATCCTCAATTTTAGAATCAACCATGGTTTCTGGACCACAATCATTAGGGCAGGCCATTTTGGGAGTGGTGCCGAAAAGTCGGCAAATTAGTGGGCGCTCATCGTACACCTCGCAACCATTTGGTCCTAAGTGAACGCAATTGAGCTTTTCTAAAGCCGCATCGTGCTCTGCATCTGATTTAATCGGCAGACGTAACATTTCTTCCGAAGAGGCTGTGACAGGCCCGCAACAATCGTGACAGCCCGGTTTGCATTTGAAGGTCGGTATTCGCTCACGCAGTCGTGCAATAATCTCTCGGTCATTGGTCATATATTCCTGCCTTTAGGTCGCTGTTTTAGCACTATTACAGATACGGTGAGCTTATTTTTTTGTCAGAATTCCTCGTAAGCCTTCTGTAAATTACTTTATCTCGGTGATTAATGCTGTAACTTATCACTATAAAACACGTGATTAAAGCTGAAGTTATTGTCGAATATCATACTGATAGCACATTATTTGAGTTGAGGTTTATGCAATTATTTGAAGCATTGGTTGAATTAATTAGTTTCCACTGGGTAACTATCATCGTTGTTGTGCATATTGGCTTGTCTGTTGTGACGTCTTTGCATGTGCTGTTGTTTAAAGAAAACGAACGTACTTCTCTTGCTTGGATTGGCCTTGTTATATTTTCGCCTGTGCTAGGCAGTTTGTTCTATTGGTTGTTTGGTATAAACCGTATCAAGCGTATAGCAAAGAGGGAGCACCCTCAAAAACTGAGGCAAGATTTTCGTTACCAAGAGGATTGTATTGATTTTCATGGACAGCCTGAACACTGGCACTCGTCGATTATTGCTGGATACACCATTCATCCAGTGAATTATGTTGATGATAATAGTATCGAGCTTCTTGTTAATGGCGATAATGCTTATCCAGCAATGATTAAATCCATTCAAGCAGCAAAACATCATATTGTGTTATCTAGCTATATATTTGATTACGACTCATTAGGTCGGAAGTTTGTTACGGCATTGGCGCAGGCACAAGAACGAGGTGTAGTTGTTCATGTATTGTTAGATGGGATAGGGGTGGGCTACAGCTGGCGTAAATCTGATAGGGCATTAAAGCGACGAGGCGTGAGAACTGCTCAATTTTTACCTGCAATTTCATTGACGAGTATTCGTTTCATTAACCTAAGAAACCACAGGAAAATACTCTGTGTCGATGGTGAAGAAGCTTATATTGGTGGTATGAATATCAGTAAAAGTAATCTGGTTAACTCTGCAAAACACCCGATAGATGATGTCCATTTTAAGATAACTGGTCCTGTTATTGATCAGATTGGCCAAGTTTTTATAGAAGACTGGTTTTTTGCAACAAGAGAGTTGATTCAATTTCCTTCCTATAGCCCAAGCACTCCGAAGGTAAAAAATGATAAATCCGTTGTCGCTAGAGTCATTCAAGATGGCCCAGATGAGCATCATAATAGGATACGTTGGACATTAATTAACGCACTCGTTTGTGCGCAAAAAAGCGTTAAGATCATTACTCCTTATTTTATTCCTGACCAAACATTAATGACATCTCTTCATGCTGCGGCTTTGCGTGGCGTATCTGTTGAAATTGTTGTGCCGGAGCATAGCAATATTCTATTTGTTGATTGGGTTATGGAAGCTAATTATCCAAGAATTATAGAGCACGGTATAAAAATAAGCGACCGTTTGATCACAGTAAAATAGTGCTTATTGATGATGTCTGGTCATTTATAGGTTCCACTAATTGGGACGCCAGAAGTTTAGAGTTTAACTTTGAAATCAATTTAGAATGTTTTGATACGAATCTGAATACGCAGCTTACGGAATTGTTTGAGTCCAAAAAATTCAATGCTGAGCGTGTGTTAGAAGAGGATGTTCGTGGATTGTCTATTTACAAGAAAGTTCGTAATAACTTATTTCGTCTGTTTTCTCCATATTTGTAATGCGACCTCTTGTTCGCCGTCATTATCATTTTTAAGGGCTGTTTTTATTATGATGAAAAGTCGTTATAGCACCGTTGAATCGTTAAAAATAATGGGTAGCGCTTCGAAACAGGTGATAGGGCCAGATATCAAGGTATTGTTGTGGAATGTCTTTAAATGCAAACGAAAGGGCTGGCAGAATGATTTTACTTCTCTTATCGACGATAAAGATTTAATCCTGTTGCAAGAAGCCATTCTAAACTCGCCCTTTGACGAAATGTTTAATCATTCTTCTCAACATCAGTGGATTATGGCGAGCAGCTTTAAAAACGTAAAATCTAACATTGAAACGGGTGTTAAAACCGGATCAAGCGTTGTGGCAAATAAGCATTTTTTTTCAGCATCTACTCATAGTGAACCTATTACCAAAACCAAAAAAATGGTGTTAGCGACCGAGTATCCGTTAGCGAGTACAGTAGAATCTTCTCTTGAGCAGTCGTTGCTCGTTATCAATACTCACATGATTAACTTTGTTTCTTTCGAAAAATTCAGAGCGCATCTTGATCAAGCTTTTCAGACTCTAGAGCATCATAGTGGTCCGATATTATTGGCCGGTGACTTTAATACTTGGAACAAAAAAAGAATGCAGTATTTTGATGAGCTTGCTATGTCATGTTCGTTAAAAGAGGTAAATATCACGCGTCAACCAAGATTAGGTCATTTATTCCGTCACCTTGATCATATCTATTGTCGTGGGCTCGACATTACCGATGTGCATGTTCATACAGATATTCATTCTTCTGATCACTACCCAATCAGTTTGTCACTTCGTTTCGCAGACGATTAGGTTTTTTTCGCTGTCGGTTTTTTTATACATTATCTAATAGTTTACTCAAGGCTTGTAGGCGAACGGAGACTTCCTTTCTGTCCAAATCTACTAGTTGCTGTTGCTCTAATCCATGTTCGATCATGAGCTTCTGATGACGGACAAAAGACCAATGAGTTGCATGATTTGCTTGTTCAGCAATACGAATTAAACCTTCCAATTGACGTAATCGCACAGCTAGGCACGACTGTGAATATTGGCGGATTTGATCAAAAGCAATGTTCGCTAGATTTTCGAATGATGTCGTTTTGTAGGTTATTCTCTCTATGCCATTTTCATTATAGGTAATGCCTTCAGGGAAGTTTTTTTGAGTCAAATCGCAAATCGCTGCCGTGAGTTTATCAATGCAGGCGATGGCCGAATAGGGATCGTTTATGCCGGGAGAAAGGGCTCTTAAGGCAATCTCAACTAATTGATGAACGGCAAATTCTGGGTCTTGTATCGGTGTGCGTTTGGGTCCCAACGTGAAGCACTCGTGCAGTCTTTGTTCATCCTCTACTGAAAAGTTTTCGATGTCGCTTGTCATCACAATCATGCGGTTGACGACAAAATCGCCCGGATTAACTGAAATATCCAGATGACCGTTTAGTTTGTTCATTAAGTCAGTTAGGTTCGCGTAGTTTATGGCTTGAATGTAACCACATGAATGGCTCTTGAATTTGAACTGTTTTCTATTGTTTTTTGTTTGCGTTGAATCTTTGGACTGGTTTTTGTTAGCAGAGGAGCAGGTGTCTTCTTCCTCTTTTTGCTGTTTAAATATCTGATTGATGCTGTCTTGCAGTTCTTTATAAACGTTGTCTATGACGCTGTCAGATTGCAGGTTGAGAGAAACATGGTGAATAAAGTAGATTAGCAGAAGAATGCCGAACAGTGTCATAGCAATTGCGCCAGCAATAGTAAGACCCGGAAGGAAGTCTCCACCGGCAAAATCATCGGTTGTTCGAACCAGAATCAGGCAGTATACAAATAATGAGATAAAGGCGCCGAGTACGACTTGGGTGCTAGAGTCTTCCATAAAGTTACGTATTAACCTCGGGCCAAATTGGGACGAGGCGTTAGTCAGGGCAACAATGGTAATAGAGAAGGTGATACTGACGACAGTCATGACACTAGCAGCAACCGTAGTGAGAAGGTCTCGAGTAATACTTGCATCGGCGTGGTATAAAAAATTCAACCAACTTAACGAGTTTAGGCCTGCGTATAGATCAATGAGCAGCAGTGATATGCAGCCTAAAATGGTGAGTGATAAAATCAAACATGGAGTAAACCAGAAGCTGGTTTTAACAGCATCATACACTTTTAATATGTTGGTATTTTTTATCGTTGATAATGGCAAAAGGATACGTCCTTGTTTGTTGTTTAAAATTGGCGGTTACTGACTTTTTTCGTTTGGCTCGCCAGTCTTTAGTAGTTTTAGTAGGTCTTCTCTTTCTATGCTGCCTTTTAGTGCCAAGTCCAGCTGATATTGATATTCGTCATTCCAATCTGTGGTCCTTGGACTGAGCGCCGCAAGATCTCCCATGGCTGACTTCATAACCTTCAAAAAAGCCTGAATATTTCGTTCTTGGTTGACCAAAATGTTTTTTAATGCGGTTGCGCTGCTGTGTCTTAGATAGAGTTTAAGTACATCATTTTGTTCTTTGATCGCTTTTATTTTGGCGTCTTGCTTAGAAAGTGATTGCTCAAAATTTGAGAGTACAGCACTTTGCTCTGTGATCTTTTCGGTGACTAGGACGTCTTCTTTCGAAGATTGGACAAGAAAGTAAGTAACGCCAGAAGAAGCGGCAACACTAAAAATAAAACATAGAAAAAAAGCGATAATAAGCATGATTGGCTTTTTTTTAGGCTTAGGCACTTCTTCCTGAATTTTTTTCTCATCATTAGGTTTTGATGGCATGGTATTTCCTTTTTATTCTATTCACATATCGAAATTAATAGTGTGCTTGTTTGTCTGAAAAGGACAAGGCTTTTGTTAACTATGATTCTACCGAATAGTGATGATGCTCTTTTAAAGGCATTCCACAGTTTAGTTTTTTTCTTAGTGCGCGTAAAATATGCACGGATTATTACACGTGAGTAATAACCTACTAAAATAGTCAGGTAAATACTTGATAAAAACAGTAGGTTTTGTGTACTATTTGCACTCACTGAATAATTTTAATTGGATAGCTTATGCGCCTGACAACAAAAGGTCGTTATGCGGTAACCGCCATGCTCGATCTGGCATTGCATTCGGATCAAGGGCCAGTGTCTTTATCTGATATTTCGAGTCGACAAGGGATATCGTTATCTTATCTTGAGCAGCTGTTTTCCAAACTGCGTAAAAAGTCATTGGTAAACAGTGTGAGAGGCCCCGGCGGTGGATACCGTTTAAGTCGTTCGAATAATGATATTTTTGTTGCGCAAATAGTCGACGCTGTTAACGAGTCAGTCGATGCAACAGGTTGTAAAGGACGAAGTGATTGCCAAAGTGGTAACACGTGTCTTACCCACCATTTGTGGTGTGATTTAAGTGATCAAATACACGATTTTTTAAATCAAATTAGCCTAGATCAACTGGTACGTCGAAATGATGTGCGCCAAGTTGCTGAACGGCAAGAATTCGAAAGCCGACAACGTTGTCTTGAAAGTGACAAAATTAGCGCGGCCATTGTTGATTAAATCGAGAATAAATTAGTAGAGCTTAATGCACTGATTCACAGTGCGTTAGTGACTATAATTGAGTGAGTTTTTATATGACTGAGCAGATAGATAAGGCGCTAGCACGGGAGTACGAAGCTGGTTTTGTGTCTGATGTAGAATCAGAAACATTTGAGCCTGGTTTGGATGAAAATGTAATCCGACGTATTTCTGAAATGAAAGGCGAGCCTGAATGGATGCTCGAATGGCGCCTGAGCGCATTTCGTGAATGGTTAGAAATGGAAGAGCCTGAATGGGCTTTGGTCGATTACCCGAAAATAGATTTCCAGTCTATTTCTTACTATTCGGCTCCAAAAAGTATGAAAGATAAGCCTAAGTCTTTGGACGAGGTTGATCCTGAATTACTACGTACTTATGAAAAACTTGGCATTCCTCTGATAGAGCAACAAATGTTGGCCGGCATCGCAGTTGATGCGGTATTTGACTCTGTTTCTGTTGTGACCACATTCCGTGAAAAGCTAGAAGAAGCGGGCGTTATTTTTTGCCCAATTTCAGAGGCTCTTCACAAATATCCTGATCTTGTTAAAAAGTACATCGGTAGCGTTGTTCCTAAGAAAGACAACTATTATGCCGCGTTGAACTGTGCTGTATTTACTGATGGTTCTTTTGTTTACATCCCTAAAGGCACTCGCTGCCCAATGGAGTTGTCTACTTACTTCCGTATCAACGAACAAAATACTGGCCAATTCGAGCGCACTTTAATTATTGCGGATGAAGGTAGCCACGTAAGTTATCTTGAAGGTTGTACTGCGCCACAACGTGATGAAAATCAACTGCATGCAGCTGTTGTAGAGTTAGTTGCTATGGATAATGCTGAGATTAAATACTCAACGGTTCAAAACTGGTATCCAGGTGATGAGAACGGCAAAGGCGGTATTTACAATTTTGTAACCAAACGCGGTATTTGCCATACCAATGCCAAAATCTCTTGGACGCAAGTAGAGACAGGTTCTTCTGTTACTTGGAAGTACCCAAGCTGTATTTTGAAAGGCGATAATAGTGTTGGTGAGTTTTACTCGGTTGCCTTGACTCGTGGTCGTCAGCAAGCAGATACGGGTACTAAGATGATTCATATTGGTAAAAATACCAAGTCTACAATCATTTCTAAAGGTATCTCTGCAGGTCGAAGTAATAACAGTTACCGTGGTCTTGTTCGTATGAACCCAGGTGCCGAAGGTGCACGTAACTTTACTCAGTGTGACTCTTTGTTGATTGGTGATCAGTGCGGAGCGCACACTTTCCCTTATGTAGAAAGTCGTAATCCTTCTGCAATTATTGAGCATGAAGCAACGACATCGAAAGTCAGTGACGAGCAGATGTTCTTATGTCGTCAGCGTGGCCTTGATCCTGAAAAAGCCGTATCCATGATTGTGAATGGCTTCTGTAAGGAAGTATTTAAAGAATTACCAATGGAATTTGCTGTTGAAGCGGGCAAGTTACTAGAAATAAGCCTTGAAGGCTCAGTAGGTTAAGGAATTATTAAAGATGTCGAACACGAAAAGTTTGTTGACGATAAAAGATTTGCACGCCAGCGTTGAAGAAAAACAGATCATCAAAGGGTTGGATTTAAATATCAAACCGGGTGAAGTGCACGCGATCATGGGGCCAAATGGCGCTGGTAAAAGCACACTTGGTTATGTTCTATCAGGTCGTGATGGTTACACTGTAGATAGTGGTAGCGTGACGCTTGATGGTGAGGATTTGTTGGAAATGGAAACGGAAGACCGTGCTCGTGCTGGTTTGTTCTTAGCGTTCCAATATCCAGTCGAAATTCCTGGTGTGAGCAATTTAGAATTTTTAAAAGCGTCAGTAGATGCGCAGCGTCAAGCACGTGGCGAAGACGCCATTACTTCTGCTGATTTTTTGAAAGAAGCCAAAGCGGCTTGTAAACAAGTGAACTTGCCAGTGGCTTTCTTGAAGCGTGGTGTTAATGAAGGCTTCTCTGGTGGTGAGAAAAAGCGTAATGAGCTAATGCAAATGTTATTGCTGAAGCCAAAGCTTTGCATCCTAGATGAAACCGATTCTGGTTTGGATATCGATGCATTGCAAGTGGTTGCTGAAGGTGTAAATAGCCAGCGTTCTGCTGATCGTAGCTTTATTGTTGTGACCCATTACCAGCGTCTTTTGGATTATATTAAGCCTGACTTCGTGCATGTATTGTCTGACGGTAAAATCGTTAAGAGTGGCGATGCTTCCCTTGCTCTTGAGTTAGAGGCTCAAGGTTACGCTTGGTTGCAGAAAGAGCCAGCTGAAGACGAACTTGAGGGGTAATGCATGAGTGAATGGTTAGAAAGCGCCATTGCTCGAGCGCAAGGTATCAATGATTGGCTTGCTCCCAAGCGAGCTCACGCACTTGAACTTTTAGCAAATACCAAATGGCCAACACGTAAAACTGAAGCGTGGCGTTACACGCCACTTCGCCCAGTAGAGCGTACCCAAGCCAAAGTAATAAGTGATAAAGTTGATTTGTCGCCAGTTAGCATTGCGGATTTATCTGCTATTGAATTGGTATTTGTAAACGGTCAGTTTGATCAAGCTCAATTGGTGAAAACTTTACCTGAAGGCTTGTCTATCTCCTTGGGCGGTGATTTAGGTTCGGCTGAACAAACTGATGCACTAAGTGTTTTTTCAACTATTAAACCTGAGCGTCATATCTTTGGTCTAGTAAACGATGCGCTAGCACAAGATGTTGTCGTTGTGACTGTTGCGGAAGGAGTTGAGATTACTCAACCGATTCGTATTAGTTCTTTGCTAAGTCAAGGTGCGGAATCTCATACGCGTGTTCAAGTTGCTCTGGCGGCGGGTTCGCGATTAACCGTTATTGAAGATGTTCAAGCGCAAGGTGAGAGCTTCAACACAGCATTTGTTGAATACAATGTGGCGGCCAATGCACGTCTAGAGCATTATCGTTTTGCGTTACAAACAGGTAGCAATGTTGCTATCGGCGGTAGTCATTTTAACTTGCACGACCATGCGAAAATGAACAGCACGATTGTTGGTTTTGGTAGTGATTTGTCTCGTTTAGACACAGACATTATTCATGCGGGTGAATTTGCAGACGCCAAGCTAAATGCCATGTATTTACTGGATGGCAAAGAACTGTTTGATCTTCATGCGACCGTTGAACACGCTAAGCCAAACGGTAAAACCGAAGAAAACGTTCGTTGTATCGTCGCAGATCGTGCGCGCGCTGTCTTTAATGGTCGCATTCATATTCACCGTGATGCGCAGAAAACCTTGGCAGAGCTAAACAACCGCAACTTATTGTTATCTGATAAGGCCGAGATTAATACCAAGCCTGAGCTAGAGATTTACGCTGACGATGTAAAATGTGCTCATGGTGCGACGGTTGCTCAGATTGATAAACAAGCTTTGTATTACTTGCAGACTCGCGGTGTGAGTCGTTCGAAGGCGCAAGTCATGCTTAACTTTGGTTTTATTAACGAGTTGATTGATTTAATGCCAAATGCGGCGTTAGCGGAGTGGATTCGTCCTATTATCCGTGAGCGTTTTGCGCAAATGGAAGTGAAATAAGCGAGAATCGAATGAGTTTTGATGTAGCGGCTATCCGCGAGCAATTTCCGATTTTAAAACGCGTAATTGACG
>NZ_JAHLLW010000035.1 GCF_019426345.1 Marinomonas lutimaris
CATCCATCGCTATATCACTGCAAATATAACCCAACATAGTCGCCATGTTGGGACGAATCATACCTGCACCTTTCGAAATACCTGCGATATTATAAGTTACGCCATCAAATTCAAAAGTTCGCACAGAACCCTTTGGCAAAGTATCGGTAGTCATAATACCAACACCAGCGGACTTCCAGTTATCACTGGACAAATTTTCAAGCGCTTTAGGAATGGCTGCAACAATTTTTGCCACAGGCAATGGCTCGCCAATAACACCTGTTGAAAAAGGCAAAATTGACTCGACACTAACTCCAGTCCCTTCAGCCAAAACCTCACAAGTCTTAAGAGCCGTCTCTAGGCCAGTCTTACCCGTACCGGCATTTGCGTTACCCGTATTGATAAGCAAATAACGGCTATCAGCCAAGCCTAAATGTTTTTGACATATACGCACAGGCGCAGCGCAAAAAGCATTCTGAGTAAAAACACCAGCAACTGATGCACCTTCACAAATTTCAAAAATCACAACATCTTTTTTGTTGGGCTTTTTAATACCAGCTTCAGCAACACCAATTCTAATTCCTTTTATTTCAGGAATAAGAGGAAAATCATGCAACCCTACAGCCATTTAAACTTTCTCCAATTAAACAAGACTACCGTGACATTGTTTGTATTTTTTACCTGAACCGCATGGACAAGGCTCATTGCGACCCACTTTAGGATACTCTTGACCATCAGCAGAATCAGAACCACCGTCAGACAAGGAATCTAACGAGTCATGAATCATATTCATGGTCGTTTTTTCCTCTTGCTGTCTACGTGCTTCCTGTATTTTCTCAGCCTCTTCAGCAGACTGAACTTTCACACGAGTAATAATTTGAATTACTTCATATTTAATTTGCTCTAACAAACCTTGAAATAATTCAAACGACTCACGTTTATATTCTTGCTTAGGGTTCTTTTGCGCATAACCACGTAAATGAATACCCTGCCTAAGCATATCCATTGTCTGAAGATGCTCTTTCCACAGTGTATCAAGAACCTGCAACAGCACCTGTTTCTCGAAAGCTCTAAATGGCTGTTCACCAGCAATTTCTTCTTTCGCCTGATAATCATTAACAAACGTGTCTAATATTTTCTGACGCAAAGGTTCTTCATAAAGTTTTTTATCTTCTTCTACCCATTTCGCAACAGGAAGCTCTAGACCAAATTCGTTACGAGCCTTCTCTTCCAACCCTTCAAGGTCCCACATATCAAAAATACTTTGAGGTGGAATAAACTCATCAACCAAGCTAGTAACAACTTCTTCTCGCATTGCAGAAATAGCTTCAGAAAGATCTTCCGACACCATCATATCAAAACGTTGGCGGTAAATTACCTGACGCTGATCATTCGCCACATCATCGTATTCAAGTAACTGTTTACGAATATCGAAGTTACGACCTTCCACTTTACGCTGCGCTTTTTCAATAGCGTTTGAAACCATCTTATGTTCGATAGCCTCACCTTTCTCCATGCCAAGCGCCATCATCATTTTTTTGATGCGGTCAGACATGAAGATACGCATCAAATTATCTTCTAGAGACAAATAAAAGCGCGACGAACCAACATCACCTTGACGTCCAGCACGGCCACGAAGTTGATTATCAATACGGCGTGATTCATGGCGCTCTGTACCAATGATATGTAAACCACCGGCAGCAAGAACTGACTCATTTCGAGCTTTCCAATCAGCTTTTAGCGCATCAATACTTTCTTGACTGGCATTTTCACCCAGCTTAGCTAACTCAACCTGAAGGTTGCCACCCAACACAATATCCGTACCACGACCAGCCATATTTGTCGCAATTGTAACCGCACCAGGACGACCAGCATCAGCCACAATTTCAGCTTCGCGCTCATGCTGCTTAGCATTAAGAACGTTGTGCTTAACACCTTTCTGATTTAGGTAATTGGATAAAAGCTCAGAGTATTCAATCGAAGCTGTACCAACCAGAACAGGGCGACCTTGCTTAACAATCTCTTCAATATCCAAAACAATGGCTTCAAATTTATCTTCAGTAGACATATAAATTAAATCATTGAAGTCTTTGCGCTGAACCTGACGATTAGTAGGGATAACAATAACGGATAGCCCGTAAATTTGCTGAAACTCAAATGCTTCAGTGTCTGCCGTACCCGTCATACCAGACAGCTTTTCATACAAGCGGAAATAGTTCTGAAAGGTTGTTGATGCCAATGTCTGACTTTCAGCCTGAATAGTGACACCTTCTTTGGCCTCTACTGCCTGATGAATACCTTCAGACCAGCGACGGCCAGCCATAGTCCTACCAGTATGCTCATCAACAATGACAATCTGATCACCTTGGATGACATAATCAATATTCTTCTTGAAAATCACGTGAGCTTTCAGACAAGCATGAACATGATGCAATAGAGAAAGATTACCAGCCGCATAAAGACTCTCACCTTCTGCGAGCATACCTTGCTCAACTAACCAATCCTCAACAAAAGAGTGACCATCTTCTGTCAGTTCAATGCTGCGCTGAGACTCGTCAAAAACGTAATGACCGGAAGGCTCTTCACCTTCCGCGTCCTCTTGCTTAACCAATAAAGGAGCTAGTTGATTAATTTTACGATATTGCTCTGAACTATCTTCAACCGCACCAGATATAATAAGAGGCGTTCTAGCCTCATCTATCAAGATGGAGTCCACCTCATCCACAACAGAGAAGTTTAAATCACGCTGAACACGATCTTCTAAACGGAACACCATATTGTCGCGAAGATAATCAAAACCGAATTCGTTATTGGTGCCATAAGTAATGTCACATAAATATGCCGCTTTTTTCTCGTCACGATCTTGACCAGAAAACACAACGCCAACACTCATATCTAAAAACTCATATAAAGGGCGCATCCAGTTGGCATCACGCTTAGCCAGATAATCGTTCACTGTGACTACGTGAACCCCTTTAGAAGACAAAGCATTTAAGTAAACAGCCAATGTCGCTACAAGTGTTTTACCTTCACCGGTACGCATCTCGGCGATTTTACCTTCATTTAGAACCATGCCACCGATCAACTGCACATCAAAATGGCGCATCCCCATAACACGACTACTGCCTTCTCGCACTACAGCAAAGGCCTCAGGCAAAATAGAATCTAACGACTCGCCTTTTGCGAGACGATCACGGAACTCGCCCGTTTTTCCAGACAAGTCATCATCGGATAATTTGTGGAAAGATTCTTCAAGTTGGTTTATCTGTGCAACGACTTTTCTATATCGTTTAACTTCTCGGTCATTCTTTGTGCCGACAATTTTTTTAATTACAGTTCCTAACATCTTGAACTCATCGTAGCCAATTAGTAATAAAGACAGTCTATCATGGTAATGTGTGACAAAACATGAAATATCAAGGACCTAAATACAAAAAAACCAGACATATAGTCTGGTTTTTTAAAATACGATCAAGAATTAATCACTTACTAAGCACCAACAAAAGCAGGCTCTACATAAGAGATTGGCGTTGTTTGCGCTTCATCTTCGAAAACAACATACTCCCAAGCATCTTGGTGCTCAAGCAAGGCAAGCAATAGCTTGTTATTCAATGCGTGACCAGATTTATAAGCTTTATACTCACCAATCAAGCTATGACCAAGAAGATAAAGATCACCTATCGCATCTAATACTTTATGACGCACCAATTCATCTCGATAACGCAAACCTTCGTCATTTAGCACACGGTAGTCATCAAGTACGATGGCATTTTCCATGTTTGCACCACGAGCAAGGTTATTGTTTTTAAAGTATTCAAGATCTTTCATAAAACCAAATGTTCTGGCACGGCTAATCTCTTTTACAAAAGTAGTCGTTGAGAAATCAAATGATGTGCTTTGAACATCTTCACCAATAGCTGGATGCTGAAAGTCAATTGTGAAAGACAAGCGAAAACCTGAATGAGGCTCAAGAGAGGCAAATTTATCACCCTCGTCGACTCTGATAGGCTTCTTGACTCGAATAAATCTTTTTGGCGCATTTTGAGCTTCTAGACCTGCCGATTGCAGAAGAAAAACAAAAGGACTAGCACTTCCATCCATAAGAGGAATTTCACTAGCACTTACTTCTACATAAGCGTTATCTACACCCAAACCTGCCATTGCAGATAACAAATGCTCTACAGTACTTACCTTCACATCACCCTGACATAAAGCCGTAGCAAAATTTGTTGATCCGACTGCTCGCGCATCACCATGAATCTCTACAACTGGATCCAAGTCTGTACGAACAAATACAATACCTGTATTCACAGGCGCAGGCTTCAGTGTCAAATACACTTTCTCGCCAGAGTGTAAACCCACTCCAGTTGCTCGAATAATGTTTTTAAGTGTGTGTTGGCGTACCATTATATTCCTACATTTTTATGACTGGATACTACTCTTTGAAAAATAGTATCAATAACACATTTTTTATACAATCCAACGTCTTGATATTGCATCGTTTTTACTCAAACTAATCAGCTTGACGACGCAAAAATGCCGGAATGTCCAAATACGATAATTTATCGCCACTTGAAATAGAGGAAGAATCAACAGACTCTTTCTTTTCATCCAAGCTTTTCTCCACCACTTCCGCCTTCACATGATGTGAAGGTTTCGGCACAGACTGAGCAACTGCCATTTTAGCGTTATCACTTTCAACAACTTGCTCTACCTTTGCCATAACTGGTTGAGAGACAACAGATTCACCAACAGCAGACTTCATTTCACCTGCAGAGCGACCCTCTAAACCAGTTGCAACTACCGTGACTCGCATTTCATCACCTACACTAGGATCAATTGCACAACCAATCACGACAGTAGCATCTTCCGATGCATATTCTTCAATAATGCCACCAACCTCAGTAAATTCAGACAAACCAACTTCTTCGTTTGCTGTAATGTTTACTAGCACGCCACGCGCACCTCTAAGGTTAATATCTTCAAGCAATGGATTATGTATTGCAGCCTCAGCAGCTACTCTAGCTCTATCCTCGCCAGACGCAGACCCCGTACCCATCATCGCCATTCCCATTTCAGACATAACCGTTCTTACATCTGCAAAGTCGACGTTGATTAAACCAGGTCGCATAATCAAATCTGTAATACCCTGAACCGCATTAAACAAAACATTATTAGCTTCGCCAAACGCCTTCAACAATGAAATATTTTTACCTAATACTGGCAAAAGACGCTCGTTTGGGACAGTAATCAAAGAATCGACATTTTCACGCAACTCCCTAACACCTTCCTCAGCAACTCTTGCACGACGACGACCCTCAAATGGAAAAGGCTTAGTTACAACAGCCACCGTCAAAATACCCAACTCTCGCGCCACTTTAGCAATAACTGGTGCAGCACCTGTACCCGTTCCACCACCCATACCAGCGGTGATGAATACCATATCTGCACCCGTCAACAACTGAGTAATTTTCTCTTGATCTTCTAATGCCGAATCCCTACCCACTTCTGGATTCGCCCCAGCACCCAACCCTTTAGTGATGGTTGAGCCTAACTGTAAAGAGACCCCTGTCTCAAAACCTATCAGCGCTTTAGAGTCAGTGTTGGCACAAATAAATTCAACACCTTCCAATCGATTTTCAAGCATATGACGTACAGCATTGCCGCCGCCGCCGCCGACACCGATAACTTTAATAACAGCATTATCTGATAAATTATCTTCGGCTAAATCAAAGACATTCATGGGCTTATCGCTCCTCAATAAATTCACAATCAATTCTGACTAGATATAACTCTGAAACCAGTGTTTTAATTTCTGCCATGCCTTCGTTGCACTGAAGGATGGCCCGATTTCTTTTTTAGGAGCCAGAACTGATGTTTCTCGTTTAGTTTGCGTCTTAGACATCATCCGCTTCGAGATCTCGGTTACTTCAGCCTCTTTACTACCATAAGCCAATAATCCAACACTTGTTGAATATATAGGGTTATCGACAATGTCAGACATTCCTTTAGTACAATCTGGTAAAGATAATCGAACTGGCATCTGAAAAACCTTCTCAGCCAGCTCCGCCGCACCTTCCATAAGCGACGTACCACCAGTAATTACAATACCTGCAGGGATACGCTCCGCATAACCACTACGCCTTAATTCATCCAGAATTAAATTATAAATTTCTTCATATCTTGCCTCAACAACCTCTGTCAAAGCATGACGGGTGATTGATCTTGGCTGACGATCACCAACACTTGGCACCTGAAGAACCTGATCCGCGGATGCCATAGAAGACATGGCACATGCATATTTCACTTTGATTTCTTCCGCATGCTGAGTTGGCGTGCGTAAAGCCATCGAAATATCATTTGTAACCTGATCACCAGCAACCGGAACCACTGCTGTATGATGCAAAGCACCATCAATCCAAACAGCAATATCAGATGTTCCCGCACCGATATCAATCAAGCAAACACCTAAATCTTTTTCATCTTCGCTAAGTGATGACTCACTAGAAGCAAGCTGAGATAAAATGACACCATCTACACCTAAACCACATCGTTTAATACACTTCTCAACGTTCATCACAGCGTTAACTGCACCAGAGATCAAATGCACGTTCGCTTCAAGCCTAACACCAGACATTCCAAGAGGGTCTTTAATTCCTTCTTGAGAATCAATGTGATACTCCTGAGGCAAAATATGAAGCACTCGTTGATCGGAAGAAATTGGCACAGCTTGAGCTGCATCAATAACTCGATCTATATCTTCTTTTTGCACTTCACCGTTTTTGACAGCAACAATACCATGAGAATTCAAACTACGAATATGGCTACCAGCAACACTGACATAAACAGAATGTATATTACACCCCGCCATCAACTCAGCCTCTTCAACAGCACGCTGAATCGATTGAACCGTTGACTCGATGTTAATTACCACACCACGCTTCATGCCTTTTGAACTATGAGAGCCAATACCGACAATTTCCAAACTACCATCAGCTAGAACTTCGCCAACCAAACAGATAACTTTCGATGTGCCTACATCCAAACCGACTATCATTTCACCTTCCCGGCATTACGTGCTGTTTTGAAAAGACCTGCGCTTCTGTATAAAAAAGCAACAAACAGGCCAATATCATTTATTTTTTTTCCAACCTACCGCTACCCCATGAGGATAGCGAGCGTCGACTGAGGTTATCTGGTCTATTCTACCCGATAAATCACTTTTATACACCGCTATAAAGCGCTGCAATCTTTCTAAAATATCCTCTCTACCTAGCTTCACCGCTACACCATTCGTAAAAATGATGCTCCACGCCCCCCTTGGCTCCAAAGTGAGAGTAGAAATACGTAAAGACGTTGAAGCTAACACCTGACTAACCAAGCCAAACTGCTCTAACACAACATCACTTGAATCTTCAGGACCGTACAGTTTAGTAAGCGGCAAATCAGGCACCTTAGGCGGCGTAATAACTACCGCAGAGGTGGATATCAATTGCCCATCCCCCCAGTATGCAAGAGGCGTATGTTCATGAACAAGCACCTGCAACGTATTTGGCCAAACTTTACGAATCTCTGCACTTGCCACCCATTCCGATGACAAAACAGTGGCTAAAGCATCAGATAAAGAGATGCTAAGAAGGCTTTGACCAAGCAAAGAAGAATAGTCAGACTGCAACTCTTCCTCTGTGGCATATTTCAGATCACCTTTGATCTCGATCTTTTGAATAGCAAACCAAGTTTCTGGTGAATCATTTCCCTGAAAAGTGGCCAACAATATCAACAAAACCGCCCCAATAAGTGCCGCTATTCTCATAAATCAATTACGCCCTACTTTATCCCAAGCATCTTGCGCAATTTTTTCTACGAGCGAAGCATAGTCAATCCCTACATACTTGGCCGCCATAGGCACTAAACTATGAGATGTCATACCTGGCGCGGTATTAACCTCTAACACCCAAAACACACCAGCTTGATCTCGCATGACATCAACACGCCCCCAGCCAGAGCAACCTAATGAGCGATAAGCATCCAAAGCCAGCATTTGCAGCTCATTTTCATCATCTTCATTTAAACCACAAGGCAGCAGATATTCAGTATCATCCGCTATATATTTTGCCTCATAGTCATAGAGCTTATGGTCTGGAGCAGGTTTTAAACCTATCGGCGGATACGCTACATCATCAATAATCGTAATAGTAAACTCAGGCCCATCGACAAATTCTTCAACCAAAATATCAGAATCATACTCAAGCGCCTTCAGAAGAGCATCATCAAGCTCAGCCCTATTCATCGCCTTATTAATACCAATAGTAGAACCCTCTCTAGAGGGTTTAACTATCACTGGATAAGACATCTGTTCCTCGATTACATCGGCATTCGCATGATCGACAAAAGACAAATAAGCAGGAGTTGGAATCCCAATGCCATTCCAGAAACGTTTAGTTAAGACTTTATCCATAGCCAGACCGCATGCCAAAGGCGAACTACCCGTATAAGGCTTACCAAACATCTCAAGCAAGGCTTGAACTCGACCATCCTCACCTTCACCACCATGCAGAGCAATAAAAGCAAAATCAAATTCAATAGACTGTAATTGAACAATTGGATCTAACGCGGCATCAGGCCCATAAAGATCCACCTCTACAACCTGAAAACCTTTAGATCTAAGCCCTTCTGCAACCAAAGGGCCGCTTTGCATTGAAACTTCACGTTCTGCTGAACGACCACCGTAAATCACTGCAACGACAGATTCTTTTAGTGTTTTAGACATATTAAATTCCGCTCACAGATAAGTTTTTAGAAACCATACCGATATCGCCAGCACCTTGGGTAATTAACAGATCACCTTCACGCAAGACATTACTCAAAATGGAACGTAAGTCCGCCTCACCACCAACATGAATAGGATCCACATTACCGCGCTGACGAATGCTGCCACACAAAGAACGACTATCAGCACCATTAATCGGCGTTTCACCAGCAGCATAAACATCCAGCAATAGCAAAACATCCACCTGAGACAAGACCCTAACAAAGTCCTCATACAGATCACGAGTACGAGTATAACGATGTGGCTGATAAACCATTACTAAGCGCTTCTCAGGCCAACCGGCACGTATCGCCTTAATAGTTGCCAACACTTCACTTGGATGATGTCCGTAATCATCCACAAACATCACACTTGAGCCATTAGGAAGCTCTAGTGGTTTTTGCTCTTGGAAGCGACGTCCCACACCTTCAAAGCCCATTAGACCTGCCTGAATGGCTGTTGCTTCAACCCCCAAATCAGTGGCAACAGCAATCGTAGCAAGCGCATTAAGTACGTTATGACGCCCAGGCATTGGCAAACGAATCTTCAGCGGCTCACCTTCAGGGCGGTGCGCTAAAAACTCACAATAACGGCCAGTTTGCACAATATCCGTCGCATAAAAATCGGCCTCTTGATCAATACCATAGGTTAAAACCGGACGACTCAAAGATGGCAAGATTTCACGAACATTTTCATCATCGACACACAACACAGCTAAGCCATAAAAAGGCAGGTTATGCACAAACTCAATAAAAGTATGCTTAACCTTTTCAAAGTCGCCATCATAAGTATCCATATGATCTTCATCGATATTGGTTACTATTACAGTTTGAGGCTGCAAATGCAGGAACGAAGCGTCACTTTCATCTGCCTCTGCAACAAGATAAGCACTGCTACCCAATTGCGCATTCGCACCAGCACTGGTTAAGCGTCCACCAATCACGAATGTTGGCGCTTCACCAGTAGCCGCCAATATAGATGCCATCAAACTGGTCGTTGTGGTTTTACCATGAGTGCCCGCGACAGCAATACCGTGACGATAGCGCATTAGCTCAGCCAACATTTCCGCTCTTCGGACAATCGGAATTCTATGCTCTTTACCCCAGATAATTTCTGGATTTTTTTCATTTATCGCGGTAGATACCACGATAACATGAGCGTCATAAACGTTTTCTTCTAAATGCCCAAGATAGATCTTGATACCTAACTCTTCCAAACGCTCTGTAGTAGATGACGCTTTAAGATCTGATCCCGACACCTGATAACCTTGGTTATGAAGCACCTCGGCGATACCGCACATACCAACACCACCAATACCAATGAAATGGATATTTTGAATACGGCGCATCGTAGGAATGTCGTACTGAGCTTTATTATCAATCATGATTTTATTAACCTTAAACAATGTGCAACAACGTCTCGTGTCGCATTTGGATGAGCAACCAATTTGGCCTGCTCTCCCATTTTCAATAATTTCTCTTCACCTTCGACAAACTCAGAAAGCAAAGAGATGATTTTTTCACAGCTTAACTGTGGCTGAGGCAACAAATACGCCGCCCCGACTTTTTCTAGATAACGCGCATTAGCCGTCTGATGGTCATCTATAGCGTGTGGGTAAGGCACTAAAATCGATGGCAAACCCGCAACAGCCAATTCACTCACTGTCATAGCACCCGCTCGACACAAAACAATATCAGCCCAATAATATGCCTGATCCATATTATCCAAGTAGGCTTCCACCCGAGCGTCCACTTTCGCCTCTTTATAAAGTTCTGATACCGCTTCAAAATTGCGAATACCAGTTTGATGCCAAACATCCAAACGCTGAGAAAAAGGCCATTCAGCCAGAACTTTAGGCATAACATCATTAATTGCTTGCGCCCCCAAACTCCCACCGACAACAAGCAATCGCAATGGCCTTGCCGTGCCAATTCTCGGCACCCGAACACGCTGCTCTAAAATATCATTTCGAATAGGGTTGCCTACACTAACAGCATTAGACAAAGCCCCATCAAAAGCCTGCAACCTTACACTCGACAATTTAGACAGTAATTTGTTGGTCGTTCCCGCAACGGCATTTTGCTCATGTATTGCCAAAGGAATACCCAAAAGTCGAGCCGCAACGCCACCAGGACCAGCAACAAATCCCCCCATACCTAAAACAACATCAGGTTTGATTTTCTGCAAAACAGCCACAGCCTGACCAATCGCATGCAAAATCCTAAAAGGGGCCGCCAAAAGTCCAAGCGCACCCTTTCCCCTTACCCCTTTGATCGACAAAGAATGCAATTCAATATCATGCTTAGGCACAAGAGACTCTTCCATCCCGCCTTTAGAGCCAAGCCACTGAACATCTAAACCTTTATCTTTAAAACTCTGAGCACAAGCCAATGCAGGATAAATATGGCCACCGGTCCCGCCAGCCATTATTACGACTCTTTTAACATCGCTCATTTCGCACTCTCTTTTGCTTTCGGTGACTCGCCAGAATCCTGACCATTCTCAGCACGACGATTTTCAATATCCACGCGTGCAACAACAAACAAACTACCCAAGGTAATTATCAGACTACTACCACCATAGCTAATCAATGGCAGAGTGAGCCCCTTAGTTGGCAAAAAGCCCGTATTTACACCAATATTAATAATCACTTGAGCCAAGATAAGAATAGAAAAACCAAAGCACATATAAGCGGCAAACGGACGAGATAAGGTCATAGCCTGACGACCAATTTTAAAGGCGCGAGCAACCATTAAAGCAAACAAAAAAATCAGCAACAAACCACCAAACATGCCAGTCTCTTCGACCCAAATAGAAAACACAAAATCTGTATGAGCTTCAGGTAAATAAGACAACTTCTGAACACTGTTCCCCAACCCCAAGCCAAACCATTCGCCACGACCGTATGCAATTAAGGCCTGACTAAGCTGATAGCCTTCATTAAAAGGGTCCGCCCAAGGATCTATAAAATTCATTAAGCGCTTTAAGCGGTAGCTTTCAGAAATGGCAACAACACCCAACATTGAAACAGCACCAATCATCAACAGCAAAAACTGATAAAGAGGAGCACCACCCAAAAAAAGCAGCACCATCACCGTACCCAGCAATACTACAGATGCACCGAAGTCAGGTTCGAAAAGCAAAAACAGAAGAAAAATACTACATAGACAAAGTGGCAAAACGAAGCCGACCCAACCCTCTCTAACGCGGTCAGCCCTTCGTACCAAATAACCCGAGACGTAAACCACCATACAAACTTTTGCAACTTCTGAAGCCTGAAGGTTAAACACCACCAGATTAATCCAGCGACGACTACCGTTTACACTTTTACCAATACCAGGCAGGAGAACAAGAATCAGCAAGATGAGAGATAACCCCATCATCAAAATGCCCCATTGCTGCAACTGATGAGTTGGTAATGACAATAACAACCAACCAAAGGCCAAACCAATCAATAGGTATAAGCCCTGCCTTCCCATAAAAAAATAAGGATGCCCATGAATCGTTTCGGAAATTGAGATTGATGCACTCGAAACCATCACCATTCCGAGCGCTAAAATCGAGACAACTGCAGCAACAAAAATAGCATCAACCTGCGCAAACTCACGAAGAGACACTCGGTCAAATACTTTCAACCATGTCATAGCTCAGCAACCAAACGAGCAAAATGTGCACCGCGCATTTCGTAATTTTTATACATATCCAAGCTGGCACAAGCAGGCGAAAATAAAACAATCTCACCCTCTTTACTATCCCGACCAATGCTAGCCACAATTTGATCTAGAGTATCAAAGTGCTTTACTTCGGTATCCGATAACAAAACCTCAGCAATACGATCAGCATCCTTACCAAACAAATAAACAGTCCGCACAAAATCCTTAACAGGCTTAGCAAGAGCACGAAAATCTGCCCCTTTTCCTTCCCCGCCAGCAATAAGCAAAATATTTTTCGCAGAAGCCGATCCAAGCCCCTCAAGTGCAGCTAACGTCGCGCCAACATTGGTGCCTTTTGAATCATTAATATAGGTCACCCCTTGAAGCGCTCGAACTGTTTCACAGCGATGAGGTAAACCACCAAACTCTGCCAATACTTTTCTAACCGCCTCAGACATGACATCCACACCAAGCAATTCCAACATTGCCAAAGCGGCCAAAACATTAGCGTGATTATGAGAACCCTTCAAAGCAATTTGAGACGTGTGATAAAGCCTTTCAACACCTTTACACAACCAAGAACCATCGCCATCCTTAAGCATGCCATATTCTTTCAAATCTGGGCTTTTTGTCGTAAAGGCACGAACAGGCACCCCTTCTGCTAACAGTGGTGCGGTTAAGATATCTTGCTTATTACAGACAGCCGCTTTACAGCCTCGATAGACTTTTTGTTTGACTCGCTGATATTCATAAAGATCCTTATAACGATCCATATGATCTTCAGAGACATTGAGAAGACAAGCCAAGTCGGCCTGTAGCGCATGCGTTGTTTCAAGCTGAAAGCTAGACAACTCAAGCACATAGAAGTCAGTATTTGGAGCAAGAAGATCTAAGGCAGGTAAACCTAAATTACCGCCTGCCTTTGCATTTTTTCCGCTTGCCTGAAGCAACAAAGCCACTAATGTCGTAACCGTGCTTTTAGCATTAGACCCTGTAATAGCAACAAAAGGCGCATCAACATAGTCACAGAACAAATCGATATCACCACGCATTGCAACGCCGCGCTCAGCTAATCGAGCCAAGACTGGTGTACGCAATGCAATACCAGGACTTACAAATAGCTCAGTTACACCTAGAGTTTCAAGCGCATCTAAGCTACCGGTAAAAATTCGCTCCTCGGGGCAAAACTCTTTCGCCTGCTCTAAACCAGGTGGATTCTCACGAGAATCCACCACATAAAACTCAATTCCCTTGCTAGCTAAGAAGCGTACGCAAGACAAGCCTGTCGCACCCAAGCCGACAACGGCTCTTACCCGATCTGACCCGATCAACGACATGCAAAACTCCTAACGTACTTTTAAGGTGGCAAAGCCTACTAAAACAAGACAAACAGTAATAATCCAAAAACGCACAATCACTTTAGGTTCAGCCCAACCTTTTAATTCGAAATGGTGGTGAATCGGTGCCATTCTAAAGATCCTTCGCTTGGTCAACTTATAGGAAGCCACCTGCAAAATCACCGACACCGTTTCCATGACGAACACACCGCCCATGATAAACAAAACTAATTCTTGGCGAACAATAACCGCAATGGTTCCCAATGCTGCACCCAGAGCCAAAGACCCTACGTCACCCATAAAAATTTGCGCAGGGTACGTGTTAAACCATAAGAAACCCAATCCCGCTCCTGCAAGAGCGGCGCAAAACACCAGCAACTCACCGGAGCCATGCACATAAGGGATAAGCAGATAATCAGCAAATCGAACATTACCTGTCAGATAAGCAAATACACCAAGAGCACCACCCACCAACACAGTCGGCAAAATAGCTAAACCATCTAACCCATCCGTTAAGTTCACCGCATTACTGGTGCCTACAATAACAAAATAGGTCAGCACAATAAAAAACGCCCCAAGAGGAATAGCGACATTTTTAAATAAAGGCACAAGCAAAGCCGTTTCAGCTGGTGTACTTGCGGTGTAGTACAAATAAAATGCAGCCGCTAAACCAAATATACTCTGCCAAAAATATTTCCATCGACCCGGAAGACCACGTGGATTTTTCTCAACCACTTTTCTGTAATCATCAACCCAACCAACAACCCCAAATGCCAACATAACCAATAAAACAACCCAAACATACTGGTTACGTAAATCCCCCCACAAAAGCGTACTAACAGATATCGAAAATATAATAAGAGCGCCACCCATAGTTGGCGTCCCCGCTTTAGCTAAATGAGTTTGAGGGCCATCACTACGAACCGCCTGACCAATCTGCAAACGCTGCAATAAAACAATAACTTTATTGCCAATCAATAGAGAAATAGCCAATGCAGTAAGAACACCTAAAATGGCACGCAGAGACAAGTAGTTAAACACCGTAAAAAATGTATGGTATTTACTTAAATAAGCAGTTAGCAGAAGTAACATTGGTAAGGAATATCCTAATTAATTAATGCTTCAATGACATTTTCCATTTTAGCGGAGCGAGAGCCTTTAACTAAAATAGCGTGTTTTTTATCTAGCGGACGAACAACTGTGGCCGCTTCATTATGGGTATTACAAAATATAGCGTTGCCACCTTTACTTCTAAAAGCAGCGCCTGCAATACCCGCTACGGGACCAACACAAATCAAACACGAAATCCCTTTGTCTCTAGCATATATCCCTAAACCGTGATGAATCGCATCTCGCTGAGCACCAAGCTCAGCCAAAGCCCCCAAGATCAACCAAGTTTCCTCTACTGGCTGCATAGCAAGAACATCAATAGCAGCCTCAACAGATGATGGGCTAGCATTGTAACAATCATTGATTAATACAGCGCCATTTTTCGCTTTAAGTCGCTCTAATCGCCCCGAAACCAGCACTGGGGCGGCTAATTTACCAGTCGCCAGCTTAAAATCAATCCCCATGATCAACATAGCCAAAACTACGGCCATGCCATTTGCAATTTGATGCCTTCCAGCGCCAGCAACAACGACCGGTAACGCCATTCCATCATAATGAAACATCGCCAAACTTGATTCTGCCCCCAATTCAATATCAGAAGCATAAAGATCAGCAGACTCAGTAAATCCAAAAGAATATACTTGGCGATTACCCGCCAAACCACACCAATAACCAAAGTATTCATCA
>NZ_JAHLLW010000036.1 GCF_019426345.1 Marinomonas lutimaris
GCCTTGTAAGGGCGACGCTCTCCCAACTGAGCTACACACCCGACTCGTAGTTTTACATCTTATCGAAAGATGGCGGAATGGACGGGACTCGAACCCGCGACCCCCTGCGTGACAGGCAGGTATTCTAACCAACTGAACTACCACTCCAACATGGTCTAGTACTTTTGCCTTTACCTAAGTAAGAAGCCCACTGCCTAGTTAGTGGTGGGTGTGGAGAGGTTCGAACTCCCGACATTCGCCTTGTAAGGGCGACGCTCTCCCAACTGAGCTACACACCCAATCATTGTTTAGCGTTTCTATCCCAACTTACTTTATTAAGTAGGTGGTGCCGCCACCAAGAGTCGAACTCGGGACCCTCTGATTACAAGTCCGATGCTCTACCAACTGAGCTATAGCGGCTTAACGCTCAATCAAATTTTTCAATTCACTCACATATCGCAAGTAAATGGTGCCGCCACCAAGAGTCGAACTCGGGCCCCTCTGATTACAAGTCAGATGCTCTACCAACTGAGCTATAGCGGCTTAACGCTAAATCAAATTTTTCAATTCACTCACATATCGCAAGTAAATGGTGCCGCCACCAAGAGTCGAACTCGGGACCCTCTGATTACAAGTCAGATGCTCTACCAACTGAGCTATAGCGGCATTACATGACGCAGTTCACTTTTAAATAACTTCCTAAGAAGTGGTGCCGCCACCAAGAGTCGAACTCGGGACCCTCTGATTACAAGTCAGATGCTCTACCAACTGAGCTATAGCGGCTTTAATAAAAGCAAAAACATTTTTTATTTCTAATCTTTATTCCTAACGAAAGAAAATTTGACCAAATTATGGTGCCGCCACCAAGAGTCGAACTCGGGACCCTCTGATTACAAGTCAGATGCTCTACCAACTGAGCTATAGCGGCTTTAATAAAAGCAAAATCTTTTTTTATTTCTAATCTTTATTCCTAAAGAAAGAAAATTTGACCAAATTATGGTGCCGCCACCAAGAGTCGAACTCGGGACCCTCTGATTACAAGTCAGATGCTCTACCAACTGAGCTATAGCGGCATTTCTCAAATTTTTGGTCGGGACGGCAGGATTTGAACCTGCGACCACTAGCACCCCATGCTAGTGCGCTACCAGGCTGCGCTACGCCCCGAAACCAACAGCTAAAGAGTTAAACTCTGTCCCTGTCAGCGGGTGCGTATATTACTATAACGAATTGAAAAGGGAAGACTTTTATAAACTTTTTTTCAATTTAATCATGACGCTAGATTTTTAGGAGTTCATCGCTTAAACATTGATCTAGATATGATTCTACTTTCCATATTAGCCCTATATAGTAAAGAGACACACCTTAAGGCTAAACACTAGATAAATAAGCACACAGAACAGTCGGATACAAAAAAGCCATCCAAGCGGATGGCTTTTTTTAGAAACATACAAAGCTACTCTTGCATATAGTCTTCTACTTTTGACTTAAGCTTCTGCCCAGGTCGAAAAGTAACAACTGTACGCGCGGTAATTGGGATTTCTTCTCCCGTCTTAGGATTTCGACCAGGGCGCTGACTCTTTTCACGCACTTCAAAATTACCAAAGCCCGACAACTTAACTTGCTGTCTTTCTATTAGTGAACTTCGCACCACGTCAAAAAAACCTTCTACAAGATCTTTGGCGTCTTTTTTACTTAGACCAATTGAATCCACTAAATTTTCAGCAAGGTCCGCTTTTGTCAACGATCCCATAAATCTACCCCCTTACAACGGCTCCCAACTGCTCAGACAAGGCTGCAACAGTTTGTTCAACTGAGTTGTTCACTTCTTCATCACTAAGAGTGTGTGAAGGATGCTGCCACGTCAAGCCCAAAGCGACACTTTTTTTCGTCTCATCAATACCTTGGCCCTGATAAACATCAAAAACCAACACACTTTTAAGCGCATCGCCAGCCGTTGCTGAAATCACCTTCTCCAACTCACTCACAGGCACAGAACGGTCAACCAGCAACGCCAGGTCACGACGAACCTCAGGGAAACGAGAAACAGCCCTATACTCTGGCAAAGTTGCATTTAATACCGCGTTTAGAGCAATATCAAATACATAGATAGACTGATTCGCACCCAATGCCTTAGACAATTGTGGATGCAACTCTCCCATCAAACCTACAAACTGACCGCCTAAAAAGATATCAGCGGAACGGCCTGGATGTAAAAATTCACAACTAGAACGTTCGTAAGTTGGCTTACCACCGTCATTTAAAGCAAACAAGGCTTCCACGTGCGCCTTCAGATCGTAGAAATCAACCTTCTCACTGCCGTGATACCAAGCTTCAGCATGACGAGTACCCGCAATTAAGCCGGCCACTTGCTGCTGCTGATCCAAATCAGCCAAAGCCTCAACAGAACCAATAAAACGACGACCCGTTTCAAACAAACGAACACGTGACTGCTGACGATTCTGATTGTAAAGATACGCTTTAACCAATCCCGGCACCAAACTTGGACGCATCACACCCATGTCTGCTGAAATAGGATTCGCCAATGGCACAGGCTCGATGTTAGGTAGAAATTGCTTGCTCAACACAGGATCAATAAAGCTATAAGTAACCGCTTCCTGATAACCTTGCGACACCAAAATTGAACGCAGCACTTGAATCTGAGCTTTTGTTTCGGATAATGGCGTGAAATTCACCGCAGCCTGAGGCATAGAAGACGGAAGATTGTCGTAACCGTAGATACGAGCAACCTCTTCGATCAAATCAGCTTCTATGGCGATATCAAAGCGATGAGATGGTGCTTTTGTCGTCCAAGCTTCCTCAGTGACTTCAACCATCTCCAAACCGAGACGAGTCAAAATATCTGTCACAAGATCTTTGTCGATAGACATTGCTAAATACTGATCAAGCTTTTTACGACGCAGGGTTACTAATGCCGCTTCAGGCAAAGAAGCCTCATTAACAGCATGCGTAATTGGACCAACTTGACCGCCAGCTATTTCTACAACTAGCGCAGTAGCTCGTTCAATTGCTCGCTCTTGCAGAGTTGCATCTACGCCACGCTCAAATCGATGAGAGGAATCTGTATGCAAACCATAAGAACGCGCTTTACCAGCCAAAGACAATGGCGCAAAGAAAGCACTCTCTAAAAAGATATCTTTCGTCTCTTCGTTAACCCCAGACCCTTCGCCACCCATAATGCCAGCAATAGCTAGTGGTGATTTTTCATCAGCGATAACCAAAGTATCATCACGAAGTGTCACTTCCTGACCATCAAGCAAGACGATTTTTTCATCTTTTTTGGCCATTCGCACAACAATCGAACCTGACAAATTTGCCAAGTCAAAGGCATGCATCGGCTGACCCAACTCAAGCATCACATAATTAGTGATATCTACAATTGGATCAATTGAGCGAATACCACTGCGACGGAGCTTCTCAACCATCCATAAAGGAGTCTGAGCTTTAACATCAACACCACGCACAACACGCCCCAAATAACGAGGACAAGCATCTGCCGCATCTACTCGCACTGGGAAAGCATCATCAATAGCAATGTCGGCCGGAGTGACGCTAACCGGTGTCACATCAGCTTTATTTAAAACACCCACTTCGCGAGCCAAACCAGCAACACTTAGACAGTCACTGCGATTAGGCGTCAGATCAACATCAATTATCTGATCATCAAGACCTAAAAAAGCACGGAAGTCTTCGCCCGCTTTAGCAACGGCAGGCAACTCCATAATACCATCATGATCATCACTCAACCCCAATTCAGAGGCAGAGCACAGCATACCAAAAGACTCTACTTGACGAAGTTTGGCTTTTTTAATTTTAAAATCGGCACCTAACACTGCGCCAATTTTAGCAAAAGGAATTTTGATGCCTGGACGCGCATTTGGCGCACCACAAACCACCTGAAAAACATCTACGCCATCAGACACCTGACATACTTGCAATTTATCAGCGTTTGGATGAGGCTCTGCATCAACAATTTCACCCACTACTACGCCTGAAAACTCAGAGGCAACAGGCAAAACTTCATCCACTTCAAGGCCAGCTAATGTTATCTGAGCAACCAAATCATCGCTACTGATGTCTGGATTGACCCACTCTCTTAGCCAATTCTCACTAATTTTCATAAAAACATCCTAGGTCGACTGGTTACTTGAACTGTTTAAGGAAGCGCAAATCGTTCTCGAAGAACATACGAAGGTCGTCTACTTTATAGCGCAACATAGCAAAACGCTCTACACCCATACCAAAAGCAAAACCAGTATATTTTTCAGAATCAATTCCTGACATTTCAAGCACTTTCGGGTGAACCATGCCACAACCCAACACTTCCAACCAAGACTCTTCACCCTTGCTATTAGTGCGCATAATGTCCACTTCTATAGAAGGTTCAGTAAATGGGAAATAGCTAGGACGGAAGCGCACTTTTAAATCATCCTCAAAGAAGACGTTTAAAAACTGCTGCAAAATACCCTTCAGATCAGCAAAAGAAATATTTTCGTCAATTAACAAACCTTCAACCTGATGAAACATAGGAGTATGAGTTTGATCAGAGTCACAACGATAAACACGACCAGGGCAAATAATTCGAATTGGCGGCTGAGTCGTTTCCATTGTGCGCACTTGAACAGGAGATGTATGCGTTCTTAGCACGGTTGACGGATTAAAGTAGAAGGTATCTTGCATAGCTCGCGCTGGATGATGCGCAGGAATGTTTAGAGCTTCAAAGTTGTGATAATCATCTTCAATTTCTGGCCCCGAAGCCACATCGAAGCCAATACCACGGAAAAAGGTTTCAATACGCTCCATAGTACGAGTCACAGGATGCAGACCACCCACCTCTTGACCTTTACCAGATAGAGAAATATCAATTGTTTCAGTTGCCAATTTGGCTTCTAACGCTGCGTTAACAAGCGACGATTTACGTTCAGTAATTTTTTCTTGAACTTGATCTTTTGCCTCATTAACCAATTGACCAAATTTTGGCCTATCCTCTGCAGAAACATTACCAAGCTGTTTCAACAAAGCAGTCAGAGCGCCCTTCTTACCCAAATAATGCACACGTACATCATCCAATGCGGACTCACTCTCAGACGCAGCTACTGCGCTTAGCGCATCAGCAAGAATCTGCTTTAGGTTCTCCATTTACACACTCCAAAAAATAAAATAGGGGAAGAACCATTGGCTCTTCCCCTATCAAAGACTGCATTGAGTGATTCTTTCTATTAAGATGAAATCCTTCAAGATCGAATCACCCTAAGGCTACGTCAGAAATTAAGCCAAGCTTACTTTCGCTTTTTCAACGATAGCAGCAAAAACTTCTTTCTCGTACACAGCTAGGTCAGCCAAAACCTTACGGTCAATTTCAATTGCAGCTTGTTTCAAGCCAGCAATGAAACGGCTGTAAGATAGACCATTGATACGTGCAGCAGCGTTAATACGAGCAATCCACAATGCGCGGAATTGACGCTTACGCTGACGACGGTCACGGTACTGATACTGACCAGCTTTGATAACAGCTTGTTTTGCTACACGAAATACACGGCTACGTGCACCGTAGTAACCTTTAGCTTGCTTTAAAATCTTCTTGTGACGGCGACGAGCCTGAACACCACGTTTTACGCGAGGCATAATATAAACCTTATACTAATAAATTAATGAACTAAAAAAATCTAGACTTAGATGTATGGCAACATGCGTACAATTAACGCTTTGTCGCTTTGCGCAATCTGGTTCATAGAACGAAGATGACGCTTACGCTTAGTCGATTTCTTAGTCAAAATATGACTAGTATGAGACTGCTTATGCTTAAAACCATTCGCGGTACGTTTGAAGCGCTTAGCTGCGCCACTGTGTGACTTAATTTTGGACATGATAAAACCACTCTCGCATTCGTTAATGTTAGTGTAATTTCTTAATAAATCAGTCCTTAAGAGCCGAAGCCCTTAAAGCTAAATTATTTAAAATTACTTCTTCTTTTTGGGGCCTAGCACCATCGTCAATTGACGACCTTCCATTTTCGCGGCTTGCTCTACTACACCATAATCCTCTAAGTCTACTGCGACTCGATTCATAAGCTGCATGCCAAGCTCCTGATGGGCCATTTCACGACCGCGGTATCGTAGTGATACTTTAGCCTTATCCCCGCCTTCAAGGAAACGTATCAGGTTGCGGAGTTTTACCTGATAATCCCCTTCCTCCGTCCCTGGACGGAATTTCATTTCTTTCACTTGGATCTGCTTCGCATTTTTCTTTTGAGCAGCTTTCGCTTTCTTCGCTTCGAAAATATGCTTACCGTAGTCCATGATTTTGCAAACAATCGGATCTGAATCAGCAATTTGCACTAGATCTAAAGTAGCTTCTTGAGCTGCTTTTAGTGCCTCTTCTAAAGAGACAACGCCAACTTGTTCACCATCAGCAGCGATTAAACGTACTTCAGTTGCTCGAATGTTCTCGTTGATTTGAGGACGCTGCTTACCAGCTGCACGCCCACGATTCATATTACCTTTTATAGTACTATCTCCACTTCTTGTTTACGGCTACGGCGAGCAATTTCTTGTTGAAGCAAACCTTCAAAATCGGAAATACTCATCACTCCAAGGTCTTCGCCAGTACGAGTACGAACGGCAACTTGTTGCTGTTCTACTTCTTTATCACCGACGACGATCATGTACGGCACTCTTTGAAGAGTATGCTCGCGGATTTTAAACCCGATCTTCTCGTTTCTCAAGTCAAGTTTTGCTCTAAAGCCATTTGAATTCAATCTTTTTTCCAAATCAGAACAATAGTCTGCTTGGCGATCAGTAATGTTCATGATAACAACTTGTTCAGGTGCAAGCCAGACCGGAAAGGCACCTTCTGTATCTTCGATCAAAATACCAATGAAACGCTCAAGTGATCCAACAATCGCACGATGCAACATAACTGGTGTTTGACGAGAGCCATCTTCCGATACATATTGCGCTCCCAAGCGAGTTGGCATTGAGAAATCAACCTGAATTGTACCACATTGCCACACTCGACCAATGGCATCTTTCAGTGAAAACTCAATCTTAGGACCATAAAACGCCCCTTCCCCCGGTAACTCCTCCCAATCTAGTCCTGCGGAATCTAAAGCTTCAGACAATGCTTTCTCAGCCTTATCCCAAACATCATCAGAACCAACTCGCTGCTCAGGACGAGTAGACAAGCGATACACAATATTATCAAAGCCAAAATCAGCATAAACCTCATGCAACAAATCGATAAACTCAGATACTTCTTGCTGAATTTGCCCTTCCGTTACAAAGATATGCCCATCATCTTGAACAAAGTTACGTACGCGCATAATACCATGCAATGCGCCTGATGGCTCATTACGGTGACACGATCCAAACTCAGCCATACGGAACGGCAGATCTCGGTAACTTTTAAGACCTTGATTGTACACTTGTATGTGGCAAGGACAGTTCATCGGCTTAACAGCGTAATCACGGTTTTCAGAATGCGTAGTGAACATATTCTCATGATACTTACCCCAATGCCCTGATTTCTCCCAAAGCACACGATCAACGATCTGAGGTGTTTTTACTTCTTGATAATTATTATCAAGCTGCTTCTGACGCATATACTGCTCAACAACTTGATATAAGCGCCACCCTTTAGGATGCCAGAACACCATACCAGGCGCTTCTTCTTGAAGGTGGAAAAGGTCTAGCTTTTTACCCAACTTACGATGGTCACGCTTTTCCGCCTCTTCAATACGCGTTAAATAGCCTTTTAATTCTTTTTTGTCATTCCAAGCCGTACCATAAATACGCTGCAACATTTCGTTATTTGAATCACCGCGCCAGTAAGCTCCAGCCAACTTCATCAATTTGAAATGACGCAATACTCGAGTATTCGGCACATGAGGGCCACGACACATATCCATGTATTCTTCGTGATAATACAAACCGACTTCTTTTGTCGATTCATCCATATCATCAATCAAAGCAACCTTATAAGTCTCTCCACGATCAACAAATTGCTGACGAGCATCGGCTATCGGCGTCATTTTCTTAACAACATCGTAATCCGTCTTAACCAATTCAGCGATGCGTTTTTCAATGGCTGCTAAATCATCTGGTGTAAAAGGACGTTCGTAAGCGATATCGTAATAGAAACCTTCATCAATCACAGGACCGATTGCCATTTCTGCTGTCGGATACAACTGCTTAACAGCATGACCAACAAGGTGCGCAAACGAGTGACGAATGATTTCCACACCTTCAGGGTCTTTCCCTGTAATAATGCTTAACTTAGCGTCGTCAGAAATAAGTTCGCACGCATCAACTAGCTGACCATCTATGCGACCCGCAACTGTGGCCTTAGCCAAACCAGGACCAATATCCTCGGCGACTTGCATAACAGTTACTGGAGTTGAAAAAGAACGTTGGCTGCCATCAGGCAAAGTAATTATAGGCATTTTATTCCCCTATCGGAGTCAGTGGTGCTCCATACCAAAGAGCACATGTAAATTTCAGCGCATAAACTATCATTTTTCGATTATTCATGCGAATCTAATTTAAATAAGCCTTTTTTCTGCATGTAGCGGTCATCGACAAAAATCAAGCCCTTTTTCTCTCTTTAAGCCATAGACATTCTCCGCATGCGGAGTAAAATTAGCCTTCGTTTCACACAGACTTGATTTATCAAAAGGCACTATGGATCTCAATAATCTTGACGACTACTGCATTGAGACAACTCAATCAGAACCTGACCTATTAATTGAGCTGGTTGAAAAGACCTACTCAGATATGGGCTACCCGAATAAGTTATCAGGAAAGACCATTGGCCGCACGCTGAAACTTCTGGCAAGAATTGCACAACCAAAGCGCGCCTTAGAAATTGGCATGTTTACTGGTTATTCAGCATTGTCAATTGCAGAAGGCATGCCAGCAAATGGTGAACTTATTTGCTGTGAAACCAATCCTAGAGCGATTGAATTTGCTCAGTCTTTTTTTGATCGTAGTGAACACGGCAAGAAAATCAAAGCGATTTTTGGCCCTGCTCTCAATACGATCAATTCCCTTGAAGGGGAATTCGACTTTGTCTTTATTGATGCCGATAAACGTAACTACCTAAACTACTACGAAGCAGTACTACCGCTAGTTAGATCTGGTGGCCTTATCATTATCGATAACTCCCTATGGCAAGGAAGAGTTCTAGACCCGAAAGAAAACAGCGATATTGCTGTCAACCAAGTCAACCGCTTAATCGCGCAAGACAATCGAGTTGAAAACGTTCATCTGAACGTTCGTGACGGTCTTAATATCGTCGTAAAACACTAACCCTATTTCTTATAAACCCCATTCACCTTTGGGTCACCTTAGGTGAATGGGGTTTATGTGCTATTAAAAAGATATTACGTAAGAGGCAGCGATTTTGGTCGTTTTTAAAATCACAAATAACATCTCCGGCAAACACTACATTGGAACGTCTTTCAATAGTGGCTTTCAACGTTTCGAACAATACGTAGAAGCAACCAGCGAAGGTTTGGACTTTCCTTTATACAACGACATTAGGGAGAATGGCGTTGACGCTTTTACAGTTGAAGAACTATTTGAAACAAGCGACAAAGAAGAGCTTTATGAGTTAGAAACAGACTACATTTCTATTTATAACGGCGAAAGTTTGCGCGGCTATAAAATTGCTCAAACCGCTGAAAAAGCCACTAATCTAAACCTTGGCAAGAAAGCATTGTTTGACGCAAATGGCGTATCAACAGCAGAACAACCTAAAAAAACAAGAAAAGTAGCTGCAAAAAAGACCGTTGAACTCCCAAAAAAAACGCTTGAGCCAACGCCAACAGCAAAATCATTCTTTGGGGAGCTCATCGGCGAAGACCGAGTAAGCGCACCACTAGCTGCAGCGGCCGCAGAAAAGAAAAAAGCACCTGCTCGCACAAAGAGTAAGGCAAGCATTCAAAAGATGCTAAGCGAGGCTGAAAAGGCATCAAAAAAAGAACGTGAAGAAAAGCTAAAGTCACAACAGCAAGCCGAAGCGGAAGAAAT
The DNA here is from genome assembly GCF_019426345.1 of Marinomonas lutimaris. Classification (GTDB taxonomy): domain Bacteria; phylum Pseudomonadota; class Gammaproteobacteria; order Pseudomonadales; family Marinomonadaceae; genus Marinomonas; species Marinomonas lutimaris. The sequence continues at coordinate 10,026 of NZ_JAHLLW010000036.1, forward strand.
GGCTCTCATCATGGCAAAAATTGATGTGACATCCAAATCTGCAACGTCTGCGTTCCGTCGACGCAAAAGCTAATCTCAAAAGCTAGACACAAAAAAAGCTCAGTTATTAATTTAACTGAGCTTTTTTATTATCTGAACCTTGTCCATTTAAAAGCCACAGATTAAAAAATTAAGATCTTGCTTTTTTAAGGGTTTCCGAAATCATAAACGCCAACTCCAAAGACTGATCCGCATTTAAACGTGGATCACAATGAGTATGGTATCGGTCAGCCAAGTCAGCTTCAGTCACTTCAAAAGCACCACCAACACACTCAGTCACATTTTGACCTGTCATTTCAAAGTGAACGCCACCTGCGTAACTTCCCTCAGCATTATGAACTTGGAAGAATTGCTGCACTTCTCTCAACACATCATCAACACGTCGAGTTTTGTAACCAGTAGAAGCCTTGACAGTATTACCGTGCATTGGATCACTGCTCCATACCACTTGCTTACCCTCACGCTGAATTGCTTGAATTAGTTTAGGCATGCCATCTTCTACTTTATCAGCGCCCATGCGCACAATAATATTCAAGCGCCCCGCCTCATTATTTGGGTTCAGCACATCACACAGCTTCAATAAGTCCTCAGGGTCCATTGTAGGGCCTGCTTTTACACCAATTGGGTTTTGCACACCACGTAAAAACTCTACATGAGCACCATCTAATTGACGAGTACGATCCCCAATCCACAACATGTGTGCAGAACAATCATACCATTCACCAGTCAAGCTATCCTTGCGAGTCAAAGCCTGCTCATAAGGCAACAACAATGCCTCATGAGAAGTATAAAAATCAGTCTCTTTCAATTGCGCCAAACCAGGACCAATGCCACACGCCTCCATAAACTGCAAAGCATCATCAATCTTATCTGCAACACCTTGAAAACGACTACCCGCTGGACTCGCATTCAAAAAGTCTAAATTCCATTGATGAACTTGATGCAAATCTGCAAACCCACCCTGAGCAAAAGCCCTAAGCAAATTCATTGTTGATGCACTTTGGTTGTAAACTTGCACCAAACGCTCAGGATCTGGAACCCTAGCTTGCTCAGTAAAATCGATACCATTAATAATATCACCGCGGTAGCTAGGCAGCTCAACACCACCAATCACTTCAGTGCCAGCTGATCTAGGCTTAGCAAACTGCCCAGCCATACGACCAACTTTCACCACTGGGCATTTACCGGCATAGGTAAGCACCACAGCCATCTGCAGCATAACCTTAAAGGTATCGCGAATATTATTGGCGTGGAACTCCGCAAAACTTTCAGCACAATCACCACCTTGCAACAAGAATGACTGCCTATTAGCAACTTGCGCCAAAGCCTTTTTTAGCTGGCGCGCTTCACCCGCAAAAACAAGAGGAGGCATTTTTCCTAATGTATTTTCGACTTGAGCTAAATGCTCTGCATTAGGATAAACTGGCTGCTGCAGCGCCGCCCTCTCTCTCCAACTTGTTAAGTTCCACTGTGACATAATTTTCTACAACCCTATTCTATTCATTATTTTTTTACGTAAATTAACGAGCAACAACCCAAAGTATTTCTGCATCCTTTACCGACAAGGAAACAACCGCATGCCCCATAGTGGCATCATAATACACACTATCACCTTCTTTTAATTCAATAGGCTCATAGAGCTCAGAGAAAAAATTAATTTTACCTTGCAACACCAACAAAAACTCTTCGCCATCATGACGCACCCATTCTTTAAATTCAGCAAAAGATCGAGCTCTTACCGTTGTTTTAAAGGGCACCATTTTCTTACGACTAATAGAGTAATTTAATAGCTCATGCTCATAAGTTGCTGTTGGGTGCGGCTCACCTTTTCCTTTACGAGTAATATCTCGACGACCAGCAATCGAATGCTCACTCGCCTCAACAAAAAGCTGAGGCAAATCCATTTCTAAGCCATTAATCAACTTCTGCACGATAGTAAAACTCGGCGACACCTGATCGTTTTCGATTTTTGAAAGCGTCGAACGAGCTATCCCTGTTCTTTTCCCCACCTCTTCAAGCGTCCAGCCTTTTGCTAAACGAATTTCCTTCACACGCTTACCAAGCTCAAGCGGCTCAACAAACCGATCAGGATCGGATGCCGTGGCTGTTTCTAATGACGGACGACTAACCATATTTTACCAATACCACTTTCTAAAAGAGCTTATGAAAAGAAACCTACTAACACCATCAAGTTAATAAAGGCGCCATTGCTAAAGCACAACGGGAAAGATCAAAACCCTTGCCTGATACATAAGACATTAGATCACTAGAGTCGCCACCCTTAGCATTCTGCAATAGCAACCACAACACCGAAGATCGAGTACCCGTCCGACAAAACGCAAGCGTCTTTTTTTCTTCAAACAAAGCGCTTCCCTGAAGATCAACTTGCTTTTGAGATAACTTAGACAAATCCATTGGATTACTCACATACTCCATGCCCAAAGCCTCAGCCGCAGCACGAATACTTTCCCCTGAAGGCTGATCATCAGACTCAGCCTCTGGGCGATTATTTATAATTCGTTCAAAACCCTGTTCTTTAAGCAAAACAAGATCTGCTTCAACCAATTGAGGAGCAACAAAATAAGAGACATCAAGCTGAATAACATTCCCCATAAACTTTCCCCTTAAATAAATTTAAGAACGATATAACACTTTTATAAGATGAAAACCAAACTGCGTCTTGATAGGCCCCTGAATTTTATATAAAGGACCACTAAAAACTGCCTTATCAAAAGCTGGCACCATATCCCCTTTACGAAACTCACCAAGGTCGCCCCCTTTTTTTCCCGAGGGACAAGTAGAAAACTGCTTGGCTAATTTATGAAAGTCAGCACCTTTATCCAACTTTAACTTTAGAGACTCCGCTTCAGCCTTTGTCTTAACCAAAATATGACACGCACTTGCCGTTGACATTCAAAACCCTACCAATCAAATAAACTAGATAAAACATGTTAACCTATTTAGTATAATAGAATTAACTATAAGCGATCATAAACCCTAAATTAGTCTGGCAAAAAGCAGTATTAACATAAACATATAGGCAGCTTTATAATATGAGTACTTATGCAGCAATAAGCGATCTATCCTTTCTTCTAGTAGAACCATCAGATATGCAAAGGAAAATCATCACTAAAGCACTTGAAGAAACCGGAATAAAACAAATTTCATACGCGAACAATATCCAAGAAACAATCACTTCACTACTCTCCTTCCCACCAGATCTTGTCATCTCCTCCATGTATCTCCCTGACGGCTCTGCCAATGACCTCATTGACCGAATCAGAAACAATGAAGAAACAGAAAATCAGTGTTTTATGCTAATCTCTAGCGAAAGAAACAGAGAACATCTAGAACACCTAAGACAATCCGGCGTACTTGCCATTCTACCCAAGCCATTCAATCAAAAAGATCTTACTCGCGCCATTCACGCAACCTTAGACCTTATTGTTGAAGAGGAAATTGACCTAGAATTATTCGATCCCAAAAATCTGCGCGTACTGGTTACAGATGACAGCCGCATGGCACGAAAACACGTCAGTAAAACACTAAACACAATGGGAATTGAAGACATACAATTCGCGGAAAATGGTAAAGAAGCAATCGCACTTCTTAACGAAATGGAATTTGATCTCATTGTTACCGACTACAACATGCCAGAAATGGACGGCAGAGAACTTACTGAAGCCGTTAGACTAGATCCAGCATTAGCACACATACCAATACTAATGGTAAGTTCAAACTCAGAAGACAGCCAACTATCAAATATCGCTCAAGAGGGTGTTGATGCGATATGTGGAAAACCTTTTGAACCAAGCGTGGTAAGAAAACTATTAGCAAAAATTCTAAATTAACTATCTGGTCACTGAAGCCTTTTACCAAAGCTCAACTCAAAGATTAAAAACAAAAAAAGAGCTTCAGTTGAAGCTCTTTTTTTCTAAAACCAAACACTGGAAAAATTTAAATCAAGCTGCCGCCATCAACTCAGAAACAATCTGCTGATTAGCATCAGGAAACTGATAAGTCGACAAGTTAGAAATAAGCACCCAACTCACCTCCTGACCTTCACTTCCTACTGGCTCACCATCAAAAGCTGTTACCTTATAGAAACAAAGCTCTACCTGCTTATCACCATAATCATGAGAGATCGTTTTATAGAAAGAACTTTCAGTAACAGCAATACCGCACTCCTCTTTCAACTCTCGCACCAAAGCCATCTCAGCAGATTCAGAAGGCTCACACTTGCCTCCTGGAAACTCCCACAGACCACCTTGATGCTGACTTGACTTACGAAGAGCAATGAAGACAGCACCATCACGAAGAATAATACCAACAGCAACTCTAACCAACATTAGGTACGGTACTCAGCATTGATAGTGACATACTCGTGAGAAAAGTCTGTTGTCCAAACAATATCAGACTCAGACCCCATACCCAAATCAAGCACTATATGGATTTCTTGTGGCGCCATTGCCTGCTTGCCATGCTCTTCAAGATAATCTGGAGAACGACCACCATCACGGGCAACTTCAAAGCCATTAATATGAAGCTGAACACGATCAACATCTAAACCCTCAACGCCAGCACGACCAACAACTGCCAAAATTCGCCCCCAGTTAGGATCAGAAGCGAAAAGCGCCGTTTTCACTAAAGGAGAGTGGGCGATTTCAAAAGCCACTTTGGTTGCATCAGACTCTACAGCCGCACCAACAACCTCAACAGTCACGAACTTTGTCGCACCTTCACCATCACGAACGATAGCATGCGCCAACTCTTGCATAACCTCAGTAAATGCAGCGATAAAAGCTTGTGCCAAAGGCTCATCGACAGAAGAGACTTTCGCATTTCCAGCCATGCCCGTTGCCACAGCAATGCAAGAATCGTTTGTAGATGTATCACTATCAACCGTAATGCGATTAAAGCTCTTATTCACCACATCTTTCAATATAGACTGAAGAACATCCACATCCATCGCTATATCACTGCAAATATAACCCAACATAGTC
>NZ_JAHLLW010000037.1 GCF_019426345.1 Marinomonas lutimaris
TAGGTTCCAGTGCTTCACGGCGTGAGAGTTCGAGTCTCTCCTTCCGCACCAAATTTAAAAAAAGCTGACTTTATGTCGGCTTTTTTTATGTCTGAAATTTATCTAAATGCCTTTCTTCTTCGTAATAACGTGTATTTAGAGCACATTTATAGTGCTTAAGCGTATTTTCTTATTCTTGTTATCATAAAAGTTCGTTAATTTGGTTAGAATAATTCTTTCTATGACGTTTCATCGGGCTCGGAAATGCGAAGACTACATTCTTTTGTTATATGGATTGTTCTGGGAAGCCTTGCTTTCACGGCGCAAGCTGCCAACATGGCGCTTGATCTTATGGACAGTCATGATTTTTATCAGTCTACGCCAAGACAAGGCCCTCTGGCCGAACAGTTCACTACGATAGTCAATTCTCCTCCTAACCCGATCCGAGTATCTCAGAAGCGAGCCGTACGTATTGCCTTATTGTTATTTGGTGACGCTAATTCTCTCGAAAACAGATCGCTTCTAGTGACATTTAGAAAACGCATGCGTGAATTAAGCATAGATTATCGTTTAGATACGTATACAGATGGCTTTGAGTCAGATAATGATTTGGCATCTTACTTTAAGATGGCCGATGCTCAGCCGGATTATATTATCATGACGAAACTAGGTTCTGTTCAGCGCCGATTCTTAGAGCGATTTTTGCGCTCAGGTAAACCAAAAATCATTCTGTATGACTTTGCTTCGCCGTTAACTCATTGGATGAACCATCCTCCTTTAATGTACATAGGCTTTGATCAGAAGAAAGCAACGACTATGCTGGCTAGTTACCTTGAACGTCAGCTGCCACCAGAGACAACTATTTCGGCACTGGTTTTACCAACGGGTTATCTTGGACATATGCGCTGTGATTTATTTCTCGATGAAATGATGAAGTACAATCGTCGGGTCAGCCATATTAGAGCGGTATCAGATGATAAGGTCAGTGCGTTTGAAGCGGCTCAAGCTTTATTAAAAGACAACCCTTCTGACTTTATTTTTAGTTGCTCTCAGAATATTTCTGAGGGGGTGGTTGCGGCATTAAAAGCTCAAGGTTTTGATTCGCAGATACAAACCAATGCTTGGGGGTTGTCTTCGAATGGTATTGCAGATTTAGAGAGTCGTAAGGTAAAAGCGAATGTACTTTTTATGAGAGATGATCTTTCTATTGCGGTAGCAGAGGCGATTAAGTTGGATCTCGAAGGAAAAAATATGCCAAATCTTTATGTCGCCAATTCGACGCTCATGCCTGCTGAATTAGATACAGATAGTCTGCGTTTGATGGTCCAGCAAGCCTATCATTATTCGGTGGAACTATGGCTGGAGTAACCATTAGTTTACAGCGTCGTCTGCGCTTAAAAGTCCTTGTACTGGTTGGTATCGTCTTCTTGGCGACTACCTTAGCTGTTTTGTACTTTATTGAAACATTGAATCAGTCTGCAGCGGAAAAAAACTTGGCATTGAAGCATCGTGTGGTTGAACAGGCTTTTAATGGCTATTTGGCTCGTGCTGAAGATGAGATGAAGTTTATTGGTCAGGATCTTTCTCTAAGTAATTATGCTTCTGGTCGAGAGTTAGATTTGTTGTTTAGCCATCATGAAGTGTTGTTTTTTGGTGGGTTAGATTTTTTTTATATCGAGTGGGAAAATGGTAAGCATTCGATGGATCCTCGGGCACGTTTATTTACCAAGGTAGATCTACAGTCTGTATTGGCAGAGGGGCTTATTAATCGATGGGCGTCTATAGTGACAAAAGACGACTCGATCTTGCTGATGTTTAAAAAGAAGCTGTTGTCGTCAGAGCAAGTAAATATTGGCTTTTTGTATGGTTTTATTTCACTGAACGACAACTTAACCTTGGCGAATGAATTGCTTGAAAGTGCTCAAGTAAGTGCTGTGCGGGTTTATGATAGTGCACATAATCGCGTCTTACTTGAAGAGCGTAAAGTCGGCGTAGATTTATCGGACGCAACATTGCATTCTCGCCTACCTTTGGTATCACCTATTCAGGCAGACTTACAATTAGATATCATCCAAAAGCACACTTTTTCGTCTGCGATTTTAACCAATGCGTTGCCGTTAATCGCTGGAATTGGAATGGTTTTATGCTGCTTTTGTTTGCTGTTATTCCGTCAAATCAATAGGTTCATTTTTCAACCTCTTGAGTCGATTGTTTATCGGCATGAAGAAGGTCTGCTGCCGTATAGTGAACTCCAACCAATACAGTTACAAAGTCATCAATATAAAGCCTTTATTGAGTCCAAAGAGCATAGGTTCAAGCTGCTCGCGGAATCGATACATAGTGCGGTTATTTTTTGCACGGAAGTCGCAGAAGTGGAATTAATTAATTCGGAAGCAAAGCTTCTTTTTCCTGATGCGGATAAGGCCCGAACGGTTTTTGATTTTATGCCTATTTCTTGTCATCAATCTATTCAAGACGCTTTAAAAGGCGAAGTGGGCGTTGCTTTTGAATTAACTATCAATAATTTGGGTCGAATATATAAATGGCAAGTGCATTCATTTAAAAATGAGAGTGACTATCGAGGCTTGTTGTTGGTAGGGCGCAATGTCACTCAAGAAACCAGTTTAATGTGGCAATTGGAGCAGCTGCAACCACTGTCATCCGCACAGCAAAAGAAAGTAGACACGGACGCTATATTGAATGAGTTGACGTATCTGTCTTTATTGCCTGGTTATATTGATAGTAAGCATTTACAGGGTTGGCTTGCGCTTTTGATATCCGTATTAAATGATATCAGTAGCGTGAATAATGAGGTGTCTTATTTGCCAATCGGGGAGGTCTTTTGCCAAGAAAGTGCTCGAGTTATGGCGGCCATGGGAGTGGAAGCAAATAGGGCGCTGTTGGATTGTTCTGTTGAGGATGGCTCAAGGATCCTTGCTATTGATACTAATTTTAGAGGATTGATTCGCGTTTTATTTATGATGGTGATGTCTAATGACATGGCTGAGCGTCGATTAACAGTTCGCTTCGATGGTGCAGAGCTGGAAATGATTGCGATGAATGACATGGCATTCAGGCCGCTTTTTTACTGGATGATAAAAATGTTGTTAGTGCCTCTTGGTGGCCAGCAAAAGACCCTACAGAATAATGCTCTACAGCTTAATTTGATGGCGGAAGAGTATGAATACAAGCAGGCACTTAAGCCGTTAGCATCGAACCAAGTTGTGGCTTGGGTGGCAAATGATTATCCCAACCCCTTTGCTATTAAGACAGCTTTAATGAGGCTTGGTCTTCAGGTAGAGGAGTATGTTTCAACCGACAGCTTTTTTACCCAATCCAGTGCTGTGGTGAGATTTGACGCAGTACTGATTGGTTGTGATAAAGATGTTGAAGCGCAAGCGGATATGACACGGGCTCTTAAACTCAAATATAATCGTAATAACCTTCCTATTATTTGGCTCAATAGCACCCTGCCGATTGAGGTGGATCCGCATGTTTTTACCTTGCAAGGCTGTTCTTTCGACTACAATTTACATCAGGTCTTAGTTAAAGCATGTGAGTTAGAGGGTATAATTCCCACCCATTCGAATGAGCAGGCCTTATCTTGGGTGATGGTTGGTGGCAGTCGTATCACGAAAGCCATCTGGTATACCGAATTAGAAAAGTATGACGTGGCGACGCAGTGGTTGGCCGATTTATCCAATTATTATGTGGTGCTGTCATATCACCCTGATGCCGTTGTTGTATTGCTTGAGCCTCAGCCACGAACGCTTTTATTGTCAATTCAGGAAGCCTTTCCTGCAACCCGATTTTTTTCGGTTCAAAGGTGGTCAGAAATGCCGGATAATGTGGCGCTTTTCGATATGACATTGCCTTACTCTGGTGATCAAATTCGATTATTCACACAAAAAGTTATGCAACAAAAACCTTAGGAGCAATGAATGAGCGTAATTGGACTAATTGGAGCTATGGATGAAGAAGTAGCTGTTATCAAAGAGTGGATGACAGGCGTCCGAGAACAGACTATTGCTGGTTGTGATTTTTTTGTTGGGCATTTTGAAGGCAAAGACGTTGTTTTGCTGAAATCCGGTATCGGTAAAGTAAATGCTGCTGTTTCTACCACTCTATTGCTATCTCAGTTTAAGCCTGAGTATGTGATCAATATTGGCTCTGCTGGTGGTTTTGATCCCCAGTTACAGGTTGGTGATGTAGTTATATCAGATCAAGTGGTTCATCACGACGTAGATGTGACGGCCTTTGGTTATGTAATGGGGCAGGTTCCAAATATGCCTGCGACTTACCCAGCTGATGTGGCGTTAGTCGATAAGGCAAAACAAGCGTTGCAGACAGTCACCCAAGTGCAGGCAAAAGTTGGTTTGATCGGAACTGGCGATAGCTTCATGAATGATCCTGTGCGAGTGGAAGCAGTACGAGCCATTTTTCCTCAATTAGTGGCTGTTGAAATGGAAGCCGCGGCTGTTGCTCAAGTATGTTTTAAATTTGATACGCCTTTTGTCGTTGTGCGTTCTCTGTCAGATATTGCAGGCAAAGAATCTCCTCAAAGTTTTGAGGAATACCTTAAAGTTGCAGCTGAAAACTCTTCCCTGATGATTCAACAAATGCTGAAAGGCAACTAAAGTATGCCATTGAGCAAGGGGCAGATTTCTGTATTTTGTTTAGTAACTTGCTGGCCCTTGTTTGCTTTTTCTGCAGAAGAAACGAGAGATGATGTAGAGACTCAAGTAGAAAATAGCGAACCAGTAGAAGAGAGTGTTAGTCCGCCTTGGTGGTTGAGTTCCCATGAAACAGTGTCAAAGACCATTGGTAATTGGTCAACGAATATCGATTCGTTTTTATCTGGTACGCCAAGTAGTGAGCCTTCTGATAGTTATGCCGAAATACGCTTTGGCTCCGTTTTAAGCAAAAGTGATCAATCTGGTTTTTTTGAGTTTCGGACACGGTTGAAACTGCCGAATACTCAAGATCGATTACGCCTAGTGGTAGAGTCTGAGCCAGATTCCTTGGCACCAGAAAGTTTAAGAGGGGAGTCGTCTCAAGAGGGCAATGTTGTAGACTCTGCCTTGAAAACGAATATTTCGGCTGCTATTCGTTATATCAAAGACGATATAGGGTTAGATGTTGATGCTGGTATCAAGGTGGATTTTCCTCTTGATCCATTTTTGCGCTTGCGTGTTAAGCAAGGTGAACAGAATGAGCGCTGGAGCTGGTGGCAGAATCAAGAAGCATTTGCTTATTATTCCAGAGGAATTGGAGCTCGTTATTCGGTAGGTTTAGGTTACGCTACGAGTCCTACTTTGAATATTGGTACCGATTTTGGCGTGACTTGGCTCGATAGATATGGGCTGTTTTATGTCCGTGAAAACTTTTCAATTCAGCATCGATTAGACGAAAAAAACCGTTTAAGGTATCAATTGAGTTTTCTTCAATCGGGAGAACACTCGATTGAGCCAGATAGCTTTTTGTACAATGTTCAATATGAGCGCCTGCTTTATAAAGACTGGCTCATTGGGCAAATAAGACCTCAGTTCACCCATGAAGCGGATGATGACTATGAGGGTAAGTTTTCCCTTACTTTGTCTTTAGCTATTTTGCTCGGGCCTAAGTACCTACGTTAAGTATTTACGTTAATAAGCCTTTCAATTTCTGTGTTTTTACGTAAGCGATTAGATTTGTATACGGGGAACTCGTATAATGCCGCGCTCTATCAGTACCTATCGCTTCCAAGAGAATCAGCTATGAGACCGGATCAAATCCAACCAGAAATGTATGAAAAGCAGCTGCAAGATAAGCAAGCTGAATTAGCCAAATTAATGGCGACTTTGTCATTGCCTGAGATGGAAGTGTTTGCGAGTCAGCCGATTCATTACCGCATGCGAGCTGAGTTCCGCATTTGGCATGATGGTGATGATTTATATTATGCGATGTTTGATTCAGCTGATCCTAGAACGCCGATTCGTACCGATCAATTTTTGGCTGCATCGAACCTTATTAATGAGCTAATGCCAAAGTTGCTTGATGCGGTTCGGGATATTCCTGTTTTACGATATAAGCTTTTTCAAGTGGATTTCTTAACGACAACCACAGGTGAAGCCTTGATTAGCTTGCTTTACCATAAACCGATCGATGCCGAATGGAATGCTGCTGTCCAGCAGTTAAACGACGCTTTTCCTGCTTGTCATTTTATTGGTCGTAGCCGTAAGAAGAAACAAATTATCACGCGCGATTTTGTAATGGAGACGCTAACGGTAAATGGTCAAAAATTCCATTATCAACAAGTTGAAAATAGCTTCACTCAGCCTAATGCTGGCATCAGTGAAAAAATGTTAGAATGGGCGTTAGATGTAACGAAAGATGCATCCGGTGATTTGTTAGAGATGTATTGTGGGAATGGCAATTTTTCTATTCCTTTAGCTCGTCGTTTTGATCGAGTGGTTGCGACCGAAATTTCAAAAGTGTCAGTTAATTCTGCGCAGCTAAATATTGCTATCAATGGCATGCATAATGTTCAAGTGGTTAAAATGGCCAGCGAAGATGTGTCCGCTGCTTTGAATGGCGACGTAGAACTTCCTAAGAGCCTAGTTCAAGCTGGCGTCAGCGAGCTTACTCCTTCTGTGGTTTTGGTTGATCCACCACGAGCAGGTTTGGACGATGCAACGGTTGAATTGATCCGTAAGATAGATTCCATTCTTTATATTTCCTGTAATCCTGAAACGCTGAAAGCGAATTTAGAAGCCTTGTCGAGTACCCATGAGGTGGTTCGATATGCGATGTTTGACCAATTTCCTTATACTCATCATGTGGAAACGGGTGTTTTCTTGAAGCGTAAGGTGGATTAATAAGGCTAACACGCCCCTTTTTTACCGAGTACAGCGAGTTTTTTGAGAGTGTAGTGAGCCACATACTTTGTTTTTTTGAAGGCATCTAAAATTTATTAGCAGCAAACCTTGTATGAGTTTTGTTCTTATCATAATGAAAGACATTCTTGTATCTTGAATACGACATAGAATGTTCTGTGGTAACATATACGCACACATTTTCCCCCACCACCAAAGAGAAGTCGAACGAGCCATGAGTAATAACTCACTAGACAAAGACAAAATCAAAATCTTGTTATTAGAAGGCGTTCATCAATCTGCATTGGATGCATTGCATGACGCAGGCTATACCAACATCGAATATCACAAAACAGCACTTGCAGAAGATGAGCTGATCGAGAAAATCTCGGAAGCACATTTCATTGGCATTCGATCTCGTACTCAGTTAACGGCGAATGTTTTAGAGCATGCTAACAAACTGGTTGCTATTGGTTGTTTCTGCATTGGTACGAACCAAGTTGATCTCGATTCAGCAAGTGAGAAAGGTATTGTTGTCTTTAACGCGCCATACTCCAATACTCGTAGTGTTGCAGAGCTAGTTCTTGGTCAGTTAATTTTATTACTTCGAGGCATTCCTGCGAAAAACGCAGCATGTCATCGTGGTGGTTGGATTAAGTCTGCTGCAGGCTCTTTCGAAACTCGTGGTAAGCGTTTGGGTATTATTGGTTACGGTAGCATCGGTACTCAATTGAGCGTTTTGGCAGAATCTTTAGGTATGGAAGTATGCTTTTACGATATCGTCACCAAGTTGCCTTTGGGTAATGCGCGTCAAATCAAGAGTCTAAAAGAATTGCTGTCTACTAGCGATATTATCAGCTTGCATGTGCCAGAAACGAATTCGACTAAGATGATGATCGGCGCGAAAGAAGTGTCTCAAATGAAGAAGGGTTCTATCTTCATTAATGCTTCACGCGGTACGGTTGCCGATTTAGATGCTGTAGCTGAAGCTATTAAGTCAGGTGAGTTAGGTGGCGCAGCGGTCGATGTATTCCCAGTTGAGCCTAAAGGTAACGACGAAGAGTTCGTATCACCACTTCGTGGTCTAGACAATGTGATTCTAACGCCTCATATCGGCGGTAGCACCATGGAAGCGCAAGAGAACATCGGTATTGAAGTGGCTGAGAAGCTGATTAAATACTCTGATGTTGGTACTACGACAGCTGCGGTTAACTTCCCAGAAGTGGCCTTGCCTGCTCAAGCGGATAACCATCGTATTCTTCACGTTCACGAAAACCGTCCAGGAGTGCTTTCTAAGATCAACGCGATCTTCTCTGAAAACAACATCAACATTACGGGCCAGTACCTTCGTACAACGGAGAAACTTGGCTACATGGTAATGGACGTGGATGCAGAAGAGGGCGAATTGGCGCTTGAGAAAGTAAAAGAAGTGGAAGGAACAATAAAAGCACGCGTTTTGTTCTAAGCTTTTTCACTGTGTTCTTGATGTTAAAAAATCCAGCTACGGCTGGATTTTTTGTATCTGCCATTCTTTCTTAAAAATAAAAAGCTTAAAGTCAAAAGATCTATCTTTGGGGACTAGTTGATTCCCAGCGTGGTCGTAATGTCTTGGATTTTTTGTTTGATGTTATTGGTCACGCCAGCCATAAACACTTCAGACTCATTGGCTTGCTCTCTTACTTTAACAACCGCGCTGTTTAGCTTGTTCATACCGAGCTTTTGCTCTGCTGCATAGCCTGTCGATTTTTTTGCTAAATGACTAGATTGCTTAGACTTTTCAAGAATATCTTGAGCCGATTGGCCGAGAGCATGGGTCAAATCTATTTGCTCAATCGAGGCCGTTTCAATTAGTTCTATGTTCTTGGTGAGTTTATCTGTTGCTGATGTAAGCAGAGAAAAGATCTTAGTGATCTCTTCAAGGGATTGTTGGGTTCTGGTAGATAAGGTTCTCACTTCGGAAGCAACTACGGCAAACCCTCGACCATGTTCACCTGCTCGTGCCGCTTCAATGGCGGCATTGAGTGCGAGTAAATTGGTTTGTTCTGAGATATCTCTGATGCCACCAACAATAGATGACGCGCTAGAGACGGATGAGCTTAATCGGGTTAATGCTTTCTTGCTACTATTTAGCCTCTCAACGGTTGTTTGATTAGCAAGTGCTAAGGAGGCCGCTTGATCCACGCTGTGTGACATGGCGGTATTGGTTTCGATGGCATAATTTGCCACTTCGTGGGCACGCACTTCGGCTTTATTCGCCAGAGTCTCGACTTGGTTTGACATTTTTAGTGTGTCATCCAATTCGTGTCGAGATGCCAGACTTAATTCGTGTACTTGTCCAAAAGCATTTAGCATTTCATTGAGCGAGAGTGAGATATTGTTTAGTTCTGTATCACGTTGCTGCCGTTGTACGGCTATTTGCTCTAAATAGCGGTTTAAGTAATGAGCCACGTCTGATAGTTCGTTTTTGTTCTTGCTGACTTTAAGGGTGTTGATGTTTTGATGTTCAACTAAGTCTTTTACCGCTGTGTAAAGGTCTCTGGCGCTTTTTACCACGACTTTATTCTGGAAAATATGCACTGAGATAGTGGTTAAAATCATCAAAATGACAAAGACAGAAAATGCTATTAAAGTTTGTTCTTGAGTGGCTTCTGCGCTTTTTTGAATGTCTTCAGTACCAGTTTTCAAAATCTCTTCGAGCTGATGAATCAATGAGCGAATTTTGTTTTGGGCTGCGATAGCTTGCTGGATATTTAAAAGACTAGAATCAACGTCTTTTAAATATCGGCTTGACCAAGTATGGAGCTCGCTTTTGGTTTCTTCTAGTGGATCAGTCGCTTGTGTAGAGTCTTCTGAATCGCTTGCCCATCCCATTAATGACGATAAATCGTCAGCAGACTCAGTGTCATTCTTCTCGTCTAATTCTAGTATGGGAAGTTGATCGAAATCAGCAATATGAGATTGAAAAATGTCAATTGATTGGACTAAACGTTGTTTATTATCTGCTGTATTGTTGACCAAGTAGTCGTCTTTTGCGCCACTCATATGAGCAAGGTCTGCGTATAACAAGGCTTGGCTTGCTAAATAAATGGCTGCGGATTGTAGGTCATGGTGTGATTGAAATAGCGCAACCTTATCAGCCAAAGCATCTAAAGATAGTAGTGTTTGTCGTTCATTATTTTCGATCAGTGCATAAGGGTTTCCGGACAGTTTGCCCGCAGCTCTCACATCAGATTGAAGACTTTTTTCTATTTCATTTAATTGGTTGTTAATTGGATCTTTAATGGTATCGGGTAGTGCGTTAAGAGCGGGACGAATTTTTTTCTCAATGAACTCTTGTGCTGTCTGTAGTGCAGACGCTTCTCCTGTGGATAGGTAGCCTTCAATTTGCTGCTTTAAATCAATGGAGGAATATTCCCAAACTTGAGTGTAGGTGTCACTTTGCTCAAAAGCGCTGCGAAATTTCATCAAACTCCAAAGGAGCAGGGCGACAAGCATGACCGCAATAACCAGATAGCTTACGGTTGTTGTGCGTGTGACATGGGATATTTTCAATTCAGAACCTACTTTAATTTACATAAAACGACGAATACGACTACCTTAATATGAGTATGTGACAAATATGTGACTTAAGCCGTGTGAGCTATATGAAGCAGAGAGTGTGACAAATCTCAAAAATTGACCAAAAGCGACAGGACTTTGTCTATTCACGCATTACTGGGTGTGATTTCTGTCCAATTGGAAAAAAAACCTTCCATGGTCACTTTTTCGTCATTATTTTGTATTAGATTAAAAAAGAAATTAAACGATCGTTTAATTAAAAGAGTGTTTTGGCTGTTAAGCCGCTTTTTCTTGAAATAGCAATTAATCATAAAATATAAAGGAGCTCAAGAATGACCCTTTCCCGTCGCCAATTCGTGAAAGGCGCCTCAATCGCAGGTGCTGTTGCCGCTACCCCGTTTTCCATTAATAAAGCCATTGCCGCTAATAAAGAGCTACGTATTTATGCGTGGGCTGGCTACATCACGGATGAAATGCTAGCGGATTTCAAAGCAAAAACCGGCATCAATGCTACGTTTACGCCATACGGTACTAATGATGAGTTGATGAACTCTCTACGCGCTACAGATGGAACAGGCTTTGATATTATTATGCCGACTGTCGATCGAGTGCCTGGTTATGTCGATTACGGTCTTGTTCAGCCTCTTGACGTCAAAAGAATTAATTGGGATGGCTGTTTGGAAAGTGCGCTGTCAGGGTCGGATGTTGGCGGGATTGTAAAAGGTAAGCGCTATTTTGCGCCATCGGATTGGGGTACAGAAGCGATTGCTTACAATAAGAACGATGCAAAAATCAGCAAAGAACTAAGCTATGGCGATCTTTGGTTGCCAGAAAACTCTGGTGGCGTAACTGTTCGAGGGCATTCAGCTCTTGTCGGTATTGGTTTGTGGTTAGAGAAAGCAGGTAAATTACCTTTCCCACTGCTAGATTCCTATAAAAACGAAAAGGCCATGCGTGCAAACTTCGATGTTATTTTGAAAACGGCGGTTGAACATAAAGGCGCGATTGCTCAGTTCTGGTCAACAGAAAATGAAGCCCAAGGTGCATTCCGCACTAATGGCGCGACGATTGGCCAAACTTGGGACAGTACAGCGTTCAAACTACAATCCGAAGGCGAACCTATTGCCTACGGCGCACCAAAAGAAGGGGCGTTGGCATGGATGGAAGGCTTTGTTATTCCTAAAAATGCCAATAACGTGGATTCAGTTTATGAATTCATTAACTGGTATTACACGCCGGAAGCGGGCGCTATGTTCGTTAAGTCTACTGGTTATAACTCTACATCAAAAGGTGCGGATGCTTTGTTACCAGCGGAAACCAAGCAGTTCTTCCAAGACTCTTACAGCGAGCAAGATCTTGCCAACCTATGGTGGTGGCCTATTCAGGAGCCATGGTACGTTGCACTGCGTAACGAATACCAAGACCGTTACTTGTCTGCATAACCTCGAAGGCCCCTTGTGACTTTATGTCGCAAGGGGCTTTTTTGTATCGAGAAAAAATAACCAGCGAGAGAAATATGGATAGCAGTGTTCACTTAGATAATACCGTCATGCAATTCGGCGATTTTACCGCCATACAGAAAACCGATCTAACGATACAATCCGGAGAGTTTTTTAGTTTCTTAGGCCCTTCAGGTTGTGGCAAGACCACGATCTTAAACATGATTAGTGGTTTTATAGACCCAACACAGGGTGATATTAAAATTGGTGGTAAGAGTATGCGCGGCGTGCCGGCCAATAAACGTCCAACCTCGATGATTTTTCAAAACCTCGCACTTTTTCCTCTTATGACTGTAGCCGAAAATATTGAGTTCGGCTTAGAGGTTCGCGGTGTTTCGAAAAGTGAGCGCAAAAAAGCCTCGGACCGCTTGCTCGAATTGGTGGCCCTTGAAGGTAGTGGAGCAAAAAAAGTTTCCGAGTTATCCGGTGGCCAAAAACAGCGAATTGCCATTGCACGTGCATTAGCTGTAGAGCCACAAGTTTTATTATTAGATGAGCCATTATCCGCATTGGATTTAAAGCTACGCCAGCATATGCGCACCGAGTTGAAAGCCATTCAGCGCAAAACAGGCATTACCTTTATCTATATTACCCATGACCAAGGCGAGGCGCTGACTATGTCAGACCGAGTGGCTGTGATGTCAGCAGGTCGCATTCAGCAAGTTGCCGATCCTATTACTTTATATAGAGATCCCCATACAGCGTTTGTTGCCTCTTTTGTGGGTGAAAATAATGGCGTTTCTGGCAAAGTGATTGAAGCTAACTCGGATTTGGTTGTGTTGGATTGTGGGCCGCTTGGCAAGTTGGCAGGGCGTTCGCAAAGTAATATAGCTGTTGGGGCAGATGCCACACTGTTTATACGTCCTGAACACTTTAGGTTACAAGCTGAAAATGGCATGCACACATTAGGCGCGACGATTGATGAGGTGAACTTTGAAGGCGCGTATCTGACCTTAAATGCCAAAACGCCTGCCGACCAAGCTTTGTCTATTCAGCTTGGGACTCACCAGTATTCTGAATCGTTGAAAAAAGGCGCACCCGTTAGCCTTTCTTATAATGAGCGAGATGCCATTGTGATTGCCGGAGGCGACCATGTTTAGTCAACTGAAGTCGCGATTTGGTAGCGGATTAGCGGTTGGCATTATAGGCATGATCGCTATTTGGTTGATTGGCTTGGTGATTTTGCCACAGATATTAATGGTGGATTACTCATTTCGTCCGAATCTATTACCTGCTGACATTGGCGGACCAAAAGACGTCTATTCACTGACAAATTACGAGACGTTGTTTAGCAATAAAATACACTTGGCCATTTTCTTCAAAACCATCTGGTCAAGCGTTCTAGTAACGGGATTAACGTTAGTTGTTAGTTATCCGATTGCGTTTTACCTCGCTAAAGTCGCGACACCTCAAAAAGCGGCACTCTGTTTATTGCTATTGATTATTCCGTTCTGGATTAATGAAATTTTACGTACTTTTTCTTGGTACATCATTCTTGCTTATAAAGGGCCACTGAATGCTTTGTTACTAGGGTTGGGGCTGATCGATCGACCTGTTCGATTTTTATCCGGTGATGGTGGAGTGCTGATTGGTATGGTTTACGCCTACATCTTGTTTATGATCTTTCCTATATACAACGCGATTGAGAGCTTGGACACCAATCAGATTAAAGCGGCGCGTAATTTAGGCGCTGGCTGGATCCGTACTCATTGGCGTGTAGTGATTCCTCATGCCAAGCCGGGTATTGCGACAGGTTGTATTATGACCTTTATGTTGGCGGCGGGTAGTTATGCAGTGCCTGCTTTATTGGGCTCACCGGGAAGTCGTTGGTTCACGCAAATTATTTATAATTGGTTTTTTGAAGGTGGTGACTGGAACCAAGGTGCTGCCTATGCATTCTTGTTGTTAATTATCTGTATCGGTTTTATTGCCTTGGTGATGCGTATCTTTAAAGTAGGTTTGGGGGACATTGCAAAATGAAATCTGAAACTATTATGCGTTTCGCCGTACGTTTTTATATTGGCGTGTTTTTTGTCTATCTATTCACACCGCTTATTATTATGGGGCTGGCAACGTTTAACGATAGCCGATTCCCTACCGTGTCCCCTTGGAAAGGGGCAACGCTCAAATGGTTTGAGGCGCTTGCTCAAGATGGTGCTATGTGGACTGCCTTATGGACCAGTGTTGTAGTGGCTGCTGGTGTGCTGGTGGTTGCTGTGCCGATTGGTATTTGTTGTGCCTTATTTTTATCGACGGTGCAAGGCAGGGGGAAAACTTTCCTATACTCGTTGATGATGTCGCCTTTATTAACACCGGGTGTGATTGTGGGTATTTCAACGCTGATCTTTTGGAAGGGATTGTCTGTGAGTGGAGGTGTCTTCCTAACCGTCGTTGCGCAAACAACCTTTATTGCAGCTTATGTCATGTTGATGGTGTTAGCTCGGTTGCAGCGATTCGATCGTACGCTTGAAAATGCAGCGTTAAGTTTGGGGGCAACTCAATGGCAAGCGTTCCGACGTATTCTTTTGCCTTATTTGAAGCCTGCAATTTTCTCGGCAGCAGCAATTGCTTTTTTACAATCGTTTGAAAACTACAACACGACTTTGTTTGTTAAAGGCTATGACACGACATTAACGGTTTACATTGCCTCTAAGGTAAGAACAGGGTTAACACCTGCGGTAAATGCGCTAGGGTTAGTGATGATTTCTGTCACCATCTTGTTAGCTGTTATTTACGAAGTGAAGCGTCGTCGAGAGCTTTCTATCAGTTCACCATAATATAGAGTGCTTTAATTGAGATTGAAAAGGCCATTATTTGTACGAATAATGGCCTTTTTATGGTTTTTGTATGTTTGGCGATCAGTTTTTGGGGGTGTAGCAAATAAATATGACAAATTTATAAAAAACCTAAGAAAAGGGTTGCACAAAATCTGTAGATCCTTAATATACGCC
>NZ_JAHLLW010000038.1 GCF_019426345.1 Marinomonas lutimaris
TACCACCTAAAATAGTGTCCGGTTTTATTAGACCACTACAGAATTAAAGAGCGGAATAAAGGTTGGGAATACAAAGCGTTTGAATGAAAATCAGAAGACCGTAACTGAAGATTAATCTTTATGTTTTTTCGGCACTGTCTCTGCCTTCTGAATATTGCGGCAAACCGTCTGTCACTGGATTCCAACAAGCAGAATAATGCATGAATATATGGGCATCGGGTCTGTTTGGTATGTCTGAATCTAGAGTTCCCAGTGAGAACTCTACACACTCTCCGCTGTCGTTTGATGGCCTAAAGACAAGGCTTGAACCGCAGTTATCACAAAAGAGTCTTTTGCTACCATTGACGCCCAAATACTCTTTCAAGTTTTCTTTGCCCGACAGCCAATGAAAATTCTCTGCAAGAGCTTCACCAAAGGTCGCGAACGCCGCGCCATGAAATTTTCGACACATTGAGCAGTGACAGTGCGCCATTTCCTTTTCGATTTTATCAACAGAATATTTGACTGCACCGCAAAGACACGATCCCTTGTATGGTGGAAATACTTCAATATCAATCATTTCAATGCTCCGCTGAATTTTTCTTAAGAATAAGATTTTATTCTGTATGTAGTT
This sequence comes from Marinomonas lutimaris, assembly GCF_019426345.1. Taxonomy (GTDB): domain Bacteria; phylum Pseudomonadota; class Gammaproteobacteria; order Pseudomonadales; family Marinomonadaceae; genus Marinomonas; species Marinomonas lutimaris. The sequence continues at coordinate 614 of NZ_JAHLLW010000038.1, forward strand.
CTAACAATAATGATTCAAACAAGAAATGAGCCACAGACCTATTACATGCATTTATGTGTTTCTCGTCATCTAGATACACATACATCTTATTTACCCAGCGTAATTGTTCCTCTGTATAATTTGCCCATAAAAAGTCAGTTGTTTGACCGCGTGTTCTAGATGCACAAATAATTATATTACTGGATGGCACATCATTGAGACCTAAATGCTCTTTTATGATTTCTGCATTATCTCCAGGAGTCACTATGCTAACTATTTTTTCCTTGATTTTGAAAGTAACAGAGAAATCTAATTCGCATTCAATACGTCCAGAGGTCAAAGTAGCCACCTTATCTAGCTTTTGAGCAAGGTAGCGTAATGTAGACGTTTTGCCTGTATTTTCCGCCCCATACAAGACGTATAACAACTGATTGTTTTTCATTAATTCTCCATTAATGCGAAGGTTTGGCTCAGATCAAAAATAGAATTGTGACGTTTTCTTCAACACAATGAGTGGACGATAATGTCACTTTCTATCGCAATGCAATTTGCCCGCTTTGCCCCAATGCTCATCATCGAAGTTTTGGAAAAATACTGTGATGGCTTCAGGTGGTAATTCATAGGCTTCTTCAAATGCTTCAGTAATTCGTTGAATCAATAATTGTTTTTGCTCTTTGCTACGACCTGGAGATTGTTGGATAGTTATTATTGGCATGAACTTGCTCCTTTTAGAGGCTGTCGCAAAACTACTGCGCTCGATAATTCAGCGTTAAAAATCGTCTCAAAATGCTCATTTATAGGTATAAACTCCGCTTTTTCGTCGGTTTTTTGCCTTGCCTTATCTTCGCTCGTTACCTTTTGCGACAGCCTCTTTTAGATAGTAGTAAACATTGAACTAATATAATGGGTGAATGATTTTTCGTTATAACAGAGCTGCTGTGACCGACTCAATAATAGTCATAGATACTAAAAGACTTTCTAGTTAGCTACCAGTGTTTAGCTTACAAACCTTGATGTCGCCCTAAAGGACGACTTACCTTAGAAAATGTCTGATTACGGTCGTGCCTTCCTTATGTAGACCTACAAAAACCGATTAATTCTGCTAAACCTCATCCACACTTTCTGAACTCATATCATAGAAGAACGAACTTTGACGCGTTCTTTGCCAAAGTGTCGATTGACCTTACAGTTAAAGATAAACGATTCTTGATGAAGTCCACTAAAGTCCATCTACGCTTTCTGAACTGATACCACAGAAGAACGAACTTCGACGCAATCCTGATTGCGCGACTATATGGAGTTTCAGAGTCAGTTAAAAATTCCCTTCTTACAATTGCAAAAACAATCTATGCCTTCTGTGCGTTAGGTCAGAAGACAAATATCTATACAAAAGGGGTTTACGAGGCAATCTCTCTTAAAGCGAATTTTTGGTTACTTTTTGGGCGCTAGCAAAAAGTTACCCGCCCAGCAGGGCGGAATAAAGGTCGGGAATATAAAGCGTTTGAATGGAACCAGAAAAGGCACTCGTATTGCCCTATACGTCAAATGACGTATAGGGCTAAGTCATTNCCAGCAGGGCGGAATAAAGGTCGGGAATATAAAGCGTTTGAATGGAACCAGAAAAGGCACTCGTATTGCCCTATACGTCAAATGACGTATAGGGCTAAGTCATTTCGCGCATACCTTTCTATCGGTGATTTTTTAATACTGGCTCTACGGATTTGAGGTGTTCATACCTCGTCTAAAAAACCAAAAATATTATAAATCACAATAGGACGGCTCCAACTATGAAAATCAAAACGCTTACTTCTGCGATTGTGCTCTCTGGTGCAACGCTTATTGCGATTCCTTCGCTGGCAGCAGACACAATTAAGGTCGGTGTGTTGCACTCCTTGTCTGGCACCATGGCGATTTCTGAAACTACTCTAAAAGACACTGTCTTGATGATGGTGGATGAGCAAAACAAAAAGGGTGGTTTGTTAGGTAAGAAGATCGAAGCTGTGGTGGTTGACCCAGCATCAAACTGGCCATTGTTTGCAGAGAAAGGACGCGAATTATTAACCAAAGACAAAGTGGATGTGATTTTTGGTAGTTGGACATCGGTTTCTCGTAAATCGGTTTTGCCTGTATTGGAAGAGTTGAACGGTTTGATGTTCTACCCAGTTCAGTACGAAGGAGAAGAGTCGTCTAAAAACGTGTTCTACACAGGGGCTGCGCCAAACCAACAGGCGATTCCTGCGGTGGATTATTTGATGAACGATCTTGGCGTAGAGCGTTTTGTGCTAGCCGGAACAGATTACGTTTATCCACGTACCACCAATAAAATTCTTGAAGCCTACCTAAAAGCCAAAGGTGTTGCAGCAAAAGACATCATGATCAACTACACGCCATTTGGTCACTCTGATTGGCAGTCGATTGTTTCTGATATTAAAAAATTCGGTAGTGAAGGTAAGAAAACGGCTGTGGTTTCTACCATCAACGGTGATGCCAACGTGCCTTTCTATAAAGAATTGGGTAACCAAGGCATTTCTTCTGAAGATATCCCAGTGGTGGCTTTCTCCGTGGGTGAAGAAGAACTTTCTGGTTTAGATACGAAACCGTTGGTTGGTCACTTGGCAGCATGGAACTATTTCGAAAGCGTAGACACGCCTGAAAACGAAGCCTTCATCAAGGCTTGGCATGCATACACAAAAAATCCTGATCGCGTAACGAATGACCCAATGGAAGCGACTTACATTGGTTTCAAAATGTGGGCAAATGCGGTAACGAAAGCGGGCACAACGGACGTCGATGCGGTTGAACAAGCCATGATTGGTCAAACAACACCAAACCTTACTGGCGGTATTGCAGTGATGAACAAAAACCATCATTTGAGCAAGCCTGTACTGATTGGCGAGATCCAAGACGATGGCCAGTTTGAAGTGGTTTGGGAAACCGATGGTGTGGTTGCAGGTGATGCTTGGTCTGACTTCTTACCAGGCTCTAAAGATCTGATTTCAGATTGGACGGCGCCGATCAAGTGCGGTAACTACAACACCAAAACTAAGACATGTTCTGGTCAGAATTACTAATTTGACCCATTCCCAGGGGTAACCTCGACTCTCTGTCTAGCAGGCTAATAAGCGAGTTAGTCAGAGAGTCATTTTTTACCTTCTAACAAGCTTCTAACTTCTTTTTAGCGTTGTGTTTTTGAATGCTATCGCAATAAACCTACGACACTTGGAGTATGACCTTGAGACGTATCACCTTTAGACATTGTATTGCACTTTGTTGCTGTCTTTTTGGGCTCTTTTCCCTTTCTACTCATGCGGCTGAATCAGTGTCTTTAGATCCTTTGCTTGCTGAGTTAGGCGAGGCCAAAATCAAAGACATAGAGCCTATTCTCGTTAGAATTGAAGCCGTATCCGATGAAACCGTCCTGCCGCTTCTACGCACCTTATTAAACGGTAACTTGTATTACATCAAGGCAGAAAAAAAGGTCATTGGTGAATTCGAAACCAACGGCGAAACCTATTACAAAGACGTATTTACTGACGAAATTAATGCTGGCATTGATAAACGTGATGTCGACAAAATCCGTGTGAACAACAACTTACGTGGTTATTTGCGTAATGCCATTGCCCGTATTCAACTGACGTCCAAATCCCCAAGCGTACGTGAAAATGCCGTACGTGAATTACTGTCCAAATTAGATGACAGCACAGTGGCGGCGCTTGAACGTCTTTATCCATATGAGAGCAACAAAAAAGTAAAAGAAGCCATGGGATTGGCGCTTGCCATGAACACGGCGTCACAAACAGAATTAGCTCCCTCTAATCGTATTGCCGCCATTGAAAAGCTTTCCTCTAGTTTAGAAAACGATGTTCGAAATCTACTGACTACCTTAACTCGTGACGACAATACGGCGGTGGTGACGGCGGCGAATATCGCCTTAGAAAAAATCGCGCAACGGGCGAATCGTTTTGCCTTTGTCGATCAGTTGTTTTTTGGTTTGAGCCTTGGCTCGGTGTTGTTGCTGGCGTCCATTGGCTTGGCGATTACCTTTGGTGTGATGGGGGTCATCAATATGGCCCATGGCGAAATGATTATGCTCGGCGCTTACACAACGTACGTGGTGCAGTTGATGATGCCGAATTACATCGATTATTCGATTTGGGTAGCGATTCCTGCGGCCTTTTTGGTGTCGGGTTTGATGGGCGTATTGATCGAGCGTTTGGTCATTTGCCGCTTGCATGGTCGTCCATTGGAAACCTTGCTCGCCACTTTTGGTATCAGTTTGATCTTGCAGCAATTGGTTCGAACTATTTTCTCTCCTCTAAATCGTCAGGTGTCCACGCCTAGCTGGATGAGTGGTTCTTGGGAAATTAATCCTGTGTTGTCTCTGACACTAAACCGTTTATACATTCTTGCCTTTGCCTTGTTGGTGTTTATCGTCTTGGTGATCGTCTTGAAGAAAACGTCCCTTGGTCTAAACGTTCGTGCAGTCTCGCAAAATCGCAATATGGCAAAAGCCATGGGGGTAAAAACCAATTGGGTGGATGCGATGACCTTTGGTTTAGGTTCTGGTATCGCGGGTATTGCCGGTGTGGCGTTGAGCCAATTGACCAACGTAGGACCTAACTTAGGGCAATCTTACATTATCGACTCCTTCATGGTGGTGGTGTTCGGTGGTGTGGGTAACTTGTTAGGAACCTTGGTTGCGGCCTTCACTTTGGGTATTGCGACGAAATTTCTTGAGCCAACGACGGGGGCGGTTCTCGCAGCGATTCTGGTGTTGGTGTTTATTATTCTCTTTATTCAAAAACGTCCTAAGGGACTCTTTCCACAAAAAGGGAGGGCGGCAGAATGACACGTCTTACAGCTTGGTTTTCTGAAGGGCGCTCGACGGGCAAACACACTTTGCCATTTGTGGTGATTTTATTAGGTGTAACGATCTTGGCTTCGGCCGCGAATCTTTTGTTACCTGCTGACTCGGTGTTTTATGTCAGTACTTACACCATTACTTTGCTGGGTAAATATTTGTGCTACGCCATGCTGGCATTAGCGGTGGATATTATCTGGGGCTATTGCGGTATTTTGAGTTTAGGTCACGGGGCGTTTTTTGCCTTGGGCGGTTACGCGATGGGCATGTATTTAATGCGTCAAATTGGTGATCGTGGCGTTTACGGTAACCCATTACTACCTGACTTCATGGTGTTCTTAGACTGGAAAGAATTGCCTTGGTTTTGGCTGGGCATGGATCAGTTTTGGTTCGCTATGCTGATGGCGGTGTTTATTCCGGGGTTATTGGCTTTTGTGTTTGGTTGGCTGGCGTTTCGTTCTCGTGTTACTGGTGTGTATCTTTCCATCATGACGCAAGCCTTAACCTATGCTTTGTTGCTGGCTTTCTTCCGCAACGAAATGGGCTTTGGCGGCAACAATGGTCTGACCGATTTTAAAGAAATTCTTGGCTTTAATTTGCAAGCCGACAGCACACGCGTTGCTTTGTTTTTGATCACAGCGATTTTGCTGGCGGTGATCTTCGTGATTAGTCAGAAGATCTTGTCCTCTCGACTTGGCAAGGTGGTGTTGGCGATTCGTGATTCAGAATCTCGCTCACGCTTTATTGGTTATCGCACTGATAGATACAAGGTCTGGTTGTTTGTCTATTCCGCTGTGATTGCAGGTATTGCCGGTGCTTTGTATGTACCACAAGTCGGCATTATCAACCCTGGTGAATTTTCTCCAATTAACTCTATCGAGATGGTGATTTGGGTAGCAGTGGGTGGTCGTGGCACCTTGATTGGTGCGGTGATTGGAGCCTTATTGGTGAACTACGCGAAAACCCGTTTTACAGCCATCATGCCGGATGCTTGGCTGTTCGCCTTAGGCGCTATGTTTGTACTGGTTACCTTGTATTTACCTAAAGGTTTGATGGGCTTGTATGGCCAGCTAAAGGCTAAGCGAAACAGTGTTACGAAAAAGGAGTCGCAAGCATGAGTACCTTAGATAGTACCCGTGAATTCTTCCGCCGAGATCAGGTGTGGCCATTTTTGGCACCCGAGCAGGCCGCCGTAAACGTCGATAACCAGATGATTCTTTACGTGGAAGATTTGAATTTAAGCTTCGACGGTTTTAAAGCATTAAATAATCTGAATTTGTATATCAACGACGGCGAATTACGTTGTTTGATCGGTGCCAATGGCGCGGGCAAAACCACCTTGATGGATGTGATTACCGGTAAGACTCAGTGTGATTCAGGTACGGTTTTCTTTGGGCAAAATCACAACTTATTGAACAAAGACGAAGCGGAAATTGCTCAGCTTGGTATCGGTCGTAAATTCCAAAAGCCAACCGTGTTTGAAGAGCAAACCGTGTTCGATAATTTGGAATTGTCACTTAAAACCGACAAACGTGTCTTGCCGACTTTATTCTCGCGTTTAACGCCGACGCAAATTGATCGCATTGATGAGGTGTTAAAAACCATTGGTTTGGCTAAGCAGCGCTTTATGCTGGCGGGGGCTTTGTCTCACGGACAAAAACAATGGTTAGAAATCGGCATGTTGCTGGTGGCTGAGCCAAGACTCTTGTTGATCGATGAACCTGTAGCGGGCATGACAGCCCAAGAAACCGAACGTACGGCCGAGCTGCTAACGTCTTTAGCGGGTGAGCGTACGGTGATTGTAGTCGAGCACGATATGGAGTTTGTGCGCAGTATTGCTCGCACGGTAACGGTATTGCATCAAGGTTCGGTGTTGGCCGAAGGCACGATGGATCAGATTCAAAGTAACAAAGACGTTATTGAAGTGTACCTTGGTGAAGAAGCAGCAGGTGAAGAAGCTGCGAAAACAGGAGCGTCAGCATGATTTCAATTAACAAGGTTGATCAACTTTACGGTGGCACGCAGATACTTTGGGGCTTGGATTTAGAGATTGTCCCTGGCTCCATTACTTGCATCATGGGGCGCAATGGCGTTGGCAAAACCACTTTGCTGAAAGCCATCATGGGCTTATTGCCGATCACCAAAGGCGAGATCACCATGGAAGGCGAAACCCTAAATAAGCAAAGTGCCGAAAAGCGCGCTTATTCAGGCATTGGTTACGTTCCTCAAGGCCGAGACATTTTCCCCATGCTTACTGTGGAAGAAAACTTGAGAATTGGTTTGCCAGTTCGAGGCAAGCGTACGAAAGACTCTCCAAAAGAAATTCCAGAGAAAATCTTCGAACTTTTTCCGGTATTGAAAGACATGTTGCATCGTCGTGGTGGTGATTTATCTGGCGGTCAGCAACAGCAGCTGGCGATTGGCCGTGCTTTGGTATTAGAGCCAAAAGTCTTGATTCTGGATGAACCTAACGAAGGTATTCAGCCGAACATTGTGAAGCAAATCGGCGATGTGATTTTAAAGCTGAACGAAGAAGAAGGATTAACCGTCATCTTGGTGGAACAAAAGCTTGGCTTCGCTCGTCGTGTCGGGAAAGAATTTCGTCTGATGGAAAAGGGACGCATTGTGGCGGCGGATAAAATGGAAAATCTCAACGACACCTTGATAAAACAATACTTGGCGGTCTGATTTTTGCATTGTTTAGCGATTAGGCGATACGCAAAAAACGCTATAGGGCATCAATGAATAATAAACATAATCTTGCTTTAGCAGAAGAATTCGAACAAAAGCCGCTGATAGAAACGTCCATGTTGCCCGAAGTTGGAGCTTCGCAGTGGCATGCGTTTCTGACTTTAGGCTTTAGTAAAACAGCCCGTGGTACTGTGCTGAAAACCTGTGATCACAAAGGGCCTTTGTATGTGCAAAAGCCTTTTTATCCTGAAGGTCGAGACACGGCACACATCTATTTATTGCATCCGCCAGGTGGTTTGGTATCTGGGGATCGTCTCACTATCACGGCAAACCTAGCCGAAAATACGCATGTTTTGATCACTACTCCGGGTGCTGGGCGTGTTTATCGTGCTCGTAAAGACAAAACTCTACAGCATCAAATTACTCAATTAAACGTCGCTGAGAACAGCTTAATGGAATGGTTACCGCAAGAAACCATCCTCTATCCGAATGCTCATACTCGCCTTGAAAACCGTATCGATCTTGCTGATAACGCTAAGTTTATCGGCTGGGAAATCACTTGCTTTGGCTTGCCAGCCAACAAAGAAGATTTTGGTGAAGGCCACGCAGAACAAGGCTTTCAGATTCGTCAGAATGGTCGCATTAAAGTTCGTGAACGTTTGGTCATAGACGATAGCAGCCGTGCTGTTTTTACGGCCAAAGCGGGATTAGATGGTAAACCAATCAATGGTTTGATGATTGCGGGGCCGTTTGATTCAGTCAATCAGGATGAATTGATCGATTCTTTACGTCAGCACTGTACCCAACATGGATCATTAAGTGGCGTAAGTTTGGTTGGCGAGTACATTTTCGTGCGCAGTCTTCATCATGATTCCGAACAAGTGAAGCAGCTATTTATTCAGTGTTGGCGAGAAATTCGCCCCGCATTAATCAATAAAGAATCCAATGAACCAAGAATTTGGGCGACCTGAAATTGTGCGCGTGCTCTATTTTGGTTCATTAAATTTAATTTAAAAGTCACACAATGAGGCATAGATATAAATGGAACTCCTGCCAAGAGAAAAAGATAAGCTTCTTGTATTTACCGCTGCCTTGCTTGCCGAGCGCCGCTTGAATCGCGGTCTAAAATTGAACTACCCCGAAGCCATGGCGTACATCACCATGGAAATTATCGAAGGCGCTCGCGATGGTAAAACCGTGGCGGAATTAATGGCCTACGGCAAAACCTTATTAAGCGCGGAACAAGTGATGGATGGTGTGGTGGAATTGATCCACGAAGTGCAGGTGGAAGCGACGTTCCCAGATGGGACCAAGTTAGTCACCGTTCATAATCCTATAAATTAATGACTACTCGTTACGTCATTGAATGTATGTGTCAGGTTCTTCTTTTAAAAGGAAAACATCATGATTCCAGGTGAAATTCAGGTAGCCGAAGGCGTTATCGAACTCAATGTGGGTCGCAAGACGGTGAAAATTCGCGTCGAAAATACCGGTGATCGTCCTGTGCAAATTGGCTCCCATTATCATTTTTACGAAGTGAACCCAGCCTTGTCTTTTGATCGTGAATTAACCAAAGGTTTTCGTTTGAATATCGCGTCTGGCACCGCTGTGCGTTTTGAGCCCGGTCAAGGTCGTGAAGTGGAGTTAGTCGAATACGCGGGTACGAAGACCATTTACGGTTTCCGAGGAGAAGTCATGGGCACATTGGCAGGAGCAGAATAATGGCGACGATGGATAGACAAAGTTACGCGCAAATGTTCGGTCCAACCACTGGCGACCGCGTGCGTTTAGGCGATACCGATATCTGGATTCAGGTGGAAAAAGATTTCACCGTGTATGGTGATGAAGTGAAGTTCGGCGGCGGCAAGGTCATTCGCGACGGTATGGGACAAAGCCAAGTGACCAATGATGTTGCCGTAGATTTGGTGATTACCAACGCCTTGGTACTGGATCATTGGGGCATCGTCAAAGGCGACGTTGGCATCAAAGAAGGCCGTATTTTTAAAGTCGGTAAAGCCGGTAACCCAGATGTGCAAGATAACGTGGATATTGTGGTTGGACCGGGTACGGAAGTGATTGCTGGCGAAGGTTCTATTTTGACCGCGGGTGGCATCGATGCGCACATTCACTTTATTTGCCCGCAACAAATTGAAGAAGCTTTGACCTCTGGCGTCACTACCATGATTGGCGGCGGTACTGGACCTGCGACGGGAACCAAAGCAACGACTTGTACGCCTGGGCCTTGGTATCTTGGCAAGATGTTACAAGCCACCGACAGTATGCCGATGAACTTGGGCTTTTTGGGCAAAGGCAATGCCAGTCTGCCAGAAGCCTTAGAAGAACAGCTAGAAGCGGGGGCTTGTGGTCTGAAACTACACGAAGATTGGGGAACCACGCCAGCGTCGATTGATTGCTGTTTGAGTGTGGCGGAAAAATACGATGTGCAAGTGGCGATTCACACCGACACCTTGAACGAATCGGGCTTTGTTGATAGCACCATTGATGCTTTTAAAGACCGTGTCATTCACACTTATCACACCGAAGGCGCAGGCGGCGGTCACGCTCCTGATATTATTCAAGCTTGTTCTAACCCAAATGTTTTACCTTCTTCAACCAACCCAACGCGTCCTTATACTCACAACACGGTTGATGAGCATTTAGACATGCTAATGGTATGTCACCATTTGGACAGTAATATTGAAGAAGACGTAGCTTTTGCGGATTCGCGGATTCGTAAAGAAACCATTGCTGCGGAAGACATTCTCCATGATCGTGGCGCTTTCAGTATGATTTCCTCAGACTCCCAAGCGATGGGACGAGTGGGCGAAGTGGTAACTCGCACATGGCAAACAGCCCACAAAATGAAGCAACAGTTTGGTTTATTACCAGAAGATCAAGAATTGGGTGCGGATAACTTTCGCGCTCGTCGCTACATTGCCAAGTACACTATTAACCCAGCCATAGCTCATGGTATTAGCCATGAAGTCGGATCGATTGAGCCGGGGAAAATGGCGGATTTAGTTTTGTGGAAGCCAGCCTTCTTTGCGGTGAAACCTTCGATGATCATCAAAGGTGGCATGATCGCCAGCGCACCAATGGGCGATCCAAATGCCTCTATTCCGACGCCACAGCCAGTGCATTATCGCCCTATGTTTGGTTCGTTCGGTAAGGCCGCAGCGGCGACGTCTGTGACCTTTGTTTCCAAAGCCGCCCTGAACAATGGTTTAAAAGAAAAACTCGGTTTGGATCGTACTTTGGTAGCGTGCAAAAACACACGCAATATTTCCAAACTCGACATGATTCACAACGATTGGCTGCCGAACATTACTGTTGATCCGCAAACCTATGAAGTGCGCGCGGATGGCGAATTATTAACCTGCGAGCCAGCTGAAGTCTTGCCCTTGGCTCAGCTTTACACTCTCTTTTAGGAAGTTAGCATGCTAGATATTTACGAAAGATTAGGTACTCATTGTCACGATTCAGTCCACACCACAGTGACGCTAACCCATGAACAGCGTGATCGTGGGCGCCTTAAACTTATGGGCGATAACAACGAAGAAGTTCGAGTTTTTCTTGAGCGTGGTAAGCCCTTATTAGTTGGTGAATTTTTAAAGTCTGAATGCGGCAAGATAGTTCAAGTGACAGGCGCAGTAGAAGACGTGGCTCATGCGAGCTGTGAAGACTGGGAAGCTTTTTCCAAAGCCTGTTACCACTTGGGCAATCGTCACACCAAAATCCAAATTGGCGAGCGCTGGCTACGTATCAAACCTGACCACGTTTTAGAAGACATGCTGCACATGCTTGGTTTGATCGTTACCCATGAAGAAGCGGTGTTTGTGCCTGAATCTGGAGCTTACAGTCATGGACACAGTCACCACTAACATTGTCACTACTGACATTCGCTTATTGCGGCTTTTGCAATTAAGTAGCGTGGGTTTGCCTGTGGGCGGCTTTGCTTTTTCTCAAGGCATGGAATATGCGATTGACCAAGGTTGGGTGAAAAACAAAGCCGAAGTATCTGACTGGATTGGCTTGCAGTTGCAGCAATTGGTAGCTCGTGTGGATTTACCGGTGCTGCGGTTATGTATGGACGCCGCTAAGCAGCAAAACACAGAAAGATTATTTGAACTGAATGATTTGGTACTGGCCTGCCGAGAAACCAAAGAGCTGCGACTGAATGATACTGCGATGGGAGAAGCTTTGTTTCGTCTAATGGGCAGCCTGCAAATAGATACGCCGTTTAAGCGTTTAGATGAGATGAGCTTTGTCACCTTGTTTGCCATTGCCGCCAACCATTGGGGGCTAGAAGTGGATCTTGCTTGTCTAGGCTTTGCTTGGTCTTGGCTAGAAAACCAAATTGCCGCCGCGACCAAACTGGTTCCCCTTGGGCAAACCCAAGCGCAAGAATTGTTAGGTGAATTACAGACAGACATTCGACACGCCATTGCCATGTCGTTAACCATTGAAGAAGACCGCATTGGCGCGGGGTTACCTGCCATCGCCATCGCCAGTGCGCAACATGAAACACAATATTCGCGATTATTTCGCTCTTAGGTGTATTTTATTTTGTAGGCCTGATGAGGGAGGTACGACCGTAATCAGGCG
>NZ_JAHLLW010000039.1 GCF_019426345.1 Marinomonas lutimaris
GCACTGGAACCTAAATCCAGCGTGTCTACCAATTCCACCACTCCCGCAAGGAATGGCGAGCATTATAGGTAATTGAATTTTCCGGTCAATAGTTTTTTTGTTTTTTTATTAAAAAACTTGAAAAAACTTTCCTTCACCTATATCTACTCACCATTTTATTAAGCATTACTCTCTTTAAAGCTAGACTTAAAAAACACGACCACCAGAATATTCACCACGCTCATAACGTACAGCCATCTCTTCCAGATCCATAGTATGAATGCGAGAAGCTTGACCAGCACAACCAAAGGCTTCATAGCGATCAATACAAACCGCTTTCATCGCCTTGATACTTTCCGTTAAGTATTTACGTGGATCAAAGTTACCTTTGTGTTCAGCCAAACTACGACGAATCGCACCGGTTGCCGCCAATCGCAAATCTGTATCAATGTTGACCTTACGAACACCGTAACGAATCGCTTTAACAATCTCATCAATCGGCACACCGTAAGTCTCAGGAATGTCACCACCAAACTCATTGATGATAGACAACCAATCTTGTGGGACAGAAGACGAACCGTGCAATACGATATGAGTGTTTGGTAGTAACTCTACGATTTTTGCTATACGTTCGATATCGAGAATGTCGCCGGTAGGCGGACGTGTAAACTTGTATGCACCATGGCTTGTTCCAATCGCAACAGCCAATGCATCAATGCCAGTTGCATTAACAAAATCCACCGCTTCTTGTGGATCCGTCAACATTTGATCATGGGAAAGTGTGCCTTCAGCGCCAACACCATCTTCTTCACCAGCTTGACCGGTTTCCAAAGAACCCAACACACCCAACTCACCTTCTACAGATACACCACATGCATGTGCGAACTCAACAGTACGACGAGTCACATCAACGTTGTAGTCATAACTAGCCGGTGTTTTACCATCAGCCATCAAAGAACCATCCATCATGACAGAAGAAAAACCAAGCTGAATAGAGCGTTGGCAAATAGCTGGAGACGTACCATGATCCTGGTGCATTACAACAGGGATATGTGGGTAATCTTCAATCGCCGCCGCAATCAAATGACGCAAGAAGTGCGAACCAGCGTATTTGCGAGCACCAGCAGAGGCTTGCATGATAACAGGTGAATTCACTTCGTGAGCAGCTTCCATGATCGCCTTAACCTGCTCCATGTTATTCACGTTGAAGGCTGGCAAACCATAGCTGTGCTCCGCTGCGTGGTCGAGCAGTTGACGCATACTAATTAAAGGCATAAAAGGTTTCCTCTGACAATTTGTCTTATATTTTATTTATAACGAACAGAGTTATGGTGTTAGTTAACTCTGTGATTTTGTAATCATGGCATTGCTTATCACAAACCATGTGGCTTACGCCTTATCGTTATTGTCATACTCGACTCGCGCCGAGTAGGTCACTCTCTAGTTTTGTTTTCACCAACACTGTTTTCAGCACAAATCATATGCAGCGTCTAACAGTGTTAACGAAGTAGGCTTTTCGCCTTTTTATTACTTATAAAGTGCTTTAGAACGATCTTTGCCATTCTTTGATACTAATTTTGCGCGCGTGACTCTAACATCGCAACCGCTGGCAGCACTTTTCCTTCAACAAATTCTAAAAATGCGCCACCACCAGTAGAAATATAAGAGACCTGATCCGCAATGTCATACTTATCAACAGCAGCTAACGTATCGCCACCACCAGCAATGGAAAATCCTTTACTGCTTGCAATAGCCATCGCAAGCGCCTTAGTTCCACCGCCAAACTGATCAAACTCAAAAACGCCAACAGGGCCATTCCAGATAATCGTTTGGGATTTTTCAAGCAACGCAGCAAACGCAGCGGCAGCTTTTGGTCCAATATCCAAAATCATGTCATCAGGACCAACATCTGCAGCATTTTTCACTGTCGCAACGGCATCTGGCGCGAACGCAGTAGCGACAACAACGTCTTCAGGTAGCGGAATGCTGGTTTTCGCCATCAAAGCTTTTGCCTGAGGAATCAAATCTTCTTCGTACAAAGACTTGCCCACTGGAAAACCAGCGGCAGCCAAGAAAGTGTTGGCAATACCGCCACCAACAATCAATTGATCCACTTTATCAGACAAAGATTCCAATACAGTTAATTTAGTCGATACTTTTGAGCCACCAACAATCGCCGCCATTGGACGAGCAGGTTTCGCTAAGGCTTTTTCCAATGCTTCAAGCTCAGCCGACAACAATGGACCAGCACAAGCGATTGGTGCAAATTTCGCTACGCCGTGAGTAGAAGCTTGAGCACGGTGAGCCGTACCAAATGCATCCATCACAAACACATCGCACAACGCCGCCATTTTTTTAGACAAGGCTTCGTCGTCTTTTTTCTCGCCAAGATTGAAACGTACGTTTTCAACTAGAACAAGCTGACCAGACTCAACTTCAACGCCATCCAACCAATCTTTTGCTAACGGTACGTCTTGTCCTAGCAAACTCGCAAGATGTGTCGCAACAGGCTGAAGCGAGTATTCTTCTTCGTACAGACCTTCTGTTGGACGACCAAGGTGAGACATCACCATGACCTTTGCGCCAGCAGCTAACGCCAATTTAATGGTTGGCAAGGCCGCACGAATACGCGCATCGCTAGTCACCTTGCCATTTTTCACAGGTACGTTAAGGTCTTCACGGATCAATACTCTTTTGTTCGCCAGATCCACGTCTTTCATATTAATTACAGTCATGTACGATGTCCTCGTCGTTTAAACTTCTGATGTCTCAATCCAAATTTGATTGTTCAATCACACCTGCCCAATACTTAGCCACATCCAACATTCGATTAGCGTAGCCCCATTCATTATCAAACCAACATAGTAACTTCACCATTCGCTGGTCGATTACTTGGGTTTGCGTACTATCGATAATTACCGAACGTGGATCATGATTAAAATCCACCGAAGCGTGAGCCTCTTTAGTAAACCCCATTAACCCTGCGTATTTTGAGTGTGCCGCTTGTTCTAACTGCCCATTGATTTGATCAACCGTCACATCTCGTTCTGTACGTAAAACTAAATCAATTACAGAAACATTTAATGTTGGCACACGCACCGCATTACAACCCATTTTTCCGTCAAGTTCTGGCATCATCCGTGTAATACCTCTCGCCAATCCTGTATCGACAGGAATAATCGAACTCAAGGCTGCACGAGTCAGGCGCAAGTCTTTGGTATGATAGCCATCAATTACGGGCTGATCATTCATCGCCGAGTGAATCGTCTGCGTCATACCATGCACAACACCAGAATATTGCTTAACGATGTCCAAAACGGGAATCAAACAGTTAGTCGTACAAGATGCCGCCGAAACAATATTGTAATCCGTCTGAATGTCCTGATGATTAAAACCATACACAATCGTCGCATCAACATCAGATGCTGCGGGTTGAGACAGCAACATTCTTGGAACACCGGCATTTAAATAGGCTTGTGCACCCTCTCGTCCAGAAAAGCTACCAGAGCATTCAAGTACCATATCTAACTCAAGAGATGACCAATCAAGTTCAGCGGGCGTTGCACAGGAAAAACACAAAATCGCATCGTCGCCAATAAGCAACGCATTACCTTGAGTCGAAACTGGCTGAGGAAAGCGGCCATGAGTCGTGTCATAGCGCGTAAGATAACTGATTGTCTCAATATCAGACAATTCATTAATAGCAACCACTTGGATGTGATCACGGTAGCCGTTCTCATAGAGCGCTCGTAATACCGAGCGTCCGATACGACCATAACCATTGATAGCGACTCGCAACATATTCCTACTACTTCATCGCAAAGAAAGTGACCTAAAATAATCACCCTCCGCCTTAATAAAAGGAAAAAGAGGCATACAAACGTACGCCTCTTTTCTTATCAAGCAACAAGATTACGCGGCTAGAATTTTCTCAGCAGTCGCAACCACATTGTCTACCGTAAAGCCAAAGTATTTCAGAAGGTCGCCACCAGGAGCCGACTCACCAAAAGTCGTCATACCCACCATAGCGCCTTCAAAACCAACGTACTTGTACCAGTAATCAGTATGAGCGGCTTCGATAGCAACACGCTTAGTCACATTGCTTGGCAATACAGACTCTTTGTAAGCAGCATCTTGTGCATCAAATGTATTCGTTGATGGCATAGATACCACACGAACTTTTTTACCTTTCGCTGTTAGCGCGTCAGCAGAATCCATAGCTAGACCAACTTCAGAGCCAGTTGCAATCAAGATAAGATCTGGCGTACCAGCACAGTTCTTCAGAACATAACCACCTTTGGCAACATTCGCCAATTGCTCGGCATCACGAGCTTGCGCAGGCAAACCTTGACGAGAGAAAACCAATGACGTTGGACCATCGCGGCGTTCGATACCGGCTTTCCAAGCAACCGCAGTTTCAGCTGCATCACATGGACGCCACACAGACATGTTTGGTGTCATACGCAAGTTAGCTAATTGCTCAACGGGTTGGTGAGTTGGGCCATCTTCGCCCTGACCAATAGAATCGTGTGTGTAAACAAACACGTTTTGAATGCCCATCAAAGCAGACATACGAACCGCATTACGCGCGTATTCCATAAACATCATGAAGGTCGCACCGTAGTTAATAAAACCACCATGCAAAGAGGCACCGTTCATAATACCGCTCATACCAAATTCACGAACGCCGTAGTAAATGTAGTTACCCGCTGGATCGTCTTGAATGCCTTTCGAGCCAGACCATAACGTCAAATTAGAACCCGCAAGATCTGCAGAACCACCTAGTAATTCTGGCAACATAGCGCCAAAGAAACCAATTGCATTTTGTGATGCTTTACGGCTGGCAATATTCTCGCCCTTCTCTTGGCTTTCTTGAATGAAAGCTTGTGCTTTCGCTTCGAAGTCTGCTGGCAATTCACCTTTAATCACACGACGTTCAAACTCTGCGGCCAATTCAGGGTAAGCTGCTTTATACGCTTCAAACTGGGCATTCCACTGAGTTTCACGAGCAGAACCCGCTTCTTTTGCATCCCAACCAGAATAAACATCAGCAGGAATTTCGAAAGGAGCGTAAGGCCAACCTAGGAATTCACGAGCAGCAGCAACTTCAGCATCACCAAGTGGTGAACCATGGCTATCGTGACTGCCTGATTTGTTCGGTGAACCAAAACCGATAATCGTCTTGCAACAGATCAGTGTTGGTTTGGTTGTTTCAGCTTTTGCTGCTTCAATTGCGGCTTTGATCGCTTCTGGATCGTGTCCATCTACACCAGCAATAACGTGCCAGCCATACGCTTCAAAACGTTGTGGCGTGTTATCTGTAAACCAGCCTTCAACATGACCATCGATAGAAATGCCATTGTCATCCCAGAAAGCGACCAGTTTACCAAGACCTAACGTACCCGCTAGAGAAGACGCTTCGTGAGAAATACCTTCCATCAAGCAGCCATCGCCCAGGAAGCAATAAGTGTTGTGATCAACAATAGTATGACCTTCACGGTTAAATTGCGCTGCCAGAGTTTTCTCAGCAATCGCCATACCTACCGCGTTACTGATACCTGCGCCCAATGGACCTGTTGTGGTTTCTACGCCGTCAGTGTAGCCATATTCTGGGTGACCCGGAGTTTTTGAGTGAAGCTGACGGAATTGTTTTAGCTCTTCAATTGGTAATTTATAACCAGACAAATGCAATAAAGAATAAATCAGCATAGAGCCATGGCCGTTTGACAACACAAAGCGGTCGCGATCAACCCATTTTGAGTTATTTGGGTTGTGCTTTAGAAAATCATTCCATAGCACTTCAGCGATATCCGCCATCCCCATTGGCGCACCTGGGTGACCTGAGTTAGCTTTTTGTACGGCATCCATACTCAATGCACGTATGGCGTTAGCAAGTTGTTTACGAGACGGCATGGTTATTCCACTCCTGATAGCTTAACGAACAAAATAGAAAGGACATTCTCTACAGGATAGAGCCACCTTGCAATGCTGGCACCACCATGACGCCCAAACATTGGGCAAAGAAAATGAAATCACATAAAAATCTGCACCATCCTAACAAAAAAATCGTCCTTTGCCTCATTAAAATCCACAGATCGGGTTGATATTTAAACAGCTCTAGTTCATTATTCACATCACTTAAAAGCGTCGATTTGTTTCGGCTTGCGGACGCTATATAAATTCAGCTAAACAGAAGCAATACGACCTGTTTAGCTTTTTTTGAAATATAATCATTGCTAAGCGGGTTTTTTTATACCTATTTAGCGCTTATCCATCATTTTTGATAGAGGCACTAAACATGTCAGAATATTCTTTATTTACTTCAGAATCCGTTTCTGAAGGTCATCCAGATAAAATAGCGGACCAAGTTTCCGACGCCATCCTTGATGCCATTTTGGCAGAAGATCCAGAAGCACGTGTTGCCTGCGAAACACTGGTAAAAACAGGCATGGTACTGGTAGCGGGTGAAGTTCGTACCAACGCATGGGTCGACATTGAAGAGATCGCTCGTGGCGTTATCCGTGAAATCGGCTACAACAGTTCAGACATGGGTTTCGACTGGGAATCTTGTGCCGTGATGAACGCCATCGGCAAACAGTCTTCTGATATTGCCGTTGGTGTTGATGAAGCAAATGAGAAGGAACAGGGTGCTGGCGACCAAGGTTTGATGTTTGGTTTTGCCACTAACGAAACAGACGTGCTAATGCCTGCGCCAATCACTTACGCGCATCGTTTAGTTCAACGCCAAGCAGAGGTTCGTAAAAACGGCACGCTAGATTTTCTTCGCCCAGACGCAAAAAGCCAGGTTACCTTCCGTTACGATGAAAATGGCAAACCATGCGCTATCGATGCGGTTGTTCTTTCGACACAACACAGCGCATCAGTAAAACAAGCAGACCTTCGTGAAGCGGTGATGGAAGAGATCATCAAGCCAGTGCTTCCTGCAGAATGGTTATCAAAAGAAACTAAGTACTTCATCAACCCAACAGGCCAGTTCATCATTGGTGGCCCAGTTGGCGATTGCGGTCTAACCGGTCGTAAAATTATCGTTGATACATACGGCGGCATGGCTCGTCACGGAGGTGGTGCTTTCTCTGGTAAAGATCCATCTAAAGTTGACCGTTCTGCTGCGTACGCTGGTCGTTATGTTGCTAAGAATATCGTTGCCGCAGGCCTTGCTGATAAGTGTGAGATTCAAATCTCTTACGCCATCGGTGTTGCTGAGCCAACCTCTATCAGTATCAATACTTTCGGCACAGGCAAAGTAAGCGACGCGCTGATTTCACAACTAGTGCGTGAACATTTTGAATTACGTCCAGCAGGCTTGATTAAGATGCTAGACCTAAAACGCCCAATCTACCTACCAACAGCGGCTTATGGCCACTTTGGTCGTGAAGGTGAAAACTTCACGTGGGAAAAAACAGACAAAGCTGACGCATTACGCAAAGCGGCAGGTTTATAATTTCCTGATTTTCCGTTATAAAGCCTTCTTCTGCCCTACTCTTTTATTAGACAACACGTGCAGAGGAAGGCTTTTTTATTTCTATTTTTTAAAGACATAAGGCAAAACATGCGTATTCCAAGAATTTTTATCGATACAGAACTCAGCGTGAATAGCACCTTTGCCTTACCAGATTCTGCGTTTCAGCACCTTTGCAAAGTATTGCGTTTAAAATCAGACCATCCTATTCGTGTTTTTAATGGCCGAGAGTTTAATGGTAAAGGCGGTCAATTTAACGCCACTTTGTGCGATGTTGAAAAACGCTCCGCTAATATTCATGTCACAGATTTTGAAGCACTGGATAATGAATCCCCAATCCAAGTAACAATTGGACAAACACTGTCTAGAGGCGAACGAATGGATTACGCCATTCAGAAGTCCGTTGAAGCTGGCGTATTTGCTATCCAACCTCTTTTTAGTGAGCGATGTGAAGTAAAACTGCACGACAGCCGTGCTGAAAAGCGCCAACAACATTGGCAACAAGTTGCGATCAGTGCAGCGGAACAATGTGGTCGAGGTGTGGTTCCTATTGTTTATCCACCAATAGAATTGAGTGAATGGCTGGAGAAATGTAACGAAATGTTAAAATTTACGTTACATCATCATAGCGCAAAACCAATTCGCCAATATGAACAACCAACAAATAATCAGGTGGCTTTATTGATTGGACCAGAAGGAGGATTAACTGAAAAAGAAGTCCAACTCGCTGAAAAATCAGGCTTTAATGCCATCGCACTAGGCCCAAGAGTGCTACGAACAGAAACAGCTCCCGTTGTTGCCCTTAGCGTTATTAACACTCTATGGGGTGATATTTAGTCTATTCTCATAAAAAGCTGTAACTAACAGAATCGCTACATATTAAGGATCTAAATGGCTTTACCATTTCAGTAGATCTCAATAAAGGATAGATAATCACATGTTTCATCGAATAGTTTTGACTTGCACGGTTTATATAGGGACAGTTTTTCTACCTGCAATAGCGCATGCAATTACTCTCGAGGAGGCGACATATACGGCAATCGAAAACAGCCCAACTGTTAGACAAGCTGTAGCACAGTATCGCGAGTCTAAAGAAAATGCTGAGATTGCTCGTCGTTCCGGCTATTACCCGAGTGCAGACCTCTCTGCGGGTATTGGCCGAGAAACGACGTATGCAGACAACTCCAATTCGGACGATATTGATCTTACTCGTCGAGAACTAACACTTTCTCTTAATCAACCACTATTTAATGGCTTTTCAACCGTAAACGATGTCGAACGATTAAACAGCGAAGCCGAGGCAGATCGTTGGAGCGCTCTGATTTCAGTTGAAAATACTGCTCTAGAGGTCGCTCAGGTTTATGCCAATATTTTACGCTACCGCGAATTGGTCAGCCTTGCTGAACTAAACCTAAAAACACACGAGCGTATTTACGGGCAAATCAAACTAAAAAGTGATTCAGGTATTGGCCGACAATCCGACCTTAGCCAAATTACCGCGCGTCTTGCCAAAGCTCATGCTAATTACTTTGCAGCCGTGAACAATCTTCAAGATGCAGAGAGCAACTACAGAAATGTCGTCGGAGAAATGCCACCGAAAGACTTAATCTACCCAATCCCTGATAAAGATTTGCTGCCAAAAAATCTTGATTCTGCGATCAATGAATCCTTGAAGAAAAACCCAGCTATTGAAGGCGCTCGCTGGGATGTCGCAGCAACAGAAAGTCTGCAAAAAGTTGCTAATGCTGATAACTACCCAACGGTTAATTTTGTCTTAGAACGTACATGGGACAACAACATTGACGGAGACCGAGGCCCCAGTGAAGATTTATTGGCCATGGTGCGACTAAACTACAACCTCTACAGCGGTGGCACGCATAAGCGTAAAAAAGAAGCGGCAGTTCAACAATACGTTCAGGCTTCCGAAATACGCCGTAAAACCATCAGAGACACAGAGCTAACCGTAAGACTTGCATGGGCAGCCTTTGAAGCAACCACAGGACAAAAAGAGCATATTAGACAATATGTCATTGCAACAAAAGAATCTCAGATCGCTTATGAAAAGCAATTTCGCTTAGGCCGTCGTACGCTACTTGATGTACTAGACAGCGAAAATGAACTTTTTCAAGCTCGCCAAGATTACGTAAACGCAGACTATGATGAGCTTTTCTCAGAATTTCGTTTATTTAATGCCAAAGGCGAACTGATGCGTGCGTTCCGTATCTACCGTCCACAACTGCTTGGTTTTAATGACGAGTTTGATAAGAAAAAAGCACCGCCGGCTCCTGAGCCAAGCGCTATTGACGAATTAAAAGCCGCAGAAGATTCAGTAAAAGTTAATAGCTCGCCTCAGCCTTCAGAAGCTCCGGCAGCCAGCACTCCTCAGAAAACACAAGAAAATGATCTTTTCTTAGATGCCGATGGAAATTCTGGTAGCTGGTAGTTTTATAAACGAGGGCCTCAATAAAGCAGAGTCATTAGTGTAAACGCATAAGCGACGCCACCCATGATTCTGCTTTAACACATCAAAAACAGACACCACCGAACATATAATGATAAAGGCTTTTTTTTCATTACTTCCACTCATCCCTATATTCTGGTTCATCTAAGCAACTATCTGAAAATCATAGGTGTTTTTTCTTCTCAGCGTCCCCATATTTCTATAGCATCAACACCTATTAACAGATTAAACAAAGCACTGAAACGTTGCTTTCGCTTTAGGAACCATTTTATGACTATCAAACTCGGCATTGTTATGGATCCAATTTCATCCATAAACTATAAAAAAGACACGTCACTTGCCATGTTATGGGCTGCTGCAGACAAGGGTTGGCAACTGATTTACATGGAACAAAAAGACCTATTTTTGGACAATGGCAAAGCCTACGCCATGACTCGTCCATTAAGCGTTTATAAAGATCCAGCACACTTTTACGATCTTGGCGAAGAAACAAAAATGGCTATGGGTGATATGGACGTGATTTTAATGCGCAAAGATCCACCATTTGATAGCGAATTCGTCTACAGCACCATGATTCTAGAACAAGCAGAAAGAGATGGCGCACTTGTGGTCAATGATCCAAAAAGCTTACGTGACTGTAATGAAAAACTCTTCGCCACTCAGTTCCCACACTGCTGCCCACCAGTCTTAGTAACTCGACGTGCAGACTTGCTGAAAAGCTTCCATAAAGAACATGGCGACGTTATCTTCAAGCCTTTAGACGGCATGGGCGGCAGCTCGATTTTTCGTATCAAACCCGATGATTCAAACGTCAGCGTGATTATTGAAACCTTAACAAACATGGGCGTAGAGCAAATCATGGCACAAAAATTCATCCCAGAAATCAAAGATGGCGACAAGCGCATTTTGGTTGTTAATGGTGAACCTGTGCCGTTTGCACTAGCACGTATTCCAGCATCAGGCGAAACCCGTGGTAACTTAGCTGCCGGCGGACGTGGTGAAGGCAGACCTCTTACTGAGCGTGATCGCTGGATTTGCGAGCAAGTTATCCCATCATTAAAAGAAAAGAACTTAATGTTTGTTGGCTTAGACGTGATTGGCGACTACCTCACTGAAATAAACGTCACCAGCCCAACCTGCGTTCGTGAATTAGACAATCAGTTCGATTTAAATATCGCCATGATGTTGATAGAAGCCATAGAAAAACGTCTTCAGTAATATCAACATGCGAATAAGAGAAAAATTTTCTATCGCGCTTTTCATCGCCATTAGCTTTCATGTGCTAATGGTGATGATTTTTGGTTTCGATTTTGCTCTGCCTGCACCCAAGCCGAAAACACTGGAAGTAACGCTTGTTCAACATACAACAAAAGCACCGGTCGAAGCTGACTTTATCGCCCAAGCCAATCAGCAAGCCAGCGGCACAGAAATACGCAAGCAAAAGCTCACCACCACCGAAGATGCCCGCTTCTTGTCAGATACCATCCAAGAAATATCTCCTCCAGTCCAGCCTCAGCTTGCCTCTGCCGAACCTATCGACGAACCAAGTCTGCTCGCAACACAAGACCAAGAGGCGGTATTTGAGATTATCAATGAAGCTGAAAATGAACCGAAAACGCTAGAAGAAAAATTTCGTGGCGAAACTCAAATCCCTAGTCATATATCCAACGACATTGCCACCTTAGAAGCTCTGTTAGACCAACAACGCCAAGCCTATGCTAAGCGCCCAAGAATTCGCCGTTTGACCTCAGTCTCCGCCAAAGCCGCTGTTGATGCGCAATACTTAGATGACTGGCGACGCCGAATTGAACGTATAGGTAATATTCACTATCCAGAAGAAGCAAAACGTAACCATCTTTATGGAGAGCTGCGCCTAGCCGTTATTATACAGCCGAACGGTTATGTCGATGATATTGAAGTATTGCATTCCTCTGGTATTCGAGTGCTCGACGATGCAGCCATGCGCATTGTTCGTTTGGCGGAACCTTTTCAGGTCTTCCCTAGTGAACTAAAGAAAGAAGTAGATAAGCTGGAAATCATTCGCACATGGCGATTTGTTCCAGGCAACCAACTACAAAGTCAGTAAACGCACGGCCCAATGACTATAAAATCAACAGGCATAAAAAAGCCCTCACTTTGAAGTGACCCCCAATAGTTGGACAACCAATATTGGGGG
>NZ_JAHLLW010000004.1 GCF_019426345.1 Marinomonas lutimaris
CGTATAATACAGCCTAGAAGTTTTAGCGCAAGCTCTTTTTTTAAGTTTTCTTAAAAAGTTTCTTATAGCTAGGAAGTGTGGGTATTTTCATGATTAACAAGGGCACTAAAAACACAGAAAAATAAAGAGCCAACGAAATATCATCTTTAACCTGCCACCATAGATGAGCAATTACACCAATCGCCGCTAGGTACATTAATCGATGAAGAGGTTTCCACTTCTTTCCTAGCTTACGAATCATTGCCTTCGTACTTGTTAACGCTAATACAGCCAGAATAACCAGAGCCAAAGTACCAACATATATATAGGGCTTCTCAACTAAATCAGAACTTATCCAAGTCCAACTTAATCCCGCAAATAAAACCAAATAAATAACGAAATGAAGCAAAGCATAAAAAAAGGCCGTCAATCCAATAAAACGACGATATCGATTAATGAATCTAAACGACTTCACTTTACCAATCAATGTCATCGCCATAACAGCTACAACAGCTACAGATGCCCAAATCCCACTAAGTCTCATCAATAGCTTGCCAGGATCTGGAAAGTATTGCCCCATCAACAAAGAGACAAACATCCACACAAAGGGCAAACAAAATAGAATGACAATATATGGCTTTTCTTTTCTATCCCAGAATGTCGACACGCTAATAGTTCCTTTTCAAGTCCATACCAGTATATAAACTTGCGACCTCTTCCTCGTAGCCATTGAACATCTTTGTCTCAATTACATTAGGAAATAGAACACCACCCGGTAATCGCCGCTCTTGGCCTTGAGACCAGCGAGGATGATCCACATTAGGATTCACATTTGCGTAAAAACCATATTCATTAGGAGCCAACATACTCCATGTGGTTTCGGGCATTGTTTCAACAAAGCGAATTTTCACTATGGATTTAATACTTTTAAAACCATATTTCCAAGGTAGAACTAAGCGAACTGGCGCCCCATTTTGATTGGGTAATATACTCCCATACATACCAACAGCAAGAAATGCCAGGGGATTCATTGCCTCATCAATACGCAACCCTTCTCGGTATGGCCAATCCAGTCCACCACCACGTTGACCTGACATTTGCTTAGGATCATACAAGGTTTCAAAGTAAACATATTTTGCTTTAGATGTTGGCTCAAATTTCTGTAGAACTGTCGCAAGAGAAATGCCAACCCAAGGAATAACCATAGACCAAGCTTCAACACAACGAAGACGATATATACGCTCCTCTAGCATTGACTCTTTAATAATATCATCAAGGTCAAAAACACCGGTCTTTCCAGCTTCACCCTCTACCGTTATTGTCCAAGGAGTCGTTTTGAATTCAGAAGATCGATCTTTAGGGTCACTTTTACCATAGCCAAACTCGTAAAAATTATTATAGGAAGTGGCGACATCGTAAGGAGACACTTTATCGTCTTTACCAAACGTGGTTTCAGCTATATTTGCAAAGGAAGATTTAAGAGAGGAAGGTGGAGATAAAGGATTACCTTCTTGAAGGGCTGCAGCAACATTACCAATCCCTCCCACACCAAGAGCAATCCCACCCGTCGCCTTCATAAATTGACGACGGTTTAAGTAAATAGACTTATCGGTTACTTCTGATTCAGAGCAATCAGACGTTTTTTTATTTAAAATCAGCATAGCATGACCCCTTCTATTATTAGAATAATGGACAAGGGGACACGCCACTAGTTCAGAAAAGCACTCGAATTATAAAAGAATGCTCTTTTTTTGCCACATTGCCTAGCGAAGTCGCTTAAACACAATTCCAAGTGGGCCCCATAAACCATAAAGACAGAAAACACTCATCAGCACTAAAGCAGGCTCTAGAGCGACTAACACCAAAACTAAAACCGCAATAAGGAGCACTACAAAAGGCACACGCCCCTTCAAATTAAGATCTTTAAAACTACGATATTTTACGTTGCTAACCATCAATAAACCGGCAATAGGAACTAGTAATGCCATCAGCGTTGCCACACTTTCACCAGAAACACCTTTGTCATTGGCAGCCCATATAACCCCGGCCACAAGAGCTGCAGCAGCAGGACTTGGTAATCCCGTAAAATAACGCTTCTCTTCAACACCAAGCATGGTATTAAATCGGGCTAAACGAAGAGCGGCACCAACAGCATAGATAAATGCAGCAATCCAACCAATCTTACCAAGTGGTGCCAAAGACCAAGTAAATACAACAAGCGCTGGCGCAATACCAAAAGAGACCATATCAGCAAGGGAATCATACTCAGCACCAAATGCACTTTGAGTATGAGTCAAACGCGCAACACGCCCATCCAAGCCATCAAATATCATCGAAATAAATATCGCGACAGCAGCATGAGTAAAGTTTTCATTCATCGCAGCAATGATGGAATAGAACCCCGAAAAAAGTGCAGCCGTAGTAAACAAGTTTGGCAATAGATACACACCCTTATGCGGCTGTTTTTTCTCATCGCCGACGTCTATGTCTTCGATTTCATCAACCGGTGATTTTTTCATATCATCAATAGACATGTTACAAACCTTCCTTATTTAACGAATTATTTATACTAGCTTAGCAAAAGAACGCTTAGCAGCTTCTATTGTGTAGTCGATATCTTCTTCTGTATGAGCTTGAGAGATAAATCCAGCCTCAAACGCTGCAGGAGCGAAATACACCCCCTCTTCCAACATATAGTGGAAAAACGCTTTAAACTTACCTAAATCACACTTCTGCACATCCGCAAATGTCTTAACCGCCTCAGCTTCAGTAAAGAAGAAACCAAACATTCCACCAACACTAACCACGCAGAAAGGTACGCCTGCATCATCTGCGGCTTTTTTCAATCCTGATATAAGACGACCAGCCTTAGAACCTAAAGCCTGATGGAAGCCCTCTTCGCTAATTTTGTTCAGAACAGCCAAACCTGCCACCATCGCAACAGGATTACCAGACAAGGTACCCGCTTGATAAACTGGACCTAACGGTGAAATACATTCCATGATGGCGCGTTTACCACCAAAAGCACCAACCGGCATACCAGCACCAATAACTTTACCTAGTGTTGTCAGATCAGGAACAATGCCAAAGTGATCCTGCGCACCACCAAGGGCAACACGGAAACCAGTCATAACTTCATCAAAAATCAATACAGCGCCTGATTCATCACAAACTTGACGCAAGGCTTCAAGGAACCCTTCAACTGGCAAAATGCAGTTCATGTTGCCAGCAACAGGTTCGACAATGATACAAGCGATTTGATCCCCGATTTCTGCAAAACAACGAGTCACTTCTTCAATATCGTTGTATTGCAGTGTAATAGTATGTTTCGCCAAATCTGCAGGTACACCAGGAGAATTCGGAACGCCAAGCGTTAATGCACCAGAACCCGCTTTAACAAGCAAAGAATCTGAATGACCATGGTAACAACCTTCAAACTTAACGATTTTATCGCGTCCGGTATAACCACGAGCCAAGCGGATCGCACTCATAGTGGCTTCGGTACCCGAATTCACCATGCGCACCATATCCATAGAAGAAACAAGTTCACAGACTTTCTCTGCCATTGTGATTTCAACTTCTGTAGGGGCACCAAAGCTCAAACCAAAATCAAGCTGCTTTCTAACCGCATCTAACACATCTGGGTGCGAGTGACCTAAAATCATTGGCCCCCAAGAACCTACATAATCTATATAGCGTTTTTTGTCTTCATCATAGACATAAGCCCCTTCCCCACGCTGGAAAAAAATAGGCGTACCACCGACACCATTAAAAGCTCGAACTGGAGAGTTAACACCTCCAGGAATACGGTGTTGGGCACGTGCGTATAGATCTTCTGAACGACTCATATTTATTCAAATCCCATAACTGATAATTTACAAAAGCAAGCAAGCTTTAACATAAGAAGCATTACTGCCAATAAAACTTTTAATAAAGAACTAGAAAACACTCCCCCTACTAAAAAACAGGTGCAACTAGTCACTTTTTAACAAAAACTGATCGAGACGATGACGAGAAACCAGACTAAAAGAAGAATCAGATACCGCCACCAGCACCTCTGGCAAACCTGTTTCCTGAAACCAACCCAACATAGCCTCTAATGAAGGAGGCTCATCAATTACAGAAACAAGAGTCGACTCTAATGCCAAAGATAAGTTCATCTTCACTCTATCGTCCTCTGAAACAAGCCATAACTGAGGGCCTTCTTCCAAAGTTTTCAATGTATCCAATACAGCAATTCTACGGACCAAACGCCGCTCGTTTTCAATCTCGAAAACTACATAGTCTACCATACTTGACGCTAAATCTTTCACCTGTTCAATAGCAACGATTTTAGGCAGAAGCAAAACCTCTTCAGCAACTGGCTTAACTGTATGGTGTCGCAGATATCGCTGAAAAGGGCTAATAGTCGAAGACATTCCCATAAAATTCAATCTTTCGACAAACACAGATTCCTGATGAAAAAACACTCGCATCAACAGACAAGAAAATACAATAACAAACAACGCAGGAACGATCGCTTCCGACGAATGGGTCATCTCTATAATAGCAACCAAAGCTGTTAATGGCGCCTGAAAGCTAGCCGCCATCATAGCCGCCATTCCTAGTAATGCGAATAAAGCCACATCCGCTACTCTATCATCAAACACCAAAGCAACCTGAACACCTGCCAATCCACCAATAATAAAAGTCGGCCCTATCATTCCTCCCGGAATTCCCAGACCTATAGTAAAAGCAGTCAAGACCGTTTTAACTAAAATCAATAACAGCAGGGAATATAAAATTAAATCACCAGACAATAAACGAGAAAGAGAAAGGTAACCGCTGCCCAATGATTCCGGCAAATAAATAGCTGCAAAAGACGTGGCAATTGCCACTAAAGAAAAACGCCACCAAACAGATACACCACTGAACCGCCAAAGACTCTTTTGCGTATGAAGAAACAAAGCAGACAGTAATACGATAAAAACAACTAAGACAAAGCAAGCGACAAATAAATCAGTCGAAAGCAACACAGAAGAGATACTTTCGACACTAAATATATCCAAAGGCCCAATAACATAATGACTTACTAAGGTAGCAATAACAGAAGAGAGCAAAACAGGTAAAACATAACGCTGTCGATATTCCAGAAAAATCACTTCAAAGGCAAACAAAACACCCGCTAAAGGCGTTTGAAATACCGCTGAAATCGCTCCGGCAACACCACAGGCCAATAAGGTTTCAACGCCATACTGAGGCAATTTTGCTTTTCCCGCCAAGTAGCCACCAAGTGTCGCACCAAGGTGCACAGCAGGACCTTCCTTACCAATTGAAAGACCACCAGCCAAACCTATTGCCGCTGAAAAAAACTGCACCACCGCATTCCACACAGGCAAATTACCATGATGATAATTTAGACGTTCAACAACATAAGGAACACCCACTTTATGTAATCGGTTCGGCAGCAATGTAAAAAGCAGCGCCAAAACAACACAAGCAGCAAAAGAAAGTCCAACACGCCACTCAACAGCCAAAGACTCAAAAGAATCAAAATCAGCACCGATAAAGTATCGAGTAGGTAAATAAATGACGGCATAAAAAAACACCATCAAAAGCCCACTTAGTAAACCACACAAGGCACCAAGTATTGCCAGAATCAATAAATCATCGTAAGACTTTGCCTTACTAGACCACCTTTCTCTTAAATTTAACCTTTTCAGAGCACGACCTCACTTATAACGCGGGCGGATTTTGTACACAATTCAAGCAGTTATCAGATAAATTCGCAATTGCTCTGACAGAGCCTCTAAAATACGACTCACCAACGATCAAGACGATTTGATAAGCACATGTGCGTCACTATTTTATGAAGGTTCGGCCAGCTGTCCATCTCACTACGAATCGCATTTAAACGTGCCATGGAGCTCGCTTGAACTAAAAGCAACAAATCCAAATCACCACTAATAGAATGGGCAAGCTTTACCTCTGGAATAGCCTCAATCAAAGGCTGCACAAGATCGCAAGACAAAGGTCTAAAAGTTAAGGCCAAATAAGCAGTAACGCCGTCTTCTTTTGAAACCGAAGTATGTGCATGATAGCCAGTGATGGTTCGATTATCTTCCATGCGACGAATGCGCTCTGTCACCGCAGAACGAGATAAATTAACTTGCCGACTAATGTCTGAAACAGAAAGCCGAGCATCGTCAACCAGTAAAGCTAATATTTTTTGATCATAATGATCGGCCACCCAACCCCCCTTTTATTATTAGTTATTCAACTTGACGGTCATTCCGGCAAAATGCGCCTTAATGGGGTCAACTTGTATAGCGTATTGCTAATATAAGTATTTTATCCTTAGCGACAACAAATAACAGCTACAGAATTTAACAAGTAAAGGCAAACAAATGAACCAATACCAAAAAACTCTTGGCCCGCTACAAGGCATAGCAATGACGGTAACTACCTTTATTGGTACTGGCCTGATGATCTTGCCCGCCATGTCTGTTGCAGAGGCGGGATCCTTTGCTTTTTATGCTTGGTTAATCACCGCCACAATGATTATCCCAATTGCATTTATTTTTGCGTTACTTGGCTCCAAGTATCCTTCCGCTGGAGGAGCATCACATTATATTGGTCGAGCATTTGGGTCGCGCTATGAAAAAGCAGTGGGCTGGTTGTTTTTAAGTATTCTATTGGTTGGCCCTGCAGTTGCTATAAAGGTCGCAGCGGCGTATTTGACCATTATTTTTAAAACATCTGATGAATGGATTCTTGCCTTTAGTTTATTAACCCTTGCTGGCATGCTTTTCTTTGCCATCGTAGGCATGCAAACCTCAGCTAGGTTTCAAACTGCTATTGTCATCGTGATGATTGGTACTATTTTGTGGCTTTGCTATATTGGTGATATTTTAGACAGTCGCCAAGTTATTGAAGCACCCGTAACCGCCGTTGAGTGGCAACAAACACTTTACGCCACAGGCGTTATATTTTGGTGTTTCTTAGGCATTGAAGTCATGGCCCATATGGGCGCTGAGTTCAAAAATCCAACCAGAGATTTCCCAATCGCATTACTGGGTGGCATCACTATAGTTATTCTTGCTTACCTAAGTTTAGTACTACTCATTGCTTGGCATCACACTTACGGCGACGAAATTACCAACAGCCAATCTCTAGCATTGTTAGTTAGCAAATTAATGGGCGAAACGAGCAGTCGATTCTTTGCTGTTGGCGCTTATATTATCGCCTTCGCCAACGTGGCCATTTATATCTTAGGTTTCTCTCGTATGGTGCAATCTATGGCACAGCAAGGCGCCTTACCTAAAACTTTTATCGGGCTTAATAAAAATGGCGCACCTGAAAAAGCAGTATTACTGGTTGGTTTAATCACTTTATTCTCTATTGTGTTTTCAGAGGTCTCTGACTGGAAAATGTCATGGTTCATTGAAATGACAAACGGCAGCTTTCTGCTTATTTACACATTAACCTGCGTTGCCGCTTTCAAATTAGTCAATCGTGCAGCCCAAATATTGGCTATAGTTGCCTTAATAAGCTGTAGCTGCATGGTGTTTTTCATTGGTCAAAGCATGCTGTTTGCTATTATCGCTTTCTGCTTAGCTCTCAGTTATGAATATTTACGATCACCAAAAAGTCCGATCAAAGGTTCAAAACTTCATGTACAATAACGGCAATTGATATCACCATTTATAAAGCAACGATGATTCCGTTGAGTTCAGTAGGAGAGATTTTATGCCATTATTAGACAGTTTCCGTGTCGACCACACTCGTATGGATGCACCAGCCGTTCGTGTTGCTAAATCCATGTCTACACCTAAAGGTGATGACATCACAGTATTTGATTTACGTTTTTGCGTGCCAAATGAAGAGATCCTTTCTGAAAAAGGTATCCATACGCTAGAACATTTGTTTGCTGGCTTCATGCGTGAACACCTAAATGGTGATAGCGTCGAAATTATCGACATTTCGCCAATGGGTTGCCGTACTGGTTTTTACATGAGCTTAATCGGCACACCTTCTGAAGACACTGTTGCTGCTTCTTGGAAAGCAGCAATGGAAGACGTATTGAAAGTAAAAGCTAAATCTGACATTCCAGAGTTGAACGAATACCAATGCGGCACTTACGAAATGCATTCCTTAGAAGAAGCGCAAGAAATCGCGAAAATGATTCTAGACCGTGATGTGAAAGTAAACAGTAACGAAGAGTTGTACCTAAGCGAAGAGTTCTTAAAAGAACACAGCTAAAAAAGTTATTTAAGCTAAAACACAAAATGTAAAAAATAAAAAAAGGTGACCTAGCGTCACCTTTTTTTATTTAAATTACACTACAAACTTTTTAAGAACGTGTTGCCGTTGCTAAAAAAGCACTCGCCAAAACGAACACACTGCCCATTCCGCGGTTAAGGTTTTTCATACCTTTAGGGCTGCGAATCAAACGGCGAATCTGCTTGCCGCTCATTGCGTAAATATAAGCCGCAATAAACTCCGTACAACAAAAAGTTAATCCCATCCAGAAAAACTGCATAGGAACAGGCTGACTAAGATCCAGTAACTGCGGAAAAATAGCCGTAAAAAGCAATACCGCTTTAGGATTGCCGATCGCTACTAAAAACTCTTGGCGCATTCTCGCAAGGTGTCCACGTTTCGCCTTGATTCCGACTTCACTTTCATGTTCTTCAAGCACCATGGCTGCACTACGCCATGTTTTGATGCCAACATAAAACAGGTAAGCGACACCGAACCATTTGATAACACTAAACCAAAAGCTAGAAGAAACAATAATAGCCCCTAAACCTAGCGCGGAAATTAACATCAAGATGCTAAAAGCTAGATTTCGACCAACCACAGCAATAACAGCTTTAGTCGCGCCAACCTGAATGCCATTGTGCATCGCAGTAAAATTATTTGGGCCGGGCCCTAAAGACAGCAACATTAACAACGGCGCCGTTGCCAACCAAACACTGAATGTCATAACAATTAATTCTCTTAAAATTGAGCTAAAGACGGTCTAAATTAACAGCTAAAATCGACCATATAATTTGGCGCAACTGTACAGCCTAATAATTCGCCTGTCAGCCTATTTTTTAACCTTTTAGGTGACACAAAAGTAAATATATTAAGATGTCCGAAAATCAATTAGTTAGAACTCTGCATTGCAAAAGCAAAACCTTAAATTTACTTTTTTATCCAAAGCTAAGCGCTCGAATAACCTTTTATTTTATCTGTGGAAACTTACCCTCACTCCGTAAAATAACCACTCCGTCACCAATAATTAGGGATTAGCTATGTCTATTGCACATATTTTTTTATGGGCCACCGCCGCCATTTGGGGCTTTGCCTTTGTCGCCCAAAGTGTTGGCATGGAAAGCCTTGGGCCACACAGCTTTAACGCTATGCGTTTTCTATTAGCAACATTGTCGCTTTTACCTTTATTGTTTATTTTTAAACCCAAGCAATCTCAAAATAATCGAAAGCTTTGGTTAGGGGGGCTCGCTGCAGGAAGCTGCTTGTTCTTGGGCTTTACGTGTCAACAAATAGGTTTGCAATACACTACGGCAGGGAATGCTGGATTCATCACCAGCATGTATATTGTGTTCGTACCGATATTAGGACTTCTGCTGGGCCATAAAACCGAGAGACATACTTGGATTGGAGTAGGACTAGCGTTAGTTGGCCTTTACAGTTTAACCGTTGGGCCAAACCTATCCATCAATAAAGGCGATGCGATAGAGCTACTAGGTACTCTTTTTTGGACTGGTCATGTTTTATTAATTGGCTACCTTTCTCGATATGTATCCGCTTTACCACTTTCTATCGTTCAGTTCTTCGTAGCAACGATATTAGCCTCTATCAGCGCCTTCATATTAGAAACCCCAACGCTTGAAGGCATCAGAATGGCTTGGTGGCCTTTAGTTTATGCCGGCGTCGCTTCATCTGGCATTGCCTTCACATTACAAACACTAGGGCAAAAAAATGTTTCGCCTAGTGTCAGTGCTCTTATTCTCTCATCTGAAGCGGTATTTGCCGCATTAGGTGGCTGGATATTTATGGAGGAAATCCTTTCAACTCGTGCTCTGGTTGGTTGTGGCTTTATTATGACAGGGATGATTATTAGCCAATGGCTACGCCAGGCAAAAACAGCTATAAAGCTTGCCCAACAGCCCTAATTGATATCAGCTTCAACTCCTTTTTCAATATTCACCGGCATTTCTCGTGAAACTGGAGTTGAAAGCACCATCATGGTATTCGTATCACTCAGATCAATTAAACGCTCTAATAACTCATCCAATAAAGACATAGAACGTACCGCAACCCGAAGCACAAAAGCGTAAGGCCCCGTTACATTATGGCAAGAGATCACCTCATCCAGACTAAGCACTAATGCTTTAAATTCACGCTCTTTGGTTCGGTAAACCTGACATTCAACTAAGGCTGTTATAGGTATTCCTACTTTCTCTAGGTTAATTTTTGCACCGTAACCAGTAATCACACCAGACTCTTCTAACTTTCGAACTCGCTCTGCGACCGCTGGTGCAGTCAGATGAACCATTTTACCCAATTCTGCGTAGGTCAAACGGCCATTCTGCTCTAGCAACTTGAGCAGTTTCCAATTCGTTTTATCCATTTAACCCTCACTTAATACCCATCATTTACGCATAAAAAAAGCCGCGGATAAGCGCGGCTTTTTCAGTCTATCTATAAGACCACTACAAAAATAGTAGACGATTATAAAGACAGTGTCTTTTCACCGCGAGCGATACCAGATACACCAGTACGAACTACTTCAAGCAAATGAGCGCCGCCCAACGCTTGTAAGAACCCATCAAGTTTATCTGACTCACCAACGATTTGAATCGTATAAATAGACGGCGTCATATCCACAATGTTGCCACGGAAGATATCAACTGTACGTTTCACTTCAGCGCGCTGAGCACCAGTAGCACGAACCTTAACCAGCATCAACTCACGCTCAATGTGCTGACCTTCAGTCAAGTCCACCAGCTTCACCACATCAATCAACTTATTAAGTTGTTTGGTGATCTGCTCTACAACCTGATCTGAACCAAATGTCGTCAATGTAAGGCGAGACAAGGTTGGATCATCCGTTGCCGCTACGTTCAATGATTCGATGTTAAAGTTACGCTGTGAGAACAAACCAACTACTCGCGACAAAGCACCCGGCTCGTTTTCCATCAATACAGAAATAATATGTCGCATATTAGGTACGCTCCGTCTTGCTCAAGAACATATCTCGCATAGAGCCGCGAGGCACTTGCATTGGATATACATGCTCTTCTGGATCCACGTAACAGTTAATGAAGACCAATTGATCTGTCATTGCAAACGCTTCTTCCATCTTGGCATCGAGTTCATCTTTAGTTCGAATTTCAACATACTTATGACGGTAAGCATCCATCAGTATTTTGAAATCAGGCAATGAATCCATGTAGGAGTTTGAGTAACGACCTTCATAGTTCATGTCTTGCCACTGGCGAACCATGCCTAAGTAACCGTTGTTCAAACACAAGATTTTAACCGGTAAACCATATTGCAAGCAGGTAGAAAGCTCTTGAATATTCATTTGAATACTGCCTTCACCTGTTACACAAACTACGGTTTCTTTAGGGAAGTTCATCTTCACGCCCATTGCAGCAGGAAGACCAAAACCCATCGTGCCTAAACCACCAGAGTTAACCCAACGGTTTGGCTTATCAAATTTATAATACTGAGCGGCAAACATTTGGTGCTGGCCTACGTCAGACGCAACATAAGCATCGCCTTTAGTAGCACGCCAGCACGCCTCGATCGCTGCTTGAGGCTTGATCTTTTCGCTGCTCGTGTCATAACGACCACCGTGCACTAAACGCCATTCATTGATTTGCTTCCACCAACCAACAAGCGCTTCTGTGTTTGAACTTTGACCTTCAACCAAAGACAGCATTTCTTCTAAAACCTGACTAACAGGGCCAACAATTGGCACATCTGAACGAATGGTTTTAGAAATAGCAGCAGGATCAATATCAATATGGATAATTTTTGCGCCAGGGCAAAATTTATCAGGATCATTTGTAACACGATCATCAAAACGAGCGCCAACAGCCAAAATCACATCACTGTGATGCATGGTCATATTCGCTTCGTATGCGCCATGCATACCTAACATACCAACAAACTGCTTATCTGTTCCTGGGTATCCACCCAGGCCCATCAAGGTATTAGTTACAGGTACGTTTAAAGACTTAGCCAGTTTCACCAAAGAATCAGACGCACCGCCCATAATAACGCCACCACCAGCATAGATGATTGGACGCTTAGCGGCTAACAGCAAATCGACTGCTTTTTTGATCTGACCACTGTGACCTTTCGTTGGTGGCGTATAAGAGCGAATAGAAACAGATTCTGGGTATTTGTATTCGTACTTATCACCTGGCATGGTCATATCTTTTGGCACGTCAATCACAACAGGGCCAGGACGACCAGTACTGGCAATGTGATAAGCCTTTTTCATGATCATAGGAATTTCAGAAGGATGCTTAACCGTAAAGCTGTGCTTCACAATTGGACGTGATACACCAATCATATCGGTTTCTTGGAACGCATCTTCGCCGATCAGGTAGCTCATAACCTGACCACAAATAATGACCATGGGAATAGAGTCCATATAAGCCGTCGCAATACCAGTAACAGTATTAGTTGCACCTGGACCCGATGTTACAAGAACCGTACCCGCTTTGCCCGTGGCACGTGCATAGCCATCAGCCATATGCGTTGCAGCTTGTTCATGCCTAACCAGAATATGCTTTACGTCAGACTGACGATGCAAAGCATCGTAAATATGAAGTGCGGCTCCACCTGGATAACCATAGATATATTCAACTCCCTCATCTTTGAGGAAGCGGGCGATCATTTCACCACCGGATAATAACTCCACCTTGTTACCCTCTATAGTATTTATCTGTCTTTTAATTTTAGTGCAGCTATTGTAACCGCATAAGACAAGCAGATTAAAGTTGATAGAACGAAGTTTGCTAAACTAACTGAGGTAACTTTTAAAAATAAGGAACATTTATCTAAAAGTAAGAAACACTCAAACGCAATAAATCGCAGTTTTTACACTGCCCGCGTCTTTTCGCGAGGAGAAGTATAGGACAACAATATTGCGCCATTCTACACTTGTGCTTATCAGAACGAATCTGACTGAGATGAGCTAGTGGCCCATAAAAAGGAGTCATCGACATGGTGTCGTCGAATTATATTGCGTTTCATTTTGTCTTTGTGCCTCAGATTTGTCAACACAAAGCGTATAAAAACTTGCTCTAACCTACGCTTCATGGTGTCATAGCGGCATAAATTGATTAGGAGTTTTACCATGGCTAATGAGCTTAACCAACAACGAGTTATTGATGAATTTTTGCGCTGTTTTCGTAAGATGCTTATGGATCCAGAACTCGCTGGAGAATTAGTCCGTATCGCCAAAGAAAATATCAACCAGCCAAATGCTTATCAACGTATTGCAGAAGAAGTGTCCAACCAAACCACCATTAAAATCCAAGAAGAACACACGGAAGCCGATCGTAAGTTCATCAAGCTATTGATGGATGTTGTTAAAGGCGACTCTCAGCTTTACTAATTTTTTGTTCTTCACGCTAGGCTGCTTTTTAGCCTAGCGTCCAATGTTTTGGTACTCCCTTGCTTCCTTCGTCTTTATCCAGCCCAAAAGAATTAAGCCAACTTGCTGATGACATCAAATCATGGGCAATTGAATTGGGCTTTGCCGAAGCCCGTATTGTCGAGCCTGATCTAGCGCAATACAAAGATGAATTTAATGAATGGCTGAATAACCAATACCATGCAGGTATGGACTATCTTGCCAATCATGGCGACATGCGTTTTTACCCAGAGCAACTCCATCCAGGGACGCGCCGTGTCATCTCACTTCGCATACATTACCTTCCCCAATCGGTCAAAACAGTCGAAAGACTAAAAACCAAAGACAAAGCCTATATTGCACGTTATGCCTTGGGGCGCGACTACCATAAATTAATTCGCAAACGCCTTACTCAACTGGCTAAGAAAATAGAGCAACAAGTTGGCGATCATGGCTACAGAGCTTTTGTAGATAGCGCGCCTATTCTGGAAAGACAAATTGCGGAACAAGCCGGCATGGGCTGGATTGGCAAAAACACCTTATTACTAACGCCAAAAGCGGGCAGCTGGTTTTTGCTCGGTGAAATATTTACTAACCTGCCGCTTCCTGTCGATAAGGCTACTGAAACTAGACACTGTGGTAGTTGCACAGCCTGCCTGACACAATGCCCTACTGATGCCTTTGTGGAACCTTGGGTGCTTGATGCTGGAAAATGTATTTCCTATCTGACCATAGAACACAAAGGTTCTATTCCAGAAGACCTACGCAGTAAAATGGGGAACCGTATTTTTGGCTGCGACGATTGCCAACTAGTATGTCCTTGGACCAAATTCGCAAAATATACCCAAGAAGAAGATTTTCAACCAAGACACAATTTGGATTCTGCCGATCTGATTGAGCTGTTTGAATGGGACGAAGCAACCTTTTTAAAAAATACTGAAGGCTCCCCAATTCGTCGCACGGGATTTGAAAACTGGCGCCGTAATATCGCTGTCGCGCTTGGCAATGCCCCAAGTAATGAAGCAACTATCCAAACACTAGAAAAAGCACTCTCTCACTCTTCTGATTTAGTGAAAGAGCACATTGTCTGGGCATTAAAGCAACACAAGCCTTAACTCCTATTTGGAATAGCGCAACAAACCTTCCTGAGCAGTGGATGCCACCAACTCACCTTTTTGATTGAAGATCTGACCGCGCACAAACCCTCTGCCAGAACTTGCCGATGGCGAATCCGCTACATAAAGTAGCCATTCATCTAATCTAAATGGACGATGAAACCAGATAGCGTGGTCCAAACTCGCTGCTGTAAGGTAAGGGCTTCCAATTGAAATACCATGAGGCATCAAGGCAGTTTCAATGAAGCCATAGTCCGTCGTGTAAGCCAGCATAGACTGATGAATTAACGCCTCATCAGGCAGAGCGGACACACTACGAATCCACATATGTCGTTTTGCAATTCCAGGTCTTGGTCGAAAAGGGTTTTGATTTTCAACGATTCGATATTCAATAGGTCGATCCGCCGTGAACAAATCCCTAACTTTCGATGGAATCTCATCGGCATGCTCACGATAGAGCGATAGCTCAGACTTAAATGACTCAGGACCTGGAACATTTGGCATAGCATCCTGATGAACTAACCCCTCTTCCTCAATATGAAAGGAGACTGTCATCGCTAAAATACTTTTACCAAATTGCGAAGCTATCACTCGACGAACACTAAAACTGCGACCATCTCGAACTGTTTCCACTTCATATTCAATTGGGTGAGAAGAATCCCCTGGACGCAAGAAGTAACAATGTAGAGAGTGCGGAAATCTCCCTTCAACTGTTTGAGTGGCCGCACTCAAGCCTTGACCAATAACCTGACCACCAAATAACTTGGGAAAGCCGATATCCTGACTACGACCAATAAACTGAGTCGCAGACACACGCTCCAGCTTTAACAAACCGATTAGATGATTAACGACTTGATTCACCATTTCCCCCTATGTATATGATTATCCATGTTTTGCCATTTTTTCAGTGACGACCTGAATAAAACCATCATAAACTAAAATAATATTAAAAATCTTATCGAAATCTTTTCTAGCGCTTTGCTAA
Organism: Marinomonas lutimaris; assembly: GCF_019426345.1. Lineage (GTDB taxonomy): Bacteria > Pseudomonadota > Gammaproteobacteria > Pseudomonadales > Marinomonadaceae > Marinomonas > Marinomonas lutimaris. Next base: position 15,725 of record NZ_JAHLLW010000004.1, read on the forward strand.
ATAGGCATTTTTTTGCTTTGATGAACACTTATATATAAAGGGTAATTTTTCTTGTCAACGTCCGCTTTAATCGATCCATTTGGTCGAAAAATAGACTACCTACGCATTTCCGTCACTGACCGATGTGATTTTCGCTGTACCTATTGCATGGATGAAGATGTCACTTTCATGCCTAGAGACCATATATTGTCTTTAGAAGAAATTGTTCACGTGGCCAAAACCTTTATATCTATGGGCACCAAGCGCATTCGAATTACGGGTGGCGAGCCTTTAGTACGCAAAAATATCCTTTGGGCAATTGAGCAAATAGCCAATACTGAAGGCTTAGAAGAACTCACCATTACCACCAACGGTTCTCAACTTTATAAAATGGCACAAAGCCTACTCGATGTTGGTGTATCGCGTATCAACATCAGCCTTGATACCCTTAAAGCAGAACGATTTTACGCCTTAACTCGCAGAGATAAATTTCAACAAGTTATCGATGGCATAGAAGCTGCCAGCAAACTGCCGTTTAAACGCCTAAAAATTAACAGTGTGATGCTTAAAAATCATAATGATGATGAGCTTTTTGATCTGGCTCAATTTGCCTTAGAACGAAAAATGGACATCAGTTTTATAGAAGAAATGCCGCTTGGCGTTATCACTGACCATAACCGAGCAGCAACTTACTTGTCTAGTGACGACGTCATCAATACGCTTGGCAGACATTATAAACTCACGCCAAGCTCGTCAACCACAAGCGGCCCAACCCGCTATTATCAGGTAGCAGGTTATGACCACAAAATCGGTGTGATTTCGCCACACAGCCATAACTTTTGCGATACCTGTAATCGCGTCAGGCTGACAGCTGAAGGCCGTTTATTACTCTGCCTCGGCAATGAACATGCAAAAGATTTAAAAACCGTACTGCGCAATAGCTCATATTGCTCAACGCCATTAGATTCAAAAAACCATAATTCAACAGAACTAGAAAACGCGATTATTGAAGCACTAGCACTCAAACCTGAAAAACATCATTTTAATCTCGATGAAGCCCCGCAAATTTTACGCTTTATGAGCGCTACAGGAGGCTAAACAAGGAATTCCCATGGCTAAAACACCGACACCTTTTCGTCCACTAAATATCAGCGTCTTAACCGTTTCTGATACTCGATCTATTGCAGAAGACACATCCGGTGACGCTCTAATTGAACTGTTGACTAAGGCTGGTCACACACTCAATGAAAGAAAGCTAGTGAAAGACGATGTTTACCAAATGCGCGCCGTCGTATCAAACTGGATTGCCGACAAACAAACCCACGTGGTTTTGATCACTGGCGGGACAGGTTTTTATTCACGCGACAGCACTCCAGAAGCCATGACGCCACTATTTGATAAAACCATCGAAGGCTTTGGTGAACTATTTAGACAAATTTCTTATACAGAAATCGGCACATCCACCATTCAATCGCGCGCGATTGCTGGATTAGCTAACCAAACACTGGTGTTCTGTTTGCCTGGCTCTACCGGTGCCTGCAAAACAGCATGGAATGGTATTTTAGAAGAGCAACTTAATGCCTCTCATAGACCCTGTAATTTTGTCAGCATGTTGATTGGCCCATACACAACAAACCAACATGAGGCATAGTTTACATGTCTACTTTACTTGCCTTTGAAGATGCTCTAGAAGAAATTAAGCGCAGCGCTAGCATTCGTGTGGAACAGCAGACAATCCCCCTTATAAACGCAGTTGGACGCATTCTCGCAACGGACGTTATCGCAGGAATATCAGTTCCTCCTCACGACAACAGTGCGATGGACGGCTACGCTCTTGCCTGTGCTGATTGGCACGCTGGTAAGCGCTTTAACGTTAGTCAACGAATTGCAGCCGGCCAACACCCTAAGCCTTTAATGCCGGGCACTTGTGCGCGTATTTTCACTGGTGCGAATATCCCAAGTGGCGCAGATACCGTGATAATGCAAGAAAATGCCGAGCTTGAAGGTGACAAAGTCATCTTCAGTAAACAGCCGACGACTGGCGACAATATTAGACCGTTAGGGCAAGATATGCAGATCGGCCAAACGGTCGTTAAATCAGGTGAAAAAATCACGCCAATACACATTGGCCTTTTGTCTAGCCTTGGGATCATTGAAGTTATCGTCTACAAGCAACTCAATGTCGGAATACTAACAACAGGTGATGAGCTGATTCCTACCGGCGATAATCTAAAAGCTGGGCAAATCTACAACTCAAACGGTCCAATGTTAAGCGCGCTTGTCACTCAAGCAGGCCATAATGTCAGCCACTGTATTCACGCAGCAGACACAGTAGAAGACACTAAAGCGGCCCTAAAAACCTTGATACAATCCTGCGATGTTATTCTGTCATCTGGCGGTGTTTCTGTCGGTGAGGAAGATCATGTGAAAGGTGCCTTAGAAAAGCTAGGAAAAGTACATTTATGGAAAATTGCCATTAAGCCAGGCAAGCCACTCGTTCATGCAACACTTCAGGGTGTCCCCTTCCTTGGGCTACCTGGGAATCCAAGCTCGACCTTAGTGACTTATCATTGGTTCGCACAACTTTTGCTGTCTATTTGTTCCGGTCAAATTGCTGAACTCCCCCAGTCTTATCATGTCGATGCAGGCTTCAACCGTAACAAAACGATCCAACGAGACGAGTTCTTACGAGTTTTCATTGGAAAAGATGGATTAGCTTATGCGCATCCACAACAAAGCTCTGGTGCGCTTCTCGCTGCGGCTGAAAGCCAAGGTTACTTGCACGTAAAAGCCAATACACAAGTAGAGTACGGTCATTCCTATCCTTTTTATCCTTTCTCTGCTTTCTAACTTTCCTCTTTCTTCATAACTCACCTAGACTAAGAGAACCAGCATGCTGAAAAATCAGTATGCTGGTTCTCTTGATTTGAAAGATACTAAAATCAATTAGCACTCAAAAGAGGCAAAGAATATGAGAGACGTAGAATGGGAAACATCCCTATATGAACATCAGCACGCGATGATCAAGCGACTCGATGCTTTTAGAAAGGGTGCGAGAACTATCACGTATTCAAAAGATGAAAATATGGTGATTGAGCATTCTTTTCAGCTACTTGTCGCTTCTATGCTAGATCTTGCTCGCTATGTTCTAAAACACCACTACAAAACCGAGATCTCGTCACGTAAAGAGGTTCTAAACGCGCTTATTGCGAATAAAGATGTTACCTATGAACAGGCGGAACAAATTAGATCTCTCATCGCTTTAAGGGACAAAATCCTTCACGACTACCTAGACGAGAATTTTGCAGATTTAGAAGAAGCCATGACACTTAGACGCTACAGCTTAGTAGAAGTATTAACAAAAGAGTGGATTACTCGCTTATCAAGTTCACCTTGTTAAGCGTCAAAAATTTTAAATTAAGCAGAGGCCTCAAGAAAAGCCAGCCTTAATAATCCTCGAAACCAAACATGAGCGGCATCATGTTGGAAGCGTTCATGCCAAATCATCGAATAATCAAATTCACGCGAAGCAAATGGCAGCTCATATACCACTATTTCAGATACCGTTGCCGCCATATCTTCAGCAAAAAGTTTTGGAACAGTCAGTAACAAATCACTGTCCATTACCACTCTTGCGGCCGGCACAAAATTAGGCAAATGCACAGCAACATGACGCTTATGTCCTAATTTATCTAATTCTCGATCAACAGCGAAATACTCTCGACGACCTAACACCACTTGCACATGACTTGCTTGCAAATAGCTTTCTAAGGTTAATTCACCTTGAATGCTAGGGTGACCTTTACGCGCTAAACACACCATACGATCGCTCTTTAAGCGCATTGCTCGAATACCAGCTGGAGGCTCCTTAGACAAAACAGCGACCGCTACGTCAATGCTCGTTTGATCTAATTCAGCCACCATATCTTCATTCCAAGACTTTACATCCAAGATAGCATCAGGGGCTTTTTGCCGAAATTGGTCAAGAATTTTAGGCAAAACGGTTAGAGTGCCAAAGTCAGTAGTCGATAAAATAAACCGACGTTTACTATTTTCGGGAGTAAATTTACTCGGCTGTATAAGACTTTCGAGGCCCTTTAACGTATCTGCTAAAAGTGGTGACAAGCCTTGAGTCTTAGCAGTAGCAGACAAGCCATGAGAGGTGCGTATAAACAATGGGTCATCGAATACATCACGTAGTCGAGATAGTGAACGACTGACAGCTGGCTGAGAAACATTAAGTCGCGTGGCCGCTTTGGTAACATTCAGCTCTTCAATTAAAACCTGAAAAACATACAGCAGATTCAAATCTATATCAGACAAACGTATTTCTGACAAAACAACACCCCAACAAAGCTTGTTATCATTATAACTAAGAATCATAACAAGCTTTTAAAGGGGACAATAGCTGTCTCTATCGCAAGTACAAAAAATTACGTTAGCACCTTAACAAATGACGCCTGATGATGAATGACTAAACAGACAACGCTCTAATTTGTTCAGATGTCATACCTAATAAATATAAAATCCCCTCTAGACCAAGGTTATTCATAGGACATGGTGCCTGCTCTCGAACCAAAGGCTTAGCATGCAAAGCCACACCTAAAGCCGCATGATTTAACATCAGCAAATCGTTAGCACCATCGCCACAAGCAATCGTCTGTTGCCAATCAACGCCTTGCTCAGCCACAATATTCGTCAACAAACGCTTCTTACGCTCACCATCGACAATATCACCTAAATGCTTACCTGTTAGTTCATTGTTTTGAATCTCTAACACGTTCGCATGCACTTCAGACATACCATATTCTGCTTGAACACGATCTGCAAAATAGGTAAAACCGCCAGATAAAATCGCTGTATGCCAACCATAATGATGTAACACCTTCATCAAGGTTGAAATACCATCCATGTGCTGGATTCTAGTATAAACACCATCCATGACCTCGCTACTCAACCCCTTTAACAAAGCTAAGCGCTGCACAAAACTTTCAACAAAATCGATTTCACCACGCATAGCGCTCGCAGTAACAGCGGAAATTTGCTCACCAATACCGGCTTCGACAGCAAGCTCATCCATTACTTCTGCTTTAATCAGGGTTGAATCCATATCGAACACAGCAATACCTGATGCTTTAATATCTAGCATTGTCGTCTGATAAATATGGTCAATTCCGGTGTCATTAGATAAGGTTAACAGCTCGGCACGAATGGCAGCGCTATCCATTACACCATCACCAACCATAACTTGTGCCACAGAAACGGTATCCTGAGCATCCGTCAATAAACGAATTGCCCCTTGCAGACCTCGTACGTCTAACCAAGCGTTAAATTTTTCAAGATATTCAGGGTTCAAAGAACCAATAAGAGTAATACTGGCAGACATAAACGCTCCTAATTCGATAAGACGCCTACTATAACAAATCGTTTTCTTTTCGCTAAGCACCTGTTCTACTTTAAAGAATTCAGAAAACGGCCGTTATGATGTGTATACTTTAGTTACTGTCATTTGAGTTACCCGAAGGAAATGAATGGACACCCAATCGAAAACCAAGGCTATCGCTGCTTTTATACGCAAAAAACTGAGTGCATCAGTCATCACCGTTGCCACCTTTATCTCGCTCATGATCCTCACTGTGTGTATTTTCTGGTACACGATGACCCATGCGCTAGGCAATTATTTATCTCAGCAAACCGAAGTACTTGGCAGCAGCCTAGCAACTCAAGCCGCTTTCAACGCTACACAGTCTATCTTAAACAATGATTTATTAAGCTTGAATGTATTGCTCAACCGTCTCGTTGTCGATGACAATATTCTGAGTGCTCGAGTCTATAACAAAAAAGACGAGCTACTGGCTGAAGCGGATAGTGGTAATTCAGGTATGCAATCTGAACAAGACTTTCGACCTAGTGAAACCCACAGAGTGTATAGTTCCAGCATTAAGTTCCGAGACGAAATCGTCGGTCACGTATTAATTACGTTAGACAAAACTCCCGCTCAAGCAACATTACAGCATCTCAACAACTTATTAATTGGCGTGGCCATATTTACTTGTACGATTGCATTATTGCTAATCATCTTAATTACAAAATGGCTTTTTGCACCAATTAATGAAGCCTCTTCCGCCCTGATTCACTATAGCAAAGGCAGGAAACCAAACGATTTACCAGTACCTGCATACAAAGAAGCTAAAGCACTATTTCAAGCAGTTGAAACAATACAATCAATAGAACGACCAAAAGAAGCGATTGAACAACCTGTCAAGACGGAAGAAACCATCTCGCCAGTGGTAAAACCTCAATTTGAAATAAACTTCGATGCCATCTTTGAAGAATCAAGACAACGCAGCTGTGTACTCTATTTTGATATTCTTAATTTAGAAGAATGGCATAAAGACATGACGCCACTGCAAGTAGCCAACTTATTAACACCGATATATCGAGCAATATTTCAAGCGAGCGAAGTCTACTTAGGCCAAGTCCATCAATACAAAAATGATTCTGCTATCGTACTTTTCAGTGCGCATAACTCTGAAGATAACCTTTATATAAATGCCGTTAGCACTGCACAACTATTTTTGGGCTTAGTCGATAAGTTATTGGAAAATGAACTCTATACTGACATCCCTAAACTAAACTTTCATTTAGGGATGCATCAAGGCAACATCCAAGTCACCAATATGGTAAAAGAAAATCGTTTCGAGCCAGATAAAATAGAAAATCTTTTAAGCAACATTCATCAGCTAAGTGAATCAGAAAGTATTAACAAATTAGTCATTAGTGATGATATTTTCACATTATCCCATATCCAGAATCGTGTTTTCACAGGCCTTCCAGAAGTGATTGAAGATAATGGCAAAGAAATCTTGGCCTATGAGGTAAAAGGCATGTCTGATAAGTACAAACAGCAAATCCATCAACATATTCTTGAAATCACCAATCCAGAAGAGCAAGAAGATAACGGGTTATAGCTTGATTAAAAACAAGACACAAAAAAACCCGCTTAAAGCGGGTTTTTTTAAGTTCTATATTTGGTCGAAAACCTAGTCATCAAAACGAATTACATCGTCCAACGACAAACCTTCTTTATCCATAATCAAGCGTAGTTTTCGCAACGCTTCAACTTGAATTTGACGAACACGTTCACGAGTTAAACCAATTTCAGCGCCAACATGCTCTAACGTACTAGCTTCATGTCCACGCAAGCCAAAACGACGTGTAATAACCTCACACTGCTTCTCACTCAACTCATCAAGCCAAAGCTCAATACTGTGCAGGACGTCACCGTCTTGGCGATCTGCTTCTGGGCCTTGATGAATAGTATCCGCTAAAATTTCAACTAGGCTCTTGTCATTATTTTCTCCGCCGAATGTCGCATCAATGGAGCTAACCTTTTCGTTAAGGCCCAACATCTTTTGCACATCTTCGACAGGACAATCTAACATTTCAGCGATTTCTTCAGCGCTAGGCTCATGGTCTAGCTTTTGAGTGAGCTCACGAGCTGCTCGTAAATAGACATTAAGTTCTTTCACTACATGAATGGGCAAACGAATAGTTCGTGTTTGATTCATGATAGCGCGCTCAATGGTTTGCCGTATCCACCATGTCGCATACGTTGAAAACCGGAACCCTCGCTCTGGATCAAACTTCTCCACCGCTCGAATCAAACCAAGGTTACCTTCCTCAATCAAATCCAGTAGAGATAGCCCCCGATTTAGATAACGCCTGGAAATCTTCACCACCAAGCGTAGATTACTTTCTATCATGCGCTTACGCGCCTTCTGATCACCTTTTAGAGAAAGACGAGAAAAATATACCTCTTCCTCCGCAGTAAGCAATGGAGAAAAGCCAATCTCGCTCAAATACAACTGAGTCACATCAAGATTACGACTTGAATCAGCTTCAGCATAACGAGCGCTTACTGCGGACTCAAATTCTTCATCAATCATTTCCTCATCAACAAGCTCATCACCCACCAGCTCGTCGTCTACTGTATCAAGGTCAAAATCTCCAATATTCGAAACCTTAGCTGCTTCTTTATCCATGCTTGCAAACTTCATGTCCCCTCCTTAAAACGCTAATTTCGCTTAATTTATTTTGGGCAAAACATCCAACGGATCAATAGGCTGCCCATCACGACGAACCTCAAAATGAAGTAGCGGTCTATCCTCCCCCTTACCACCAATGACAGCAAGGGAGTCTCCTGCCCGAACATTTTGCTTTTCTTTTACTAGTATCCTTTCGTTATAGGCGTAAGCACTAAGATAAACATCATTGTGCTTTACAATAACGAGATTGCCATAACCAATAAGACCGCTGCCAGCATAAACAACTGTTCCATCTGCTGCAGCTTTGACGAGCGCTCCTTTCTCAGCCTTTATATCTATACCTTTACTACTAACGCCAGCATTTGAAAACCCCCTAGAAACTTTTCCATCAACAGGCCAAGACCAACTACCCGATATTTTTTCGTCTTTCGTGTCGCTTTTTGACAATTTTTCAGGCGCTTTGATTGCAACAACTGGATCAGATTTGGGTGTTGTATTTTTAGGAGTTGATACAATTAATGGGATAGAAGATGTTGAACTATTTGTGGCTGAGGACGCCGTATTTTGAACACCATTCAAACGAATTTTTTGCTTAGGATAAATAGTATAAGGCGGATCAATACGATTCGATTTTGCAAGCTCGCGATAGTCCAAACCGTAGCGAAAAGCGATAGAAAACAAGGTCTCACCGCTTTGAACACGATGAAAACCAGACGATGGAATAGAAGATACACTGGCATTATTTGAAGCATAAGTTCGATTATTTTTTGCAGAATAATGCAACACTTCATAAGAGCATCCAGACAGCAAAAAACACAAAAAAACAAGCCGACTTATTAACCAAGTTAGCGATGAAAAATCATGATTTTTAAAGACGCAACGGAAGATAATTCTTTACCCCAATATCCAATTCAAATTAATTATTACTATTTGTCGAATTTCGTAAAAATATGTAAGAAATAAGAATCACACTCAAAAAGCCTATAAAAACAAACACTACTGGCAGCAAAAAATCAGTCGGCCAATAATAGTTTGGCAGCCCCCAAGGCAATACGAGGTGCTCTTCTAATGGTAGCTTTTTGTCACCTACCAAACTCCACGCATCCGTCACTTTCCAAGGCCACACTTTTACCAGAGCCCCCAGCATAACACCTGTAAGAAACGACAAAGTCATAGACCTTACATGATTTAGCAAATAATGAAGAATTTTAGAAAAGGTTAACAAGCCAATCAGAGCACCTACAGCAAAAGTAAAGATGACAGCAAAATCCATACTCTTAACTGCTGATAAGATAAATCCGTACATCCCCATCATCAGCAACAGAAAACTACCTGAGATCCCTGGCAAAATCATTGCACAAATGGCAATCATTCCAGAGAAAAAAACCATGACATAGGATGTATTTAACTGGGTAGGTACTAGTAATGACAAACTAGCGCCAACAGCCACTCCAACAATAAGCCCAAAAAAATGACGCCAAGAGAATCCTAATATCTGGTTAATCAAGAAATAAGCTGACGCCAAGATAAGTCCAAAAAAGAAACTCCACAGATAACTTGGATATACAGCTAAAAGATGTGTAATCAAGCCTGCTAGTAGAAAAATACTAGTGACAACACCCGCGCCTAATGGCAATAAAAAACCGCCATCAAAATGACGCCATAAGGCTTTTACATCACCTTTAAATAACATAGCCAAACTCGCCTTATTAACACCACTCAATGCGTTAATAAGTCGATCATATACGCCCACAATAAAAGCAATCGTCCCACCAGAAACACCAGGGACAACATCTGCAGCGCCCATTAACACGCCACTCAAATATACTCTAAGCCATTTAGGCATGTTCCATTCCTTCTAATAAGGGTACAAAGTAAGCAGGCTCTGTCCCTAAGCACTTCCAACGATCACCCTCTTTACGCCAACAGCCTATCTGTGGACTAGGATGATCAATCGGCATAATTAAAATACCTTGCTGCTTCAGGCAATCCGTCAAGGCTAACGGAATTTTACTTGCCATTGCGGTAATAATAACCGCATCCATCTCTACTTTATTAGGCCAACCCATCTGCCCATCAGCAAATAAGTACTCGACATTTTTAATACCCATTGATGACAAACGTTTTTTAGCCTGTACATAAAGCGGCTCGTGACGCTCGATGGTATGAACTTTATTAAAAAAATGCGACAAAATACGAGTTTGATAACCAGATCCAGTGCCAATTTCCAACACGCGACCAAGCCTAGAGTAGGCTAAAAGCCATTCGGTCATTCTCGCTACGGTAAGCGGCTGGCTAATGGTTTGATTGCGACCTATAGGAAGTGGCGTTGCTGAATAAGCCAGGTGCGAAAATGCAGGTTCCACAAATTCATGACGAGGAATAGAGCCCATAAGAGCTAATAATTCTTCATGTGTAATCCCATGATCTCTAAGCTGATCAACCATCTTAGAGGCTTTGGATTCAGAATGTGAAACTAACCAGTTGAGATCGTGCAGGCTCATAGCGTTATTGTGTCGGTCCATTTATTAAGAGGTAATTTAGCTTCATGGCAAGTCATATCCGTATGAATTGGCGTAATAGAAACATAACCATTGTTTACTGCACAAAAGTCTGTTCCTTCAGAAACATCATGAGGTTCAGACAAGGCACCAATCCAAAAGCTAGGCAAGCCTCTAGGATGCTGAGCAGAAATAGGTGCCTGTGCTTTATGGCGATAACCAAGACGTGTCACCTGTATTCCTTTGAGCTCACTATATGGGACATCAGGGACATTGATATTCAATAAAATACCAACCGGTAACTCAAGGGTATGAGAGTCTTTTAAAAGCTGCATGATAACCTTCGCAGCTGTATCGAAATGCTGATTACCAACCAGTGACACTGCCAAAGCAGGACGGCCTAAATGACGCGCTTCCATAGCAGCAGCAACCGTACCAGAATAAATAACATCATCACCTAAGTTAGCACCGTGATTTATCCCTGAAACGACCAAATCCACATCGCCATCAATCACTCCAGACAGTGCAAGGTTGACACAATCTGTCGGAGTACCATCGACACGATACTGCCCTTCTTCGACCTCAATAGGCTGTATAGGGCGGGATAAAGTCAAAGAATTACTAGCGCCGCTGCGATTACGATCTGGCGCTACCACTAAAAGGTCATACTTTGGGCGTAAATACCTAGCCAATGTTTGTATGCCAACCGCATCAAGACCATCATCATTCGCGATCAATATTCTCATGATATTTCTCTACTGACTTATCCGTATAATCTATCATTTCGCGCAATAGGCTGGTCGCAAAACACCCTTTAGGTAAAGAAAACTCCACGATTAACTGCGCACTCCCTTCTTTCTCTCTAAGCAATTCCCACGCCATATTCATTGGCACAAGGCGCGCCAGTCGGCTATCTCTAGAAAGATCAAAAGCAATTAAGGCATCCACTAAATCCATTCGCTCAGATAAAGACGCTTTCATCACTCGTTCACGCTGATGGCCAGTACCAGCCTCCCAACCTTCACTAATCATAGGCAAAACGGGACTTACGCTGCCACGCATTACACTCAAGTGCATCAAGGCATCCACCTCTTTCACTCGAAACTGCTCATCTTTATGCTGAAACTGAGCAATATCGCCATCACATAAACGCATCCACATACCATTTTCAACTTGATCACTTAGCGCCTCATTGAAACACCAAGAACGTATAGCTGATAACCAAAAGGATTCTGTTTTTGATAATTTGTGGCGACTTTGCCGCCCTTTTAAAACAAAGTCCTTGCCGTAGTGCAAATTATTACCGTTTATCCCAAAACGCTGAGGACCATAATAATTCGGCACGCCAGCCTGTTGAATGAGATTTAAACGCCCTTCTAGCTCGTCTAAATCCCCATGAACACCACGTAATCTAATCACAAAACGATTAGCCAAATGTGCGCCTGTACGAAGCTTTTTAGAATGACGCAACTGCGCAATTACACGTACACTCTCTGGCTCTCTAAACGCTTCCTGAATGGTCGATAAATCAGGTTCTTGATTTAACACATGCAAACAAAACCATTGGCGCGTACAAGCATGACGATCTTTTACACCACTGTAAGTCACTTTGTTCGGAGCAATACCAGCAATTTGAGCCAAGCGCTTGGCGAGGAAATCCGTATTCACCCCTTCCTTCTCAATAAACACAAAACAAAACTCACCTTTGCCATCAGGTTCAAAACCTAGCTGTTCTTCAACATAAAAATCTTGTACATGGGTTTTCAAATCCCCGGTAACCGTCGGCTTTGACCAAGCGTATCGCCATTCGGTATTCATATTTGATCCTGTTTAAAAATGAGAGCAACCGCCTCGACAGCGATGCCTTCTTTTCGACCAGTAAAGCCAAGCTTTTCCGTCGTCGTTGCTTTTACATTCACAGCACTGATATCCACCGCTAAGTCTTCGGCTATATTTGCTCGCATAGCATCAATATAAGGACGCATTTTAGGTGCTTCAGCAATAATAGTGACGTCAATATTGCCCACACAAAAACCGAGAGCCCGTACCTCCTGATAAGCGCGCTTTAACAAAATCCGACTATCCGCACCTGCAAAAGCCACATCGGTATCTGGAAAATGCTTTCCAATATCCCCCAATGCCGCAGCGCCTAACAAGGCATCGGTCAAAGCATGCAGTGCAACATCACCATCAGAATGAGCAATCAAGCCCTGAGAGTAAGGGATAGAAACGCCACCAATAACAATGTGATCGCCCTCACCAAATTTATGAACATCAAAACCATGGCCAATACGAAAAGGCGTCATGATAGTTACTCCTGTGCTATGAATTGCACTTACTGTTTAAACTTGAACTATTTGAATTAGAAAGATTAGAACCTAAAAGATAAGAAAAAAGTGCTTCTGCGATCAGCAGGTCTTCAGGTAAAGTAATTTTAATATTACTGCTTTCTCCAATAACAAGATCAGGATGCCAGCCGACAAATTCCATTGCAGAGCATTCATCTGTCACCATGACGCCTTGTGCTTGAGCTTGCTCCAATGCCTCTAATAACGCTTGGGCAGGGAATTTCTGTGGCGTCTGCGCCAACCAAATAGCACTTCGGTCAAGTGTGGCATCAACCGACGGTTGATCTGATACCTGAAGCTTCACCGTATCTTTTGCTGGCATTGCCAATAACGCACCTTGATCAGAGGCATGATGAATAATTCGATTCAGCGCAGCTTGGCTTAACAAAGGGCGCGCGGCATCATGCACCAAAACCTCTTGCTGCATTGCGTCTACCGTATCCAATAAATAACGCAGACCTTTCTGTACAGTATCACTTCGTTCTTTACCGCCAATAAAGCTATGAACCAAATCGTGCTGCTGCCATTTTGAATCTGGCCAATAGGCATCATTTTCACCCACACCAATCAGTACACCAGCAACAAGCGGATGCGAAATAAAGATTTCGATAGTGCGGTCTAAGATAGTTTGTCCGGCAAGAGAGAGGTATTGTTTTGGGCAATTAGCTTGCATACGCTGCCCAACACCCGCTGCGGGAATGATAACCCACAAAGGCTTGATCATTTTTTATTCACCATCCGATAAAACACTTCACCGTCTTTTATGTATTGAAGTTCACTACGAACATGCTCTTCTACCGCCTCTTCCCCAAGGCGGAGATCATGTACTTGCGCTCTAAGGGCTTGATTACGGTGTTTCAGACGTAAGTTAATACGCTCTTGATAGGCGATCTGCTTTGCCAGTTCTTCTTGTCGCTTAACACCCTGCTCACCAAAATACAAATGATAAGATTGATAGCCCACGGCACAGACAAAGAAGAAAATTAACAAACGTGCCATATAACACCCTCAACATCTAAAAAATACATTCCTCATTATCAAAGGAATTGAAGCAAAAAAAAATAAAAAAAGGGAGAACCAAGTTCTCCCTTTATAAAATCAAGCGATATTAAGCCTGACCTTTGATCTCAGAACGACCTTTATAAGGTGCTTTACCACCTAATTGCTCTTCAATACGAAGCAATTGGTTGTACTTAGCAACACGGTCAGAACGGCATAGAGAACCCGTTTTAATTTGACCTGCCGCTGTACCAACTGCAAGATCAGCAATCGTCGCATCTTCTGTTTCACCAGAACGGTGAGAGATAACAGCCGTAAAACCAGCATCTTTTGCCATTTTAATGGCCGCTAATGTCTCAGTTAAAGAACCGATTTGGTTAAACTTAATCAAGATTGAGTTAGCAATACCGTTATCGATACCACGCTGCAAAATCTTAGTATTAGTAACGAAAAGATCATCACCCACTAGCTGAATTTTATCGCCCATTAGTTTGGTTTGATGTGCGAAACCATCCCAGTCAGACTCATCAAGACCATCTTCGATAGAAACAATTGGATATTGCTTAGTAAGGTCTTGTAGGAAAAAGTTGAACTCTTCTGAGGTGAATTTTTTACCTTCACCTTTAAGGTCGTAGATATTTGCTTCTTTGTCGTAAAACTCAGAGGCAGCACAATCCATCGCCAAAGTAATGTCTTTACCTAGTTCGTAGCCTGCAGCAGCAACCGCTTCTTTAATAACAGCTAAGGCTTCAGCATTAGAAGACAAATCAGGTGCAAAACCACCTTCATCACCAACCGCAGTACTTAAACCACGATCACTCAATACTTTTTTCAGTGCATGGAAAATTTCAGCACCGTAGCGTAAAGCTTCACGGAAGTTTGGTGCACCAACGGGTTGAATCATGAATTCTTGAATATCAACGTTGTTATCTGCGTGCTCTCCACCATTGATAATGTTCATCATAGGTACAGGCATAGAGTAAACGCCTGGTGTACCATTGATGTCTGCAATGTGAGCATATAATGGCACTTTCTTAGAAATCGCTGCCGCTTTCGCCGCTGCCAAAGAAACCGCTAAAATAGCGTTAGCACCAAAAGTAGATTTGTTTTCTGTGCCATCAAGATCAATCATAATGTGATCAAGTTCAGCTTGAGCAAGGGCATCTTTACCGATCAAAGCATCACGGATTGGACCGTTAACCGCTGCAACCGCTTTTAATACGCCTTTACCTAGATAACGACTTTTGTCGCCATCGCGCAATTCTAAAGCTTCACGAGAACCGGTAGAGGCACCAGACGGTGCACACGCTGAACCTACGGAGCCATCGGCCAAAATAACATCAGCTTCAACAGTAGGGTTACCACGAGAATCTAAAACTTCTCTGGCTTTAATATCAACGATTTGACTCATAACAAACCTCTTAAAATAAATGAAAAATCACAAACTGCCTGTTTGCACGACTGAGTCCTTTGCACGATGTTACGAGCGAAGCCAAGACGAGGCAAAAATAGACGAAAAAGCGGAGTTTATAAATTATAAATGAGCATTTTGAGTCTATTTTTAACAAAGTATTGGCAAGCACAGTAGTCGTGCGAGGGGCTCTATTTATTTTTCTTTTCCTGCGTATTTAAGTGCCGCATGTACAAAGGCACTGAACAGGCCGTGTCCATATCTAGGTGTTGAAGTGAATTCTGGATGGAACTGACAAGCAACAAACCATGGATGATCAGCAATCTCAATCATTTCTACCAAGGAGTTGTCTTCTGAACGACCTGAAATCGTCAAACCTGCTTTTTCCAATGCATCAACATAAAAGTTGTTCACTTCATAACGATGGCGATGACGCTCTTTAATGACTGCTTTACCGTAAGCATCAAACGCTTTTGTGCCTTCAGTAAGATTACAGTTCTGCGCGCCAAGACGCATGGTGCCACCTAGATCGGATTCCTCTGACCGGATTTCTTTGGAACCCTCTGCATTAGTCCATTCTGTAATCAGACCAACAACTGGGTTCTCTGCTTTTAAATTAAACTCGGTGCTGTGCGCACCGGCTAAATTTGCCACATTACGAGCAAATTCGATTACTGCTACTTGCATACCCAAACAAATACCTAAGTAAGGCACTTTGTTTTCACGAGCATACTGAGCAGTTAATATTTTACCTTCAACACCGCGCTCACCGAAACCACCAGGAACGAGAATTGCGTCCATTCCTTTCAGTACTTCCGTACCTTTTTCTTCAATGCTTTCGGAGTCAATATAGTGCAATTTCACTTTTGTACGGGCATGAATACCAGCGTGATCCATTGCCTCAATCAAGGATTTATAAGCGTCCAACAACTCCATGTATTTACCAACCATGGCGATATTGATTTGCTTCTCAGGGTTCAATTTAGCCTGAGTTACCTTGTTCCAAATGTCTAGATTTGGCATATCGCAATCTAGATTAAAATATTCAACGATCAAGCTATCTAAGCCTTGGTCATTCAACATTTGTGGAATACGGTAAATAGTGTCGGCATCGGGAAGAGAAATAACCGCACGTTCTTCAACACTGGTAAACAAAGCAATTTTCTTACGCTCTGGCGCTTCAATAGACACTTCAGAACGACAAATAAGAATATCAGGTTGAATACCGATAGAACGAAGCTCTTTTACAGAATGCTGAGTCGGCTTGGTTTTGGTTTCGCCAGCAGTACGGATATAAGGAACCAAAGTCAAATGCATAAATAATGCGCGACGTGGACCCAATTCTACTTTTAACTGACGAATAGCTTCTAAGAAAGGTTGTGACTCGATATCACCAACCGTACCGCCGATTTCAACCAAAGCAACATCTGAGCCTTCGGCACCAGAAATAACGCGACGTTTGATTTCATCTGTAATATGAGGAATTACTTGAACGGTTCCACCAAGGTATTCACCGCGACGCTCTTTTTTAAGAACATGTTGATAAACACGACCACTGGTGAAGTTATTGCGTTTGCCCATTTTAGTTGAGATGAAACGCTCGTAGTGACCAAGATCTAGATCAGTTTCAGCGCCGTCTTCTGTGACATATACTTCGCCGTGCTGGAAAGGACTCATGGTGCCTGGATCCACGTTGATGTATGGATCTAGCTTTAACATGGTGACTTTTAGACCACGAGATTCAAGGATTGCGGCCAGAGATGCTGCTGCCAAACCTTTACCAAGAGATGAAACTACACCACCTGTAACGAAAATATATCGTGTCGCCATGAGTGTTTAACCCGCCTTAAAATATAAAAAAATGAGATTTGAAAGCACATAACAATATACCTTCAGGACGGGGGAAAATAATAACATCGGAAGGCATTTCACTCAATGTAAAACACAGTTGTTTTACATTGAGTGAAAGATTCATACCAAGAGACCTTTGCACGAAGTCGCGAGCAAAGCTAAGAAAGAAGAAGCCAGTTGAAACAGGACTATAAGTCTAACTCCAAGACGGATGTTTTAGAACGAGAACAGCAAGGCATCACTAGCTTACCTTGAGCGTGTTCTTTGTCTGTTAAAAAGACATCTCTGTGATCAGGAACGCCATCTATAACACCTGTTTGACAGGTACCACATACGCCCGATTCGCAAGACACGGCAAGGAATACACCATTCTCATCCAAAACCTCAAAAATACTTTGATCAGCCCCGACATCAAAAACCTCACCAGTGCTATGGATTTTCACTTTAAACGGAGTATTTTCGCTAACATTTTCATCCAAGGCTGGTGCTGCGAAAAACTCTCGGTGCAAACGGTCTTCAGGCCAACCTAGCATTTTTGCCTGTAATAAGACGTAATCAATAAAGCCTGCAGGACCACAGATATACAATTCAGAGTCATTCGCATGACGAGACAAAACACTCACCACATCCATTTGACTAGATTCTGGCACTTCACTAAAGTGAAAATGCATTTTATCAGCAAAAGAACCACTTTCTAATGCCGATGCAAACGCAGCTGTCTCTGGAGTCCTTGCACAATAATGAAATTCAAAAGACAGTCCCATTTTTTGTAGCTTTTGCGCCATTGGCAATATAGGCGTTACACCAATACCACCAGCAATCAAAACACTATGACGTTTTGTGTCTATCAAAGGAAAGTGGTTCTTAGGCGCACTAATCAATAGAGCATCACCAATCTTCAAGCAATGTACCTCTGCCGAACCTCCTCTTGATTGCGGATCTTTTAATACAGCGATTTCATAATACTGCGCTTCAGGCTGTATACGACACAATGAATATTGACGAATCAAACCACTGGGCAAATGAAGATCAATATGGGCTCCAGGTTCAAAACTCGGCAAATTAGAGCCATCCTCAGAACCCAACACCAGCCGAACCACACCTTGCGCTTCGGTAACAACGTTTCTTACCACTACCGGAATCATCTGGCTCTCCTAACTTATTGTTTTTTTTAAAAACTAGAGAGCAACTTACACTCCCCCCTAGCTGGCATCGATTAAGTTAAAATGACGCTGTTTGAAGCGGTGCATTTGACGATGAAGACGCTTTAGGTTGCTGTTTCGCCGCCTGCTCTTTCGCAATAATTCGGTCAATTATTCGTCTTGATTGAACACCACCAGCATCTATATCCAGTTTTAATAAATCATAGTCTGGAAAAGCCAATAAGTTTTGCTGTTGACGCTCAAGCACTTCCAAATCTTCAGAAAATATTTTGCCCTGCCCTTCACGAATAGTATCCGTTAACGCCTGATCCTCTGGTTTGAAATTACGTGCCATACCCCAAAAATACCAAATAGAGGTTTCCGTTTCAGGGGTGATAAAATCCACTACAGTGCTACTGGCTTTTTTATCAGCTGGCGCATCAAAGCCGCCATTTCCCGCATGGGCAACACCAACATCAATCATCACATGAGAAGGTGGACTGAAACGACAAATCTGCCAACGATCTACTAAAACATCATCCGCCAAACCATTACCACGTAACGCTGCTTGCCAAAAAGGTGGTGCCATAATATTTTCCATGAAGCGACTGGTAATAACCTTATCGCCATCCACCGTAGTAGAAACAGGAGACTCATCGATTTCTTTCTGCCCAATACTGCTGGCATGAACATAAGTCTCGTGAGTCAAATCCATTAGATTATCGACCATCAAACGATAATCGCAGTTGATATGATACAAGCCGCCACCATAAGCCCACTCAGGACTTACCGCCCATTCTAAATGAGGAATCAAAGTTTTATCGGCTTGAGATTGGTCTCCTGGCCACACCCAAATAAAACCATAACGCTCTTCAACCGCATAGGATTTCATGCAAGGGAAACCTTTTACTCGCTGCAAAGGCATCTCTTTAGTTTTGCCATCAGCTCCCATTTTTAAACCATGATAGCCACAGACCAAAAGACCTTCTTCGACATAACCTAAAGACAAAGCGGCTCCGCGGTGCGGACAAAAATCCAATACCGCCGCAATTTCGTTATCGTGGGAACGGTAAAAAGCAATGCTTTCACCGCAAATTTTACGACCAAGAGGTTTGCTGCCCGCAACCTCTTCAGACATGGCTGCGACATACCACGTATTTTTAGGGAAAGTTTGCTGACTCATTGAAGTTCTCCTGCTGTTATTTTTATTCATTGGATCCAATATAAATAAAATAAATCAAAAAACAATAGAGTTATGCACTAATTGGATCCACTTTATGCATAATGAATAATAGTTTTGCGGCTAAACAATTGATAACTAAAAGTTTATGTATTGGATCCAATGGTTACTCTTTTCACTACATTTACGTTATGATTATTTTTCCATGAAAAGCACTGAGACAAGAGCAATGAGCACTTCCAAATGAGTACGTTCCAATGAGTAAACCTGGACAACAAGTAATCAGCCGATTGCGACAAATGATTTTGTCTGGAGAGCTAGAATCAGGACAAAGGCTTGTCGAAATACCCACCGCAGAGCAACTGAATGTATCACGTACGCCAGTACGAATTGCCTTTCGCACCTTAGAGCAAGAAGGTTTGCTAACGAAATTATCAGGACGTGGCTACATTGTGCGTCAAGTGACGCAAGCTGAAATTAGCGGATCTATTGAAGTACGAGGTGTGCTAGAAGGCTTAGCTGCAAGGCAAGCAGCTGAAAATAAGTTATCAAAATCACAGACCAATGAATTGCTAAGACTGTTAAAACAAGGAGATGAGTTGTTTGTCAAAGGCAGCATTAATGAGCAAGACCTCGCCATCTACCACGATATGAATCAGCGCTTTCATCAAATTATTATAGAAGCCAGTTTAAACCCAGCCATATCAGAAGCACTGAGCCGAAATGAGCACTTACCCTTCGCATCGGTTAGCGCACTGGCCTTTGATAGAAACAACCTAGCTCAAGAATACCGCCGCTTTAACTTCGCTCACATGCAACATCATGCGGTATTTGACGCCATTACCCACGGACAAGGAAGCCGCGCCGAAGCTATCATGCGCGAACACGCCAATGCCACACTTGGTTATGCCAAAATATTTTCCCAGATGGAAGATAACGGCGAAAAAATGCATATTTTAAAAAATATAGACTCGATCATTTAAGCCAAATCTGTATTACCAAGCGGCACTTCTAATGTATTACAAGCACCAATAGGCTGTCCGACCATTTCGTCATAAGCACTCTGATGACAAAGCACCATAGCTCCAACGCTTTTACCTTTGAACAAGGCCTGAAGGTCTAACTTGTTATGACTTGTTAGAAAACGACCTTGATCCGTTTGTATGTATTCTTCTGTCCCTGCGATTATCACGGATAACTGATATAGATTTGACTCCAAAGAATGTAGTTTCACTTTATCAACATGAGAAATCTTTTTAAGCTCTTGTAATAGCATGACAGTGCACCTTTTCTGCTTTTCCTTAGATACGTATTTCAACATCATTCAGTTCACATAAAAGTACGAATCATGGCAATAAGTTCATGCTAAAGTACTGCGATAGAAAATAAAAACAGGAAAATTTATGGCTCTTCATATGATTAATGACAGCTACGCAAGTTCGACCGATATACAAAACGCTTTAGATAAAATACAAGCTTATATGAACAAACCAAGCCGAACCCTAATTGGCCTAACTGGTGGACCAGGTTCTGGTAAAAGCACGCTTGCAGAATATTTACTCGATCATTTTGCAAAGCAACAAAACTCACAAGTCACTTGCCTTTCAATGGATGGCTTTCATCTATCTAAAGCTCAACTTAGCGCCCAACCTAATGCAGAAGAAGCTTTTGCAAGACGAGGGGCTCCTTGGACATTTGATAGCACGGCCTTTGTAGAACGTGTTAATAAGATTAAACAAAGCTATCAGCAAGAAGATATTTTGTGGCCAAGCTTTGATCACACCCTTGGCGACCCCGTTGAGGATGATGTATCGATAAAGAAAGAAACAAACGTCATACTGGTTGAAGGCTTATATTTACTCCACCAGCAAGATGGCTGGCAAGAATCCAAAGCGCTGTTCGATGAACATTGGTTTTTAGATATTCCTATCGAAGTAGCAATAGAGCGTTTAGCAAAACGCCACATGAAGGCTTGGGGCTTCAGTCATGAACAAGCCATGGATAGAATCAATCAAAGCGATGGATTGAACGCGGAATTAGTTGCGACATACAAAGATCAAGCGAATTGGCTATTAAGAGTCTAGAGTTTCTCTAGGTACTTAGCCGTTCCACTTATTTTGTTATGGCTTTCCCTATTTACCCCCTCCCTCTCTGAGCAGCAATAGCTTCTGCGCTTCTTTCAAAGGTCATGTTGATCCGCAAGAACATACCTTCAATAGCTTCAACCTGATTAGAGTCTCCCACCAAAGCCAGCAATTCTTCATATAAAGAGCTGCTGGCTTTTTCAAAGCTATCATCACAGCGACCTTTACTTGCCAATAAAAAAGCATTTGCCAAGGCAGCCTGCCAATTTTCTAATAAGCGCAGCTGCTGCTTACCAGCCAAGCTTTCACAAATCGAACGCAAACGAATGGAGACATGCCCAAGGTTTAAAGCAGTTAATGCTAAATCTGTAATTGCACGCGATTTAGAACCTTGGTCATAATTTGTCAGGCGCAACAATCGATCAGCCATACGGCGGTTATACCAAGCTGTTGGACTGGTATGTTGATTAATCTCCAATAAGTCTTGATAGGTTGTTTTAAAAATACGATGCACTAATAATTGAACACTTGGCCCAGTAATCAGATGAAACACCCAAAATAAAATACACACGCCGGCAAAAATTGCCATAGCAGAGCTTACAGTATAATCGATAGAAAAAGCCCGACTCATGTCCCTACTTGGGCTCACTAGAATGGAAAAAGGAATACAGAAGCCCAAACCATATGGCAGAGTTTGCCTATCAGCAAGAAGCAATAAACCAATAAAATACGGAGCGGCTAACACAAGCAATAAAAGCTCTAGCTGACCCGAGCTTTGCGATAAGAGATTAAGCGCGAAAAAAACCGCAACAATAACCGCTGCGACAACACCAACCAGCAACCTTTTTAAAACTACTTTTAAGATCATCAAGGGCAATCGGGCCAGCATAATGGAAAAAATTACTGGCAAGATCATAATCATTAGCGCCGCAGCCGAGCCTGTACTAACCCAGATACAAGCACCAATCAAAAATACAACAGTAGTACGAACACCTATAATTAATCCTGCTAACGGGTCTCGATAGGTCAACATACTAGGCGCATTTAACAAGGTGCTATCCCGTTCTTCCAATGCTCGATAAGCTCTCAACAATACAGTCAGCTCAGATGTAATCTCTGCACCGACATTCAGCATATGGGATTCGAAAGGAACATCCAAATCATTACTCGAACGATAATTTGCAAGGTCGCTTCGTAATGCTTTAACCTGCTCCAAGCAATAATCAAAATCATCAGACTCTGCAATTCGCCCAAATGCCCCACGCAATCGATCGAGAAGCTCAGTTAAAGCCGGCGTCATTAGCTCTGCATGTCGACGCTGCAGGCGACCAAATATTTGCACCAAAGCCAATAGAGATAACACTTTTTGGGCTAATTGATTCGCCGCTCTTGTTCGCCCTGGACCTTTTGGCCCCTCATAGCTAACCGCGCTAGAGTCTTCACTCACCATCCCCAATGTCGCCATAATACTATCTATTTGCTTATGGCGAGTTTCGTGAGTACCTGATTTATCTAGCTCGGTTACTAGGTACTGTAAAGTCTGATTGATGACCAATCGTGCCTGCCGCTGCAGACTGTCTTTCACTTTGACAGGCCAAAACATGTGACTAACAACACCTGCACAAATGGACCCTATAATAATCTCACTAACACGAGCTTGAGCGATATCAAACACGGCCTGACTGTCTGCTGTTGACGGGCTTACCATCACCATCAGTACAATAATCTCTGATGTTACTGCAGCCATTGCAAACGCATAAACAAAATTCGCTTGTCGCACCATAGCAGATAAAGCTGAATTTAAACCTAACCACAACGCCAATATCCCCAGAGCCAAATAGGGATACGGCATAAATTGAGTCAACAATAAAATGCCAAATAAGCCACCGATAATGGTGCCGACAATTTGGCAAATGGCCTTTTCAATAACCAAGCCACTTTCAGGGCGCATTTGCAAAAAGACAGCGGAAACTAACGCCCAATAAGGGCGATCAAGATTTAAAGAGAGAGCAATCGTTAACGCCATCGCCATAGCAATGACACCTTTAAGCGCAAAAATAACCGCCTGCTTTTCAGGTAAAAACAGATTACGAAGCACGATTCCCAAGGCTATCTCCTTACTGCTTAGTAAGATGAATAGTGGCCGTCATACCAGCGCTCAATTGTGTTTCTTCTGCTAACGGATCTAACTTGATATCTACAGGAATGCGCTGCGACAAGCGTACCCAGTTAAACGTTTGTTGAATCTGGGGTAAAAGCTGGCCATTACTTTGAGTATTGGTATTCGCGATAGCCTTACCAACACTCACCACATGACCTGTTAGTGGCTTACCGCCACTGAGCAAGGTTATTTTTGCTTCTTGATTCAAATGAACCAATGGTATTTTGGTTTCCTCAAAATAGCCTGTTACATAAAATGAATCAGACCGAACAATGGCAAAAACCGAGGCTCCTTGGCCGACATAATTTCCCTGACGTAAATTCAAGTTAATAATATGACCTGACACGGGGGCACGCACTTGAGTTCGGTCTAAATTAAGCTGAGCTGTCGCTTGCTGGGCTACAGCCAAATCATAATTTGCTTTGGCGATTTCAGTACTGATACGAGAAGACTCTAAATCTTCGGCGCTAATGGCTTTTTGACTAAGCAATGCAGTACGTCGTTCGTACTTATGTTTTGCCAATTGCCAAGAATACAAAGCATTTTCTGTGTTGGCTTTACTTTGATTAAATACCGCTTGATAACGCTTTTGATCAACACTGAACAGTAAATCACCTTCTTTAACGGCCTGATCATTGGTGATATTCAGATTCGTTACCCAACCAGACACATCAGGTGCAACCGTCACTATGTCTGCACGAATACGGCCATCACGAGTCCAAGGGGAATGCATATAATCATTCCATACCCAGCGTCCAGCAAAAATAGCAGCCACAACAACCAACACAGTCAAAAGAATACGTAGATATTTCGCCATTGATTTATCTTCCACCTAATAAATAAACAGTTAGTGCCAAGTAACAAACAAATAATGACACTTCAAACCAAGCCACTCGCCAAATACGATCGTGCCAGTCCAAGCGATGAAGAGCAAAACGAGTTAACGCTGCCAATAAGAAAGCAATAGGAAAATAAACAACCAAAGGACTAAATTCTAAGCCACCAAAAACAACCACATGAAGCATTATAAATATCCTGTCGTTAAGACATTAGACAGTGTTACGAATCACTCAAAAACAGATAACCTATTAAGAATAGAATTTTATCGCGATAACACCAACTAAATGTGCAGCTAACAGCTAAATAAAAACACAATAATAACAACTAGCTAGAATTGGACTTTAGCAATGGTAGCGTTGAACTCGGTTGCCATTTAATCCTGAGATAAGAATAACTTGGATGCTGCCAAAGATCGCCAATAGCAACTAGGGTATCACCCAGATACAGATAAGGGAGATGATCCCTCCACCAGCTAGGGATAGCTTCATCGTTAAGCCACTTTTTTAGCTTACGAGTTTTACCATTGGACATCAGTAAACTCTCTCCCCGAGGACGAACTTTCAATACACAAAAATCGCTACCAGTTACACAAATACTATCAAAAGGACGCTGCAATATTTCACCAGAGACTAAAACAGACAGTTTCACAGCATTATCAGGAGGCAGAAGATAAACCGCATTTTGATGCCGCATAATACGACCACCGGGAAATTCAAATTCAGGTTGCTTATCCTCTGCTGCAGAAAACATAGCTTCTACGCTTTCTAGCTGAGATTGTGTCAATGAAACACCTTTCCCCTGTAACAAATGTCGCCACCAAAACAGTCTCTCATCCATAGGTTTATCATTAATATAAGATAGATCCAACCCACCAAATTCATTGCACCAAGCCGTTAGTTGCTGCTGTGCGAATCGAGAAAGCATAGTGTAATCCGTCGCAATACGTCGTGTACTGGAGAGGATATTTTGCTCCATTTTCGGAAAGCGCTTTTTTAGACCAGGCACGACACTTTGTCGAAGAAAGTTACGGGTAAAGTGCTCGTCAATATTAGACTCATCATGAATCCACTCAAGCTGATGCAGCTGAGCATAATCCTCAATATCATTTTTTGAAGCCGCTAACAGAGGACGAATCAAACAAGCATTACCAAGTGACCTTTGGTATGGAATACCAGATAATCCTTTCCCCCCCGTCCCTCGCAATAAACGAAACAACACAGTTTCAACCTGATCGCCAGCATGATGAGCGAGCAAAATTATATCCTGATCACCCATGACCTTCTGAAAAGCATGATAACGAGCATTACGAGCGGCATCTTCTAAAGAAGCTTGAACCTCTAACTGCACGCGTTGAGCAACAAAAGACACACCAAGCTTGCCACAAGTCGCCTCACAATGCGCTAGCCAATCATCGGCATTAGCACTCAAACCATGATGTACATGAAGAGCTGCGAGCTTTTGTTTTTGTTCAACAGATATTTGATTCGCCAAAGCATGAAGTAATACATGAGAATCTACCCCGCCACTAAAACCAATCCAGACTTTATTCGCCGTCGAAAATACAGAGCTAACCCACTCAGCGTTAAATCTAAGGGGAGATGCAGAAATAAGTGGTTTAGATATGGAACGTTTCATCATAAGGTCTAGGTGCAAAACATCTTAAACGTAAGAAACAAAAAAGCCCCCTAAATATAGGAGGCTTTTTAAAGAAACTAAAAATTATAGACCGTAAGACATCAAACGGTTGTAACGACGAGCTAACAACTCTTCTGTCGTTAAAGCTTCCATACGATCCAACGCCGCAAGAACATTTTTCTTTAGGCTCTGAGCCATTTCTTCATGAGAAATATGCGCACCACCAAGAGGCTCTTGGATAATATTATCAACAAAACCTAACTCTTGTAGACGCTGAGCCGTAATACCCATGGCTTTCGCGGCATCAGAAGCACGATCTGCACTTTTCCATAAAATAGAAGCACAGCCTTCTGGTGAAATAACAGAGTAAGTACCGTATTGCAGCATCATTAGCTCATCACAAACGCCTATTGCCAAAGCACCACCAGAACCACCTTCACCAATTACTGTAGAAATAATCGGCGTTTTAAGGCGAGACATAACTGCCAAATTAAAAGCAATTGCTTCACTTTGACCACGCTCTTCCGCGCCGATACCAGGATAGGCTCCAGGTGTGTCAATTAATGTCACGATAGGCATATTGAAACGTTCAGCCGTTTCCATCAAACGTAGCGCTTTACGGTAACCTTCAGGTCGAGGCATACCAAAGTTACGAAGTACTTTTTCTTTTACTTCACGGCCTTTTTGGTGGCCAATCACCATTACTGGACGGCCATCTAAACGAGCAATACCACCTACAATGGCACGGTCGTCAGCATAATGACGATCACCATGCATTTCTTCAAAATCTGTAAAAGCGTGCTTAATATAATCAAGAGTATATGGGCGCTTTGGGTGACGCGCTAACTGAGAAACTTCCCATGCCCCTAAATTACTAAATAGGCTCTTGGTTAGCGCTATTTTTTTATCTTCAAGACGACTAATTTCATCGCTTATGTTGAGTTCATTATCGTTACCGACTAAACGTAACTCTTCAATTTTCTGTTCGAGCTCAGCAATCGGCTGCTCAAAAGGGAGATAATTTAAATTCATGGTTTAATTACACTACTGTTTGGTTGCCATCAAATACAAAGGCAAAAGGCGGCTAGCCGTTTGCTCTATAGCTCTTTTCAAGCGTATCGCTACGCTGCATTCCATTGCTAAAACTATTAAATGAGTCTAAGTATACACTAACTGAACATTTTGTTTACCGTATTGTTTCTGAAGTTGGTGAATTAATTCGTCATCCGGACGAACTTTCCAACCTGATCCCAAGCGTATGTCACCACATGCTTGCGGCGTATCAAACCCTATCACCACATCGCAGCCATCGCCCCGGTATGATTCCATATAGTTTGCTAATGTCTGTATTTCTGTTGGTGTTACTGTCTCTGACGTCCACGTAATTCGCAATGCTTCCACATAACGAACTCGAGCCTGAGCAATATCTAGAATATTTCTAGCAATAACTTTTTGTCCACCACGAAATTCATCAACGGTAATTTCACCTTCAACTATGACCACCTCATCTTTGACAATAACGTCTTTAAAGGTGTCGTAGTTATCAGGAAATACCGTCACTTCTATTCGAGCAGAACGGTCATCTAATGTGACAAAGGCGATGTTACCACCTTTTTTGCTCTTGGTAATACGCAAGTCAACGATCAGACCCGCCATAACCTGCGTATCACCACGCTTTGGTTGTAAATCCACAATTTTTGAACGAACAAAGCGACGAATCTCTTTTTCATATTCATCAATTGGATGACCTGTCACATACAAGCCAAGCGTATCTTTCTCGCCATCAAGACGCTGACGTGGTGGCCACTCATGCTGAATACCGATTTCCTTATAAGCATCCTCGGTATTTTCTTCTACCGCGATACCAAATAGATCCATCATGCCAGCATCTTGGTTTTTAGCGTCTTGCACGGCTCTTTTCAATGCTTCGTCAATACAAGCAAACAAGGTTGCTCGATTCGGGCCTATAGTGTCAAACGCTCCGGAACGAACCAAAGCCTCCATAACACGTTTGTTAACTTTACGTCCAACTCGTTGGCAAAAATCAAAAATATGCTCGAAAGGACCTTCTTTGCGAGCTTCTACAATGGCTTCAATCGGACCTTCACCCACCCCTTTAATCGCCCCAAGCCCATAGACTATGGCACCCTTTGGATTAACGGTAAATTTGAAAACGGACTCATTAACGTTAGGCAGTTCTAATGCCAACTTCATTGAGCGACATTCTTCAATGAAGATGACGATCTTATCCGTATTCTGCATATCGGCAGACAATACCGCTGCCATGAACGGCGCTGGATAATGATTTTTTAGCCAAGCTGTTTGATAAGAAACCAGTGCATAGGCCGCCGAGTGAGATTTGTTAAAACCATAACCAGCGAATTTTTCCATCAGGTCAAATATGTTGCCTGATAAATCCTTATCTACATTGTTTTTAAGCGCGCCTTCCATGAAGATCAAACGCTGCTCAGCCATAACTTCAGCTTTCTTCTTACCCATAGCACGACGAAGTAAGTCAGCGCCACCGAGAGAGAACTTAGCCAATACCTGAGCAATCTGCATTACCTGCTCTTGATACAAGATAATGCCGTAAGTTGGTTCCAATACAGGAATCAAATCTTGATGTTGATAATCTGGATGAGGGAAAGCCAGCTCAGCACGACCGTGTTTACGATTGATAAAGTCGTCCACCATGCCTGAACCCAATGGGCCGGGACGATATAAAGCCACCAAGGCGATAATATCTTCAAAGCGCGAAGGCAAAAGCTTTTTAATCAATTCTTTCATACCACGTGATTCCAGCTGGAATACCGCGGTGGTTTCAGCTCGCTTCAATAGGTCATAAGTTGATTTATCTTCAAGATCTATCAGAGAAATATCGAGCGGTGGCTTGCCTTCCAACTTATTAATGGCGTCAATATTTTTAACGGCCCAATCTACAACTGTTAGCGTTTTCAAACCCAAGAAGTCGAACTTTACCAACCCCGCTTCTTCTACATCGTTCTTATCGTATTGGGTAACCAGACCAGAACCGTCTTCTTCACAATAAAGCGGGGCAAAATCAATTAGCTTAGTTGGCGCGATTACCACGCCACCAGCGTGCTTGCCAAAGTTACGAACCACACCTTCTAAAGAAATCGCCATCTCCATGACTTCAGCAGCGTCTTCATCGCCAGCTAAAAATTCAGGTAAAGCAGGCTCTTCTTCCAAGGCTTTCTTAAGCGTCATACCTATTTCAAAGGGGATCAGTTTAGACAACTTATCCCCTAAACTATAAGGCTTACCTTGAACCCTTGCTACATCTCGAACCACGGCTTTTGCCGCCATTGCACCGAATGTAATAATCTGAGACACCGCATCACGCCCGTAAGTACGCGACACATAATCGATCACTCGGTCACGGTTATCCATACAGAAATCGATGTCAAAGTCAGGCATGGATACCCGCTCTGGGTTCAAGAATCGCTCAAATAGTAAATCGTATTCGAGTGGGTCAAGATCGGTAATTTTAAGGGCGTAAGCCACCAAAGAACCGGCACCAGAACCACGCCCTGGCCCAACGGGAATATCGTTGTCTTTAGCCCACTGGATAAAATCCATTACGATCAAGAAATAACCTGGAAACCCCATTTGGTTAATAATAGTTAATTCAAAATCCAAACGATCCCAATATTCCTGACGGCGCTTTTCGATACGTTCGCCATATTTTTTGGTGAGGAAATTAAAACGCTCTATCAAGCCGTCATAAGATAGCTTGCTAAAGAACTCCTCCATTGTCATACCTTCAGGTACAGGATAGTCCGGCAAAAAATACTCGCCTAACAGAACATCAACGCTGCAGCGCTTAGCTATTTCTACGGTATTTTCTAGCGCCTCAGGAATATCTTGAAAAAGCTCCGCCATTTCTTCTGGCGTTTTAAAATATTGCTCTTCGGAATAACGACGCTTGCGACGCGGATCATCCAAGGTCACACCATCATGAATACAAACCCGCGCTTCATGAGCCTCAAAGTTCTCACGCTTTAGAAAACGTACGTCATTGGTTGCCACAACAGGACAATCTAGCTCGCCAGCCAATGGTACTACTGCATGAATATAGCTTTCTTCGCCAGGACGACTGGTTCGTTGCAACTCGACATAAAAACGATTGGGGAATATTGACATCCAATGTGCCAATCGATTTTTGGCCTGCTCGTGTCGACCTTTTTGTAGTAGGTAACCAATATCCCCAAAACCAGCACCAGATAATGCAATAACATCCTCGCTATGGGCTTCTATCCATTCACGCTGAACGATAGGACGACCTTCTACCTGCCCTAGCTGATAGCCCTTCGAAATAATGGCGATAATGTTTTTATAACCCTTATTTGATGTCGCTAATAAGGTAAATCGATAACGAGAATCCACATCATCGTCTTCGGCAACAACAACATCCGCACCACAAATAGGCTTAATGCCTTTTTCCATAGCCCCTTTATAAAAGCGTACAAAACCACATAGGTTATTTTCGTCCGTAATAGCGACAGCAGGCATAGACATAAACTCGGTAGTACCGAGCAAGCCTTTTATTTTCACCAAGCCATCCACCAAGGAAAACTCGGTATGGACTCGTAGATGTATAAATGACGTGGACAAAATATTATCCCTCTAAAATCTTCTTAACTGGACCAAAACTGCGTCTATGAATCGGCGTAATGCCATGCAAACGAATCGCTTCTAGATGCTGGGCAGTAGGGTAACCTTTATGTTTTTCAAAGCCATATTCTGGGTAAATCTGTGCAGCTTGTAGAATATCTCTATCACGAGTGACTTTCGCCAAAATAGAAGCAGCCGAAATAGCTGCTTGCCGAGCATCGCCTTTCACCACAGCTTCTGCAGAACAAGGTAAATGGGGCGGAATACGATTACCGTCAACCAATACATGTTCAGGCACAATGGAAAGTAAAGCAACAGCACGAGACATTGCCAGCATACTGGCATGCAGGATATTTATCTCGTCAATTTCTTCTATCGTGGCGCTAGCAATACCATAAGCCAAGGCTTTTTCTTGTATTTCAACAAATAAAGCTTCGCGCTTTTTCTCACTTAACTTTTTGGAGTCTGCTAACCCAATAATAGGTCGTGCAGGATCTAAAATCACCGCAGCAGCAACCACCTCTCCTGCTAACGGACCTCTACCAGCTTCATCAGTCCCAGCCAATAAATTTCCAAAATATACCTGACTAACAAAAGGCTCCATTATTTCCCTTTTCCTTCAAGCATAGTAACAATTGCTTGCGCTGCCTGCGCACCTGCATTTTTTCGTAACATAGTATGCAAATCGAGATACTTAGCTTGAATCGTTTTATCGGTTATAAAAGACCGCCAAGTTTGTAACAATCGTGTCGCCAAATTATCTGGCGTCGCATCATCCTGAAGAAGCTCAGGTACTAACGCTTCATTAGCCAACAAATTAGGCAAAGAAACATAAGGAACTTTAACCATTCTAGACATGATAGCGAAAGTAAGCTTATTGACCCGATAAGACACAACCATTGGCCGCTTCACTAACATGGCCTCTAATGCGGCCGTCCCAGAAGCCAGCAAGATAGCGTCTGATGCCGCCATAACCGTACGTGATTGCCCATCGATTAAAATCGCTTCGGCATTAGCTTCATGCAATATTGCTTCTATTTGGTTGCGTCGGTCTTTATTCGATGCTGGAATCAAAAATCTAGCAGATGGCTCTTTCTGCTTAATCAGCTTAATGGTTTCAATAAAAAGCGGCGCCAAACGAGACACTTCACCTTCACGAGACCCAGGTAAAATACCAAAAATAGGACCATTAATAGACCCTAGATTAAGCTTTTCTCTGGCAAGAGTAGCATCACTTTCAAGAGGTATATCATCCGCTAACGTATGCCCAACACAAACTACCGGAATCTTATGTTCATGGTAAATAGGCAATTCAAACGGAAAAAGTGCCAACATAAGATCAACAGATTTTTTGATATTAAAAATACGTTTTTGGCGCCACGCCCAAACGGACGGACTAACATAATGAATCGTCGGTATGCCGGCTTGTTTTAATTTTCTCGCAAGCGGAATATTAAAGTCGGGTGAATCTATACCGATAAAAGCGGTTGGAGGATTTTTTAAGCAAGACTGATATAGGCGCTTACGAATGCCCAAAAGCTCTCTAAGACGCCCTAAGACTTCGACTAATCCCATGACAGACAATCGATCCATTGGCACAATACTATTGAACCCTTGCGCTTCCATTAATGGACCACCAATTCCTTCAAAAATCGCATCTGGTTGTAACATCTTTAGGTGAGCAATCAAATTTGCGCCCAAAATATCACCCGAAGCTTCACCAGCTACCAACACATAACGTGTCGCAGACGTTACTTGCATTTATACAACCTCTAATAATAAAAAACCCCGAAACAGTCCGGGGTTTTCTTTTAAAACATGGTGCCTATCGAACAATTCCACGTTTTGAACGCCGAATTGACAAAATGTACTCTGCCACCTCAGGAATATGAAATATATCCCCTTGTTCAAGCTCTAGTAACGCAGACTCTAAGGTTAAGCCCTTTAGGTATACTGTCTTGTATGCAGTGCGTAATGCTCGAATAACTTCTGCAGGTACGCCTCGACGACGCATCCCCTCAAAGTTCATTCCGTGTGCTTTAGCTGGACTACCGGAAACCATGACATACCGAGGCACATCTTTAGAAACCATTGACCCCATACCACACATGCTAAAGGAGTTAACCTGACAAAACTGATGAATACCTGTGTATCCACCAAGGATTACATGATCACCAACTGTCACATGCCCTGCAAGGGCTGCAAAGTTCGCTAATATATTGTGATCACCCACAATGCAATCATGACCAACGTGCGTACTTGCCATAAACAAGTTATGACTACCTACCGTCGTAATACCATTGTCTTGAATAGTACCGCGATGAATTGTCGCATTCTCACGAATAACATTACTGTCACCAATCACAAGCTGTGTTGGCTCACCCTTATACTTTTTGTCTTGGTTCGCTTCTCCAACAGAAGCAAACTGATAAATCTCATTATTACACCCTATTGTCGTATGACCATTAATGACAACATGAGATTTAATAATACTACCAGCACCAATTTTTACATTCGGTCCGATTACACAAAAAGGACCAATCTCCACGCTGGAGTCAATCTCTGCTTTCGAATCGATCAAAGTAGTTGGATGTATCGCCACTATATATTCCTGACTGCACACAAAATAGTTGCAGAACAAGCTAACTGACCGTCAACTGTTGCTCTACATTCGAATTTCCAAATGCCGCGTTTTTCAGTAATTATTTTTGCTTCTAATTGCAAACGATCCCCTGGCACAACTGGTCGCTTAAAACGCGTATTATCTGCGCCTACAAAATAATAGATAAAACCATCTTCTGGTTTTTTCTCCATTGTTTTGAAACCCAATACACCGGCTGCCTGAGCCATGGCTTCAATAATTAATACACCGGGCATTATTGGATGGTCTGGAAAATGGCCATTAAAAAAAGGCTCATTAATCGTTACATTTTTATAGGCTATAATGGAATCGTTCAGATTTAACTCAACAACACGATCTACTAATAAAAATGGGTACCTTTGAGGTAAATACTGACGAATTTCATTTATGTCCATCATTAAACATCAACCTTTTTCTGAAAGCTTTTTAATTTGTTGTCCCAGTGATGAGATCTGCTTTGCCATATTATCAATTCGTCTAAATCTTGCGACTGAACGTCGCCACTTAGCAGTAGGCTCCATCCCCGTACCTGAAGAATATGAACCGGCCTCCTCAATGGATCTGGTTATCATAGTCATCCCTGTAATATGAGTGTTATCAACTATTGAAATATGACCAGCAAGCCCTGCCCCACCAGATATAGTACAGGAAGCACCTATTTTCACACTACCTGCAATCCCGACACATCCTGCAATCGCCGTATTATCGCCAATTACGACGTTATGAGCAATTTGTACTTGGTTATCTATTTTAACACCATTACCTATCTGCGTATTCTCTATAGCACCACGATCAACTGTTGAATTCGCCCCTATTTCAACATTATTACCGATAACGACAGAGCCTAGCTGATCAATTTTCTCCCAAAACACATCATTTGGAGCAAAGCCAAAACCATCAGCTCCAATCACGGTACCGCTATGAATAATGCACGCATCACCAACTTCGACATCATGATAAAGAGTGACATTAGGGTATAGACGAGAACCCTGACCAATTTTAACACCTCGACTAAGAACACAACCTGCGCCAATGACACAACCTTCCGCAATCAAGACATCATCATCAATCACAGCATTAGGCCCTACCACGACATTTTCAGCTATTGTCGCTTTAGGCGATACTACCGCACTTTGATGAATACCAGACCAACCATGTGTTGCTGGCACAAAAAGATGTGATATTTGAGCAAACGCTAAATAAGGATTGGAAACAATAATGGCATTACCCACTAATTGAGCCAGCTCTTCCGTTTTTACAAGGACTGCACCTGCAGATGTCGACCCAAGCAGACTTTGATACTTGGAATTTGCTAAAAAGCTCAGCTCGTTTTGAGTCGCATTTTCTAGCGACCCTAATTTATCTATAACTAGATCAGCATCACCCTTTACAACACCCTGCACCTTGGCGGCTAATTGTCCTAGCGTATAACTCATAGATTAATTATCCTTATTAATACGTTTTACTAATTCATCTGTAATATCCGCATTTGCGTCCGCATACAAACTTAACTGTCTATTTAGTACCAATTCTAATTTACGCTCTTCAATCAAAGACTTTAGAGCGGCTTCACCTTTGGGCGTCAAAGATTGTATTAATTGTTGTTCTAACTCTTTAGCCTGACGCTGCATATTTGCAGCCATTGCTCGAACTTGATTTTGGCGCTCACCTAATTGCTGACGACGTTTTTTGAATTCATCCTCAGACAATGTTAATTCATCACGCTTCAAATCTTTTGCTGATGCCTCAAGATCTTCTTGCTCTTTCTTCAAGCGAGCATCCATCTCGGCCACTTTTTTCTTAGGCTCTTTGGCCGCTTCTTGACCAGCATTACTTTGTAACAGAGCCGCTCTGAAATCAACCACAGCAACTTCGGTTGCTTGCACACTACCAATAAAGCATAGAGTAAAAATCACAGTTATGAGTTTTTTCATTTTTAAAATCCTATTACATAGTACTTTTCAAATTAAAAAGTCGTTCCTAATTGGAACTGGAAGAAATCTGTTTTATCGCCACTTCTTGAATTCAAAGGACGTGCAAAGTTAAATGACAGAGGTGCAATCGGTGTAATCCATGTCCAACTTAAACCAACACTATAACGTAGCTCAGCGGGATCTATACCTTCATTACACTCACTATTACCGGCAAGACAAGTATCAGTAAATACGTTACCACCATCCAAGAATAAAGCGGTTCTTACAGACTTATGATCCTCCACCATAGGCAATGGGAAAATAAGCTCAGCCGACGCTGTCATCAGAATATTACCACCTAGTGCAGAAGTACTATTGCTCGACCCGGCATCATAAGAGTTTTTAGGCCCCAAGGATGAAGCACCATACCCTCGTACGGAATAAGACCCACCAGCAAAATAGTTTTCAAAGAAAGGAAGGGTATCAGTATCCCCATAGCCTTTACCGTAACCTAAGCGCCCTTTCAAATGGAACAACCACAAATCTGAGCCATTCAAATTCCAAAAACGCTGAGAAGTTAGACCTAATTTAGTGTATTGCTGATCACCAACAGGCAAGGCAACTTCTAATGTAGCTTTTGTTGAATAACCATTTGTCGGTAATACACCACCAACCAAATCGCTATCACTCCAAGTTAGACTTGCAATAACGTCATCATAGTTATCACCTTGATTATCCACATAGTCTTTTGTTTCATTGGATGGGTCATAACCCAATTTCACCGTACTTTCTTTTACAGTCATACCGAACGATAGACGCTGAGTATCAGAAATCGGATAACCGTAACTAACCCCTGCACCAATTTCGTCTAGATCGTAATCTTCCACATCATCGTCGGCATGATCACTAGTTTTATAGAAAAGCTGGAAACCACGACTCACGCCATCTACAGTAAAGTATGGATTATCGTAGCTAACAGAATAATCTTGCGTTTGATTGGTACGTTGCGCATTAAAAGACAGCTTATTACCTGTTCCTAAAAAGTTACGCTTCGAAATACCAAAACCAAGCACCGTACCATCTTCTTGTGAATAACCAATACTAGCTTGAATACTGCCTGATGCTTGCTCCTGCACTACAACATCAAGGTCAACCTGATCAGACGTTCCCGCCACAGGTCGTGTACGTAAATCAACACTACCAAAGAAACCAAGTCGCTCAATACGACGCTTAGATGATTGGATTTTAGAGTGCGTTGCTAAAGCCCCTTCGAATTGCGTCATTTCACGGCGCAACACTTCATCTTGTGTTTCACTATTTCCACTGAAAGTGATGCGACGCACATAGACCTTAGGTCCTGGTGCTATTTGATAACTAAGATTAACAGTATGGTTATCTAGCTTCTCAGGAATAACATTTACGTTAGTGAACAAATAACCATCATCACCTAACTCAGTCGAAATACCTTCAATAATTTTTGTCACTTCACTACGAGAAAAAACGTCGCCTTTTTTCTGAGTGATTTGCTTCCAAACACGATCTTCAGCAATAGGCAAACTGCCACTCAAAGTAACGTCATTAATACTATAAGGTTTACCTTCATCGACGTTAATAACGATATAAACATCACGTTTATCTGGTGACAAACTCACTTGACTTGAAACCACATTAAAATCTAAATAGCCCTTATCCATATAAAAGCTTTTTAGAGTGTTAATATCCCCTTCAATTTTAGCCTTAGCATACTCATCAGCCGAACTGAAGGGATTCCATGAGCCAGTTTCAGCAGATTCGAAATCTTTGGTTAATGTTTCTTCGTCAAAATCTTTATTGCCAACAATATTGATATGAACAATTTTAGCGGTATCACCCTCATCAATATTAATCACAATTCCAGTTCGGTTACGCGGCATATCTTCAATAGAAATATCGACCTTCGCACTGTAACGCCCCAAAGCGTAATACTGACGCTGCAACTCTTGTACTATCTGATTTAGAGTTTCTGGCTTATATATCTCACCAACCTCCAAACCTGACAGCTTCAAACCTCGTTCTAAATCTTCGGTTTTAATGAGATCGTTACCTTCAATCGTCAAATTACCAATTGAAGGCCGCTCTTCAACATCAAAAACCAAGACGTCATTATCTTCATAAACATCGATGTTACTAAAGTAACCCGTATTAAAAAGAGAGTTAATCGCTTGATACACTTTATTGGAGTCATAGGACTCACTTTTATCAAAGCCTATAACATCAAATGCTCTAGCTGATGGCATTTGTACTAAGCCATCAATTCGCACGTCCTCTACCGTTTTTGCAAAACTCTGCACGCTTATTAAAGCCAAAAATACTGCTGAAACGACTTTCACATATACCTCTCTACAAGCGGGCAATATCATTAAAAATGGCAACAGCCATTAGAGCAAATAAAAGAGAAGCACCAACTCGATAAGCCATACTCTGGATTTTCTCAGAGACAGGCTTTCGACGAATAGCTTCAATGCCAAAAAATAACAAATGCCCACCATCTAACATTGGAATAGGCAACAAATTAAGTACCCCCAAACTAACACTGAGGTAAGCCATAAATTTCAAAAAAGATTGCAAACCTGAATCTGCTGACGCACTCGCCACTTTTGCAATCGTTATCGGTCCAGATAGATTATCAACAGAAATCAATCCCTGTAACATCTTCCCGATAGAAGAAACTGTTAAAGATACCATCTTAGAGGTCTGTGCAACACCATAAGAGAGGGCTTCTAGTGGACCATAGTAACGTTCTCTAATAAGATCTTCATCCCATTTTGGCGGAACCACTGCCAATCCAGCATATCCTATCGTTTTGCCATTTTGCTCGGTAGATTTAGGCAATAATAATAATTCCAAAAAATCTTGCGAGCGCTGCACATCAACCTTCAACGTCTTATTGGGATTTGCTTGAACCAATGCAACAACTTGCTGCCAGTTAGAAACAGGCTGATCATTTATCCCTAAAATCTTATCGCCTGCTTGAAACCCTGCTGCAGACGCAGCGCCATCACCAACAACCTGAGCAATAATAGGAAGCACTTCAGGCTGCCATGGCGATAGTCCAAACGCTCGTATCAAATTACTTGGCTCATCGCCAACCAACCATCGATTTAGCTCTACCGTATCCTCCTGCAAAGAACCCAACCCTTCAGGTTGGTAACGAACGATAATGGTTCCTGTTTTACCGATCAAGCCTGCTAGCACTAAATTTACATCTTCCCATGACGCTACCGGTTCACCAGCAAGAGAAACAAGCTCGTCTCCTGCCTTAATTTGAGTTTGAGAAACAGGAGTATTTTGATCAATAAAACCGATTTTTGGAGCAACAGATTGAACACCCAGCAAAGCAACAATTGCATAGATAACAATTGCCAAAATAAAATTGGCAACAGGACCTGCTGCGACAATAGCAATGCGCTGCCAAACACTCTTTGTATTAAACGCTTGGCCTCTCAACTCCGCAGGAACACTACCCTCACGCTCATCAAGCATTCGCACATAGCCGCCAAGAGGTATCATTGCCAATGTAAATTCCGTTCCCGTTTTACCGACATAACGATAAATCGGTTTTCCGAAACCCACAGAAAAACGCAACACTTTGACACCACAACGACGAGCAACAAAAAAGTGCCCAAATTCATGAAAAGTAATGAGAAGGCCTAAAGCAACAACAATAGAAAGAATATTCTGTATCATGAAAAATTACCGCTAGAAATCATATCCAGTGCCAAATGGCGTGAATATCGATCAGCTTCGAAAACATCATCAAGGTCATTCACAGTAACCACATTCGCTGCCATCAATACCCGCTCATTCAGCTTTGCAATATCAAGAAAACCAATCTGACGACTCAAAAAAGCCGCTACCGCAATTTCGTTTGTTGCATTCAATACAGCCATCGCTGTACCGCCCATAAACCAAGCATCTGCGGCCAATTTCAAATTAGGGAAACGTATCAAATCAGGAGATTCAAAATTCAAACGAGCAATATCGATCAAATTTAAAGATGGGACATTTGTCTCGACACGGCTTGGCCAACTCATGCCGTAAGCTATTGGAATTTTCATATCAGGATTCCCCATCTGTGCAATCACAGACCCATCAAGATATGACACCATCGAGTGAATGATACTTTCAGGATGAACAACAACATCCACCTGATCCGGTGTGACATCAAACAACCAGCACGCCTCAATTAACTCTAAACCTTTATTCATCAAGGAAGCTGAATCTATGGATATTTTTTGCCCCATGGACCAGTTTGGATGCTTACACGCCTGTTCAGGAGTAACTGAAGCCATCTCACTTAAAGACCAAGTTCTAAAAGGCCCTCCAGAAGCTGTCAAAATCACCTTAGCAACGTCTTGCTTATGCGCACCACGAGCTGTTTGAGGCAGACTCTGATAAATTGCATTGTGCTCACTATCGATAGGAAGAAGCATAACATCATGACGAGCTACTTCGTCCATGAAGAGCTTACCGGCGGTTACCAAGGACTCTTTATTAGCTAACAGTGTTCGCTTACCAGCACGTATGCCAGCCAAAGTAGGCTTTAGCCCAGCAAAGCCCATGATAGCAGCCATAACCTGATCAACAGCAGAGTCAGAGGCAATGCTATCCAAAGCATCTTCCCCCCACTCAAACGAGATGGCTAAACCTTGACACTGTTGAGCCAATTCATCTCGCGCCTTTTGCGAGCCCATTACGACACGCTGAGGCTCGAAGCGACGACATATATCCGCCATTTTATCAACACTTTCATTCGCCGATGCGCTAATCAAGGCAAATTTATCTGGGTGCTGAGCAATAATATCTAGGGTACTTTGACCAATCGACCCAGTTGCACCTAACAAGCAGATTCCTTGCATCAAAGCCATCCTGCCAAACTAAGCAATAAAACATAAATAGGAGCGGCGGCAGTCAAACTATCAACACGATCCATAATACCACCATGACCAGGAATAAGATGACTAGAGTCCTTCACCCCCTCATGGCGCTTAAATAAACTTTCCGTCAAATCACCTAACACCGAAACAAACGATGTTATTAACGCGATAACAGCCAACACGCACCAATTAGAAAGAGTGAAATCACTTAATGTTGCAAAAATAATCACACCAACCTGGGTTAATACGACCCCACCAATAACACCCTCCCAGGATTTCCCTGGGCTTACAAAGCGTGCAAGCTTTCTTTTACCAAATGCTCTCCCTGCGAAATAGGCACCGGAATCCGCCCCCCAGATCAAGCCCATAAGAAGCAACACCCAGACAACAAAATTGTCTGATTGTTTTAACACGACTAAAGCAGACCAAGTGGTCACCAACACGAGAATACCGAACAGCAAACGACTAAAAACATGTTTCCAAATTAGTTCTGTTGGATAACGCATTACCCAATATAATGCGAGCAACCATAATATCGGGCTTAAATTGAGTAAGGCCTTTTGCACGCCATAATGAAAGACTAAGAAGCAGATCCCCCCAATAAGAGCTGCAAAGAAAATACGCCCGAAATGATTCGTCACACCAGACAAGCGCGCCCATTCCCATCCGGCCAAGAACACGACAGCCCCCATAGCCAAAATAAAACTAGAGGCCTCTAATACAAACACGGCGCAAATAAACAAAACAGCCATAACGATGGCACTAAGAATTCTAGGGAGTAACATGGTTATCGACCACCATAACGACGTTGACGGTTTTGATAAGTCCGAATAGCCTCATCAAAATGTTTTTGATCAAAATCCGGCCACAACACCGGAAGAAAAACAAACTCGGAGTAAGCCGTTTGCCAAAGCAAAAAATTACTAATACGCTCTTCTCCAGAGGTACGAATCAGCAGATCTGGCGCAGGCAAATCAGCTAATTGCATATGTTCGGCTAATACAGCCTCTGTAATATCTTCTGGTGAAAGCTCTCCCTGTGAAACTTGTTCAGCCACCGCTTTCGCGGCTTGAGCAATATCCCAACGCCCACCATAATTTGCAGCAATCACCAAGGTCATTTGATCATTGTCTTTTGTAGCATCTTCAACATTTTTGATTTGCTTTTGCAAACCTACACTGAAACCAGAAAGGTCACCTATCACTCTAAGCCTGATCTTATGTTCATTTAATCGTTTAAGCTCTTTCTTCAAAGACCGCATAAACAATGTCATCAGCCCATCCACTTCTAGCTTTGGACGCTTCCAGTTTTCACTAGAAAACGCAAACAACGTCAACACTTCGACACCAGACTTAGCTGAAGCCTCAACCACTCGTCGAACAGCTGCGGCTCCTGCTGTATGGCCAGCAATACTCGGAAGGTGTTTTTTCTTTGCCCAGCGGTTATTACCATCCATTATGATAGCAATATGAGCTGGACTGACAGCTGAATCAAAATCAGCGCCATCCAATTCAGACATAGCGTTACCCTAGTCAATAAAAAAAGCGAGCCAAGGCTCGCCTTTTTCATTAAATTTCCATCAAGTCTTTTTCTTTTACAGCAAGACGCTCTTCTATTAAAGCAACATACTTGTCCGTTATTTTTTGCACTTGATCCTGACCACGACGATCATCATCTTCAGAAATTTCTTTTTCTTTCACTAAATCTTTAAGGCTACCATTTGCATCACGGCGAATGTTACGGATAGCAATACGCCCATTTTCCGCTTCATTCTTTGCTTGCTTAAAGTAGTTCTTACGAGTTTCCTCAGTCAAAGCAGGCATAGGAATTCGAATCAAATTACCATTTGTAGCTGGGTTCAAGCCAAGATCAGATTTCATGATGGCTTTTTCAATTTCAGGAACCAAATTATTTTCCCAAGGAGACACACCCAACGTACGCGCATCTTCTACGGTAATATTTGCCACTTGACTTAATGGTGTTTCAGAACCGTAGTAGTTCACTTTCACTGAATCTAGAATACTAGGGTGCGCACGACCTGTACGGATTTTTTTAAACGCAGACTCAACAGAAGCAACAGCTTTGCTCATACGATCTTCTGCGTCTTTAAGAATTTCGTTAATCATAACTTCCTCACTTAATCAGTGTACCTTCACTGCCACCAACCATGATATTTACCAAGGCTCCCGGCTTATTCATATTAAACACACGTATCGGCATGCCGTGATCACGGGTTAAACATATTGCAGTTAAGTCCATGACACCTAATTGTTTTTCAAGAACTTCATCGTAGCCCAATGTATCATATTTCACTGCAGTAGGATCTTTCATTGGGTCCGCAGAATAAACACCGTCAACTTTAGTCGCCTTCAATACGACATCTGCATCAATCTCAATACCGCGCAAACAAGCAGCAGAGTCAGTTGTAAAGAAAGGATTACCTGTGCCAGCAGAGAAAATGAGCACATCACCTTCTTTCATCAAGCGCATGGCACGACGTCTATCGTAAGGCTCTACAATGCCCGTCATAGTGATAGCCGACATCACACGAGTAGCAATATTTGCACGCTCCAATGCATCTCGCATTGCCAGCGCATTCATTACCGTTGCTAGCATCC
Organism: Marinomonas lutimaris; assembly: GCF_019426345.1. Classification (GTDB taxonomy): domain Bacteria; phylum Pseudomonadota; class Gammaproteobacteria; order Pseudomonadales; family Marinomonadaceae; genus Marinomonas; species Marinomonas lutimaris. The sequence continues at coordinate 58,627 of NZ_JAHLLW010000004.1, forward strand.
CCATATGGTCGCCAGTAACGCGATCCATACCAGCTTGACTCAACGCCTGACCGCGAAATAGATTACCACCGCCAATAACAATACCAACTTCAACACCAATACCACGTAACTGACCGATTTCTAGAGCGATACGATTCAACACTTTAGGATCGATACCAAAGGACTCATCACCCATCAAGGCTTCGCCACTCAGCTTAAGCAAAATTCTTTTGTATTTTGGACTCTTTTCTTTTGGCATATCAACCTCCGGCAATGATTTTATTTCTTGAATAACTGAGGTCAATATAACCGACTCTCATCGCATTCATCTCTCATAAAAAGGGGCAGTCAAGCTGCCCCTTTTTTTTGCAAGACATTACAACAAAGAATTAACCTCTAAGTTGTGCTGCTACTTCTGCTGCAAAGTCCACTTCAGCAACTTCAATACCTTCACCTACTTCAAGGCGAATGAAAGAAGTAACAGTTGCGCCAGCATCTTTAACTAACTGACCAACTTTAATTTCTGGATTCTTAACAAAAGGCTGCTCAGTCAAGCTGTTTTCAGCCAAAAACTTCTTCATACGACCAACAATCATTTTATCAACGATTTCAGCTGGCTTGCCAGCCATGTCTGGCTGCGCACGAATAATTTCTTCTTCTTTTGCAAGAACTTCAGCAGGCATATCTTCACCGCGAACAACGCGAGGAGACACTGCAGCAACGTGCATAGAAACATCTTTAGCCAATTCCGCAGAACCGCCTTCCAATTGAGTCAATACAGCGATCTGACCGTTACCGTGAAGGTAACCACCTACTAAGCCACCCTCAACGATAACAGCACGACGAGGAGAGATGTTCTCACCGATCTTCTGAACCAAAGCTTCGCGTGCTTGGCCAATTTCGCCAGCAAGCAATACTTCGATGTCAGTTTCTTTCGTTGTGAAAACAACGTCAGCTACCTTGTTAGCGAAAGCAATAAAACCTTCGTCACGAGAAGCGAAGTCAGTTTCAGAGTTAACTTCAACTAAAATAGCGTAAGAAGAATCGTCTGCTACGCGCATAACCATCGTACCTTCCGCTGCAGTACGGCCCGCTTTTTTAGCTGCCTTCATGCCACTTGATTTACGTAGTTCTTCGATAGCCACTTCGATGTCAGCGTCAGCAGCGACAAGTGCTTTTTTACACTCCATCATGCCTAGGCCAGTACGTTCACGTAGCTCTTTTACCAATGCTGCAGATACTGCGGCCATGTTAAATCCTCTTTATACCAATTCAAATTTAAAAAAGGAGGTAAGACACCTCCCTTTAGAAACCAGAACAAACTAGAAAGTTTGCTTACGCTTCAGTAGCTTCGCTTACTTCAACGAATTCGTCAGCAGTACCAGCAGTCGCATTACGACCCTCTAGAACAGCATCAGCAAAAGCACCAACGTACAATTGAACTGCGCGAATCGCATCATCGTTAGCTGGGATGATGTAATCAACACCATCTGGATTACTGTTAGTATCGACGATACCGATAACAGGAATACCTAATTTGTTTGCTTCTTTAATTGCAATACGTTCATGATCAACGTCAACTACGAACAATACATCAGGAAGGCCACCCATATCCTTGATACCACCCATAGAAAGCTCTAATTTTTCAAGCTCACGAGTACGCATCAAAGCTTCTTTTTTAGTCAGCTTATCGAATGTACCATCGGACATTTGAACTTCAAGCTCACGAAGGCGCTTGATAGATGCACGAATTGTTTTGTAGTTAGTCAACATGCCACCTAACCAACGGTGGTTAACATATGGCATACCAGAGCGAGCAGCTTGCTCTTTAATCGTTTTAGATGCAGCACGCTTAGTACCAACAAACAAAACCTTGTTCTTGTTTTCAGCCATTTTTTTAACAAGCTCAAGAGCGTTATTAAGAGCTGGAACAGTATGTTCAAGGTTAATGATATGAATCTTGTTACGAGCACCGAAAATGAAAGGCTTCATTTTTGGGTTCCAGTAACGAGTTTGGTGACCGAAGTGTGAACCAACCAATAATAGGTCGCGCATAGAAACTGTAGGCATTTTACTATCCTTTAAATTTGGGTTATTTGTGCTTACCAGCTAAAAGCGTCAGTCAAATAAGGTTTAAGGCAACCTAAGACACCCAAGACACTTTCTTTTATAGCGGCAAGATCGTTGATTTAAGTAAATTCACTTATTTTAGGCACAAGCCCAACAAGCCGGCGTTTTATACCACATTTAACCCAAAACCAAAAGACTTGAACGGATTTTTTACACGCAACCCGAGGCACGTTTTTTTCAGTTAGAGAGGCGATTCTGTTGCTTAAGTCATGTAGAATATCCCGCAACATACTATCAACATAGATACAAACCATTTTAAGACATGTGAATTATGAGCAACGAAATCCTACAAAAAGTTGAAGAGCTGACCAAAAACGGTCGAATTGACGCACCAAGCTGGACTCCGCGCCCAGCATCGACACGCTTCACAGACATCAGCGATATAGAGGGTATGCGTACCGCTGGCAAATTAGCCGCTGACGTTTTAGTTATGCTGGAAGAGTTCGTGGTTCCTGGCGTAACAACAGAGCAGATCGACATTATCGCCCACAACTACATTATTGAAGTTCAAGGCGCCATCCCTGCACCATTGAATTACCACGGCTTCCCTAAGTCATGCTGCACTTCTGTGAATGACGTTATTTGTCACGGCATCCCAAATGACAAAGCGCTAAAGAAAGGCGATGTGGTCAATATTGACATTACCATCATTAAGGATGGTTACTATGGGGACACAAGCAAAATGTTTTTTGCAGGCCCAGCCCTACCACACGCGGAACGCTTAGCCACCATCACTCAAGAATGCCTTTATCTTGCCATCGATATGGTAAAACCAGGCACACGCCTTGGTGATATTGGTGCCGCTATTTCAGCCCATGCACACAAACATCACTATACGGTAGTTGAAGAGTACTGCGGCCACGGAGTGGGAACGACCTTCCATGGCGAACCACAAGTCGCTCATTACGGCAAAGCAGGCACTGGCGTCATGCTTGAAGAAGGCATGACTCTTACTATTGAGCCAATGATTAACGCAGGCAAAAAACAGGTTAAGCACACAGGTCCAGATAACTGGATTGCCAAAACCAAAGACGGCCGCTTATCAGCGCAATACGAACACACCCTTCTCGTCACTGCCGATGGGGTTGAAGTACTTACCCGCAGACCAGAAGAAACTCGCTTTTCATAAGAGAAGCGAGTTTTAAATTAAATAGTTTAGCAACTTTAAATTTATTACAAACACCCTATAACAATTATTCATTCTTCGAGGCTCTTGTATGGACTTCCCTGCTTTTCCAGACGCTCCGCCATTATTAACACAGGAAGAGAAACATGAGCTATCGCTACCGAAGTGCTCTGTTTCACGCTACAAAGCAATCATTGAAGAAAAGACAGCCATATTCAACGACCTTTTCCACTCTTTATATCCAATAGAAAAGCTCGTAAAAGGCCTATCTTCTTTTTATGACGAAGTAATGCAGGCTGCCTGGATATCAAAAGGATTAGATAGCGAATCACATGTAAGCCTTGTTGCAGTTGGCGGATATGGGCGCGGAGAATTACACCCAAAATCCGACATTGACCTACTGATTCTAATGGAGAATGAAATCTCCGCACCCAAAAACAAAATCGAAGCTTTTATCACTTTTCTTTGGGATATTAATCTAGATGTCGGTCACAGCGTGCGTACCATTGACGAATGCTCCGAGATGGCGGCTAAAGATATTACCATTATCACCAACTTGATTGAGTCGCGTACACTTATAGGGCCAATTGACTTATTAGCCACACTCAAACTACACGTTGATATATCCCAAATGTGGGATGGGCACTCTTTTTACCAAGCTAAACTAGCCGAGCAAAAACAACGTCACGCAAAATATCAAAACACAGCATACAATTTAGAGCCAAATCTAAAAGAATGCCCTGGCGGCCTAAGAGACATGCAAGTCATTGACTGGGTAGCCAAACGCCACCTTCACACACATCGATTAAGCGCTTTAATTGACAAACACTTCCTGTCCGAAGATGAATACATCCAACTTAAAGGCGCAGTAAGCCATCTATGGCGCATTCGCTGGGCTTTACACATGGTTGCAGGACGCAAAGAAGATCGACTTCTTTTTGATCACCAACGCACCTTAACCAAACTATTTGGCTTTGACGACGACGATTTAAAGCGCAACGTTGAACGCTTTATGCAGGGATATTACCAAAGTGTCGCCGCCATTCAGCAACTCAACGACTTGTTACTTCAACACTTCGAAGAGTCGTTTTTAACCAAAGACGCCATCAATACAGTTGAAGTCATCAATGATCACTTTCAGATTGCCAACGGTCAACTTGAGGCGCGCTCCAAAACATTATTTCAAGACAACCCTTCCAGCATGCTGGAAATATATGTCTTGCTTGGAGCCCATGAAAACATCAGAGGCATCCGCGCCAATACGATGAGACAACTGCGCGACAACTTAGACCTGATTGATGATGATTTTAGAAACGACAAAATAAACACTGACCTGTTTCTCGATATCATATCCAGCCGATATCGACTGACAAGTATATTACGCTCAATGAAACACCTAGGCTTGCTGGGTCGCTACCTACCTGAATTCGGAGCAATCATTGGACAAATGCAGCACGACTTATTTCATATTTACACAGTTGATGCTCACACCCTACAACTAGTAGAGAACCTACGTCGCCTTTGGCTACCAGAGTTCAAACAAAAATTCCCTATTTCAGGACAAGCAATTCGCCACGTAGCAAAAGTTGAATTACTATACATTGCAGGTTTATACCACGACATAGCCAAAGGTCGAGGTGGCGATCACTCTGAGCTAGGTTGCGTCGATGCACAGGCATTTTGCGAGCGCCATGGACTGTCAAAACAAGACACAGATCTTGTCGTTTGGCTAGTTCGTAACCACCTATTCATGTCAGTTACCGCACAGCGTAAAGACATCTCTGACCCTGAAGTGATTTGGGAGTTTGCCAGCTACGTCAAGGATCAAGAACACCTAGATCACTTGTTCATCCTTACTGTTGCTGACATCAACGCAACCAACCCAACCATGTGGAACAGCTGGCGAGCCTCTCTAATGCGTCAGCTTTATTTAGAAACAAAACGCGCACTTCGCCGCGGGCTGGATTTCCCTATTGATGCTGACATGATAAGTGACGAGCACAAACAACGCGCTTTGGAAATCATCATCGAGCGCAACGTCGATATCATTGAAGCAGAAGCCATTTGGGAAACCATTGAAGAAGAGTACTTTATTCGCTCAAACGGCGATGAAATCGCCTGGAATACCGAAGCCATTTTACGCCACCGCCCTAGTGATAAGCCATTAATTGCCATCACACCACTAGGTGGTCGAAACTTCTCTGGTGCTAGCAAAATCTTCATTTACACCCTAATAACTAAACACCTATTTGCCGTCACTGCAGCGACATTTGAACAACTTGGCCTCACCATTCTAGACGCTAAAATTAGTCACACCACAGACAACTACAGCTTAGACAGCTTTGTTGTCATGGACAGCAACGACAGCGACACCAATCTACATCTAGACAAAGAACGCATAACTCTTATTCGCAAAACACTGATGGAGCAACTAGAAACACCATCGCTTTACGAAAGTGTCGTTCAGCGTCACACACCGAGGATTCTGAAGATTTTCAACTCCCCGTCGACTGCTCACTTTGTCAGCCAGCCAGAAGAAGTCTGGTCAGCTCTTGAAATAACCGCTCCTGACAGGCCCGGCTTGCTAGCCTTAGTGGGACAATTTTTCATGAACAACAACATCATGCTTCATAAGGCGAAAATTGCCACTCTCGGCGAACGTGTAGAAGACACCTTTTACATCACTGAAGAAAACGGCGATCTCATTACCGACCCAGAAAGCATGAATAAGATTTGCACCCTTTTAAAAGAGAAAATAGACCGTTTCTCTCAAGCCATGGACTAAAGACCAATGAACCCCCTTATACATTCTTTGCACCCATACCCTTTCCAAAAGCTTGCAGAGCTTATAGAAGGGTTGATACCAAACCCAGAAAAGCCACTGATCAAATTAACGATTGGGGAGCCGCAACACGATGCACCAGCCATCGTCCTTGAAACTCTCGCCAACAGCCTAGCCGGCGTTAGCAAGTACCCAAGCACCAAAGGCGAACTTCCACTTAGAGATGCCATTAGCAAATGGGCGAAGCGTCGCTTTCATTTAGAAAAACTCGATCCTGACACGGAGATTTTACCCGTTACTGGAACCAGAGAAGCACTGTTTGCCATTACCCAAACGTTGGTTGGCGAAAAACAAAACTCTCTTGTTATCAGCCCAAACCCTTTTTACCAAATTTATGAAGGCGCAGGCATTCTTGCTGGTGCAGAGCTGTATTTCCTACCTTGCGGTTCAGAAACAAACTACAAGGTAGATTATCAACTCGTCGATGACGCCACATGGCAACGCTGCGAAGTATTGTTTGTTTGCTCCCCTAACAACCCTAGCGGCAGCATCACCACGCTAGAGGAATACGCTTACCTGATAGAAAAAGCCAAAGCCTTCAACTTCACCATTGTGGCAGACGAATGCTATTCCGAAATTTATTTTGGCGATAAAGCACCACTAGGATTATTAGAAGCTTGCGAGATTTTGGGACACAAAAATTATAAACATTGCCTTATCTTCCAATCCCTATCAAAGCGCTCCAACCTACCAGGCCTTAGATCTGGTTTTGTCGCAGGTGATGCATCTATCCTTAAGCCATTTTTGCTGTATCGCACCTACCAAGGATGCGCTATGCCAATTCACCATCAAGATGCATCGGTCGCGGCATGGAATGATGAAGAACATGTAATTAAAAATCGCGAAATTTATACACGTAAATTTGATTCGGTTTTAGAAATACTGTCACCTATTATGCCAATATCTAAGCCCGAAGCGGGCTTTTACCTTTGGCCAGAACTCAGCATGACAGATGAAGAGTTTTGCACTTCACTGTATCAAGAAGAGTCCGTTTTAGTCTTACCTGGCAGCTATTTAGGCCGTGAAGTAGAAGGCGTCAATCCTGGCAACCGCCATGTACGAATGGCTCTAGTTGCAGAAGAATCAGAATGCGTTGAGGCAGCCAAAAGAATTAGAGACTTCCTCAGTCGCAGATAAACTATTAGTAACCCCCTTTAGACAGATAACTCAGCTGGAGAATCACATGAGTAATACAATTTTCGCGTTCGGTCTTGGTATCGGCTCACAGAACAAAGAAGGCAACTGGTTAGAAGTATTCTACTCAGCACCGAGTCTAAACGTAGAAAAAAGTACGCAAGATGCACTTTTAGAAAGCACCAACTACGAAGGTGGAAACAGCACATTGGTATTAGATGAAAGCGACTTAAATCGCTTGCACATGAGCCTTTTAAAAGCTGGCAACATCGAACAAGCAGAATTGGCATCTCGTTTAAAAGCCTCCACAAAACCTGTTATCCTTTGTATATTGGCCACTGACGAAGCACCAACCAATCCAGCTGAAGTGTACTTAAAGCTACAACTTATCTCCCATCGTTTAGTAAAACCTCACAACACAGTACTGGACGGTATGTTTGGCCTATTGATCAACACTGCATGGACAAGCGAAGGCCCTATTGATGTTCGTGAACTAGCAGACCGTCAACTAAGCGCTCGTATGGAAGGACGTACAATCGAAGTATTCAGTGTCGATAAATTCCCTAAAATGCTGAACTTTATCGTACCAACTGGCATTCGTGTTGGCGATGCCGCTCGCGTTCGTTTAGGCGCCCACCTTGCTGAAGGCACAACCGTGATGCATGAAGGTTTTGTAAACTTTAATGCTGGAACACTTGGCAACAGCATGGTTGAAGGCCGTATTTCTGCAGGCGTTGTTGTAGGTAACGGTTCCGACCTTGGTGGTGGCTGCTCAACAATGGGCACACTTTCTGGCGGCGGTAATATCGTTATCGCAGTTGGCGAAAAATGCTTGATCGGCGCGAATGCCGGAATCGGTATCGGCCTTGGAGATCGCTGCATCGTTGAATCCGGTCTTTACATCACAGCGGGCTCTAAAGTTGCCGTTCTTGATGAAAACAATCAAGTTGTTTCTACAGTAAAAGCGCGCGAGCTTTCAGGTCAATCCGACCTATTGTTCCGTCGCAACTCAGCAACTGGCGCAATCGAGTGCAAGACCAACAAAACAGCTATTGAATTAAACGAAGCGCTTCACGCTCACAACTAATCAATAAAAAGCACCAACCACCAAAGAGCGCCATTTGAACATATCCTCAAATGGCGCATTGCGGGATAAAAAAATGATTGAAATATTTGGCATCAAAAACTGCGACACCATGAAAAAAGCTTTTCGCTGGTTAGATGAAAACAACCTAGAATACTGTTTTCATGATTATAAAAAAGAAGGTGTAGGCGAAGCCATCGCAAAAGCGTGGGTAGAAGAACTAGGCTGGGAAAGCATCATCAATAAACGCGGCACCACGTGGCGCAAGTTAGATGAAGAAACAAAAAACACTATGGACAACAATAGCGCCATCCAAACTATGATAGCTCAACCCTCTATCATTAAGCGCCCTTTAGTGATAGTTAATGAATCCATTTATTTAGGCTTCAATGCAGAAGATTACGCGCAAAAGTTACTTTAGCGTAAGACTGGTGTGTAAATACGTGGCCTCTCTCTGTTCGACTGAGGCGACGACATAGGTGTCACTGTTGGCGTATAACCTGAAGATGACACATCCGAGCGGATCACTGGGACAAAATATGATTCCTGAATGACAGGCGGCTCAAAAAGACTACAACCAGTAGAAATCAAACCCAAAAAAACAACGACACCTAACTTCATAACCCCACCTTTATTTGAATCTCCTGTTATAGTAACAGAATCTTCCATAAGGTAGCGAAAACCAATACAAAGGTAAAGAATGTCTGACTTGTCCCCTACACTAAAACTTGCCCTAGATCTTATTTCTCGCCCGTCAGTCACCCCTGAAGACGCAGGTTGTCAGGATCTAATGATAGAGCGATTAAAAAACATTGGTTTTGAGATCGAATACATGCCCTTCGGCGAAGTAAAAAATTTCTACGCAAAACGTGGAACATCCGGACCCAACCTTTGTTTTGCTGGACACACAGATGTCGTACCAACAGGACCAGAAACGGAATGGAAAGTACCACCATTCTCTCCAACAATCATAGATGGCATGTTATTCGGACGCGGCGCTGCCGATATGAAAGGCAGCCTTGCAGCTATGGTGACTGCTGCTGAAGATTTTGTAGCCAAGCATCCAGATCATGATGGGCAAATTTCTTTTTTGATCACCAGCGACGAGGAAGGCCCTTTTGTAGACGGCACAACTCGTGTGGTGGATGCTCTTATGGAACGAAATGAGAAAGTAGACTGGTGCATTGTTGGCGAACCCTCAAGCACTAAAACGCTTGGCGATATTATCAAGAATGGTCGCCGTGGGTCATTCAGTGGCGACTTAACGGTTTACGGCAAACAAGGCCATGTCGCCTACCCACACTTAGCTGAAAACCCAATACACCTCGCAGCTCCAGCTCTTGCTGAAATGGCGAGTGCACACTGGGATGATGGTAACGACTTTTTTCCACCAACCAGCTTCCAAGTATCAAACATTCATTCTGGAACAGGTGCAACTAACGTTGTCCCCGGCAAACTAAACGCTCAGTTTAATTTTCGTTTTTCCTCCGAACTAGACTTTGATGCTATTAAAGTTCGCGTACTTGAAATCTTAGACAGACACAAATTACGCTACGACATTGAGTGGACATACAATGGTCTCCCCTTTTTAACTCGCCCAGGCGAATTAGTTGATGCGATTGTTGACGCTGTACAAACAACGGTTAATATCACCCCTGAATTATCCACCTCAGGCGGCACTTCAGATGGTCGATTTATTGCCAAAATGGGTACTCAAGTCGTGGAGCTTGGTCCTATCAACGCAACCATCCATCAAATAAATGAGTGCGTCGAAGCCGAAAGCCTAAACCAGCTTTCAGAAATTTACACCCGTATACTTGAGAATCTCTTTACTAAAAAATAGCCCGAAGCAAAATAACCCGAGAGAACATAAATAAGTATCCAAATGAGAAACGCCATACATAAACTAGCAATGAAATTGGGCAACAACCCCAGAGTTGCCCTTATTAAGATGATCCAAGGCGGATTAATTTTCGTTTTTGGCGTTCTTATGCTTATGGTGGCGGATCGTGTTGTTGTCGAGTCTCTTGCCCAAGAGATTATGGCGCTATTTGGACTGATACTTGCGGGTTGCGGCGTGCTATGGACTCTCGTTGGCTATTTATCAATGAGCGTTCTCAGAATTTACCACATGATTAAAAAGAAGGATTAGAACGATGCAAGCTGACATTGAAATATATGTATTGTCCTGCCCGACAGAAAAGATCATTTCTTGGCTAGAGAGCGCATTCACTCTGGTTAAAAAGAAGGATTAGAACGATGCAAGCTGACATTGAAATATATGTATTGTCCTGCCCGACAGAAAAGATCATTTCTTGGCTAGAGAGCGCATTCACTCTGGTTAAAAAAAGCAGCCCATCACCACTCTGCTCTAAAGTCACCATAACATCAAATGATAACGAAATTGAGGTAACCATTTTAGAACAAGCAGCAGGAAAGCGCTTTACCTCTATCTGGTTCGACTCAGACAAAACCCCTTGGGATGATGATATAGCTTGCGCCAAACAGGCATTCGAATCCCTAAACTGCGAAGTACGTTGCAACTTTCAAGGATGGGAAGAAGAAGGCAACCAAGATCCAGACCAATGGTGGCGCATAAATAGCCACGAAGAAGGCCCATTTATTTGGAATTAATACGGCAAATAATAGACACGCAAAAAAGCAAACATGCTCCACAGAAACACTTATAGAGACTTTATACATGCAAATTACACTTCTTAAAGGAAAACTCCATATGGCAAGCGTCACCCAAGCTGAGCTTTGGTATGACGGATCTTGCGCCATAGACAAAGACCTTGTGGAACTCGCTGGATTTAGAGAATTTGAACAAATCGATATTTATAACGTAGACAACGGTGAACGCTTTCACACCTATGTTATTTTGGCTGAATCAGGATCAGGCACCATCTCTATGAATGGCGCAGCAGCAAGAAAAGTACAGGTTGGTGATCGCGTAATCATTGCCGCTTACGGACAAATGAACGAAGCTGAAGCCAATGAGTTCAAACCTAAATTAGTCTATTTAAACAAAGATAATAGTGTTGAAAGAACCACAAACACTATCCCAGTACAAAAAGACTAAACTAACGCCCTGCACTTTGTGTAAAGACAAAAAAAGCCGCTTCTAATCGACTTAGAAGCGGCTTTTTTATGATGATAAAATTATGCCAGTACAGCCAAAGCCGCTTCATAATTAGGCTCATCTGCCGTTTCAGCAACCTGCTCTGTATAAATCACAGAACCTTTTTCATCTAGCACTACAACTGCACGAGACAAAAGACCAGCAAGAGGGCCAGTTGCAAAAGCAAGACCGTAATCTTTACCAAATGTTGAACGGAAAGTAGAGCCAGTATCAACATTATCGATGCCTTCTGCACCACAAAAACGCGCAGCAGCAAAAGGTAAGTCAGCAGACACACAAAGTACGTTAACACCTTTCAAAGAAGCCGCAGACTCATTGAACTTACGAACCGATGTAGCACAAGTAGGTGTATCAACTGATGGAAAAATATTTAATACCAGTTTAGCACCTTGATAATCTGCCAATGTAGCGACAGACAAATCCGTTTTAACAAGCTCGAACGCAGGAGCTACAGCCCCCACAACAGGAAGAGAACCCACAGTTTCAAAAGGGTTACCTTTTAATGTTACCGTTGCCATAAATACCTCTTAAGTCTAATGAAAAATTAACCGCGGATTATAGATACATTTTCAGCTTGTTTGCCTTTCTCACCTTCAGTGACATAAAAGCGAACCAACTGACCTTCAACCAAGAAACGGCGACCACGTCCACGGATTGCACGATAATGAACAAACACATCATCACCATTTTCCATAGTTAAAAAACCAAAACCTTTTGAAGAGTTGAACCACTTAACCGTTCCTTGCTCACGGTCATCATCTTCATCTTCTTCAGACTCAGAATCATAACCGGCAGAACTAGCCTGGCTGACCATAGCACCGACATAAACAGATACTAGAACAAAGCCAAAATATACTAGGAAATTTGTGCCCATTTCTTCTTTTAATACCCCAGCCAAAAGCAGAGGCACGATCAAAGCAATAACAAGGCTAACTATAAATGTGCGCAACGAAAACAAACCGGAACCAACAGAAGACCCTTTATTACGCGAAACATTATCCTGATGATCATTCATAACAGTATATCTCTTATTAAATTAAATATTATTGTGAAGCAAAGCCATTTCTAAAAAAATAGACTCTGTGTTAGTACAAACGTGAATAAATGAATATTTTTACTAAACTCTTTCCGAAATCACCATGTGAAGCTAAAGAAGATAGTAGTAAAATACTCAACTTCTTTATGAGAGCAATTTTCACGCCACTCTTACACTTAAAATGACCAATACTTGCGTCATGTTTTTGTATAGAATCGCTCATTAAATACGAATTTAGCCTAGTAAGGTTAACACACAGAAGGTATCTATGAACACCTCACAAATCAATCAACGCATCGACGAATTAGAATTCAAACTACAATTTCAAGAAGACACGATTGATAGTTTAAATCAGGCGCTTATCAGCCAGCAAAAAGACATGCTATTGATGAGAGAAAAACTGGTTCTATTAGGCAATCAGCTAGAGTCCTATCGCCAACAACAGCCTATTCATGATGGTGATCGACCACCACATTATTAATAACTAATGAATTAAGCAGAAAGCGTGTCGAGCGATTTTAAAACATAGATATCAAATCGACCTGACTTCCCTTCCAATTGATAAGTTGGTTCGACACTGTCTAAAAACGGAGCGCCTTTAGGGCGTTTCACAACTACTCTATATTCAGCTAAGCGCAATGCGTAAGACAACAAGCTATCAGCATCTAAGTCCTTACCAACCAAATCTCTAAAAAAAGCCATTTCTTTTTTAGCTGCTGCTGAGGATTTATCCGTATGCGGATACATTGGATCCAAATACACCACATCAAACTTCTCACCGCTATCTATACCGGCTATATCTGTATCAAGCAAAGACATCTTAGAAACAATCGTAGCCACCTCATGATGAAAAGAGGCCCTGTACAAGCCATCTTCCAGCATCGCCCTAACAAAGCCTACGCGTTCACAAAGAGAAACAGAGCATCCCAAGCATGCTAATACAAAAGCATCACGCCCTAAGCCTGCTGTCGCATCAAGTATAGACACATTAGCGCGCTTGTTCAGCCCTACTGCTTTCGCAATATCCTGCCCTTTTCCACCACCAAATCGCCTTCTATGATCAACAGCCCCAGAGGTAAAGTCTACATAAACGGGCTTCGGCGCGCCTTTTCCAGTTTTAGCTACCGCAATTCCATCCGGTGTTTTCAATAAAAGATAATCATATTTAGTGACAAACTTGAGAGGCTCATGCAGCAGCATAAAATCAAGACTTAACGACTTAGCCAATGAGCGAGACTCCGACTCCAGAAACTTATCTGTTGTTGCTACTGCGATAGAATTAAGCAAAAGCCTCTCCCCAAAATACTATAAAACAAGAATCAACAAGCAAGCCTGTATGTCCACTTTCTGTTAAACCACACTGACAAGATTATCCAATAGTAAAATAGAAAAAAGCCCCTCAGAAATTAGAAGCTTTTATCTTAACTAAAAAAACGAACACCTCTAATACAGCAAGACACTCAATATGGAATAAATCTCTTCAACGACTTAAACATAAACAATCATCAAGAGAACGGAGCCTAAAATTAATCTATAGACAAAAAAAGGAAAAAAGCCAATCCTATTAAGCCACTTCAAAAATAGATAAATACAGAGATAAGCACTGATTGCTGAAAGAATAACTCCCATCAAAATACTCCACCAATCCACTGCAATATCTGAAGATACAAGTTCAATCGACTTTAAACCACCAGCAGCTAAAATAAGAGGGATAGACAAAAGAAACGAAAATCTAGCCGCACATTCACGACTAAAACCGAGAAAGCGTGCCGCCGTCATAGTAATACCAGAGCGAGAGGTTCCAGGAATTAAAGCAAGCGCCTGAGCAAAGCCAATATACAGCACACTTTTCAAACCAAAGTCTTGCTCAGCTTTATGAGAAGCACCATAGCGGTCTGACAACCAAAGTAAAACACCAAAACCAATGGTGGTATAAGCAATCACTTCTAAAGAACGCAAGTTCGTACTAATAAAGTCATCAAATAGAAGGCCTGCGATACAAGCTGGCAAGGTGGCAAGACAAATCCACCAAGCCAAACGACTATCCTGTGTAGAGCGCTTATCTCGAATAGAAACACACCAAGCAACAATAATTTGCACGATGTCTTTTCTAAAATAACCAACAATGGCCATTAATGTCCCCACATGAACAGCCACATCAAATGCTAAACCTTGATCAGGCCAATTAAGCAGCTGTGCTGGGAGTATTAGATGAGCAGAACTTGAGATAGGCAGAAACTCAGTTAATCCCTGAATAACCGCCAAAAAGACAATGTGATACCACAACATATATTTAACGCTTCCCTATACGCGGAGCCTGCTTTTCCCAGCTAATTTCATCTCTTAAATAGGTTGGAATAGCATCATAAGAAGATACCACTTCACCTCGTTGGAATTGCAACAATCCCAATTCTGCAATACATGCCGCGCGAGGCGCTAATTCAGTTAAAATATGAGTAGGGTGTGTCGGGAGCAAAGACGTTAAAACATCTTCATAACACCAGCCAGAACCAACACCATCAAAGCTGGTTGAAAACATAGATAAAGCAGCAGGCTTCACAACACATTCATCGATCAATGAATCTATTTGGTAGCGCCCTTCCACTTTATTGACACTATAGCCGCCCATGTAAATCTCACCCATACGAGCATCTAGAGCAGCGAGCCAATTATTTTTACCCGTTTTTTGAAAGCCTTCTAGTGACAAGGCAGCAAGTGTCGAAACAGGGATAACCGGCAAATCTGCACCAAAGGCGAGCCCTTGCACAACCCCTGCGCTTATCCTGAGCCCTGTAAATGATCCTGGACCACGCCCAAAAGCGATGGCATCAAGATCGGTCAGAGTTAGTCCCGCTTGCCCAAGAATCTGATCTACCATTGGCAAAATCAAATCATTATGAAGACGCGGAGCCATACGGAAGTCTTCCAACACCACGCCATCAATGTTCAACGCCACCGAACAAGCTGGCGTTGATGTATCTAATGCTAAAATAACCGTCATTGAATGATTAAGCCTTTAAGGATGCCAATAGACTTTGCTTGATCTCATTCAAATCACCAATGCCGTTGACCTTTACAAACTTAGGTGCTGTTGCACTGTCTGCTTTTAGCCAATCTTGGTAATAGCCAATTAGCGGCGCTGTTTGATCATGATAAACCCCCAAGCGTAAACGAACAGTCTCTTCCGTATCATCAGCTCGCTGCACAAGGTCATCCCCTGTTACATCGTCTTTGCCTTCTACTTTAGGTGGATTATAAACAAGATGATAAGTACGACCTGACGCTTCATGAACGCGACGCCCACTCATACGTTTAACAATTTCCTCATCAGCCACATCGATTTCAACAACGTAATCAATTTTAACGCCCGCGTCTTTCAAAGCGTCTGCCTGAGGAATAGTACGAGGAAAACCATCAAACAAAGCGCCTTTAGCACAATCGTCTTGGGTCAAACGCTCTTTTACCAAACCAATAATAATGTCATCAGAAACAAGTTGGCCAGCATCCATTACCGCTTTGGCTTTTAGACCCATTTCGCTTCCAGCTTTTACAGCTGCGCGCAACATATCTCCTGTAGAAATCTGTGGGATGCCAAACTCTTCCGTAATAAATTGAGCTTGAGTGCCCTTACCAGCGCCCGGCGCACCTAATAATATTACTCGCATAAAAAGTCTCCAAAAGACAGCGTTAACTGAATAGCAAGGCTGGCTGACACGGTGCATCATCAACGTGCAATAAGCACGGCAGCAAGGCGAACAGACAAACCAATTGCATAATAAAAAATTGAATGGCCGCCAAGCATACCCAAGCAGCCATCCAATATGCAAATTTACGTGTCTTTTTTTATCATTTTCTTACTCATACTGAGCATTTATCAACCACATTTGCAATTAGCCCGTATTTTGCATACCACTGGCAATACCTGCCATGGTAATCATTAAGGCTTTATTGACCTCTGCATTGTCTTCATCTTTTCGGCTGCGATACAAAAGCTCCGCCTGTAAATAGTGCAATGGATCAATATAAGGATTACGAACATCGATAGACTGACGAATTGTTTTATTGTCTTCAATAAGTCGCTCTTGCTTCTTAAGCACCTTCACAAGCTCACTGACTTGCTTGAGCTTACCACGCAATAAACGCCCCAAACCTTGCAATTCTTCACCAACCAGACGTTTTTCATAGTACTCAGCAATTTCGGGTTCTGCTTTTGCCAATACCATGTCCAACATGTCTAGATAAGCGCCAAAAAAAGGCCATTTTTTATGCATCTCACGTAATTTTTCCAAATTACCAGAGTCTACACCTTGCTGTAATGCACTTTCAGCACCCAACCAAGCAGGCAACATAAGACGAATTTGCATCCACGCAAATATCCAAGGAATCGCTCGTAAACTCTCCACACCGCCATCGGAACGACGACGCGCTGGGCGAGAACCTAAAGGTAACTTAGCTAGCTCTTGCTCTGGTGTGGTTGCTCTAAAGTAAGGCACAAAGTCGTCATGACCACGAATAATAGAACGATACTGATTCATTCCTACTTCGGCCATTTCATCCATAATGGCACGCCATTCTTCTTTAGGCGCCTCAGCAGGAATCAAAGATGCTTCCATCACTGCCGAGCAGTAAAGCTCCAAAGATCGAACCGCGATATCAGGAATACCAAATTTAAAGCGAATCATTTCACCTTGTTCAGTAACCCGAATCGCACCATTCACAGAACCAGGTGGTTGAGACAGAATTGCCACGTGAGCAGGGCCGCCACCGCGACCTACGGTACCGCCGCGCCCATGGAACAAGGTCAGGTGAATACCATGTTTTTTACATAGTCGAGTAAGTGCTTCTTGCGCTCGATATTGTCCCCACGTCGCAGCAATCTGGCCAGCGTCCTTGGCCGAATCTGAATAGCCAATCATGACTTCCTGACGACCATCGATATAAGCTTTATACCAAGGCAAAGAAAATAACTGCTCAATAATAGGCTCAGCGTTATCCAAATCGGCAAGAGTTTCAAATAAAGGCACGATGCGCATTGGAAAACTCACACCGGACTCTTTCAGCATCAAAGCAACCGCCAACACATCGGATGGCGCACTGGCCATAGAAATGACGTAAGAGCCAAAGGAGTTTTGCTGGCCTTTTGAAATCATTGTAAAAGTATCGAGTACTTCTTTGACTTCGGCGGTTGGTGTCCATTCCATTGGTAAAAGCGGACGTTTTGAATTCAATTCGGTCAGTAGGAAAGCCTGACGAGACGCTTCGTCCCACTCAGCATAATCACCAAGACCATAGAAGCGAGTAATCGCAGATAACGCATCAATATGACGGGAAGCATCTTGGCGAACATCAAGGCGAACTAAGGTCGCACCAAAGGTTGCTGCACAGCGAATAAGATCAAGCAATGATCCATTAGCAATCACCTTCATACCGCAATCTAATAGAGATTGATAACACAAAATTAGATCATCAGTGAGCTCTTGAATATCAAGAAAAATATCCTCATCAGATGTTGGCTTGCCATCTAAACACGCTTTCGCCCAATTTTTGGTGGCTAGCATTTTATTTTCTAGATGACGTAATACTTCACGATAAGGCTGTGCACTGTCACCAACACGAGCACGCAAAGCATCATTGCACTGCGTCATAGAAAACTCTGAACGCAATACATTTAAATCTTTTATATAGAGATCCGCTGCCATCCAACGAGCCAATAAAGTCACTTCTTTGGTTACTTTATGAGTCACATTCGGATTACCATCGCGGTCACCGCCCATCCAAGTTGCAAAGCGAATAGGCGCTAAATCAAGAGGTAAACGGTCTTCTTTGGAAAACTGGCTAAACTGCTCATCAAGTTGACGAAAAAAGCGAGGCACAGCTTGCCACAAGGATTGCTCAATAACCGCAAAACCCCATTTCGCCTCATCAACAGGTGTTGGTCGTTCTTCACGAATTTCGTCTGTATGCCAAGCCTGAGTAATAATTTCTTTCAGGCGACGAATGTGCTTTGTTTCTTCTAACGGAAGAATATTATCTTTGTCGAGAGCTTCTAATTCACTGGAAATATTGTCATATTTTCGAATCAGCGAGCGGCGTACCACTTCTGTTGGATGCGCCGTCAAAACAAGTTCAATAGATTGCGATTGCAATGATGCAAGCATTTGTTCAGCAGTAAAATTTTGTTTGGAAAGACGAGTTAACAAGTCTCCCACTGGGTTGTGGTATACACCCAAACTCTCATTAGTACGGCGGCGATGCACTCGGTGGTATTGTTCTGCAATATTAGATAAGTTCAAGAACTGATTAAATGCACGAGCAACGGGCACAATCTCTTTATCTTCTAATGCCTCCAAGGCTTTAATAAGAGCAGCTGAATCGCCAGATTGACGTCCATCTTTAGAAAGTAAGCGGATATTTTCCACTTTTTCTAGAAAGCCTTCCCCCAAATGATTACTCATGCTTTCGCCAAGGCAATCTCCTAGCAACCTGACATTTTCGCGTAATGACGCCTGACTATCACTCACTTCACCCTCCTAATGTTGCCAATGACGCTCTTTAAAAGCGCCTTATTATCCATCACACAGATTTCCAGCTTATAGGCCTTCACGCTTGGTTTGATCCCAATAACGATCTAACTCTTCTAAAGAACAATCTGTTAGTGTTTTATTTTGTGCCGACACAAGAGCTTCGATTCTACCAAAGCGACGACGGAATTTTATATTTGTTTTATTCAATGCTACATCAGGCGAAACGTTTAAATGACGAGCCAAGTTACTGACCGCAAACAAAACGTCTCCCATTTCTTCTTCGACATGAAGGCGATTTTGCTCCTTCATTGCCTCTTCGAGCTCATCCAATTCTTCTCTAATCTTGTCAAAAACTGGCGCCACATCAGGCCAATCAAAACCAACTTTAGCGACTTTTTGCTGAATTTTCACCGCCTGCATTAACGCTGGCATAGAAGCAGGCACTTCATCTAACAAGCTACTACCGTCTGGTTTTTTTCCTTTTTCTTGCGCTTTAATCTGCTGCCACTGTTGTGCTATTTGCTCTTCACTTAGCATTGTTGGTTCGCCAAAACGAGTGATATCACCTTCTGGAAAAACATGCGGATGGCGTCGCAGCATTTTCTCAACAATACCTGCTGCAATATCATCAAACGTAAAGCGTTGCTCTTCTTCGGCCATTTGCGCATAAAAAATCACTTGGAAAAGTAAATCACCTAGCTCTTCTTTTAAATGATCGAAATCTTCACGCTCAATGGCATCCAACACCTCATAAGCTTCTTCTAAGGTATAAGGTGCAATGCTTTTATAAGTCTGCTTTTTATCCCAAGTACAACCAAACGCCTCATCCCTGAGGCAGCTCATCAAATACTGTAGCTGTTCAACCTTGCTGCTCAAAAGTCTCTCTCTCTGAACACATTCAACACATTAGGTAACTGATTAATACGGTGCAGCAACTTACTTAGCACGCTCAATTCACCCACTTCAATGGTGAAGCGAATACTTGCCGTGTGGTTTTCTTTTGCAGACAAGGTGTTCATCGACAGCAGGTTTACTTTTTCATTCGCCAACAAACTAGTGATGTCATTCAGCAAGCCGGTACGATCATAAGCTTCCACCTGTATATTGACAGGATATTGATTATCAAGCTCTTCACCCCAGCTCACATCAATAATACGCTCAGGCTCTTCTAAGCCCAACTGAACGATATTAATACAATCTTGCCTGTGCACAGACACGCCACGACCCTGAGTGATAAAGCCAACGATGTCATCGCCAGGAATAGGCGTACAGCATTTAGCCATCTGCGTTAATAATTTGCCGACACCCAAGATATGAATATCGTTATCTGAAGATTTATGACGACTCTTTTTCAAACGAATTGGGCGTGGTGTGGCAGTCTCGCCATTTAGGTTGTAGAAGTCATCAATGACACGCAACACTTTAGATAACTGAATGTCTCCAGCACCAAGCGCTACGTATACTTCTTCAGCATAAGAAAAGTTAAAGCGAGAAGAAATAGCCTGCAAATCGATACGATTGTCTTCAAGACCAAGGCGTTTCAATTGCTTGTCTAATAAGTGCTTACCAGCATCCAGATTTTTATCTCGATCTTCTTTTCTAAACCAGTTCTGAATCTTGGCTCTAGCACGGTTAGTTTGTACATAACCTAATGTCGGATGCAGCCAATCACGGCTAGGACCACCCTCTTTAGTGGTGAGAATTTCAACTTTGTCGCCGGTTTTTAAGTGAGTGACCAAGGAAATGATTTTGCCGTTTACCTTGGCACCACGACAGCGATGGCCAATTTCAGTGTGAACTCGATACGCAAAATCCACCGCTGTGGCATTAATAGGCAAGTCAACCACGTGCCCATCAGGTGTAAAAACATAGATACGATCTTGCTCGATGTCACTTCGTACCTGTTCAGACAAAGACTCCAAATCACCTTGCACTTCGTGGAAGTCTAAAATAGTTCTTAGCCACTGAAGTTTTTCTTCGTAGCTGCTGCTATTGGAGCTTAGATCCGTACCTTTGTATTTCCAGTGAGCACAAACCCCAAGTTCTGCATCTTCATGCATTTTATGGGTTCGAATCTGAATCTCTAAAGCACGGCCTTGGGGACCAACAACCGCCGTATGCAATGACTGATAGCCATTCGATTTTGGGTTACTTATGTAATCATCAAATTCCTGCGGTATTGGACGCCACAGATTGTGAACGACACCGAGAACCCCATAACATTCCATTGGTTCGTCTACTAAAATGCGCACAGCTCGAACATCATAAACTTCATCAAAGCCAATATTTTTGCGCTTCATTTTGCGCCAAATACTATAGATGTGTTTTGCCCGCCCCATGAGATCAGCGTGAATATTAATGCCTTTTAAACGATCATCTAATAGCTTAATAACATCATCAATAAACTGCTGGCGATCAAGACGTTTTTCGTCTAACCAAGTGGCGATGCGCTTGTAATCGGAAGGGTAAAGATAGCGGAAAGAGAGATCTTCCAATTCCCATTTGATATGGCCGATCCCCAAGCGATGAGCCAACGGCGCGTAAACACTCTGAACCTCAAGCGCAACGGCAACGCGACGCTCTTCATTCTGATGCTTGGCTTCTTTAATCGCGCAAGCACGCTCGGCGAGTTTAATCAGTACGACACGCACATCATCAATGATAGAGACCAACATTTTGCGCAATGATTCTAGCTGGTTCTCACTGCTACCCAACACCTCAGCCGCAGAGTCTGCCGTCAAATTTTTCGAAACTTCCCCCATTTTCATCACCCCTTCGACAATCGAAGAGACTTTACGACCAAACATGTCGGTCACACGGGAAATGGGGAGTTGATCTTCTCTCACAACACGATATAAGGCGGCAGCGACTAATGAATCTTGGTCTGCTCGAAAACCAGAAAGGATTTCCACCATTTCCAGCCCAGCACGAAAAGTACTCGCTTGCGCGCCCCAGTAAGAAGGTCGAGCGCACTGCAGTTCAGCTTGACGCGCCAACTCACAGGCCATACGCAAAGGAACTCGCGCACTGTCATCAATAAGATGTGCAAAATGCCCCATCCAAGCGTCAATATCAACACTACCATCTTCTAATACAGGGTGATCTTTTCTTACCGTTACCATCTATCTGCCCTTAAATTTACTTCTTTTTCTGCAATAACATCATCGTTTCTACATGGGAGGTTTGTGGAAACATATCCATCAAACCAACACGTAAAACACGATATCCTTTTGCAACTAAATACTCGGCATCCCTTGCTAAAGTAGAAGCATTGCAAGAAACATACAATATTTGCATCGGTCCAATTTTTATTATGCTGTCTAAAAATTCAAACGCCCCAGCACGAGGTGGATCCAACAATACTTTGGTAATGTTCTGCTTAAAAAGTTCATTTTTGACAGGCTTAGTCAAATCCGCTGCCACAAACGACAAATTATCAAAGCCATTAAGTCGTGCGTTTTCCCGTGCAGCTTCAACCATAGTTTCTTGCACTTCAACGCCAATAACCGTTTGTGCATGCTGCGCTAACGGTAAAGAAAAATTCCCCACACCGCAAAACAAATCCAATATCACATCGTGCTTATTTGGACTTAGCCAGTCCATTGCTTGTGTCACCATTTTTTGATTCATGGCGGCATTTACTTGAATAAAGTCTTGCGGGTGATATTTCAACCTTAGATCACCAAGATCATAATAGCGCATTTTCTCAGGCGCAACTTCGGCCTTGCTCGATTTTGGTGCTTGCCAATATAAAGTGACCTGAGCCTTTTCAGCCCATTTTTCCCACGTACTTTCTAGCTCTGCAGAAATTGAAGAGGTTAATCGAAACAAAACAGACACACCTTTGGTGTCTTCAAGCAGCTCCACATGACCAAGTTCACTCGCTAAATCATTTTCTGACAGCGCTTGCTTGAGTGAAAGAAAGGTATTTTGCAAATTACTGGTAAGCACAACACATTGATCAATCGATACGATATCGCTTGAAGCTTTACCACGGAAGCCCAATGCAATCCGTGATTTTTTTAGATTAACAGCAATACGAGCTCGTCGACGATAACCTGTTGATTTATCAGAAAGCAGCTCTAGCTCTTGGGTTGTGATCACATTGCGCAATTGCCCTTGTAACCAATTAGCTTTTGCTGAGAGTTGTTGCTCATCTGCTAAATGCTGAAAACTGCAGCCGCCGCAGACATTAAAATGTTGGCAAGAGGGATCGACTCGATAAGCACTGGGGTCAATGATATTCACCAAAACGGCTTCATCAAAACGACGCCCCGCTTTGGTAACTTGCGCCTCGACGGTTTCACCGGGTAAAGCGCCTTCAATAAAGGTCACTTTACCTTGCAAACGGGCGACGCCTTTTGCTTCATGCGTCAAGCCATCCACATTAAAGGACTGCACTGGACCTATAGGCTGTGGTTTAGCTGTTCTACGTTGGGGTGTTCTTCTTCTCAAAAGTGGCTCTCTTGTTCCCGACTCTCTTTTTGGGATAAATAGGATAAATGCGCAACCATTCTATCGCATCTGAATACAGAACAGTACGCGAAAGCGAGCCTTAATAATTAGATCTTTGCACAATGGCGCAAGCAACGACCTCCTAGCTATCAAAAACACCGGTAGACAAATACCTATCGCCACGATCACAAACAATCGCCACAATGACTGCATTGTTTAGCTGTTTAGACAACTCTAAGGCCATAGCAACGGAACCTCCAGAAGACACACCGCAAAAGATACCCTCTTCTTTTGCCAAGCGACGCATCGTCACTTCCGCCGCCTCTTGAGACACGTCCATAACGGTGTCTACACGAGTTTCATCAAAAATAGATGGCAAATACTCTTTTGGCCAACGACGAATCCCTGGAATACTTGAACCGTCTTGAGGTTGAAGTCCGACAATTTGAATGTCTTGATTCTGTTCTTTCAGATAATGCGAAACCCCCATGATGGTACCTGTGGTTCCCATAGAGCTTACAAAGTGCGTCACCGTACCTTGTGTTTGCTGCCAAATTTCTGGCCCAGTCGTTAGGTAATGAGCATTAGGGTTGTCTTGGTTAGCAAACTGATTCAAGACAATACCAACACCTTGATCTTGCATCTCTTGCGCAAGATCTCGAGCCTTTTCCATACCTTCTTCTTTTGTCACTAAATGCAATATAGCGCCATATGCTGTCATGGCTGACTTACGCTCCTGACTCATATTATCTGGCATGATCAAGTGCATTTTATAACCTTTAATCGCCGCAACCATGGCGAGTGCAATCCCTGTATTACCACTGGTCGCCTCAATCAAACTATCGCCCGGTTTTATATCTCCCCGTTGCTCTGCTTGAAGTATCATATTTAAAGCAGGACGATCTTTTACTGAACCAGCGGGATTTTGTCCTTCTAGTTTTAATAAAACAGTATTGCTTGGATTAGGGTTGATACGCTGTAAGCGAACCAAGGGGGTTTGCCCAATTAAGGACTCGATACTAGGGTATTGGATCATAAAAAACTTCATTGACATTGATGACTTAGGGAATGAAACTTAACGCATTTAGTCTATTTAAGAACACTTATACTAAACAGTACAATAAGAAAGCGTTATAAACTTAGTTTCGAATTCGCATTCTAGGGCAAAAGATATGCTCATAGCACGTATTTCCACCGTACTTTTTTTATCACTAATGATAAGTAGCTGTAACAAGTCCACAAAAGATCTAAGTGAGCTAAACAATGCAGAGCTCCGAAAGAAATGGCGCGAGTGTGCTTACATTCGCAATCCTTCTAGCAACGAACAGCAGATATGCGACAACTATGAAAGAGAATGCAATGATCGTAAAGACAAAGGCAACTTATCCTGCTATTAACTCACCAACCAGACCCTTAGCATGAAGAAATCACCTTTCGCAAACCTCCCCCCCCTCACCCTAAGTAATAAACTTTTTTGGGCATTATTCGCACCTGTTTTTGTCGTGTCATTGCTGGCCGGAACTTTTCTTTTATCTACCCGTTTTAATGACCTGAATCGCAACCTCTACGAACGCACATTACATATCACGGAACAAGTCGCCACAACTAGCGAGTATGCCATTGTTTTTTCCGATCAAAATATGATGTATCGGATATTACAAAATGCACTAAACAATCAAGATATAAGCAGTGTTCAACTCTTTAACAGTGAACAGAAACTCATTGCAGAACTTGGCAAAGCACCGGAACAAAGTGACACAAGCTTTCCCGAAGACATCAGCATAAAAGAATATGACAATCATCTAGAATCTATTAGCGCCATTCACTATACCAACAACTCCCTCGATGGTGCCTTTAATACACAAGCAGATTTATTCAACTCTATAGATCAACGTAGCCTAATCGGCTGGGTAAAAATTGAGACTAACAAATCCGCTATCCAAATAGAAAAATACCAATACGCCAGCCTAGTCATTTTTATTCTACTAATCTTCAATATTGTGATTATTTTAGGAGCCTTTCGCCTATCAAAAACATTAACGCTACCAATAAATAGACTCTCCTCTGCGTTAAGTAAATTGGTTAAAGGTCAGTTTTCTAGCGCAAAACTAATGAAATTGCCACCTGAGTACGATTCACTCCAAAAAGACTTACTTGATCTGGCGGAAAGGTTAGAGCACCACAATGAGGAACTGATTGCAGGTATTGAGCAATCAACCGAAGACATTCGCCGCAGCATGGATAGTATGGAAGAAAAAAGCGCGCAACTACACATAGCAAACCGCGAGGCGATGGAGTCAAATCGTTTAAAATCACAGTTCTTAGCCAATATTAGCCACGAAGTCCGAACTCCTCTGAACGCTATTTTGGGTTATACCAAAACTTTGCAAAAAGATATTACAGATACGCAACAACGACTTTATGTAGACACCATTGAACAATCAACCAACAGCCTACTCGCGATCATTGGCGATATATTAGATTTTTCAAAAATTGAAGCTGGAAAATTAAACCTTGAGAGTAACCACTTCAACCTAAAAGCACTATTAGATGATGTTTATCAGATACTTAGTATTAACTTACTCACGAAAGAAAAACAAATCGATCTAGTACCAGAGGTCAGCCAAGACGTGCCTGAATGGTTTGTCGGAGACAGCACTCGAGTACGTCAAATTTTAACAAACCTGATAGGCAACGCCATTAAGTTTACCCATCAAGGATCGGTGCGCACTAAGGTATCCATCGCTTCGCAAAGCCCAAAGGAAATAACATTATCTTTCCAGATTATAGACACTGGAATAGGCATAGCAGAGCACAAAATAAACCGTTTGTTTAAGCCTTTTTCACAAGTAGATACCAGCACCACTAGACAGTTCGGTGGCACTGGACTTGGGCTGGTTATTACCAAAAAGCTGGTCGAGCAAATGAATGGTAAAATTGAAGTTAGCAGCGATCCAAGTATTGGCTCGACCTTCCGCTTTACCATTAGCCTTAAAGCCTCACCAAAGCTAAGCAATGACAAAAGCGCACTAAATCGCCATGTGGTTTTACTCGAACCTAGCGCAACCTATAAAAGCTATCTAAACAGTTACTTACAAAGTATTGGAGTCAGTTGCACAACTTGCTCTGACTTAGAACAAATGGTCTCTTTGCTAAATAAACAACACAATACCATTGACGCCATTCTATTAAGTGTTATGCCTGACGATCAAAGTGTTGCAGAAGCACGCGAACTGATTACTTACGCGGCACAGCAGTTTTCCATTCCCTGTATTTTAATGATTCAACCGCCTGGCCAAATAGCACATTACCCAGAATTAAAAGCGCTATGCAGTGATATTTTACTTAAACCTATCAGCCATGATCGACTATACAATGCATTGCAACACCTCAATAGCAACTGCACTTCCTCTACAGAGCCCACAACCAATGCGCTACACGAAAAAATTAGCCATCTTAAAATCCTAGCGGTAGATGACTCACCGATCAATTTACAACTACTCAAACACTGGCTAACCCCAATTGGTATAGAAGTATCTTTGGCTTACAGTGGGCAACAAGCCATTGATATGGCGATGCGAGAGAAGTTTGATCAAATTTTTATGGACATCCAAATGCCAGAAATGGACGGCATGGAAACCACACAACGACTTAGGGAAATAGAGCAGTATAAAAACACGCCTATTATTGCCCTAACCGCTCACGCACTAGGTTCAGAACAGCAACAGATACTTGCAAGTGGCATGAATGCATACCTTACTAAGCCGATTAACGAGGAACTACTACTTAACACCATAGACACTTGGCGTTCCAATACGGAAACCTTTCAGGATCAAGTCGATGCTAAGCTGATCGGTATTTTCGACTTAGAAAAAGCTCTGGAAATTGTTGATGGTAAAGAAGACATTGCGAAGGAAATGTTTGACATGCTAGCCGACTCTCTAGACGCAGAGAAAAAGCTTATTAAGCATCATCTTGAAAACCAAGACACAGCAAAACTCATAGAAGTAGTACACAGAATACACGGCGCGTCTAAATACACAGGAACAATCAATATTGCACGCCACGCAGGATTTCTAGAAACACACCTAAAGGAATTAGGATTAGAAGACGCAGACGGCGTGGCAGAAGATTTTATTGAAGCAATAGACGACCTATTAAGTCACAGACAACTAATTCCTTGGCCTCAGTCTTTGAACTCAACTATTTAGTTTCAACTATTTAGACTCAAGAACGACAAAAGCCTGAGCGTAGGCTTTTTCATCGGTCAAACTTAGATGCCACGATACAGGAAAGTCGTAGCGAGCAATTATGCTGTCATCGACCACAAGTACTGGCTGGCCAGAAGGCAAGTTACTAACATTAAAATGTTGAAAACTAACACCAGAACCAATGCCAGTGCCCAACGCCTTAACTGCCGCTTCTTTTGCAGCAAAACGCTTTGCAACATAGGCATTCGCCTTATCTAGATTGCTAATTTGCGACCAACGTTGCTTCTCATCGACGGTTAATATTCTATCGATGAATCGCTCTCCCAAACGCTCAATTGACTGAGCAATACGAGCTATTTCAACCAAGTCTGTTCCAACACCAATAATCAAACATTCACCTCTTTCATAGAATCAATCATCATAGAGCACGAAAAATAGGCACACCTAAATGTCGTTCTCCTTGAAAAGGTTGTTTTGGTAACAAACGCCTAGAGACAACTGGCTTGCCATTTAACAAACTATCCAACCAATTACGATGCAACTCTTTAGCAAGACTTAAAACCTGCTTATCCATCCACTTGCCTGCATGGTAATTAAGCGCAACCTGACCTTCGACAAATAGCATAGGCATCTGTTTCGGTATTTCACCATAATAGGGCCGTAGACCAAACTTATAGTGAAATTGATAAAGCTGACGTGCCTCAAGCACCTCGCCACGCCCCGTTGATATCATATTAATGCCCACACCTAACTCGGAGAAGAGCCCGACCTCAAAACGCCTTAACAAAGGCGCAATCGGAGCACCTGAGTGCAAGCTTTCAATTAGCCACTTATACAATTCAAAAACATCAGGCAATGGAAGATTAATCGGTAAAAGCTTTTCGAGCAGCTCATGCACATAGAGCGCCGCATATAAAGGCAAGCCTTCCAAAGAAGACGCGGACTTTATCGACTCCAAACTTTTTACCGTTTTTAAATCACTACGGCCAGCGAACTCCATTTCGTAACATAAAAAAGGCCCAGGTATCACCCGAGCCTCTTTTTTTGGTAATCGCCATACTCCCCTAATCAAACCCTGCTCAAGAGTTAACATATCAAGCAGGATTTTACTGTCCTGAAAAGGGCGAGTATGAATCACATACGCAGAAACGCGCATCGGAACTATTCTTCCTGATAGCCTAAACTGGCTAGCGCACGCTCATCATCAGACCAACCAGACCGTATTTTGATCCAAAGATTTAGCATCACTTTATGCTGAAATAAATTCTCCATATCAATACGAGCTTCTTTACCGATAAGCTTAATTTTATCACCACGTTCACCGATAATAATGCGTTTTTGACCATTTCGCTCGACCAAAATTAACGCACTAATATGAATAGCAGATTCTTCGTAAACAAACTCCTCGATCTGTACAGCCACTTCATAAGGCACTTCTTGGCCAAGCTGACGAGTAATTTTCTCACGCACTATTTCCGCAGCCAAAAAACGTGAACTACGGTTAGTAATCTGATCTTCAGGATAAAACTGCGTACCTTCTGGAATATAGCTTTCTACCAAGCGCTCCAAACGATCCAAGTTGTTATTACGCAACGCTGAAATAGGCACGATCTGAGCAAAATTCATTCGATCAGATAAATTAGCCAAACGCGGTAAAAGATCTTCTTTCTGATCCAATTGATCCACTTTGTTCACTACCAAGATAACTGGGCAGCGCGCATGCTTAACCTTCTGAAGAACAGACTCATCTTCCTCAGTCCATCGATCTGCATCAATAACAAACAACACCACATCCACATCTTTCAATGCCGCAGCGGCCGTTTTATTCATAATACGGTTAATGGCTTTTGTTTCACCTAAATGCAAACCAGGTGTATCAACATAAATAGCCTGAACGTGACCTTCGGTTTTTACACCGAGAATTTGGTCACGTGTTGTCTGTGGTTTACGTGAAGTAATAGATAACTTTTGACCCAAGATGTGATTAAGCAAAGTCGACTTACCCACATTTGGGCGGCCAACAATGGCAATATAACCACAGTGCGTAACTTCAACTTCAGACATCTTTCTTTTCCAATTTTTTCAATGCTTTCGCAGCGGCATTTTGCTCTGCAATTCGGCGGCTATTACCCTTACCTTCAATGAACTCTTCACAAAGTTCAATATGACAATGAACATGAAAAGTCTGGTCATGAGGGTCACCTACAATATTAACCACATCATATTGAGGCAGCGCATGCTTACGGGCTTGCAAATATTCTTGTAGTCGAGTTTTAGCGTCTTTAGTAACAATTTTTAGTGATGTCGCATCCAAACGCTCTTTGTACCATTCTAAGATATGCTGGCGGCAAACATCCATACCGGCATCTAGATACATAGCGCCAATAATCCCTTCTACGGTATCTGCTAAAATTGAGTCGCGTCTAAAACCACCACTCTTCAGCTCCCCAGCACCTAGTTTAAGATAGTCGCCTAACTCAAACTCCCTTGCTAGTTCTGCCAAGGTATCGCCTTTAACTAACGAAGCACGCAAACGACTTAATTCGCCTTCTTTGGCTTTCGGGAAACGATGAAAAAGATCTTCCGCAATCACGTAGTTAAGAATCGAGTCACCCAAAAACTCAAGGCGCTCATTATTTTTCCCACCAAAACTACGGTGCGTTAGCGCCAGCTCAAGCAGTCCAAGGTCGGCAAAAAAGTACCCTATTCGCCGACTCAGCTTCTGATACAATGAACTCAAAATGTCTCCAAAAATACTTATTCAATCAAACCGTTATTTTTAAAGCTTGGGATACTGAAAAATTTATCCCAATGCAGCCAAACATAAAAGGCACGACCTTTCATATTTTCATCTGGGACAAAACCCCAAAATCGGCTGTCAGCGCTATTATCTCGATTATCGCCCATTACAAAGTAATGCCCTGCAGGTACAGTCCATTCGCCTTCATGTGGCGTAAATCGGTAACTATTATAAATATCGTGTTGCACACCACCCAAGTTTTCACTAAACAAGTCAACAGGCTCTTGGTCTGGGTTCAATGATACTGGCAACTTAGCTAAAAACTCTTTGCTCACTTGCTCGCCATTCACCGTCAGAACTTTATTGTGATAACTCACTTGATCACCAGGCAGTCCCACTAAGCGTTTAATGTAGTTTAGACTAGGATCGCGAGGATATTTAAAAACAACTACATCACCACGTTTAGGTTCTGTAGTAGGAATGATAGTCGTATTTAGAACTGGCAAGCGAAGACCATAGTCAAACTTATTCACCAGAATAAAATCGCCTATTTTTAATGTAGGTAACATAGAACCTGATGGAATCTGAAAAGGCTCAACAACAAAAGAACGAAGACCAGAAATAACCGCAATGATGATGAAGTATGACTTCACTTCCACAACAAACTTAGGTGTTTCAGCCAATCGCTGCTGAGCATCTTTACTTAAAGCGCTTCGTGTTTCTGTCGCCATA
This sequence comes from Marinomonas lutimaris, assembly GCF_019426345.1. GTDB lineage: Bacteria > Pseudomonadota > Gammaproteobacteria > Pseudomonadales > Marinomonadaceae > Marinomonas > Marinomonas lutimaris. Next base: position 89,762 of record NZ_JAHLLW010000004.1, read on the forward strand.
TTTGCCAAAACGACCTTACGCTTTGGTAAATACACAATGCGGTCGTAAACCCAGAAGACACCTGTCACCAAAAACGCAATGGCCAGTATCAATTCGAAATCAAAACCCATACTTCATTTCTCCACCAAGGTGTGCATTAGCACACCTGTTGATTATCTGGCTAGCTATCCAATTGTAAAACCGCAAGGAAAGCAGATTGTGGCACTTCAACGTTACCAACCTGTTTCATGCGCTTTTTACCGTCTTTCTGTTTCTGTAACAATTTCTTCTTACGACTTACGTCACCACCATAACACTTAGCGATAACGTTTTTGCGCAATGCTTTGACTGTTGTACGAGAAATAATTTTCGCACCAACAGCCCCCTGAATAGCCACATCAAACATCTGACGAGGAATCAAGTCTTTCATTTTTTCGCACAATGCTCGGCCTTTAAACTGCACATTATCTTTGTGCATAATGAGCGCCAATGCATCTACACGTTCGCCGTTGATCAATATATCCAAACGACACAACGGTGCAGGGCTAAAGTGAGAAAAGCTGTAATCCAGAGAGGCAAAACCACGACTACAAGACTTCAGTTTATCGAAGAAATCCATTACCACTTCGTTCATTGGCAATTCGTAACGTAATTGTACTTGTCGACCAACGTATAGCATGTCCTTTTGAACACCGCGTTTTTCAACACATAAGGTAATGACGTTACCTAAATATTCCTGTGGCACCAATATATTGGCCTCCACAATAGGCTCACGCATTTCTTTAATTGTGCCTGGATCGGGCATTTTTGAAGGACTGTCTACATTGATCACATCGCCGTTATTGAGCTCAACTTCAAATACCACTGTTGGTGCTGTAGAGATCAAATCAAGATCATATTCACGCTCTAAACGCTCTTGAATGATCTCCATATGCAACATACCCAAAAAGCCACAACGGAAACCAAAGCCTAACGCATCGGAGCTTTCTGGCTCAAAAAACAATGATGCGTCATTCAATGTCAGCTTATTCAAAGCAACACGGAAATCTTCATAATCATCAGAGCTCACTGGGAACAAACCCGCATAAACTTGTGGTTTAACTTTTTTAAAACCCGCTAACTGAGCAACATCAGGTGTCGAAGCATGAGTAATGGTGTCACCCACTGGAGCACCATGAATGTCTTTAATGCCCGCAACAACGAAACCCACTTCACCCGCTTTCAACACGCCTGTTTCTTTACGTTTTGGGGTGAAAATACCCGCCATATCAACAGGGTGCGTTTGCTTAGTCGACTTGATATAAATTTTGTCTTTTTTGCGCAAAGTACCTTGTTTAATACGAACAAGAGAGACAACACCTAAGTAATTATCAAACCATGAATCGATAATAAGAGCTTGAAGCGGTGCATCGACATCACCTTCTGGTGGTGGAATAGTCGCGACTAAACGCTCTAGAACATCATCAACACCCATGCCTGTTTTTGCTGAACAGGTCACGGCATTCATCGCATCGATACCAATAATCTCTTCAATCTCAGCACTAACACGTTCTGGTTCAGCCTGAGGCAAGTCGATTTTGTTCAATACCGGCATAACTTCGAGGCCTTGCTCGATTGCGGTATAACAGTTGGCAACAGATTGAGCTTCAACACCTTGCGCAGCATCAACCACCAGCAATGCACCTTCACAGGCAGCTAGAGAACGTGAAACTTCGTAAGAAAAATCAACGTGTCCAGGTGTATCGATAAAGTTCAATTGATAAACTTGACCGTCTTTTGCATGGTAATCAAGAGTTACGCTCTGCGCCTTGATGGTAATGCCTCGTTCACGCTCGATATCCATAGAATCGAGAACCTGAGCTGACATTTCTCGCTCGCTCAAACCTTCACAAGTCTGAATGAAGCGGTCGGCTAACGTCGATTTTCCGTGGTCGATATGGGCAATTATAGAAAAATTGCGTATGTGCTTAAGATTATTGGAAGACACTATTTACTCACACTTTAAAAGCGATGTTTGAATGATTACCTGTTGATAAATACGCCACATATGCACATTTTTTAATCTAAATCGTGCATTAGTTAGCCAACATTATCACGCCAGCTCAATGAAAAACTTACCAACAAGTATTCAGGATAGAAATTGGCGAGCATTCTACCGAAAATCGAGCTAGGACTCCATTTATTTCAGAGATCAAACAAGATAGAGTCCCAATAATTCACATGAAACAGCCTTTACGGTAAGACAATCCCTCGCTCTTTTAGAATGCGCTCAACGGTATCTACTGTCGCCTGTGTATGAGCATCTATTTCAAGGTTCACTTTATCGCCAACCGACAAGCTACTAAACGTCGTTAGCCTAAGCGTTTCAGGAATCAAAGAAACTTCCAACCAATCATTACCAATATCACTTATCGTCAAACTAGCGCCATTCAAGCCAACATAACCTTTATTGAATAAATAACGTCTAGCGTCCACTTCTTTTTGACGATCCGTGGTAAAGCGAATATGCACACTTTCTTCAATTCTCTCGATACGCGATACGGTGACAGAGGTCATAATGTGGCCAGACATAACATGACCACCAATCTCATCGCCCATTTTTGCAGCACGCTCAAAATTAACCACATCTCCAGTCTGCAACAAACCAATGTTAGTTAATGCCAAAGTAGTATCAATAACATCAAATGTCAGCACATCATGGCCAATTTCCGCAACCGTAAGACAAACACCATTGATCGCAACACTGGCACCAAGTTGCTGACTCAACATCACACCAGCAGGAAACACAATTTCAAGACGCTTATTACGCCCAACTTGACTCGCGGTCTGGACCGTCGCTTTGCCCTGAACAATACCCGTAAACATAAAACATCCTCATTTTCAGGTGAAAATATAAACACATCTGCCAAATAACGTATGTTAAACCAAACACTGCAGAAGAAATGAACACCTATACCAAAAGCTGCATAGTGACTGCTTTTGCGTAAGTTATCAAAGGTTCACCAATAGGGTTATCCACAGGTTACGGGGATAACCGACACACAATCTAATAACGAAAATCTAAACCCTACTAATGCGCCCAATTTATCTTTTTTCAAGCATTAAGAGAGAGATTAGTTTGATATAAGTTGCCCAGTGGCAGCGAAAAACAACATAGCCACTTACTTCAGGCATAAAAAAACCGCTTAATTAAAGCGGCTTTCCGTCACATAAAAAACAACCAAACCACAATAAACTAGTCAGATAATGCTTCGATCATGCCTTGTGTCACCAAAGTAATGCCATCCGAATTGCGGTAAAAGCGCGCTGCATCAGCAACCGGATCTTCCCCGATGACCGTTCCTTCTGGAATACAGCAATCCGAATCCACAACTACTTTATTCAAGCGACAATGTCGACCAATATCGCAACGCGGCAATATGACAGACTTATTCACGTGAGAGTAAGAGTTCACTCGAACGTTATTAAACAAGATGGACTGCTCAACCGTTGAGCCAGATACAATACAACCCGCAGACACAACAGAATTCAGCGCAGTGCCAATTCGCTCTTCGTAATTGTAGTTAAATTTAGCAGCTGGACGCTGATATTGAGCAGTACGAATCGGCCACTCTTCATCGTATAAATCCAATTCAGGAACCAAACGAGTCAGGTCCATATTGGCTTCCCAATAGGCCGTCAACGTCCCTACATCACGCCAATAAGGCTCATCAGGATAGCTCTTGTTATCTATGACACTGTTCGCAAAATGATGCGCTTTAATTTTACTGCGACCAACAAATAAGGGGATCAAATCCTTACCGAAATCATGGCTCGATGCATCGTCACTCGCATCTGAACGCAAGTTATCAGACAAGAATTTAGTGTTAAAAATATAAATCCCCATGCTCGCAAGGGACACATCAGGCTTGCCGGGCATAGTTGGAGGATTAGAGGGTTTTTCCTCAAACGCAATAATATTGTCGTCTTCATCCACATGCATGATGCCAAACTGATCCGCTTCTTTCAGCGGAACTTCTATGCAGGCAACAGTCACATCCGCTCCGCTTTCAATATGCTCTTGTAGCATAAGACTGTAATCTTGCTTGTAAACATGGTCACCAGCAAGAATCAAAATATACTCACTTTCCAAACCATCAATCATGCTCAAATTTTGATAAACCGCATCTGCCGTACCACGATACCAATCACTACCAGTCTGTTGCTGAGCAGGCCACAGCTCTATAAATTCGTTGAAGTCTGAACGTAGAAAATTCCAGCCCCTTTGAACATGTTGATTTAGAGTGTGGGAGCGGTATTGGGTCAGGACAGCGATGCGACGCATGCCTGAGTTAATGCAGTTAGATAGTGGAAAATCAATAATTTTATACTTACCGGCAATAGGCACTGCAGGCTTTGAACGATTATCTGTTAATTGCTTTAATCTTGAACCACGTCCACCGGCTAGAATAATGGACAGAGTTTTCATACGCGCCGTATTTAAATCCATGTGATGCCCTTAAAATTTTTATCAACACACTCTATTCGAGGTTTCATTTAGGTATACTCTTATCATTATTCCAAATCAATAAGATGCCTAATAATGAAAATACTATTTGCTGCCTCCGAAATTTACCCTCTAATTAAAACCGGTGGATTAGCCGATGTTGCAGGCGCTCTACCCGTTGCTTTGAGAAAAAAAGGCCACGATGTCAAACTTATCATGCCTGCTTACCAAGGCATACTTGAAAAGGTAGCGCCAATTCAAAAGAGTATCAACCTAGGAAATCCATTTGGCGTCGGAGATTTGTTACTTCTTGAATCCCATATCCCCGAAAATGATACGCCAATTTGGTTACTACAATGCCAAGCACTCTATGAGCGAGAGGACGGTCCTTATGTCGATAAAGACGGCCTTGATTTCGCGGACAACCATCTGCGTTTTGCAGCGCTATCATGGGCTACAGCTACGTTAGCACTGCATGGAGACCTAATGGATTGGCAAGCAGATATACTGCACTTAAATGATTGGCAAACAGGCTTTGCCGCCGCTTATCTTGAAAGCTGGAAAACAGAGCACATACCTGTTGTCACAACCGTACATAATTTACGTTATAACGGTAGTTTTGACATGAATCAATTTTCAGCCATGCACTTATCGCCGGAATTACTCAGTATGCACGGCATGGAGTTTTACGGGCGCTTCTCTGGCCTTAAAGCTGGACTAGTCTATGCGAACGCAGTCACTACAGTCAGCCCAACCTATGCGCAAGAAATCCTCACCCCGGAATACGGCGACGGTTTAGATGGGACACTCAGAGCGATGCAAGACAAATTAGTTGGCATTTTAAATGGTGTCGACTACGACCAATGGTCACCAGAGAAAGACACCCTAATTCCACAAAATTACAACACAGACACACTTATTGAAAAACAAGCAAACAAGCTCGCTTTATTGCGAGAAAATGGCTTATCAGAAGACTTAAATCAGCCAGTGTTTGGTGTTGTTAGCCGACTCACTGAACAAAAGGGATTAGATCTTGTTTTACAAGTTATGCCAGCGTTATTGGAAAAAGGCGCTCGACTTGTCGTACTGGGTTCAGGTGACAAGCATTTAGAATCTGGGTATTTAGAACTTCAAAACAATTACCCAGATCAAGTTGCTGTGCGCATAGGATATTTTGAAGACTACTCACACCGACTTCAAGCAGGCATCGACGCGCTTCTCATTCCATCACGCTTTGAGCCTTGTGGCTTAACACAACTCTATGCGCTCAAATACGGAACATTACCCGTAGTAAGACAAACTGGTGGGCTAGCAGATACCGTGTTCGAAGAAGGTGAACGAGCAAATGGTTTTGTTTTCAAAGACGCTAATGCAGCGTCCTTACAGGCAGCAATGGAGCGCAGTATTGAATGCTTTCATGATAGGAATCGTTGGCAGGAAAAGCAGAAAAATGCGATGGGTTATGACTACAGCTGGGAGGCTGTTACGGACCAATGGATTAGCCTATATGAATCTTTGTACCAGAAAAAATAATCAATAAAAAACAAGATAAAGGGAGACAGCGGCCGTATGGCTTTATCTTCCTTTCTCTTTTTATTGGTTAGCTACTATTGTAGAGCGATACCAGCTCGACTTCGGGCCTCCCATTCCTGAACACCATCGAGCACAGCTTGTTCAGTGACTCCCTCTTGTTTCATTTCCTGTAAAGCAATGGCAATCTTTTGCTTGATGCTGGGGATGTTGCAAGGGGATTTCTTAGACATAGTCAAATAAAGACCCTCGCTACTAATATAAGGCAGTACAGGAACAATAGTATCAGATAGCCCTAACATGGCAGCATAGGCCTGCGCTGGATTTTTTTCATACAACACATAATCAACGCGATCCGCAGCCAACATACGTAACGCTTGCGACAAGCTAGCTACCGCTAAAACATTAAGGTTACGTTGGGCATATTGATCAAAGTCTTGACCAAAACTGTTATTGATGACAGTCACTCCCCACTTTCCGACTAAGTCTTCTTTTCTACTAAATGGAAAACGCTTATCTTTACGCTGCCAAACTCCGCTTGCCGTATGCAACATCACTGGTGTGAAATAATCCATATAATCGGCTCGCTCATTGGTGTAAAAAGCACCAGCCATAAGATCAACGCGACCACTCTTTACTTCACCTTGAGCACGTGACCAAGGCCCCACATGAATCAACTTAATAGGAATATCAATACGGTGACTTAATTCATCAATAATGATGCGATTCACACCATGAAGCTCTGTTGAGGTAGGCGTTTCGCGCCACAAAAAAGGCGGGTATTCCGAGTTACCAGATGCAGTAAGTAACGCACAAGAAGACGCTTCTTCCTGCGCGAGAGCAATATCGGTATTAAAAAAAGTCACCGCTAATAAACAGCAAACCATGTGTGTGTGCAGCCGCATATAGCGCCACTCCCTTACAAATAAAATTCAAACGATAAGCGAAGCTTTTTTCTTTTGCATATATAAGGTGGTGTTATTTCTAAGAAGCATTTTAACGTGCTTCTCATCTCGACAACTTTTCCCAAGTCGCCTTAATATCCTACTTCCATAAAGGCACCAATAACCTTCAACAACAATTACTTAACTTTTAAAATGAAAGCAATTTATTAATTTTCAACAAACTAAAAGGCTATATAAGAACAAAACAATTATCAATCTTCTTTTCTAATTTCATCTAGATGAATTTAGAAAGGCCAAAAACATGAAGTACTATCTTTTGGCTCAGTACCCAAAATAAACGCTAACGGTGTCTTGTCTTTACAACGGTCTGCAGCGATCTCAAACTTACTATCCAACACGTTGTAACGAGCAGCTCCGTTAGGCAAAGTATCAGGCAAAGATCTTGGGTTTACATTTTTGGTAAAATCCACCCACACTTTTAATGCGCCAGTGCTACCAGTAATACTTAGCGGCACATTATTATCATCACCAAGCCATACCGTAGAGGAATAATCCCCCGTAATACCAACAAACCAGCTGTCTTTTTGCTGATTGGTTGTTCCTGTTTTCGCTGCGAAATTCAAATCAGGGAAAGCAGCCTGAGCAGCTCTGGCAGTACCAATTTTCGGCGTTTTCGTCATTCCATCCAGAGTTACAGCAAGTAAAGCATCAGTAAAAGGCACATCATTTTGCTGATTAAAGCGTTTCATTAGTTGATCTTTTTGATCCATGACCGCAAGCACGACGCCTAGTTCACTACTTTTTCCCTGAGAAGCAATCGGTTGATATAAGCGCGACACTTCGAACGGCGATAATTCTAATGCACCCAATGCCATTGCTGGATGCATTATAAAGTGGCGCTTCACACCCAACTGTCGCAAAGTATCACCCACTCGATCAAAGCCGATTTGCTGAGCTAACGAAACAGTCGCTAGGTTATAGGATTTCGCCATGGCTTCATAAAGGTGTACGACGCCATGAGTTCTTCGATCATAGTTTTCTGGCTCCCAGATCTGACCACCTACATTAAATCGCAGCTTTTTATCTTCTATTTCAGTCCACCATGTATAACGTCCTGTTGCTAACGCCGATAAATAAAGTGGTGGTTTTACTAATGATCCAATTGGCCTGACCGCCCCAAGCGCTCGGTTAAAGCCGGTATAATTCTGTCCACTAGAGCCAACCACGGCACGTACTTGCCCCGTTAGTCGGTCGGTCACAACCATGGCACCTTGCAAACCATTTAGTCTAGGGTCGCGCTTTTCCAATGCAGCCACTTGACGCTGCATTGCTAAACTTGCCGCTCGTTGCGCTCGTATATCGACACCGGTATAAATGCGTAGGTTTTTCGTCGCTAACGTCGTTTCATCAAAATCTCGTGACAATTGCATGGCAACCAAATCCAAATAATCACCAAACACAGAACGTTCTTTTTGCTTATCAGCAAGTCGAATCGGTTGCTTTATGAGGCTGTTATAATCTGCCTCAGACAATCGCCCTTGGTTTTTTAATATTGCTAATACGGTATTACGACGATCTTTTGCACGATTTGGAGAGCGCTCAGGATTATAAAGTGAAGGACCTTTAACCATACCAACGAGCAAAGCGAATTCATCGAGGTTCAACTCATTCAATGGACGACCAAAGAAATGCTGACTTGCTGCAGCAAAACCATGCAAAGCACTACTACCTAACTGCGCTAAATACACTTCGTTCATATAAGCCGTGAGAATGGCTTCTTTTGAGTAATGGTACTCAAGCAATAAGCTCATCACCACTTCAGTCAGCTTGCGCGTGTAAGTTCGCTCAGAAGTAAGGTACATGTTCTTCACAAGCTGCTGAGTTAACGTTGAACCTCCTTGGCGTCTTGAGCCATGAGTTAGGTTAACGAACGCTGCTCGCGCAATCCCCGTTGGGGAAATCCCCCAATGCTGATAGAAGTCGCGATCCTCTACTGCAATCAAAATATCAATCAGGGGCTTAGGAATATCATCGTAGGTTAAAATCTGGCGGCTTTCAGTATTACCACCATAGAGGAAGCCAATACGTTGAGGCTCAATTCTTGCTTCGTTTATTTCATCACCGTTTAGAGCTTGGATAATCAAGCGACCATCTTGGAACGAAAAAATGCGTCTTTCACTTTCATGAAAACCAAGGTGATCAACATAGGAACGCAAATGCGCGCTGACTTTTGTTTGACTACGAGCCGCCCACCCTACGTTTTGACTGTTTCGGCCAAATCGATAGCCAGTCTCTTCCAATAAATTTTCTAAATCTTGTTTTTTCCAAGGTGCCCCACTCGATAAAATAATAGGTGCACTGTAGACCTCTGAAGGAACTTGCCACTTTTGCCCCTCAAAACGGCTAACAACTTGTCCGTTTAGCCACCATACCCAGCCGGCAAAAGGAATACTCCCAATCAAAGCAATAATTACCCCCCATTTAAAAAAGGCACGGAACATCCTCTTCAAAAAGGAAGATCTAGGTGTTTTTTTCTTTTGAGTCGGGGACTTACGTGAAGGTTTTGCCGGAGTTTTTTTAGTCATAACGGGCAATTATAAGGAGCTTGCCATAAGCAAGCAACGATCTAAAATCAACTAACTCAATTCTTGCATATTGACTCATCACTCATAGCGCTTTAGAGTCTTTACTCACGGAAAGTTTATTTAACTGACGCTTTGCTGAACTTCATTCACTTAGTAGACAGTATAATTGAAAAGAAAACACCGCTAGAATGCGACATCTTTTGCTCTCACTCTAGTTCGCATGATTATGGAAAGCGTCAATTCTACTGAAATAAACAACATTCATTATAAAAAAAGTGCGGTAATCACGTGTTTAAGAAGTATCTTATCCCTAATGCGCAAAACCTTCCTGAAGGTAAAGCGCTAAACATAAAAGTAGAAAAAAACAACTTTTTAGTCACTAAGCAAAAAGGTCAAATTCTTGCTTATGAGAACTTATGTCCTCATCAAAAAAAGCAACTGAATTGGTCATCTGACCCAGCATTAGATGACGAAGGTGATTATTTAAAATGCCATCATCACGGTGCACTTTTCTCTCCACTAGACGGCACCTGTATCGCCGGGCCCTGCCAAGGCAGTCACCTTAAAAAAGCGACCGTCGGAATAGAGCAAGGTAATTGTTACTTACTGTTTGCTTGAACATATTTAAATTTCTAACGCTAAATCATCTAAAAAAACACGCATAACCTCTTGACGCCTTCTTCCCTCTAACTGTGCAGAAGGCGTGTTCAAACTATCCGCAATACAAAATAGCTTAGTATAAAAATGATCAATAGAGTAAAGCGCATCATTAGGCTCACGCGTTTCACAAAACGGGTCGTTCCAAGAGTATAAAGGACGATTTAAGGCGCCACTCACTTGCATACAGCGCGCAATACCAACCGCTCCCAGCGCATCTAAACGATCAGCATCTTGGACGATTTTGGCTTCAAGAGTGTTTGGGGGAATATTGGCGCTAAAGCTGTGTGCACGAATGGCATGATGTATTGCATCAAAATACTCACTGGGATAATAAATCGACGTTAAGAACTCAATCGCTTTATCGCCAGCCAATGTTGAGGCTAAGTGCCGCTCTGGGTGATTTTTTGGCAAAGAGACGCAATCATGAAGCCAAGCAGCAGGAACCACAACAGCTAAGTCTGCGCTCTCTTCAAGAGCAAGTTTTTTTGCAACTTTTACCACGCGGGAAATATGGCTCACATCATGAGCTGAGTCCGCATGCCCTTGAGCTTGCAAAAAAACACAGCAATGACGTTCAAGTTCGGGTGAAAATTCTAATGACATTGTTTTTCCATGAGAAATGAGGCATCTACATTAAAATGAAAAAGCCTACCTCAGTCTTATGAAATAGCACAATAAAAAAAGGCTTTGATTAGAAAATCAAAGCCTTTTTTTTAACACTTAGATAAACCTTTAGAAGGTATAACCAACACTTGCCATAAAGGTAATTGGGTCAATGTCTGCATCAAAAGTACCAGCAACAGTATGTACATCAGTATTGATATCCATGTACCAAAGAGAAGCATTGGCAAACCAGTTTTCAGCAAAGTTCACGTCTACACCAACCTGAGCCGCTAAGCCCAAAGAATTATCAAGGTTTACGTCCGTTCCACCCAAAGTCGATCCTTTACCTTTTTCATCAAAGAAAATAGTGTAATTCAAGCCGGCTCCAATATAAGGACGGATTTGGCTGTTCGATTGACCAAAGTAATATTGCGCCATGATAGAAGGAGGCAAGTGAGATACTTCAGCTATTTCACCTAATCCTTTAGTCGATACTTTATGTGTAAACGGCGTCGCCGCTAGCACTTCTACACCAAATTGATCGGTCAGCATGTAAGTAAGCGTCACACCAACTTGAGTATCATTGTTAAGTTCTAATTCACCTGAGTCCGCAACATCATCACTACTCTCATTTGGCATCACTACCGCAAGACCACCACGAACAAAAATATCACCAGCATCATGCGCTAACACAACAGATGAGCAAAGCGCAGAAACAAGAGCTACAGGAAGTAAAGCTTTCATAATCGATTCCTTTTTTGATCAAATAAAATGTCTGTGACAAAAAAGGTAACAGGATAAAAAATTAAATTATTAATCTAGATCAAGGTTTTGCAGTAACTAGAAAGGTAATGTCGACAATACCGAAGACAGATCAACAAAACGCTGATTATCTGAATAAAATCACTTTCCTCCCAATCTTGCAGATAAAAAGATCCACCAACAAAAGGCACACTATCGACACATTAGTAAACCAATAAAAATAAAAAAGTAAACTGTTTTACCATTCATCTAGAAGTCGGTAAACTTTGCGAAAATTTTCATCTGGAATCAATCAATATGCCAATACTCATTGCGGTCACCCTACTATGGGCTTTTTCGTTTAGCTTGATTGGGGTATATCTTGCAGGTCAGGTCGATGCCTGGTTCTCTGTATTAATGCGTGTCACACTTGCAACAGTGGTTTTCTTACCCTTCTTAAAACTTCGTCAGATTGAGGCGAAAATTGCCTTTAAATTAATGATCTGCGGTGCTTTACAGCTTGGTATTATGTATGGATTTTATTATCAATCCTTCTTGTATCTGTCCGTTCCTGAAGTCCTGCTTTTTACTGTAATGACACCTCTGTATGTCACACTCATTAATGACATGCTTGATCGCCGTCTTAATATCGGCTTTGCCATCAGTGCAATACTAGCGATTCTTGGTGCCGTAGCCATTCGCTACCAAGGAATAGATGAAGGCTTTATTAAGGGGCTATTAATCGTTCAAGGCGCTAATATTTGCTTTGCTTCTGGTCAGGTAGGCTATAAACGTATAATTGCAAAAGAACGTCCAGACCTACCTCAACGCACTGTCTTTGGTTGGTTCTTCCTTGGCGCATTAGCGGTTGTTATTCCATGTTACCTAGCACTAGGAAATCCAGATAAGCTGCCAACAACAACGCTGCAATGGTCTATTTTGACTTACCTAGGTGTGATTGCATCGGGCTTAGGTTACTTTGCTTGGAATAAAGGCGCGACCATGGTGAATATTGGTACATTGGCTGTGGCTAATAACCTGCTAATCCCTGCTGGCATATTAGTCAATGTGATTTTCTGGAATCGAGATGCAGATATTTTACGCTTAAGCATTGGCGGCGGCATTATATTATTAGCACTTTGGGTTAATGATAAATTCAATCAAAAGTTTGCTAAGACCCAAGCAACCGCTTAAGAAATATTTAATAGATCAAAAAAACGCTCAACTAATATTGAGCGTTTTTTTTGATCAGACAATTAGGTATATTCTATTCAACAAGCCAAGCCTGAAAGGCTTTTTTCGCTTCTCTGTCTGCTTTGTTGAACCAAAACTGAGACATTTCTAACTGAATATTTGACACCGTTGGTTTGTACATATCATCAGCAATCCAAATACGCATTTCTTTTCGCGTTGCTTCATCGGATCGGTTATACCAAAACTGCATCATTTCTAATGCAACATCTTCCGTCAGTACAATCGGAGCAGCAGCAGGCCCATCACTTGGAGCAGGAGCATTCTTTGCTGTTAAACGCTCAATTTCTGTCACGTAATCGCGGGTATTTTGAAAACCAGATTTAGTCGTCAAAACTTGTTGTTGATAATTAATTTCTTTGCCACTCTTTTCATCAACAATCGTAAACTGAGGATCCTTAGCATTCGCCTCTGCTTGCTTTTGAGTCGATATGTAAGGCGCTTTTAAGGTGAAATGGGTATCTTTTTCAAACTGTAGATCCAGAACAACCGGCTCAGATTGAAACACTTGAGTATCACCGCCACTGCGAAACAAATTATTAAAACGTACAACAATTTGATGCTGACCCTCATCAATATCTACTTTAAAATCATTACCAAATTGCCTCGCCCCTTCAAGGTCAACATACATAATTTCAAAAGTTCTTGGTACTTCAAAAGTTGCCGCAGCAGCAGGCAAAGCCGCTAAACCACACCACAAAGCACCAAATGCCATTAAACGATTCTTTACCTTCATTAAATACTCCTTACAACACATAACAACATAGCGAATGAATCTAGCATATAGTTGTGCTTTATTTGCTTGGTTTACTCTACTTTGAAGCCACTTACTAGATTTTGTCTTTTTTCGTTGCTAAAAAGAGACAAAAATATAGAGACTTAATTGAAAAAGAATCGAATAACCATCTCGCTCTAGAGTAAAGTTGGCGACTGGAAACCATGAACACCTTCTCTCTAAACTCTTTTACTTATATCTAAAAAAGGACAGTGGCACAAAACTATGCCAGACAATACACAACATCAGCTGAGCCATAAACTCATATTGCGCATAGTGGAACTATCAATTTTAACCTTACTTATTGATCTAACCTTACGCCCCTTGCTTGTTCAACTCCCAATCTACTTTACTTGGATTGGCCTGTTAGATTTAGCAATAGTGACAAGTCTCTATATTATTGTTCGTTTTAACATTTTTCCCACACTAGAGATCATATTGTCTCTACTCGTAGCCATCATCATTATCACTCCTTCATTTGCCCTTTCCGGTGGCGTAAATAGCCAAGTAGCCTATCTATTACCTCTTTACCCGATTATGGCGGCTCTTATTGGAGGCTATCGGGAGTCTTTAATTGTCACTATCATTTTAGCGATAGGTATCATATTAGCGACTATTTTCAGTCAGCATATTACTGACTTAACGGGGGCGATGTATTCCGAACAAAAATCAATAGACCGAGGTTTTTGGTTAACAACGTCTATCATTTTTAGTGGCGTTTTTGGTCGCTTTTTCTTAAAAAGATATACTGAACTTACGCAACAACTAAAAAATGAAAACATCCAAGACCCCTTAACAGGACTATTCAACAGAAGAGGCTTAAACTTACATTTCAGCAAAGAATTAGACAGTGCAGACGCCAGCTCATCCTCTTTAAGCCTGATACTTATTGATATTGATTACTTTAAAAAAATAAACGATATGTATGGGCATGACATTGGCGATATCTGTTTGATAGAAATAGCCAGCAATCTTTCACAAGCCATAAGAAAGAACGACATTCTTGCTCGCTTTGGTGGAGAGGAATTTATCATTATTTTGCCAAATACGACAAAAAGTGAAGCCGCGAGTATCGCAGAAAAATTAAGAGTCCTTATTTCTAAACAAAAATTCAGTAGCCTTAATTTAGTACTGACCATTACTCAAGGCTTGACTGAATACAACAAAGACAATGATAACGCGCTAAAAATGATCAAACGCGCAGACAAAGCCCTCTATAGAGGTAAAGATAAAGGGCGAAATTGTGTAGAGCAGTCTGAATAGACTATCCCTTATAAATGTCAGGCTGCCATTTTTGCATAAAGGTTGCTGGCGAACTTAACGGTGTGTAACCAAACTGTTGATATAAGCCATGAGCATCTTTGGTCGCTAATAAGATTCTTCGCAATCCCTGCAGTGATGGATGGTCATGAACTTCCTGCATCAGCCACTTTGATAAGCCTTTGCCTCGATGTACTTCATCAATAAACACATCCGCTAAATACGCAAAGGTTGCTTGGTCCGTTATCATCCTAGCAAATCCAACTTGCTTCCCTTCTGCCGAGAAAACACCAAAGCACAGCGAGTTATCCAGTGCTTTTTTTAACGTTTCTTTAGGTATGCCTTCTGCCCAATACGTGTTTGATATGTAACTATGAATAGCATCAAACTCCATTTCTTCACGATCACAACTAACCCGATAACCTGACACCATTTTAATCTCTCTTACGCCAACGACTGTATTTAGAATGTACTCCACGGGTAAAAGCGGACGAATACTCCTCAAGAATATCCACACCATATAAAATAGCGACCACAATAATCGACAGCTTTATCGCCACATAAGAACCGATAATAGCAATACAAACACCAATTGCAGCAAGCGTCCAGATTGTCGCAGCAGAAGTAACACCAATAACAGCACCATCCTTAGACAACATCACGCCAGCACCAAGAAAGCCAATTCCGGTAATCACCTGACCAATAATTCGTGATGGATCCGTCGTCTCAGCAGCAACAAACATCGATGAGGCAATAAACACATAAGTACCTAACACGATTAACGCTGAGGTTCTGATCCCTACTGGCTTACCTCTTAGCTGTCGTTCTAAACCAACAATGACACCACAAAAAATAGCAGTAGCAACCGAGCTCCAACTAAAGGGAGTAATTGAAAATAATGACTCTAAATTCATACAATATTTCTTAGGACAAACGCCATAACTAGAAGAATAAAACCTTCTTATTAAGGTACTCAATTTTTAATATTAGTACAGTGATTAATCAGCGATTTAGTTAGAAAAATAAGAAGGAGAAATGAAATAAACCATGAACGTCTTCCATGACATCATGTTGATATATTCACACTAACAAGGAACAAGCACCCAAGAAATGACCGTATTCTCATAACCATCTTGGCATTTGTATTCACGATATCCGTTCGATCTCGCAGCGCCAATAAGATACACCTGATCATCCATCCTAATGGCCGTAGCAGTACTACCATCTCGGTGCAACTCAGTCATATTAACCGTAGGAAAAAAGACACTACCAATAGCATGAGCATCTGATGAACTCGCAATAACTAAGCCTTTTTCTGTGGTAAACAAAGCTTTAGTGCCTGCTTTAATAACGCCATTGTCACTTGGCAAAATATCCTTAAGAATGGCATGAAACTCCACAGTAGAATCAAATACGACACCAATGCCACCAATCACTTCATTGTTTTTTTGTGAACTACGAATGGCCGCATTATAAATGTAAGTATAAGCGCCATCATAGCAATCGAAAGGTAAAAATGGCGACACACTATAAGCGTAGATATCTTGCATGTGAAACACGGCCTGACCACCAGAATTGGACTCGATATGCTGCCCAACTCGATGCTGACAAGCATCATCTGAAAACGCAATATAACGCCCGTTCTGATCATAAACGTATAACGTGTGATACACCGTATACAAAGAATGAATTTTTACTAACGTCTGGCGAATACTTTTTTTATCGACATCGGGAGCAGATAATGCCGTTTGTAGCGAAGTGCTCAACCCCCACCAGCGACAATCATTTGCACGTTCGTACAGGTTACGATCCATAATGTCTACGGCCAAACTGGCTTGCAATCGTATCGCGTTCAATTGGCCGGATATAATGGTAGAAAATAAAGAATCGATGGAGTTTGCAAACACATTGTCTATATCTCGACCAATTTTTTTGATCGCTTCTAATACTGGCATAAACTCTACAGCATCTTTGCGAGCCGCCGTAATAATACCATTCAATACAATCAACTCTAAATCATCATTGATAGAGATAGACCGATGACGGATATCAAACAAATCAGCTGAAATAAGCCCAGCAAGATCAGCAATTAAGGTTTGATGATCCTGTGTATCGCTTACCCCTCGATCCATATTTTCTAATGCCAATAACGATCCCATATGCCAATTTTCAGGCCCCGTATAACCTTGATAAGGCTGACCTTTGGTCGTCACTTGAACCCTGTCTTTATGGTGAACCGACACCACTTTTGGCGAAGCGCTTAAAGATAGATGAGTCGGACAAAACTGTTGGTAACTTTGTGGAGCAAACAGCACATTTCCCGCGCTATTTAAGAGCAAAAAATGATTCTCTTCCTGTTCGAATAAAAGATGATTGGTAATTTCTTCTAGTTCATTTTGGAAACGAAAACACAAGATAATAACCCCAACAACACGTCCTTCATCGATTACCGCATTGGCGTACAAGAGATTTGGCTGGGAACCTGCCATCAAATCTGTTTGCCCGAAATACTCTACATAATGTTCTGGATCTTTAATCGCTTGCCGAATTAACTCATCCTGTACTTTGCCACCTCGAGAAGGCTGGCTCAGCTGAAAGATCAACTCACCATCAGGCGTTACTAATAATGCATCTTGATAGACAGAATAAATATCAACATAAGCTTGTAGGCGCTGCCTTAAAAACACGCTATCGCCTTCATTTCTATCGCTATTTTTAAAAAACTGGACAACATCACGATCTGTAGCCAAAAAGCCAATATCCGCGGTTCGCTCAAAAAGATTACGAATCAACACATCAATAGCCATCTGACAACGGGACAAATCTTGCATAACGACCTTTCGTGCATGCTCGTTTGTCAGGCTTTCAATCAAGCGTTTTTGAAGAAGATGGAACTGCCCCAAGGTATTATCCATGTCTTCTAAAATCGTCGAAGCGACTTCAAAGCTATTAATCTTGCCAATTAAGGCTATTTTTTCCCACCAAGTACTCAGCGATTTTAATGTTTGATCGTATCGATCAATTCCTTTTATAAAACGTTTAATCGATGATTGATTTTTAGAAAGGAACACGTCCACTACAAATATCCTAGAAAGCATTAAAGATCGCCATAAACAGCAATTAGCCTGCCAAATTCGATATAACTAAGAAAAAATAAAATAATAGTGAATCATGCATAATAAAGACCAAGAAAATAGATAATGACGCTAATTATTTTAGATATAAAAAAAGGAATGCTCTTTAGCATTCCTTTATAAAACGGTTCAAATAATGGCTAAAAATCAATCGCCCATCAAATCCGCTTTAATTATGTAGAGTCGATTTGAATCAATGGTGTTTTTATCAAGATGCTTTTGCTCCAATTTGCCGTTGGTCGCCCAAGTAGCGAAATCATCGTCATTCAATACACCAAGGTGATCCTGATCAATCACCCACAAACCTTCCATTTTATCGTGCGGATAAGCAACCGCTTTTACCATATCTACCACTAATGTTTTGTTAACTGGTTTAATTCCCTTTTCTGCTAACGCTTCCCAGCCATTTTTAATAGTGAACTGCTCTAACGTTAAGCCATCAATCATTAACCCATGGCTCTCATCACGAGTGATAGAAGAGGACAAAGCGACATTAGAAAGCGGCGTTCCTGTGCTTAAATCGATACGGTAAACATGCTTTTGAGCGCTCGGTTTAGCTTTAGATTCGCCATCAGGGCCGCCTAGCAAAAAAGCGCCATCTCGCTCGATAACCAAAAACTTATTCGCCGTTAAAGTGGATATTTCAGAATTAGAGTTTTCATTTTTTTCTTGGCGATACAAATACTGCTCAGTTTTACCTGTGCTTAAGTTCACTGTGACAATACGCGTCAAATCACTTTTTTGCGCCGCTTTATCAGGGTTCTGCAACGTTGATTGCATAATACCTACCAAGGTAGATTCATCTGGTGTGATAGCTAAACCTTCCATACCTCGGTTAGCACGACGATGCTGGAATACAGCAGGAAGATGATAAATATCACGGCTGTCCTCCTTAAAGGCATTAATGCGACCAATTTCAACACCATTACTGTCAAAGTGGACAATATGTGGGCCATATTCATCACTCACCCAAAAAGTCCCGTCTTTCAGAGCGACTAAACCTTCACCATCTAAACCGTAATCATCTAATTTAATTGGATTAGTTGCTTTGTCATAAGGCTTATTATCATTCATTAAAACAGGCTGGCCATTTGAATGATAAGGCGTCTCCCCTGTGCCTCCTAACGCAGAAGTATTTGGTAATCCTGTAATCAAACTGCCTTCTGGACGTTTCAGTAAAATACTTTTCACCATCGAAACCTTACCATCAACAGAGACTTCGAATAAACCAATACGCGGAGTATAAGACGCCACAGGGAAGCTCTTACCTTTACCATATTCACCACTGTAATCAGCATTCGGCCCACGGTCTGTTAGAGCATAAAACTGGTTAGCTTGATTTGGATTCGACGTCATAGCAGAACCAAAACCACCATTACGAATTTCAAATGGCTGATTCGTTTTGTTATCAATCAGATCGTCACGCAATATGGAATGCGGTAACTCGCTACCTTGCTTTGGGAAGTTATCTGCAAAACGAGATGTCGGCGTTATCAATGAATTATTTGCACAACCAGACAACACGCCAACTGAAACCAAAGTTGCTAACCAAATTTTACCTGTCATTTTCCACTCCTTTTGTGAAATCGCACATCAGTGCATTTTATAATTCTCACTTCAGGGTAAAGGCTTGCCATGACGGTTTGATGAACAGGCATTAAAAAGCCCGAGCATTGGCTATCAATGACTCAGGCTTAAAAGAGTATTCTTTTTGATGTAATTATTGACTCAATGGACCAGTCGGGCCACCACCACGATGATCCCCTCCTGAGTAAACATCAGCGTCTTCTTTGACTGCATTTTTACCAGTATCATCCTTCTTAACAGGCTCAACTTTAGCAGCACTGGCCGTTCCCGTCAGCGGCCCTGTTGGACCTCCGCCACGATGATCACCACCGTGATAACCATCATTCGAAAATAACGAGCACGCAGCTAAACTTCCCAAAAAAACGCTAACCACCAGCCCTTTCAGTATTTGATTTACAACTTTCACACAGATACTCCGCTCAATCTTATTGGATTATGCTAGGTAGTTTATCAATGAAAGGCAAAGCTAGTATCCAAAAAATGAGGATGTCTATAAAAGACAAAAAATGGGCCTTGTATCATTTTTCAGGTTTGTTGATTGATTATCCCACCACTTCGAACCTTGTTAATCACTGACTCTAAATCTTCAAACAAAAAAGGTTTACTGATAAAAGTATTCATACCTGACTCAAGGCATTTTCGTTTAATATCTTCTTCTACATGAGCCGTCAGTGCAACGATTGGCACTTGATTTAAACCTTTGTCTTTCTCAATTTTTCGGATAGCGATGGCAGCTGAAAAACCATCCATTTCTGGCATATTACAATCCATAAAAATCACATCGTAGCGCTGTGAGCTATTGAATCTATCCAGAGCGATTAAGCCATTCTCAGCCAAATCAACAGAACAGCCTAACTTTAAGAAGAATTGCTCGCAGATCATTTGATTTACTTTATTATCTTCTACCAACAAGACATGTAAATCAGGTTGGACCTTAGGACTTAGGCTAGACCTTTCCGGCAACTTAGTTGATTCCTTAGGGCTCACTTCAAAAGCACGAGCAAACGGAAGAGCAACGGTAAACTGACTCCCAGTGCCAACGTCACTTTCAATCGAGATAGTCCCTCCCATGAGATCAACTAAACGCTTAGTAATACTTAGCCCAAGCCCAGTCCCTCGAATGTTAGGGTGAAACTGACTGACTTGATAAAACTGCTCAAAAATCTGTTGCTGATCCTCAGGCGCAATACCAATGCCAGTATCTCGAATAGTAAAAGACATCAGTACGGGATCCATGCCATCTTTTTTAGGGCAAGATACTTCTACAGAGATTTGGCCTTCTTCCGTAAATTTAAAGGCATTTCCGATCAGGTTATATAAAATCTGATGAAGTCGGTAAGGGTCACCTTGCACTAACTCTGGAATATCACTGGTAGAGCAAGTTAGCTTTATGGGCTTTTTCTCAAACTGAGGGGCAAGCAATAACATCACTTCATTGACGACATTACGTGGGCTGAATGCGATTTTTTCTAACTCCAACTGCTCTGCGTTAATCTTAGAGTAATCTAGAATATTATTAATTATATGCATCAAGGTTCGGCCAGCATTATTGATTACTGTCACTTGCTGCTGCTGCTTTTCGTTGAGATCTCCCATTGCCAGTAATTGAGCCATACCAAGCACTCCATTCATTGGCGTTCGTATTTCATGTGTCATCGCGGATAAAAAATCGGCTTTAGCTTGCCCTGCCAATTCGGCGGCTATTTTTGCTTTCTCTAGTTCCTCAGCTTGCTCTGAAAGCTTTAAATTATCATTAAGTGCCTGCCAATAAGCGCGATTCTGTTGTTTTCCTGTGACTAAGATAAACAGGCCATAACCAAGAATTAAGCCAACAACAATCAAGTTTCCTGGCTCATTGAGAAAAAAGCCAGCAGCCAAGGCAAAAGGCCAACAAATCAGCAACCAGTAACTGCGCATTGTTTTATAAGAAGGTGCCAATACAGTAATACCACCAATACTGATGCCTGCCGCAGCCATCATATTAATAGTCACTGCCAAGTCGACAATCGGATTAACGTAAAAAAGCCAAGCAGAACCACTTACCCACACAATTGCAGAAGAATTGTAAATAAAAGCATAACGGGAGAAATAGGACGGGTAGTCAATTTCGTGTGAGGAAAACACTTTGAAAAATAAAAACAAACGATAAAGCTGAAGCAGTAAAAAACAACCAGAGAAAAAGCCAATAATAACTAGGTGTTCACGAGCCGTTGCTGAACTAAAAACAGCCGCCCAAAATGCAAGTAGATAGAAGATTCCGCCATACCTAGAACGTTTAGCTAAATCTTTTAAGCTAATGTCATTGACTTGCTTATCACCCAGCGCATAACGTGAATTATTCAATAAGGCTCTCAGATTCAATGGTCGTTAAAAATTTTAAATACTTCAGCAAAGAAATACAGATTGATTAGATAGTAGAACATTTCGATTATATTGAAAACCGACTAGTAGCGCCTTAATAAGCGCTTTACGAAAAAAGGCCAGCAGGGGGAAAACTGCTGGCCTTTGTTATCAATACACTCTGATTTCAATCAGACTGCAAATTGATTCATGGTGTTATCTTTGCCAGACGCTTTCAGCGCCTGCTCACCAGAGAAGTACTCTTTATGATCATCACCAATGTTTGAACCGGACATATATTGGTGTTTCACGCAGGCCAAACCTTGGCGAATTTCTTTACGCTGTACTTCTCTTACGTAACCCAACATGCCAAGTTCACCGAAGTAGTCTTTCGCTAAATTGTCCGTAGACAAGGCGGCCGTATGGTATGTCGGCAAGGTAATCAAATGATGGAAAATCCCTGCTTGTGCCGCTGCATCTTTTTGGAAGCTACGAATACGCTCATCTGCTTCGTCTGCCAACACACTACCATCGTAATCTTGAGACATTAGTTTCTCGCGTTGGTATTCGCTAACGTCTTTACCTTCAGCCAACCAAGCATCAAACACTTGCTGACGGAAGTTCAATGTCCAGTTAAAAGACGGGCTGTTGTTGTAAACCAATTTCGCGTTTGGTATGACGTCACGAATACGATTCACAATGGCAGAAATTTGACCGATGTGTGGTTTTTCAGTTTCGATCCACAATAGATCCGCGCCATTTTGCAAAGACGTAATACAATCCAATACCACACGATCTTCACCTGTATTGGGTTTAAAGCGCACCAAACCATTGGCTAAACGAGTTGGCTTAATCAAACGCTCCCCCATTTTGATCGCCATATCGCCAGACTTCATTTGCGCAAGTGACGTTACTTCTTCGCCATCAATAAACGCATTGTATTGTTCCGCCAAGTCGCCAGCCGTTTGTGATACTGGGATCTTTTGCGTTAAACCCGCGCCCAAAGAGTCAGTACGAGCTACGATCACGCCATTGTCCACGCCCAACTCCAAGAAGGCATAACGCACCGCGTTAATTTTCGCTAAGAAGTCTTCATGCGGCACGGTTACCTTGCCATCTTGGTGACCACATTGTTTAGCATCTGATACCTGGTTTTCAATTTGAATACAGCAAGCCCCCGCTTCGATCATTTTTTTCGCTAGCAAGTAGGTTGCTTCTTCGTTACCGAAGCCCGCGTCAATATCGGCAATAATCGGCACAACGTGGGTTTCAAAGTTATCCACTTTTTGCTGTGCCGCTTGCTCACGCACTTGATCTCCAGCGGCTCTCGCTTCATCCATTTCTTTGAAAAGATGCTGTAACTCACGGGCATCCGCTTGTTTTAAGAAGGTATAAAGCTCCTCTATCAAAGCTGGCACGGAGGTTTTCTCATGCATAGACTGGTCTGGTAATGGACCAAATTCAGAACGCATGGCCGCAACCATCCAGCCTGACAAGTACAAGTAGCGGCTGCGCGTGGTGCCAAAATGCTTCTTAATAGAAATCATTTTTTGTTGGCCTATAAAGCCGTGCCAGCAACCTAAAGACTGAGTGTAGTTCGCTGGGTCTTTGTCGTAGCTCGCCATGTCTTCGCGCATGATCTTAGCTGTGTATTTGGCGATGTCTAACCCTGTATTGAAACGGTTTTGCAATTGCATTCTAACCACAGATTCTGGGTTCATCGCGGCCCAAGTTGGACCTTGTGAATGAATCGTTTGGCTAGCTTGTTGCGTTTTATTTTTGTAAGTATGCATGGTATTTCTCGCTCTTTAGGTTGTTTAAATGGGTACAAACTCTTAACAATTAATTCGTTTTCAATGCGTATCCTTCACCTGTATTCGGTAGGCATGTAACAAGGGCTCTGTATAACCGTTAGGTTGAATGGCACCTTTGAAGATCAAATCCTGCGCGGCTTTGAAAGCGACGCTATTGGCATTATTCGCCATCGGACGATATCCCTCGGTGGCTTTATTTTGTTCATCTACCACCAATGCCATGCGTTGCATCACCTCATCAATTTGTTCTTTGCTACAGATTCCATGCAGTAACCAATTAGCCAAGTGCTGACTGGAAATTCGCAAAGTGGCACGGTCTTCCATCAAGCCCACATTGTTAATATCAGGAACTTTTGAACAACCAACGCCCGCTTCTACCCAGCGCACCACATAACCGAGTAACCCTTGAACATTGTTTTCGATTTCATGTTCAATCACTTGCTGCGACAAAGTAAGGTTGCTTGGAATCGTTGGGATAGTTAATAAATCCGTTAGATTCGCTTTTGGGCGATGTTTAATACGCTCCTGCACTTCAAACACATTCACTTGGTGATAGTGCAAAGCATGCAGTGTGGCCGCTGTTGGTGATGGCACCCAAGCCGTATTTGCGCCAGCTTTTGGGTGGGCAATTTTGGCTGCCATCATGGCCGCCATTTCATCCGGCATCGCCCACATTCCCTTGCCGATTTGTGCTTTGCCTGGCAAACCACATTGCAATCCAATGTCTACATTGCGATTTTCATAAGCCTGAATCCAAGGCTGGTTTTTAATCTGATCTTTTGGCAAGAAAGCACCCGCTTGCATACTGGTGTGAATTTCATCACCAGTCCGATCCAGAAACCCCGTATTGATGAAGAAGACTCTTGATTGCGCCTGACGAATACACTCTTTCAGGTTCAAGGTCGTGCGACGTTCTTCGTCCATAATGCCGATCTTGATGGTGTTTTCTGGCAAGCTAAGCATCTGCTCTACTCGACCAAACAACTCACAGCTAAACGCCACTTCTTCTGGTCCGTGCATCTTTGGTTTGACGATATAAATGCTACCAGTACGGCTATTGCGCATGCCTTGAGTACGCTGTAAATCCAGCGCACCAATCAAGCTTGTTACTACCGCATCAATGATGCCTTCCGGTACAAAGTTACCTAGCTCGTCTTGCATCAAGTCACATTCCATCAAGTGACCCACGTTGCGTACCAACAATAATGAACGCCCATGTAGACGGTATTCCTGATTGTCTAAGTCCGTAAAAATACGGTCTGGGTTCATGCGGCGCGTTTGCATTTGCCCGTCTTTTTCGAAGCTGGCTTCCAGCGTGCCTTGCATCAGTCCTAACCAGTTGCGGTACACTTCAATTTTGTCTTCCGCATCCACCGCTGCCACAGAGTCTTCACAATCAATAATGGTGCTTAATGCCGACTCAATTAGAATGTCATTGATATTGGCTGGGTCTTTCGCACCGTTTTTACCGTTACGATCAAACTGGATTTCTACGTGCAGTCCATTGTTTTTCAGTAAAATGGCTTCTGGTTCACTGCGTTGGCCATTTACCGCCACCAGCTGACAAGGCTGCTTCAAACCGGTTTGATGACCATCTTGGAAAAAGGCCAACAAATGGTGGTAATAAACAACATAGCTGACCACGTCTTTATGGGAACCAGACTCCAGCGGAAACACTTCGTCCAAAAAGTCTTTGGCTTTGGCAATCACCGCTTCGCCACGAGCTGGGTTGTAGCCTTTGCTTGTCTCAAGACCCTGTGTTTTCGCGATGACATCCGTACCGTAAAAAGCATCATACAAACTGCCCCAACGCGCATTGGCGGCATTCAACGCAAAGCGTGCGTTCTTTACTGGCACAACCAATTGAGGTCCAGCCAAGTGAGCGATTTCTTCATCGACATTCGCCGTAGTGATAGTGAAATCTTCGCCCTCTTTGACCAAGTAACCAATCTCACGCAGGAAGGCTTCATAGGCATTTATGTCCATGGCTTGGCCTTTTCGAGCTATATGCCATTGGTCAATTTGTTGTTGCATATGGTCACGAGTTGCCAATAGTTGGCGGTTAATCGGTGACAGATCAGCAATCAGCTGTTCAAGATCGCGCCAGAATTTTGTCGGTTCGATAGCGTGAAGTGGCAGCACTTCTTCATTGATGAAGTGGCAAAACCCTGGATGAATCACACTGTTATTTTTAGCTTGGGGCATATTCATCTCACTTTCCTTCTTTCTCATATCACTCTGATTCTTAGGGTTAGCAATTCGTTTGATCTCTCTTACGATTGCTTGATTTATAGTCTATGCCCTACTAAGATAAAATTTCACAATAAGAATTACACAGTGTAAATTTTACAAAAATGAAAAATAAAAATAGCCTCAATCGCAAAGCCCATTTTTTGGGTACTAAGATCCGCAACCTGCGTAAACGCAACCGTTTGACGATGGAAGACCTGTCGGCGCGATGCATAAAAGTCGACGCAGAATCGGCCCCATCAGTGTCTTATTTATCCATGATAGAAAGGGGGAAACGCATCCCCAGTGAAGACGTATTGGAAGTCATCGCCAGCGTTTTTCAAAAAGATGTCGAATGGTTTTTAGACGATATTCCGGAAGAAGAAGCCATCACTCCAACGAAAGGATCTGGTGGTGGCATTAATGGTATGGCGTTAGAGCCAAACTTTTTGTTCTCCAAAGAAATACTACAAATCGCCATTCCGGAAATGCTTTCGCAAACGGGTACCAGCGGTCGTCAATTTGCGCATTTGTTGATTCGCGCCCACCAAGAGCATCATCAAAATCATTTCCCTGATTTAGAACGCGCGGCTGAAGAAGTGGGACTCAAGCGCTTGCCATTGAGCCTTGATGAGATTGTCGCCATCACCAAGCAAATGGGTTTGCAGATCAAGTGGTTTAGAAAAACACCCTTAGCGGTGTTACAAGAAATGGGCATTAGTGAAAGCCATGTGGTGACATCTTTCTTTGATCCACCAAGTACGATTTACATCAACCAAATCATGAAAGCCCAGCCACAAAGGTTAAAATACAATCTTGCTGTGCATATTGGTCACACGGTTTTACACGATAAAGACGGAATGAAAAACGTCTTGGTCACAGGGCGAAATGAGATATCACCCTTACAAGCGCAGAATGCGAAAATACAATCATCAGGTATGGATGCTCAGGATATTTTGTACGCTTGGCGAGACTTCGAATGCAGCTTCTTTGCTGGGGCTTTGCTTTGTCCAAAAGTACCGTTTCGACAAATGCTGGATCGTAATGGCTACGAAATTAATACTGCACAATTAGCAGGTGTTTCTGAATCCGTCACCATGCGCCGCATGACCGCAGCGTCGCCTTATCCCCATTGGCACTATTTTGATGCTTATGCACCGGGCAAACTCAAAGCCGTGTATCGAGGTAATGGTATTCCACTACCTTGGGGCAATATGAGCATGGTGGAAGACCCTTGTCAGCACTGGTCTGTATTTCGCAAAATCAGTGAACCAAGTACTGGCACCTCTGCACAAATATCGATTCTTAATGTCGGTGATGAGCCAAGAATTTACGCGTGTGAATCGGTAAAAGTCCAAGACCTCGCTGGCAACAACCACGTACTTTGCTCCGGCATAGACCTGAATCCCGCCATTGATGCCCAAGGCAAAGACGCCCTCTCCATCGCGGCAGATCTACGGGAAGCTTGCGTCACCAAAGGCGGTTCATCACAGATCCCGAGAAGCATCAAAAAAGACCTCATGAGCGTGGCAAAAATTCTCAATATCAATTGGGTAGAACGGGGCATAGACAACGATGCTCGGTTGATTTGCTCCCGCGGCGCCGTCTGCCCAAGGAAACCGAGTTGTTATCAACAATGCGAGGGGCGTTAGTTAGTTTGTTTGTTTAAGGAGAGTTGATCAGTGGAAGCCAAGCCGTGTGGTGTTTTGCTTGCGTCACTGACGTCGTCAGCGCAAAACACTACACGGCTAACTTCTACTTATGTTTTTTTTATCGTCTCGGTTTTTGGTGATAGTTTGAACTAAAATAAAGATAACGGATTGAAAAGTACGAATAATGACGTATAATAAAAAAGTACGATTTATTTCGTACAGAAGGAGTAGTGATGGGTTTCAAGGATGTGAAATCACAAGTGATAACTTGCTTAGAAAATGGCTCATACGACCATGAAGTGAGAGAAAAAATTGATGTCAAAAACCTTTTCCAGTGCGGTCAGTTAACCGATGATGAGGTTATTGAGCTGATACGCCATACTCGCGGCAACGAATATGAATCCAGCCCTCACCATCAAGCACCTACTATTGATGTACATGTATTAAAGCCATTCAAGAATGGTGAACGATGGTATATAAAATTTTACTTTATCGAGCCCGATGCCATGTTTATCAGTGTTCACGAAAGCGGAGTGTAAAATGAAGATAGTTAAAGAAGGTGATTCAAGACAGGTCATTTGTCCAGAATGTGGTTTAACACACGCGACTTATCAGCTTCGAGATGTCAGTTTTAATGATGATTCAGGCATGGTGAAAAATATCTTGGCGGCGGTGTGTAATCACTGTAATACAGTAGTTAGCCTCCCAAAACAATCCACCGCGAAAGTGCGTGCCGAGTACAATAAAATCAAAACGCCAATCGATGTGCGTTTGCCTGCTCACTTTTTAGATATTCTAAATATAGCGACGCAAAAAATAGACGCCAGCTTGGGAGACAGCTTTAATAAAGCCTTGGTTTTGTACTATCTTCACGCCTTAAGTTCCAATCGATTCTCTCAAAAGGACTTAGGCTTGCTGTTAACATCCGACCTTGCCAAGGCAAAAGCCTCAAAGCGCTTTTCAGTTAAGCTTAATGAAAAGAGTATTAACGAAATCAAATCCTTAATGGCATCGCAAAAACTGAAAAATAACACGGAAGTCTTTAAAAGTCTGATACTTAGAATCAATGAGGACATCGTTCAGCCTAAACAGCCTAAACATCTAGCTGAATTACAAAACTTCGCAGCGGCTTTTGCATGAGCTATTGTTCACTCATTGGCCAATGCTGCGATTCATGAAGAATACGTAAGATTTCTAGGCAATTTACAGACAAATTTTCTCGATAAACGACGACAACAGGTAAGCCTGCAATCACAAGTTCTCGTGTGTTTTTCACTCTGCCATAGCGTCCAGCTCTCGGGTGTTCAGACAGAATAAGATGTACGTTATCAATGACTTTCATCACCACATCAATGGCAACGATTTGGCTATTATCCTCAGCGATGTAAGCTTCAATTTTTTCTAAATCAAGTTCGGCTAAATCAGTCCATTTGAGCAGCACGCTTTGCATCCCATTTCGCTTTAATATCCGAGTGGTCGATCAATTTCCCTTTGTCCGCTGACTCAATGCCTTTTTCCACTTCATGGATAAACCAATCTTCACGGGCAACGTATTGTTTAATAGCTTCCGCCATTAGCCATGCACGAGGCCTATCCATTGCTTCAGCCATTTGGCCGACACGTTGCAGTGTCTCTTCGTCTAGTCTGACGGAGGTTGCTTTTAAAGACATTGAAATTCTCCGAGGTTCTCTAAGAATCTAAATCATAGTTCATTCATGTTTCTTTGTCTTCATGACTCTTAAAATTTGACGATGAATAAGACAAGATAATAACTACTTTTCTTCTAGCTCCGAACACGCTTCTACAGCAACAGCCCCAGCGTCAATACGTTTTAACAAACCCGCTTTTTCTAGATAAATCATGTCGTTGTAAATGATGTTATCCGACACATTAAATCGCTGCTTTAACGTCTCAGAGAATACTTTTCCATCCAGTGCTAACAACAACAGTATGGTTTGTTGTCGCTGAATGCTTTTCCTATTCGCGAAGCTCATCATTACGTCGCTCTTAGTTATTAACGTAAGGAAGTGTTGCTGTAACGTCGTAATCGCTCAGTCGTCACTAATATAATGACGGAAAGAAAGACTAATATCACCGGCAATGAGGCGAAAGTGAAGACCGTTGCGGCACCACCTAGCACAGGCGGAACTATCATAATTCCTATATAAGCAGAGGCCATAGATAAGCCTATAATGGTTTGTGATGCAGCCGAGCCAAAGCGTTTTGGGGTCATTTGAAGGGTATTAGGAAAGATGGGGGCGCAACCGAGCCCAATCAATATCAAGCCCATTTTTGCAAGTCCATCAAAGAACGGCAGAGCCAGTAATATACAACCCAATAAGATAATGAACACGCCTGCTCGTATTAGAGCTTCTTCGGTAATTTTTTCAGCAATGGCGCCACAGGCAAACCGCCCAGCCGTAATCCCCAAATAATACATAGCGACCCAGAATGCGGCATCGGCAGCCAAAACGTCTCTTTGTGTCGTGAGATAACTTGCCGCCCACAATCCAGTACTCATTTCTATTGAGCAATAGCAAAAGAACGCCGCCATTTGCAATGGAACACCTTTTATTTTCAAGGCGGTCGCATTCGACACTAGCCCCCCACCAGTGTCATTACTTTCTAAAGATTTAACAACAAACTTCTTCCACAGTGGCAGGGAGGAAAAGAGTAAAATAACGAGCAACAATTGCACTACAGCAATTGTTGCATAACCATCACGCCAGCCTTCACTGAGAGTCAGGTAATTCGCCATTAATAGTGGACCTGCCGTCGCCCCCACGCCCCAGAATGAATGCAAGTAATTCATGTGTTTAGCTTTGTAATGCAAAGCCACGAAGTTGTTTAATGCAGCATCCACAGCCCCTGCCCCAAGACCCAAAGGAATAGCCAAAAATACAAGCGCTAGAGCCACATTGGACATACTAAAACCAAGTAATGCGATGGCTGTCAGCAAAACACTGATTGCGACGACTTTTCCAATCCCAAAACAGTTAATTGCTTTTGTCACATAAAGACTAGAAAGAACGGTACCAGCACTAATAATGAGAGAAATGACACCCGCAAATTCCATTGAGGCATTTAAGTCGCTCCTCATTACTGGCCACGATGACCCAAGTACAGCATCAGGTAATCCTAAACTGATAAAAGCGATATAAATAATAAAAAGCAATAGCATGACAATCTTGACCTATATATGATTTTTTAAAACAATACTGCCTAATTGATTTTGAATATAGATATATACTTCCTTAAAATATAACGATTCTATCGAAACAACGTCGCCAAACAAATTTACTAAGTGATGCCATGCAAATTTATAAAATTGAAACAGAAAAAAATGGCAAAGAACTGACTACCCACGGTAGCCATGACTTTCCCTGTGGATCTTATGACGAACGTTTTTCCCATTTTGTTGGTGGCGAAGTTCCATGGCATTGGCACGATGAAATTGAAGTTGTATTGGTTATCGAAGGAGCTACTAAGGTCGAGTGTCTCAATACCAGCGACATTGTAAGAACAGGAGAAATCATCTTTATCAACGCGAACACTCTACACAAGCTAACAAACCATGGAACTGAAGATTGCCGTATACTCAATGTGGTATTCAGCCCAAAAATACTCGGTGGTGGCGATTTTGGCCTCATCTATAAAAAGCACGTACTTCCGGTTATTAATAACAAAGAACTCATGTTCTATAAATTCTCTACAGATGAAACCTGGCACCAACAAGTCATCAATGAATTAGCGAGTGCTTTTAAGGTATGGGATGCGAAACGCTCTGATCGCGAGTTCTATATGAATATAGCCTTAATGAAATTTTGGCATATTTTCTGTACGAATCATCACGACATCACCTCTTCAAAGAATGCCTCGAGAACGAATGAAAGAAGAGTACAAACTTTACTCAATTTTGTTCATGACCATTATGATGAACGCATTTCCATTGCCGATATCAGCCAAGCAGCAAGCATTAGTGAAAGTGAGTGCTATCGTATATTTCGTAATGCGTTGGGCTGCTCTCCTAACAGCTATTTATTGAATTATCGGCTAAGACAATCAGCGCTATTGTTAACCGGAACTAGCCGACAAATCGCTGACATTGCCTACGCAAGTGGATTCAACTGCTCCGCCTATTTTTCCAAAAAATTTAAACAGAGCTTTGATGTCACCCCAATGCAATTCCGCAAAAATTACAGTGTTACTTTGGATCATCCAGTAGCTAACCATTTACAAGAAACAAAAACGAAATAATGTTTCTTGTAAAAAAGCACATATCAGAAATCAAACATAAATGAGAATAGTTATTACCCCCCGACAACACACTGAAGATTACCTCTCATTTTTGGCTAAAGAAAAAGCAGGACTCCATTAGATCGACATAAAAATGCCTTTTTCCTCAATCAGCCCTATCGAAATACGCCCACAAGTATTAAAATCAGCGCAAATTCCCCTACCCTTAGTTAAGGAAACCTCATGACTTTGTCGACCAGTCAGTCAACTAATGTCGTAGTTGTTAGTAACTCTTCTGATAATCCCTTTGCTATTGATGTTGCCTATGCAATGGGCCAGCACGAAGACATCGCTGATCTGATCAGTATGAAGCAATTCATGAACTCTGAATTTTGCCCTCGTTTTATTTCTGACGAAGCAGATTTTGAAAACATTGGCCGCAAACTTAAGGGTAAAGCTGTCATCATCGTAAGTACTGGCAGTCATGTAAAAAGCCGCCAAGAACTAGCCATGTCAAATCTAATAATTGCCCGTGCGGCGAAAGAAAACGGTGCAGATCGCGTCATCTTGGTTGAGCCTGATTTATTTTACAGCGCACAAGACCGTGGCCCTCACCAAAGCCTAGGCGAAACCAGTTTTGAACGTGATATCCAAGACGTTAAAAAATTCGATGGCCAGCCTTTCACTGCTAAGCTTTATGCTCAGCTATTAAAGCTTTCTGGTGTGGATACTGTGATGACAATTCACAACCACTCAGATTCTGTGCAAAAGATGTTTACCGAAGTGTTTGAAGGCGACTTCCATAACTTAATCCCTTATGAGATTTACGCCCACTACTTGTTGAATTCAAACATTCTTAACTACGGCGAAGACGGCGAAGGACTTGTTCTCTGTGCACCAGACAAAGGCGCACGCGATTTCGTTAAAGAGATGTTCAAAACTCTAGGTCTAAGCAAAGCAAAATTCATCATGCTTGATAAAGACCGCACCGCTGAACGCAAAGTAGAAATCACTCTACACAAAGAAAGCGAACACACATTCGACGGACTAGATGGAGCTAGTATTGTATTGTTCGACGATATGGTTCGTACTGGCTCTACTGTTGTGAAATCTTGCCAATTCTTACAGCAAATCAATCCTGAACGTATGGTGTTTGCGGTATCGCATTTTTATGCCAGCGATGAAGGTCGTGAGCGTATGGCACATCCAGCGATTGGTGAAATTTTAACGCTAAATACCTTACCAACGATTTTAAACCGTGATGAGCAAGGTCGCTTACGTAAGAAAATGGTCGTGCTAAAAGTAGAGAAATGGCTTGCTCAAGAGCTCTGTAACATTCTTGATCTGCCACAAACTCACGAGCCAAATCCTTACAAGATCGATATGTCTTCTAAAAACCCACGATTTAAACGCAAAATTTGGTTCAGTGAAGAGCTATCTGAACTAAAAAGTTAATATTCAGCTGCTTCTAAGTTAGCTAATAAAAATGCCGCGATCACGCGGCATTTTTGTTTCTTGTGTTCAATAATATTTCTTAGGCACGAAACGCCAGCAAGAGGATATCTTTGATTTTACGATCTATTTCTACTTGTGCCGTTTCAAAATCGGCTCTTTCTACCTTGTACAAGAAAGGCTGAACAGCGCGTAGTTTCTTGATTGCTTGTGGATCTTCAGCCAGCAAGACGGCAACATAAGAAAAAGCATCATAGTAAGAAAAAGCCTGTTCTTTGAGCGCATTTAAGTAAGAGTCGACTGACTCTTCTCCAAACACTTGCTTAATCGCCGTAACAGCACCAAACACAGCAACACCTTCACACAAAGCTGACGTTGTCGCACCGTCATAACCAACCGGATATTGACCACGTACAATCTCTTGGATGATATCCGCTAACAGCATAACATCATTACTGAATACTCTAGCTGGCATGTGAATTTTATAGCGATAAGGTTCATCAGCGTGCTCAAAGACCGCGCTTGGTTTGGCTATATCATCCCAAACTTCAAAGCCATCAAATTTGGCCTCGATAACGGCTTCGCCAAATAGAAACTCGACCGCTGGTAACCAAGCCGCGCGTAGTTTTTCTAATTTATTTACTTCTGTTGAGTAAGTGTCTGCCACAACCTCATCCTTATTTATTCTGAAAGAAACAGAGCATCAGACTCGAGGTCAAAACACCCTTATAGATAGACGAAACGATATCATATTGAGGAAGATCAAGCAGACAAAATTCAACGATAAATACGCAGATTCAGTGAATAGCATTAGCATTTAGATCAATGAAACAAGGGAAAACAGCTAACGTATCTTATCTTATCTTAGCTGGCTATCTTTACTGTCGGCACGATTATACAAAGCAGAGCGGCCTTTCTTCTCTTGCTCGGACTGACATTGAATGCACAAACGCACTCCTTGAATGGCTTTGCGCCGAGGTTCAGGAATCACAGTGTCGCACTCTTCACAATGGGTCAAGCTCTCGCCTTTTGGCATACTGTTTTTTGCACGCTCTATTTCAGAGTCAACCGTTGCGTCTATTTGATCTTGAACTGCGCCATCTTGCGCCCAACCGCTCGCCATAATAGTTAAGCCTCAAACTTTATAAATAACTGATTTATCATTTAGTAATTTTTTGTAATTACTTTATTATTGGCCGCCATAAAAGGCACTCTAAATATGTTTTATTTGCGTTACGTGACTTTTACAACATCATTTTATAAGTCTAGTCGGCAAGGAGCCAATAACAGGTAAAAAATCTAATGAATAAATCACTCATTTTGGCCACTCTTTGTACGATTAGTACCACAAAAATATATGCCGGCGGCATGGATCTATCAAGACAATCTATCGCTCCCCTGTTCGAGAAAGGAACGTATATTGAATTAAGCGCCTATACCCTTGATCCAGAAGTATCAGGAAAACTAACGGACTCAATCCAATCAGGAAACGTGGCGAAAAAAAGTTATTTCTTCGGTGGAGCCTATAAACAAGATTTTTCTAACTCGACTTCAATGGCCATTATTATCGATCAACCTTTTGGTGCAGATATTCGCTACCCTTCTAGCTCAACTTATCCCCTTTCTAGAACCAGTGCTTCTGTCGACACTACAGCCATCAACGGAATTATTCGCTATAAAATAAATACACCTTTTTCAGTCTACGGCGGACTAAGAAATATCACATCAAGCGGTGAAGTTACCGTGAATCAGCCATCGAATAATCTACTCTACACAATGAAAACGGACACTCAGAACGATTGGGGTTATCTATTTGGCGCTGCTTATGAAATCCCAGATATAGCTCTTCGGATCTCGTTAACCTATAACTCAGCAATAAAGGTGGATTTTAATAGCCAAGAAAATATTGTCAGTTCATCTTTTGCGAAGAAGACTTCGTTTAATGTCGATATGCCTAAATCATTAAACTTTGACTTTCAAACGGGTATTACGCAATCCACTCTTCTGATGTTTGCTGCACGTTGGGTCGAATGGGAAAAGACAAAAATCACACCCGAGCTTTTCACTCAGTTCGTTAATGCCGGAAATAACCTCGTTGGCTATAAAGAAAACACTATCACCTACTCTCTCGGGCTTGGTCAGAAGCTAACAGATACACTTACAGGATTGCTCGCCGTCGCGTATGAAAAGCCGTCAGGCAATGTCGTGAGTAATCTGTCACCAACCGATGGCTATACTTCATTAACTGCTGGACTAAAATATCAAGCAACACAAAACACAGCCATTACGACAGGTATATCTTATACATGGATTGGCGAAGCTAAGACCAATCTAGCAGGAAATGAAGTAACGTTCGAAGATAACCACAGCGTGAATTTTGGAGTGAAGCTCTCTCATCATTTTTAATACCTTAAAGCGAGATAGCAAAAAAGCTTTATCGATTACTCAACAATATTCCGCCACCCATGGTGATAAACAAGCCGCCCGTTAGTTTGGTGATTTTGGCTTCCATGTTTTTTAACGAAAAACGTTTTCCTAAACGAGCAATGCCAAAAGCATAGCCCATATGTACGCTGGTCACGATAGCACAGATAGTAACAAACATGACCGAAAACTGTTGGTACGCTGGCGACTCTAGGGTTAAAAACTGCGGTAAGAAGGCAGACAAAAATATTAATGTTTTTGGATTACTTGCTGAGACCAAGAATGCTTCTCCAAACAGCGAAAGTCCGGTTTTAGTCGACTTAGTTACGGCTGTATTATCTATAGCGTCAAAGGTTGATTTCTTTTTTGATCGTAGCGCTTTAATTCCAAGGTAAATCAAATAACTTCCGCCAATTATTTTCATCACCAGAAACCAGACTGGTAACGCTTGTAAGAGTGCACCAACGCCCAAGGCAACCAAACAAACAATCAAAAATTGGCAGGTCAAATTGCCAAAAATAGTAATAAAGGCAGATTTCCAACCGAATTGAATGCTATTTTTAAGCACTAACAACACGTTCGGCCCCGGTGACAACGTGGTCACTAAGTAAGCCAAGAAAAACAAAGTCCATAAATGGAAAGTCATAGGTTACCTCTAAATAAGTGCAGCATTGATTGTCTAAATTTAGTATAAAATAGATTGTTAATCTAAGTAGAAGGTTAATTTACCACCATATTTTGTTAGAAGCTGAATATTTCGTTACCTATTGGCAACATCATTCAATTTACCCTCTCTGTGGGTATGTTAGAATTCACGATTCCAGCCGCAAGAGCGGTGGTTTAGGGAAGACTATTTTATAAGGTCTTTTATTTATATATTTTTTTGGAGACAACACCATGCGTTTATCTACGCTTAAAATGGGATTAGCTGCACTTGTTGCCGTAATACCAGCTCTTGCATCCGCTCACCCAGGACATGAACACACAACAAGTTTTATGACTGGCTTTATGCACCCAATGGGTGGTTTAGATCATTTATTAGCTATGTTAGCCATTGGCCTTTGGGCCGCTAGCCTTGGCGGTCGTGCTTTGTGGGCTGTGCCTACAGCTTTTGTCGGCACTATGCTGGCTGGTGGCGCTTTGGCTGTTGCTGGTGTGCAAGTTCCTTTCATCGAACAAGGTATTGTCTTGTCCGTTATTCTGATGGGGGCTTTGCTTGTTGGTGCTGCCCGTTTCCCTGTTGCCGTTTGTGCTGGCATTGCTGGACTGTTTGCTTTATTCCACGGTGCGGCACACGGTTTAGAAATGCCGTTAAATGCTAACGGTGCAGAATACGCATTGGGCTTTGCTGCAGCAACCGCACTTTTGCATGTTGCAGGTATCGGTTTTGGTATGGCGGTTGCTCGCTTCCAAGCGCCTATTGTGACTCGCGTAACAGGCAGTTTAATTGCCATTGCTGGACTATTTCTAGCGCTAGCATAAGAGCGTAGACCACAACTAAAGCCACGGTTTTTTAAATCAAAAAACCGTGGCTTTTTATTTTTTACGTTATTTTTCTACTTGCCTATAAATTATCCAAAAAGCAGTTACACTTATTCTCAGTTAGATTAATACTATTACGTTACAACGCATCTGTTTACAAAAATATCAAATACCCAGCAGGAATTTATGTGTATGATTTTTTTATGTTTATTAATTATCTAATAAAGGATCGTTAATTGAAGAAAGCAGAGTTTAAGCAGCCTTCCGCCTTATTTTTTTCATTGATTGCTTTCTTCGCTATTGCTGTATTTGGCGGCTATTGGACTCAGTCAACCAATAAGTCCATCGTCAATCAGCAGCAATCTCTTTTAAGTGGCATATCTAGGACACAAGCGTCTGTTCTAGAAAGACGTCTTTCTTCGGCCTTTACCTCCGCACAAATTTTAGCTTACGAAGTTGAGCAAAATAACGGTAATGGCGAATGGTTTCCAAATTATGCCAGTAAACTAATCGAGTCGATTGGTGGTATTGAAAACCTTCAACTGGCACCAGATGGCATCATTTCTGATATATACCCGCTTGAAGGAAATGAAACAGCCATCGGGTTTGACATTATCTCGACACCTAAATTTAAAGATGAAGCGATGCTTTCAATCAAGAATCATAGGATGTTTGTCATTGGTCCTGTTGCTTTAGTGCAAGGTGGTGTTGCCGTCATTAGTCGTGCGCCTATTTTTTTGCATAAAGGCACTCAAAGAGAACTCTTTTGGGGTTTTGCCTCTGCCGTAATTTATTTAGATAACCTGCTAGAAGCAACGCAATTAAAACAACTGGAAAACGAAGGTTATCAATACAGTTTGTCAAGAAAGCATGCTGCGACAAAAGAAACCATCATACTGTCTTCTTCTATTAACCCACTTTCAGATATACAAGCATCAACCAACCTGATTCTGCCTGTTGGCACTTGGACTCTCAGAATTAGCCGAGCATTAGATGATCAGTTAAAACAACGTAAGATAACGGGCTATGCCATCACTTTTACCGTGGCATTTTTACTCTCGATTGCGTTATACGCTATCCTAATACAACCGTTAAAACTGCGTATATTGGTGAAAGAAAAGACCGCTGAACTTCAAGAGCTTGCTTATAAAGACCCATTAACAGGGTTACCGAATAGACGATTCTTACAAGATAGCTTGCCTAGAATTCTGTACAGCAATCAGCGACGCAAACGTATATCTGCCTTTATTTATTTTGATCTAGATAACTTCAAACGTATTAACGACACGATAGGTCACGATGTTGGCGACCAAGTACTCGTTATTGTTGGGGATAGATTAAACAAACTAAAAGGCGTATCCGATCTTGTTGTACGCTTGGGTGGCGACGAATTTGGCATATTACTAGGTGATATTGGCAATGATAGACAAGCCGCTGAACAAGCCAATCGAATTTTAGACAGTATTCGAACTCCCATAAAAATGGACAGTAGAGAACACATTTTAAGCACGTCACTGGGGATAGCTATGATCCCAGAACATGGTTATGACCTTGTGACCATTATGCAAAATGCCGATATGGCATTGTATCAAGCAAAACTAATGGGTAAAAATCAGTACACTTTTTATACTGAAAATATGAAAATTAGTACGCATAATCTTATTAAGGCTGAAGATGATTTGTCTCTTGCCCTGCAAAGAAATGAATTTGAGATGTATTACCAGCCTCAGTTTGACCTTCATACTAATCGTGTCTTTGGTGCTGAAGCCCTTATTCGCTGGAACCATCCAGAAAAAGGCTTAATTTTTCCTAATGATTTCATCTCTCTTGCTGAAACCACGGGGAAGATTGTGCAGTTGGGATATTGGGTCTTAGAAAGCAGCATCGCCTATCTAGCAAAACGTAAAGAGGAAGGCCGACCTGATATTCTATTGCATATCAATCTTGCTTCGGAGCAATTATCAGATCCTCACTTTGTCACTCTGGTTCAGGAGCTGCTTGAAAAATATCAAGTGCCTGCTCATTTAATTGGTTTTGAAATTACTGAAACCTCTATTCTTGAAGACATTCACCTTGCTAGATATTTATTACAAGCTCTCAAAGAAATGGGCATTTGTATCGCCATTGATGATTTTGGAACCGGTTATTCGTCTTTGTCTCAGCTCAAAAACCTTCCCGTAAATTTACTAAAAATTGATCGCAGTTTTGTGATGGATTTAGAGAACGACCCCGACGATAGAAAAATCGTCGAAGCAATCATTGCCATGGCACACAAGCTCAATATCAAGGTACTAGCTGAAGGCATAGAAACCAGAGAGCAATGGAGAATGTTGGCCGAATTCCAATGTGATTTTGGCCAAGGCTACTATGTTAGCAAAGCGGTAACCGCTGATGTGTTCAATCAAGGCCAACCAATTATCCATAAAGATTAGAACGTTTTATTATTCTCACAATAAAGACAACACCCTAAACATAAAAAAGCCTCAAGTATCATCTCTGATACTTGAGGCTTTTGAATACTTTAGCTTTCGAGCAATACAAAGTTGCATTACTGCTACATTAACACCCTAAGACGCTAGGCAAATAGCACGACCATGATTATGTACTTCAACCAACTCTTTGTGCAGGCTGCAAATCGCTTTTTCGTAATCTTCTTCATCAACAACAAACTGCATATCTACCTGACGCATAGATTGGTGCATAGCTAATACGTTGACGTCTTGCTCTGCAATGGCTTTTACTGCCTTAGCCAGCATACCTGTGGTTTTCATATCGCTACCAATGGCAGAAACAATCGCTACTTTACGCTGCGTTATTTCAGCATCCGCAAAACGCTCATGCAGCACTCTCATGACACGTTTCAAGGTTTTCAGGTTGATCGCCAAGTAATGTGTAATCGTATTGGCATTAATATCTTTAGCGATGATATGAGCGTGGAACTGTCTTAATACTTTAAGAATATCCACATCAAATTTATCTATATCACCAGCCATATCTTGGTCGAATAGCTCTACGGCAAATACACCACGACAACCTGCAATGATCTCAACACACGGTGCATCACTTACGTAATCGCCAGTGATAAGCGTACCAGTATGTTCTGGTTCAAAGGTGTTTTTCACTCGCAATGAGATACCACTTTGACGCAAACCTTTTGCTGCTTTGGGATGGATAGCTTCCATACCAAGGTTAGCAAGCTGATCAGCTACATCGTAATTAGTTCGACCGATTGGTACCGCTTTGCTTTCACCGACTAAACGAGGATCAGCACTACTTAAGTGAAATTCTTTGTGGATCACGGCTTCATGTGCTTGCGTCAGAACCGCAATTCGGCTGAACGTCATTTCACTGTAACCACGGTCAAAGGTAGACATCAGACCGGTTTCGCTGTGAGCATAACCTGTCGCAATTGGAAGCTCTTTGCTCAAATCAATGTCTTTAAACGCATCTAAAATACGTTCATCAAGCGACATGTGACTTGGGCTATTCCAACCAGTCAAGTCAACGAATACAGCATTAACGCCGTCACGTTGTAACAAATGCGCGGTGTTCCAAGCACTGTGTGCTTCACCCAGACTGGCAAGCATTTCTCGTACGGTAGCAAGATGCTCGCTAATCGAAAAATGGCCGTGCTGACAAAGGCGATGTAGATCTTCAAGACACTCTTGTGCTTCTTGCAAACGGCTATTTAAAAATGCGTCTGCTTTATGGCGCAACTCCCCAGCTTCAAACAAGCTATGGTTAATGTCTAACATGGCTGTACGAACATCTTGTAACGCTGGAAACCAATTGTTTTGCTTACGCTCTTGAGCGAATAAAGCAAACACTCCAGCATCCCCTGTTTTCTTGTGTTCTAACAGCTTATCGGTCATACCGGCATAAGCAGAAACAACAAAAACACGTTGGTACATGTTGTTCACTAAAGTGGGTTTGAAAATTATATTATCTCTAACTGAACGGTAGTCACTCATGGACGTGCCGCCAATTTTTTCAACTGTATGTTGTCCCATCATTTTTCCAATATGTTAAGGGGCTAAAAGCCAACTTATGCCGAAATCCAAAACTGCCGCTATATTGTCATAAGGTTGCGGAAAATTTAAGCATTAATCGCTTTTTTTAAGCGCTTTAATCGACTTCCTAGCCGCGATGTATTCAGGCCTTGGAGTGGTGTTACCAAACGGCGAAACCACACGATTCGACAAGGCGTTGTAGACAAAAAATAAATTCGAGCGAGGCGATGATGTAATATTGCCGTTTGAACCATGTAACACATTGCAATCAAACAAAATAATTCTGCCCGGTTGACCAACTGCGGCTTCAATACCATTCTGTTCAATCAATGACTGCAGCGACACATCATCAGGAACGCCAACATTTTGTGTTTTAAGAGAAGATAGATAGTTATTTTCTGGTGTTTCACCAACACAAGATACGTATGTGTGGTGAGAGCCAGGAATCAACAACAGAGGGCCATTGTGGTGATCATTAGGGGTAAGTGTAATGGACATACTCAAAGCTCTCATGCGTGGCATACCATCTTCCACATGCCACGTCTCAAAGTCTGAATGCCAATAAAACTCTTTGCCACGAAAACCTGGTTTATAATTCAAACGCGTCTGATGAAGATAGACTTCATCACCTAAAAGATATTCTGCGATTCGAACTAATCTTGGGTCTTCAGCCACACTTTTAATAAAAGCGTCTAATTTATGTACATCAAATACCGAGCGAATATCACCACTATCAGCCTCTGTAACACTTTCTTCGCGTTGCTTAATCTCGCCATCATCGCGTAAACATTGCATATGCTTCTGCATATTAATGACTTCTTCGTCACTAAAAATATCATCCAGAAACAAAAAGCCGTTCTTTTCATAGTGATCTAAAAGCACCTCATCAAGAGGCGCTTTTAGCTGGTCATTAGCGTAGATAATAGGGTCTTGGCGCTGTATATACATAGGTTCAGAATAGAGTCTAGATGGATATTGGTCTTGCTGAATACCTCCAACACCCAATGAATCTACGCTTTTTTTATCAGAAAATTTTGAACTAGAAAGCTTATGGTTAGTCACTTTCTGCTTAGCAATCCTCTGATTAGTAAATTCATCATCTAAATATTCAGATGCTAGAACCGATGACATTATCGCGACTCCTTATTATCTCCTTACCGTTAACGACATGATCTGATAAATAGTTGTCTAGGTGGCTTATTCTATAATCTCGTAAGCGCCTTCTGAGTTGTGCACTTCTTTACCCGTAATTGGCGGATTAAAGACACAAGCCAATTTCAATTCTTTGAAAGCTCGCAAGGTATGCGCATCATGCTTATCCAGCACATACACAACACCTGGTTTGATGTGGTGCTTTTGACCTGTTTCGCGGCTTTCTACTTCGNTATGCGCATCATGCTTATCCAGCACATACACAACACCTGGTTTGATGTGGTGCTTTTGACCTGTTTCGCGGCTTTCTACTTCGCCTTCTCCAGAGATACAGTACACAGATTCAAGGTGATTTTGATAATGCATATCAAAGTCTTTACCTTCATAAATAGTCGTAATGTGAAACGAAAATCCCATATTGTCTTCTTTTAACAAAAGACGTGTGCTCTCCCAAT
Organism: Marinomonas lutimaris; assembly: GCF_019426345.1. Classification (GTDB taxonomy): domain Bacteria; phylum Pseudomonadota; class Gammaproteobacteria; order Pseudomonadales; family Marinomonadaceae; genus Marinomonas; species Marinomonas lutimaris. Next base: position 132,504 of record NZ_JAHLLW010000004.1, read on the forward strand.
TACCATCTGGGGACACTACGCGGCGTTCAGTTTTTTCACATTCAGCTAAATCACGTGCAAACATTCTTTTCTCCTTATGATCCGAAGATCTATTAAATGCCGGTAAAGAGTTACCGGAAGAGACTTGAGGTTCTTAACTTACTATTTACTTCACTCAAGTATTTATCAAAAAATTGCCCTCAAAAATGAAGGCAATTTTAGGATTAGAAAAACTAGACAGCGATGTCGTAGTTCTCATCGAAGTAGCTTTTTGCTTCTGGCATATCATCTTCTTTGGCACACACATCACGAATAGCGCGCTCTAGAATATCGATACCTTGCTTTAGATCTTCGTCGCTGATAATAAGAGGACAAAGAAATTTTACCACCTGGTCATCGGCGCCAGAGGTTTCGATCATCAGACCATTCTGGAAGCATTTCTTGGTAATCTTGCCAGCCAATTCGCCGCTAACACAGTTGATACCGCGCATCATACCTCGACCTTGAAGTGTGAAGTTGCCTTCACCAAATTCATTGACGATAGCTTGTGTACGCTCATGAATGTACTCACCTTTGCGCTTGATCTCTTTTTCAAACGTGTCGTCTTTCCAGTAAGTTTCAATAGCTACTTTTGCGGTAACGAATGCAAGGTTATTACCACGGAACGTACCGTTGTGCTCACCTGGTTTCCATTCATCTAATTCTGGACGCATTAGAACAACAGCAAATGGCAAACCGTAACCACTTAGTGATTTCGACATGGTAACAATGTCTGGCTTAATACCAGCGTCTTCAAAGCTGAAGAAAGTACCAGTACGACCACAACCCGCTTGAATATCATCAACGATCAATAGAACATCGTGTTTTTTACAAACAGCTTCTAGATTCTGTAACCAACCAAAGCTAGCAGCATTAATACCACCCTCACCCTGAACCGTCTCAACAATTACAGCAGCTGGCGTATCAACACCACTACTAGAATCGGACAACACCTTGTCTAAATATTCTGTTGTCTCGATGCCTTCACCTAAATAACCATCAAAAGGTACGGTAGAAACGCCAGCACCTAGACTAGTACCCGCTGCACCACGGTGATGTGAGTTACCTGTCACAGATAAAGCCCCCAAACTACAACCATGGAAACCATTGGTAAAACTAATAATATTTTCACGACCAGTGACGTTACGGGCTAGCTTGAGTGCGGCTTCGACCGCGTTCGTGCCAGTAGGACCAGTAAATTGCACCATATATTCAAGACCACGAGGCTCAAGAATATGCTTTTTAAAGACTTCAAGAAATTCGCCTTTGGCTTTTGTGTGCATATCTAGACCATGTGTAATACCGTCATCCAAGATGTATTCCACTAGTTTCTCTTTGAAGACTGGGTTGTTGTGACCATAGTTCAATGTGCCAGCACCGGCCAAGAAATCTAGATATTTATTACCTTCCTGATCGAATAAATACGCACCTTGTGCACGGTGAAAAACACGTGGAAAAGAGCGTGCGTAAGATTGTACTTCTGATTCGATTTCGTCAAAAATTTTCATATTTCTATCATCCTTTAAGTTCATAAACAGTAATTTTAGAGCTTGAGTAGAAAGCAAAAGCTGAGAGTGAAAGTGTGACTTTCTAACTCATCGCATTTCTAACTCACTTGCATATAAATTCATTGAGCTTGTGAGTTCATATGGCTTTTTGATTTATAGGCTTTTTAATTTATGGGCTTTTTAATTTACGGGAAATGGACCAATCCTGACTAGGTACTCGGTATCATGTCGTCCTTTGAAGTGATCCTGCTTATCAAACATCACAGATTCTTCTAGCGGAGCATCTAGCTGATCAGCGAGACGTCGAAACAGAGCCCAAGAGCCTTCATTTGATGCCGTAATACTGGTTTCTAAGTAACGCACGCCAGAACAGCTAGATCGTTCAAGCAATGATGAAACCATTCTTTTTGCTAAGCCTTGACCTCGAGCTTTTTCACTCACTGCCACTTGCCAAACAAACAGGGTATCTAGTTGTTTTGGAACAACATAACCAGACACAAACCCAATCATCTCACCGCCCTCAAATCGCGCTGCGACAGATGTATCGCTAAAGTGACTGGCTTGCAGCAAATTACAATAAACCGAGTTTGTATCCAGTGGCGGACAAGATGCCACCAGCTGATTAACTGCCATGCCATCTACCGCACTGGGTTTAGTAAACATAATTTTTTCTGAATTCATAATCACATCCATTAGAAAACAAAGCATTATTAACCAGTTAATTGTATAAATTAGCTTACGAGAAATAACGATAATCGCTGATTTATATGAATTTAATGTTACTTAACTGATTTTTAGAATCAAATTGATTTGATGTCTAATCATTCTACCTGAAAGCAAATTCAAGTCCAGCAATTTATTTAGAGAACTAACTATTACAGGCGTAATATTTTCCGCAAAGCTAGACCATATCTAGGATGAAAAGCACACAGCAAATAGCGAAAAAAATTATAAAAGAACATTTTTTGTTGCATATCTGCATCGAAATTCGGAAAATCCCGCCCCTATTCGGAGTTTTGCTTACCAGCATTCATTCATGCTGGTGAAGTGGGAAGCATTGGTATGGGTAAAAAAACCAGCTCCGATCGCTGTTGATATATTTTGCTTTCAATCATTTAGAGATAACTATGACAAATAAAACATCTATCCAAGGCTCCTGGGCGAGTCGATGGATATTCATTTTGGCGGCGACAGGTTCCGCTGTAGGCTTAGGTAACATCTGGAAATTCCCTTACATCACTGGTGAAAACGGCGGTGGGGCTTTTGTTCTGGTTTATTTGGTTTGTATTTTGCTGGTCGGCATTCCTATTATGATGGCCGAAGTGTTTATCGGTCGTCGTGCACGCAAAAACCCAATTAATGCTTTAAGTGACGTCGCTGAAGAATCTGGTAGCACTCGCTCTTGGGGTTTAATAGGTTTAATGGGAATGCTGTCTGGCGTTCTTATCTTTTCATTTTATTCTGTCGTTGGTGGTTGGGTACTTTATTACATTAAAGCCATGCTAACGGGTGAAATGAATGGCATTTCATCTGATGATGCAGGCGCAGCTTTCGGTGCTCTTCTTGCAGACCCTGCAACACTTTTAGCTTGGCATACACTATTCAGCATTATGACGGTAGTTGTGGTTGCAGCAGGCATCAATAAAGGTATTGAAACGGCAACTCGCATCATGATGCCAGCCTTGTTTGTATTACTCATCATCCTACTTGGTTATGCGATGACAACTGGCGGTTTTGCGCAAGGTTGGAATTTCATGTTCGAGTTTGACTTTAGCAAGCTGACCTGGAATGCGGCTTTGATTGCACTAGGCCATTCGTTCTTTACCCTATCTTTGGGTATGGGAACCATCATGGCTTACGGCTCTTACATGACCAAGGATGCATCTATAGGTAAAACGGTATTGGCTATTGGCGCATTAGATACGCTTGTTGCTTTGGTTGCTGGCTTGGCTATCTTCCCAATCATTTTCTCTAACGGAATGGATCCTGCGGCAGGCCCTGGCTTGATGTTTATCTCTTTGCCAGTTGCTTTTGGTCAAATGCCTTTCGGTCAGTTGTTCGGTGTTTTGTTCTTCGTCTTAGTTGGCGTAGCGGCATGGACTTCTGCTATTTCTTTGCTAGAACCAACCGTTGCCTTCTTAGTAGAACGTTTCAAAATGAAACGTATTACAGCGTCTATTAGCTTAGGCATTGTAGTATGGGGATTGGGTATTGCTTGCCTAGGTTCATTCAGCTTTATGTCTGATGTAACCTTTTTCGGCAAAAACACTTTCGATTTCCTAGATTACATTACAGCGAACATCATGCTGCCATTGGGTGGAATTCTTATTGCTCTATTCTCTGGCTGGATTGTTAAGAACAAGTTTGCACAGGACGAACTAAACCTATCTGAAACTGTATTCAAACTATGGAATTTCTCTATGAAGTTCACGGCACCAATCGCGGTTGCGGTTGTGCTGTACTTCTTGATCAACCCTATGAAGTAACACTTAAATAATTTAAGTGTTGGCAATACAGGCACCAACCCCGCTAGCGCCCTGCGCTGGTGGGGTTTCTTTTTTATAGCGGTAGAAAACTTATAGCGACAAAAAATCACATCGATCTTAACGCGTAATTCTCTCCTGCTGTTTGAATTGTCTTACTCAACTCAGATGCAACGTCCGCTTGTTGGATTTTGTTCCAGATAATCTCATGGAAATAAAACGCTACGGTATTAATGGCAGGCTCTACGATAGCGACTAAACCACCTACCAACAAACTCCCCGTAATGAGATATGCGACAGAGAACGCGATAGAAAAGTGCATAACTGCAAAAGTCATTGTCTTAGCCATGTTAAATCTCCTTCTTTGTTTTATTTGATAGAAGAAGAGTAAAACCAAGCTAACAATAAGAAAAATATATTATAGATATCCACTTAATAGTTTTTTACTTTTCTCATCTTACAGTTTGATCCATGAAATTAATCACACCTTCTAACGCCTCAGAGTAGACTTTGACCTCGCCAAGATCCGTCATGTTAGAGTCATGAGCCGCCAACCAAAAACTCGCGCCAATAACTGCCACTGGGCGTTGCCATTGCTGCATTTGATGTATCAACTCCTCCGCTTTATTACCCAATTCATTTTCACAAAAAACCAATACAGACTGAGCCTGAACACCTTCAACTAAGCTAGACCAATCATTACTATGCTGTACATTTGGAACGACACAGCAGGACAAGCCTTTATCCAATAAAATAGCTGCAGCCATGTAACACCACATACTACGCTGTGAAGCTAATCCGGCAATCAACACCTTTGGCACATTCTTTTTTTGCCCTTTAAAGTTGCTTACACGAGCCATTAAACATGATAGCAAGACCGACTCGCAAAATGCTAAGGGTGCGCCTTTCCCTAACTGCTCAAAGCTTGGCAACAACCAATCTCGTATGGCAATATCAGCAGGGTATTGAGAAAAGATTTGCTGATACATCTGCTCAATTTTGTCTTCTTGAAAAAACTCAGCCGCTTTAACCAAGGCCCCTTGCCATTCCAGCCATTCATTCGACGGTACAACACTATCAAGCATCGCGCCTTTCTCCAGCAGAGCTCGCACCTTACTGACAGCCACCCCTTGTTGAATCCAGCGCAATATGCCTTCTACTCGCTGTACATCGCCTTGGTCATACAATCGATGGCCCTTGTCAGTTCGCTTCGGCTTTAGCAAGCCATAACGTCGCTCCCAAGCTCGCAATGTAACAGAGTTCACCCCGGTTCTTAGAGATAACTCCCGAATAGGAAAGTATTCAGAGCTATCCAATAACGCTAATTCATCTAAAGAATCTTGTTTTTTTGCTTCCGCATTTTGATTTGGCTGACTCATACATTTTTCCAATAAATCATCATTCATCTAAGGCAATAAACCTATTGTGACCTAAACTTCTATAACTACCAAAGACTACACAATAAAAAACTATACAAATATTTTTTTGTACAAGATAGTTGCTTTTCTTATACGATTTTCTATATTGTATAAGAAAAGCAACATGAACACTGGGAAAAATAAGATGAACACATTAACTACCGGTCAAATTCACACCCCAACCTTTGACATCGCCATTGTTGGCGCTGGCCTAGCTGGCAGCCTATGTGCATATTTGCTATCCCAGTCAGGACAAACCGTTTGTATCATAGACAAAAGCCGCGGCAGTGGCGGTCGAGCTAGTAGCAAAAGACTAGACGGTGACATCAGCTGTGACCTGGGTACACCTTATATTGTTGCCAAACACCCAGACACCCTCGCACTCTTCAAACAGCTCACCGAAGAGCATGTAGCAGCACCATGGAAACAACTTAGTAAAACCGGCTCTCAAGCTTTTGTCGGTGTACCAAAAATGAGTGCTATTACCCGTCACTGGATTCAGAATGCAAACTTCATTACAGGTACTCGTATCCATCATTTGGATCAGATCACACAAAAAGGCGATGATCAGCCAAGCTGGCTATTGAGAGATGATAAATATCAGCCCGTTGTAATTGCGAAAAAAATTATTATTGCAGCGCCAGCACCACAAGCCGCATCAATACTGGCTTCGCACGAAAAGCTAGCTGTACTCTTACTCAGAGCGAATCAGGCTAGCGCTTCTTATGATTCACAATGGGCTATGTGGTTAGAAACAGAGCCATGTGACTTGAATGCATTGATTGAGCCTAAAGGTTCTCCAATAAAACGCATGATAAAAGACAACTACAAGCCACTGCGTCATAGCGAAAAAATAGACCGTTGGGTTATCCAATCCGATCCAAACTGGACAAAGCAGCACCTTGATTCAGATAAAGAATGGGTCACTCAAACATTGCTACAAGCTTTTGCGGAAATAACTGAACATAGAGTTTTAAAACATGGTGATCCACATCGTTGGTTCCTTAGCAGGTTTGCCGAAAACAAAGGCAACAACACTTTTGCTTGGTCATCAGAACATAATGTAGGACTAGCCGGTGACTGGTTATGCCAAGGTGATGCTGAAGGCGCACTGCTCAGCGCACACTTTCTTATTAAGCATATAGAAGACGCGAAATAACAAACTATCTTGTCTTTTGGAGGATTCATTCATGCCACATTCTCAACCATCACCAGATCAGTTAACACATAAGATTCCTGTCGGAATTAGCGCCTGTTTATTAGGTGAAAATGTACGATATAACGGCGGACATAGCCATTCTGATTATTGCGACAAAGTACTCAGCCATTATTTTGATTATCAAAAATTTTGCCCAGAAGTGGCCGCAGGGTTTGGTACACCTCGCCCAACTCTGCGCCTAGAAGGCAATCCAGACGAACCAAGAATGGTCTTCAGCAAAAATTCTGAAGAAGATGTTTCTGAGGTATTCATGGCGGCATCTAACAAATATTTGGAAAATCTATCACATTTGGATGGCTACATCTTGATGAAAAAATCCCCAAGCTGCGGCATGGAACGTATAAAGGTTTATCAAGAAAACGGTCACCCTCACATGCAAAGAAGTGCAGGACTTTTTACCAAAGCACTACAACAACGCTATCCATTATTACCAGTGGAAGAAGACGGTCGTTTAAATGACCCAGCGTTACGAGAGAATTTTTTATTGCGCGTTTTCACTCACCATGATTTTCGTCACAGTATGGGCGAAGACGCTCAAATGAAAGACCTTATTGCTTTCCATAGCCGTTATAAATATATGGTCATGGCGCATTCTCAACCGATTTATCGCAAGCTAGGACGTATGCTTTCAGGTAATGACCCAAGACCCTTTAACGAATTAAAAACAGCGTACTTTGAAATTTTGATGACAACCCTGTCAAAACCAGCAGAGCGTAAAAATCACTGTAATGTGCTCATGCATCTTGTGGGTTACTTAAAACATGCGGTGGATGTGTCCGTTCGAAAAGATATTTTGGATGTAGTTGAGCAGTACCGTCGTGGCGAAGTGAATCTTGCCACGCCTGTCACCTTGCTCCATCACTACCTAAAACATTACGGCAGTGAATACATCAATGAGCAAAGCTATTTCATCCCCTATCCATCGCCTCTTGGCATCCGTAATACGGTTTAAGGTAACGCAATAGAATGAAGATTACACATCTGGTTTGGTTAAGAAACGACCTTCGCTGTCTAGATAATCCGGCTCTTTATTTTGCTTCTTTAGAAGCGAATTCAGCTAAAGAAGGCATTGCCGTTATAGTCACTCCCACACCAAAACAATGGGCACAGCATAACGAATCAGACGCTAAGAATGGGCTTCGTGCTGGGCTAATCAAAAACCTAGCAAAGACGTTGGCAACGCTTGGCATTCCAATGCATGTCCTTGAGACAGATACCTTTGATCAGCTTCCAAATGCCATCACAGAATATTGTCTCAGTAATAATATCAAACACCTTTGGTTCAACCGTGACCTACCTATTCACGAGCAACAGCGCGATCAAGCGGTATGCGAACAATTACAGCAACACCAGATAAGCACTCACATTCAGGCAACAGATATTATTGTTCCGCAAGATGTGCTCAGCCAGCAAGGCACACCATTCAAGGTCTTCACACCATTCTTTAATCGATGGATTGCCATGCTTGCTCAGCAAGATATAACCCCCCTACCAACGCCTGATCCACAGGCTAAAGCCTTGCCAGAACCCAGTTTGGACCTAACGTGGGAAAAGCCCTTCCGAGAGGATTTATGGCCTGCTGATCACGACACAGCCAGGCAAAAACTTTGGCAATTTTGTCACCACAAAGAACGTCATTACCAAGAAGGTAGAGACTATCCTATTGAGCCAGCCACCAGTACTTTATCGCCCTATCTTGCACTAGGCGCTTTAGGTCCAAGACAATGTCTGGAAGCGATTTTCTACACGTGTAGTCAAGAGGAAAGACGCTGGCAAGACAGTATTTGGTTAAAGGAGCTTGCATGGCGTGATTTCTATCGTCAGCTAATGGCGCATTTTCCTTTTCTTTGTAAGAGCCAACCGTTCAAGCCAGAAACAAACGCATTAATTTGGCGGCAAAACGAGGAAGAGTTTCAGGCATGGTGCGAAGGCAGAACAGGTTTTCCTATTGTTGATGCGGCCATGCGTCAGCTTAACCAAACGGGTTGGATGCACAATCGTTTAAGAATGGTGGCTGCTAGCTTCTTTACCAAGCTAATGTTTGCCGACTGGCGCAGAGGCGAAGCCTATTTTATGAGCAAATTAATTGACGGTGAATTCGCTGCCAACAATGGCGGCTGGCAATGGAGCGCATCAACTGGCTGTGATGCTGCCCCCTACTTCCGAGTCTTCAATCCAACCAGACAATCGCAGACCTATGATAAAAACGGCGATTTCATCCGTCGCTTTGTGCCTGAACTCGCCAAACTAGATGCAAAATCCATTCATGACCCTAAGCCAGAACAAAGAAAACAATGCCATTACCCAGAGCCAATTATCGATTATAAACCAGCTAGATTAGCCGCTATCGCTGCATTCGATGAGCTAAAAGAACGTTAAGCTAGGTGTGTTTTTCTAGTGGCTATTTCGAAAATATTGGCAAAATGGAAAAACACACCTATACTTTGAACTGTAATATTTCTCAAACTAAGCTTTTACAGATCAAAACAAAATCATATAATCCGTAAAATTTTTTTGGATTAATTAATAGCTATGCCAGACTCACCACAACACTTACACGATGTTCTTGTCCACTTACGACGCATTATTCGTGCCACGGATTTACAATCAAAACGCGTTGTAAAAGCCTGTGGATTAACGATTCCGCAAATCATGGTGCTTCGTTCTATTGAAGAACTAGGCGACGTTACTGTGCGAAAAATTTCCGACAGTGTGTCCCTAAGTCAAGCAACTGTGACGACCATATTGAATCGCTTAGAAGATAGAAAATACGTGGAACGAGTTCGAGGGCAAAAAGACAAGCGTATCGTCAATGCTCGGTTAACGACCACAGGTATGGAAATTCTTAAAACCACACCGCCGTTGTTGCACGAGAAATTCATTGATGAATTCGACTCACTAGAAGGCTGGGAGCAAACTCAAGTTCTTGCATCCTTACAACGCATTGCGATGATGATGGATGCAGAAAATCTAGACGCTGCACCTTTACTAGATATCAATTCACCCGATGCATCAGTTTAAAATTAAAAATAGATAAAAAAATGGCCGCAAATTTGCGGCCATTTTTGTTTAAATCAGGTTTATCATTCTATTATTTTTGAGACATTTTCACGATGTCACGAGCAAAGGCAAGACGAGGCAAAAACAGACGAAAAAACGGAGTTTATGGGTTATAAATGAGTATTTTGAGTCTGTTTTTAACAAAGTATTGCCGAGCACAGTAATCGTGAAAAGTATCACTTCAGATTAAGTACATCCTGCATATCATACATACCAGCCGACTTACCCTCCAACCAGCTTGCTGCACGCACCGCCCCCTTCGCGAAAGTCATACGACTACTTGCCTTGTGAACAATCTCAATACGCTCACCTTCGGTAGCAAACCACACGCTGTGCTCACCAACTACGTCACCAGCACGGATGGTTTCAAAGCCGATTTCTTTTTGAGTACGAGCGCCAGTCTGACCTTCACGGCCGTAAACAGCACATTCTTTCAAATCACGACCCAATGCTTCTGCAACCACTTCACCCATTCGCAATGCCGTACCAGAAGGAGAGTCAACTTTGTGACGGTGATGCGCTTCTACTATCTCCACATCATACTCATCGCCCAAAATCTTCGCGGCAGTAGCAAGCAACTTAAGGGTCAAATTCACGCCAACACTCATATTAGGTGCAAAAACCACCGGTGACTGCTGAGCAGCTTCGTTTAACTTGGCTTTTTCAGCATCGCTTAAACCCGTTGTCCCGACAACGATGGCTTTTTGCTGTTTAGCACAAAAAGCGGCATTCTCTAAAGTTAACGTCGGTGTGGTGAAGTCAATCAAAACATCAAAATCATTCACACAATCAGCCAGTGAAGCTACAGCTGCAACCCCCAACTTACCAACTCCAGCAATCTCGCCAGCATCAGCACCAACCAAGCTACTGCCCGGTTTTAAAATGGCTGCACCTAAAGATACACCTTTGGCATCATGAATGGCGGTGATTAGATTTTTTCCCATGCGCCCTGATGCGCCAATGACTGCTACTCGCATTTATCTACTTCCTCAATTTTGTCTGCGCAAACCATAGCAAAAATTCACTTGAATCTCAGCATTAAAAATCAATAAGACATATCTCGAAGCATAAAAAAGGAGCCGACGCTCCTTTTTTATGGCAATAGAAAAATTGATTAAAATATTTCGTTTGGTTTCAATTCTTCAACCATATTTCTATCAAACTCAATAACCCCATCTGAAGGTATCTCATCCACCGTATTACGCATTTTGGGACGAGAGGTGTCATTTTGCTTAATAACAATCTCTACACGTCGGTTGGTAGCACGATGCGCAGACGTATCATTAGGGACCAAGGGGCGAGTATCAGCATAACCTGTTACGGCAAATCGACCTTGATCAAGCTGCCCTGTCGAAAATAGTTCCTCAGCGACAGAAATAGCTCGAGCCGATGACAATTGCCAGTTAGAACGGAAACGCCCGCTTCCTATTGGCACATTATCAGTATGTCCTTCAACAGAAATAGTACCTTGAATTCCAACCAACACATCACGAATCAAATCAATCACCGGAATGAAGTCATAATTTAATTCAGCAGAACCCGACTCAAACGAGCCCTGATCCTTAATCCGAATCGTAATGGTCTGCTCTTGGGTTTCAATCTCCACCGTGCCTTTGGAGATCTCTTCCCGCATCACTGAGGCAATCATTTGAGCATCACCTTCTGTTTCTTGAATTTTCTTCTCTTTTTCAAGGTCTGCATGAGATTTATCAACAAAGGTAACAGGCGAAGGTGAACCAGAGTTACTTTGCTCTTTAAGCTCGGCATCACCGGGCTTGCAAATAACCTCTAACGTATTCTCTGGCGTACTGTCTGCTTTTTGCTTGATTTCATTGATCGGCGTAGGCTCAGGGCGCCCTGGACTAAATTCCTGAGCAATAACTGAGGTTCCCATTGGAATAGACTCAGCTTCTACTTCACGCTGCACACCAAATGCCACTTTCAATGACCCTGCAATTTGCTTGAACTTGATAACGTCCATTTCAGCGAAAGACAGTAAAAGTACAAAGAAACACATCAATAAAGACATGAGATCCGCAAAGGTTCCCATGTAAGCAGGTAAACCCTCTACACATTCGGGGCAATCTGACTCTTCTTCATCACTCATTATCGAATCCGTTTACAACAAAAATATTATTCACGCTCAGTTCGCTTACCTTCCGCTATGTACGTCTTCAGTGCGCCATCCAAAATACGTGGGTTCTGACCAGACTGAATAGCAAGCAAAGCATCCAAAATCAACTTCTGACAGGTCAATTCTTCATCAGCACGAATATTTAACTTCGCCTGTATAGGTAAACACACCATGTTAGCTAACATGGCACCATAAAGCGTAGTCAGCAAGGCAACCGCCATTGCAGGACCGATTGCTTTTGGGTCCGACATGTTTGCCAACATCTGCACCAAACCAACCAATGTCCCTATCATTCCCATCGCCGGACCAACATCACCAAAAGCTTTAAAAACCTTCGCTCCAGCGCTATGGCGGTAATAAGATTGGTTCATATCTTTAGACAACTGGCTTCTCACGACATTGCCATCATGACCATCCACTAGCATTTGAATGCCTTTTGATAAAAAAGGATGGCTGACTTCTTTGCCTTCTAGTGAAAGCAAACCACCTTTACGCGCTTCATCCGCTAAACCGTAGATCTCATCGATCAATGTGTCTAATGGAATGCTTTTAAACATAAAGGCTTTTGCAGCAACTTTACCAGCACTAAGAAATTGACTTAAAGGATATTGCATCAACACAACAAAGGTAGATCCAACTAATACAATCAGCGTTGACGCGGTGTCTATAAACATCCCTGCTGATCCACCAACAAATATGGCGGCAATAATTACTATAAAAGATCCAACAAGTCCTATTAACGTTGCGATATCCACACACGTCTCCTAACAAAAAAGCTATAATGCGACCGATACATTTTAATGATTCTATACGAAACAAAGCGGAAGAATGACATCTTCTTACATGATTTTTGTAATTTTCGTTAACACGCCCTCGAACAGTAGGTCATTTTCTGTTACAAAACGTAGGTTCAAACAAGAGTAATCATCATGTCCCGTAAAACCAATGTCCGTCATTTTGAAGAAAACCTCAGTGAATTAGACTCGCTTGTCACACAACTTGAATCCAATCAGCTATCTCTTGAAGAGGCACTAAAAGCCTTTGAAAAAGGCGTTAAGCTTAGTCAAGAATGTCAGTCCGTTCTCACCCAAGCTGAACAAAAAGTTCAAATACTGCTGGAAAAACAAGATGGTGAGCACCTAGAAACTTTTGATCCGGAATTAAATTCGTGAATTTAGACGATTTTTCTCAATACGCTCGCCATAGAGTTGATGATTACCTTACACAAAGTTTAAGCCAATACGAACCCGCTACACACTTACAAAGCGCTATGGCATACAGTCTCTTTAACGGTGGCAAGCGCATTCGTCCTATGTTGACCTATGCCGCAGCATCCTTATTTGGCGAGGCAAATGATCTTACTGACGCCAGCGCCGCTGCGATTGAATCTATCCACGCCTATTCTTTGATTCATGATGACCTCCCAGCAATGGATGATGATGACCTACGTCGTGGTAAACCGACTTGCCACATAAAGTACGACGAAGCGACCGCTATACTGGCTGGAGACGCATTGCAGACTTTTGCCTTTGAACTATTGAGCGATTCAAAACACCAAAACATCAAAGTACAACTACAATTAATTCAAGAACTCGTTCAAGCTTCTGGCCGTCATGGTATGGTTACAGGACAAATGATTGATCTAGCCAATGTGGGCAAAAACATCAACATTGATGAATTAGAACAAATGCATCAACATAAAACGGGCGCACTTATACGAGCCAGTATTCGTATGGGCGCCATCAGCACCTCTGCTAATAGTAGCGCCATATGCGAAGCGGATTTTGCGGCTCTAGATACTTATGCTGCAGCGATTGGCTTGGCGTTTCAAGTTCAAGACGACATCATTGATATCACCAGTGACACAGCAACACTGGGCAAAACCCAGTTCTCTGATGAAGAGGCAAACAAACCAACTTACCCTAAACTGCTTGGTTTAGAAGGCGCTCAAGCTCTTGCTAAGAGTCTGCATGAACAAGCCATTACAGCAATTTCACCATTTGGAGACGCAGCTCAGCCTTTAGTTGAGCTTGCGAACTATATTATTGGTCGTAACCACTGATATACTTACCCGCTTTTTTAGACTAATTAAATGTGACCAAACCTGTGCCGATGTTCGAAGAGATACCTACCGCGCGACCTGACACGCCGCTGCTTGATCAAGTCAACTCACCTGCTGACTTGCGTGCCTTTAAAAAAGAGCAATTGCCCACGCTTGTCCGCGAATTACGAGAATTTATGCTTTATAGTGTCGGACAAACTGGCGGTCACTTTGGCGCGGGTCTTGGCGTCGTAGAACTGACTGTTGCCCTTCATTATTTATACAACACGCCAGAAGATCGCATTGTTTGGGATGTTGGCCATCAAGCCTACCCGCATAAAATTTTAACCGGGCGCCGTGAGGCTTTGCTAAATATTCGCCAAGAAAGCGGCATATCCGGTTTTCCAAAACGCGATGAAAGTGAATACGATACGTTTGGTGTTGGTCATTCCAGCACGTCGATTGGCGCAGCACTTGGTATGTCTCTCGCTGCGCGACAACTAAAAACCGGCCGTAAGGCTGTTGCTATCATTGGCGATGGTGCAATGTCTGCAGGTATGGCATTCGAAGCACTTAATCACGCAGGTGATGTGAAAGCTGACATGTTGGTCATTTTAAATGACAACGAAATGTCTATCTCGAAACCTGTTGGCGCTTTATCCAGTTATTTTGCTCGAATTTGGGCAAGTAAAACCTACGACAATATTCGTAAAGGCGGACAAAAAGTCTTTTCCGGGCTGCCTTCCGCGCTCGAGCTAGCACGTAAAGCCGAAGAACACATGAAAGGCATGGTATCGCCGGGCATGATGTTTGAAGAGTTGGGGTTTAACTATATCGGACCGATTGATGGCCACGATATGGACCATTTATTAACCACCATTGCTAACTTAAAAGATCGTTCAGGCCCTCAGTTCTTGCACGTCATTACTAAGAAAGGCAAAGGCTTTGAGCCAGCTGAAGGCGATCCAATCGGCTATCACGCTATTAACAAGATCGAGCCCGATCCGAAACCGAACGTAGAGAAAAGCAAACTACCGAAATATTGTAATGTCTTTGGTAAATGGGTATGTGATGCGGCAAAACAAGACAATAAGCTTGTGGCTATCACACCAGCCATGAAAGAAGGCTCAGACCTCATTGAATTTGCTGACCGCTTTCCTGAACGTTACTTCGATGTTGCTATCGCAGAGCAACACGCAGTGACATTAGCCGCTGGCATGGCATGTGATGGCGTTAAACCCGTTGTCGCAATTTACTCGACTTTTCTGCAACGCGCTTACGATCAGCTTATCCACGATGTCGCTTTGCAAAACCTTGATGTTTTATTCGCCATTGACCGAGCAGGATTAGTCGGTGAAGACGGTCCAACTCATGCTGGCGTTTACGATTTAAGCTACCTTCGTTGCATTCCAAACATGGTTGTTATGGCGCCTTCTGATGAAGACGAATGCCGTAAAATGCTACAAACAGGCTACGAATACAAAGGCCCCGCTGCCGTGCGTTATCCGCGAGGAACTGGTCAAGGTGTCGACATTGAGTCAAGATTAAGCACTCTTGAGATAGGCAAATCTCGTACGCTACGAACTGGGCAATCTGGCATTGTCATCTGCGGTTTTGGTCGCCCTACTTACGATGCACTAAAAGCAGCGGATAAGTTAGACGCAACTTTGATCGACATGCGCTTTGTTAAACCAATTGATGAGAAAGCGCTACTGGCTCATTGTGATGCAAAACTTATCGTGACCGTTGAAGAGAACGCCATCATGGGCGGAGCAGGTTCAGCAGTGAGTGAGTTCCTAATTGCGAACAACATAAACATTCCAACGCTTCACCTTGGTCTTCCAGATCAATATGAAGAACATGCTAGCCATGCTTCCATGCTAAAACGTGTAGGGTTGGACGCAGAAGGCATTCAAAAAGCCATCGAAAAGAAGCTGAACTCGCTATAAAAGCTTCCAAGGCTAAATCTAAGCCACGGTCTGTCGTTATGCAGTCCGTGGTGCAAACATAATAATTGCCATTCCCAAAAGCGCCACAGCAGAACCAAGCATATCCCAAGTGGTTGGACGAACTCCGTCAACCACCCACAGCCATAAAACAGCCACGAAGATATAAACACCTCCATAAGCCGCATAGACTCTGCCTGATGCTGTCGGGTGTAACGTCAGCAGCCAAGCAAATAGCGCCAGACTTAACGCCGCTGGCACTAACAACCAGATTGTTTTGCCTTCACGCAACCAAAGGTAAGGTAAATAGCAGCCAACAATCTCTGCCAGTGCTGTCAGCATAAAAAGACCTATTATTTTTAACTCAGGCAAAGAAACATCCCCTTATTAACTTAATACATATCAAAGTTGTAAACTCATAGGCACAAAACGAATACCATTAAAATCAGCCTCACTTCCTGTTGCTTCAAACCCATAAGATTCATAAAAGCCAACCGCATTCACTGAAGAGCGCAGGCTGATTTCTTTAGCTTCTGACGTATCTAATAAAGCACTAAGGAGTCGCTTTCCTATTCCCTGACCTTGCACTGATTTAGAAACAAATAAATGAGTAAGATAATTGCCATCGCGTAACGCACCAAAACCAACAATTTCTCCTGCACAAACGGCTTTAAGAGTCTGAAAACGTTCTATATCAAACGTTGTTACGATATCTGGCAAAACACGCGCTTTGTACTCAGCCTTACCTTGATCATTAAAATTAGGCAACACATCCACAGCAGATACTTGGCCAATAAAGTGCTTAACAAGTTCCAAATCAGCTATATCAACTTTCTGAATATCCATTTCTACTCCGTAATTACTGACTTTATAGTCGGCAGTGTTTCGCCAAAAATGCCAGTTTACAAGCTAAATGCAAAATACAGAACGCAGTTCGGAGACTTTTATTGAGACAGCTCAATTGAGAAGGCTTCTCGTGATGAACTAGTAAAGACAAAAATAGCCTAGCCAATCTATTGATTATAGACCGGCTAGGCCATTAAAAATGAAATGATGGTTTATTAAGCGGCTTTTGCGATGCGCTTATTACTCAGATAAATCATTGTGATAGCGCCAATCAATAATAAAATGGCAACATACCGATTACTGTCTAATGGAATAATATTATTATTTAACCAACCAAAATGATCGATGATCAAACTCATAATCAACTGACCAGAAATGGTACACACTGTCGCCGCTGCGATACCAATTTTAGGCACAACAAACACCACTATCAACATGTACATTACGCCAAATAAGGCCCCGATAAGCTGCCATTTAGGCGCACTAAAAAGAGTGACTTCATGATTTGGTTCAAAGAAGAAAAACAATAAGAACGAGATAGCGAAACCAATCACAAAAGTCAGCCAAGCACTGGCTATTACGCCAACACTATTACCAAGACGTCCATTAATTGAAGATTGTACAGACAGGGCAACACCACCCAATATCAACATAAAAACTGCGAAAAATACGGTCATACTATTTGCTCCTAACTCAAAAGCCAAAGGGCAACAACAATCATCACCACGGCCAAAATTCGATACAGATCAATCCCGCGTTTTTCACTGCCTAACAAACCATAATGATCAATCACCAGACTCATGCCGATTTGCCCTAACAAAACACTGGTCATTGTCATACCGACACCAATAATCGGTGTCGCTATGGTGAGGAATACCACATAAATAGGGCCCAACACGCCGCCGGTCAGTAACCATTTAGGCTGCTTGAATAGTTCAGACAAATTAGGCTTGGCAAAGAAAATCATAATCAATGACAACAATATCGAACCAATCATAAAAATCGCTAGCGTGGCTGAAAAGTGCCCGACTAACTCACCTAAAGGCCCTAAGAGTCCAGCCTCAATAGACAACCCCATACCCGCAGCTAACACTAGGAGATAAACAATTATTTGCATACGTTTCATTCCACTCGTTTTCGTTGCGGGCATTCTTCATTAGTGCTTAAATTAAATCAATAACACAAATAACAAGTGATAATTGCATTATGAGCATCAAACCTCTTAGGGTTTTTCTTTCCGTTGCCAAAACAGGTAGCTTTGTTGCGGCAGCGCGCGAGTTGGATTTACCGCCCTCTTCTATCTCTCGATACATTTCAGCCTTGGAAGAAGAGCTTGGCCAGCGGCTATTTTATAGGAACACCCGCGCAGTAAAACTAACTGAAGTGGGCGCCTATTATTTCGCCGAAGTAAGAGAAGCATTAACGAGTTTAGACTTGGCGACAGAGCATGCCAAAGGCTCTCTCCTTACGCCACAAGGTAACTTAAACATTAATGCGCCGGTTTCATTTGGCCGCTTACACTTGTCCAAATTAATCTGCCAGTTTCAACAACACTATCCAGACATTAATGTTGAGTTGATGCTAACCGATGCCTATGTGGATCCCGTGGCAAATGGGTCAGATATTGTTATTCGCATTGGCGGTTTTGAAGACTCTAGCCTGAGTTACCAAGCCATCGCAGACGAGCAATTTGTACTGTGCGCAGCGCCAAGTTATCTTGAAAATATAAAAGAAAAAATCGATAGTCTATCTCAGCCGAAGCAACTGCTTGATTTAAACTGTTTGGTTTATAAAGGAAATAACGGGCGTCGTAACTGGTTCTTCCGACAAGAAGACAAGACCTCATTTGAGTACATTGAAGTCACTGGCAACCTATGCAGCAATAATGCGGATATCTTGGTACAAGCAGCCTTAGCAGGCCAAGGAGTTATCTTATTTCCACGCTGGTTGGTGTTTCAGCATTTGGCGTCTGGGGAATTGGTCGCCTTGCTAGAACACTGGGAAGGATCGGAAAAAGATACTCAACAAAGTATTTACGCCCTCTATCCTGGAAATCGAATGAAGTCATCAAAGGTCGTGTATTTTCTCGACTTTATGGCTGATTTTTTTGGCCGTTCACATCCATACTGGGATAAAACGCTTAATGAGCTATAAAGCCAGCTATGTCCCATAACTGACCTTTGCTAACTTATTAAGTAGACAGCAGCGGAGAAATACACAAAGCGCCAACACTCTACTTACGGTTTTCACCTTCAAAATAAGAGTGAAGTAGCTGAACGGGAAAACCGCAAGAAGAAGAGAGCCTGGAAAAGAAGTCATCCAAATAAATACGATCTTCAGCTGAATTTTTTACATGGTCTGTTTTTCGCACATAAAGAGTCCATGCGATATCAAGATAGTCAGGAAATCGAGACTGCCCATCTAAATCTTGATTGGGATAAATATCAAAGTACCACCGAGGAACTTCCTTCATAAATTGGCGATAACAATAGGCATAACGCTTTTCACCTTCAGGATTGTCCGGATCTCGAATGGCTCTCGGCTCGGTTTTATACATTTTCCGATAATTAAGCGACACTAAAAACTGATTGATATTTTGAACCAGTTTTTTCTCATCCTCTAATCGACAATAAATTCCGTACTCATAGGCTTCCATAGAAGAGCTCCCTTCAGTATTCATAACTCAGCCCATCAGCCTTGATGGGCCATTATTAATAAATTTAACCGTTTAACGCCGTATTCAACAAAATATCCAAATGGACTACTGCATTGCCTTTATCACCACTATCCACTGAGTCTGACCCACCTAATCGTAAAGCAGGCGTATAAAAATACATCTCATCAACAGCCAATGGGCCTTTTAATGCTTGGATGGCCTCTACTTTACTTTTGACAAAAAAGTCATTAATAACGTCTTGGTCGCAACACCAGTCATTGAAGAAATCCACAGCATCCCAAGCAAGGGCGCCCGTGTCGGAGGTATGAGGATCAATAAATGAAACATCTTCAATCACCTCATCATCACCTTCTTCGTTTAACAAACGATAATATAAAATATCGCCAAAAGCGGTTATCGCTATAGGAAGGCGAGTCATATTCTCATCGGTCATTAACCATCCCAAAAGATTCTCTACATATTTGCCGTAACCGACAATATAGAATAGCCCCTGCAGCACCTAAACCAAATATGCCCCCAGACATACCACTTTCTACTACATCACCTGAGTAAAACAGAATAGACAAGTTTGACACCATGCAACTGATAAAAAGAACCAGTAGAAAACGTTTTGCTCCCACTCGGCGTTCATAGAGTGACGACAAACCTAACCCCAAAATATTACCCAAAAAATGCACAAAGTCGGCGTGAATAAATATATTGGTGAAAACTCGGTAAGGGGAAGACAAAAATATATCGGCATCATTAATGAGTGAATATTGAAAGTAGTCAAGTTCATTAACAACAAAATCAAAGTCAGTGGTAACGTAGAACACCAAAATTTATTTTTTCTATTTCATCAAATCGAAAGAAGTCCATACTTTTAAACTTGCCAAGATAGCTCAATTTAAAAAAATATATGCCACTCTCACTTACACCTATCATGTAAGATTTCATACTTAGAACAAAAAAAAGGACCTATTAGAAAGAAATAGCAATATTTTTGGTGGGCTAATAGCTTGAAAAAAACCTTTAAAGACATCGCCATCATTCAGATTATTCTCGATATAATGCTGAGCTTGTTCCTTGTTCATAACACATCCTATCTTATGATATACAATCCTTAACATGAGCGCGGGAACTCATACACAACATTTTAGATAGTCGTAAATCCCTCTCATATATTCAGCCTATTTTACTTATATGCATAAGAAAAAAAAGGGCAGATGCGAACTCACCAGCCCTTATTGACTAATCTTCTACATTATTTTGCTTTGATCACGTCCATCACCAGCTTGCCGTCTACTTTGATTGGGCCATCTTCTTTCGCGCCCAAGGTATATTCAAAAATACCTGTTTTCATGCCACCAGCTTCGCCATGCAACATCAGCATTAGCATTTCACCAGACTTAACAGGTTCAGTAAGAATCGCTGCCACATCATGATTTTCGCCTTTTTTAAGTGGCGCATAAGCTACCACAGGACCAGGCTTCATCGCCTTATCTGTACGATGAACAACCAACCAACCATTGCTCTCAGCCATTATCATGTCGGCACTGACAGTTCCGCCCGAGACATCCTGATCACTGCCTTTAACTGCAAGTTTACCGCTCATTCCACCAGCTAACGTAACACCAGTCATTGTCAAAATACCTAAACCAAGCGCAATACGTGAAAATGTATTTTTCATAATAAACCTCTAAATTGTGTCTTATTGAGTAGTATTTTCTTTTTACACTCATAGTTACGAGCACACTTGAAAAAGGTTTCAGCAAATAAGTGTTTTTAAAAATTATTTTTTACACTTGAAAATAAATGCCAACTAATCACACATGTGACGTAAAAATTCTTCTAATTAGGAGAAGGCTTGAACCCGACAAAAACACAATTCACACATCTAATTTAGACACAAAGCTTCAAATACTCAGTGTATCTTTTTCACTTAAAAAGCAACCAAATCAAGCATATTGGATGCATTCAATCACAACTAAAATGATTAAAAATTTGAAATGTAATAATTAGATATGTAAGTTAATAGTCAACTTCCTATAAAAAAAACCAAAATTCTTTGATAAAAATCATCACTAAAGGACACAATTATGAAAAGTAAATTACTACTTTCTGTTGCCCTGACTCTGGGAGCTTCAGGAGCATTCGCGGCTCACCACGAATGCGGAAAAGTGACCATAGCAGACATGAACTGGAGCTCGGCTTCACTGATTGCTAACATTGATAAGTTCATTCTAACCAATGGCTTTGGTTGCGATGCAGAATTAGTACCAGGTGATACTATGCCAACAGGTACATCAATGATTGAAAAAGGCCAGCCAGACATTGCACCAGAACTTTGGACGAACTCCTTCAATGACTTATTGAACCAAGGTGTTGATGAGGGTCGCTTAAAACTCGCTGGTAAGTCTCTATCTGACGGTGGTGAAGAAGGTTTCTGGGTTCCTGCTTACATGGTTGAAGAAGACCCAGAACTTGCCACTATAGAAGGGGTGATCAAACACGCAAAAGAATTCCCACACCCTGAAGATGATAACGTATCTGGCTTCTACGGCTGTCCTGCAGGTTGGGGTTGTCAGATTTCCAGTTCTAATTTATTTCGAGCCCTAAAATTGAAGGAAGAAGGGTTTGAATTGATCGACCCAGGTTCTGGCGCGGGTCTAGCCGGTTCTATCGCCAAAGCTTATGAGCGTAAAGCACCATGGTTTGGTTACTACTGGGCGCCAACAGCTGTGCTAGGTAAGTACAAAATGGTTAAGGTCGACTTTGGCTCAGGTGTAAAAACAGAGGAATTTATAAACTGTATTGCGCTAGCAGACTGTTTAGAGCCAAAAGTGTCCATGTACCCACCTTCTCCAGTCTACACAGTTACCACTGACGAGTTCGCTGACAAATCACCAGAAGCATATGACTACCTAGGCAAACGCTCTTTCACTAACGAGCAAATGAATGGCCTACTTGCTTGGATTGAAGAAAATCAGGCGGATGGCCAATATGCCGCTGAAAACTTTATGTTTGAGCATGAGGATGTCTGGTCTAAGTGGGTCAGCGCGGATGTAAAAAACAAACTTATGACAGCACTAGATAACCTCTAAGCTTGCCATATGACATTCATATCACGAGTAAGGCCTTTCCTTGCTCGTGATTTTTTCCTACCTGATATAACCGAAAGAAAATACTATGGCTGATCAATCTTGGCTTACTGAATTTCCCGATATGAGCCGCAGAGAACTTCTGGGAATACGAAAAACACTGGATGGCGCATACCGAGATTTTTCACGCGCTTATGGTGATCAAATCGAAGCGTTCTTCGACCCTCTACTGAGTTTCCTAGTGTGGTTTGAAAACTTACTGCTAAATACACCTTGGTGGTTAGTATTGGGGGTTTTAGCTGGCTTAGTATATTTCATGAGCCGATCTTGGAAGCTTTGTGTTGGTGTCTCTGTCTCCTTATTAGCCATTGGCTATTTTGGCATGTGGGATAATACGATGCGAACGCTCAGTATTATTACCGTTTGTACCTTCTTGGCCATAGTCATAGGCATTCCCGTGGGAATCATGATGGCACGCTCAAATCGAGCGCAGTCCATCATCACCCCCTTTTTAGACATAATGCAGACCATGCCAGCCTTTGTATATTTAATTCCTGTCGTAATGCTATTGGGTATAGGCAAAATCCCAGGGGTCATCGCAGTGGTAATTTACGCTATACCGCCCGTCATTCGCTTAACCAATTTGGGTATTCGCCTAGTACCGCACGAAACCTTGGAAGCGGCGACAGCATTTGGAGCAACTCCAACACAACGTCTGTTTAGAGTTCAGCTACCACTCGCCATGCCAACGATTATGGCTGGTATCAACCAAACCATTATGATGGCACTCGCCATGGTCGTTATCGCTTCCATGATTGGCGTAAAAGGTCTTGGACAGCCCGTTTTAAAATCCATCACTAATCAATATTTTACCCTAGGCTTATTGAATGGATTAGCGATTGTAGCCCTCGCTATCATGTTTGACCGCGTATCTCAAAGCTATGCAAAGCGCACACAAAAACATCTTAGAGGCGACCACAATGGAAAATAATTCAACTCCACTTATTGAAATTGAATCCCTCACTCAAATCTTTGGCAATACCCCAGAAAAGGTATTACCAAAGGTGAATGATGGTATGAGCAAAAGCGATGTGCTCGCTACCACGGGTCACACAGTTGGCTTACGCGACATAAATCTCTCGGTTAATCGCGGTGAAATTTTTGTCATCATGGGACTATCAGGGTCTGGCAAATCCACCTTGATTCGTCACTTTAACCGCTTGATCGACCCAACAGCCGGTAAGATAAAAGTGGAAGGCGAAGACATTCTAACCCTAAGCCCAAAAGAGTTAATTCAATTCCGTCGCCATAAGATGTCCATGGTATTCCAACATTTTGGCTTGATGCCTCACCACTGCGTCCTCGACAATGTAGGTTACGGCTTATCAATTCAAGGGAAAAAACCTAGTATTTGGAAAAACAAAGCCAAACAATGGCTCGAAGTCGTAGGTCTGGAAGGCTACGAAGATCAATACCCTTCTCAACTGTCTGGCGGTCAGCAACAGCGGGTGGGGTTAGCACGAGCCCTGTGCACAGACGCTGAAATCCTTTTAATGGACGAGGCTTTTTCAGCGCTTGATCCACTGATCCGCTATGAGATGCAGACTCAGTTAATCGAACTACAAGGCAAACTGCAGAAAACCATCATTTTTATTACCCATGATCTAGATGAAGCATTACGCTTAGGTGATCGCATTGCCGTACTAAAAGACGGAGAAATGATTCAGGTCGGTACGTCTGAAGATATTATTTTAAATCCAGTCGATGACTATGTAAGAGATTTTGCCAAAGACGTAAACCGCGCCAAGGCTTTAAAAGTTAAGCATATTATGGAGCGAAGCAAGAACAGAGTCATAGATTGCGATTCTGCAGAAGGCTTAGCCGATGCGTTCAAAAAACATGACATCTTGGTTTGGACCAAAAGCAACCAGCTGCAAGGTGTGGTCAGTAAAAATCGTCTAGCGGCTTACCAAGCTGGTCGTATCGATTCACCACTTTTACATCAAAGTAGTGTGAAAGAGAAAGACTACTTACAAACCGTGTTACCGATCGCCCTTTTAGCAGACCATCATTTGTTGCCAGTGCTAGACAGTGACAACCAAGTTATTGGCTGTCTTTCAAATGATGCCATTGCAGAAGTATTAAGCCCAAGTTTTGACGCCGCTTGACGCAAAACTTTGCTCAAAAAAAGATGATACTGATTACTAATGAGCCCTAGCTACCTGCTGGGGCTGTTTTTTAGTTCAACTTTGCGCCACCACGATTCCTTCATCACAAAGACGTTGGATATAGCCTACCGTGAATGGCTGGCCCAGTTGGTACTCCGGTTGGAGAACCGCCTGCAGGCTCAACACTGATTCCAAACGTTGCATGACGAATCACCGCCGGATCGTAATTAATTTGCTTTTGAATTGGCGAAGCCACATTCGCCAACAAACCTAAAGATCGCGGTGTTGGCCCAATTTCATCCGCTTTAATCCACAACTGATAGGTTTTCCCCTCTGCCTGTCCTTGTGCACTAACAGGGCGAACAGTAAGCTGACGAGTGTCAATATCCAGTGACATAATAAAAGCAGGTTGTTTATCGTCCGCTTGAAAAACCGCAACAAAAGGTGCATTAGCCTGAACGACTGGCGCAACTGGTGGTTTAATGACCATAAACACAGCAAGACACGCGGCAATAGCAGAGGCGCCAAATGCAGTAAACCGCCAGCGCTTTAGCTTTGCACGCATCGCTTCCATTTCGACAACAACGGTTGAAGCGGCTAAGTTTAGCGAATCATTGCTCAAAGATTTTTTATCAGTTTGTTGATCGAGCTTAGCTAAAATCTCATCAAACAAACCTACCCTTGGCTCTGCATCCTGCACATAGTCGTTTAGCCCAGCAAGGTGTACTTGCCAGTTTACAATAGCTTGCTCGAGCAAAGGATCATTCGCACGTCGTGCTTCTACCGCGTCGCGCTCATCTTTATCCAAAGTACCCAGTACATACTCTGCAGCTAATGTGTGAATGGATGTTTCTTCGTCGTTATTCATAAGTTCATACAACCTTGCAGCTGTTTGATGCTGCGATGAAGCCAAGTTTTAATAGTACCTAAAGGCTGTTCAAAACGCTCAGCAAGCTCTTGACGGGAACAACCATCAAGGTATGCAGCCTTTATCATTTGTGCACGAGGCGATTCAAGACCAGCCAAGCAAGACTCAAGCTTTAATAAATCTCGGCTCTTGCTAAAAGAATCATCTGGCGCCATAGAGTCATCTACGATTAAATCAAAATCCACATCCGTATCACTGCTTGGCAATTGGTTTTTCCGCACTTCATCAATGGTACGATTACGTGCAATGGTTGCCATCCAAGTAATGGGTGACGCAAGGTTCGCATCAAAACTCGAGGCTTTATCCCATATTTTAAGATAAACCTCTTGCAACACCTCTTCGGATACCGCCTGATTCTTCAAGATACGATAAACAATGCCAAAAAGTTTCCGATAAGTTACTTCATACAGTTCAGAGAAGGCTGAACGATCTTCTTTTGCCACTCGAATCAGTAAATTTGCCAAGGATTCCGTGGTGTGCTGTTCCGCTAATAAAGATTGATTCATAAGACTCGCATCGATTAGGTACCCACTTCGTAAGATGTCAGTATTACACTATTTTTGCTCAAACCCAATTCAAGAAACTATAACTTCAATAAACCACTTTGGCTGCATATCCTCGAAGTCTGTTCGAATATTGGCAGGTAAGTAACTGGCGGAATCTAGCACAAAAGCTTTGCCATCAACTCGCTTAAACACCACCCAATGCCAGAAGTCTTTACCTGCTTCTTGGTGGTGTTTAATAGCAAGCAAAGCTAAATCTGGCAGAGTGCTCCATGATGCAAAAGGAATCTCTTCGGTCGATGTTTTCACGTCAACAGCAGACAGCATTTCTCTAACATACTGGGTATCCGACCAAAGAGATTTATCATCCGCATAAATTCCCATCGCATTGGCAGAGGCTTTCATTTGTGAATAGGTTTTACCCAAAATATTCGCCACAGCAGCGATACCACATCCTGTGGTTTCTTCTTGTATTACAGGGCCCAGCATCTATAACTCCTTGAACATATTAAACTTCCAGAAAACCAGTTAAACATTTAAAGCTTAATGATCTTACTCACCCTCCCCAAATGCTCAAACAACGTTTTAATATCACTAAGCTTAATAACCAAGGTAGAGGTATTCACCAAGGGGTGACACTGTAATGCCTCGGATTGCCATATATCTTGATCAACAATGAGTTCGACGAAACCATCTGGGTCATTAATGACGCCCAAGATAGACACTGAACCAGGCTTTGTACCTAGGTACTTATCTAGGCGTTCAGGCGAGGCAAAGCTCAACTGTTTAACATCAAGGCAGTCAGACAAAAAATTTAAATCTACTTGTTTCTCATCCGAAACAACAACTAAAAAATGTCGCTTTCCTTTGCGATCTCGTAAAAACAAATTCTTCGTTTTCGCGCCGGATATATGAGTGTTTATAAGATTGGCTTCTTCACACGTATAAACAGGGGCATGATCAAACTTCTCATATGAAATGCTCAACCCATTAAGTGTTTCAAATACATCCATAGCTCACTCTCCAGAACATTCCATAAAAACCTAGCCTAACAAAAAACTAAGAACATAAAAAAACCGCTCATTTATAAGCGGTTTTTAGGATATAGCGTTTAATACAAACTATAAATAGGCTATTACAAGGTTTTCAACGCAGCCGTTAGCGCCGCCATTTCTTCGTCAGTACCAATAGTGATGCGAAGGTAGTTGCCGATGCGTGGTTTGTTGCTACCAAAGAAACGCACAAGGATGCCCAGCTCTTTTAGAGCCAAGTAAATTTGCTCAGCATCCTTGTCTGGGTGTGTCGCGAAAACAAAGTTTGTTGCGGAAGGAATGATGTTGAATCCCAGTGCTTCAAGGTCTTCAACTGATTGCTCACGAGTGGCAATGGTTTTTTCGCAAATCTCTTTTAGATATGCTTCATCTTCCACTGCTGCAGTTGCACCAGCCAAGGCAATCCGATCAATTGGATAGGAGTTGAAGGAGTTCTTCAAACGCTCCAAACCTTCGATCAAATCTGGATGGCCCAGTGCGTAACCAACACGAATTCCTGCCAAGGCACGGGATTTAGACAAGGTTTGCACAACCAATAGATTTGGATATTGATTGATCAAAGACACGGCACTTTGTGCGCCGAAGTCCACGTAGGCTTCGTCTACCAGCACAACCACATCAGGATTCGCTTTTAGAATTGCTTCAATATCAGCTAAAGGTAAAGCTTTGCCCGTCGGCGCATTCGGGTTGGTGATAACCACACCTGACACGTCTAGGTTTTCGTAATCCGCAGGAATGATGTCGAAATCATCATTAAGCGGAATCAGTTTTGGTTCGATGCTATATAAGCCAGCGTACACTTTATAAAAGCTATAGGTGATGTCGGCAAATGCCAACGGCTTGTCTCCAGCAAAATACCCCATGAAGGCAAGCGCCAATACTTCGTCCGAGCCGTTGCCAACAAACACTTGATTAGCGTCTAGCTGATAACTTTTTGCCAAGGCGTTTTTCAGGGTCACGCAGTTTGGGTCTGGGTAAAGACGTAAACGCTCACTGACTTCTAGAGCCATCGCTTCTATAGCTTTAGGTGATGGCGAGTATGGGCTTTCGTTAGTATTTAGCTTGATGTACTTTTTGTCTTGCGGTTGTTCGCCTGGCACATAAGGGTCAAGAGAAGCAATTTTATCTGTCCAAAAACGACTCATGGAATGCTCCGTTGTACGTCATCAAAAATAGAGTATGGAAACAAAATAAGGCCTCAATTGAGGCCTTATAAATACATTAGAATTTTTTATCAGTCACTATCCGGCCTAGGATTAGTCCTGAGGCTTCATATGCGGGAACAACAATACGTCACGGATCGAAGGCGCATTGGTGAACAACATCACCAAACGGTCGATACCAATACCTTCACCAGCGGTTGGTGGTAGGCCATATTCTAACGCATTAATGTAGTCTGCATCGTAATGCATCGCTTCATCATCACCCGCGTCTTTTTCTGCGACCTGACGCATGAAACGCTCTGCTTGGTCTTCTGGATCGTTAAGCTCCGAGAAACCGTTAGCAATTTCACGACCACCAACGAAGAATTCAAAACGGTCTGTAATGAAATCATTATCATCATTACGACGCGCCAGTGGAGACACTTCCGCTGGGTACTCAGTAATGAAAGTCGGTTGATCCAATTTGTGCTCTGCGGTTTCTTCGAAAATTTCAGTCCAAAGCTTACCAAGACCCCAAATCGGTTTCACATCGATTTTTAGTTTCTTCGCAACAGCCGTCGCGCCTTCCAGCGTTTCGAGATCTGCAGCAGTCAATTCTGGATTGTAGTGCAAAATCGAATCAAGCATGCTCATACGGACAAACGGCGCACCGAAATCGTATTCAGAACCTTGGTATGTCACTTTTGTTGTACCAAGTACTTTTTCTGCAACCGTGCGCAGCATGTCTTCCGTTAGATCCATTAGATCTTTGTAGTCTGCATACGCTTGGTAGAATTCGATCATGGTGAATTCTGGATTGTGACGAGTCGAGGTACCTTCATTGCGGAAGTTACGGTTAATTTCGAACACACGCTCAAAACCACCCACAACCAAACGCTTCAAGTAAAGCTCTGGCGCAATACGCAAGTACATGCTCATATCCATGGCATTATGATGCGTAACAAATGGACGCGCTGACGCACCACCTGGAATCGTTTGCAACATTGGCGTTTCAACTTCCATGAAACGTCGATCTTCTAGGAAGCGACGAATCGTAGAGATAATTTTTGAACGCATTTGAAAAGTCTCGCGAGATTCTTCGTTTACGATCAAATCAACGTAACGCTGACGGTAACGCATTTCCATGTCAGACAAACCGTGGTGCTTGTCAGGTAATGGACGTAGAGATTTGGTTAGCAATTGCGCTTCTTGCATATCAATATACAGGTCGCCTTTGCCAGATTTGTGCACAGGACCAGAAATACCGATGATGTCGCCCAAATCCCATGTTTTTTGATCAGCCAATAGCTCAGGGCTCAAAGCTTTACGGTTTACGTAAGCTTGGATTTGACCTGTCATGTCTTGTAGCAACATGAAAGCACCGCGATTACGAATGATGCGACCAGCGATGCTCACTTTATGATCTTTCTCTTCTAGATCGGCTTTTTCTAGTTCACCGAATTCCGCTTGAAGATCCGCTGCATACGCATTTGGACGAAATGTATTTGGGTAAGCATTACGTTCTGCACGAATAGCTGCCAATTTACCGCGACGTTCTGCTACTAAGCGATTGTCGTCAGATTGTACTGTGAATTCTGTGTTATTTTCGTTAGCCATGATTTTGCTATCTACTCTTTTTCAAATGTTCTAAATAAGGAACGGCGCTTTATAGGCCTTGTTTTAAACTTGCAATAATAAACTGGTCTAAATTGCCATCTAACACAGCACCAGTATTGGAAGTTTCCACTCCTGTACGCAAATCCTTAATACGCGACGCATCCAATACGTAAGAGCGAATCTGACTGCCCCAACCGATATCAGATTTGCTGTCTTCCACAGCCTGTGCCGCTTCGGTACGCTTCATCATTTCAAACTCGTACAATTTGGCACGAAGTTGTTTCATGGCAAAGTCACGGTTAGCGTGTTGAGAACGCTGGTTTTGACATTGCACTACGATGCCCGTAGGAACGTGGGTAATACGTACCGCAGAGTCTGTGGTGTTTACGTGCTGACCACCGGCACCGGATGAACGGTAAGTATCAGTACGAATGTCCGCTGGATTAATTTCAATCTCAACGTTGTCATCGATCTCTGGTGAAACAAAGACGGACGCAAATGACGTATGACGACGGTTACCAGAGTCAAATGGAGACTTACGAACCAAGCGATGCACGCCTGTTTCAGTACGCAACCAACCAAAAGCATAATCGCCTTCAAAACGAATAGTCGCGGATTTGATTCCCGCTACGTCGCCTGCAGATACTTCCATCAGCTCAACTTTAAAGCCTTTGTCTTCACCCCAGCGCAAATACATGCGTAATAGAATGTTGGCCCAATCTTGAGCTTCGGTACCACCGGAACCTGACTGAATATCCAAGAAAGCACTGTTCTCGTCCATTTCTTTGGAAAACATGCGACGGAATTCTAACTTGGCTAATAAAGCTTCTAGCTCTTCTAGTTCAAGTTCAACCGCTTCTACGGAATCTTCGTCGTTTTCTTCTACGGCGATGTCTAGCAGCTCTTTGGAATCGTTAACACCGGATTCCATGCTGTCTAGGGTTTCAACAACGGCTTCAAGCGCAGCACGCTCTTTACCAAGTTTTTGGGCGTATTCTGGATCGTTCCAAATAGCTGGATCTTCCAGTTCACGGTTAACTTCCTCTAAGCGTTCTTTCTTTGACTCGTAGTCAAAGATACCCCCGAAGGGTTAAAGCACGAGCTGAAAGGTCTTTTATCTTAGAAAGTATCGGGTTTATTTCCATATTGGCGTCAATTTGCTATAAACAGTGTGGATAAATGTGATTCGGAATTGTAACGAATTTAGTCGCAGCATAAAATGCCATTCGCTACCCAATGATGGAAAAACAGACCATTTTTTGTGGGCCTTGCTATCAAATGGAGTCAATATGGATAAGCCAACCGTTTCAGTCGCCATACTGGGACAAAATTATAAGATAAATTGCCCTAAAGGGCATGAAGCAGATTTGAAAGAAGCTGCTGAGTATTTAAACAATCAAATGCGTGAAATCAAAGCCAGCGGAAAAATAGTCGGCCTTGAAAAAATAGCAGTACTTGCTGCATTGAATATTACTCACGATATGCTTAATAATCGAAAATACGCCCGTTCTAACGAGCAACAGTTGCGAGAACTGACGTCGCAGCTTGATGCGGCTTTAGCGCATGAAACAAAGTTGGTTAACGAATAAACATCTATGGTTTATTTCTTGATCTACTTTTTTGATTGCAAGCGTAGAACACGAATTTTCTTCATACAACGCAGAAAACGATTTGTGCTATTGAGTGATTTCTACAGTGAGTTACTTTATACTGGAATTCGTTTCCTGGGTTGTTCGAAGCGGCTTAACGCCCTTGAGCCTATGAGTAATACCCCGGAAAGAGCCTGCTGGCTTGGTGTGCATGTCCGTGCGTCGGAAAGCCTAAAGAGTCACAGTTCTTTCCACCTTGAACCACTGGGTTCAAGGCCAATAGCCGAAACGGCAACTTGGGAAACTCTTTTATGACCTCTCATCTAGATCCTAGACAGACACTCCGTCGTCAATTACGTCAAACCAGAAGAAGTTTATCCGAAGATGAGCAGCTTAGCGCATCTACTAGTTTATTGTCTAACTTCAAAGAACAGCTTAGTTATCTCAATATAGATAACACTCAGCGAATTGCTTTGTACCTCACCAATGACGGTGAGATTTCCCCCCATCTATTGTGCGACTATTTTTGGCAGCAAAATATCCAAACCTATCTTCCCGTCGTACAAGACAAACAACTCTCCTTTGCTCGCTATACTGCTGAGACAATCTGGCAAGAGAATATTTTCGGCATAAAAGAACCAGTAACGACAGAATATTTATCAGGCAACGAGCTTGATATTGTCTTGTTACCTTTGGTTGGGTTCGATTCAAAGGGCGGACGCCTTGGCATGGGAGGCGGCTTTTACGACAGAACCTTTGCCAACAAAAGAGCCGACGAAAAGCCATTACTAATAGGCTTGGCACATGACTGCCAAGAAGTAAAAAGCCTACCCATTGAAGGCTGGGATGTGCCCTTGCAAGCCATTATTACGCCCAGACAAACTATTAAAGTGTAGCCACTCAGTAGACGAAACTATAACCAACTGATACATAAGCCCCACTATTGCCATCATCGTTTTCAGGTGCATAAGCAACATCAACGTCTAAGCGCCGATAGAATGTTAGACCCGCAGTGTAATAATTTAGCTCACTACCAACCAAGTTTTTTCTATAGCCAATACGCATACCCGGTAAAACCCAGCTATCAGTATAATAAGACAAGGATACCGTCGCCCACTGATATTCATCACCCAATGGATCTGCTATCGCGTTCACATCATAAGATCCTGCTAATGAGAAATGCTGATCCTTGCTTTTTACAGCTGCATCAACCGTCATCTGGGCTTCCATCTTATAAGTTTCGTTTAATGAAAAGACACCTTTTCCAGCAAACCTAAGCGCCGTTTCACAACTGGTTTTATCTGCTCCCGTTAATCCAGAACAGTTGCTGACTAAACCTTTGTAATCAAACTCAGGTTCGTTCACGTTCGCTATTGAAGCGCCTAATTGAAAATTTCGGCCGGTCAAAATAAGCCCTAAATCCAGCGAAATACCAGATGAGACAGAATCTCGACTTAAGAAAAAATCACTATAAGAAACACTAGAGTCGTCATCTTCACTCAATACCGTAAGTTTTTGATCTAAAGCAAGACGATGAAAGTTCAGTCGACCACCGACAATTAGCGCACTGGTTTCTGAGCGAGATACCATCTCACTGTAACCCAAGCTAAAACGAAGATCCGACGCCCTTTTCATATACACAGAGGTATCAGACTCTACATCTGCATCGTCGACATTAACAGTATCAAGATCAGAAGCACTGGTAACTGCTTCCAATTCGTCCACACCCGTGAGTGTTAAATTGTCCGCCAAAACATCAGCCCGCCCGACTAGAGAGGCACTAGCATCTAACGTAAAAACACCACGACGTCTAGTTTTATAAATAATAGGCAAAAAAGGCCCTTGGACTGTGGTCGAAAATTTTGCGTACGTGGTTCGGCTGATATCGGAAATAACCACGTCAGCCGAATCAAGAGAGTCATTAATATCCGCTAACACCTCATCAATTTTAGCGACCACGAAGGCATCAGGATCTGGAGCCGATTGAGCTTCAGTTTTAATCGCGTCAATATCAATACTAGAAGTAAAGTCCTCATCAAAAATAGCTTCAAGCTCATCTACTCTATCGTTTATGTCATCTACACCTCCGCCCTCAATACCTATCCCTATCGGCCCTAAAAAACCGACGCGGAAGCCTTGTAGATTTGCCATCAAATAGGAAGCAGCAGGATTACCTGCAGCAGTCGATAACGCATGACGATTTCCATAGCTTCCTAACACGGTACTTGAGCCAATAGGTTGATAAACATACATAGAGGCCATAGCTACAGAGCTAGAAACACCCAGACCTAACATTAAACCTAGGTTAAAAATCGTCAAATACTTTCTCATCTGTCACTCTTTTCAATAAATACTGTTTTGTCTAGCGTACAAAACAAAAAAATCAGGCCATAAAAAACCGATAACTTATAAAGCTATCGGCTTTCTTTATCATTTCTTTACACTTTAAATGCAAGATTAGGACACAAAAAAAAACGCCAAACCTTATTAAGATTTAGCGTTTTAAATGAAAACTTTTTGAATGAAAAGACTAGATACTATCCAAAGACAGCTGATACCTAAGTTTTTCCAAGTCTTCTGGCGTATCCACGCCATGAGTAGGCAGACCATCCGCCAAAGCCACTTGAACCTTGATGCCTTGATGCAAAAAGCGTAATTGCTCAAGCTTTTCCCAACGCTCTAATGGCGACATAGGTAGATCTGCGTATCTTGCTAATAAACTGGCACGGTAAACATACAAGCCAATATGACGCAGCGCAGGGAAGCCAACTGGCAACATGCCTGTCCTTTCAGGATTACTGGCAAAGCCGTCTCTATCCCAAGGCATAGGTGAACGACTAAAATACAGCGCGCGCTGCTTTTCATCACACACTACTTTCACCACATTTGGGTTAAAGAAATCTTCAACCTGATCAATCACACAAGCGACCGTTGCCATTTCGGCTTCTTTGTCTTTGTTTAAAGCAATGACACTGGAATGAATCAAGTTAACTGGCAAAAAGGGTTCGTCGCCTTGCACATTGACGACAATTTCATCGCCCTGCCAACCCATTTTTGCAGCCACTTCAGCAAGACGCTCAGTGCCATTTTCATGGTCATCACGAGTCATCACCACTGAAGCACCAAAACCTATTGCCGCTTTTTCAATAAGTTGATGGTCTGTGGCAATCGTCACCGATTGCGCACCAGCTTTTAGTGCCAGCTCATAAACCCATTGCAGTACCGGCTTGCCACCTAAATCGGCCATCAGCTTTTGTGGAAAACGCTGAGAAGCGTAGCGAGCCGGAATCACTATATGAAAATCCGGTAGCGCTGCTGAACCAATCATTGTATCTAAAGAGTCAGTCATTATTTTTCAAACTCCGGCTTTTGAGCCAATTCATAAGCGTGTTCTAAGGACATTCGAGAGGCTAACACCATGTCAGCGACTTCTCTAGCGACACCTTCACCGGCAGCTTTACTGAGTATAATCGGACAATGACGTTGCAATAAAATATGCGCATCAGCGGGACATAAAGCAACGCCAACCTTAGGCATAACCTGAAGGTCAATCACATCATCCCCTACATAAGCGGCTTCTTCTGGCGTAATCCGCAAACGCTCGACCAACTCATCAAACGCTTCAGCTTTGTTATGACAACCGGGATAGAAATGCTCTACTTTTAGCTCTTTCATCCGCTGTCTTAATGGTGCAGAGTCTTTTGCGGTGATCACAGCGACTTGTATCCCCCACTTTGGCAACAACTTCATTGCCACACCATCTTTTACATTGAAGCGTTTTATTGTTTCGCCTTGCTCGGTATAAAGCAGACGGCCATCGGTTAGTACGCCATCCACATCAAAAACCACCAACTTCAAGGCTTGTAGTTTAGCTAACAAACCTTGATCAGTTGCAAGCGTAGGATAAGAAGAAAGAAAAGCCGCATCCATTTATTAAACGCTCGTATCCAATGTTTCGAAGGTTTTTACCAATTCATCAAGCTGTTTCATCTGCTTTAGGAATGGCGCTAATTTACCCAAAGGCAAAGCACATGGACCATCGCATTTAGCATTATCTGGATCTGGGTGGGTTTCTAAAAACAAACTAGACAAGCCAAGTGACATACCGGCACGGGCTAACTCGGTTACTTGCGCACGACGACCATCGGCAGAATCTTCACGACCACCTGGACGCTGCAAAGAATGGGTTACATCAAACATGACAGGGAAACCAAACTTTTTCATTTCACCAAAGCCAAGCATATCAACAACCAAGTTGTTGTAGCCCATCATGGTGCCACGTTCACAAAGCATAAGTTGATCATTTCCGGCTTCTTGGCATTTTGTCAGGATATGCTTCATTTCATGTGGCGCTAGGAATTGCGCTTTCTTGATATTGATCACTGCGCCAGTTTTCGCCATTGCCACAACCAAATCCGTTTGACGAGACAAGAACGCCGGCAACTGAATCACATCTGCTACTTCGGCCACTGGCGCACATTGGTGCTCTTCATGCACATCGGTAATCACTGGCACACCAAAAGTGTCTTTGATCTCTTGCAGAATTTTTAGACCTTCTTCCATGCCTGGGCCGCGGAAAGAATTAATAGACGAACGGTTCGCCTTATCAAAGGAACCTTTAAATACATAAGGAATTCCCAGCGCTTGCGTCACTTTCACATGTTCTTCCGCAACACGCATTGCCAAGTCGCGAGACTCTAATACGTTAACACCACTGAACAAAACAAAAGGAAGGTGGTTAGCGACTTCAATTTTGTTACCAATTTTAATGATTTTTGATTCTTGAGATGACTGCGTCATGAGAACTCCATTTTTAATCTAGATTTGCTCACTCTAAACACGTCTAAAGCGGCGTAAAATTAGTTGACCCGTTTTTATCGATCGTAAATTTCTAAAATTCCGGACAAGTTTTTCGCATCGTCCACGACCACCAGCAAGGTGATTTTATCGCGCAGCATTTGTTCTTCAGCTTGCACTATCATCACGTTTTCATTGATGGTTTTTGGGTTCGGTGTCATCAAGCTTGCCATGCTTTTATGTATCATGCCTTCACTTTCTTTGAGCATGGCACGACGTAAGTCACCATCGGTAAAAATACCCAGCAACTTACCTGTTTCTTGAATCAATACAACGCCCATTCTGCCATGAGTCATGACGGAAATAGCGTCTTTTAATGTGGTTTCTGGCGTGCAAACCGGAAGGTTTTCTTTGTGCATTAGGTCTTTAACACGAGTTAATAGTTTACGGCCTAAGCTGCCACCAGGATGAAAACGGGCAAAATCTTGCGGCTGGAAATTACGGCATTCCATCAAGGCCACAGCCAAAGCATCACCCATTGCAGTTGTCATGGTCGTTGATGTGGTTGGCGCTAGATTATTTGGGCAGGTTTCTTTATCGATAGAGAGGTCTAGTACACAATCACAATGCTTCGCCAAGGTAGAATCAATGTTTCCCACCATGGCAATGCTTGGGTTTCCAAAACTTTTTAGGGAAGGTAATAAACGCATCAGCTCTTCAGTTTCACCCGAAAAACTAATCAGCACTAAGACATCTTCCGGCTGGATCATACCCAAGTCACCATGAAAGGCTTCACCCGGATGAAGAAAGAAACTCGGTGTACCTGTGGAGGCTAATGTAGCGGCAATTTTTTTACCTATCAAACCAGATTTTCCCATGCCACAAATAATGGTACGACCCTTACTTGCAAGAATCATTCGAACGGCTTTTGGGAATTCTTCGGTGACTTGATTAGCTAAATTGGCTAGAGCTTGAGCTTGTGTTGATAAAGTACGTCGAGCACTTTCAATAAGGATATCGGAGTCAGTACTCGAATCGGCACTCAAATTAAATAGATCGCTCATAAAGCCTCGCTGCTCAATGTAATAATCGTAAAGTGGCATCATTATACAGAGGAGGAAGCGGGTCGCCTACCAAAGAGCAAGTTTTCATCACTTACTCTTTGGTGAAGGAGAAGGAATTAACCTAAGCAGCTAAGGAATTGACCACTCAAACTGTCTAAAAATGAGAAGTAGGCATTTGTTCCCATCTTCACTTTGCTGCCCAATGGATCTAAAGGTGCCGTTTTCACGTCAGAACCTTCCAGCAAGGTTTTCACTATCGCTGGGCTAAATTGCGGTTCGCTAAAAACACACTGCACTTTGTTTTCTTGGATTTCATGACGGATTTCAGCGACTTTTTTCGCGCCAGGCTTGCGCTCTGGGCTGACCGTAATTTCACCCGCATGGCTCAAACCGTAATGCTGTTCAAAATAACTATAGCCATCATGAAAAACAATATAAGGCACTTTATTGACTTTGTTCAGAGCGTTACGTATTTCTGCGTCTTTCGCACTAAGGCCATTTTCAAACGATGCTAAGTTGTCTTTGTAATATTCAGCGTTCGCAGAATCCAATGACACCAAGCGGGCTGTCACTGCTTTTGCCAATACTCTAGCATTGTCAGGTGATAGCCAAACATGCGGATCAACACCGTCATGATGGTGGCCTTCATGACCTTCGTGCTCGTCATGATCTCCATGCTCTTCGTGATCACCATGCGCTTCATGGTCGTGGTCATGATCTTCTTCAGCTTCGTCCTCATCATGATGATGTTCTTTAGCAAAGTTATGCAATGCCATACCATCCAGAGCAAGCCATTCAATTGACGACTCTTCTTTGCCTGCATTTTCAAGCGGTTTTTCTAAGAAACGCTCTAGTGACTCACCAACCCAGACGACAGTATCAGCATTGATGATTTTCTTAAGATCTGAAGGGCGCATAGCAAAATCATGGGGTGATGCGGTACTAGATACGATCTGTTGAATTTCAGCTTTATCACCTGCAATCGCGGCAACAATCATAGAAACAGGTTTAATACTGGTAACAATTACTGGTTTTGCCAAAGCTAGAGGAGACAGGGCAGACACACCCAACGCAAAAAGAAGTTTATTCATTATTTAATACCGTTAAATTAATGTTATAACGTAACAATACGATATAAAAAAAAGAGATTCAAGCAGTTTGGCTTAAATCTCTTTTTTTACACACGAAACAAGTTTGACTTAACTTAACTGTAAATCGCCAAGCCCTACTGGTCTAACCATCAAGCCTGCGCGCTGCCCAATAGGAAGATTGGTGTTAGGAAATACAATCGCATCTCCTGTTTGCTTAATGTAGTAATCACTTTTATCAGAATGAGCCATGCGATAACCAGCCTCAAACTGAGTAAAGTTTTTTACATCGCCGGCAATACTGAGCTCATAACTGTCGTCGTCTTTTATCAAGCTGTCTAATACACGAAATACATGCAAACTAGACAAGGAAGATTGCGCTAAAACGCCCTTTTCCAGCAATAGAGTCAAACTGGCTTCAAGATCGGCAAAACGCGACAAATCATTTTCACCAAACGGATACACTTTCCCAAGTTCTACCGTAAAAGCATGAGCACCATGCACGGCATAACTATAGTACGAGAAGGTTGTTGTTGGTTGATGCGACAATAAAACAGCATCAATGCCACTTGCAGCCAAGAACGCCAATTGATCTTTATTATAAATGGCATTTTCAACATAGGGATAAACGACAAATTTTTCATGAACAGAACCACGAATCGCAGTATGTAAATCGTAATGCAGTTTTACTTGATCCGTTTTATTTTCAGTAAGCGAATAGAAGTCGCAAACTGCTTGTTCTAGGCGCTTTGCTCTCTTAGCTTCAAAGCCAGCGTATTCTTGCCAAGCACCACGAAATAAACGATTCAGGTTCACATCGCAAAAGCGTTTTGCCAAATTTGCAGCGACAGGATTACCAACTAATATTAGCAGCCGAATATTTAATGGGATCGTACCGTCTAAAATCGCGGTGACCAATTTATTTACTAACTCAATCGGTCCGGTCTCATTACCATGTACACCAACAGACAATACAAGGCTAGTCGCACTAGATTGCTTAGGCTCAAGGCGTAGAATCCCTGTATCTTCAACAAAACCTAGACCACTTGGAAAAGAAACTTCAAAAGGCGCAATACCATCTTGGTGTGCAAGTGTTAAGGCTAAAAAATCATTGTTTAAAATGGACATCTTTCCTACCAACTTCCCCTATCAATTTCATGGCAAAATACAGCCTAAAAGCAAGCACCTATGATACCGTTTTCCATCAAATAATAAGGTAAATAATGTCAGGCCGTACATAATACGCAAAAATAGGTCGCTTTTTCGACACCTTATGTTCTCAAGCAGGCCTATTATCTTAGGCTATTCCCTTTTCTTTAATACCCAAGAAGGCTTTTCTTTCAAGACAAATGCCGATACCCTTTTGCTTTCTACCAGATTCACTTTTAAATTGAGTATTTTATGCCCGAAAATGACGAAGTCATTATCTTAGTCGACAAAAACAACAAGATAATTGGCGATGTGCCGCGACACTTAATGAATTTTGGCAGAGATTACCATCGTGTCACTTATATTTTGGTGTTCAACAAGGTCGGAAATTTACTCATTCAAAAACGAACTGATGACAAAGCTTTTTGCCCAGGCTTCTACGGCGTAACAACGGGTGGCGTGGTTGAAAAAGGCGAATCTTATATCGATTCGGCCCACAGAGAACTTCAAGAAGAACTAGGCTTCGATGCACCACTCGAAAGCCAAGGCGTTTTTTTTACCGAGGGCGAAGGATTCAAAATATGGGGCAAGATATTTACTTGCCACTATGATGCAGCGATACATGGTGAGCTGACATTGCAGCCCAAAGAAGTCGCTTCTGTCCATGAAATGAGCATCGACAGCATACTAAATAACTCAGAAAAGATGCCATTTACACCCGACTCGCTTAGTGCATTACAGCACTATGCAAACAAACTTACTCAACCTCAGATTGATGATCCGCTTTAGTCCTTTTTGGCTACTAACCTTCTTTATCTCCTCACTCGCCTTGAGTGAGGAGCGCTGGCAGAACGATGCTTATATCCAAGACAGTTTTATTAAAATTGCCTTGGAACGAGAATACAAAGAAACCAAATACCCTAAATTAATCCGCTGGAACAAACCTATTAAGCTGTTCTTTGAAAGTGACAGTGGTGATGCCAACCTGCAAAAAGAATTACTCAGTGTTCACGCCCAACACCTTGCCCATATCACTGGCCTGCCCATCGACTTTACCAATGATCCTAAACAAGCCAATATTTTTGTTATCTTCACCACCTACGACAATATCGAAAACAAAGTCAGGCAATATATTGGCGATCCAGAAAAAATTCGCGCGGCACTTAACGAAGCTATTTGCTTAGGCAATTTCAGTCGCAATGGCAAATACGAGATAATCAAGGGAAGTATTATTATCCCTGTCGACTATGCACGCAGAAAAGCACGTTTTTTGGATTGTATCGTTGAGGAAATAACTCAATTACTAGGGCTACCGAATGACTCTAACGATGTTTTTCCATCTGTGTTTAACGATGTCAGCGTAGATACCTATCTTAGTCCACTGGATTATTTACTGCTTAAAGCCCTCTATTCCTCTCATCTCAAACCTGGAATGGACGTCGCACAAACAAAAGCCGCCTTCCCCAAGGTTCTAGCCGAGCTACACTCCAATAAAGACATAGAAAATGCGGCTCAGCGTGTCCAAAAATATAGTCTTAAAACCTATCTAGGTGATTGACCATCCTAGGAAATAAACAATCACCTAGAGACCTTTACTCAAAGCTATCTGCAAGCACCGCAACCTTAAAAAGCACTCAAATAGCCATTAGCAAACCCTGCCATAGATCAATAATATTAGCCTTTTCAACAACCATCTCATAAATTGTACTTATTCACTCTGCTTTTCCTGCCCAACTTAGGTAAAATGCGCCAACTGAAAATTTATATCGGAGAGTCCTAATGTTTCCAGAGCTCAAAAATGACCGCTTCTTGCGCGCATTACTCAAACAACCAGTCGATACAACACCTGTATGGATGATGAGACAAGCCGGACGCTATTTACCAGAGTATCGTGCCAGCCGCGCCACAGCCGGAGACTTTTTGAGCCTTTGCAAAAACGATGCGTTCGCTTGCGAAGTAACACTTCAGCCACTTAAACGCTATGACCTAGACGCAGCTATTTTGTTCTCTGACATACTCACCATTCCCGATGCAATGGGTCTAGGCTTGTATTTTGAAACGGGAGAAGGCCCTAAATTCAGGCACACGATTCGGAACAAAGCCGATGTCGATGCCATCCCAGTAACGACTGCGAATGACTTAGGTTATGTCATGAAAGCTGTGACTACGATCCGCCATGCCCTGAACGGCGATGTGCCACTGATCGGCTTTTCCGGTAGCCCATGGACGCTAGCAACTTACATGGTCGAAGGTGGTTCGAGTAAAGACTTTCGTCATATCAAAGCCATGATGTATCGCTCTCCTGAAACCTTACACGCGCTATTAGACAAACTGGCTAAATCCGTTACAGCGTATCTGAACGGTCAAATTTTAGCTGGCGCACAAGCGCTGCAAATTTTCGATACTTGGGGTGGTGTGTTAAGCGGCCCTATGTACCAACAGTTCTCTTTGCTCTACATGAAGCAAATCCTAGATGGCCTTATTCGTGTACACGAAGGCAAAAGAATTCCCGTTATTTTATTCACTAAAAATGGCGGTCAATGGCTAGAAAACATGGCCGCAACGGGACCTGACGCACTTGGTTTAGATTGGACAACAGATATTGCAGAAGCGCGTGCTCGCGTTGGGGATAAAGTAGCACTACAGGGAAATATTGACCCTTGCGTACTTTACGCTGGCAAAGATGTCATCGAACGTGAAGTCGAAAACGTATTGTCTGGCTTCGGCACAGGCAGCGGTCATGTATTTAACCTAGGTCACGGCATTCACCAGTTTGTAAATCCTGATCACCCTAAATACTTAATCGATGCGGTTCATGAGTTAGGACAAAAATACCACGAACCTAAGTATGACGACTTAGACGCATTAAATGGTCTTTAAGATCAGGTAACTGACAAGAAATAGTATTTTGTCGCAAAGACCTTTGCCTAAATCCCAAGCAAAGGTCTTTGTAAATTTACGCTACCAAGGTTTCAAAACCCTGTATACATAACACTTCAGCACTCTTCTTCTGTTTTTTCCAAATACCATCTGACGCCATCACTAAACTATCGAAAGCCTCGTTCACATAACAACATATATGATCGATACCACGCCAGTCGAGCCAAGACAACCTTCCTAATACCTCCCCACCAGTAAGTGGAATCAGCACTAACCTCAATTGCAGATTGCTACTCACACCTTTGACTTGATAGCAAGCCACGCTTTGAGGCGAAGACACACTGGATAATTGCACACCCGCTTGATGAGATAATAAAGCGTCTATGTGAGCAAAAAAAGACTCAGAGCCCGCTCTAAAATACTCGCTTGATGTTATTTTTTTCATTTCAAGCACTCCATTCCTGTGAAGATATGTTCACTAAATGTAGATCATAATCATCGAGCCTGTGGCGACTTTTACAATAGAGTGGTATTTTTAGACTAAATAATGCTTTGAAATCTTCACTCGATGTTACAAGCACAGTAGTCGTGCGAAGATTTCTCAATTTATATGGAGAAAAGAAATGAAATTAATTACGGCCATTGTTAAGCCTTTTAAACTTGATGAGGTGCGTGAAGCGCTTTCTGAAATTGGGATTAATGGCATTACCGTCACAGAAGTGAAAGGTTTTGGGCGTCAACGAGGCCATACAGAACTTTATCGTGGCGCAGAATACGTTGTCGACTTCCTACCAAAAGTAAAACTAGAGCTTGCGGTCGAAACTGACCAAGTTGAGCGCGCTATTGAAGCTATCCAACACAGTGCAAACACTGGCAAAATTGGAGATGGAAAAATATTCGTTACAGCGTTAGAACAAATCATCC
This sequence comes from Marinomonas lutimaris, assembly GCF_019426345.1. Classification (GTDB taxonomy): domain Bacteria; phylum Pseudomonadota; class Gammaproteobacteria; order Pseudomonadales; family Marinomonadaceae; genus Marinomonas; species Marinomonas lutimaris. The sequence goes on from NZ_JAHLLW010000004.1 coordinate 175,835, forward strand.
GTATTCGTACTGGCGAAACGGGCGCTGAAGCGATCTAAGCTATCACCAAAACATCAAGATAATAAAATAAAAAAGAGGCTAATAAAAAGCCTCTTTTTTATTTAAGTACCAATGTCCCACAAAGCTAACCCTTGTCAGGAACCTTGATAGATAACGTACCCAAATAGCGGTTTTGACGCTGCTCTATTTGGCGAAAAATAGCAATAATCACGATACTAATCACCAAATAGATAGCACCTGCCGCCAAGAAAATCTCCATCGGCGTATAGGTTCTTGCAATGATAGTTCGTGCCATGCCAGTTAAATCCAAAATGGTAATGGTACTGGCTAATGCACTGCCTTTTAGCATCAAGATAATCTCGTTGCCATAAGCTGGTAATACAATGCCAAACGCACGTGGTAACAAGACACGCCGGTACATCTGAAACTTCGTCATGCCAATTACTTTACATGCCTCAACTTCCCCTTGTGGAATTGCCTGAATCGCGCCACGGAAGATCTCAGCCGTATAAGCAGAGGTATTTAGCGTAAAGGCGATAATGGCACACCAAAAAGGCTCTCTCAATACCGGCCAAAGGAAACTTTCTCGCACTGCATCAAATTGTGATGCGCCGTAATACACCAAAAAGATCTGCACTAGCAGGGGCGTTCCACGAAAGAAAAAGATATAAGCAAAAGGCACTGCTCTAATCCATGCAACCGGTGAAATCCTTGCTAACGCAATCGGCAAAGCAAAAACACCACCTAGTACAATAGAAATAAGCACTAACTGAAGACTGACCCAAGCCCCTTCAAGTAAACGGGGAAAATATTCAACAACAACTGAAAAATCCATACATTATCCCCTAGTCAAACCACGGCTCGCTCGTTTTTCCATATAGGAAACGAACACCATAGAGATAATGGTTAAAGCCAAATACATAAATGCTGCCACCAAATAAAACAGGAACGCTTGCTTGGTACTGCTTACAGCAATATTTGCCTTACGCATAATATCGTCTAGCCCGACAACAGATACCAAGGCGGTATCTTTTAGCAAAACCAGAAATAAATTCCCTAGCCCAGGCAGTGCAATTCGCCATACCTGCGGCAAAATAATACGGTAGAACTTTCGAATTGGCCCCATCCCTAAAGCGATTGCCGCTTCATGCTGCCCTTTCGGAATAGATTGTAAGGCGCCACGAAACACTTCTGTCGCATAGGCACCAAACGTCAAGCCAAGTGCGGTCACACCCGCTGCAAACGCGCCCACTTCAATATATTCGTCGTAACCAAATAAACCGGCTATCGCCATCAAAACACTGGTGGCACCAAAATAAATAATAAGCACGGTTAGGAGCTCAGGAATACCACGAATAATAGTGGTGTAACCATTAGCGATCCATCGGATAACTGCGATAGAGGATAATTTAGCAGAGGCGCCTAATAATCCCAGAATCAAACCAACAAACAGCGAAGCCAGCGCTAGCTCTAAGGTAACAACAGCACCTTGCAGCAGCTGATCACCGAATCCATGAAGATCAATCATAGTTTTTTCTCAGAGTAAGCTTAAAGTAGGTTTCTCAGCGCAATAGCGCCGAGAAACTCTAAGAAATATCTACACTTAGTAGATAGAGAACGGGAAGTATTTAGCATTGATTTTCTGGTAGGTACCGTCAGCCAAAATAGCATCAAGCGCTTTATTCAATTTCGCTTTTAGCTTGTCATCACCCTTACGAATAGCAATGGCAATGTTGTCAGTTTTCATGAAAGCATCACCTTTGAATTCAAATTTAGAACCGCTTTCTGATGTTTTCAACCAGTTATAAGTTGGCAACTCATCAGATAGAACGATGTCTAAGCGACCAGAAATAAGATCTAGATAAACGTTATCTTGGTTATCGTAGAATTTTAGGTTCGCTTTACCAGCAAAGTTATCTTCAAGATATTGAGCGCCCAGAGTCGCACGCTGCGCACCAATAGTTTTTCCGTCCAGTTTAGCAAGATCAAATGTTTCACCAACGCGCCCCATGAAACGCAAACCGCCTGAATAATATTTATTAGTGAAATCGACAACTTTCAAACGGTCTTCAGTAATAGACATAGACGCAATGATCGCATCAAATTTGCGAACTTTAAGCCCTGGAATCAAACCATCCCAATCCTGAGTTAAGATTTCGCAATCAGCTTCCATTTTTGCACACAATGCGCGAGCGATATCAACATCAAAACCTTGTGGCTTACCTGCTTCATCAATAAAGTTAAACGGTGCCCAAGCCCCTTCCGTTACGAAACGAACTTTATCTGCCGCTTGTACAGAAACAGCTGACAATGCCGCTGTTAACAACAACGCTGATCCCAAAACCATTTTTTTCAATTTCATTGTAATCCCCTTAGTGTATTTGTTTATTTAATCATTTTGTCTTTTATAGTTTATTGCTTGAATAACGAAATAATACCTAAAAAACACTGGATAAAAACGCCTTACAGCGTTCTGACTTTGGTGCGCCAAACACTTGATCAGGCGTGCCTTTTTCTTCCACCACACCCTGATGCAGAAACACAACTTCACTAGATACTTCACGAGCAAAGTTCATTTCATGCGTCACAATAAGCATAGTACGCCCTTCTTCCGCTAAATTGCGCATAACAGTCAGCACTTCGCCAACCAACTCAGGATCTAACGCTGATGTTGGCTCATCAAACAGAATGACTTGTGGATCCATTGCTAATGTTCTGGCGATGGCAACACGTTGCTGTTGACCACCAGATAGTTGATTAGGATACATGTCCTTTTTCTCTGCAATACCGACTTTACGCAGCAAGTGTTCAGCGTATTCTGCAACTTCATGCTTAGGACGCTTTAAAACATGAAGAGGCCCCTCCATCACATTCTGTAAAATCGTCATGTGCGGCCATAAATTGAAGCTTTGAAAGACAAAACCAATTTGCTGGCGCATTTGAGTAAGTTGCTTCATATTATTGGCGACTAAGTCTGATTCACCTCGAATCAAATCAAGCTTATTACCATTAAAAAGAATATCGCCTCGAGTAGGATTTTCAAGTAGGTTAACACAGCGTAAAAAAGTACTTTTACCTGAGCCACTAGAACCAAGAATTGAAATGACGTCACCATCGTAAGCTTTTAGGGAAATTCCCTTTAACACCTCAATATCACCAAACGTTTTATGGATATCAATGAGCTCTAACGCCGGGACTTTCGACATGTTTTATACCTTCTTTTATTTTATGAGAAACCATTTCACGACTACTGTGCTTGCCAATACTTTGTTAAAAATAGGCTCGAAATGCTCATTTATAACCCATAAACTCTGCTTTCTCGTCTATTTTTGTCTCGTCTTGGCTTCGCTCGTCACGTCGTGCAAAGGTCTCTATGAACTTATTATTTTTGCCGTAATAACAACGCAACTCTTAATTGGCGACTAACTAATCAAACAATCAGCTGACGCAATCAAGTAGAATACAAGAATCACGCCAAGAACAATGTAACCCGTATTTTAAGTTACTTTTTCCAAAGCCGCCTCTTTTTCTTGTCCATTTGGACAGGCGCAACGCTTTTATTATGGGTTTTATTACGTTCTTCTCTTGGCGTAATGCCAAAAAAACCTTTGTAGGTTGTACTAAAATGGGGCGCAGATCCAAATCCACACTCCACACCAACTTCTGTAATTGCTTTATCCGTTTGAGTGATCAATTGCTTAGCATGCTGTAAGCGTAATTCTAGATAATACCGCGAAGGCACAATATCTAAATTGCCTTTAAACAGCCGTTCCAAATGTCGCCGAGAAACACCAACATGATAAGCAATATCGTCAGATGATAATGGCTCCTGAATATTGGCTTCCATTAGCTGAACAGCTTCAACAAGCTTAGGTTGGCCTGAACCAATACGAGCCTGCAAAGGAATTCTTTGCGGATCTTCATGAGTGCGAATACGCTCACAAACAAATTGCTCAGAAATACTACTAGCGAGCGTCATACCATGCTGCTTGCCAATCAGAAAAAGCATCATATCCATCGCCGCTGTGCCACCACTGCAAGTATAACGGTCTCTGTCGACTTCAAAAAGGTGATTGGAAACAATCGTCTGTAAAAATTCATCACGCAAGTTGGCAAGACTACGCCAATGAATCGTAGCTCGGTAACCGTCTAACAACCCTGCTTTCGCTAATAAATAGCTTCCAGTGCAAACGCCACCAAGCCCAACCTGTTTTTTTGCCTGTTTTTTTATCCAATTTTCTAAAGTCTGACTTTCGTTTTTTATCACTGGCGATGCACCACACACAAAAATCGCATCTAAATCGCTTGGAGCATCACTTGTCAGATAGTCTGAAACCGTTGTAACCCCCGTGCTTGAAGGGATCTCCCTTACTTCATGACTAATGGTGCAAAAAGAATAAAGCTCTTTTCCTGTCACCCAGTTCGCCATATGCAATGTTTCAATAGCGGAAGAAAACCCCAGCATAGAATAATGAGGCAAAAGCAAAAAACCGTATTTTAATGGCTTTTTACTTGCCTGCATGATTTCTCTTGATGCGAATTCAGTCTTGTACAAAATATTATCCTGCGAACTATAGACAAAAAAGGAGTTTATTTCGTTTAAAATGGATAACAAAGGTTTTTTTCGTATTGAGCAAGGCTTTTTTAGTCCAATTAACCAGACATCGCAACAATATGTCGCAATTAGATAAGTTACCAACTATCAAAGGAGTGAAATTTTCATAATAATCATATCCAGAGTCCAAACCGAATACTTTCGTAAAATTGCATTAACAACTAGTTTTATTAAGAACACCACTCACGAGGGATGAGTTCTAATGACTGATTACAAAAAAAACGAATTAATCGAACGTGTTGAAGTAGAGATAAACGAAAACTTCAGCACTGCAGAAGCGAACAACTTGATTCAACTTACGCACCTCTACTTCCAGGACTCTTTAACGGAAGATTTGGTCAATGAATCTATCGAGAACCTATATGGCACAATTATCTGCCTATGGGATTTCTTACAACAACGCCCAGTCAACCAACCAAAAGTTCGTGTCTACAATCCGAACTACGAAGAACACAGCTGGCAATCTACCCATACCGTTATCGAAATTTTAACGGATGACATGCCGTTCCTTGTTTCGTCTTTCAATATGGCGTTGGTTCGTCTTGGCCACACCATTCACTTAACAGCACATCCAGTTGTTCCAGTTGACCGTAATAAAAAAGGCGAGCTACAAGGTATCAACCCGTCTTCAACATCACACGAAGCCATGATGCGTTTTGAAATCGATCGTTTGTCTGATATCAACTTGCTTGACGAAATTAAAGAAGAGTTACTTAAGAGCTTAGTCGATGTAAAGAAAACTGTCGCAGATTGGCCAACAATGAAAGCCAAACTAAGCGATATCATTAGTGAATCTGAACAACTTACGCATCTTAAAAAGAACGAAGAACATCAAGAAATCCTGGATTTCTTACGCTGGGTTGCTAATGATCATTTCACCTTTATTGGCTTCCGTGCTTACGACCTTTCAGTGGAAGGTGACGAAACACACCTTAAATTGGTAGAAGGCTCAGGTCTAGGGACCTTCCGCGACATCAACGATAAAAAAGTAAAACGCGATATCGTTTTACGAGATAATCTTGCCAAGCTAGCCATTGATAGCAGCAACATTCTAGTGCTAACCAAGTCCACTGCGGTTTCTACTGTTCATCGCCCAGTTCACCTTGATTACCTTGGCGTAAAACGCTTCGACAAAAAAGGCAATGTAATTGGCGAATGGCGCTTCTTTGGCTTGTACTCTTCTGCGGCTTATATTGCTCGCTTGCAAGACATTCCACTATTGCGCAAAAAGCTCAATATTATTGTCGAAAAAGCCAACGTGGATCCAAACAGCCACAAGGGCAAAAACCTTAAACACATTCTAAACAGCTACCCACGCGATGAAATGCTGCAAGCTCCTGTTGATGAGCTTTTTGGCACCATCGAAAGCATTCTTGCCATTCAAGAACGCCGTCAATTGCGTGTATTCCTTCGCAAAGACATTTACGGTCGTTTCCTGAACGCCTTAGTTTACGTGCCTCGCGATCGCTACAACACTGAATTGCGAATGAAGATGCAAGACATCTTGATGAGCGCGTGCAACGGCACCAGCTCTGAATTCAACGTACAATTCTCGCAGCTTGTTTTAGCTCGCGTTAACTTCACCATTCAAATTGCAGATCCTAAGCAAAGCCCAACCATCGATGCAGAAGACATTCAGCGTAAGATGCAAGATGCTATGAGCTCATGGGAAGATAAACTATTAATGGCACTACATAAGAGCCATGGCGAAGAAAACGGCAATATTCTTTTCAACGACTACGTGCCTTATTTACCAGCAGCTTACCGTGAAGATTTCTCGCCGAATGCAGCTGTTCTCGATATTGAACGACTAGGCCAATTGGCTGGTGAAGGTGACATTTCTACACACATTTACCGCCAAGTAGGCCAAACCAAAAACAATTACTTCTTCAAAGTATACGGCGCTGGTACAACGCTTATTCTATCTGACGTTTTGCCTATTTTGGAATGCATGGGCCTACGAGTACTAGAAGCTCGCCCATACGAGTTAGACCAAAATGGTGACGGCACAGCGAACACTTGGGTGGTTGAATTTGCCATCAGTGTGGATGCGGATATCAACCTTGATAAAAACTCTCAGCGTGAAGCGTTCCAAGATGCATTCAACCAAGTCTTCAGCCGTCGTGTTGAAAACGACCGCTTTAACGCCTTAGTCCTAAGCGCCTCCTTAACATGGCGCCAAGTTACTATGCTTCGCGCGTTGACCAAGTACTTGATGCAACTTCAAGTGCCTTTCTCTTTGCAGTACATGCAGCAAACTCTAGAGAAAAACGCAGGCATCGCTCGCCTTTTGGTTCAACTATTCGAACAACGCTTCGACCCTAGCCAAGAAGCAAAGCGTGACGAAAAAGTACAAAAGCTACTTGAGAAGATCGACCTAGAATTGGATCAAGTTGCCAACCTGGATGAAGACCGCATTCTGAAACACTACCTCTCTGTGATTCAGGCAATGTTGCGCACTAACTTCTACCAAGCTGGTGCTGAAGGCGAAGTCAAAGATTACGTCTCTTTCAAACTAGACCCAACCTTGATTCCAGCGGTACCACTACCAAGACCGAAATTCGAAATTTTCGTTTATGCTCCATGGGTAGAAGGCATTCACATGCGCGGCGGCAAAGTCGCGCGTGGTGGTTTACGCTGGTCTGATCGTATGGAAGATTTCCGTACTGAAGTACTTGGCCTAGTAAAAGCGCAAATGGTCAAAAACGCCGTTATTGTTCCATCTGGAGCAAAGGGTGGTTTTGTTGCCAAACAATTGAAAAAGAATGCTTCTCGTGAAGAGGTTCAAGCAGAAGTCATTCACTGCTACACCACCTTCATTAGCGGTTTACTAGACATTACTGACAACCTAGTTCAAAACGAAGTAGTTCCTCCTCTGTCTGTACTTCGTTACGACGAAGACGACCCGTACTTGGTCGTAGCTGCAGACAAGGGCACAGCCACCTTCTCTGACTTGGCAAACAGTATTTCTGCGAAATATGGCTTCTGGTTAGGCGATGCTTTTGCTTCTGGTGGTTCCAATGGTTACGACCATAAGAAGATGGGTATCACAGCTCGTGGGGCTTGGGAATCTGTTAAACGTCAATTCAAAGAAATCGGTATTGATTGCCAAACAACTGATTTCACCACAGTTGGTATCGGCGACATGGCGGGCGACGTATTTGGTAACGGCATGTTGCTGTCTAAGCATACTTGTCTGATCGCTGCGTTTAACCACATGCATATCTTCATCGACCCAACGCCTGATGCGGCGACGTCTTTTGTAGAGCGTGAGCGCATGTTTAAACTTCCTCGCTCTTCTTGGGAAGATTACAACAAAGAGCTTATTTCAAAAGGCGGCGGTATCTTTAATCGCTCTGCGAAATCCATTCCAATCAATGCGGATATTCGTAAAGCATTGGGTATCGAAGGCAACATCAAATCCATGGCACCAACGGATTTGATCAACGCTATTCTAAAAGCCCCCGTTGACCTACTTTGGAACGGCGGTATCGGAACGTACGTTAAATCGGAAGGCGAATCTCATGCAGATGCAGGCGACAGCGCTAACAACGGACTGCGCGTAAACGGTAAAGAACTACGTTGCAAAATTGTTGGCGAAGGCGGCAACCTAGGTTTAACACAGCTAGGTCGTATTGAATTCGCTCAAAAAGGCGGCTTAATCAGCACAGATGCGATTGATAACTCTGCAGGTGTAGATAGCTCGGATCACGAAGTAAATATCAAGATCCTACTAAACCGCGTGGTCGAGAACGGCGATTTGACAGAGAAGCAACGTAACAGCTTGCTTGCAGAAATGACCGACGAAGTGGGCAATTTAGTATTGCGCCATAACCGCGGCCAGAGTCATGTTTTGTCCTTGGCAAATGCGCAAGCTCCAGTACGTCTAGCAGATCATTGGCGTTTGATTCAATCCCTTGTCCGTGAAGGTCGTTTGAATCGTGAAATCGAGTACTTACCTAGTGATACGCAAATTAAAAAGCGCTTAAACAAAGGTCAAGGCTTAACACGCCCAGAGATTTCTGTACTACTGGCTTATTCAAAAATCAAATTGTCTGAGCAATTAGTAGAAGACGGTATTGGTGAAGACGTCGATTTGACAACTCAAATCAATGAGTACTTTCCAACTCAGCTAACCAAACACTTCGGCGGCCAAATGGCGTCACACCCGTTGATTCAAGAAATCATCGCTGGACATGTGACGAACAACCTAGGCAACCGTATGGGACCAACGTTCAGCACCTACATGCAAGAAGAGACTGGAGCGTCTTCTTTGAACGTGGTGCGTGCTTACATGGCGGCGGAAGACATCTTTGGTATCCCAGCACTTTGGGATGCGATTAACGGTCTAGACTTCACCGTTTCTAACCCTGTATTGAACAGCTTGCTGATCCGTATCCAAGGCCTTCTAGAGCGTGCGACACTTTGGCTATTGCGTAACACTCGCGAAAGCTTATCGATTCAGCGCTTGAAAGACACTTACAAACCAGGTGTTGAAGTAATTCGAGCCAACATGCAGGCGATTTTGACAGAATCTAGCCAAGCACATTTGGCCGATATTGCTGCAAGCCTTGTGGAACAAAACATCCCAGCTGAAGTAGCAGAAAGACTGTCGTCTCTTCACTACCTATTCTACGGATTAGATATCATTCGCGTCGCGGCAAATACCGAGACCGAAGTATTGGATGTCGCTCAAACCTACTTTGCTCTTGAAATGGACTTAGAGCTGCATTGGTTGCGTCATAAAGTTAGCGAGCTATCGGCTGACGATATGTGGCAACGTCGTGCAAAAGCAGGTCTAGGCGACGAAGTGGATAATAGTTTAAGAACCCTCACTCAAGAGGTCATTCAGTCCAGTGTCGATATCAAGAAACTGGAGCAACGTCTGACTCATTGGCGCGAATCAAATAATGACAGCATCAAGCATTACCGCGCGACTTTTAGTGAAATAAAAGCCGAAAGCGAATTAACACTTGCTATGGTAACTGTCGCTATTCGTGAGTTGAGAAATCTGATATAAACCAACTGGTGGCCGCCATTGCGGCCACCTATTTTTAAGAGGTATATAAAAGTGACACAACAAGTAACGAGAGCAACCTTTGATGAAGTAATGGTTCCTAACTACGCACCTTCTGCGATTATTCCAGTGCGTGGCGAAGGCTCTCGCGTATGGGACAAAGAAGGCAAAGAATACATCGATTTTGCAGGCGGCATTGCCGTTACTGCATTGGGTCATTCACACCCGACTCTAGTCAACGTCATGCGCGAGCAAGCTGGACAACTTTGGCATCTATCCAATGTTATGACCAATGAGCCAGCACTACGACTAGCTAAGAAGTTGACTGAAAAAACCTTTGCTGACCGAGTCTTCTTTGCAAACAGTGGCGCAGAAGCCAACGAAGCTGCTTTTAAACTAGCTCGTCGTTACGCGTTTGATAATTTTGGACCAGAAAAACACGAAATTATCGCCTTTTATAAATCTTTCCATGGTCGTACCTTGTTTACCGTTTCTGTAGGCGGACAAGCAAAATACAAAGAAGGTTTTGAGCCAACTCCAGGTGGCATAAAGCATTGCGACTACAACGACATAGAACAGCTTAAAGCTATCATTAGCGATAAAACTTGTGCCGTTGTCATGGAGCCAATTCAAGGCGAAGGCGGAATCATTCCTGCCGACATTGAATTTGCCAAGCAAGTTCGTGAATTGTGCGATCAATACAATGCGCTATTGGTTTATGACGAAGTTCAATCCGGTGTAGGCCGTACAGGTACGCTATACGCTTACGAGCAACTTGGCGTAAAACCTGATGTACTAACAACTGCAAAAGCATTAGGTAACGGCTTCCCTGTTGGTGCTATGCTAGCAACAGAAAAAGCGGCAAAAAGCCTAGCCTTTGGTACTCATGGTAGTACTTATGGTGGCAACCCAATGGCTTGCGCAATTGCCGAAGCAGTAATTGATATCGTCGATACTCCTGAAGTCTTGGGCGGTGTTGCAAAACGTCACGATTTATTTGTTGAAGGACTAAAAGCCTTAAATGAAAAATATCATATCTTTAAAGATATCCGTGGCATGGGTCTTTTAATCGGCGCTGAAGTGATTGACAGTCTTGCAGGCAAAGCGGGCGAAATTGTTAAAGCATCAGCTGCAGAAGGTTTATTTGTACTTGTTGCAGGTCCAAACGTTTTACGTTTAGCGCCATCTTTGATTATTCCTGAAAAAGACATCTCAGACGGCCTAGCTCGACTTGATAAAGCCATTGCGACAGTAATTGCTAACAATAAAGCTGCGTAAGCGAATTAGCACTAGGTAATATGTTTAAAAATCGGACTTCGGTCCGATTTTTTTATTATTACATCTCGAAAAAGCTCTTATCCACTTTCCCTGACATCATCTTTAAAAGGTAAATCTGATTAAAAGTATTCAATAATACATATTCCTCTGCACATCATCGTCATATAAAAGATTGAATAAAAATTAATATAACGATAATATCAGCGAAATTTTAAGATGTATAAGAGGGCAAAAGGAAATGACTCCACTTAAATTCAATGGATCTGGTTCAGAATATTTCAAAATCTGGATAGTGAATATCCTACTGACAATTATTACACTAGGTTTATATAGACCATGGGCTAAAGTTCGAACATTGCGCTACTTCTACGGCAATACAGAACTTGATAATGCAAACTTTGAATACCATGCAACGGGCAAACAACTATTTGTCAGTTTCATTATTGCCATTGCATTGCTTCTCTTATACGTCTTTATAAGCCGAATAAATGCAGCATTAGGAATCATCTTACCAATTGCTCTTCTTATCGCTTTACCTTGGATTATTTGGCGTTCAATGAAGTTTAATCTTCGTATGTCAAGTTACCGCAATGTACACTTTGGGTTCAATGGCCAGCTTTCTGGATCTTATGTCGTATTACTAGCTTATCCTATCGGAATGTTATTAGTCGTTATTGGTGCCGTATCTTTAGCCAGTTCAATTTCCTTTTGGCTAGCAGCTATCTTAACCGTTATGGCTTACCCTGCCTATCTTGCAATGACAACTAAAGTAGTAAATAGCTACATTGTAAATGGCATTCATTTTGGCCAAGGTAAAGTAAATAGTAAACTTGAATTCAAACCTTTTCTTATTATCTTTTTAAAGGCTACAGGAATATCCTTGTTACTTTTGCTAGCTGCTGCGATTATTTTTTCTGGTATGGCTTATATGAGCATAAACTCAAGCCAAATTAATTCACTAATGCAAAATATTAGTGATTTAGGACAAGGAGCAAGACCAAGCAGCTTAATTATTTATAGTTTGGTAGTATTTTATGTCACGCTTCTTCTCATTAGTATGTATGCACTTGCTTATACAAAAGCACACCAACGCACATATCTTTTAAATGAAACCATATTAGACAATTCGATCACATTTGAATCTACACTTACGACAAATAAATATTTTGGCGTTATGTTCACAAACCTATTACTACTTATCTGCACTCTAGGTTTGGCTTATCCATGGACTGCAATACGCCTGTATCGTTATTCAATCGAAAGTGTCAGTGTTCAAGCTGAGCAAGGTTTTGACCAATTCATCAGTACACAGAGTGACAACAAGGGCCCACTAGGAGAAGAGCTTGGTGATGCCTTTAATGCAGACATCGGCGGCCTCGTTTTTTAATGATCAATGGCAAGCTTTATTTGGCAGGAAGTGCAAAATCCCTTCCTGCCCAATTGCACATCTCTGAGGATGGTTTTCAGCTTTATGCTAACGACCATTTTTCTATGAATGGCAAACTTGATGAACTTGAAGTATCCCACCGTCTAGGCAATATTGCGCGTAAAATAACACTTAAAGATGGCAGCGTCTTTGAAACAAAAGCGAATGACGCAATAGACCAATCACTAAAAAAACAGACTAAATCCTCTCACTTCATGGTTTTTGTTCATCAATTAGAACAAAATCTGACTTTAGTCATTTTAAGTATTTTTATTATTGCTGGACTATTTTTTTCAGGCATCAGATGGGGATTGCCAGCGGTTAGTCATATTATTGCAGAAGCGCTACCTGATTCAGCCAATCAAATATTATCCAGCCATGCCTTGCAATTTTTAGACGCCAGCATTTTAAAACCAAGCCAGCTTCCCGCATTACAGCAAGATAAAATTCGCCAACATTTTGAAAAAAATATCGCGCCTCTTTATCAAGCAAATAATGCACCACGCTTTTCATTATACTTTCGTCGCTGGCCATTAAATGAAAAAGACAGTATCGCTAATGCACTAGCACTGCCTAATGGCAATATTATAATAACCGATCGCTTTGTCGAACTGACACAAAATCAAAGTGAAGTGGATATCGTTTTACTGCATGAAATGGGTCATATTGTTGATAAACATGCCTTAAAAAAAGTCATCGAAGGCAGTATCATGACAGTTACTTCGTCCTTGATATTAGGAGATGTGAGCTCTGTAGCTGATTTAGGTATTGGCGTTGGTTCATTTCTTGTCAGCAGCGTCTATTCTCGACATTATGAAGCTCAGGCAGACCAGTTTGCTTATAAACATGCCTTGACAGCGGGTATCCCCCCTTCAAGCTTGGGAGCCATATTAACAAGAATAGAACAAGATTCTATTGGTAATATTGATCAAATACACGATAAGCCTGCTACCAGGACAGAAGAAAATAAAGAAGATAATAATTTATCCGATTTTCTATCGAGCCATCCAAGCTCCAATCTACGTATCAACATGGGAAAACATTATCAAACATGTTTTGATAAAGGAATAACGAGCTGCCCTCCCCCTGAAAACTAACAATATCTATATAGAATATTCTCCAATATCAAATAACCAAACAAGCCATCTGCAACAATCATCTGTATTAGCAGGTTAACATTATTTTTTTGAAAAACGCTCCTTCCCCACCAACTTGAACCTGGGTTAACACGCCACTTTTTATTGTTAATTGAGTCACTAGACGCGATGGCATTTTCATTACTCGACCTTGCTCAAAAACAGCTTGCTGATAACCAAAGTGTCGATTCAAATAACAGGCTAGCGCTCCGCTTGAGCTGCCTGTTGCAGACTCTTCTGGAATCCCTACAGCTGGTGCAAAATTTCGACAGCTTGCCGTATAAGGCGCCTCTGGCGGGTTCATTTCAAATACGTGAAATCCGACACATTGATACTGCTGACAAAAATGCGTTATCGCATCATTATCAATTTCAAGGCAATCCAATACACCGTAGGGAACAGGAATTAACACATCAACCAACCCAGTAGATACGGCTTGAATAGGCAAACCTGATTGGGCGATAAGCTGAGGCTGAAGACCTAACATAGGGGCAATTTGTTCAGCATTAAATTCGGCCGACCAAATTGGTAAACTTTGACTCATCAAAACGTCGCCATTTAAGGCTACTTCAACTGGCAACACTCCAGCTTTGGTTTCCTGCTGATAACTCCCAGCAGAAATATGCTGCAAATAACGTAACAACCAAAATGCACTTAGGGTGGCATGACCGCAAAAATCAACCTCTACAGTTGGAGTAAAAAAAGATAACTGGAAATCCGCCTTATCACTTTGACTAACAAAAGCGGTTTCAGAGACACCCACTTGCTTCGCAATAGATTGCTTCTGCAAATCCGTTAGTGCATCTGCATATAACACCACTCCTGCTAGATTCCCTCCTTGCCCAGAGATAGAAAAAGCTCGGACTAAATACACATCAACCTGTGCCATATAATTACCCTATACCCTGATTCCGTAACCTAACGCTCTATTATAGTTAAAATGACACTTTATTAATGGATTATCGTCTTTTTTGCTGATTCCTTAGGAGCTGTTTGATTGTGATTATCACTTGACTGGTTTAAGCTCCGATAAAGTGCCATTAAACAATTTAGCGTAAATCAATGGCTTATGAACCATTCAACCTATAGAGCAACCAAACTGTGTTTCAATCTTTCTTTCCTAAACCCAAGCTATTCTTTCTTAGTTTTGCCCTCTGGGCACTTATCTGTGTTATTGGCTGGTATGCAAAAGTCCAAGACTTAGGGAGCATCTTAAGCCTTGGCTCGCTATTTGGCGTTCATTTTCCAGCAGCGTTAGCCGAAGGCGCTGATGCCGCGGCACAAGCCGCCTTTAAGAGCGCACAAGATACAGCATTCGATATTTGGTTATATCAATATATGGCCGTTTGTTATGCCATATTTATTGGCAGCTGGGTCATTTATGGTGGTCAGAAATGGGCTAAATGGTCGGTGGTTGGCTCAGGATTAATTGTGTTCATTACTTGGTTCCAAGTACAAGTTAGCGTCATGATTAACGAATGGTACGGTAGTTTTTACGACTTAATTCAAAAAGCACTAAGCGCGCCCAATAGCATCACCATAGATGAATATTTTGCTCAACTTTTCACTTTTGCGGGTATCGCATTTGTATTTATTGCAGTCGCTGTATTAAATAGCTTTTTTGTTAGTCACTATGTCTTTAGATGGCGTACCGCCATGAATAATTACTACGCCTCTAAATGGCAGCAAGTACGCCACATAGAAGGTGCATCTCAGCGGATTCAAGAAGATACCATGCGCTTCGCTAGCATTGTTGAAACTCTAGGTGTTCGCTTTTTAGACTCTATGATGACACTACTGGCATTCCTACCTGTATTATGGGGACTGTCTTCATATGTGAAAGAATTACCATTCGTAGGCGAAGTGCCGCAAGCTTTGGTATTCATTGCGATTCTTTGGTCTATTGTTGGTACAACGCTTTTGGCTGTAGCTGGTATCAGACTTCCTGGACTAGAATTCAAAAACCAACGTGTCGAAGCGGCTTACAGGAAAGAATTAGTCTACGGTGAAGATCACGCAGACAGAGCTGAGCCAATTAAGCTAGCCGAACTATTCACCAACGTACGCAAAAACTACTTCAACCTTTATGCAAACTATTTGTATTTCAATATCGTTCGATATGGCTACTTACAAGCTGGTGTTTTGGTACCTCTAATCGCTCTCGGTCCATCTATTGTGGCTGGCGCACTTACTTTAGGTATCTTTCAACGTATCAGTAACGCCTTTAATCAAGTGGAAGGTTCTTTTCAATTTCTGGTCAATTCATGGACAACCATCGTAGAGTTATTATCTATCTACAAACGCCTAAAAGCCTTTGAAGCTGCAATCGATAATCAACCTTTACCAGATGAAGACCAGCATTTTATCGAAACAAACAATTAGGGTTTTATTTAAATAAAACTAAAAGGCCCCGCCAGATGCAATCTAACGGGGCCTTTGATTATGTAGCGTTTTTCAAATCAATTGGATAACTTATTAGCATCAAACATTAACGTTGATGTTTTGCCCTAAGTTATCTGTCGTGGCATGTGATCCGCTGCTGGCTGCAGGCGTGACATTTTTTGCAGCTTCTGCCAGCAGATCAAGGTTTTGCTTGCCTTCTTGTATCTGAGCGGCCTTAGCTAAATTTGCGCTATAAACTTCGCTTGCATAGCTCATCGCAGGACTACTTACACCATTAATGCTTGGCATTCTTCCTCCTATCAATTGTGAATGGCGGATCGAAAAAACTGATCTATGGGTAAAGTATAGCGGGTGACTGGCTAATTTACGAACACCTTTTTGTAACAAGAAAGCAAAGACAAAGTTTAGATTTTGTCATCATTAACAAAACTTTCCCAATATTGGCTCACCAAATTCTGGTTATCAACCAGAGTATCCTTTTGAACCACTCGGCCTTGTTGCTGCAAGCTCAACCTGTGAGTTAGGGACCGATAAAGCGTATAGGTGTCGGTCATTTTTCCAGCCTGTTCAGCGCCAATCAAACCAACCAAAGCAGCGGCTTCTAGCTGACGAACATTATCTGAAAAACGCATCAGTTCTGGGTATTTACATGACCAAGCCAACACTAAATATTGCACCATAAATTCAATATCAATAATGCCACCAGCCCCTTGTTTCAGATCAAAACCTTTTTCTTTGCCACCAGTATCAAGATGAGCACGCATCTTCTCTCGCATCTTGATGACTTCAGCTTTTAGTAAATCTCGATCTCTAACTGTTGCAATAATCTCTTTACGACAATCTTCAAATTTAGCCAGCAATTTGGGCTCACCAGCCAAACCACGTGAACGCGTCAATGCTTGGTGCTCCCAAACCCAGGCTTCTTTTTGTTGATAATCTTTAAAAGCTTCTAAACTAGAAACCAACAAACCAGAGTTACCTGAAGGTCGTAAACGCATGTCGACTTCATACAAACGACCAGCAGCGGTAAAGCTGGTTATCATGTGAATTAAACGTTGGCCGAGACGCGTATAAAAAGTGAGATTGTCGATACTGCGATCGCCGTCTGTACTACCGTTTGCCTGTGCATCATGGATAAACACCAGATCTAGGTCTGAGTCGTAGCCAAGCTCCCAACCACCTGACTTACCATAACCAATAATCGCCAGTTGTGGAGTGAAAGCAACCTCGCCTTGGCTTACTGGGAAGCCGTGTTTCTTCGTCAAATATTGCCAAGATTGCTGCAACACCTGATCTAAAAGCACTTCTGCCAACCAAGTTAAGTGATCACTCACTTTCATCACAGGCAATATTTCGGTGATATCACAGGCAGCAATACGCAAGATAATAGAACGCCTAAACCGACGCATGGCGTCCATTTGAGCTTCTTCATCGTCTTCAGGTAAACGTAATAATATCTGCTGCAGCTCTTCTGCTAGCATGCTTTTATCTGGTGGTGAAAATAGTGTATTAGCGTCCAGCAGTTCGTCCAGCAATGCTGGCGTTGTCGAAATGGCTTCGGTAAACCACATACTTTCCCGACATAAACGAATAAGGTGTGTCAATGCGGTTTGGTTTTCACACAACAAGACAAGATAAGCAGTACGACGTAACACCGCTTCTAGAATAGGGAAAACGCGCTCTAACACCAAATCTGGATTGGCTTCGTCTGTTAACTTAGAAATCAGAGCTGCTAAAAATACAGCAAGTCGCTCATGACCAATCGGCTGCATAAACACCACAGTGCGCGAGCTAAGCAACTGCGAAATACGTGAAATACTCGCTTCTTGATCTTGCCAAGAGATCAGCTCAATTGCATCTTGTATGGCTTCTCGATCCTCTGGATGCTTAATCAGCAAGCGCCATGTTTCCTGACTTTTAACTTCCTCGCTGCTTTCATGGCCATCATCGATTAATGCAACAAAAGAACGATGTACATTTTTGCGCACCTCCCAAAGGCGTTTATCCAATGCTTCCCAAGAGGGAAAACCAACAATTAAAGCAATGCGAGTTCTCGCGCTTTCATTTTCAGGCAAGAGCTGTGTTTGCTCATCATTCACCGCTTGCAATGCATGCTCGGTTCGTCGTAAAAGCAGATACGCCTCACGCAATTGATCCATTTCTTCGACGGGTAAATAATCCTGCTGAGCAAGGTAAGGTAAGACTTTTAACAAGGCTGGCGTTTGCAAACCTTGGTCTCGGCCACCATGTAATATCTGCAAAGCTTGAGCGATAAACTCAACCTCACGAATACCACCTTCGCCCAATTTAATATTGTGCTCTATCCCTTTACGGCGCACTTCTTTGGCAATCATTTGCTTAAGATCGCGCAGCGCGCCTATCGCACCAAAATCAAGATATTTACGATAAACGAAGGGTTTTCGTAAGGCCTCAAATTCACGAACATCTAAAGCATCACCCGACATGACACGCGCCTTGATCATGGCGTAACGTTCCCAATCTCGACCTTGATCTTGGTAATAATTCTCCAAGGAGTCCATATTGAGCACCAAAGCACCAGACTGACCAAACGGCCGCAAACGCATGTCGACTCGGAAAACAAAGCCGTCAGCGTTGACCTGGTCTAGATGCTGAATCAGTTTTTGACCAAGCTTGGTAAAGTACTCTTGATGTGACAGACTTTTCTTTCCGCCTTGAGTATCACCATGTTCACGAAAGGCAAAAATTAAATCTATATCAGAAGACAGGTTTAGTTCGTTTCCGCCAAGTTTCCCCATACCAATGACAATCATCGACTGAGGTAAGCCCTTGCTATCCAACGCCTGACCATACAGGGCAAGATAGTGCTGTGTTGTCCATTGTAGACTGGCATTAACACAAGCATCCGCTAACGCGCTTAAACGTGACGTCAGCTCGGTCAATGAAAGCCGCTGCTGAATGTCCAAAGCTATTAACCGTGCCATCCACCACTGACGATACAAACGCAAACGTTTGATAAAACCGGCTTCATCTAATGGCTCTAGTGATTCTGTCTGGCAAGCACTCGCCTCGCATGAAAAAAATGCTTCGCCAGCCATCAAGGCTTCTTTGGACGGCTTTTCAGGTAGTTTTTTAAGCGCCAACAAATCATCTAGCCAATGGGGAAAACGAATAAATTGCTGATGTAAATAATCACTCAAAATCCACAAGGGCTCTAACGTGTCAATTTGCTCTTGGTCTAATGAATCAAGTCCATGTCTTTCTCGGGCGTCTTGAACATGCTCCAATAGCAAAGCACGAGACAAGGATTGTTCACAAAATATCGCGTAGTTCGGATTCAAATGCGGAGGTATCACTGGGCTTCCTTACAAAATCTTCTTTTTATTTTTTACACAGCTTGTTGGTTTAACCATTGCCCAACTGTCAGCATAGTTATACCAATTTGAGTCATGCCTACTAGTTTTTTCAGCAACAAGTCTTCTTCCTCGACAAGTTGTTGTTCCAGTTCGCCATCTAGGCGCTCTAATCCTTGCGCTAATTCGTTGGGCAAACAGGCTTTTAATTGAGCCATAGAATGACGCAAAGGCTGCATGAGTGCTTCGTCTTTCATAAAATACATGGCTTCCCAATAAACCAACCACACTTCATACCAATATGCGGCTAATTCTAGAGAATTAGACGTATTTACAGGCTTGCTAGGAAATTCAATCTGTCCGTATTTTAAACGCACACCTTTTTGCGCCTTGGAAACAATACTGACTTGAACGGGTACTCGCTCTGCAAGTTGCAGTGCAAATTCATACAAACCCGCCTCGTTGCCCTCTTTCAGCTCCAGTTCTAACTCACAAATCGAGTCCTTACCATAAGGAGAGGTTACCAAACCTTGATCGCAAACCACTTCCATTTTTGTTTCTTGGGTTTTGATATTCCAAACCTGTCGCTCAAAGTCCGTACGATAAACTTCGATCAATTTGCTACACCAAGACATATCCTGCAGTGAATCGGGCAAAGGAACATCTTTTAATAAAGACAAATCCAATTGATCGCTGGGTACAAACCACTCCCATTCACCACGTGCATGCATGCCAATGCGGTTGCTGCCTCGCGTTTTTACGGTTTGAATAAACTTATTGTTAACAGCACGAATACGCAGCGCCATACCACCTTGCATCAGATCCGCGTCTTGCGTATCAAAATACGCATTCATCAAGGCCAATGTAGGCTGACGAGATTGTTCATCTGTTTTAGAAGATGCACAAAATTCATCAAGAAATTCACTCGCGGACTTGAGATACTCAGAGTGAAGCATTAACTTTAGCTCTAGCTCGGTAGCCATAATATACAAACCTCTAAAACCTTTGCTGTTGAGCAAACAACAAAGAAAAAATAATGTGCGAGCAAGTGTACCAGATGCCTAGCTTACCGTAGTAATATTCGAAAATAACTCGGATTCAAGGAATATCCTTTATGCCCGCACTTCCATCTCTTATTAGTATGATGTCTCAACTTATTGCTTCGCCCTCTATCAGTTGTAGTCAAGCCCATTGGGATCAGTCAAATAAAGGCGTGATTCAATTACTTGAAAGCTGGCTTAGCTCCCAAGGCTTTCAGTGCGAAGTCATGCCATTGCCAGACCAACCTAATAAGTTCAACTTAATTGCAACACTCGGAAGTGGCGATGGAGGCTTGGTGCTATCAGGCCACACAGATACGGTCCCTTACGATAAAGGACGCTGGAAATCAGACCCTTTTAAGTTGGAAGAAAGAGAGCAAAAACTTTACGGCCTTGGCAGCTGCGATATGAAAGGCTTCTTTGCTATTGTGCTCGATACCGTTCGTCAAATGCAGCTATCTAATTTAAAACAGCCACTTATTATTTTGGCAACCGCTGACGAAGAAAGCTCAATGTCTGGAGCAAGAGCCTTGGTTGAGCGAGGTTCATTAAAGGCACGATACGCCTTAATCGGTGAACCCACCTCATTAACACCTATTTACGCACACAAAGGCATTATGATGGAGCGTATCCAAGTGACAGGGCAATCTGGACATTCTTCTAACCCTTCCTTGGGAAACAACGCGCTGGATGCCATGCATGATGTGATGTCCGAATTAATGATATTTCGTCAGCAACTTAAAACAAACTATCGCGATGCTAGCTTTGTCATTGACTATCCAACGATGAACTTCGGTTGCATTCATGGTGGCGACAACCCAAACCGTATTTGCGGACGCTGTGAACTAGAGTTTGACTTACGGGCGCTACCAGGTATGAGCAACCAAGCATTAATGGCGGAAATTGCTCAAATATTACCGCGTATCGAAGAAAAAACTGGCACAATAATACAACTAAATAGTTTATTTCCTGATGTTCCGTCTTTTTATACCTCAATCGAATCGGATATCATAAAAGCCTGTGAAGCCTTAACCAATCGTCAAGCAAGTACAGTGGCGTTTGCAACAGAAGGTTCCTTCCTGAATCAAATGGGAATGGAAACCTTAATTTTAGGCCCGGGCTCTATTGATCAAGCCCATCAGCCAAATGAATTTATGGCACTGGATCAGATCCAGCCTATGCAAAAGGTAATTCGCGGTCTAATCGAGCGTTTTTGCCTTCAATTAAACGAGCAAAAAAATGAGGAATAGCGTGCCTGAAGAATTCAATTATGTGGACTGGTTCCGCCATTCTTCCCCCTATATTAATGCCCATAGGGGAAAAACCTTTGTCATATTGATTCCAGGTGAGGCGGTAGAATGCGCTCACTTTTCAAGCATCATTCACGACCTTGCCTTGCTGGACTCACTGGGAATTCGCCTTGTCTTAGTACAAGGCGCTCGTCCACAGATAAGCCGAGCGCTATCTAATCGACATTTAGTCAGCCGTGTCGAAGATGACTATCGCGTCACGCCACAAGATCAGCTACTCGATATTATCCAAGCCTCTGCAGCGGTGCGCGTGCAACTCGAGGCTCAGCTTTCCATGGGGCTTTCAAACACCCCAATGGATGGCGCTAGACTAAAAGTGTGTAGTGGTAATTATGTTATCGCCAGACCGTTGGGCGTCGTGGATGGTATAGATTATGGACACACAGGTGAAGTTCGCCGAATCGATACCGAAGCCATTTTTCGCTTGCTTGAAGATGACAACATGGTGCTTTTGCCTCATCTTGGCTTTTCCCCAACAGGTGAAGTATTTAACCTAAAAAGCGAAGACGTTGCCATCCAAGCTGCGGTACAACTTAAAGCAGACAAGCTGGTTATTTTCTCTGAAGAAGAGGGCGTATTCAAAAGTGACGGCGAACTCTACTCAGAGCTATTAACCAAAGACGCCGAAGCGATTCTTAAGGAAAAAACGCTTTCTACCATCACCCACGCCGCATTGGACGCCTGCGTTCAAGCCGTGCGCCAAGGCGTACCAAGAGCACATTTAATTTCTTACAATGAAAATGGTGGCCTATTACAAGAACTCTTCACTCGTGAAGGCTCAGGCACCATGATTGATGAAGACAGCTATGAGCAATTGCGCCCTGCTCACATTGATGATGTTGGCGGCATGATGGCATTGTTAGCTCCGCTTGAAGAAAAAGGTGTCTTGGTAAGACGATCTCGCGAACTACTAGAAAACGAAATAGATCGCTTTATTGTTATAGAGCGCGATGGTGCAATTGTCGCCTGTGCAGCACTTTATCCGTTTGAGCAAGAGTATTCAGGTGAATTAGCTTGTTTGGCAGTATCGCCAGATTATCGTGGCTCTAACCGTGGTGAACGCTTACTAAAAGGCATAGAACAAGCCGCTAAGCGCCTTAACCTTTCAACCCTATTCTTGCTAACCACGCGAACTGCTCATTGGTTTATTGAGCGTGGCTTTAGTGAAACGACGTTGGCGAGTTTACCAACGCAAAAGCAAGCACTGTACAATTACCAACGAAATTCTAAAATCTTTTCAAAGGCACTTTAGATATTCGCTTGTGGTGTGAACCTGTCATTTTAAATACCCTATAAATTGAAATAAAAAGGCGACCGATTGGTCGCCTTTTTATTTTTTACTACTTTAACTGATTATCTGTTAGTCCATTATTTTAAATGGAATAAACATTGGGTAACCCTGTCTGATAACTCGCATTGGCACAGAACGCCCACTTGGAATGTCTTTGGCTACTTCACCAAATTGCTCAACACTAGTAATACGCTCGCCGTTTAACATGGTGATCACATCACCTTGCTGCAAACCATTACGTGCCGCTGTGCCACCAAGTACTTGCTCGATAACAACACCATTATCAATATCAAAGTTCTTCGCCATGTCTGCAGGCACTTCACCTACAATCATACCAAGACGGTTTTGATCTTGTTGAGATTGCGCCACCACTTTAGGGTCATTTGGTCGTGCCTCTAGCGTCACGGAAATAGTTTGCTCCTTACCATCTCGATAGACTCTGGCATCAACTTTTTCACCCGCTTTCATTTGCCCAACAATGTAAGGCAGCTCACCGGAATGCGCGATTGATTCACCATTGAATTTCAAGATGATATCACCAGATTTTAAACCAGCTTTTTCTGCTGGTGAGTCAGGCAATACTCGGCTTATCAGCGCCCCGTTTGATCTGTCTAAACCAAACGATTCTGCAAGCTCATTGTTTACATCCTGAATTAACACACCCAACCAAGCACGAGATACTTTACCGTCACTCTTCAGCTGATCCACAACAGACATGGCAACTTTAGAGGGAATCGCGAACGACACGCCCATAAAACCACCAGAACGAGTGTAAATTTGTGAGTTAATACCAACAACTTCACCGTCTAAATTAAACAAAGGACCACCAGAGTTACCTGGATTAATCGCTACATCCGTTTGAATAAATGGTACATAGTTATCAGATGGTAAGCTTCGCCCTGTTGCACTAACGATACCGGCGGTCACCGTGTAGTCAAAGCCGAATGGAGAACCAATCGCCAATACCCACTGACCAGCCTTAAGCTTATCTGAATCCCCCATTTTAACGATAGGTAAGTCATCAGCTTCGATTTTAAGTAGAGCCAAGTCGGTTCTAGGGTCTGTACCAACCAGTTTGGCGACATATTCACGTCGATCATTAAGACGCACATGAATTACATCCGCACCATCAATAACGTGATTATTGGTCAATACATAACCATCATGGGAAACGATAAAACCAGATCCCAATGAACTGCGCTGTCCCTGCTGTGGCGGTGCTTGTTGGCCAAAAGGCTGTTGACCAAAGAAGTGTTTGAAGAACTCATTAAGCTCTTCACTGTTAGGCCCTAATTGCTGACCTCCTTCGTTAGCCGTTTTTGTGGTTACAGTTTGTTCCGTACTGATATTCACAACAGCGGGAGAGGCTTTTTCCACTAACTCAGTAAAGTCAGGGAGTGAAGCCGCATGAGTCAACATCGACGCCATCATAAAACCACTGACGACAACCACGCTAACTTGTTTAAGCAATCTGTTCATTGATTGGTCTCCTTAAGACGTACCAAATTCATTACAGTGCCAGGTGAAGACATTTAGATACTTACGATGTCACGACCAAGGGAATATAACCATCGTTAAGCGATTCAATTCTTAAAATTTTGGGGTAATAATCAAGGTTATTCATTTCTTGTTTTGACTTATTTCTGGCTAATAACAAACCACCAGCAAAACCAATAATAGAGAAAATAACCGCGATGCCAGATTCACCGCCCCACAAGGACGGTATAACCGCTCCGCCAACCAAACCGAGCAATGGAATCAGATACATCCAAACAGAGGCCTGCAATAAAGTATCTTCTGGAATTCCAACGACAACACTCTGTCCGACCGCCACAGATAAAGGGTCAATTGCCCGCATACGCATCCGATTCGAAGAAGATACTTGAGCAATAGCGTGATGCCCACAACCATGACGAGCACGACAAGAAGTACAACTGCTAGTACGTATTGTTTCTACATCAGCAAAACCATCTTCTACAGATAATACTCTTCCCGTTTCTTCAATCATTACTCTTGCCTTGGCATAAATACGGTCATCAGTTTTTCAATGGTAGGTTCTGGAACTTCGCCAACCATAGTCAACAAATACAACCGATCTTTTACTTTAATACTACGTTCACCTGCGATGGTCGCGCCCATATTTAAAATGGACATTGCTTTGGGCTTCATCGTCGGCTCAACAAAAATAGATACTGTCGCCATTCCATCAGATAACAGCAACATACTGGTACCATGATTTAAAGATCTTGCTTCAGGCCAAACCAGAGAAAAACCTTCTGGTAACCAGTCAAATTGCCAAAGGTTTTTCACACGCCTTGGCTGAGTTTCTATAACGGGTTCAGTGTAACTACCCTCTTTTGGGACAAAGTCCTTATCTTTCAAGTCAGGGGCAAAATTAACAGAGGTAAATTGAATTCTTTCCAGCAATTTACCATCGGTTTTCATCATGTCATGCTTTAAAAGAAAGTGATTCTTTTCGTCTAACCAAAATTGGTGTCCATAACGATATTGATCCTTAGGAACAAGCTTTACAGCCACCACTTTACGGCCCGCAATTCGACTCGTATGGTCACCGACGATCATATCGTAGCCCTTAATAAGCCGATCACTTTCTACATCTTTAAAGCGTTTAAAAGGCGGCACTAAAGGAGCCCGCATATTCGCAACAAGTGCATTTGGATAGACAGAAATGATTTTGTCATTAATACGCAAGACTTCAATCTTGTCGCCGTCTAAATCCACCAAACTTTCATATTCCACTCCGCCCATCAAATCATGACGAACACGCATACTGTTCATATTCATTGCTTCAGAGTGCACAAACACGCCATCGTAACTCAGCGTAGAAAACGACTGCGTCATGCTTCTCAATAAATGCAATGCATCATCGGGCTTAGTATTACTTGCTAGGCTAACACCCGAAATAGTAAGGCATACTAGTGTGAAAAAAATATGTAATGGCGAAAATAATCTCATAACTTACTCTTTTACAGGGTAACTAACGACTCTAGCCATAGGGATCATCCCTTGACCTACCGTCATAGCGGCTTGTTCTGCATGTTGTCGAAGATAGTTCTGCAACCTCACATTATCTATCTGCAGAGTATCTTTATCCAACTCCTCTAATGGCGTTACCACCATATTGGCAGCGGGAGATCGTACTTCAGCCACTAAGTTAGAGGTTGTAGAGTCGGGTGTTAATAATTCGTTGCCACCCAGAATAATCATAAAAGCCACACTAGCAGCTACAGCAACACTAGAAAATGCAACACGCCAAGCCGATCGAACTGACTTTTTTTCGTTCGGCAACACAAATGGAAGTAGATTATTATCACTTCTCGGGTCTTGCATTTCAGGGAAGGATGCATCTACATTCATTCCTGCGCGAATGCGCAGCATCAAGCTATCTTCAAGACCAACCGCAACCGGTGAATCTTTATGTAGCGCCTGCTGTATTAAATGATAAGTTTCTAACTTACGACTTAACTCAGTACTATCGCTCTCTAATAGCTGCTCAATATCTTGCTCCGTCGCTTCACCATCAAACATAGCTGACAAGCTAGAAAGAACTTCTGGTGGGTTATCATTTTCTCGGGAGCAATCATTTTTTGGAAAACTGCCGTTTAAAGCTGTCATATTTACTCTCCTGCATCCATCAATGGACTTATGTGTTTTTCTACCGCCTCTCTAGCGCGAAAAATGCGTGATCGAACTGTTCCTACTGGGCAGTCCATGATCAATGAAATATCTTCATAACTCAGACCATCAAATTCACGTAATGTTAATGCACTACGCAATTCTTCAGGCAAATGTTGAATTGCATAATGAATCGCTTTTTCAAGGCGATCACTGTTTAACTTTGCTTCAGGCGTGTCTATATCCGCTAAGGACTCATACACGCTGAATACCTCTTCATTGTCCAACTCAACATCTGATTCTGGAGGGCGACGAGAACGGCTCACAAGATGATTTTTCGCTGTATTAACAGCAATACGATACAACCAAGTGTAAAAAGCACTTTCCCCACGAAAACTACCTATCGCACGATACGCTTTAATAAAGCTATCTTGAGCTACATCCAGTACTTCACTTCTATCTTGTACATAACGTCCAATTAAACCGATGACCTTATATTGATATTTGATAACTAACAGATCAAATGCCCGCTTGTCACCCTGCTGTACTTTCTCAACTAACGCCTGATCAGAAGACGTTTCGTGCTGCATAGGCACCTCATATAAAAAACTACTCGTCTGCGCCCTTGCTTGTTACAAGAGAAGACAACGTTCAACCCAGCGAGTTCCCATTTCATATTATCAATATCATTATTTAAAGAAATACTAACCCACTCTAAATAATGAAGTATGATGAATATTCAAAATGTGATCTCAGAAAGTGTTCACTATTTGTTGGCAACAATAGTAACATTAATTTTTTAGCCATAATCAGATCAATAACATGAGCCGACATTATAAACACGACATCGTCATTATTGGTGCGGGAGCCGCGGGGCTAACGCTTGCTCTTGAGCTGGCCGATAGCTACCGCGTGGCCATTTTGACCAAAGCAGATATACGCGAAGGATCCACTTTATATGCTCAAGGTGGTGTCGCTGCTGTATTGTCGGATAAAGACACGATAGATTCACACATAAATGACACCATAGATGCGGGTGTTGAGCTTGGCGATCCGGAAGCCATTCGCTTTACCGTTGAACACTCTAAAGAAAGTATTGATTGGCTAATCGATCAAGGCGTTCCTTTCACCCGTTATGGGGAAAGCGAGGAATACCATCTAACAAAAGAAGGCGGTCATAGCCACAGACGCATTATTCATAGCGCCGATGCGACAGGGTTAGCGATTTCAAAAACGCTTATTAAAAATGCGAGCAATCACCCCAACATCGAATTTTTCCCTGATCGGGTGGCCATTGATGTGGTCACCACTAAAAAACTCGGTATCACAGGCCCAAATAGAGCGGTTGGTGTTTATGCTTTGAATCTAGACGATGATGTCATTGAAGTATTTCATGGCCGTTTCATCTCATTGGCATGCGGCGGTAGCAGCAAGGTTTACCTTTACACAAGTAACCCAGATACGGCTTCTGGCGATGGCATTGCCATGGCGTGGCGTGCAGGTTGTCGAGTCGCCAATATGGAATTCAATCAATTCCACCCTACTTGCCTTTACGATGCAAAAGCCAAAACTTTTTTGATCTCTGAAGCGGTTCGTGGCGAAGGCGGCAAACTCTTATTGCCGGATGGCACTCGCTTTATGGCGAAGTTTGATAAACGAGAGGAATTGGCACCGCGAGATATTGTTGCACGTGCAATTGACCACGAGATGAAACGTCTTGGGATTCACCATGTTTTATTGGATATTTCTCATAAAGATCCAGAGTTCATCAAAGAGCACTTCCCAACCATTTATAAACGCTGTTTAGAATATGGCCATGACATGACGAAAGGGCCAATCCCTGTCGTACCTGCTGCGCACTATACTTGTGGTGGCGTGGTTGTTAACCGTCACAGCGCAACCGATATAGACAACCTTTATGCTATTGGTGAAACCGCTTATACCGGTCTTCATGGAGCTAATCGTCTAGCAAGTAACTCTTTATTAGAATGTATTGTTTTTGCTCGCTCTGCCGCTCATCACATTTCTGAGAACCATTTACAAACCAATGATGTAACGATTCCAGATTGGGATGAAAGTAAGGTGACAAACTCTGATGAAGACGTAGTAATTACCCACAACTGGCAAGAATTACGACGTTTCATGTGGGATTATGTAGGGATAGTTAGAACGGATAAGCGCCTATTAAGAGCAAAGCACCGAGTTGATTTATTACTGTCAGAAATCCAAGAGTTTTACGCTAACTATAAGATTTCTAATGATTTACTCGAACTGCGAAATTTAGCAGTAGTAGCAGATTTAATCATACGCTCAGCCATGTCTCGAAAAGAAAGCCGAGGCTTGCACTTCACGTTAGATTATCCAAATAAGCTAACCACCAGTACACCGACGATACTGACACCAAAAAACACAGACTAAGCTGCGCTTTAATTTTTTAGAACACATAAATTTTTAGAGCTAAGCTTTTGAACTTAAACGTTTTTTAGCATCTTCACTGCGGCGCAGAAAAATTTGCTGTGCCGCATAAGAGCGCAGTATTTTGTACTGATCTCCCGACACACTATCTCGATATATCACTCGATATTTGGGAAAAATCAGCCCCCAGAATGTCTGCCCTTGATCCACTTTAGCAATCAGCTGAACGCCGTTGACACGGATAAAAAGCAGCCTTTCATAACACCCTCGATCTAATAGGAACGCGCCTTGTTCATCGATTCCTATCTGCTGGGAAGATTGAAAAAATATTCGAATGAGTAGTGCCAACCATCCTAAGCCAACACTCAGATAAAGCAATGCCCGCCAAAAGGCAGGCATCCAATAAACCTGTAACAGAGCAGCATAAGCCACGACTAACAATAGCCAAAGCCCTATACTGATCCATGAGCATTTAAGCTCGGTAGTTTTCAGGCTGAACACGAGACAAAATTATATTAACAATACGTGCGTGATCAGGATCTTCAGGCACAGAACTTTGCATAAACCAAGGGAAGAGATCCTGATCTTCGCAGGCAAGCAAATTAACAAAGCGCTGTTTATCTTCCTCTTCCAACGTCAAATACACATCCGCTAAAAAAGGCTCAAGCAGAACATCAAGTTCCAACATGCCACGACGACACTGCATTTTAAGACGTTTAAAACTAATCGAATCTGTGGTTTCACTCATGACATTACCCTTGAAATAGAATGTCGCCATTATAGCCATTTATACAAAAAAAACGAAAATGCCTTAGCATCATTCACTGATATTTATCACATAAAACCTTATTAGACATAGAGATAGAGTCAATTAAAGGACATCAAAAGAGTATTAAATTGACTCAATTTCTATCAATAACCCCAAAATGAAACAAAATAGTACAATTATTGGCTATTTATGTATTAACAGGTCAATTCTGACATAGCCTATATTAATGATCACTTGATGAGCAATTATCAAGAATTAGGTACGACTATAAAAACAAAGAACTCCAAACTGGGGGAAACCTATGAAACGCCTTACCAAAAATACCCTAACTTATGCGGTATCTATCACGGCGGCTATGACAGCTGCTAGCGCCTTCTCAGCAACTCAAATCACAGTGGCTACTGTAAACAATGGCCACATGATCGAAATGCAGAAACTCACACCTGAATTTGAAAAAGCCAACCCAGACATCAAAGTTAAATGGGTAACTTTAGAAGAAGGTGTTTTACGTCAAAACGTTACACAAGACATCGCCAACAAAAGTGGTCTTTATGACGTCATGACTATTGGTATGTATGAAGCGCCTATCTGGGGTGAACGTGGCTGGCTACAAGCTGTCGACACCAGTGGAAGCTATGATGCAAAAGACATCCTGCCATCTATTCGTGGTGGCCTTTCTTATAAGGGCACAATGTATGCAGCGCCATTCTATGGCGAAAGCTCTATGGTCATGTACCGTAAGGACCTTGTGAAAGCCGCTGGCATGGAAATAAATGATCGTGACAGCTGGGAACATATTCGTGATGTAGCAGCAGCTGTAAATAATCCAGAAAAAGGCATTTATGGTATCTGCTTACGTGGCAAAGCTGGCTGGGGTGACAACATGGCATTCATGACCGCCATGGCGAACTCTTTCGGCGCTCGTTGGTTTGATGAAAACTGGAAACCTCAACTAGAAACAGCGGAATGGAAAAACGCCGTTAACTTCTATGTTGACCTGCTAAATAAATACGGACCTCCAGGCGCAAGCAGCAACAGTTTCAACGAAAACCTAGCGTTATTCAATGAAGGGAAATGCGGCATGTGGATTGACGCAACTATCGCGGCATCTTTCGTAACCGATCCTAAACAAAGTAAAGTCGCTGACAAAGTGGGCTTCGCTCAATCTCCTTATGCTGTAACAGAAAAAGGCGCGAACTGGCTTTGGTCATGGGCTCTTGGTATCCCGGCTGCGACTAAAAACGCCGACGCTGCGCAAAAATTCGTTCGTTGGGCGACGTCTAAAGAATACATCCAATTGGTTGGCGAAAAAAATGGCTGGGCTGCGGTACCAACAGGTACAAGAGCCAGCACTTATGCTAACCCTAAGTTCCAAAAAGCGGCAGTATTTGCTGATGCGGAATTAAAAGCCATCAATTCAGCTGATCCAACTGACAGTACGCTAAAACCGTCTCCTTATGTAGGTGTTCAGTTTGCTGCTATCCCTGAGTTCCAAGCAATTGGTACGACTACAGGGCAAATGATCTCAGGCGCATTGTCTGGCTCTATGACAGTCGATCAAGCTTTGAAATCTGCAAACACTTCTGCAGATCGTCAAATGCGTCAAGCGGGTTATTACTAACCATTCATTAAGCTCGACAAAGAAATAGGGCTAAGCCCTATTTCTTACTTTTGATTCGTTCTACTTAAGAACAGATTTCCCTGCTTATAATAAGAGAAACTCAACATGAAGCGCTCAATCACTCGCTTATTAATGGCACCATCAGTCATCATGCTTTTGGTTTGGATGATCATCCCGTTATCCATGACCATTTATTTTTCCACCATCCGCTACAACTTATTGTACCCAGGTCAGAATAACTTCGTCGGTTTGATGAATTTTGAATTCTTTATTACTGACCCTGGCTTTATTCCAGCGGTATCGAACACCTTAATTTTGCTACTGTCCGTCTTAATCATCACTGTGGTCTTAGGTGTGATGCTATCGGCTTTAATAGATAAACCTTTCTTTGGACAAGGCATTGTTCGTGTTTTGTTAATTTCCCCTTTCTTCATTATGCCAACAGTCAACGCATTGATTTGGAAAAATATGATGATGAACCCTGTTTACGGCATTTTTGCGTGGATATCAGAATCGCTAGGTTTTGAACCCATAGATTGGCTATCAAGTTACCCGTTAGTGTCAATCATTATCATGGTCAGTTGGCAATGGTTACCTTTCGCTATTTTGGTGTTTGTTACTGCTCTTCAATCACAAGATACGGAACAAAAAGAAGCTGCACAAATGGACGGAGCAACGGGCTTACACATTTTCCGTTACCTAACCATTCCTCATCTTGCACGTCCAATAGCCGTGGTTGTGATGATAGAAACCATCTTCCTGCTAGCGGTGTTTGCTGAAATCTTCGTTTCCACTGGTGGTGGCCCAGGTTACGACAGTACTAACTTGGCGTATCTAATTTATAACCAAGCGCTTCTGCAATATGACGTTGGTGTGGCTTCTGCTGGTGGTTTGTTTGCCGTATTGCTTGCCAATATCGTGGCCTTTTTCTTAATTCGTGCCGTTGGCAAAAACTTAACGGTGTGAGGTAAATACGATGACTCTTAATCAACAACGTAAACTCAAAACCATTCTTACCGGATTGTTCGCATGGTCGGTAGCATTGGTGTTATTTTTTCCAATTTTTTGGATGTTTATCACCTCGTTCAAAACCGAACTTCAGGCGATATCTGTGCCGCCATCGCTGTTTTTTGAACCGACACTAGATAACTTCAGAATCGTTCAAGAACGTAGTGACTACATCCATCACGCATGGAACTCTGTCGTCACGTCATTTGGCTCAACCATTATAGCTCTGGTGATTGCCATTCCTGCCGCCTACTCCATGGCGTTTTTCCCTGGAAAGCGTACGAAAGACATTTTGCTCTGGATGCTCTCTACAAAAATGCTGCCAGCGGTAGGTGTATTAGTTCCTATTTATATCCTGTGCAGAGACTATGGATTATTGGATTCAAAAACGGCTCTGGTGATCATTTTCACTCTGATGAATTTGCCTATTATTGTGTGGATGTTGTTTTCCTACTTCAAAGATTTACCAAAAGAAATCCTCGAGGCCGCGCGAATGGATGGTGCCACGCCTTGGGATGAAGTGGTGAAAGTTGTGCTACCTCTTTCTGTTGGTGCCATTTCGTCAACTGCTCTTTTATCTATCGTGCTTTGTTGGAATGAGGCTTTTTGGTCTCTCAACTTGACTGCATCCGATGCTGCTCCATTAACCGCGATGATTGCCTCTTACTCGAGCCCTGAGGGTCTGTTTTGGGCGAAATTATCAGCCGCATCCACACTTGCTTGCGCACCAATCGTTATTTTCGGTTGGTTCTGTCAAAAACAATTGGTCCAAGGCTTAACTTTCGGCGCCGTAAAATAATTATTAGGAAGTTTCTTTATGACTTACTTAGCGATCACAGATCTACAAAAACATTACGACAGCTACCACGCATTGCGCGGCATTAATCTAAGTATTACTGAAGGTGAATTCGTCGTATTCGTTGGGCCATCTGGCTGTGGTAAATCCACATTACTACGGACTATTGCAGGCTTAGAATCCAGCACTGGCGGAAGCATAGAACTAGACGGCAGAGACATTACCGAAGTGGCGTCGTCAAAACGCGACCTTGCTATGGTGTTCCAGTCTTATGCTTTGTATCCACACATGACGGTGGCCGATAACCTTTCCTTCGCTCTTCGTCTTGCGAAAGTATCTGATGCTGAAATCAAAGAAAAAGTACGTTCAGTTTCGGCGTCTTTACAACTTGACGCCTTATTAGAACGTAAACCAAAAGAACTGTCTGGTGGTCAACGCCAGCGTGTTGCCATTGGTCGCGCCATTGTGCGTCAACCAAAAGTCTTCTTGTTCGATGAGCCTCTATCAAACCTAGACGCCGCACTACGTGTACAAATGCGCTTGGAATTGGCTCGTCTTCACAAGAAACTCGGCACGACGATGATTTATGTAACCCATGACCAGGTTGAAGCCATGACCTTGGCCGACCGAGTAGTAATTTTAAATGCTGGACAAATTGAACAGGTTGGCACACCGCTCGAACTCTATCGCCAGCCAAATAGCCGCTTTGTGGCTGAGTTCATTGGCACACCAAAAATGAACTTAATCGCAGCAAACAAAATAGTTCGTCATGAAGATAATCTAGCGATTGAATTGCTTGGACAGCAAATTCTTTTTCCTGCTAAGCGCTTAAAAGGCCCACTACCAGATTCAGTCGTTGTCGGTATTCGCCCTGAACATATGACGTTAGTCGAAGAAGGCGGAGATTTGTCCGGTCGCATTGAGTTAGTTGAACATCTAGGTTCCGAAGCGTATGCACATCTTCAGCTGTCTAGCGATCAAACCATTATTATCAAGGCACCAGCTCGAACTGAGCTAAAAGACGGGCAAGAAGTTAGTCTCAAAATTGATATTTCAGAAATCATTTTGTTTAACGAAAATGATCGTGTCATCTCTGTTATTCCAGAGGAGGCTTAATATGGCTAATTATTTACAAGCTGCCTCAAATGTAGAGCAGCTTTCTGTTCAGAATTATTCAAAAGAAGCAATTCAAGCTGGCATAGTACATTTGGGGGTCGGTGCTTTCCATCGTGCCCACCAAGCGGTGTACATCGACCGACTATTAGCTAATGACACACAACAAAACTGGGGCATTATCGGCGTTAATATTCGCCCACAAGATAGTCAATCTTTTGCTCGCTTTATTAAGCAAGAAGGCGAATACGTTTTAAAAACTATGGCCGCTGATGGTGAGACAAAGTACGAACATATCCGCTCTATTGTTCAACAAATTGATGGTGCTCAAACTCCAGAAAAAGTTGACTCGACCCTTGCCGATGCTAAGACTCAGCTCGTCACATCAACGGTTACTGAAGGCGGTTACTACCTTGATGAAAATCGCCGCTTGATATTAGAACATCCAGCGATTAAAGCCGATATAGAAGGCGCTCGTAATACACTTTATGCTTTTCTGTATGCTGGACTTAAACTGCGTAGCGAAACATCTAAGGCGAAAATCACCCTATTATGCTGCGATAACCTTCGTCATAATGGTGAATTACTCGAAACTGGCCTAATGCAGTTTTTGGATGCTAAGCAAGATTCGGCGCTGTCGGAATGGGTAGAAGAAAATGTGTCTTTCCCTTGCTCTATGGTGGATCGAATTACACCTAAGCCAAGCCAGCAGCATGTAGACGATGTCCGTTCGCGCTTCGGTGTTGATGACAACATGACAGTGATGGGCGAAGATTTCATTCAGTGGGTCGTTGAGGACAAGTTTGCTGGTAAAAAACCCGCTCTTGATCTCGTTGGTGTGCAATTTGTTAAAGATGTCGTGCCTTTTGAAGAAGCTAAAATTCGTATTTTAAACGCTGGCCATACTTGTGTGACTTATCAAGCCGCATTAAAAGGCCTCACCTACTTTGATGAAGCCATGCGTGACGATGAATTAAAGCAGTATTTTACGGACTTTATTCTGCAAGACTCAATTCCTGCAATTGGGAGTTCTGTGGTCGATCTACCAGCTTATTTCGGTATTATTGCGCAGCGTTTTAGCAACGCAAATATTGGCGATACTGTGGAACGTATCTGCACCGATGGCTATGCTAAATTTCCGATCTTTGTTTTCCCCACATTGGAAGGCGCTTATCGCAAAGGTCGAACTCCGGTTAAAACTATCCAAGGCATCGCCAGCTGGTTCACCTTTATTCAGCTATCTGCTCAAGGCAAGCTCAACACGCCTTATCATGAGCCAAATAAAGCTTCTCTAGCCGCTTTCAGCAATGACAAGGCAGGTATTCAGGCTTTTGTAACAGATCGCTTCTTATGGGGTAATATTCCAACACAGTTCCCAGACTTTGTTACGCAACTCACTGAAGCAATTCAGACAAGCATGGCAAAGTATGCTTAGATAGTTATCATCTAAATGAAAGTATCTAATTCAAGAGTCTAAGGCGAATAACGACAATCTTTTGCCTTAGTTTCTTGAGTGTATTTTTTATTAAAAATAAGAAAAAGCAGCGAGTAATTTAAGAGATAAAGAATTAAAGTCCTATATCAACTAGAAAGCTGCTGAGCGAGAAGATTATGTCTAATACCGCCAAACGCATAACGCCCGAATACGAAATTGTCGAAGATAACGAAACCATTCGCTATTTAGAACACGGTTATCCGTGTGACCTTATTCGATGGCACGCCCATGATGATTACGAGTTGCACTTTATCGTCGCGACATCGGGCAAAGTTTTTGTAGGTGATTACATTGGTAACTACTTGCCAGGACAACTCATTTTAACAGGCCCTCGGCTCCCTCATAACTGGATCTGCCAACACGATCAAGAAGACGTTCAACTTAGGGATATGGTAATTCGCTTTGACCATGAGTCTTTTTCAAATGGTATGAAAATCATCCCTGAGTTAGCCGAAATTTTGCCTATGTTAGCGAGAGCAAAATCAGGCATTGAATTTTTTGA
The DNA here is from genome assembly GCF_019426345.1 of Marinomonas lutimaris. Taxonomy (GTDB): domain Bacteria; phylum Pseudomonadota; class Gammaproteobacteria; order Pseudomonadales; family Marinomonadaceae; genus Marinomonas; species Marinomonas lutimaris. The sequence continues at coordinate 212,038 of NZ_JAHLLW010000004.1, forward strand.
TCAAGACCACGAATACCTAAAAGATATTTTTCAAAAAGTACGTGACTCTAGTGGTTTGTCGAGATTAATCCTCGCGCTTCCTCTGCTTCAAAAATTGGCTCAAAGCCGAAGTTACCGCTTACTTTCCACAGTGCAGATTGACTTAAAATCTAATGAAACACTACAGCGTAAAATCAACACTGTGGTCGATTATGTTTCTCAAAACTATGGCCAAGATATTACACTTTCTAGCGTAGCCAATTTGATTGGTATGTCAGATAGCCATTTTTCGCGTTTCTTTAAAAAAGCCACTGGAAACCGCTTTATTGAATTCGTAAACCGCGTTCGAGTCAGTCGTGCTTGCAGTTTGCTAACCGAAACAGATCAGCAGATCGCAACGATTTGTTTTCAAGTTGGGTTTAATAATGTAGCTAACTTTAATCGCCGGTTTCATGAGTTAAAAGGCGTCACTCCTCGAGATTTCCGCACTCAAAGCAACATTCACATTGAAGGTATTGCACCCGTTTCATAGTTCAACAGAAGCCTTAATGCGATGAAAGAGACGCCGCTAATATACAATATTCGCGGCGCTTTTTATTAAAACAAAGATGACGACTAAGACGACAATAGCATCAGCTTTTCATTTAGGTCTTTTGTCGATTGATAAAGGGATTGGTACAAAGCATACTTCTCTTGATAGTAAGACCCCAAAGCCTCTTCAGGCTCATGCACTGCCAATACATCCGGCATGATGCAATATTCAGCAATCAGTGACTCAATATCTTTACCTTGGCTTTGCTGTTCGCCCAAAAGAGCCAAACGAGCTGCGCCCAAGCCCGGCCCTACGTCACCACCATCACGATAAATAAGACGCTTATTTAACACATTGGCGATAATTTGGCGCCACATTACAGAACGCGCGCCGCCGCCGATTAAAGACAACTCATCAACAGCACTTCCTGCACTGTTCAAGGCGTTTTGGCAATCCAATAGAGAGAACGCCACACCTTCCAATATCGCCAAAGTCATAGCTTCGACATTGGTTGTATTGCTTAAACCAACGAATTGCCCATTCGCTAACGAATCATTATGCGGAGTTCGCTCACCGCTTAGATAAGGCAGAAACAACACATTAGTGCGCTCGATATGACTGTCTTCAAGGGCATCCAGTAATTCTGCAACAGACTTATCCACCAGCTTAGCGAACCAGGCTAAAGAATTTGCAGCGCTAAGGGTAACGCCCATTTGGTGCCAACGGTTAGGCAAGGCATGACAAAAAGCATGCACGGTATTTTGTGGGTTGGCTTTATGGGACTCACTCACGGTGAAATATACGCCAGACGTCCCTAATGAAATAAAGCCTTGACCAGGATTAGTCACGCCCATGCCAACGGCCCCTGCAGCATTATCACCAGCGCCAGCCACGACAAGTAATTGTGGAAGTCCTAGTTCATGAGCAACTGCTTCAGACAAGGTACCGACGACATCACAACCTTCATGCACGTTTGGCATATTGGCTTGAGTCAAGCCAGTTGCAGCCAATAGAGCATCATCCCATTTGCGTGTTTCAGGGTTTAACCAAAGCGTACCTGCAGCATCAGAACAGTCAGATGACATCCCCCCTGTCAATCGATAAGCCAAATAGTCTTTCGGCAGCAATACATGAGCCAACTTGGTAAATACCTCTGGTTCATTTTCTTGTACCCAACGTATTTTAGGTGCAGTAAAGCCCGGCATATAGAGGTTTCCAGAACGCTCGATCAAGTCAGGAAATTGCGTCATCAAGGCTTCACATTGCGCTTGGCTACGACCATCGTTCCATAAGATACAAGGTCGCAATACATTACCTTCTGCATCAAGCAAGGTAGCGCCATGCATTTGACCTGACAATCCTAACGCCTTCAATTTGCTCAAATCCAAACGCTGCTGCAATTGAGCAACAACATCTTTACAAGCTTGCCACCACGTCAATGGATCTTGCTCTGACCATGTGGCGTGCGGACTATCGACAGCTAAAGGCACGGACTCCTGTGCCAAAACATTACCTTTATCGTCGATAACGACGCCTTTCAAACCTGAAGTTCCAAGATCAAGACCTAAATACATTTCGTTACTCTTCTTCATCAAAAGTAGTATTTTGTTTTAATTTTTGTATGGCATGCTACACCACTATGACCATAGCGTTTCATACTCGAAATAATAGAGAAAAGAGTCAATAGAATTCTATAAATAGGCCTTTTAAGTACAACTAAATAATAAAAATCGTTAGTTTTCATATCTAATCAACAAAATAAATAACATTAAGTGAATTAACGATCCGTCATCTAATGCAGGAAAGAAGTAGAATTAATGCATTTACTAAATAGTTTCTTTGTCACTCAAGTAGATAACATTCATCTGGCTATGGGCGACTATAACTACCTACTTGTTGCCCTTTCTATTGTACTCGCTTCAGGCGCCTCTTTTTTTGCGCTGCATTTCGCTTCCATTGCCAAACACATTGTTATCGAAAGGTATAAAAAAATTGCGCTAGTTTCTGGATCTTTCATCATGGCTGGCGGTATTTGGAGTATGCATTTTGTCGGTATGCTGGCGTTTAACATGGGACATGGAATCTCTTATGACCCACTGTTAACAGCTATCTCTCTAATACCCGCTATTTTGGCCTCCTATATAACATTGAAACGATTAACCAGAAGTGATCTTACCATCTGGCAGCTACTCGTTAATGGTGTATTTGTAGGTAGTGGTATTGGTGCTATGCATTATATCGGCATGGCAGCAATGAAAATGGACGTTGAACTGAAATATGATCCAGTGTGGTTTTTAGCATCACTGATTATTGCTGTGGTTCTTGCTTTTATTGCCTTATCAACCCATTACTATGTTAGAAAAGTTTGGACCAATTTAAGCTCCAAGTGGGTCAGCTGCATCAGTGCAATTATTATGGGAGCCGCTATTTCTGGTATGCATTATGCTGGCATGGCAGGAGCAAGGTTCATTTCATCCGGTGATGCTGGAATGCCTCACATGCAAGAAAACTCTAATAATGAACTTTCGTTCGTTGTTGCTATCATTACATTATTGCTCTCTATTCTGGCAGCAAACATCGCATCACAATTGCGTTACCGTCAACTATTATTGGAAAAAACGGCCAGTGAAGTTCGGCTAAAAACAACTTTAGACACCGCTGTAGATGGCATTATATCCATAGACAGCTACGGCACTATTAAAGAATTTAATAAAGCTGCCTCAGTCATTTTTGGTTGGCAAGAAGATGAAATAATCAATCAGCACTTTGGCATTCTATTCCCTCAAAAATACGCCGATGAATTCAATCATTTTCTAGCCTCATTTCGTGATACTGGCGAAATAAACATAGCAGGCACTGAACGAGAAATTTATGCAACCAACAGAAATGGGCATGTTTTTCCTATTAGACTGGGTGTTGGAAAAGTTGATATCCCTGACGGTGATACATTATTTGTTGGCTTTATTACCGATATTTCGACTCGAAAATCGTTGGAAGAAACCATCAAAAAAAGTGAGAAGCGATACAGCTCCTTAATAAAAAATATACCTGGCGCCTCTTTTCGCTGCTTAATGGATGAACATTGGAGCACTCTTTTTGTAAGTGATGCTATCTATGATATTACTGGATGGAAAACATCTGATTTCTACGATAAAACAGCCTCCTTCGCCAAACTCGTTCACCCTGATGATGAAAAAAATATCTCTCTTGTTATGGACGAGGCTATTAGAGAACGTAAAACACATAAATTAGAATACCGATTAAGGCACAAAAAAGGTCACTATGTTTGGGTGCTCGAAAATGGCTCAATCATCTATAACGAAGATGGCAAACCCGAATGGATTGATGGTGTCATTTTAGACATATCACAACGTGTTGTGATGGAAGATGAACTTCGTCAAGCAAAAGCAAAAGCCGAAGCATCAGCAGAAAGCAAAGCGTCTTTCTTAGCAAACATGAGCCACGAAATCCGCACGCCAATGAATGCTATTATTGGCTTTTCTGACATTTTATTGGAATCAGAAATATCGGGAGAAAATAAAAAACACCTTTCAATTATCAGTAAATCTGCTCGATCTCTACTACACCTTCTCAACGATATACTCGACAGTGCTAAATTAGAAAAAAACAAACTTGAATTAGACATACAACCTTTTGTACTTGCCAATTCAGTAGACACTGTAATTTCAACTCTATGGCTACAAGCCAGAAATAAAGGTCTAGAACTAAACATTCATATAGAAGCAGATGTTGCCGACGCCTACTGGGGAGCTGAAGATCGCATCCGCCAAGTACTCATGAATATCCTAGGCAATGCGATCAAATTCACTGAAAAAGGGTATGTGACCTTAACAATATCGAAACTACAAGATGATAAAATACGCTTTTCAGTTGCAGACTCTGGGATAGGAATACCAGCAGAACGCTTAACGCACATTTTTGACCCATTTACACAAGCTGATGCATCTATGAGCCGTCGTTTTGGCGGCACAGGCTTAGGTACTAGCATATCTAAGCAATTAGTAACCCTCATGGGTGGTCAAATTCATGTAACAAGTGAAGTCGGAATGGGGAGTTGCTTCTCTTTTGATTTACCACTTACAGAAACGGATATGCCAGCGAGTGCAGAAACAACTCTGCAGCCTGTTATCACACCTAAAAGAATACTATTGGCTGATGACGTAGAACAAAACCTAACGCTGCTGACTATTTTACTTAAACGACATGGTCATGCCATATTTTTTGCAAAAGACGGTATTGATGCTGTTGACCAATTTAAAATGATCAAACCTGACATCATTCTAATGGACATTCAGATGCCGAAAATGGATGGCTTAACCGCCACTCAAATTATCCGCAGCTATGAAAAAGAAAATCAGCTTATTCACACTCCGATCATTGCCTTAACAGCCAATGTCCTAATAGAAGATAAATTAGATGCTCAACAAGCGGGAATGGATGGCTTTGCCAATAAACCCATTGATATTCAGGCTTTAATAATTGAAATGGCGAGAATCTTAAATGAAACGCCCACATTGATTCATCAGCAGGATAGTAATCACGAAAAAGTTAATCATAAAAATCCGCAAATCCATATGGATAAAGGTCTATCGCTGTGGAGCGACCTTCCAGTATACATCACAGAGCTATCTAGGTTTGCAGAAACTAACGCAAATTTGGTCAATAGACTAACAACTCATGTAGACAATCAAGAATACCAAGAGGCTTACGCTTTAGCGCATGCGATAAAAGGCTCTTCAGGTAATCTTGCATTGTTAAATATTTCTAATTGTATGGCAAATATAGAGCGAGCAGCACAGACAGAAGACTATGATCAATTTCTCAAAAGCGTCCAATATTTAACGGCTTTATTGGCTCACTTCTTTGAAGAGCTACAGCTATTAATTAATAAACATTGTATCCATTCTGAGATACCAGAGATAGACATTCAGAATGAACTTTCTACCACACAATTAATAGCACTTATCGATGCACTTATTTTCTCCGCAGACTCAGGCGAAGTAGATGACGACAACATAGCTTTGCTTATTAACAGCGTCTCAAAAAACATGAAAATACAAGCCATCGAAGCAAGTAAAGCTCTCTCTAACTTTGAATTTGATAGTGCTATTAACAGCCTTACCAGCTTAAAAGAATTAATTGCACAGGAGACAGCCACCAAATGAGAATCGGAAGTAAACCCGCACCTCGCATCCTATTAGTTGATGATGAGCCATCAAACTTACGAGTTTTAAAGCAAGTATTGCAAGCAGCTCGATACCGTTTATCTTTTGCTCGATCAGGGCAAGACGCATTAAAACTAGTAGAAAAAGAGCCGGCGGACCTCATACTACTCGATATCATGATGCCAGATATGACAGGCTTAGAAGTCTGCGAACGCTTAAAACAAAATCCCACAACAGCTAATATTCCAGTGATTTTTGTCACAGCATTGAAAGACAGTATAGATGAAGCAAAAGGCTTTGAAATTGGTGCCGTTGATTACATCGTCAAACCCATCGTACCTGCTATTGTCTTAGCTCGTGTCAAAACACACCTGTCATTAATTAGAGCGGATGAGTTGCTAAATACGCATATCGATTTGATCCAAAGGCTTGGGCGAGCTGCCGAATACAAAGACAACGAAACCGGTATGCACGTACAACGCATGAGCCGATATGCAAAAGTCATTGCTTCGGCATACGGCTTTTGTGAAGAATCAGCGAACGATTTAATGATGGCAGCACCTATGCACGACATAGGAAAAATAGGCATAGCAGACAACATACTGCTAAAACCGGGCAAGCTTACAGAAGAAGAGTATGAAGTCATGAAGACACATGCTCAAATCGGTGGTGAAATTCTTTCTAACCCAAGTTCTTATCTTATCGAACTTGCCCACTCTGTTGCCATGACACATCATGAAAAATGGGACGGCTCTGGTTATCCGAATGGCTTATCCGGCGAAGAAATTCCTATTGAAGGTCGTATCATTGCATTAGTTGATGTATTTGATGCACTTACCAGTGCGCGCCCTTATAAAAAAGCTTGGTCTACTGAAGAAGCAATTCATTACATCACTGAGCAAAGTGGAAAACACTTTGATCCAACGCTAATTCCATTACTCCAACAAGAGTTACCCAAACTACTTGAAATACAAAAACAATTTGCCGAATAGTCTTAGGTGTATAAAAAATCATTATCGATCTGCCCATTGAAAAGTAAAATTTAGGCATTACTGATAGGCTATTCACGCAGAACAACTGCAACCTATTTTATGCCCGATCTATTTTATGGAACGTTTTATGACTTCTCTTCACGATATTATTGACTCAACACTGCAAAACAAAGACGTCGTCATGAAACAGCAGGATATCGGCGTTTTGCGAGTATCTGGTTTAGATTCAAAGAAATTCCTGCAAGGTCAGACAACCTGCGACATGAACAAACTGTCCCAAGATAATGGTCTATACGGTGCTATATGTAGCATTAAAGGACGTATTATCAGCAGCTTTTATATCGTTCAACGCAATGACGATGTGTTGATGATCATGGCAAAAGATTTAGTCGAGAAAACCTTATTACATCTAAAAAAGTACGCAGTGTTTTTCAAAACAACATTGACGGATGAACAAGATCATTTTGCGGTTTATACAAGGCTAGTGAACCAAAAAATAGAAGATGATTCCAATGTAGCATCGAGTATTTTTACAACCACTCAAGATAACGACATCATTACATTGACGATTAGCCAGGAGCCATTAGAAATTCAGTTTCTGATTACCTCAGCCAAAGCAGAAATTGAGGAGAAGAATTCAGAATTGGCTGCATTAGCAATACTTGCAGCCCGTCCACTTATTAATCTAGAGCAAAGTGAAACTATTTTGCCTCAATGGCTTAACATGCAAAGTACGGGCGGCATCAGCTTCACAAAAGGCTGCTATACAGGACAAGAAATCGTTGCTCGCATGCAATATAAAGGCAAGTCGAAAAAACAGCTAGCATTAGTAACTTGGCAAGGAAATCTCGATACGACAAAAGACATTGTAGATGAACAAGGCAAAAACATAGGGCAAATCTTTGATTTCACTTATATTCAAGACACACACTACGCACAAGTTATTTTGAATATTGATCCAAGTGACGCAGAAAAAATCCTTTTGGATAACCAAGAAATCACCTTACTTCCACTTCCCTACTCGCTAGATAGCAAGAAATAGAGGCTATATTCGAGGTATTTTATAGCGCCAGATAGGCGCTATAAAATTAATTTAGAATGGCAAACCAATCTGCTGATTTTGTTCTACCTCATCCCTATTTCTGACTGGCTCTAATGCCCATTTAATAGGCTCTTTGCCAAGACCAATTAGATAATTATTCGCCTTGGAAAAATGCTGACAACCTAAAAATCCACGATATGCCGACAATGGTGATGGATGAACACTTTCCAGCACACAATGCTTATCACGATCAATATGACGGCCTTTTTTCTGTGCGTAAGATCCCCACAGCATAAAAACAACGCCTTGGTGCTTGTTGTTAATGAGCTCGATGATTTTATCAGTAAATATTTCCCAACCTTTATTCTGGTGAGAACCTGCCTTGCTCGCTTCGACGGTCAACACACTATTTAGCAATAAGACGCCTTGCTCTGCCCATTGTAGTAAAAAACCATGCTGGGCTGGTGTGATACCCAAATCCATCTCAAGCTCTTTGTAGATATTCACCAATGAAGGAGGAACTTTTATACCAGGCTTTACCGAAAAGGATAAACCATGAGCTTGGCCTTCTCCGTGATAGGGATCTTGGCCAAGAATCACCACTTTTAGCTTACTGAAAGGCGTCACATTTAACGCTGTAAAATATTCTGTTTCTGCAGGATAAAGTGTTTTATTTTGTTTCTCTGTTTGTAAGAATTTTAGCAAAGCCAACATGTAGTCTTTCTCAAACTCATCAGCTAAATATTCTTGCCAATCACCCGTTAAATTCATCATTAGCTCACTTTATTCTCTGCACTGCTTTTGGTTTCATAAAAAGGGTTTAATGCTGGCGTCGCTTTAAATTCATAATAATATTGCAGCGACAGCTTATCCTCAGGTGTGACTAAGTGCTTCAATAACAACCAAGCCATTTCCCTTAATCCGTAGGCTTTCACATACTCTTGGATCGTATTTAAAGCCTTTTCTTTCGGAAGATCTGATCGGTAAGAACGTAGTAATAATGCAGTTTGTCTTGCGTCTAAATTGTGAGACTTAACCACTACAGCAAGATCAAATAATGGATCTCCAACTCCACAATATTCCCAATCAATAAGCCAGAGCTTATCGCTGTCCATTAAAACGTTCTTAGGGTTTAAATCGTTATGGCAAAGTACTGACGGTAAAATTATTTCTGGCGGCTTTAGCTGCTTCAAAAGAGCAGTAAGGTAATCATATTCAGCCATCAAGCTTGGTGTTTCAACGTCATAACGTTGAATGCCATTCAAATAATGCTTAATTACTTCAAACACATCATAGTGATGATGACCCATTGGCAAACTATGCGCCGCTATTAAGGCTTGAGCAATTCGCGGTATATCTTTATCTTGATGATACACAGTCCAATCAAGAGAAGGCTGAGAGACAAATTGACAAGCAAAGCTGCCATCACTGTCGTGCCAAGCAACAGCAGGAGAAAGCCCAATAGATGCAGCATGTTTTAAGGTATTCATTTCTTCCGTACGGTTAATATAAAAAGCACTAATATCAATATAGGGAATGCGCAATACAAAACGAGAAACTTGCTCCCAATGAATCAAATACACCTTGTTTGAAAAGCCTTCCTCAAATAAAGTAGTTTCAACCTCCATGGTGGCTGGTAATATGTCAGCCATTTTTAAGAAATACTCAGATAGAACGGTCATTTTTAATCATTTTATTGCCAGAATTGTAAGTGGCTGTCAGAATGAACAACTGAACCATCCGAGTCAATAGTCAACTTTGAAGCAGATCAATGATTAAACACGAAGACATTATTCGTAAGATACAAGAACGACTGAGCACGTTAAGCAAATCCGAGCGAAAAGTAGCGGAAGCGATTCTTGCCGATCCAAAAACAACCATTCACTCCAGTATTGCGAAACTTGCCGCTAGAGCTGAAGTGAGTGAACCTACGGTAAACCGTTTCTGTCGTAGTCTAATAGGTAGTGGCTTTCCTGATTTTAAAGTATCACTTGCCCAAAGCCTTGCGACAGGCACACCTTACGTCAACTTAAACGTAGAACCTGACGATGCTCCAGGCGCCGTTACGGCGAAAATTTTTGAAGCCGCCAAAAACAACCTCACCAGAGCTCAGGACATTTTACCTGAGTCACTGATAAGTCGAGCAGTTGATGTATTGGCGCAAGCTCGTCGAATCGAGTTTTATGGTTTAGGTGCATCAGGCCCAGTTGCCAAAGATGCACATCATAAATTTTTCCGCTTAAACATGCCGGTTGTTGCTTACACGGATATTTTAGTACAACGCATGGCTGCCGCTGGCGCCCATTCTGGCGATGCTATCGTCATCATTTCCTATACAGGCCGCACCTTGCCGTTAATAGAAACAGCTCGTGTCGCTCGTGAAGCTGGGGCTACCGTTATTGGTATCACTAATCCAGATTCTCCTCTCACAGAGCACTGCTCTATCGTCTTACCGATTGAAGAAACTGAAGATACCGATATCTATACGCCAATGAGCTCACGTATTGTTTATCTTACGTTAATCGATGCATTGGCTACTGGCGTGTTGTTAAAACGCGGCCCAGAATTCAACGCCCATCTAAAAAAACTGAAACAAAGCGTACAAGACACTCGATTACCAAAAGTTGAAAAGAAATAACTACACAATATAAGGCACATTTCATGTGCCTTTATTTTTTTACGTTAGCTTTGCGAAATCACCTCAGATCACAAGATATTTACCCAAACCAATCAGTTTGCCAAGCGCATCAGATTTTTTCGTAATTTTGTCAGAGAAATTTGAAAGATTATCCGATCTCAGCCACTTAGAATCGGCGCAGGTCTTGAAATATGTCAAAAATGCGATCCATTCTCTTTACGATCAGGTGATTATTTTTACATTTGATATCAACGGCTATCACAATAACGATTTAACAATTATAACTCTTTCGGGTGTGATCTAGACGAAGCTTTTTTAAGCGCAATCTTTCAATCAGTAGATATTGCTGAACAGCGCAATATAAGGATAAAGACTATCCATACTGATAAATAACCTTATCCATCAAAGGTTATTTCACCCGTAATAATTTCATTAGGGGACAACAATAATGATAGAAAGCAGCTATGCGATCAGCTTTACATTCCTAGCCTATCTAGTAGTTATGCTAGGAATTGGGTTGTACGCTTACAAACGCACTTCCAGCTCTGAAGATTACTTTCTTGGCGGACGCTCTTTAGGACCTTGGCCTACCGCACTATCAGCAGGCGCCTCGGACATGAGCGGCTGGTTATTACTTGGCTTACCAGGCTACGCTTTTGCAGCAGGCTTAGAATCGTTCTGGATTGCAGGTGGCCTTTTTGTTGGTACCTGGCTTAACTGGCTAATCTGTGCAAAACGCCTAAGAACGTACAGCATCAAAGCAAACAACGCACTAACACTTCCAGACTTTTTGTCTACACGCTTCAATGATAAATCGAAGCTTATTCAAACCATTTCAGCTCTGTTCATTTTGCTGTTCTTCTTGTTCTATACAAGTTCCGGTTTGGTTGCAGGCGGCAAATTGTTTGAAACAGTATTTGGCTTAGATTACACCTATGCAGTAATTATCGGCACAGTATGTGTGGTTTCCTACACGCTATTTGGTGGCTTTCTTGCGGTAGCATGGACAGACCTTGTACAAGGCCTAATGATGAGCGCGGCACTAGTCATCGTCCCTCTTGTTGCCATCGATGGCGGCTGGTCTGATCTTTCTAACACGTTAATGACAAAAAATCCTGAATTACTAGATATCTGGACTAATGTCAGTGGCGAACCTTTGACAGCAATAGGGATTATCTCTCTCGTCGCTTGGGGTCTAGGTTACTTTGGTCAACCGCATATCCTAGCGCGTTTTAAAGCCTCTCGCTCTAACAAAGACATTAAAACAGCTCGTCGTATCGCAGTTATCTGGACATTGATTTCCATGGCTGGCGCACTACTTATCGGCCTAGTCGGCATAACCTTTGTCGATAGTAATCTAGCCGGTGACTTAGCTGACCCAGAAAAAATCTTCATGATTCTAGTGAATGCGGTCTTCCACCCGGTGGTTGCTGGTATCCTTCTTGCTGCAATCTTAGCGGCTATCATGAGTACAGCAGATTCTCAACTTCTGGTATCTTCTTCTGCACTAGCCGAAGATTTTTACAAGCAACTATTCAATAAAGAAGCAACTCAAAAACAAATCGTCAACGTTGGACGTTTTGCGGTTGTGGCTATTTCTATTATTGCACTAGTGCTTGCATTGAACCCAGAAAGCTCAGTACTTGGCCTAGTGTCTTATGCTTGGGCTGGTTTTGGCGCTGCATTTGGCCCAGCTATCCTTCTAAGCTTGTTCTGGCGTAACATGAACCGTAACGGAGCTCTAGCGGGTATTGTTATTGGTGGCGTTACCGTTGTGGTATGGAAACAATTAACTGGTGGCATTTTCGATCTTTATGAAATCGTTCCAGGCTTCTTGTTCTCGACTATTGCTATTTTTGTAGTAAGCCTAGCAACAGGCGCTCCAGAAGAGTCTGTAACAGATTCTTTTGATGAATACGAAAAAGCACTAGATACAATGGACTAAATAGCCTGCTCTTTTGAGCTAGTTACTTAAGAAGGCCCGAATCCACACTCAGATTCGGGCCTTTTTTTATCTTTAAAATATAGAGACTTGATTTGAATTAAGATGATATTCGGTTAATGATTCATCGATATACTATGGGTGAAATAAAGAGTAAAGGATTTGAAACGATAAACAAGAATGGCAAATTTCAGGCAAAAAAATGGGGCTTGAAACAAGCCCCTAAACACCATTTACTAACAAATGTTAGTAGTCAGAGGAAAGGTTTAATCATTAAACAAGCTGCAAGCACCTTGCTCTGCGCCACTCACCAAAATACGTTGCGCACTAAATAATTCACGCCCCATACCCTGATGAGAGTCAGTTAAATCTTGGTGAGCCGCTTCACGCTTACTCAGCTCTTCTTCAGAAATCAGTACAGACAAAGTACCTTCGACTGCGTCTAAGCGAATCATGTCACCATCATGAATCTTAGCGATCAAACCGCCAGCTAACGCTTCTGGCGTCAAATGAATCGCAGCAGGTACTTTACCGGATGCACCAGACATGCGGCCGTCTGTCACTAAGGCCACTCGGTAACCTTGATCCTGTAAATTACCAAGGTATGGTGTTAATTTATGCAATTCAGGCATACCCAATGCTTTCGGTCCTTGAAAACGTACAACCGCCACACAATCGCGTTTCAATGCACCACTTGCAATCGCATCAGCCAAAGCATTTTGACTATGAAACACTGCTGCAGGCGCTTCGATAATTCGATTTTCATCTTTTACTGCTGATACCTTAATCACAGAGCGACCAAGGTTACCTTTCAATAAAGCCAATCCGCCTTCTTTGCTAAACGGATTATCAATAGGCCGGACAACATTCAGATCCAAGCTTTCATCCGTACCATCACGCCAAACAAGATTATTGCCTTCCAAGAAAGGCTCTTTGGTGTAGTGAGTTAAGCCTTTACCTACGATGGTGTTTACATCTTCATGCACTAGGCCACCTTTCAGTAATTGCTTAACCAAAAACGCCATACCGCCAGCCGCGTGAAAATGGTTAATATCAGCTTGGCCATTCGGGTAAATTCTAGTCAATGATGGCACAACTTTAGAAAGAGCTGAAAAATCATCCCATGTAACAATAATGCCTGCAGCACGAGCATAAGCGACAATATGCATGGTGTGGTTAGTGGAACCACCCGTCGCTAACAAGCCAACAATCGAGTTAACAATGCTGCGCTCGTCAACTATTTCATATAAAGGTCGGTAATCTCGGCCAAGTGCAGTGATCTTCGTGGACAACTGAGAGGCATAATTAGTTAAAGCGCCTCGCAATGGATCATCTGGGTTAACAAAAGAAGAACCAGGAAGCTGAAGCCCCATAATTTCGACTAATAACTGATTCGAGTTAGCAGTACCATAAAAGGTACAAGTACCTGCACTATGGTAAGAAGCCGATTCCGCCTCAAGCAATTCTTCACGAGTTGCTTGGCCTTGAGCATAGCGCTGGCGAACAGCCGCTTTAGCCGCGTTAGTAATGCCTGAACGCATTGGGCCCGCAGGAATAAACAAGGCAGGCAAATGACCAAAACGTAGCGCAGCAATCAACAGGCCAGGAACTATCTTGTCACAAATACCTAAGTAGATAGCGGCATCAAACATATTATGAGAAAGCGCTATTGCCGCACCTTGTGCTATGTTGTCACGGCTAAATAGACTCAACTCCATGCCGTCTTGCCCTTGAGTGACACCATCACACATAGCAGGAACACCGCCAGCGAACTGAGCAACAGAACCCATTTCTTTAATCGCTGCACGAATTTGATCTGGGTAATTTTCGTAAGGCTGATGAGCCGACAACATATCGTTGTAAGAAGATATGATGCCTATGTTCGCTTCCTCCATGAGAGTCAGCTTTTGTTTATCTTGAGGTTGGCATGCCGCGAAGCCATGAGCCAAATTACCACAGGACAATGTTCCTCTGTGCGGCCCTTGCTCTTGCGCTTTCTTCATATCTTTAAGGTATTGCTCACGTAGCGCTTTGCTTCGTTCAATGATGTCGTTCGTTACCTTAGCAACAATCGGATTCATGCTTCTCTCCGTTTTTAGTTCAGTTATCTCAGCACACGGCCTGACACTATAATATTATGTAATATTACTACATTTTTAATTTATTTCACGCCTAAAACAGATAAAAAACTAATAAAACCGCATTATTATGTAATTTTTTTACAAAAAGAATTCGAAAAAGGCGCTTCTTCAGCTAATATACCCGAACTTCTGTAACATAATTCTGTACAATGTTAGTCTTAGATCAATAGATGATCAAAAAACATCCATATTGACAGGAATTTGTTACTAATCCTTGCTTAAAAAATTACTTATGTAGTATTTTTACGTAAAGAATAAAATTGAACGCATGTTGTTCGAATTCGAACATCAAGCAACTTTTGCACTATGTTAGAGGTGAGTATGACGATTAAGGTAGCTATCAACGGTTATGGACGCATTGGACGCAATACGCTTAGAGCTTTGTATGAATCAGGCAAGCGTGATCAAATCCAAATCGTAGCGATTAATGATCTTGGTGATTCAAAAACCAACGCTCATTTGACGAAATACGATACTGTCCACGGTCGCTTCAACGAAGAAGTCACCTTTGATGAAGAAGCGCTTTATATCAACAAAGATAAAATTCGCACTTTCTCTGAACGCAATCCAGCAGACCTTCCTTGGGCTGAGCTAGATATTGATGTCGTTTATGAATGCACAGGCTTCTTCACAACAAAAGAAAAGGCAAGTGCTCACATCACTGCTGGCGCGAAGAAAGTTATTATTTCAGCACCTGGTAAAGAAGTGGATGCCACTGTTGTATACGGTGTTAACCAAGATGTACTGACATCTAAAATGACGGTCATTTCAAATGCTTCTTGTACTACTAACTGCCTAGCACCATTTGCCAAACCACTAAGCGAAAAGCTTGGCATTGAAAGCGGTTTGATGACGACAATTCATGCTTATACAAATGATCAGCGTCTTTCAGACGTTTATCATGAAGATCTTTACCGTGCACGTGCAGCTGCAATGAACATGATTCCAAGTAAAACTGGTGCAGCAGCTGCGGTTGGCCTTGTTATCCCAGCACTTGTTGGTAAATTTGATGGTCTTTCCGTTCGCGTACCTACTATCAACGTTTCGCTAGTAGATTTAACTTTCTTAGCACCTAGAGAAACGACAGTAGAAGAAATTAACAAAATCATTGAAGACGCTATCAAAGCGGATCCAATTCTTGCGCAAGTATTGCATGTCAATTATGAACCTCTTGTCTCTTCTGATTTCAATCACAATGCCTACACTTCTAATTTCGATGCGACACAAACTCGTGTACAAGGCAAATTAGTCAAAGTCATGGCTTGGTATGACAACGAATGGGGCTTCTCAAACCGAATGCTTGATAATACTATCGCATTAATGGCTGCGAAATAGTCAAAATACACGAAGGCTGCTGACGCAGCCTTCGTCGTCTCTTATACTTCTCTTCACGCTTTCTAATCTTTGGTATTTAAAATGACTCGTAGAACTAAAATTGTTGCCACTTTAGGCCCTGCTTCCAGCTCCCCAGAAATGATTGAGAAATTGATCCTTGCTGGTGCCAACGTTTTCCGTCTAAATTTTTCTCATGGCCAACCTGAAGATCACATCGAACGAGCTAAAGTAGTTCGTGAAATGGCTCAAAAAAATGGTCGTCACGTGGCGATTCTGGGTGATTTACAAGGCCCTAAAATCCGTATCGCTCGCTTTAAAAACACCAAGGTCGAGCTAAAAGACGGTGCAACGTTTGTTCTTGATGTTGGTTTTGACAAAAACAATGGCGACGAAACTCGCGTTGGTATCGACTACCCACAACTAGCAAAAGACTCACAGCCCGGTAACGTTTTGCTACTTGATGATGGACGAGTCGTTCTTGAAGTACTAGAAGTAAAAGGCCAAGAAGTTATTACTAAAGTCATCGTTGGTGGAGCTTTGTCTAATAACAAAGGCATCAACCGTCAAGGGGGTGGACTTTCAGCAGCGGCACTTACCGATAAAGATCGCGAAGATATTATAACTGCTGCTGCATTAAAAGCCGATTACTTAGCTGTTTCTTTCCCTCGCTGCGCAGACGACCTTCACGAAGCTCGCGCACTAGCTGAAGCTGCTGGCCTTAAAGCAGGTATTGTTTCTAAAGTAGAACGTGCGGAAGCCGTAGCTGACAACGAAACATTGGATGCTATTATTCTAGCCTCTGATGCCGTCATGGTTGCTCGCGGTGACCTTGGTGTTGAAATTGGTGATGCAGAATTGATCGGTGTACAAAAACACATGATCAAGCGCTGCCGTCAGTTGAACCGCCCTGTTATTACAGCAACTCAAATGATGGAAACCATGATCACCAGTGCAATGCCAACTCGCGCTGAAGTATTTGATGTAGCTAACGCTGTTCTAGATGGCACAGATGCTGTCATGCTTTCAGCCGAAACAGCGGCTGGCGCATACCCTGAAGAAGTTATTAAAACCATGAACCGCGTTTGCTTGGGTGCTGAAAAGCAACCTGCAATCAATCGCTCTAAACACCGTATCGATGTGACCTTTACCAGCATTGATGAAACGATCGCGATGTCAGCAATGTACGCTGCCAATCACTTGGAAGGCGTAAAAGCGATCATCAGCTTGACTGATTCAGGTACAACACCACTACTTATGTCTCGCATTAGCTCTGGTTTGCCAATCTACGCATTGTCTCCAAACCAAGCAACACTGAATAAAGTAAATCTTTATCGTGGTGTAACGCCGGTGGCTTTCTCTTCACAAGAGTTCAACGTAGAGACTATCGTTGCGGGCTTAGTTAATCATGTTAAATCTCTTGGCCTAATCAAAGATGGAGATCTGGTTATTGTAACAAAAGGCGATCACTTGGTGAGCTACGGCACAACCAATATGATGAAAGTCGTAAAAGTCGGCGCTGTTGAGGAATAATTCACAGTGAAGAGCAAAACGTTGCAACAAAAAACGATCACGACACCAGAGCGTAAAAACGTCGCTCTGGTTGCTCATGACAATATGAAACCCGCTCTTATTGAGTGGACAGAAAAGCATAAAGAAAAATTGATAAAACACAATTTGATGGCTACAGGTACGACTGGGAACTTAATGCAAAAGCAACTAAACGTTCCAGTTCACTCTCTGATTAGCGGCCCTCTCGGCGGAGACCAACAACTTGGGGGACTCATTGCCGAAGGTAAGATTGATGTGCTGATTTTTTTCTGGGATCCTTTTGAGCCAATGCCCCATGATCCTGACATTAAGGCCCTGCTTCGAGTCGCTGCTGTTTGGAATATCCCAATTGCTTGTAGCGTTTCTTCTGCTAATTTTCTGGTTACGTCTCCCTTATTCGAAAACGAATTTGAGCGGCAAATTCCAGATTATGAAAAATACCTTCAAGAGCGACTCTAGTCGCTCTTTTCTTTTGCCTCTATCTATCTTCCAACTTACGTATTTCAACGACCTTCAAAGCTCGCGGTTTTCTTCAAAATCGGCTATATTAGCCGCCATTATTGTCATGCAAAAATGTGTTAGGCCACGTTTAGACAAGACAAACTTACTAATTAGGTTCAACGTACAACCCCCTCAGCACCCCGTTGAACACCACTTATAGGAGAAGAGTTTTGCAAGCAGATGTAGCCCTAATAATGGGATCAAAAAGTGACTGGGCGACAATGGAAGGTGCCGCAGAAATAATGGACGCTCTTGGCGTAAGTTACCACGTCGAAGTTGTCTCCGCTCACCGGACACCAGTCAAACTTGCAGAATTTTCAGAAAGCGCTGCAGACAAAGGCTTTAAGGTAATTATTGGTGGCGCTGGCGGCGCAGCTCATTTGCCTGGCATGGTTGCTGCTCATACACGCTTACCTGTTCTAGGCGTACCAGTGCAAAGCAAAGCATTAAACGGCATGGACAGTTTATTGTCTATCGCTCAAATGCCAAAAGGCGTTGCGGTTGGAACACTTGCCATTGGTAGTGCTGGGGCTTTTAATGCCGGCCTATTGGCTTGTCAAATTCTAGCCATTTCCAATCCAGAACTTGCTAAAAAAATTGAAGCGTTCAGAACCAATCAGACTGAAACTGTATTGGCTAATCCAGACCCAAGAGAGGCTTAATCTATGTCAGTTCTATGGGTATTAGGAGCCGGTCAATTAGGAGCCATGCTAAAACAAGCCGGAACACCACTTGGTATTGATGTCCGTCCAGTTGATATAGAGTCAACTGAAACCTTAGCATTAGCACCAACCGACATTGTTACAGCAGAAAGAGAAGAATGGCCTGATACTGTCGCCACCAAACAACTTGCTACACACAGTAACTTTGTCAACTTAGCTACTTTTCCACAACTTGCAGATCGTCTAACACAGAAACAATGGTTAGATCGCCTTGAGCTAGCAACAGCACCATGGTTTTCTGTTGAAGCAGACTCCACAGCCGCAAAAGCCCACGAGACATTAGGTGAGCGTGTTTTGATGAAACGCCGTCGGGGTGGTTACGATGGCAAAGGTCAATATTGGCTGAAACAGTCTGAGAGCATTGAGATACCTGAAGATTGGAAAGGCCAAGCGATTGCAGAGCAGGCTATTAATTTTGATGAAGAGGTTTCATTAGTCGGTGTTCGAGGCAAAAATGGTGAAACACATTTTTACCCTTTAACGCTCAACCTCCATATTAATGGAATTTTATACGCATCCATCTCTCCCTTAGAACGCCTAAAACCTTTGCAAAGTAAAGCAGAAGCAATGCTTAGCAAGCTTATGGACGCTTTAGACTACGTTGGTGTGATGGCAATGGAGTGTTTTCGCATAGGTGATGAGCTACTCATTAATGAGCTAGCTCCAAGGGTCCACAATAGCGGCCATTGGACGCAAGCTGGCGCTAGCATATGTCAGTTTGAAAACCACGTACGCGCAGTCACAGGACTTCCATTAGCGCCAGCTGAAGTGAAGAACCAAAATATGATGGTCAACTTAATTGGTGTTGATCTAGACTATGATTGGCTTAATATCAAAGGCTTAGAGCTTTATTGGTACAAAAAGGAAGTTCGTCCAGGTAGAAAAGTGGGCCACCTAAACTTCTGCTCAGGTAGTCACGCTGTATTACAAACAGCACTAGCGCAACTAGATCTTCCACAACCTTATCCAGAAGCATTACAGTGGTTATCTAAAAACATACCTAAATAAAAAAATATCTACTTCAAAGACTAGATACCTTGCAGACTAAATTAACCAAGTGTCGCGACCCATCATGGTGAGCGGCATTTTTTTTGTCATTCAGACTTCAATTTGAGTTATTTTCACAACGGTCAATAAAAAACAAAAAACATGCAAAAAAATTTCTAAAAAACATGAAATTTAATGTTTTTGAACTTGTTTACTTTACAAAACTCCTTATTCTAATTGATCTAGCTGAAATAGCTTGTCCAATATAAAAATAACAGCACACTTTAGTAGATGCTGATAAGGAACCTTGAATGAATCACCTTGAACTAGACAGTTATGACTGGCGCTTGCTTCGAGCACTACAAACTAACGCAAGACTCACCAATGTAGCACTATCAGAACAAGTTAATCTATCTCCTTCACAATGCTCAAGACGACTTCAAAGGCTTGAACAAAATAATTTAATTGAAGCTTACTTTACCCAGCTTAATGCAAGTGAATTGGGGTACCAAGTAACCGCTTTTGTTAACATCACTCTAGATAAAAGCGTAAAAAACTCAGATAAAGAATTCAAAAAAGCAATTGAAGCTATTCCTCAAATATTGGAATGCTACTCGGTCAGCGGAGAAGCAGATTATTGGCTACGGGTAATTAGCGAAAATCTTCCCGCCCTATCAACTTTTCTAAGTAAGTCACTTGCTGACCTACCTTGTGTAAGAGATTTAACCTCTACCGTTGTTCTAAATCGTGTAAAACATGCACCTTCAATTCCACTCCCGAATTAACTGAGAAAATTGAGAAGCGACAGAGCCCAAATGTCATAAGGGTGTCGCTTTTTAGATTTCAGGCAAACGTATGACCACAAAAACTCCCGCCAAAGTAATTACCGAAAAAACTAAAACGAGAGATGCTAAAGAGATAGAATAAGTCAGTAGACTAATACTACTCATCGCTAATAAAATAAAACCAATAATAGTATTACTCACCGATACATAACTAGTTCGCTTATTTCCCTCACCTAAATTCACTAAATACGTTTTACGACCAATTCTGACACCTTGATGTGCAATACTTAAAACAAAGTAAAGAATAACAATGATCCAAGTAACAAACACTTCCTCTGAAAATAACTTAACAGTTAAAAATAGAACAACACCTGTGAACGCACTCAACAAAGAAGAAACCATCATCACTTTCCGACTAGAATAATCCGAAAATAAGCCCCAAAAAGGAGAAGACAGCAAAGAAGCCAAACCACTAGCTAAGATAAATAAACCTAAGATCAACACCCCATTTTCAGATCTTTGCTGAGCAATCAATACGTAATAGGGAGCACTCAACGCCGCACACAAAAAAAACGAACGGGCAATAACGAATTCACGAAATACTGAATCCGTTCTTAATAGACTAAGCTCGCCAAATACATCGATAAAATTCCTGCCCTTATCCTCAACGTCACTTAAAGGCTCTTGCACAAAGGAATAAATTAGAGCAGCAACTAGCCAAACTAGCGTAGCAGCAACAATTCCCCAAATATAAAAACTCACATTACCTTGAAAACTTTCGAAGAAAAATAATGTACAAACCGCAATACCTATTGTTATAAAACCTGAAGCACTAGAAGACCATCCAGAGACTCTTCCGCGTTTATTTTTCACAACTGTCTTACCAAGTACATCTTTCGACGCTACAGAATTAAGCCCTCTTGCTACACTAAATACGATTAATGCAGCAATAATGACCCAACCTGCACTTGCTCCATCTAACAATAAAGCAGCACACCCTATCACTACTACACATAGAGATTGGATAAGACTTCCTAATACCCAAACCCACTTTCGAACTTTCACTTTATAAATAAAGTGAGCTATAACTAACTGTGGCAATAAAGATCCAGATTCACGTATTGGTACCAGCCAGCCCAATAGGTATAAAGGAGCACCTAAGCTTTGTAACAGCCACGGCAAGGTAACTTTTGGGTTAATCAAGACATCACCAAAGTTAATTAAAAACTGAGAAAAAATCTGCTTAAAAATATTCGCCCTATCGACCTTCTTTTCCTCTTCTTTATCTAACATCACGACACTCTATTAATAGTTTTAGTCACGGTACACACTCTAAAAATTGTCTCTAAAAAAATAGAAAAATAAATATCTCATTCTAAAAAATTGATAGCCTTTACAAAAGGCTTTAGTAAAACAAGACTTACTCACATTCTTGTAAATAACGTAAAAAACTTGTCACATGATTAGCCAATCATACTGCGGTTAGATAGACTAATTGAGATATTTAAAAAAACACATAATTGATAAGGATAGATAACATGGATTTAATTAGAATTTTATTTGCTATTCTTCTACCACCGCTTGGTGTCTTTTTACAAGTCGGTATAGGTGGTGCATTCTGGCTAAACATATTACTCACACTACTAGGTTATATTCCTGGCATTGTTCACGCTGTATGGATCATCGCTAGGCGCTAACCTCAGCGCTCTCTAGATGAAAAAGCACTGACAACTGACACTCAAACGCTGGACGATCATTAAGGCGGCAACCTCAATGATATACACATTATTCTGCTTCGTCCCTCACTGTGTGCTGACTCATACCATCTTTTACATTGAAGTCGCGCTGACGCGTTGAGCTTGCGAAACAGGCGCAAGCGAAGGCAATGACAAGATGGCATTCCTACAGGCAAAAGAATTTTCTGC